>JAEXFD010000059.1 GCA_023400405.1 Pseudomonadota bacterium
GCCGGGCGTGGCGCCGGTTCGGGAGCCCGCTGGGGAGCGGCGGCGGGGCGCGGCGCGGGCGCCGGTTTCGCCTCGGCGGCGGGCTTGGGCTCGTTGGGCTTCACGGGCGAAGGACGCGCCGGCAATCCCAGACGGTGCGCCTTGCCGATCACGGCATTGCGGCTCACCCCGCCCAGTTCCTCGGCGATCTGGGTCGCGGTCATGCCGCTGTCCCACATCTTCTTCAGCGTATCGATCCGCTCTTCGGTCCAGCTCACTTCAATTCCTTCACCTTGCAGGCGGCGCGGGCAGCGGTTACGCGAACATGCGATGAGCAGCCAGCCTGAATTCGGTCAACAGCTCCCCGAGCCCGGCGTTCCGGTGATCCGCAACGTCAACTGGGGAGGTTTGCGCACCCTCTATATCAAGGAGGTGCGGCGTTTCTTCAAGGTCCACCTCCAGACGGTTTGGGCGCCGGCGATCCAGACGCTGCTTTACCTGATCGTTTTCACCACCGCGCTGGGCGGCCGCGCGCCGGTCCATGTCGCGGGCACGGTGATTCCCTTCGCCGATTTCGTCGCCCCCGGCCTGATCGTCTCGACCGGCATGCTGACCAGCGCCTTCGCCAATGCGAGCTTCTCGCTGCTCGTCGGCAAGATCCAGGGGACGATCGTCGATTATCTGATGCCGCCGCTCTCGACCGGCGAGATGCTCGCGGCGCTCTGCGGCGGCGCCGTCACGCGCGCGATCTGCGTGGGTGCGATGGTGTGGCTGGCGATGGCGCTTTGGGGCGTCGATGTCTGGCCGCAGCATTTCTGGGCAGTGCTGTGGTTCGGCCTGCTCGGCGCGCTGATGCTGGCGCTGATGGGCGTGCTCACCTCGATCTGGGCGGACAAGTTCGATCATGCCGCGGCGATCACGAATTTCGTCGTCGCGCCGCTGACCCTGCTTTCGGGCACCTTCTATTCGGTCGATCGGCTCGCGCCCGCCTTCCAGCTGGTGAGCCACCTGAACCCGTTCTTCTACATCATCTCGGGCTTCCGCTACGGCTTCCTCGGCGTCGCCGATTCGCCGATCGCGGTGGGCAGCGCGGTGATTTTGGGAATCGATATCGTGCTGGGGCTGCTCTGCTACGCGCTGCTGCGGCGCGGCTGGAAAGTGAAGAGTTGAGCCGAACTGGCGGCGACAAGCCACCGAAGTGGCGGGATTTTCCTATCACGGCGCTTGGCGTCGAGGGCGCATTGGCCTAGACTTGCGAAAAAGGTCGCAGATCAGGGGGCAAGATGCGGCTTTTTCCGATACTGACGACCTGTGCGCTCGTGCTGCTGGGCGGCTGCATGCAGCCCCCGCCCAAGCCGATCGCCGGCTGCGACTATCATGCCGTGCCGATCACGGTCGATTCGGGCCATCCGAGGATGCTCGGCGCGGCCGAGATGTCGATCGATCAGGCCGGCGACCAGGACCGGCTGGCGCGCGAGATGGGCGGGGTGCTCGGAGAGCGGCGCGCGCGCAGGGCGCAGCTGGGGCTCGCAGCCACGGCCGAGGCGCCGGACCAGTTCCTCGTGCTCAGCGGCGGGGGCGAGCATGGCGCATTCGGCGCTGGCATGTTCTACGGCATCGGCCAGGTGCCGAGCTACGACATCGTCACCGGGGTGAGCACCGGATCGCTGCAGAGCACGCTGCTGTTCCTGGCAAACAGCCCCGTTCCGGCCGATCGCACCGACTATCGCTGGGTCGATGGGCCGCTGGCCTCGGGGCCGGCGGATGGCTTCGTGGTGAAGCCGGGCGTTTCCAACATCGGCGACCTCGTCCTCGCTTATTCGATCGCCAAGGAAGCCGATCTGATGCGCATCCATTTCGGCGGAGCTGCGGGCGGGATCGTCTTTGACGGGGCGAGCGCGAGCTTCGCGCCGTTGCGCGCGCGGCTGAAGGCGCTGCTGACGATCGGCACGCTGCGCGAAGTCGGCCGGGAATGGGAGGAGGAGAAGCGCCAGCTCTGGGTCGGCGTCACCAATCTCGACGACGGCGCGGGCTATGCGATCGACATGACCGAGCTCGCGGCGCGGACACGGCACAGCGACGACCCCGCACGGCTGGCGCAGCTCCAGGGCTGCTATGTCGATGCGCTGCTCGCCTCCTCATCGGTGCCGCCCGGCGTCCCGCCGGTGACGCTGGCGACCCGCAAGGACGTGCGCATGTACATGGACGGCGGCGCGCGGTTCGGCGTGATCCTCGGGCAGGTGCTCCGCGCCGAGGGCGACGCCCCCAAGCGCGCAAAGGTGACGCTGATCGTCAATCACGATCTGTACAGCGGACCGTGGCAGGCGGACGGGCAGCCGACGCTCAAATGGTCCGCGGCGACCTTCGGGCTGCGCGCGATCGACCTTCTCGAAAACCAGGTCTATCGCTTCTCGATCGCCGATGCAGAGCGCTACGGCATGGCTTCGGGCGGGCTGCGCATGGCATTCATCGGGAACGAGAACATTGCCGGTGGCGAGGCTCCCGACGATCATCGGTTCCGCGGCAAGAGCTGCGCTGAATGGAACGCGATCGACGACAAGGCCAAGCCGCTGCAATTCCATGCCCAGTATATGGCCTGCCTCGCCGATTACGGGCGCGTGCGCGGCGCGGCGGGCCAGTGGAACCGTGCGGTACGGTAGACGATGCGCACCCGGCAGGGGTTGTCCCAGGCGGCCGGCTGGGGCAATTTGCCGCCATGCCCGCGTACCGCACCGACGTCGCCACGCTCGACATCCCCGCCAGCTGGCAGGATCAGTCGATCATCGCCTTTCGGCTTCCAGCTGCCTCGGGGGGCGTCGATGCCAGCTTCGTCATTACCAAGGATGCGAGCAAGGGCGTCACCCCGTTCGAGGCCTATCTCGACAAGCAGATCGACAATTGCCGCCGCAGCCTGCCGGGTTACACCGAGGTCAAGCGCGAACGGTTCGAAGCGAACGATCGCGATTGCGCCTGGCTCGAATTCGATTGGAACAACGATTCCACCCCGATTCGCATTCGCCAGATCTATTTCGACTGCGGCTTCTTCGTCACGATCTGCACGTTGACGGCGGCGCCAGGCGAGATCGCCTATCACGAAGCGGAGTGGCGGCGCGCGATGGCAAGCCTGACGTTCGACGCACCGGCGCCCGCGCCGGCTTTCCCGTAATCGAGCCGCGGGGCTAGACCCTTGGCATCCGAACCCGCTGCCCGCGTCGAAGACGAGATCGCACATGGCTTCGGCATGCTCGCCATGGTGGGCGGGGCTCTGGTCGGCGTCGCGGCTGGGGTGGCGATCGTCGGCGCCACGGCGCTCACCGGCGGCATGGCTGCGGTGGCGATCGCTGGGGCGGTCGCGGGTGGGGGACTGGCCGGTGGCCAGATCATGTCGGGCCTGCAGACGATCTTCGACTTGCCGGAGCCGACATCGGGTACGCTGGCGATCGGATCGCCCAATATTTTCGTCAACGCTCGTCCTGCGATCCGCGCAGAGCTGTCCAGCGCGTCCAGTTGCAGCGGCTTGCCGTTCAACCATCCGCCCTGGCCAGCCTCGGTTACGGTTCGAGAGGGTTCCGCGACTGTTCTGATGAACGGCCAGCCCGCCTCCCGGCTGAAATCCAAGCTGGCGTGCGGCGCGCACATCAAGACCGGATCGCACAACGTCCTGATCGGCGGCGAGGAGACGAGCACCGGTTTCATCTTCGACCTGGAGGCGTGGACCAAGACGGGGCTCGAGGTTCTGGGCCTCGGGGCGTTGATCGGCGCGGGCGCCTTCGCGGCCGCAGCGGGGGTCGCTGCGTTCGGCGCGTTCGTGGGCGTGGGCGCGCTCGGCTTCGCCGGCATGGAAGGCGTCGGCGCGATCGGCGATGCGATCGGCCCCGGCTATCGCGACCTTTTGCAGGGCGTCGTCGGCATGGGGCTCGTCGTCGCAAGCCCGAAGCTGGCGTCGGAAGGGCAGGTGGTCAGCGATCGCAGCCGGATCACCCGCCTTTCGAACGAAGGGCGCATCGACGAAGCGCGGGCAATCCTCAAGCCACATGTGGACGCGGGCGATGCCAACGCCATCGTGCGCCGCCTCGATGTCGGCACGCAGGGCAAGCAAGGGTATCTCTGGTCCGGCAACAAGGTCGCCGCGGGACAATATGCCCAGGCGCATGGCGGCACGGTGCTGGAGGGCACGCCCGGCGGCCGCGTGATCGACGATTGGGATTATCTCAACACCAATATGCCATGGGACAAGGGCGGGGAGCAGGTGTGGGGCGGTGCCTCCGCCAAATATTCGCGCGGGCTGACCGGCGACGTCGAGGCGCTGCAATCGCCCAGCCGTGCAGGTGGCGGCTACGTCTTCAAGAAATACGAACTGCCTGAAGTCGAAGCAGGCAAGGTTTCGGGCCGGATCACCAGCTTCCAGGAGAAGGTCGTTCTGCCGGACAAGGGGAATTGGCCATGACGTGGACGGCGTTTCAGGAACAGTATGAAGCGCGCGGCCGCGAAAAGGCCGAGGGCTATTTCCCCTTCCATTTCGAAGGCATGACTGCCGCCGAGCTCGATCGTGCGCGGCGCATGCTCGAAGCGCGAGGGGCCCAGGGCGACACGACCGACATCGACGGCCTGCGCCTGATCGGAGACGATCAAAGCGTAGCGCGGCTGATCGCGGCCGAGCCGGGCGATACGATTTATGGCATGGCCTTCGAGACCGCGCGGCGCGAGACGCTGTTCGCGTTGACCGGAGCCGCTGCGCACCTCGCGCCGCTGCTTGAAGGCACCGACGGCGGCAATCAAGACGATGCGGCGCTGGCGGCACAGGCGCTTGGCCGCCATCCGCTGCCGGCGACTCTCGCCGCGCCGATCGAGGGGCGCATCGCCGATGGCCGCCATGATCGCGCGCTGATCTGGCTGGTCAAGGCGTGGTTGTCGACGCAAGGGGTGCCCATCTGGCGGTCCGAGATCTTCGACCAGCAGGTTCCGTTCATCCGTGCCGTAACCCAGGCGCGGCCCGGACGCCGCGCCGCTCTGCTCGCCGATTGGCGCGCCGGCAGCGCAGGGCGATTGACGCCCTGAGGCCTTGGCTCTAGAGGGCGAGACGGGCGACCCCAGGGTCGCCCTTTTGCGTTTCTGGAGTTCGTTTTTACCTCTCTGTTGGAAGGAGCTTACCCATGCCGATCACCCCGCTCATGCCCGTTTATCCACGGTGCGGCGTGCGGCCGGTGCGAGGCGAGGGGGTCTATCTCTACGGCGAGCGCGGCGAGCAGTATCTCGATTTCGCCGCCGGCATCGCGGTCAACGCGCTCGGCCACGGCCATCCGCACCTGACCAAGGCGATCCAGGACCAGGCCGCGACGCTGATGCACGTGTCCAACCTGTACGGCTCGCCTCAGGGCGAGGCGCTGGCGCAGCGGATCGTCGACAACAGCTTTGCCGACACAGTGTTCTTCACCAATTCGGGCGTCGAGGCGATCGAATGCGCGATCAAGACCGCGCGGCGCTATCACTTCGCCAACGGCAATCCGCAGCGGCACAAGCTGATCACGTTCAAGAACGCGTTCCACGGCCGCTCGCTCGGTGCGATCTCGGCGACCGACCAGGCCAAGATGCGCGACGGATTCGAGCCGCTGCTGCCGGGCTTCGCCTATGCCAAGTTCAACGATCTCGACGCGGCGCTGGCGCTGATCGACGACGAGACCGCCGGCTTCCTGGTCGAGACGGTGCAGGGCGAGGGCGGGATGACCGCGGGCACGCCCGAATTCATCCAGGGGCTGCGCAAGGCGGCGGACGCGCACGGCCTGCTGCTGATTCTCGACGAGATCCAGTGCGGCTATGGCCGGACGGGCAAGATGTGGGCCTATGAGCATTACGGCATCACCCCCGACATCATGACCGCCGCCAAGGGGATCGGCGGCGGCTTCCCGCTCGGCGCCTGTCTCGCCACCGAGGAAGCGGCCAAGGGCATGGTGATCGGCACCCATGGCTCCACCTATGGCGGCAATCCGCTGGCGATGGCGGCCGGTCAGGCGATCCTCGACGTGATGCTCGAGCCGGGTTTCCTCGACCATGTCACCAAGATGGGCGAGCGGCTGCGCCAGGCCTTCGAACAGATGATCCCGAACCACGATCACCTGTTCGAGGAAATCCGCGGCAAGGGGCTGATGCTCGGCATCAAGATGAAGGAGCCGGCGGTGAGCCGCGATTTCGTCGCGCACCTGCGCGACAATCACGGGCTGCTGACGGTGGCGGCGGGCGAGAACGTGTTCCGCGTGCTGCCGCCGCTGGTGATCAACGAGGACCATATCGCCGAATGCGTCGAGCGCCTGAGCGAAGGCGCGCGGACCTTCGGGATCCCGAGCGATGATTGAAAACCTGCTCCTCCCTCGCGAAGCGGGGGAGGGGGACCATGCGAAGCATGGTGGAGGGGGCGTGGCCGCGAGCCTGTCGTGCGTGGAGGGTCCCCCTCCACCACCGGCTTCGCCGGCGGTCCCCCTCCCCCGCTGACGCGAGGGAGGAATACAATGACCCGCCATTTCCTCGACCTGTCCGATGCCGGTGCCGACGGCATTGCTGCGATGCTCGACGACGCGATGACCCGCAAGGCGGCGCGGGCGGGCTGGCCCAAGGGCAAGCCGGACGCCGATGCGCCGCTCGCAGGCCATGTGCTGGCGATGATCTTCGAGAAGAACTCGACGCGCACCCGCGTCTCGTTCGACATGGCGATCCGCCAACTTGGCGGCACTTCGATCGTGATGGATGCGGGCAGCATGCAGCTCGGCCGCGGCGAGAGCATCGCCGATACCGCGCGCGTGCTCTCGGGCTATGTCGATGCGATCATGATCCGCACCGACGATCACCAAAAGGTCGCGGAGATGGCGCAGTTCGCCAGCGTCCCCGTCATCAACGGCCTCACCGACGCCTCGCACCCCTGCCAGATCATGGCCGATCTCCAGACCATCCTCGAAGACGGCAAGGCGCTGCCCGGATTGAAGGTCGCCTGGCTGGGCGACGGCAACAACGTGCTTGCGTCGATCATGGAAGCGGCGGGGCTGATGCACTTCGACGTCGTCGCGGCCTGCCCTCAGGGCTTTCAGCCGAGCGATGCCGATGTCGCACGCGGGCAGGGCAGGGCGAAGGTGGTCGGCACGGCGCGCGAGGCGGTGGAAGGGGCGGACGTGATCGTCACCGATACCTGGATCTCGATGGGCCAGGCGCATGCCGAGACCAAGCTCGCGGCCATGATGCCGTTCCAGGTCGACGAGGCGCTGATGGCCGTGGCCAAGCCCGAGGCGCGCTTCCTCCATTGCCTGCCGGCGCACCGGGGCGAGGAAGTGACCGATGCAGTGATCGACGGGCCGCAATCGCTGATCTGGCCTGAGGCGGAGAATCGGCTCCACGCCCAAAAGGCAGTGCTGCGTTGGGTGTTCGGCCAGATCGGCTGAGTTGCTTTTTTCGCGCAGCTTCCCATTTTCAGCGTCGGGCCGGCGAAAGCCGGCATCTCCTTCCACCAGCCTTGCGCTTGTTGCACGAGATCCCCGTTGGTGCGGGGATGACGAGGAATTCGGAATGACCACCGCTCCCACCACCGATCTCGATCGCGTGATCGGCTTCACCATCCCCAGCCGCAATGCGCGCGGCCGCGTCGCCCGGCTGGGCCCGGTGCTCGAGGAAATCCTCTCGGCGCATGCCTATCCCGCGCCCATCGAAAAGCTGCTCGCCGAGGCGCTGACGCTGACCGCGCTGCTCGGCTCGACGCTGAAGCAGGCCGAAGGGCAAATGACGCTGCAGGCGCAGACCAAGGGCGGCATCGTCAGCCTGCTGGTCTGCGACTATCAGGGCGGCGAGCTGCGCGGCTATGTCCAGTTCGATGAAAAACGCCTGTCGCAGCTCGGCAAGAACCCGTCGCTCTATGCGCTGTTCAACAGCGGCTATCTCGCGATCACCTTCGACCAGGCGCTGACCAAGGAGCGCTATCAGGGCATCGTGCCGCTCGACGGCGCCTCGCTGGCCGAGGCGGCGGAGAATTACTTCATGCAGTCCGAGCAGATCCCCAGCCTCGTCCGGCTCGGTCTCCAGCGCGGCAAGGACGGCCGGCTGGTCGCGGGCGGCATTTTCCTCCAGCACCTTCCCGAAGGCGAGGAGGGGCGTGAGCGGCTGCACGTGCGGCTCGATCATCCCGAATGGCAGCATGTCGAGGCGCTGGCCGCGACGATGGGCCCCGACGAGCTCGCCGATCCGGCGATCCCGCTCGAAAATCTCGTTTGGCGGCTGTTCAACGAGGAAGAGGAAGTGCGTCTGCTCGCCGGGGCACCGCTCTCGCGCGGCTGTCGCTGCGGCACCGAATACATCACCCAGGTCCTCGCCAAGTTCCCGGCCGAGGAACGCGCGGCGATGGCCGATGCCGACGGGATCATCAGCGTCGACTGCGCCTTCTGCTCGAAGAAGTTCCCCGTCGCGCTCACCGATCTCGTTCCGCCTGCGTTGTAAAGCGGATCGGCGGACACATATTGGCGAGGATCGGGGCGCGGATCCGTCCGGCCGGGGTGTGGAGTTAGTGATGGCGTTGCGGCGTGTCGCGCGGGTGATGGCGGCGGGTGTGGCTTTGTTGCTGGTCGCGAACGGAGCGCCGTCACAGCGCGCGCGGGTGCTCGATACGATCGAGCGAGGGCAGTGGCAGCTCGCGGAGCGCGAGGGCGCGGTGCGCAAGCTCTGCTTCAAGGCGCCGGTCGATTTCGTCCAGCTCCAGCATGGCCCGAAAGCGTGCGACCAGGTCGTCATCGCCGAGGATTCGCGGGGCGCCACGATCCGTTACAGCTGCGCTGGCCATGGCCATGGCCGCACCACCGTGACGGTCGAGACGCCGCGCCTGGTGCGGATCGAAACGCAAGGCGTCGCCGACGGGGCGCCCTTCGATTACGAATTCGAGGCGCGCCGGATCGGCGGCTGTCGCTGATCACGGTGCGGTTAACCGTTATTTCATTCCGCTTCGGCTAAGGAGGCACTGCCCTTCATGGGTCTTTCCTCTCTGGTGTGTTCTTATCTCGGGCCGCTTTCGCAGCGGCCCATTTTGCTTTGCAGCATAAACGCGCTAGGCCCACTCTCATGACACAGAGCGTTGCCGTCGCCTTGGTTTCGGGCGGCCTTGATTCGATGGTTTCCGCCGCGCGGGCTCGGGAAGAGGGGCATACCCTCCTCGCGCTTTCGATCGACTATAATCAGCGCCATCAGGTCGAACTTGCCGCCGCACGCCGGATTGCTGCCAAGCTCGGTGCGCAGCGGCACATCGTGCTGCCGCTCGATCTGCGCGCGTTCGGCGGTTCTGCGCTAACCGAGGAGATCGCGGTGCCGAAGGACGGCGTGGGCAGCGACATCCCCGTGACCTACGTCCCCGCGCGGAACACGATCTTCCTCAGCCTGGCGCTCGGCTGGGCCGAGGCGGCGCGCGCGCGCGATATCTATATCGGCGTCAATGCGCTCGATTATTCGGGCTATCCCGATTGCCGCCCCGAGTTCATCCAGGCCTTCGAGCAGCTGGCCGAACTGGCCACCAAGGCCGGCGTCGAAGGCGCGCCTTTCCATATCCGGGCGCCGCTCCAGAACATGACCAAGGCCGACATCGTGCGCGAAGGCACGCGGCTCGGCCTCGATCTCGGGATGAGCTGGTCGTGCTACGATCCTGCGCCGGGCGGCGTGCATTGCGGGCTGTGCGACAGCTGCCGCCTGCGCGCCAAGGGCTTTGAGGAGGCCGGCATCCCCGATCCCACGGCCTACGCGACCCGGCCCTAGTCATGAGCTATGCGGTCAAGGAAATGTTCCTCACCCTCCAGGGCGAGGGGGTGAACGCCGGCGCGCGCGCGGTGTTCGTGCGCTTTGCCGGCTGCAATCTCTGGTCGGGGCGTGAACAGGATCGCGCGGCGGCGGTCTGCCGGTTCTGCGACACCGATTTCGTCGGGACCGACGGGCTCGGCGGCGGCCGCTTCGCCGACGCCGGGGCGCTGGCGGACGGCGTCGAGGCGCATTGGGGGGAGGGGCGGTCGGCGCGCTTTGTCGTGCTCACCGGTGGCGAACCGATGCTCCAGGTGGACGATGCGCTCGTCGACGCGTTGCACGCGCGCGGCTTTCGCATTGCGATCGAGAGCAACGGAACGCTTGTCGCGCATCCGGGGATCGATTGGGTCTGTATCAGCCCCAAGGCCGGAAGCGAGGTGGTTCAACGCCGCGGGGACGAGCTCAAGCTGGTCTGGCCGCAGCCGGGAATCGAGCCGGCGGCGCTCGAGGAATGGGATTTCGCCCATTTTCTCGTTCAGCCGATGGATGTCGCCGCGCCCGCCCGCCGAGCCGAAAATGTCGAGGCCGCGATTGCCCTGGCAATGTCGCGGCCCCGCTGGCGCCTGACGCTCCAGACGCACAAGATGCTCGGCCTGCGCTGAGAAAGTCTCTGGCGCCGCGGACGGTTCAGCCGCGCGATACCGCGCGGCCGGGACCTCCGCTCAGAGCTCGCCGCACTTCTTGACCTGGTAGCGTCCCTTCTTCCAGCACTTGTCGTTGGCGAAATCGGGCATGCGGACCATCGGGAGCGGGAAGGCCATGCCGCTGGTCGGCCGGATCTGCTCGCCCCAGGGCGAGAGGCTGGAGCGGAGCTCCTTCATCCGGTCCTGCGCCAGCTCGCCGAAGTCGCCCCGTTTGGTGAACAGGGCATCGTGGCCGATTGAGGCGGCTGTCTGGCAGAAAGAAAGCTGGCCAGAAACGGTCGAAAACCCGGAATAGACCCGCGTGCCGAACTTGTCGAACTCGACTTGGGCTTCCTTCTTGTTCTTGTGGGTACGATTGAAATATTTCTGCACCGTATCGAGCGAATTTGCCAGCTCGACTGCATGGTCTTTGATGATCGCATTGTAATTGACGCGCGTCATCAGCGTCGGCTCGAAATCGCATTGCAGCGCAGCGACGTTGAGCGCGGCACGCAAGTTCCAGGCGAGCGCGGCGCGCAACTCGTCATTGGTAGCGCCGGGCAAGGCGGGGCCGGTCATCCCCGGCTCGGCGCCGGTGACGCGTTCGCTGGCGAGATTGGCGGGTTTCAGGAAGAACTGAGCCGATGAAGGCGATGCAGCGAACATGCCGAATCCGGCAGCTGTCGCGAGTACGATACGCGGAAGGAGCATTTTGCCCTCGAAACTATGATGTCCCCTGCCGCGGGGTTACGTCGTTTCGAGTCTGCGCCCAAGCCCCTTTTTTCGGGCAGCGGGGCGCATTCCCGCATTTCGGCGCAAAAGCGCATGGAAAAGGGGCCGCCCGGTCGCCCGGACGGCCCCTTTCGTCACGTCACAGGACGCGATGATTACATCGCGTTGCCGGTGGTGTTGGTGGTGACGGTCGTGCTGTTCTCGGTCACCATCGCGCCGTTGTCGCCAGCCGCGTCGATGTTGGTGACCATCGTGTCGGTGGTGGTGACGTTCTCGGTCGGAACGACTTCGGTGGTGTTGGTCACGTTGGTCGACTCGTTGCTGGTGCACGCCGAGGCCAGCAGCGCCGCGCCGGCGATCATCGAGCCCGCAACGATCTTCGAAATGACTGCACGCATGTAGAAAGCTCCCTAGATAATGGATTTGGACGACGGATACACCGCTTAATACCCAAACCGCGATGGACATTAGACGGTTCGGGGCGAGCCCTCAAGACTCGTTTTGGCTCCGCCTAGGTCAGAGCGTCCAAAAATGGCAAAAATGTGGCTCCGAGCGCCGAATCGAACGCTTCGAAGCTGGCCGGCTTGCCCAGCGCGGCGGCGCTGGTGACCGGGAATTCGGCAATGCCGCAGGGGACGATGCCGCCGAAATGCGTCAGGTCGGGCGAGAGATTGACGGCGAAGCCGTGCAGCGTGACCCATTGGCGGATCCGTACGCCGATCGCGCCGATCTTGGCTTCCTGGCCATGCTGGTCGCGAGTCCAGATCCCGATCCGGCCGGGCGCGCCGAACGCTTCGATGCCGAGTTGCCCCAGCGCGGCGATCACCCAATTCTCGAGCGCATGGACATAGCCCCGCACGTCGCGCCGCCGCTCGCGCAGGTCGAGCACGACATAGCCGATACGCTGGCCGGGCCCATGATAGGTATAGCGGCCGCCGCGGCCGGTCCGGTGGACCGGAAAGCGCGGATCGAGCAGCTCGGCGGCGTCGGTCGCGCTGGTGCCGGCCGTATAGACCGGCGGATGCTCGAGCAGCCACACCAGTTCGCGTGCCTCGCCGCGCGTCACTGCGGCGGCGCGTTCCTCCATGGCGGCGAGCGCCACGGGATATTCCAGGGGGGCGGGCTCGACCCTCCATTCGACTTGATCGATCATCCCCGCGCGATTGCGCGCTCGCGCCGCGTTGCGCAAGATCGGGCCCGACATTGGCAATCGGCCCGGCTTCCCCTAACAGGCGTCGGGGAAGGGGCGCTCGCATGGTGAAGATGGGCAATGTCTGGGATCGGACGGCCGAGTTCCTCGCCGAGAATATTCCCGTCGTCTTGCC
Source organism: Pseudomonadota bacterium (assembly GCA_023400405.1). GTDB lineage: Bacteria > Pseudomonadota > Alphaproteobacteria > Sphingomonadales > Sphingomonadaceae > Sphingomonas. Next base: position 12,470 of record JAEXFD010000059.1, read on the forward strand.
GATCGCGCTGCTCGCCTTCTTCGTGCCCGCGTCGATCCAGGCGAATTTCGCCACGCTGTCGCAGGGCGCGAGCCTCTCGCTGGTGCTGCTGCTGCGCCTGATCCAACTTGCCTTTGCGATCCTGTCGCTCTGGGGAACGCTGGCGATCGTCGCGCTCGCGCTCGGCATGGGCGGAGAGCGGCGCGTCGGCGCGATCGCGCGCGACCGATTGCCGCTCGCCGTCCTGGTCTGGGTCGCCGTGTTCGCGCTGGCGCTGGTCGCGGCACTTCCCGTCGCGCTGGTGCTGCATCTCAACGGTTTTGACTTCGCCTCGGATGCCGCTGGGCAGGGGGCGGCGATCGCCGGAGCGCTCCGCGGTGGCGTCGTGTTCTATGTCGTGCCGATGCTGCTCGTGCTGTGCTGGGCGGGCGCGCGGATCGCGGTGACCGCGCCGGCGATCGTGCGGGAGAAGCGCGGGCTTTCGGCGCTCGTGCGGTCGTGGCGGCTGACCCGGCGGCTGGCGCTGCCGATCTTTGGCGTGCTGTTCCTGTTCAGCATCCTGTCCTGGGTGGCCCAGCTCGCCGCGCGAAGCGTGTTCGGCAGCGTGCTTGCCCTGATCGCCGGAACCAATCCCGACGGCCTCACTTTGGCGGGCGTCCTTACCGGCATCGTAGTCGCGGCCGTGCAGGCGGGCTTCTCGCTGCTGATTCCGGCCTTTTCGGCTAAGCTTTATCAGGCGCTCGTCGCACGCGAAGGGCTGCGCGAGGAACTCACCCTGGCATGAAGATTCGATACGGTGCCCTTTTCGCCGACGCCGCCGCGATGTGGCGCCGGAGCAGCGAGCTGCTCCTGACGCTCGCGGGGGTGTTCACCTTCCTGCCCGTGTTCGCGGTCCAGCTGTTCGTGCCGATGCCCCCGGCGAACGTGCCGGACACTGCATTGTTCGACGTGCTCGTCCGCTGGTATGCGCAGAACGGGCTGTGGCTCGGCGGCGCGATGCTCGTGCAGCTGTTCGGCGCAGCGGCGACGCTCGCGCTGCTGCTCGATCCCGCGCGCCCGACCGTGGCGGAGGCGATGCGCCGCGTGACGCGAGTCGCGCCGGCACTGCTGCTGGGCGGGCTGGTCAGCCTCGCGCTTGCCGGGCTCGGCGCGGCGCTGTTCGTGCTGCCGGGGCTCTACGCCCTCGGGCGCTGCTATCTCGTCTGGGCGGTCGCGGTCGCCGAGCCGCAGCGCGCACCCGTCGAGGCCGTCGCGGAGGCGCTCAAGCGGACGCGCCGTCATGGCTGGATCCTGACCGCGGTGATGCTCAGCGTGCTGATGCCCGCCTATGTCCTGGCCGATATCTTCGCCGCCCCGGCCAGTGCCTCGGCATTCACCCAGGCGCTGTCCGGCCTGCTGATCGCGCTGCTGAGCGCGGCGGCCGGCATCGCGCAGATGCTGCTCCAGGCCGCCGCCTATCGCGCGCTGAGCAAGGGGATCTGAGGCGCGGCGTCGCGCGGCAGCGCACCGGCCAGCCGCGGATCGGCGAAGGTCTCGACGGTGCGCTTGTAGGCCACGAAGCCGTGCTTGCGATAAAAGCCGAGCGCGGCGGGGTGATCGAGCGTGCAGGTATGCACCCAGACCCGCTCGATGCCCGGCGCCCAGGCGAGCATCAGTGCATGCGCCATCAGCCAGCTGCCATGGCCCTTGCCGGCGAGTTCGGGGACCAGCCCGACGAAACCGAGCTCGCACTGGCCCGCCTGGCGGAAATCGAGCTCCAGCATCCCCACTTCGATGCCGGCGCGATCCACGACGGCATAGATGGCGACGTTCGGATCGTGGAGGATTGCGGTCAGCCGCGCCTCGTCCATCACCAGCCGCGAGAACCAAAGCCAGGGCGCGCCGACCCGGCGGAACAGCGCGCGGTATTTGTCCGGCGCCGGTGCCGGCCACGGCACCAGCCGCAGCGGCGATTCGGGAACCGGCCGGGGCCGCGGCCGAGCCTTCATCTCCAGCGAGGTGACGACCGTGGCGATCTGGTCGTCGGCAACCGGGATCAATCCCATGCGGCCATCGGCGGCAGGCTCATCAGGATCGCATCGACATTGCCGCCGGTCTTCAATCCGAACAGCGTGCCGCGATCGTAGACGAGGTTGAATTCGGCATAGCGGCCGCGCCATTCGAGCTGGCGCTGGCGATCTTCGGCGTTGAACGGCGTCTCCATCCGCCGGCGCACCAGCTTCGGAAAGATGTCGAGGAACGCCCGGCCGACATCCTGGGTGAAGGCGAAATTCGCTTCCCAATCGCCTTCGAGGTGATCGTAGAAGATGCCGCCCACGCCGCGATGGACCTGGCGGTGGGGGATGTAGAAATAGTCGTCTGCCCAGGCCTTGAAGCGCGGATAGTGATCGGGATCGTGCGCGTCGCACGCCGTCCTGAGCGCGGCATGGAAGTCGGCAGTATCCGAATCATAGGGGATCGGCGGGTTGAGATCGGCGCCGCCGCCGAACCAGCGCTTGGTAGTGGTGAGGAAGCGCGTGTTCATGTGCACCGCGGGCACGTGCGGATTGGCCATGTGCGCGACCAGGCTGATGCCGGTGGCGAAGAAGCGCGGATCCTCGCCCGCGCCATGGATGGTCTTGGCGAAATCGCCTTCGAAGGCGCCGCCGACGGTCGAGACGTTGACGCCGACCTTTTCGAACACCTTGCCCTTCATCACCCCGCGCACGCCGCCGCCGCCCGGCGCCCCGCTCGCATCGGCGCGGTCCCAGGCGGTATAGTCGAATCGCGCGTCCGACCCCGCCTCGGCCTCGATCGCCTCGAACGCGGCGCAGATCGCGTCGCGCAATCCTTCGAACCAGGTCCGCGCGCGCTGCTGTTGGTCGTCGAGTTCGATCATTCGGGGAATCCTCGGGTCTGGCGAAGCGCCTCGGCCAGCCCGATGCCCGCGGAAACCGCGAGGTTCAAGGAGCGCAGGCGCGGCTGCATCGGAATGCGCACCGCCAGATCGGCGCGATCATGGACGAAATCGGGCGCGCCGCGGCTTTCCGAACCGAAAATCAGCGTGTCGCCGGGCATGAAGACGGTGTCGTACAGGCCGCCGGCGCCCCGCGTCGTGAACAGAATCAGCCGGCCGGGCAGGTTCGCGGAGAAGCTTTCGAAATCGGCATGGCGGACGAGGTCGAGCGCGTCGCCATAGTCCATCGCGGCGCGGCGCTGGGCCTTGTCGCCCCAGGGAAAGCCCATCGGCTCGATGAGGTCGAGGCCCGCGCCGAAGCACGCCGCGACACGCATCACTGCGCCGACATTGCCGGCGATATCGGGCTCGAACAGGGCCAGGCGCATGGCCCTGCTCCTAGCGCTCTCCACAGGCCCATCACAAGACCGGCAAAATGCCTGTTGGCAAAGCCGCCAATGCACGTCTATCAGGCCGCGCAGCCTCCGGGGGCAACCGGGCGGCTCTTTGGGGCGTCCTGACGCCCCGCGTCCGTTTTTTTCCGCGCGCGCCGCGGGTAGTTCGAAGTGCAAGGGCTGAAGCATGGCAACGCAAGACGGTGTTCCTCCCGATATGACGGTCGGTCCCGGGGGAGAGCTTCTCGAGAATCCGCGCCGCCGCGACTATCTCCAGTTCGCCGCCGTCTCGGTCGCCGCGGTCGGCGCCGGCGTGGTGGTGCTGCCGCTGGTCAATTCGATGAATCCCTCGGCCGACGTGCTCGCGCAGTCGAGCACCGAAGTCGATCTGTCGAAGATCGATGCGGGGATGGCGATCAAGACCAGCTTCCGCAAGCAGCCGCTGTTCGTGCGCAACCTGACGCCGGCGGAGATCGCCGCGGCCGATGCGGTCCCCGTGTCGAGCCTGCGCGATCCGCAGACGCTGGAGCAGCGCACCGCGAAGGGCCACAAGAACTGGCTGATCACGCTGGGCGTCTGCACCCATCTCGGCTGCGTGCCGCTGGGCGCAGGCGAGGGCGAGAATCGCGGGCCGTTCGGCGGCTATTTCTGCCCCTGCCACGGCTCGGCCTATGATACCGCCGGCCGCATCCGCCAGGGTCCCGCACCGAAGAACCTCGAGGTTCCGAAGTATAATTTCACGTCCGACACCGTCGTCGTGGTTGGTTGAGGATAGACTGCGATGAGCTTTCCCTGGGCTAAGCATTACGAGCCGAAGCACCCGCTGATGAAGTGGGTCGACGAGAAGCTGCCGCTTCCGCGCTTCGTCTACAACGCCGTCGGCGCCGGCTATCCGGTGCCGCGCAACCTCAACTATTTCTGGAACTTCGGCGTGCTCGCCGGGGTGGCGCTGGTCGTCCAGATCGTCACCGGCATCGTGCTGGCGATGCACTTCCACTCGTCGGCTGCCGGCGCGTTCGAAAGCATCAACGGCGGCATCATGCGCGACGTCAACGCGGGCTGGTTCCTGCGCTTCACGCACGCCAACGGCGCGTCGATGTTCCTCACCGTGATCTACATCCACATGTTCCGCGGCCTTTATTACGGATCGTACAAGGCGCCGCGCGAGATGATCTGGCTGCTCGGTGTGGTGATCTTCCTGCTGGTGATGGCCACGGCCTTCATGGGCTATGTGCTTCCCTGGGGCCAGATGAGCTTCTGGGGCGCGCAGGTGATCACCGGCTTCTTCTCGGCGATCCCGGTGGTCGGCGACTGGATCCGCGTCTGGCTGCTCGGCGGCTATGCGCCGGACGACGCGGCGCTGAACCGCTTCTTCTCGCTCCACTATCTGCTGCCGTTCGTGATCCTGGGGGCCGTGATCCTCCACATCTGGGCGTTGCACATCCCGGGCTCGGGCAACCCGACCGGCGTGGAAGTGAAGGGCGAGCAGGACACCGTGCCGTTCCACCCCTATTACACCGCGAAGGACGGCGTCGGCGTGTTCGCCTTCTTCCTCCTCTTCTCGGTACTGATCTTCTTCTTCCCGGACTATCTGGGCCACCCGGACAACTATATCCCGGCGAACCCGCTCTCGACGCCGGCGCACATCGTCCCCGAATGGTATTTCTGGCCATTCTACGCGATCCTGCGCTCGTTCACCGCGGACTTCATCCTGCCGGCGAAGCTGTGGGGCGTGCTGGCGATGTTCGGCTCGATCCTGCTGCTGTTCTTCCTGCCCTGGCTGGACAAGTCGCCGGTGCGCTCGGCCAATTTCCGGCCGATGTACCGCATCGCCTTCTGGGTGCTGGTGGTCGACATCTTCTTCCTCGGCCTGGTCGGCGGCGCGCCCGCGACGCCCGGCTACATCATCCTGGGCCAGGTGACCGCGGCCTATTATTTCGCGCACTTCCTGATCATCGTGCCGATCATCTCGCGCCTCGAGACCCCCAAGCCGCTGCCGAACTCGATCACCGAGGCGGTTCTGGCGAAGAAGGGCGGCTCGCGGATCAGCGAAACGGCCGTGAGCGCGTAAGGGGGACTGGGAACAATGACTTCGCTGTTCATTCGCTCGATCAAATTCCTGGTTGGCGGCGCGTTCGTCTTCGTGCTGCTGCTGGCGCTGATCGGCACGGTCTCGGGCCTGATCAAGGATCCGCCGAAAGAGACCGCCGAGGCGGTCCTGCACAAGCATCCGAAGGAGCTCGAACTCGCCTCGAACGGCGTGTTCGGCAAGTTCGATCGCCAGCAGGTCCAGCGGGGCTTCGCGGTCTACAAGGAGGTCTGCTCGCAGTGCCACTCGCTGAACCTGGTCTCCTTCCGCAACCTGAAGGACCTGGGCTATAGCGATGCCGAGGTGAAGAAGATCGCCAAGGACTGGGGCGCCAAGCAACCGCAGTTCGACGAGAAGGGCGGCACCTGGGGCGAGCGCGACAACCTGCCGTCGGATCGCTTTCCCAAGGTCTATTATGCCGGCACCGGCAATCCGCCGGACCTCAGCCTGATCACCAAGGCGCGGCATGACGGCCCGGCCTATGTCTATTCGCTGCTGACTGGCTATGGCGAGAAGCCTTCGCCCGAGGGGCTGAAGAAGTTCCCCGAATTCGCCAAGCCGCCGGAGGGGATGCACTTCAACCCCTATTTCGCGAACCTCAACATCGCGATGCCGCCGCCCCTGACCCAGGATGGCCAGGTCACTTATTCCGACGGCACGCGTGCGACCGTCGATCAGATGGCCAAGGACGTCTCGGCGTTCCTGGTGTGGACGGCGGAGCCGACGCTCGAGACCCGCCATGCGGCCGGCCTCGCGGCGCTGGGCTTCCTGATCTTCGCGACCTTCCTCACCTATGGCGCCTATCTGACCGTGTGGCGCGGGGTGAAGCACTGATCGCGTTCGGATCGAACGACCAAGCGAACAACTGAAACCCGCCCCGGCCCCGGCCAGGGCGGGTTTCCTTTTGAAGGGGCCGCCCATGGCGCAGAATGACGACATCCGGGACCGCATCCGCACGATCCCCGACTTCCCGAAGCGTGGCATCATGTTCCGCGACATCACCACGCTGTTGCTCGATGCCGAGGGGCTGCGGCTGACGGTGGAGCGAATGGCCGAGGCAGTGAAGGAACCGATCGACCTGGTCGCCGGCATCGAGGCGCGCGGATTCCTGTTCGGCGCGGCGCTGGCGGTACGGCTCGGCACCGGCGTGCTGCTGATCCGCAAGGACGGCAAGCTGCCCGGCGCGACGATCGCCGAGGATTATGCGCTCGAATATGGCACCGATCGCATCGCCATCCATGCCGATGCGTTGGCGCCGGGCGCGCGGGTGCTGCTGGTCGACGACCTGATCGCCACCGGCGGCACGGCACGCGCGGCGGTGCGACTGATCCGCAAGGCAGGCGCCGAAGTGATCCAGGCGGCGTTCGTGGTCGATCTGCCCGAGCTGGGCGGGGCCGAGGCGCTGCGCGGCGACGGCATCGCGGTTTCCGCGATGGTCGCATTCGAAGGTCATTGATGGGCGGAACCCCGCCGGGCTGCCGCTCATTTACCTCCAGGGGGTGCCGGCGTGCGGTCTCCCCGTCCGGCGCCTCCGTTGGAGAGACCGGGTCATGCGCATCCTCTTGAAATCCACGATCCTCGCCGCGGGACTCGCCTCGCTCGGCGCCTGTGCCGACGATTATGGCCGCTACGGCTATTCGGGCGTCTCGGTCGGTTACAATGCCGGCTGGGGCGATCCCTATTGGGGCTGGAACGGCGACTATTATTACCCGGGCACCGGCTATTACGTCTATGACCGCCACCGCGTCCGTCACCGCTGGGACGACGGCCAACGCGGCTATTGGGAGCAGCGCCGCAACAATTGGCGCGGCGACCGGCGCTGGCGCAACAACTGGCACGGCTTCCGCCGCCCGCGTTGAGGTCAGGCCGGCCGCCGCCGGATCAGCACCAACCCGACGAACCGGAGCACCGGCGTATCGTGCTGGTTGAAGGTGACGGTCTGGCTGCGGATGCTGCCGATATCGGGCTTGCTGCGCGAGGGGCGGACCTCGAGGATCTCGGTCTCGCAGCGTAGCGTGTCACCGGGATGGACGGGCTTGAGCCAGCGCAGCTCGTCCACACCCGCGGCGCCGAGGCCGGCCTGAGGGTGGGCGGCCAGTTCCTCGACCATCATCGCCATGGTCATCGCACAGGTGTGCCAGCCGCTGGCGGCGAGCCGGCCGAAATGGGTCTTCGCCGCCGCCTCGTCGGAGAGGTGGAAGGGCTGGGGATCATATTTGCGCGCGAATTCGAGCACTTCCTCGCGCGTCACTTCGTAGCGGCCGAAGCTGCGCTTCATGCCGACATGCAGATCTTCGAGATAGAGCATGGCGCGAGTGTCGGGCGGAAACCCGCTGCGCGCAAGCGCTATCGGACGAGCGCCTCGCGGAACGGGGCGTCGGTGCCGTCCACGCCCGGCTTGGGCGGCAGGCCAATCAGGTCGAGCAGCAGCGGGTAGACGTCGACATTGTCGAACGACGCGATCGCCATGTGGCGGAAGGCGGGGCCGCTCGCGATGAAAAGTGCGGCCATTTCAGGTGCGAGATTGTCATAGCCGTGATTGCCGCCCACGCCCTCGGCCTTGGGCGGCTTGTCGGCGAACAGCCAGCCGGTCGCGGCCAGGCAGAAGACGGGTGTCACCCGCGAATTGGCGCCGTAATGGAAGCGGGCGGGGATCTCGCTCTTGCGCCAGCATTCGAAATGCGGGTGCTTGCCGAGCAGCGCTTTCTCGACCGCGGCCTCGCGCCCGGGCGCGGGAATCACCGAAAGGAAAGTGCTCGCCTCGATCAGGTGATAATCCTCGGGCTTCAGCCATTGGTCGAGCGGCAACAGCCGTGCGGTGCTGGTCTGGGCCATGCCGTGATCGGAGACGATCACGAGGTTCGCCGGCTGGCCGAGCGCGGCAAGCCCGTCGATCAGCGATCCGATCGTGGCGTCGATCTGTGCCACCGCCTCGGTCGCGCGCGGATCGTCGGGGCCGACATCATGCGTCACCCGATCGATCACGTCGAAATAGAGCGTCACGAACTTGGGACGGATCGATGCGGGCCGGCGCATCCAGTCGAGCACCGTGTTCACGCGCTGCGTATCGGTGATCGCCCCATTATATTGCAGCCAGTCGCTCGACCGGGTGCCGCCCTCGACGTCCTTGCCCTTTTGAGGGCTGGCCGCGCCGATCGCGACGTTCGAGCCGGGCCACAGGACGCTGCCGGTGCGGATCCCCGCCTTTTCCGCGTCGACCCAGACCGGCGTGGCGGCGTTCCACCAGAAGGGATCGTCGCTCGCCGTGGTGAAGACTTCGCCGGGCCGTGCCGGGTCCTCCATCCGATTGGCGATGATGCCGTGGCGGTCGGGATAGACACCCGTGACCAGTGTCCAGTGATTGGGGAAGGTCTTGGTGGGGAAGCTCGGCCGCATCGGCGCGGCGATGCCGCTCGCCGCCAGTGCGGAGAGATTGGGCGTCACCCCGCGCTTCAGATAATCCGCCCGGAACGCGTCGATCGAGACGAGGATGGTGACCGGCGCGCGGGCTTCGGCGGTCGCGGCGGGCAGGGCGGGCGGCGGCGCGGCGACCGGTGCAGTCGCGCACGCCTGGAGCAGGGCGGCCAGCGCCGCGGCGGCGATCTTCGAAGTCCAGCGCATGGCCGCTCCCCTGCCAGCCAATTGTTTCCGGCGAAAGACCTACATGCCGAGGCCCAGCCGCGCGAACAACGTGTAGCCGAAGGGCTTGCCATAAGCGGCGTCGAGCGCGCCCGGCTTGGCATAGGCCGCGAGCGAACCGCCCAGCGCAACCTCGCCCTTGTCGGCCAACGGGATGCGATAGGCATAGCCGCCCTCGAATCGCGTCACGCGGAAGGTGCGATCGTGCAGCGGATCGGCATGATCGGGAAAGAGCTCGTCATTGGCGACATTCTCCACCCGGCCGAACAGGCTGTGGCGCCTGGACAGGTCCCAATTGGCCTCGGCGATCCAGGCGGTGAGCGTGTCTCCCGGCACGCGGTCCTTGGCGGCGAAGCCGATCATCGCGGAGACGCCGCCGGCGCCATATTGCACGCTCGCCGTGGTGCGGTTCTCGTCCTGGCCGGGATGGGTCTCCTCCGGATCGTTGATCCGGCCATGGCTCGCCTGCACCACCCAGTTGGGCGAGGGCGTCCAGGTGCCGCGCACGCTCCAGCTGTCGAGCTTGGGCGTCTCGATGTCCCAGCGATTCTCGTCGGGCTCGCGGCCGCGAAAGGCCGAGGCCTCGAGCTGGAAGCGGCTGGTCGTCACGCCGCCGGTGACCACGCCATAGGTGATATGCGTGCTGTCGAACCAATGATGACTGATCGGCGAGAGCGGCAAATAGCGCGCCGACTTGCGATGGACGAACGCCGCCGGGCCCAGCGCCGGCTCGCCGACCGGGCCGCCATAGACGAAGCCGGTGGTGCCGCCCCCGAGCGGAAAATCGAGCCGCGCGGTCAGCTCCATGAACAGGTCGTGCGGATGCTGGCGATCGACCAGCGGCACGCCATGAGCAGTCTCGCCGGTGCCGAACAGGTTCGGATAGCCGCGCTGGCCGTTCACGGCATCGAGGCTCATCATCGCGTCGAAGGTCAGCTTGGTCTGGTCGCTCCAGCTGCGCACCGCCTGGAACATCGCCATGTTCGAGGTGAACGCCGCCTTGTCGCCGCGCGGCCCGCTCTGGTCGGTATAGGCCAGGCTCGCCGCGCCCATCGCCATCAGCATCCAGTCGCCGCTCATGACGTGGAAGCCGCCGTTCATGCCGTCCGTGACCGGCAGCAGCGAGGTGCCCGATCCGGTCGCGCTGCGGACCAGCGTGCCGCTGGGCATCATGCCTTCCATCCCGGCCATGTCGTGCGTCGAATGGTCCTGGGGCGCCGGGGCGGGTGCGGATGGGGGCGCGGGCGCCGGCGCGGGCATGTCCATGCCGGGCATCGGGTGCATGGGATGATCCTGCGCCAGGGCAGGGAAGGGCGCGATCAGCGCGGCGGAAACGAGCAACAGGGTCTTCATCGTCACATCCCCAATCCGGCCGGCTTGGCGAGCATCCATAGCGCCATGCCGATCATGAACAGATTCTCGGTCAGCGACACGAAGCCGAGCGGCACGTTGCCGCTGCCGCCGACACAGGCGCATTTGAGCGCGCGCCGATCGATATAGACCGCCTTGAACACCGAAACCGCGCCGATCCCGCCGATCGCCAGCCCCAGCGGCGCCGCGAACCAGGTCAGCGCGCCCGCGGTCATCAGCACCCCTGCCAACCCCTCGGCGAACGGATAGAAATAGGCATAGGGCACCCAGCGCCGGGCGAGCAGGTCGTAGTTGAGGAACATGGTCGAGAATTTCTCGACGTCCTGCAGCTTGAGCAGCGCGAGCACGCACATGCTGAAGCTGACGAACCATTCGGCGGCGCGCACGGTGAAGGGCGATCCGCTCGCCGCGAAGCTCGCCGCGAAGCTCGCCGCCAGCGCCATCAGCGCCGTCATCGCGAACAGCGCGATCACCGGGCGATAGCTGGTTTCGTCGGGTGCCATGACATGGCCGCCAAAGAAGCGGGTGAGGTCGTCATTGCCGCCGATCCGCTTGCCGTCGATGAAGGTCTGCGGCGTCGTCTTCACGCCTTGCTCGGCCTTGAAGGCGTCGGTCTCCGCCCGCGTCGTCAGCCAGTGATCGTCGATCGCATAACCGTGCCGTTCGAGCTGCCACTTCGACTTGAGGCCATAGGGGCAGACATGGTCGGGCATCACCATGCGATAGAGCGTCGCGCGCTTGGCATTTTGCGTCATGCGGCCCATATAGGGTCCGTACCATGGTACGGAGTCAAGCATGTCCCTGACGATCGGCAAATTGGCGGAGGCGGGCGGCGTTGGCGTCGAGACGGTGCGCTATTATCAGCGCCGCGGCCTGCTCGCCGAGCCCGAGCGCGGCTATCACGGCGGCGTGCGGCGCTACGATCAAGCCGATCTCCGCCGGCTCCGCTTCATTCGCTCCGCCCAGGCGGCCGGCTTCACGCTCGAACAGATCGCCGAACTCCTCGAACTCGACGCGCGCGACGATCGCGACCGTGCCCGTGCCCTGGCGCGCGAGCAGATCGCCCTGCTCGATCGCCGCATCGCCGAACTCACCGCCGCCCGCGACGCGCTCGGCAAGCTCGCGCACGAATGCGGCAAGGGCGGTGCCGGGCCGTGCCCGATCCTCTCGGCGTTCGAAACGGGTTGATCTGCCGTTGCTACAACAATGATATGTTGTATCAAGTTGCTATGAACCTGCTCCGGCTTGGCCTCCTCGCCCCGCTTCTCCCGCCTAGTGCTGCGTCAGCAGCACCCGACCCGCAGGTGATCGGCTTTCCCGACGATATAGTGGAGGCTCATCGCCTGACCGGAAGCCGCACCGTTGCGGTGACCAGCTCGAAATTCCACGGCGGAGCGGGCGATGCGGAGATCCGCATCACGATCGATAGCGTTGGCAAGGTGATCGATGCCCGCGATCACGGCACCGATTTGCGCTACGCCAATCCGGCAGCGGCTTTGGCACGGGCACGCCAATGGACCTTCCGCCCTTTCCAATATCGTGGCCGCCCGGTCACTGTGGTCGCCGATATTCGCGTGTCCTATCGGTTCGCACCGGCCTGGGCCGATCCGAGTGCCGACTTGCCGCCGATTGACTATGCCAACCTGCGCATCGAGCTGACGCGTGGCGGTTGCTACGGTCCTTGCCCCATATATAAGGTCGCGATCACGGGTGACGGCACAGTTCGCTACACGAGCACCGTCTTTGAAGACGGCGCGGGCGCGGTCCATCAGGAGTTCCACCCCAACGGTGCGCTCGTGGCGGGCGAGCATCGCGCGAAGATCGATCGGACCGCGCTCGATAGCCTGATCGCGAAATTCCGTGGCGCACATTTCTTCGGCCTTAAGCCCCGCTACGAAGCTTCGATTACCGACAGTTCTGCCTATGTTCTGCGCTTCACGACAGGCGGGCGCACGATGGAGGTCACCGACTATGTCGGCCAGATGGTCGATATGCCCGAAGTGGTAACCGCACTCGAGGATGAAGTTGATCGAGTGGCGGGTTCGGCACGCTGGGTTGAGGGTAATGCCGAGACGGTGCCGGCGCTGATTGCCGAAGGGTTTGATCCGCGGTCTTCCGCAGGCGTTGCGCTCGCACAGGCTGCTGCGAACGAAGCCGTCCTCCTCGATTTGCTGGCGGCCGGAGTGCCGCTCGACCGCAGTGTCAAGGGGCCGCGCGATGCCCAGGCGCGCCCACTGGGGAGTGTGATGCTCGTGGATGCGCTGCGCTTCGGGCGGCCCACGGTGGCACAGGCGCTGATCGCGCGGGGTTGGCTGGCGAAATTGCCGCTGGCGGAGCGTTCGCGCCTATTCGCGGAAAGTGGTGGGGGCTGCGATCCGGCGGTGGCGAGGCTGCTGGTCGCTTCCGGGGTCAATCCGAACGCTCGGGCTCCGGCGGAGCGGGGGATAATGGTCAATGGAGGCGGCACGGCACTGCACGCGGCACGCGCGTCCTATTCCGCCTGCAGGGCGCTTAAGGATCGTCTGCCCTTGGTGAGGGCGCTGCTCGCACTCGGTGTTGATCCTAATCTGGCGGATGGCGAAGGGGAGACGCCGCTCTGGAATGTCGAGGACCCGAATCTCCTGGCGCTGTTCCTCGCCTCGGGCGGACGTGCGGACGTCAAGGACAAGGAGGGCAATAGCCCGGCCTTCGGCAGCTGGACCGATCTGATCGTGTTGATGCTGCTCGAAGCAGGCGCAGATCCGCACGGCCACTATTATGGAGGCAAGACGCTCCCGGCGACGACCAGCGAGCGCGCCATGCCTGCCACCGCAGCCTGGCTGGCGGCACGGGGTATTCGATAGCCCCTGGTCAAGTCGATCTAGCCCTGTGCGGGTGCGCGGCTCGCGCCCTGTCTTGGATCGCCATAGCCGGGCCGGGGTCGCTCTCCGCGCCCCCGCGCGGCCGCGCGCAAGCTCAGCTGTGCAGGAAGTGCATCACGTCGCCGTCCTTGACGACATAGGCCTTGCCCTCGGCGCGCAGCTTGCCCGCTTCGCGCGCCCGCGCCTCGCCGCCCAGCGAGACGAAATCGTCATAGGCGATCGTCTCGGCGCGGATGAAGCCCTTCTCGAAGTCGCTGTGGATCACCCCGGCGGCTTCGGGGGCGGTAGCGCCCTGGTGCACCGTCCAGGCGCGCGCTTCCTTGGGCCCCACGGTGAAGAAGGTCAGCAAGTGGAGCAGCGTGTAGCCGGCGCGGATCACGCGGGCGAGGCCGGTCTCCTCCAGGCCGAGCTCGGCGAGGAACTCGCCGCGATCCTCGGCCGGCATGGTCGCGATCTCCGCCTCGATCGCGGCGGAAACGACCACGGCTTCGGCGCCTTCCGCCTTGGCCTTGGCGAAGACCTTGGCCGAAAGATCGTTGCCGTTGGCCGCGTCTTCCTCGTTGACGTTGCAGACATAGAGGACCGGCTTGCTGGTGAGCAGCTGTGCCTGGCGGAATACGCGTTCCTCGTCCGCGTCCTTCGGCTCGGTCAGCCGCGCCGGCTTGCCGTCGCGCAGCAGGTCGAGCGCCTGGCCGAGCACGCTGGCCGAGACCTTGGCCTCCTTGTCGCCCTGCGCCGCCTTCTTCTGGAAATTGGGCACGCGCTTCTCGAGGCTTTCCAGATCGGAGAGCATCAGCTCGGTATCCACCGTCTCGGCATCGGCGATCGGATCGACCTTGTTGTCGACATGCTGGATGTCGTCATTCTCGAAGCAGCGCAGGACATGGACGATCGCGTCCACCTCGCGGATGTTGCCCAGGAACTGGTTGCCCAGCCCCTCGCCCTGGCTCGCCCCGCGGACGAGGCCGGCGATATCGACGAAGCCAAGCTGCGTTTCGATGATCTTCTGCGATCCGGCGATCTCGGCCAGCTTGTCCAGCCGGACGTCGGGCACCGCGACGTTCCCGACATTGGGCTCGATCGTGCAGAAGGGATAATTCGCCGCCTGCGCCGCGGCCGTTTCGGTCAGCGCGTTGAAGAGCGTCGACTTGCCGACGTTCGGAAGGCCGACGATGCCGCAGCGGAAACCCATAGTTGTTCGTCCTGGAAATGCTCGGGAAAGGCGCCCCGATAGAGGCAAGCCGCCGTTTTTGCCAGCGCGTTGACTTGGGGCCGCGCAGTGTCAGACTGGCGGGATAATCGGAGAGGGGAATGGCGATGAACCAATGGGGCAAATCCGCCTGGCTGCTGCTGGCGGCCGGGCTGGCGGCGTGCAGCGACGGCGGGGCAGGGGAGCGGGCGCAGGCCGAGGCCAAGGCGCAGGCCGATGCCGCGGCGAAGCAGCGCAAGCTTCAGGAGGATGTCGCGCACAATGTCGGCTGCCTGTCCGCGCTCCGCTGGCAGCGCGCCACGGTGGCGGGCGACGTGAAGCCCTATCAGGACTTCTATCAGGCCAAGCTCGAACAGGCGCTGGGCGGCGAGATTCTGGCCAAGGGCGCGGACGGCGCCCCGACGCTGTCGCGCTCGAACACCTATGATTACGTCCAATGGGCCTATCCGCGCGACGTCGAGACCCGGTTCCGCGCCGGCAAGGACAAGGATGGCGACGGCAAGGTGAGCGAGGAGGAACGCAGCGGCAAGGGCTTGGACATGGTCGTCCAATGCGTCCAGTTCGCCGCCGAAATGGGGCAGGGCCCGCTCGCCAGGCAGGACAATATCGCGCGGATGACCTCGCTTCAGGGCGTGCGCAAGCGGCTGCGCGACAAGCCCGCCTGATCGCCCGATCGGGTGCCGGCGCGACGCCAGCGGTTGCAGTTGCGCGGCGCTGTCCCTAAGGCCTTCGAAGTGCCGCATTGGGCGCGGAAGAACGGCGTTGCGCCGCGGTGGCGCGCGCCGTTCATCTGCCGTACAGCGCGGCGCCCGTTGGTATCCGAGTGACTTGAGGGAGCAGGGAATGATTCGCCGTCATATCTATATGAGCGCCATTGCGGCGACGGCCGTGCTGACGGGATGCAGCGGCAGCAAGGACAATCCCAGCCCGACCCCGACGCCGACGAGCTCGGTCACGCCCACGCCGACGCCGACCGCGACCTATACCGGGTTCCCGCTCGCCGCGCAGACCGAATTCAACACCTTCGATGCCGCGATCAGCTATACCGGCGATCCGGCCACCGGCGCCGTCACGCTCGGTACGCCGATCACCGAGACGCTGACCAACCGCGTCCGCCTCGCCACCGGCCCGTCGCCGACCGTGAACACCTATGTGATGCACGAGAATGTCGAGGAAACCCGCTTCGCCACGGCTACGCCGACGGTGCCGTCGGCCCCGGCCAACCCCGAGTTCATCTTCCGCAGCGACGATACCACCACCGCGGGCAAGTTCGCGCAGATCGAATTCCTCAACAACGTCGTCCCGAACACGATCACCAGCGACACCGCCCTCGCGCTCAGCCGGGTGAGCTATGCGAACTGGTGGCGCGGCGATTCGACCTCGGGCCAGAAGCGGCTGACCTACACCACCTGGGGCTATGGCACGCTGGGCTATGACATGCCGACCACCGGCACGGTCACCTATAGCGTGCGAGTCGTCGGCCGGCTGGTCAGCGTCGCGGGCAATGCGACGGCGATCAATCGCGTCACCGGCACCGCGACGATGTCGACCAACTTCGCGACGGGCGTCGTCAATGTCTCGATGACGCTCAGTACGCTGCCGGCCGGCGGCGGCGCGGCGGTGCCCTATGGCACCTTCACCGCGCAGGGCGGCATCCCGTCGGGGCAGAACCAGTGGACCGGCAGCTTCACCACCGGCAGCCCGCTCTCGGGCACGCTGGCGGGCGGCTTCTTCGGCTATCAGGCCGAGCAGGTCGGCGTCGTGTTCTCCGCCGCGGGCACGTTCAACGGCGCCGATCAGCGCCTGATCGGCGTGGTCGTCGGCAAGAAGTAAGCCGAACGGCTTCGGAATACGGAAGGGCCCCGGTTCGCCGGGGCCTTTTTCGTTGGCGCGCTAATCCTGGAGCCGCAGCGCCACGTCGCTCATGAAGCGGGCATCGTCGCCCGACGCCAGCCACGGCGCCTCGGCGGCAATCGCGCCGAGCATGTCGGCCAGCGGGTCGATCTCGGCCTTGGCGAAATTGCCGAGCACATAGCCGTGCACCCGGTCCTTGTGGCCCGGATGGCCGATGCCGATCCGCACGCGCCGGAAATCGGGGCCGAGATGCGCATCGGTCGAGCGCAGGCCATTATGCCCCGCGGTGCCGCCGCCAGTCTTCACCTTCACCTTGAACGGCGCGAGGTCGAGCTCGTCGTGGAAGACGGTGACGTCGCCCGGCGCGAGCTTGTAGAAGTCCATCGCCGATCGGATCGCGCGGCCGCTCTCGTTCATGAACGTGCCGGGCTTGAGCAGCACCAGCTTCTCGCTGCCGATCCGCCCTTCCTGGGTCCAGCCCTGGAACTGCTTCTTGGGCGCGGAGAAACCGTGCACTTCGGCGATGGCGTCGATCGCCATGAACCCGACATTGTGCCGGTGCATCGCATATTGCGGGCCCGGATTGCCCAGGCCGACCCAAAGCTGCATCGGAACTCCCTGTCCCCTTCAGGGGCGCATCAGATCGGTGCTGCCCCCGGCAGCACCTGGATCGCGTGGGGCGCGATCCACTGATGCGGGTTGGGGAGAGGGGAAGTGCGATGCACTGCCCTCTCTGCCCCTCTCCCAACCCTCTCCCCTGAAGGGGAGAGGGCTAGATTCGTTATTCGCCCTCGGCCTCGCCCGCCTCGGCGGTCTCGCCCTGGCTGGTGTCGCCTTCGCTCGACTTGAGCGCCGACGGCGCCACCACGGTGGCGATGGTGAAGTCGCGATCGGTGATCGCCGTCTCGGCGCCCTTGGGCAGGGTCACGGCCGAGATGTGCAGCGAATCGCCGACATCGAGGCCCTTGAGCGAGATCGTCACGCCTTCGGGGATCTCGGCCGCATCGACCACCAGCTCAAGCTCGTGGCGCACGACGTTGAGCACGCCGCCGCGCTTCAGGCCCGGCGCTTCCTCTTCGTCGACGAACACGATCGGCACATTGACGTGCACCTTGGCGTGCTCGGAGATGCGCAGGAAGTCGACATGGACCGGACGATCGCTGACGACGTCGAAGGTCACGTCCTTGGGCAGCGTGCGCTCGCCGTTGATCATCACGACCGAGTTGAAGAAATGCCCAGTCATCAGCAGCTTGGTGAGCTCGCGCTCGCCAACATGGATGCTCTTCGGATCCTGCTTGTTGCCGTAGATCACGGCGGGGACGCGGCCTTCACGACGAAGCGAACGGGAGGCTCCCTTGCCAACCTGCTCGCGCGCCTCGGCCGACAGCGTAAGCGTATCGCTCATGTGTCGTTCCAATTCGCTAGGAGTTCATTCAATGCAACCGGCCAGGCCTCCAGGGATGACCCTGGCACGGAAGGCGCGCGCATAGCGGGGGCCGGGGGAAAAGGCAAGGCGTCCTCACTCCCCTCTCCCGCGAAAGCGGGAGGGAGCCCTGTTCAATACGCCACCCGCTCCACCTTCAGCCCGCGCCTCGCGAGTTCGACCTGCACGCTCTGGCTGCCCGCGAGATGGCCGGCGCCCACTGCGACGAACACGGTGCCCGGCCGCTGCATCCGCTTGGCGATCCAGTCCGCCCAATTCCGGTTGCGCCGGACGAGCAGCGCCTCCGCGATCTCGGGCGAGCTCGCCATGTCCTCGTTGACCAGCCGCGCCAGTCCCTCGGCATCGCCCTTGCGCCAGGCAGTCACCGCCTGATCGAGCTTGGCGCCGGCCTGGGGCAAGTCGTCGATCGCCTCGACCAGCATCGCGCGCTGGGCGGGCGGCGAGAGCGCATCGAAATAGCCGAGCTGCTGGCGCGCGCTCTCCAGCCCTTCGATCTGCTTGCCGCTGGCCTTGGCCGCGTCGGTCAGCTGCTGCTCGGCCCCCTGCTTGTCGTCATAGCCGAGCTGCCGCAGCGGCAGCACCGAGAGCATCGTCGCGGCGAACCAGGGATCGGCATGGTCGAGCGCATTGGGAGCAAGGCCGAGCTCGGGCAGCGCCGCGCGCATCTTCTCCGCTTCGGCGCGCGGCAGCTGATCGGGCAGCGGCGGGCCGCCGGGATGGGTGCCGAGCTCGGTGACGATTTGCTGCATCTCCGCCTCGGGCGGCATCACCAGTTCGAGCACCAGCGTGTTCGACGCATCGAACGCCTTGCGCACCCCGCCGTCGAACCAGTGCAGGCCGGGCTTGAGGACATGGACGGTCCCGAACAGATAGATCGTCGTATCGGCATCCTTCACCACCCACAGCGCCGGATCGGCCTGGTCGGCGGGCGGCGCGGCGCGGCAGCCGCACAGGAGCAGGGCGAGGGCGAAGGCGGCGCGGAACATGGGGGCGTTGTGGCGGCACGGGCGGCGGAGTCAACGGCCCCCAACCCCGTCATCCCAGCCTTCCCCCCAATCCCGTCATCCCAGCGCAAGCTGGGATCTCCCGCAGTAGCGCGAACCGCTATCACCCCGCTTCTCCCAGAGGTCCCAGCTTTCGCTGGGACGACGAAGGAGTGGGAAAGCGTGATCACCCCGCTTCTTCCAAAGATCCCAGCTTTCGCTGGGACGACGAAATAGGTGGGGAAAGCGGGATCGCCCCTCGGGGCAACCCCGGTTGACCCCCTTGGCGCCCTGCGCCAAAGCGTCGCGCATGTCCGAGCCCCTCAGCTTCCAGGCAATGATCCTCGCGCTCCATGATTATTGGAGCCGGCAAGGCTGCGTCATCCTCCAGCCCTATGACATGCGGATGGGCGCCGGCACCTTCCACCCCGCGACGACGCTGCGCGCGCTTGGTCCGGATGGCTGGAACGCCGCCTTCGTCCAGCCCTGCCGCCGCCCGACCGACGGCCGCTATGGTGAGAACCCCAATCGCCTCCAGCATTATTACCAGTATCAGGTGATCCTGAAGCCGAGCCCGCCCGATCTGCAGGCTCTGTATCTCGGCAGCCTCGCCGCGATCGGCATCGACTTCACCCGCCACGACATCCGCTTCGTCGAGGACGATTGGGAAAGCCCGACGCTCGGCGCCTGGGGCCTGGGCTGGGAAGTCTGGTGCGACGGGATGGAAGTCACCCAGTTCACCTATTTCCAGCAGATGGGCGGCTTCGATTGCAAGCCGGTGGCGGGCGAGCTCACCTACGGGCTCGAACGGCTGGCGATGTACATCCAGAACAAGGACAGCGTGTACGACCTCGCGTTTAACGATGCCGGCGTCACCTATGGCGACGTCTTCCTCGAGAACGAGCGAGAGATGTCGAAGTATAATTTCGAAGTCGCGGACACCGAGGCGCTGTTCGACGGCTTCCGCAAGGCGGTGGCCGAATGCGAGAACTGCCTGGCGAACGACGTGCCGATCGCCGCCTATGAACAGGCGATCGAGGCGAGCCATTTGTTCAACCTGCTCCAGGCGCGCGGGGTGATCTCGGTCGCCGAGCGCCAGGCCTATATCGGCCGCGTCCGCGACCTGGCGAAGGGCAGCTGCGAAGCGTGGATGACGAAGAACGGGTGGGCGGCGTGATGCTTCATTCGTTCACTCGAAGGCGCGAAGGTGTTTTTTCGCGCAGAGGCGCAGAGGCGCAGAGAGGCGGAAGCCCCGCCGCGCCAGCGGCCCTCTGCTCACTCCGCTCGCCAAGCTCAGGGTCGATCTCTTGGCGGCTGGCGCCGCCGCGCATCCTGCAATCTCCGCGCCTCTGCGCCTCTGCGCGAACCAAGCCTTCTTCCTTCCTCCGCGCCTTCGCGCCTTCGCGTGAAAAGAACCCATGACCGATTTCCTCCTCGAACTCCGCTCCGAAGAAATCCCCGCGCGGATGCAGGAAAAGGCGCGCGAGGACCTTGCGCGCCTGTTCGCCGCCGAGCTTGACAAGGCCGGCCTCAAGGCAACCGAGACGGTAACCTATGCCACCCCGCGCCGCCTCGCGCTGATCGCCAGGGGCCTCCCCGCCGAGACCGCCGCCGTCTCCGAAGAGCTCAAGGGCCCCCGCGTCGGCGCGCCGCCCCAGGCGCTCGAAGGCTTCCTGCGCAAGACCGGCCTCACCCAGGAGCAGCTGGTCGAGCGCGACGGCGTCCTCTTCGCCGTGATCGACAAGCCCGGCCGCGCCACCGCCGAGGTGCTCGCCGAAGCCGTTCTCGCGGTGATCCGGGCCTTTCCCTGGCCGAAGTCGATGCGCTGGGGCGCCGCTTCGGCCTCGACCGAGAGCCTGCGCTGGGTGCGCCCGCTCCAGGGCATCGTCGCGCTGTTCGGCGAGGACGTCGTCGGAATCGAAGTCGCCGGCGTGACCAGCGGCGCCGCTACGGTCGGCCACCGCTTCCACCATCCCGGCGCGATCACGATCGGATCGGCGGCGGACTATGTCGAGAAGCTGCGCGCCTGCCATGTCGTGGTCGACGGGGCCGAGCGGCGCGGGATCATCGCGCTGGGCGCCAAGATGGCCGCGCAGAAGGCGGGCCTCGCGCTGATCGAGGACGAAGGGCTGTTGTTCGAGAATGCCGGCCTCACCGAATGGCCGGTGCCGCTGCTCGGCCGCTTCGACGAAGCGTTCCTCGACGTGCCGCCCGAAGTGATCCAGCTCACCGCCAGGGTGAACCAGAAATATTTCGTCTGCCGCGATGGCGCCGGCAAGCTCGCCAACGCCTTCGTCTGCGTCGCCAACATCGATGCGGCGGACGGCGGCGAGAAGATCGTTCAGGGCAACCAGAAGGTCCTCGCGGCGCGGCTGAGCGATGCGCGCTTCTTCTACGAAACGGACCTGAAGACCCGGCTCGAGGATCTGACGCCCAAGCTCGAGAAGATCGTCTTCCACGAGAAGCTGGGCACGGTGGCCGACAAGGTCGATCGCGTGGCGAAGCTGGCGCGGTGGCTGGTGGAAGAGGGGATCGTGCAACCCTCGCCCCCTTCAGGGGGAGAGGGTCGAGGCGGCGCAGCCGCCGAGGGGAGAGGGGGCCTGTCCGCGGGCAAGCCGGCCCCCGCATCGAACTCCCCCCTCTCCCAACCCTCTCCCCCTGAAGGGGGAGAGGGCTATTCGCTCGCCGCCCTCGCCGAACGCGCCGCGCGCCTGGCCAAGGCGGACCTCGTCACCGGCATGGTCGGCGAGTTCCCCGAGCTCCAGGGCCTGATGGGCGGCTATTACGCCGCCGCGCAGGGCGAAGACCGTCAGGTCGCCGACGCGATCCGCGATCACTACAAGCCGGTCGGCCAGGGCGACGACGTGCCCACGGCGCCAGTCACGGTGGCGGTGAGCCTGGCGGACAAGCTGGATACGATATTCAGCTTCTTTGCGATCCAAGAGCGACCGACGGGTTCAAAGGACCCGTTTGCCTTGCGTCGCGCCGTTCTAGGCGTGCTGGCAACGATACTCCGTTCGACAATTCGCGTCGATGTTTCTGCGCTTTATCGAAACTGGGTCCGGCTGAGCGGGCGTGATTGGTTTCAGCTCGCGAACGAACTGGAACACCTGCGGGACTTCTTCGCCGACCGCCTCAAGGTCCAGCAACGCGAAGCCGGCGTCCGCCACGACCTGATCGACTCCGTCTTCGCGCTCGGCGGCGAGGACGATCTCGTCCGGCTGCTCGCCCGCGTCCGCGCGCTCCAGGCGTTCGTCACGTCGCCCGAAGGCGCCAACCTGCTCGCCGGCTACAAGCGCGCCGCCAATATCCTCAAGAAGGAGAATTGGGTCCCCGGCGAAGTCGCCGACACCGGCATCTATGAGGCCGAGCCTGCCGAATCCGCGCTGATCGAGGCGCTCGACGCGGCCGAGCCCAAGGCCGAAGCGGCGGTGGAGGCCGAGGATTTCGAAGGCGCGATGGCCGCGCTCGCCTCGCTGCGCGCGCCGATCGACGCGTTCTTCGATACGGTGACGGTCAACGATCCCGACGAGGAAAAGCGCAACGCCCGGCTGGCCCTGCTCGCGCGCATCCGCGATGCGGTGCACAAGGTGGCCGACTTCTCGAAGATCGAGGGCTGAGCGCGCCGGCAAACCCTGTCATTGATCCGACAAATCAAAGTTGCGGGGCTGACAACGCAGTCAGCAGTTTCGCTTCCTTCGCACCTGCGATAGGCGGCGGGCGCAAGGAGAAGCACTGGATGACTCAGTACGTTTACCGCTTCGGCGGCGGGGTGTCTGACGGGGGCAAGGGCGACAAGAATCTGCTCGGCGGCAAGGGCGCGAACCTTGCGGAAATGGCCTCGATCGGCCTGCCGGTGCCGCCAGGCTTCACCATCTCCACCGCGATGTGCGCGCGCTATTGCGAGGAAGGCGAGCGCTTTCCGGACAGCCTGAAGGCCGAAGTCGCGAACGGCATCGCCCATATCGAAGGCATCACGGGCAAGAAGTTCGGCGACGCCGCCGATCCGCTGCTCGTCTCGGTCCGGAGCGGCGCGCGCGTGTCGATGCCCGGCATGATGGACACGGTGCTCAATCTCGGCCTCAACGACGAGACGGTGCGCGGCCTCGCCGCGGTCTCGGGCGACGATCGCTTCGCCTGGGACAGCTATCGCCGCTTCATCCAGATGTATTCGGACGTGGTGCTCGGGCTCGATCACGGCCGCTTCGAGGAAGCGCTGGAGATCGCCAAGGAAGACCGCGGCTACAGCCTCGACACCGAGCTTTCCGCCGCCGACTGGCAGGGGCTCGTCAGCGAATACAAGGCACTGGTCGAGGAGCTTTGGGGCAAGCCCTTCCCGCAGGACGTGCACGATCAGCTCTGGGGCGCGGTCGGCGCGGTGTTCGGATCCTGGCAGTCCGAACGCGCCAAGGTCTATCGCCGCCTGAACGACATTCCCGCCGACTGGGGCACCGCGGTCAACGTCCAGGCGATGGTGTTCGGCAATATGGGCGACACCTCGGCGACGGGCGTCGCCTTCACCCGCGATCCCTCGACGGGCGAGAACGCGTACTATGGCGAGTTCCTGATCAACGCCCAGGGCGAGGACGTCGTCGCCGGCATTCGCACGCCGCAATATTTGACCAGGGCCGCGCGCGAGAAGGCCGGAGCCAAGCCCGCCTCGATGGAAGAGGCGATGCCCGAGGTCTATGCCCAGCTCGCCGACGTCTTCGCGACGCTGGAGACGCATTATCGCGACATGCAGGACATCGAGTTCACCGTCGAACGCGCCAAGCTGTGGATGCTGCAGACGCGCAGCGGCAAGCGCACCGCCAAGGCGGCGCTCAAGATCGCGGTCGACATGGCGAACGAAGGGCTGATCAGCCAGGAAGAGGCGATCCTGCGCGTCGATCCGAGCGCGCTCGACCAGCTGCTCCACCCCACGCTCGACCCCAAGGCGCCGCGCGACGTGCTGACCAAGGGCCTGCCCGCTTCGCCCGGCGCGGCTTCGGGCAAGGTGGTGTTCGATGCCGATACCGCGGAGAAATGGGCTGCTGCGGGTGAGGCGGTCATCCTCGTCCGGGTCGAGACCAGCCCCGAGGACATTCACGGCATGCATGCGGCCAAGGGGATCCTCACTGCGCGCGGCGGCATGACCAGCCACGCCGCGGTGGTGGCGCGCGGCATGGGCCGGCCCTGCGTCTCGGGCGCCGGCACGCTCGCGATCAACGCGCGCGAGAAGCTGCTGCGCGTCGGCACCCGCGAAGTGCGCGAGGGCGATGTCGTCACGATCGACGGCGCGACCGGCGAAGTGATGGTCGGCGCGGTGCCGACGGTGCAGCCCGAACTCGCCGGGGATTTCGGCACGCTGATGGTCTGGGCCGACGCCAAGCGCCGCTTGAAGGTGCGCACCAATGCCGAGACGCCGCTCGATTGCCGCACCGCGCGCGAGTTCGGCGCCGAGGGCATCGGCCTGTGCCGCACCGAGCATATGTTCTTCGATCAGGGCCGCATCACCGCGGTCCGCCAGATGATCCTCGCCGAGGACGAGGCCGGCCGCCGCGCCGCGCTCGCCAAGCTGCTCCCCGAGCAGCGCAGCGATTTCGTCGAGATCTTCGAAGTGATGGCCGGGCTGCCCTGCACGATCCGCCTGCTCGATCCGCCGCTGCACGAATTCCTGCCGCATGAGGAAGACGAATTCGCCGAAGTCGCCGAAGCGGCCGGCCTCGACGTCGAGACGCTCAAGCGCCGCGCCGCCGAGCTGCACGAATTCAATCCGATGCTCGGCCATCGTGGCTGCCGGCTCGGCGTCACCTATCCCGAAATCTACGAGACCCAGGCCCGCGCGATCTTCGAGGCGGCGATCCTGGTCGCGGAGAAGTCGGGCGCGGCGCCGGTGCCCGAAGTGATGATCCCGCTGGTCGCCACCGCCAAGGAGCTCCAGCTGATGAAGGCGGTGGTCGACAAGGCGGCCGAGGCGGTGTTCGCGGAGAAGGGCCGGCGGATCGACTATCTGGTCGGCACGATGATCGAGCTGCCCCGCGCCGCGCTGATGGCGGGCGAGATCGCCGAGGTCGGCGCCTTCTTCTCCTTCGGCACCAACGACCTGACCCAGACGACACTCGGCGTCAGCCGCGACGATGCCGCGCGCTTCCTGACGACCTATGTCGAAAAGGGCATCTATCCCAAGGACCCGTTCGTCAGCCTCGACGTCGAAGGCGTCGGCCAGCTGATCGAGATCGCCGCCGAGCGCGGGCGCAAGGCCCGGCCGGACATCAAGCTCGGCATCTGCGGCGAACATGGCGGCGATCCGGCGAGCATCGCCTTTTGCGAGAAGACCGGGCTCGATTACGTCTCCGCCTCGCCCTATCGCGTGCCGATCGCCCGGCTGGCGGCGGCGCAGGCGGCGCTCAGGGGATAGCGAACGCCCGGCGTTCTCATGGGTGCGGCGAGGGTCGGCTCAGGGTTCGCGTCGCTCGGCGTCGGGAGAGGGGATCGGGCCGCCGGCGCGCAGGCGGGCGTTCTCGGCTTCGAGGTCGCGGATGCGCGCGCGGGCGTCGTCTAGGTCGGCGCGGGTGCGGGCGAGCGGGCGCTCGTCCTCATCGACGACGACGCGCTCGCGCATGCGCCGGCGCGGGGCGCTCGCCAGGCCGAAGCACCAGCCGGCGATCAGCGTCAGCAGGAGCGCGACGATCTGGGTCGCGCTGTGGAACGGGAGATCGCCCATTTTCTGCCTTTCTCCTCGGCCGGATGCCCGGCCCGTCGGTGCAAGGCTAGCGTGGTCGGCGCGGTGGCGCCAGCGCGGGCCTATTTGGCGATCAGCGCATCGTTGATCGAGCAGGCCGCGGGCCCGAGGATGACGATGAACAGCACCGGCAGGATGAACAGGATCAGCGGCACCGTCATGATCGCGGGCAGGCGCGCGGCCTTTTCCTCGGCGCGCATCATCCGCTCGTTGCGGAATTCGGCCGAGAGCACGCGCAGGGCCGAGGCGAGCGGGGTGCCGTATTTCTCGGTCTGGATCATCGTGGTGACGACGCCGCGGATCGAATCGAGGTCGATGCGCTCGGCAAGGTTCTCGAACGCCTGGCGGCGATCGGTCAGGAAGCCCAGTTCGATCGCGGTCAGCTGGAATTCCTCGCCCAGCTCGGGATAGGCCTTGCCCAGCTCGCGGGCGACGCGGGCGAAGGCGGCGTCGACGGTGAGGCCGGCCTCGGCGCAGATCACCAGCAGGTCGAGCGCGTCGGGCAGGCCCTTGCGGATCGCGGCGCTGCGCTTCTGGATCTTGTTCTTGAGATAGAGGTCCGGCGCCTTGTAGGCGAGGATGAAGGTGCCCGCGACGAGGCCATAGGCCTTGAGCGGGCTCCAATCGGCGAACATCTGCGTGCCGTAGACGAAGTACAGCATCGGCCCGCCGAGCACGATCGGCAGCACCAGCCGGCCGAAGATGACCGCGACGGCGAATTCCTTGCGGCGGATGCCGGCCTGGAGCAGCTTGGTCTGCGCGACCTTGAGCTGGCTGTCCTGCAGCACCTTCATCGAGGAGAGCAGCGAGCGGATCCGGTCGGTGGTCTCGCTCTTCTGGACGAGCTTGGCGCGGCGCTTCGAAGTCGAGGCGGTGATGCCGGCCTTGAGCTGCTCGCGGCGCTCGTTGAGCGCCTTCAGCCGGCGCGACATCGGATTGCGCACCGTGGTCGCGGCATAGATGGCCAGCATCACGGCAAGCGCGGTCAACGCCGAGAGGATCGTCGCCGCCCAATAGACGTCGACGCCGAAGAGCATGGGGCCTGAAGGGGGCGGAGCGTCCATGTCAGATCTCGAAATTGACCATCTTGGCCATGATGAAGGCGCCCAGGCCCATCCAGATCAGCCCGCCGGCGCCGGCGATCATCAGGCGGTGGTCGATGAAGAAGTTCGCCATGTAGTTGTTGTTGATGAACCACACGAGCGTGAACACGATGAAGGGCAGGGCGCCGACGATCAGGGCCGAGGCCTTGGATTCCGACGACATCGCCTTGATCTTGAGCTTCATCTGCGCGCGCTTGCGCAGCACGTCGGCCAGGTTGGCGAGCGTTTCGGCCAAATTGCCGCCGGTCTCGCGCTGGATCTGGATGGTGATCGTGAAGAACTGGAATTCCGGGGTGCCGAGCCGGTCCGCGGTCTCCTGGAGCGCGCCGTCGAGCGACTTGCCGATGCGCATGCGATCGGTGACCGCGCGGAATTCCTCGCCCACCGGACCGTCGATTTCCTGACCGGCCACGCCGATCGTCTCGGTGATCGGCAGGCCTGAGCGCAGGCCGCGCACGAGCAGCTCGATCGCGTCGGGGAACTTGGCGGTGAACTTGGCGACGCGGCGCTTGATGAAGAAGCCGACGACGTTGTGCGGGATGCCCAAAGCGACGGCGGGCCCGAAGGCGAGCGCCAGCCAGATCGGCGCACCCTTCAGCAGCAACGGGCCCGCGATGAGCAGGAACAGTCCCGCCATCGCCAGCATGTACTGGTTCAGCGTCCACGACTTGCCGGTCATGTTCAGGCGCTTCTGGAGCAGCGCGGGATTGGGAATGAAGCGCGCCGCGGTGCTGTCCAGGCCGTTGCGCCGATTGGCCGCGACGCGCCGGATCTGCGCTTCCATGGCGTTGTTGCCGGTGGCGCTCACCAGGTAGCGCCCGCGCAACGCCTTGATGCGACGCGCGCCGGCACGCTCGGCGGACGGGCCCGAAAAGGCGAGCACCATCAGCACCAGCACCAGGAAGGTGCCGCCACCCAGCATGATCGACGGCAGCAAGTCCACGCGCCTCGGTTCCCTTCAGTTCCCGGCCGACGATAGCGGCAAGGGCTTAATCACTTCTTCCCTTTGGCCGGGAGCTTGAGCTTGAACTTGCCGAGCAGCGATTCGCCGCGGCCCTTCGCGTCCTTGCCGGCCTTGCCGCCCTTGGTGGGGCGGTCGTCGCGCTCGACGGCATCGGTGATCGCAACGATGCGGTTCACCAGTTCGGTGAGCGGCTGCATCGCCTTGTTGCCCTTGGCGACTTCGGCCAGCGTCTTGCCCAGCTTCGCCGATTGCGTGGCGAGCTTGGGATCGAACGGGATGAGCAGGTCGATCTTGCGTTCGATCGAGCCTTCGAAGTCCTTGCGGCTGATCTCGAGCAGCGCCGCGGGCTGCACGCGATTGGCGACGACGATCACCTGCGTCTGCGGCGCGTTCGACTTGAACCAGGAAAGGATGCGGATCGCGTCGCGTGCCGCAGCCAGGGTCAGGTCGGTCACCAGCACGGTGACCTGGACGTCGGCGATCAGATGCGGATGGTTCACCAGCATCCCGCGCGGCAGGTCGATCACCGTGCATTCGAACGCGGCGCGGATTTCTTCCTGGAGCTGATAGAAGGCGGCGCCGTCGGTCATGATCGGCGAGTTGATCGGTGCCTCGGCGCTGAGCACCGCCAGCCGGTCGGATGCCTTGACCATCGCGCGTTCGATGAACAGCCCGTCGATGCGGCTCGGATTCTCGATCGCGTCGGTCAGGCCGCGCCCCGGCTCGAGGTCGAAGCTCAGCGCTCCGGTGCCGAAATGCACGTCGAGGTCGAGCAGCGCGGTCGAACGGCCATGCTTCTCGCCCATCAGATAGGCGAGCGAGGTCGCGATGGTCGAGGCGCCGGCGCCCCCGCGGGTGCCGATCACCGCGACCGCGGCGTGCGGCACATCGGTTGCGGCTTCGGTCTGCTTGGGGGCGTTGAGCGTGCCCTGCGCGTGCGTGAACGCGTCGCGCAGCGCATCGGGATTGAGCGGCTTGAGCAGATAGTCGTGGATGCCGCTCGCGATCAGCTCGCGATAGAGGCGCACGTCGTTGACCTGGCCCGAGGCGATGACGATCGTCCCCGGTTCGCAGACTTCGGCGAGCGTATTGATGTCGTTGAGCGGATCGCCGCTTTCGGACAGGTCGACGAACAGGATGTTCGGGCTGGCCGACACCGAAAGCGTCTGCACGGCGTTGCGCAGGCCGCCCTTGTTGACCTTTTCGGGGCTCCAGCCCAGCTCGACGGCGATCGGGCGGAGGACTTCCGCCGTCGCCTCGTCGCAGACAAAGGCCACGAAAGGATCGCGATGCGCGGTGCGCGCGGGATTGAAGGGCGCGTTCACTTGGGCGAGCTCCCGCCACCGTTGAGCTGGGTCCCGCCGCCGCCGCTCGGCGCCGCGGCGCGATAGGCACCAATCGCCTTGGCGCTGCGGTTCGGATCGGCAGTCGGCGAGCCGCTCGCGCCGCGCACGAGATCGGCCGGGTCGGCGATCATCGCGGCGAGATTGGCATTGGTCGCGCAGCCGAAGTTCGAGCTGGTGCTCGCATCGACGGTGAGGCCGCCCGGATGCGTCTGGTCCGGGCAATTGGGCACGCTGGCGCTCATCCGGGTGATGATCACGCGCACCGTGCCCGGGGCGATCTGGCCGACCGTGACCGGCGCCTGGTCGGCGAGCAGCAGGCCGTAGCGGCCGGCCTCCGCGGCGACTTCGCTGCGACCTGCGGTCCCGGCGCCGCCATCGTCGATCGCGACGCGGTCGCCATAGCGCAGGCCCATCGAGGCCATCCAGCCGGCCAGCCGCTGCGCCTCGCCGGGGGCGAGGGCATAGCCCGCGGTCTGCAGGTCGAGGACATAGTCGTTGCGCTGGACGACCGGCTGGTGAACCGGCTCCAGGCCGCCATTATAGGTGCCGCACGCGCCGAGCAGCAGCGCCGGGGCGAGGAGGGGAAGAAAGCGCGGGAACACGGGCGGTCTCCTCAGGATCACAGGCCGAAGCCGGGGGTGGCGCTGGCGCCGCCCTTCTTCGCCTTGCGGGATTGGGTTTGCGGCTGCGGGGCGGCCGGGGCGGGAGCGGGCGTCACCGGTGCGGGCGACATCGCGCCCACCGCCGGCTGGCCGCCGGTGTTCGGCGCCATCATCGGCTTGGGACGATCGCCGCCCTTGCCATGGCCGCTGTCGAGCTGGCCGAGCAGGAGCCGGTTGAAGTCGTTCGGCGCCTTGTAGCCGTCGGTCGGCAGGACGATGTCGTTCGCGTTGACCGGCTTGACCAGGTACGGCGTGATCACGATCACCAGCTCGGTCTCGTTGCGGCGGAAGCTGTTCGAGCGGAACAGCGCGCCGAGCACCGGCAGGTCGCCCACGCCGGGCGTCTTGGTGAACTGGTTGTTGTGGCTGTTCGACAGCAGGCCGCCAATCACCATGCTCTCGCCCGAGCCGAGCTCGACCGTGGTCTCGGCACGGCGCGTGGTCAGCGCGGGGATCACCGATCCGCCGACATTGACGCCCGAGCCGCTGTCGAGCTGCGAGACTTCGGGCTTGACGCGCAGCGAGATGCGCCCGTCCGCCAGCACCGTCGGCGTATAGGTCAGGCTCACGCCATAGGGCTTGTACTCGACCGAAGTGCCGCTCAGCCCGTTATTGACCAGGATCGGGATCTCGCCGCCGACCAGGAAGCTGCCGGTCTCGCCGGAGATTGCGGTGAGGTTCGGGTTGGTCAGTGTCGAGACCTGGCCCACCGTCTCGCCCAGGTCGAGTGCCGAGAGGATGTCGAGCCCGAGCAGCTTGCCGGCCAGGCCGATCGTGCCGTTGGTCGATCCCTTGGTGAAGCTATAGGCCGAGCCGGTGCCCGGATAGACGAAGTCGCCGCGGACCGGGTCGTAGGGCAGGCTGATCGTGCCGGCCGGGAAACCGAAGCGCGACGAGGCGTCGAGCACGGGCAGCTTCGAAAGGTCGGGCGTGGTGATCTTGCCGAAATCGGGCCGGCCCTGGATCAGCCCGAAGTTGAAGCCGCTGGTCTGGTCGCGGGTGACCGTGTTGACGCCGAAATCCTTGATGAAGCTGCGGCTCACTTCGGCGAAGCGGACCTGCAGGTTGACCTGGAGCGGCGTCGCGGTGCGCAGGCGGTTGATCACGCCCATCTTCAGCTGTGCGTTCGGATCGGAGAGGTTGACGCCCGGATTGAGCAGCGACGTCACCAGGCGCTGCGCCTGTTCGCTGTCCTGCGGCGACTTCACCGTGCCGTTGAGCACGGCGATCTGGCCGACGGTGGTGATGCTCACATCGGCATCGGGCATCGCGGCCTTGATCATGCGGTCGAGCGAGGTCAGGTTCTGCGCGACGCGGACGTTGGTGGCATAGACCACCTGGCCGCTGGCGCTGGTCGCGAACACGGTCGCCTCGCCGAACTCCTTGCCGAACAAGTGGATCTGGCGCGGATTGTTGACATAGACGTCCGCCACCCCCGGATTGGAGGTCCACACGCTCGCCACATTGGCGGGAAGGGTGATCAGTTCGCCCTGGCCGATCGAGAGCTGCACTTCGCTCGTCGGACGCTCGGCACCCGTGGGAAAGCTTGCGACGCCCGCGGCGCGGCGCTGGCGCGCGGTTTGCGCACTCGCCGTCAGCGGCGCCCCGATCAGCGCGGCCACTGCGGCCGCGCCGATCGAGCGCATGAGGAGACGTTTCGCGTTCATCTTAATTCTTCCCCCCCAGCGGGACGATGGTTTCGGCGTTGCCGCGCACGATGGTCACGGCCGGTCCGCGCGGTGCGGCCGGTGCCGCGGGCGGACCGCTATAGCCCGGCGCCGGCGTCCCCGCGGTCGAGCCGCCGTCGGTGCCGGCCTTGCCCGGCACCGTGCTGCGCTGGAAGCGCGACACGTCGGCACCGGTGGCGAAGGTCGAGCGTCCGTCGGCCGGCTGGCCGGCGACATGCGCGAGCATCTGCTTTTCCTTCTTGGGATCGTCGGGCACCTTGACGTCGCCGCTGGCGATCGCCGCCTCGAGTTCGCCCTGGTTGTCGGCGAGCGAGCGCAGCGACAGCGACAGCGTGCCGAGCGTCTGCGCCACCGCGATCTTCTCGGCGAGCTTGGGCGTCGCCTCGACCGTCACGGTCGAATAGGTGTTGACGATCGTGTTGCCCTTGTCGTCGGTCTGCTTGTCGGTCTTCTGGTCGGTGGCGAGCACGCGCAGGTTGCGCAGCACGGTCTCCGACGCCTTGAGCGGCGGACCGTCGCCGCCGCCGGCGACCGACTGGGTGAGGATCAGGTCGACCCGGTCGCCGGGGAAGACGAATCCCGCCACCGCGCTCTGGGTCGAGACCGGCACGGTGACCGCGCGCATGCCCGGCCCGAGCGCCGCGGCGAGGAAGCCGCGATCGCCGGGCTTGACCAGCGCGCCCTGGGTCACCGGCTGTCCGGCCGGAATCGGGAAGCGGACGACCGTGCCCTGCAGCTTGCCGGGCTCCGATTCGCCGCGAATATAATAGGCGCCCTCGACGAGCTCCTTCGGCCAGGGCCGGAACTCGAGCGCTTCGGCATCGAGGATCGTGCCCACCGCGAGCGGGCGCTTGGCGACCAGCACTTCGGTGGTGTTCTGCGGCTGGACGGAGGCGGGCACCGCGCCGGCGACGGGGGCAGAATTGCCTGCCACCATGTTGCGCGCCATGATCGCGGTGATTGCCGCCACGACTAGCGCGCCGACGAGCAGGATCAGCTTGCGTGCATCCATTTCGCTATCCAAGCCTTCTCAAATTATGGCCGGTGGTTCCGCCGGCGTTAAGCATCATCGGAATTGGTTAAAAATCGGTTCGCCAAGGACCAGCAGCCCCGCGATCGCGATCGCGACGCCATAGGGAATCTCGAGCGGAGCCCCGTTCGCACGTCGCAGCTTCTTGTCGATCAGCATCGCCAGCGTCACCACGCCGCCGATCACCGACATCAGCATCAGCATCCAGATCAGCGGCTGCATCGGCAGCCACAGTGCCAGCGCGCCGATCATCTTGACGTCGCCGCCGCCCATCTGGCCGAGCGCGAAGGCGCCGATGAACAGCGCGAACACGATCGCCGCGATGCCGAGCTGGATCGCCATGTCGGGCCACAGGGCCCAGCCATTCGCCCACCACCAGGCCGGCGCCAGCAGCGCGATCGCGGCGTTCTTCCAATTGGCGATCTCGCGCGTGCGCGCATCCTCGATCCCCGCCGAGACGAGCAGCAGGCCGAGCAGGATCAGCAGTGCGGTGGCAAACAAGTCCCCCATCAGGCTATGCCTAGACGAAAGCACTTATCAAACCGTAACCAAGCTCCATGCCGGAATCCCTCGCCCTTCGCCGTTCGATCCCCGCCGCGGCCCGCGTCGATCGCTGGACCGCCCCCGATGGCTGGCCGCTGCGCCGCTTCGAATGGCCGTCGGCCGCCTCGCCGCCGCGCGGATCGATCCTGTTCCAGGGCGGGCGCGGCGACGTGTTCGAGAAATATCTCGAAACCTTCGCGCACTGGCACGATCAGGGCTGGGGCATCACCTCGTTCGATTGGCGCGGCCAGGGCGGCTCGGGCCGGCTGACGCCCGCGGCCAATTGCGGGCATATCGAGGATTTCGCCGATTACATCGCTGACCTCGCCGCCTTCTACGCCGAATGGCAGGCGTCCCATCCCGGTCCGCATGTCGTGATCGGCCATTCGATGGGCGGCCATCTCGTCCTGCGCGGCCTGGTCGAAGGCGCGATCCGCCCCGATGCGGCGGTGCTCGTCGCGCCGATGCTCGGGGTGCGCAGTGCCTTTGGGCGCTTCGCCGAACGCGCCGCCCGGCTGCTCGGCAATCTCGGCAACAGCGCGCGCCCCGCCTGGAAGGGCAATGAAAAGCCCTACACGACCGAAACGCGCGAGAACCTGCTCACCCATGACGCGGATCGCTATTCTGACGAGATCTGGTGGCAGACCCACACGCCCGAGATCCTCACCGGCCCGCCGAGCTGGCGCTGGGTGATTGAGGCATTCAAGTCGATGCGCGAGCTCGAGGCCGATCCGCGGCTGCCGCAAATGCCGGTGCCGGTGCTCGGCCTGGTCGCCAAGGCGGACGGCCTGGTCGATCCGCGCGCGGCGCTGCGCATCCTGCCGCGGCTTCCCGATGCCCGCGTCGTCAGCTTCGGGCCGGAGAGCGCGCATGAGATCCTGCGCGAAGCCGATCCGGTGCGCGATCGAGCGATCGGCGAGATCGACGCTTTCCTGGCCGCGCGGGCGCCCGCCCGCTGATGGCCTGGGACGTCGCGATCGTCGGCGCGGGCATCGCCGGCGCCAGCCTTGCCGCCGAACTCGCGCCCCATGCGCGCGTGCTGCTGCTCGAGGCCGAGGATCGCGCGGGCGTCCACGCCACCGGCCGCTCGGCCGCCTTCTGGTCCGAAACCTATGGCGGGCCGGCGATCCAGCCGCTCACCAGCGCCTCCGGCCCGCTGCTCGCCGCGGGCGGCTATCTCGAGCCGCTTGGCTCGCTCCATATCGGCCGGGCCGGGGAGGCGGGGGCGATCGAGGCCTTCCTTGCCGAATTCGAAGGCACCGGCGTTGTGCTCCAGCCGCTCGATCCCGCCGGGCTGATCCCCGGCCTGCGCCCCGGATGGACGCTCGGGGTGCTGGAGCCGAGTTGCGAATATATCGATGTCGGCGGCCTTCATGCCGGATGCCTCGCCGCGGCGCGGCGGGCTGGGGTCGAGTTGGTGCTGTCGGCCGGGCTCGAAGCGGCCCGCCGCGAAGGCGGGTCGTGGACGCTGGAAACGCGCGCCGGGCGCTTCAAGGCCGATCTGCTGGTCGACGCCGCCGGCGCCTGGGCCGATCCGGTCGCCGAACGCGCCGGGGTCCGGCCGCTCGGCATCCAGCCCTATCGCCGCACGATGCTTCAGCTCAAAACCGATCCCGCGCCCGGCGCGGGGGCGCCGCACGTCGCGCATATCGGCGGCAGCTTCTATTGGAAGCCCGAAGCGGGCGGCCGGCTGTGGCTCAGCCCGCATGACGAGATCGCCAGCCCGCCCTGCGACGCCCAGCCCGAGGATCTCGACGTGGCGATCGCGATCGACCGGTTCGAGCAGGTGGTCGATTGGCGAATCGAAAAGCTCGAGCACAAATGGGCGGGCCTGCGCAGCTTCGCGCCCGATCGGCGCCCGGTCTATGGCTTCGATTCCAGCATGCCGGGCTTCTTCTGGTGCGCGGGCCAGGGCGGCTTCGGCATTCAGACTGCCCCCGCCGCCGCGAAACTCGCCGCGGCCTTGCTGCTGGGCCGGGCACCGGACGCGGCGGTGGCGGGGATCGACGCCGGGCTCTACGCGCCGGGGCGATTTGCGGGGTAGGGCACGACTTTCGAGCGTCTCGCGCCGAACGCCAGCAGCCAGAGCGCCAGCGCCGCCTCCCCGATCAGCGTCGGGTCCATCAAGTGGGGAGAAAGCGTGCGGGCAAAAGCCGGCGCCGCCAGGTCGGCGATGCTGTTGAGGAGGTAGCAGACGCCAGCCAGCGCCATCAGCACGCCAATGGCCTTGGGAAGGAACCCGCTGCGCCATGCCA
Source organism: Pseudomonadota bacterium (assembly GCA_023400405.1). Classification (GTDB taxonomy): domain Bacteria; phylum Pseudomonadota; class Alphaproteobacteria; order Sphingomonadales; family Sphingomonadaceae; genus Sphingomonas. Next base: position 47,545 of record JAEXFD010000059.1, read on the forward strand.
GCCAGCCCAGCATCAGGCAGTAGAGGCCGACGAAGACGAGGCTCACGTCATAGCCGTTGAGGGCGAGCAGCGCCGCCGCTTCGCGCTGTGGCTCGCCCGGTGCGGAGAAATAGGGCGTTGTCGCCAGCAGCCGCAGCGGAGCAAGCAGCAGCAGCGTATCGGCCGCCAGCGCCGCGATTCCGATCAGGCTGAACGCCGCCGCCATCCGCGAAACGCCGGCATGGACCGGGCGGAACAGGTCGAAGAACAGCGTCGTCACCCCGACATAACAGGGCAGCATCGCGAGATCGGCGACAAGCCCGACGCGGAACAGTGCCTCGTTGGAGACGATGGCGCGCCGTGGCGGCGGCATCGCTGCCCACGATCAGCGATCCGCGCGAACCCATTTCGGCAAATAGGCCGAAAACGATCGTGCCGAGATAGAGCGCACCCGCCAGACGCGCCATGCGCGATGAAGGCGCATCTTCAAGCACGACTGGCCTCTCGCGGCCAGCGGGCGGCCACGGCGGTGATCGTCAGCGTCAGTGCCATCTCGATCGCCGCCAAGACCTTGTAGAACGGCTCCGACCCCGGCAGGCTTATGGCCATGATCGCGGTGTAGAAGAGCCCCAGGATGATGCAGGCCCATCGGCAGGCGGACGCCGGCAATAACAGCGACAGCGCGACCATCAGGCTCGGCACCGCCATCATCAGCGACACGCCGATGAGAACACCGCTGGTCGCATGGCCGAGCGGCCCCATGCTGCCGTGGTTCATGTCCGCCAGCGTGCCGGCGACGTAAAGGCCGAAATAATCGCCATAGATGTAGCAGAACATTGTGGACGCCCACAGCGCCGCCAGCTTCACCTTGGTCGGCACTCGATAATTTTCTAACTCCACACAGCCCCCTTACCAGTGTATTGCTGGAATAGCACAGTCGTGACGTTGTCGCAATGACCTGGCGGGCTGCCGTGCGACGAGCGGACGACCGGTCTCGGGATCGGCGCTCAGCTCCGTCGCCAGCGAGCACCGGGGGGGGCGAGCAAAATGCCGTGGGACGACAGCCCCGGCTTGCCATGTAGGATTTCGCATGCTCGGCTGGCGGCATGCGGCAATCGCATGCCTTCCTCCCCTCGTCGGCAACCCGCCAGTCCTGCTCGGGAAGGGCAAAACCAGTCCCACGTACCCTAAACTTCCTAAACTTCCGCGCCGCGAATCGGTCCTGCCGGGTTCGGTGCCGCGGGCGCTCACCAGTTGAACATCGTCCCGTCCTCGAGCCGGTTCACCGGCAGATAGGCGCGACGATATTCGTATTTGCCGGCCAGCGCTTCGTCGATGTCCACGCCCAGGCCCGGCGCGTCGCCCGGGTGCATCAGCCCGGCATCGAAGCGATAGGCATGGGGGAAGACGGCGTCGGTCTCCTCCGAATGGCGCATATATTCCTGGATGCCGAAATTGGGGACCGACAGGCCGAAATGGAGTGCGGCGGCCATGCACACGGGCGAAAGGTCGGTGGCGCCATGGCAGCCGGTGCGGACCTGGTACAGGTCGGCGAGCGCGGCGATGCGGCGCAGATGGGTGATCCCGCCGGCATGGACGACGGTGGCGCGGATATAGTCGATCAGCTGTTCCTCGATCAGCTGCTTGGCGTCCCAGATCGAATTGAACACTTCGCCCACCGCGAGCGGCGTGGTGCTGTGCTGGCGGATCAGCCGGAAGCCGGCCTGGTTCTCGGCGGGCGTCGCGTCCTCGAGCCAGAAGAGCCGATAGGGTTCGAGGTCCCGGGCCAGCCGCCCGGCCTCGATCGGTGTCAGGCGATGGTGGACGTCGTGGAGCAGATGGACATCCCAGCCGAGCGCCGCGCGCGCCTTTTCGAACAGCTCGGGCACCAGCCGCATGTATTTGGCGGTCGACCACAGCGCCTCTTCGGGCAGCGCGCCCTTGGCCGGCTCGTAATAGAAGCGCTCGCCCGACACGCCATAGGTCGCGGCGAGGCCCGGCACGCCCGATTGCAGCCGCACTGCCTTGTAGCCGAGCGCGAGATATTCCTGCGCGCGCTCGATCGTCTCCGCCACGTCGCGGCCATTGGCATGGCCATAGACCATGCAGCCGTCGCGCGCCGCCCCGCCGAGCAGTTGGTAGACCGGCATGCCGGCCAGCTTGCCCTTGATGTCCCACAGCGCCATGTCGACCGCGGCGATGGCGGTCATCGTCACCGGGCCGCGCCGCCAATAGGCGCCCTTGTAGAGATATTGCCAGATGTCCTCGATCCGATGCGGATCGCGGCCGATCAGGCAGGGGATGACATGGTCTTCGAGATAGCTCGCCACCGCCAGCTCGCGCCCGTTGAGGGTGGCATCGCCCAGGCCGTACACGCCCTCGTCGGTCTCGATCTTGAGCGTCACGAAGTTGCGGCCCGGGGAGGTCACGACGACCCGGGCGGAAGTGATGCGTGGCAAGGCGGGCATTCCTCTCGACTGGTCAGGCCAATATCCACTTGTCGGACCATTGCTGTCAACCTACGAGGTTGCGCACGGGGGGCGCCGATCCTAAGCTCCCGGGGGATGTCATGAAGATCACGGGCAACAAGCTCTATCAGCGCGTCGCCGCTTCGATCACCGAAGCGATCGAAGGCGGCCGCTGGTCGCCCGGCTTGCGCCTGCCCGGCGAGCGCGACCTTGCCGAGGAGTACAAGGTCAGCCGCCCGACGATCCGCGAGGCGATGATCGCGCTCGAGATGAAGGGCTGGATCGAGGCGCGGCACGGCTCGGGGCTCTACGTCACCAAGCGCGAGCACGGCCGCAGCGATCGCGCCGATTCGCTCAATTTCGACGTCGGCGCCTTCGACCTCACCGAGGCGCGGATCCTGTTCGAGGGCGAGGCCGTGGCGCTCGCTGCCGTGTCGATCACCGACGAGCAGATCGCCGAGATGGAGGGCCTGCTCGAAGAAATGGCGGCCGACGATTCGAACGAGCCCCAGGTCATGGACGCCGATCGCCGCTTCCACCTCGCCATCGCAAACGCCACCGGCAATGCCGCGATCCGGCGCGTCGTCGAATATCTCTGGGACCTGCGCACCCGCTCGCCGCTCGCCGCCAACATGTTCGCCCGGGCCAAGCGCGGCGGGATCACGCCGCGGGTCGAGGAGCATCGCCCGGTGCTCGATGCGCTCAAGGCGCGCGATCCGCATGCGGCGCGCAATGCGATGCGGAGGCACCTGCGCGGCGTGGTCGACGATCTGCTCGAGGCGACCGAGCTCGAAGCGATGGAGCGCGCCCGCAACGAAATCGACGCGCGGCGCGACAGCGTCGCCCGGCGATTGACTATCGGATCGGCTTGACACCGGTAACGCGTTTCTCGAAATTGGCCTGACCAAAAGGAGAGGCCAATTGCAGGATTCGTTGCGTGCCGCGCTGGCGGCGCTCGTCGTCATGTCGGGCACCATCCCCCCCGCGATCGGCCAGGACGCCGCCCCCGCGCCGCATGGCAAGGTCTATCGCCAGGCTCCGCCGATGGACCAGACCGTCGAGCAGCGGCTGATGCCCCAGCTCGAGGCGCTGCTCCACCAGCTGCTGCGCGAGAAGCGGGCGATGCGACTCGATGGCGTGCCGGTGTTCGACAGCGGCGACAAGTTCCTGCCGGGCAAGATCGCCAGCGGCCTGTCCTATCTCCTGCTCGATACGCCCGGCACCGATCCCCGCCTCGCCGACTATCTCGCCGGCTTTCGCGAAATCGCCGACCTGACGATCGACGACGACAATCACAGCTGGGGAATTTATTACTACATCTCAGCGCTTTATCAGCTCAAAAAGGCGGGGCTGCTCGATCGCGCGGTCAGCCCGGCCACGCTCGCAAGGCTGCGCGACAAGCTCGATTGGCGCCATTTCGTCGATGCCCGCACGCTCAAGCTGATCGACCTGCCCAACAATTACTACGGCGTCGCCTTCAGCGTCGCGCGGCTGCGCTATCTGCTCGGCTGGGAAGACAAGGCTGCGAGCGAGGCGCTGCTGGCGCGCATGCTCGATCATTACCGCCGCTATTCGGGTGCCTATGGCTTTGCCGACGAGACCGACGGGGAGGGGCGGTTCGATCGCTATTCGGTGCTGCTGATCGGCGAAATCGCCCAGCGCTTCGTCGAGACCGGCATGACGCCGAGCGCCGAAGTGAAGGGCTGGCTGCGCAAGTCCGCCACGCTGATGCTGCTGCGCGCCAACCTGACCGGCGAGGGCTGGGAATATGGCCGCAGCATCGGCGCCTATGGCGAGACGGCGTTCCTCGAAGTGCTCACCGCCGCCGCCCGGCTTGGCGTGCTCAGCGCCAGGGAACGCGACATGGCCTATGCCTTCTCGTCGAGGATCGCCGCGCGCTATGCCGATTTCTGGCTCGATCCCAAGACTGGATCGGTGAACCTGTGGGACGACGGCCGCCGCACCGACGCCTATCGCGGCAAGCATCGCATCCTGGGCGAGAATCTCAGCCTGGCACGGCAATATATCTATACCAATGCGATCTGGAACGACCTGGGCTACCGGCGTGCCGTGCCGTCGGCCGGCTATGCCGCCTGGCTCAAGACGCTGCCGCCGGTCACGCTCACCTGGTTTGCCCGCGGCGACCATGACCGTGCGCTGCTCACCCTGCGCGATGGCGATCACGTCCTCGGCCTGCCGATGATCAACGGCGCCGAAGGACAGCACATGCACAATCCCTATTTCCCGTTCCCCTTCTCGCCGGGGATGCTGCAGGGAAGCGCCGATGCGGGCTTCCCGCAGCTCACCCCGCGGCTCAGGCTGGTGGACGGCAGCGTCCTCATGCCGCTCGCCTGGTTCCGCGACATCAAGCTGGTGCGCCGAGGCAAGCGCACGGTGCTGAGCTGGCGGATGGACGCGCTCGATCGGATGGGCGGCAAGGATACGGTTGCCGATCGGCGCGTCACCGTCGAGACGCGCTACGAATTCGTCCCCGGCCGGGTGACCCGCACCGATACCTATCGTGCCGCGGCGCCGATCGACCTCGCCGGCATCGACCTCGAATTCGCCGGCTTCTCGGGTCAGGCATCCGGCGAAGGCGCCAGCATCGGGTTCGCGGCGGGTGAGGTCCGCAGCTTCGCGGCAAGCGGGTTCGATCGCTGCGAGACCGGCGCGGCCAAGGGCGCGGACTATCGCGCCCCCACCGGCGCCTTCACCAGCCTGACTCGCTGTACGCTGGCCCCGCGCCGCCTGGCAGGTCCGCTCACGCTGGGCTGGACGCTGAGCTATCGATAAATGCCGGCAGCGCTATTGCCTTGCCAATTGGCCAGACAATGTGCAGATCTCCTGACACCGGTGACAGAAAGATCGCCGGAGCAACAGGAGAGAGTGCCATGACTTATCGTGCACAGCGTTTCGTCACGCCGCGTAAAATTGGCCTGGCCGCAATCGTCTTCATTGGCGCCGGAGCCGGCGCCGCCTGGGCCTATACCACCGATACCGATGCCGGGGGCAGCATCAGCAACATCAGCGGCGGCAAGCGCTTCGTCATCCAGCAGCGCACCGACAACACGCCCGGCCGTGCCGAGTTGCGCGGCAGCTCCAGCACCAGCGGCGTCTCGGCGGCCGGCCGTTTCAAGCTGGTCAGCGGCGGCAAATATGTCAGCGTCATGCAGGTGCTCAACGTCGTCGCCTCGGGATCGACCTCGGGTCCGTCCGAGCCGATCACTCAGCTTGCGATCCGCCCCAAGGCGGGCGGCAACTATGAATTCTACATCGTCCAGGGCGGCCAGGTCTGCAGCGGTGCGCCCACCGTGGTGCCGGGCAGCAGCTATACGGTCAGCGTCTCGGTCAGCACCGGCCAGAACCCGGGCTATCTGATCAACGGCGTCAGCTGCAAGAAATCCAACCCGGACGGCGACAAGGCCGGCACCGTCTATGACGGCGGCAGCCTCAAGAGCGGCCGCTATTTCTACGCCAAGATGGGCGCCTACAATACGAGCAGCAACCAATCGAACAACGGCGGCGGCTCGACGATCGAATGGACTGAGATCAATATCTGATCCTGTCGGCCAGGAAGCGCCGGCCGTGGGACGGCGCTTCCTTTGTAGACTTGGCGAAGGGCGGCTAGAAGCGCGCCCCGCTCAAAAGCTGCCCACCGGGGCGGTCGTGCAATTGAGCGGCGCCTTGCCGAGCGGCGATTGTTCCAGGCACCACATCGCTCCGGCGAGATTGGCCGCCAATGCCGCGCGGACGGTGCCGCGTTGCCGTTCCGAAGCGACTCCGCCGGAGGCCTGTGCAGAGGTGACCACGTCACGCCGGAAGATCACCTCCTCAGAGTCGGTGCGGCGCAGTTCGTATCGCAGCGTCGCCTTGGCGCGGCTGCTGGTGCTGATCTTGAAAGGCGATTCGAACGCAAGCCAGGTGACGACCAAATGATAGGGTGCGGCCTGCGGCGCCTTGGCAGCCATGCCAGATGCGGCCAGCGTATCGGCCAGCGCTCGATTCATTTCCTTCACCCGCACGAACGTGTTGAGGAAGCTGCCGACCCGGTCCGGCATCCCGACGATCGGTTCGATGCGTATGCGGCCCGCAAAGGGATGGTCCGATGAGACCACCGCGGGACGGTACGGAGCGAATATCACCGGGCTTTTGAATGGCACGAGCGGTACGCGCTCCCCTGCCGAGGCCGGTGCCGCCATCGAGATCGCGCCAGCGACCGCGAACATCTTCATCCGCATTGTCATGCCGGTGCCGTAGCATCGCGGCATTAATCAATGGTTCCGGTTACAGAAGGGGCCGACAAAAAAGGCCGGAGCTTTCGATCCAGCCTTTTCGATACTAGAAAAATCGCAAACTTTACTTGACGCGTTCGACGTCCTCGAAGCCCAGCTCCAGCGGCGTCGCGCGGCCGAAGATCGAGATCGAAACCTTGACCCGGCTCTTGTCGTAATCGAGCTCCTCGACCACGCCCGAGAAGGTTGCGAAGTTGCCGCTGGTCACCTTCACCGTGTCGCCGATGTCGTAATCCACCTTGACCTTGGTCTTGGGCGCGGCGGCGGCCTCTTCCTTGGTGTTGAGGATGCGCGCGGCCTCGGCCTCGCTGATCGGCTGCGGCTTGCCCGAGCTGCCCAGGAAGCCGGTGACCTTGGGCGTGTTCTTGACGAGGTGATAGACGTCGTCGTTCATCTCGAGCTTGGCGAGCACATAGCCCGGGAAGAACTTGCGCTCGCTCTGCACCTTCTTGCCGCGGCGGACCTCGGTCACCGTCTCGGTCGGCACCTCGACGGCCTCGACAAGCCGGTCGAGCCCGAGCCGGGTCGCGTCGGAGAGGATCTGGTCGCGGACCTTGCCCTCGAAGCCCGAATAGGCGTGAATGATGTACCAGCGGGCCATGGCGTCCCTTTTCCGTCCTGAATGGTTTGCGAGGTGGCTCAGCGCGTGGCGAAGCGCAGCAGCGTGTTGACGATGAAGTCGAAGATCGCGTCGACGCCCAGGAAGAACACGCCGAGCAGCGTCGTCATGATCATCACCATCACGCCGGTCATGATCGTCTCGCGACGCGTGGGCCAGGTGATCTTGCGGGTTTCGGCCTGCACCTGCTTCACGAATTCGATCGGACTGGTCTTCGCCACTTCGGGCCATCCTTCGTCTAAATGTCACCGCCCGCGGGGCACAGGTCCGCTGCCGGGCCCTTCGAGAAGGAACCGGCGAGGCCCACCCACGCTGTCGGATTGGGGCTGGTATCTAGCGACTTGTGCGCGGGGGTGCAAGCGGGCTGGCACCGCGACCCGGCTAAAGCAGCGCCACCGCCGCGAAGCCGCCGACCAGCAGGATCAGGAAGGCCCAGGCGAACAGGTTCAGCCGCTCTTCGATGAACGCCTGCACCGGCTCGCCGAAGCGCTTGAGCAGCGCGGCGACGATAAAGAAGCGCGCGCCGCGGGTGATCGTGCAGAGCAGCACGAAGAGCGGAAAGTTGAAGCTCGCCGCGCCGCTGGCGATGGTGACGAGCTTGAACGGGATCGGCGTGAGGCCCTTCAGCAGGATGATCCAGGCGCCATATTCGCTCTGATAAGCGTGGATCGCGGTCTGCAGCTTGGCCTCGAGATGGTACGCGTGCACCACCCAAGCGCCGACGGTCTGCATCAGGCCATAGCCGATATAATAGCCGAGCATCGCGCCCAGTACCGAGGCGACCGTGCAGACCAGCGCGATGCGGAAGGCCTGGTCGCGCCGGGCGACGATCATCGGGATCAGCATCGCGTCGGGCGGGATCGGGAAGAAGCTGCTTTCCGCGAACGAGACGGCGGCGAGCGCGGGAAGCGCGTGGCGGTGATGCGCCAGGCGCAACACCCAGTCGTAAAGAGCGCGGAACACGGTCAACTCCGGTGGTTTGGTGCCTGTTAGCGGCCTTTGCCGCGGCCGCCTAGCCACGCTGGGGCGAGCCCCGGTCCGCCAAGCGCAAAGCCCAGCACGAACAGATAGGCGAACGCCGGCACGGCAAAGGCCCAGCCGAGACCGGCGCGGTCGGCGATGGCGCCGGCCAGCAGCGGCAGCGCCGCGCCCGGGCCGATCGCCATCACCAGCAGGCCCGAGGTCGCGGCCGGCGGCGCGCTCGATCGCTCGAGGGTCAGCGCGAAGATCGTCGGGAACATGATCGCGTTGCACAGCCCCACCGCGAGCAGGCACCAGGCGCTGGCAGGGCCTGGCAAAGCCAGCGCGGCGAGGCACAGTGCTGCGGCGGCCGCGGCGGCGAGCGCGAGCAGGCGCGGGGCAGGGACGACGCGCAGCGCCCAGCTTCCGGCGAACCGTCCGACCAGCGCGCCGCCCCAATAGAGGGTGGCGACGCGCGCGCCCGCGGCGGCGAGCGGCAGGCCGAGCGTGTCGGGTTGCGAGAGGTAGAGGATCAGCGTGCTTCCGATCGTCACTTCCGCCCCGACATAGAGCGCGATCGCCGCCGAGCCGAACACCGCCCAGCGCGAACGCAGCGCCGAAAGCGCGCCCTGCGCCGCGCCTGGCTCGGGAAGTGCCGCCGCCGTGATCGTGCGCCGGCTCGCCAGGATCAGCATCCCCAGTGCGGCGATCAGCAGCGCCATCCACAGATAGGCGCCTGCCATGACCCCGGTCTCGGTGCGTACCGGCTCGGCCAGCATCACGCGCGCACCGAAATGGACGCCGCAGACCACGCCGAGCGCGTTGAACGAATGCGCGAGCGTCAGCCGGGCGTGGCGCCGCCGGGGCGGGCCGAACGCGGCAGCAAGCGGATTGGCGGCGACCTGGAGCATCGTCACGCCGCTCGCCAGCACGAACACGGCGGCGAGCACCACGCCATAGTCCGCGCGGATGCGGATCCCCTGCATCGCCGCGCAGCCCGCGGCCATCGTCACCAGCGCGAGCCCGATCGTCCGCACCGCGCCGAGCCGCGCCAGTAGCCCCGCCGCCGGCAGCGACACCAGCGCGAAGGCAGCGAACGAGGCGATCTGGGTCAGCAGCGCCTCGGTATAGCTCAGCCCGAACAGACGCCGCGCCGCGGACAGCAGCGGATCGTTGTTCGCCGAGACGAAGCCCCAGCCGAAGAACAGCGCGGTGACCGCCACCAAGGCGAAGCGGGGCGGAGCCGCTCGCCCGGCGTCGGTCAACGGCCCCGCCAGCGGAAGGTCGCGGCGCCGTGCATGGGCAGCCGATAGGCGAAGTGCCGCCCCTCGCTCGTCACCCGCACGTCGCGCGCCTCGGCGGCGGCGTTGTACGCGATCAGCACGCGGCTGCCGTCGGGATTGGCATAGGCGACCGTCTCGATTCCGCCCGGCTCGTTGGTCGCCTCGATCCGCCACGCCCCCTGGCGCACGAAGCGCGAGGCCTGGCCGAGCGCATAATATTCGGGGTTGCGGGTCACCGCCCCGGTCCTGCTGTCGATCGTCACCACCCCGCGGCAATCGCTGCACCCGCCGAGATGCGGCCCGTGCGCCTCGTCGAGCGCGAGGTTCCACAGCAGCACCCCGCGCGCCCAGTTGCGCGGCGCCCCGATCACCAGCGTGCGCAGCGTCCAGCTCCAGCTGTCGGCCCAGCTGCCCGACCAGTCGCCGCCCGAGCATTCGGTGAAGAACACGTCCTTGTCGGGATAGGCGTCGCGCACCTTGGTCTGGGCGGAGACGTCGCCGGCATAGCAATGCCAGGCGATCCCGGCGACATAGCGATTGGCGGCGGGATCGGCGAGCACGCCCAGCGGATGCTCCGGCTTGTCCCAATTATGGTCCCAGTCGAGGATGCGGGTCTTCAGCCCCGCCCGCGCGAATTCGGGGCCGACATGATCGCCGATGATCCGCGCTCGCTGCGCCGCGCTCAGCCGCATGCCGGGATAGCTGTCGGGCTCGAAATCGGGCTCGTTCTGGATGCTGAGATAGTCGATCGGCCCGATCTCGGCGGCAAAGCCCTGGACGGTGCGCGCCAGATAGCGGGCGAAGCTGCCATAAGCGGCTTCGCGCAGCGTGCCCTGGATCAGCGAATCGGTCGATTTCATCCAGCCGGGCGGGCTCCATGGCGAGAGCATCACCGCCAGCCGCGGATTGACCGCCCGCGCCGCCCGCGCGACCGGCAATACGTCGGTGCGCGCCGCGGCGATCGAGAAATGCGCCAGCGCCGGATCGCTCGCGCCCTTCGGCACGTCGTCATAGCTGTAATGCGTGCGCGAGAAGTCCGACGCGCCGACGGTGAGCCGCGTGAACGCCAGCCCGAGCCCCGCGCTGCCGAACAGTTCGCGCATCAGCGCGGCGCGCTGCCGCGGCTGCATCCGCTGCTGGATCAGATAGGCCGACGCGTCGGTGATCGCCGCGCCGAAGCCGACCATCTTCTGCCGCCGCCGCGTCGGATCGACCGCGACGGTGCCGCTGGTGCCGGCCTGGAGCGGCAGCGAAGGCTGCCGGGCGAGCAGCGCCGAGCGGTCGGGCAGGGTGAGCCACACCTCGACGCGCGGCGCCTTGGCGGGGCGCGCCGTGACGGGGGAGGCGAGGGCGACGCCGATCACGGCGAGGGCAGCAAGGGTACGCATCGGGTCTCTCCTCGGGCGGCCGCGGTCAGGCGGCGCAGGTCTTGGCGACGAATTCGGCGTGGCTCGGCATCAGGTTCACGCACTTGGCGATCACCCGCTGGATGTTGCCGAGATAGGCCTCGATCCGCGCCTCGTCCTCGATATCGACCAGGGGATCATAGCCGCGCGGGATCACGCCCTGGCCCAGGAAAACCTGGATCCAGCTTTCCTCGGTGAACAGCTCGTCGTCCTCGCGAAACACCCGGCCATTGGCGCGGAACAGGTCGATCTTGCGCTGCAACGTCTCGGGCACCGCCATGTCGCGGCATTGGCGCCAGAACGGCGTGTCGTCGCGTGTCGTCGCCTTGTAATGCAGGATGATGAAGTCGCGGATCCGCTCATATTCGAAGTCGGCCTGGCGATTGAACTCGGCGATCGTCGCCGGGTCGAAGCCCTGATCGGGCAGCAGCCGCACCAGCCGGATCACTGCCGATTGGATCAGGTGGATGCTCGTCGATTCGAGCGGCTCGAGAAAGCCCGAGGCAAGGCCGATCGCGACGCAGTTCTTGTTCCAGATCCGCCGCCGCTTGCCCGCGGTGAAGCGCAGCCGGTTCGGCTCGCCCAGCGGCTCGCCGTCCAGGTTCGCCCTCAGCTGGGCCTCGGCATCGTCGTCCGAGAGGTGCGCGCTCGAATAGACATGGCCATTGCCGGTGCGGTGCTGCAGCGGGATGCGCCATTGCCAGCCCGCCGTGCGGGCGGTGGAGCGGGTATAGGGCGTGAACGGCTCGGTTCGCGCGCACGGCATCGCGATCGCCCGGTCGCAGGGCAGCCAGTGCGTCCAGTTGTCATAGCCGGTCTTCATCGCCTGTTCGATGATCAGCCCGCGAAAGCCCGAGCAATCGACGAACAGGTCGGCGGCGATCGTCTCGCCATCGGCCATCGTCACCGATTCGACGAAGCCATCCTCGCCGCGCAGCGCCACGCCCGCGACCTTGCCTTCGCGCCGCACCACGCCGCGCGCCTCGGCATAGCCGCGCAGGAAGCGGGCATAGAGGCCGGCGTCGAACTGGAAGGCATGGGCGATGTGCCCGATCGGCGATTCCGCCATCTTGGGATCGGCGCGCATGAACTTGTTTGCTCGCGCCGCCATGCTGTTGATCGAATAGGCGGAAAAGTCGGCGGCGCGGCCCTGCGGCCGCATCTTCAGCCAATATTGGTGGCAGCGCAGCCAGCCGAGATCCTGCCCGATCACGCCGAAGCTGTGGAAATAGGCGTCCCCCCGCTGGGCCCAGTCGACGAATTCGATGCCGAGCTTGAAGCTGCCCTGGGTGCGCTGCACGAACTCGTTCTCGTCGAGTTCGAGCAGCTCGTTGTACTTCTTGATCGCCGGGATCGTCGCCTCGCCCACGCCGATCGTGCCGATCTCCTCGCTTTCGATCAGCACGATCTCGTACAGGCCCTGGAACAGCTTGCCGAACAATGCGGCGGTCATCCAGCCCGCCGTGCCCCCGCCGACGATCAGGATGCGCTTGATTGGCTGCATCTCTTCTCCATCCCCATGCATCCCTCCGGCCCTTGCGCCGGAGCCCACTGTGCCTCTCGGGCGGGCGTGGCGCCTCTCGTTCGCAGCTTGCCTCCCGGCGGTCCCCGCAGCAAGACCGGGGACTTCCCGGGGGTTCAGCAGCTCGCGGGCACGGCCGGCTCCGGCAGCGCGCCGGTTCGGCCCGGCCCGGCATAGCTCAGGCCATAGCGCCGTCCGAACTGGATCACCTGGCCCGGCCCCTCGCCGGTCGAGCAGGCGGAGCCCGGCCAGGCGAACGAAAGCCGCCCGCTAAAGTCGTATCGCCCGCCGACGAGCAGGTCGGCCAGTCCTTCGCCTTCGGTGCCCGGCAGGAACGCCGCGACAAAGGCGTCGGAGAGGTTGATCAGGTCGTTGGCATAGGCCGGGCGCCCAGAATACAGCACGGTTGCAACCGGCACGCCCTTTCCCGAAACGGCCTTCAGCACCGCCAGGTCGGCAGGGCGGAGCAGGCTGTGTGCGATCGGCTTGGGCGCGCGGACGTCGCCATTATATTCGGCATAGGGCGTCTCGCCGATCACCGCGATCACGGCATCGAACCGCGACGGATCGACACCCTTGCCGTCTTCCGAGAAGGCGACGTTGGAGGCGCCCAGCGCGTCCCGCAGTGCCGCTAGCAGGGTCGTGCCGCCCTTGAAGTCGGCGTTCTTGTTCTCGGTGCCCTGCCAGGTCAGCGACCAGCCACCGGTCTGGTTGGACAGGCTGTCGGCGCTGGCGCCCACCACCAGCACGCGCGCGCCGGCGCGCAGCGGCAGCACGCCCTGGTTCTTGAGCAGCACCGCCGATTTGCGCACGGCTTCGCGGCCCAGCGCCCGCGCGTCGAGCGCCTCGGCGCTGCCCGCGAGCGCGCTGGCATTGGGATCGCGATCGAACAGTCCGGCGCGCAGCTTCACGCGCAGGATCCGAGTCACCGCATCGTCGATCCGCGCCATCGCCACGCGCCCCTCGCGCACGTCCGTCACGGTATTGGCGATGAACGCCTTCCAGTCGTCGGGCACCATGAACATGTCGATCCCGGCATTGATCGCTTCCGGGCAATGGTCCTTGGCGCAGCCCGGCACTTGCTGGATTCCGTTCCAATCGGACACGACCAGCCCGTCGAAGCCGAGCTTGCCCTTCAGCACGTCGGTGATCAGCTCGCGGCTGCCGTGCATCTTGCCGTAGTCCTTGCCGGCGGCGACGTCGTTCCAGCTGCTGTACGAGACCATCACCGTCTGCACGCCGGCCTTGAGCGCCGGGTAATAGCCGGCGCCATGGACCTGGATCATGTGCGTGCGGTCGGCGCGGTTCTCACCCTGGTCCACGCCCTCGAAGGTGCCGCCGTCGCCCAGATAATGTTTAGCAGTAGCAATCACGTCGCCGTCGCCGGTCAGTCCGCCCTGCAGCCCGTGCACCAGCGCGCGCGAATAGGCCGCGACGATGGCCGGATCGCTCGAATAGCTTTCATAGGTGCGGCCCCAGCGGCGGTTTTCGCCCACTGCCAGCGTCGGCGCGAACACCCAGGAGATGCCGGTCGCGCGCACCTGCCGCGCCGTCGCCCGGCCGATCCGCTCGACCAGCGCCGGATCGTGCGCCGCGCCGAGCCCGATATTGTGCGGGAACAGCGTCGCCCCGGCGACATTGCCATGGCCGTGCACCGCATCGGTGCCCCAGATCACCGGGATGCGCACCGCCATGTCGGTCGCCATCGAGGCGCGATAATAGGCTTCGGACAGCTTCGTCCAATCGCCGACCGCGGCATCCTTCTTCATGCCCGGCCAGGCGCCGCCGCCATTGAGCACCGAGCCGAGATAATAGCGGCCCACTTCGTCCGGAGTGACCGATCGGATGTCGGCCTGGGTCATCTGGCCGATCTTCTGCTCGAGCGTCATGCCCGCGACGATCGCGGCGATCCGCGCCTCCATTCCCCGATCGGGGGCGCTGGGCGCGCGGAGCGTCGGCCAGTCCTTGCCGTGCCACAGCAGGTCGCTGCCGGGCGTCGTCGCGGCACAGCCGGCGAGCAGGGGAAGCAGCAGCCAGAGGCCGGATCGCGCGGAGTGTCTCATGCTTTCCTCTCGGGTCGGCGCAAGGCGAAGCGCCTCGCGCGGGCAAAAAAAGGGGAGGCGACGGCGTTGGCCGCACCTCCCCTGGAACTCCCGGGACAGGGGCCCGGGGGAGGGATCAGAAGCGGTAGTTCAGGCCCAACAGGAACTGACGACCATATTTCTCATAGGTCTCGGGCAGCGGCAGGCCGTCCGCGGTGTGGGTGCCGCCGGTGTCGAGGCCAAGCCGCGTGCGATAGGGCGAATCGGTGACGTTGTTCACCTGGAGCAACACGCCCAGCCCGTGCAGCGTCGATGCGTCGGGGAAGGTGTAGCCGATCTGCGCGTCGAGCTGCTTGTCGGCTAGGATCTCGGTATAGCCGCGGTTGGTGAACAGCTGCACCGTCTCGCCCTTGAATGCCGAGCGGAAGCGATAGCTCGCCCGGGCCTGGAAGCCCCATTTCTCGAAATAGCCGGTGACGTTGTACACCGTGCCGGAAAGGCCCGGGATGCGCACCACGTCGCCGGTGTCGGTCGGGTTGAGGTTCGATTTGGTGTAGGAATAGCTGCCGAGCAGGCCGAAGCCGTCGAGCAGCTTGGTCAGCCGGCCCAGCTCGAACGCGCCGCTGATCTCGATGCCCTTCAGGTTTCCGCCCGGCCCGTTGGCCGGCATCGTCACCTGGCCCAGCGGGCTGATGTTGGTCGATGCCGGGATGGTGTTGGTCGGGATCGGCAACCCGCTGAAATCGACGACGAAGTTGCGGTTGTAGATGTAGTTGTCGAGCCATTTGTAGAAGCCGGCGATGCTGATGTAGGTCGCCTTGCCGATGTACCATTCATAGGCGACGTCCAGCGCCTTGGCCCGCCAGGGCTGGAGGTTGGGGTTGCCGCCCGATGCGGACCAGGGGTTCACCGTGCCGCCCGGCACGCAGGGCGAGGGCGTGGTGTTGCACGGGTTGGTGTTGAACCCCGGCGTGAAGTTGGCGCGCATGTCGTCCATGCGCGGCCGCGCCAGCACTTTCGACGCGGCCAGGCGGAATCGGTGGCCGCCGCCCAGGTCGTAGATCAGGTTCGCGCTGGGCAGCACGTCGGTATATTCCGTGGTCTGGAAGACCTGGGAAAGCGCGATCGGCGTCAGCGTCTGGTTGATCCGCAGGCCCGACGAGGCCTGGAACTGGTTGACCACCTGCACGCCGACATTGCCGCGCAGCCGGCCCCATTCGATGTCGGCCTTCGCCTTCCAGGTGATGATGTCCTCCTTGATCTTCCACGTCTTGTCGAAGTGGTTGGCGTCCTCAAGGGGAGTCTTGTTGTAATAATTGTCGAGCGCGGCCTGCAGGTCCCAAGCAACGACGTTGCCGAAGCCGGCAAAGTCGAGCGAGGTCGGGTCGATCAGATATTGCGAACCGATCAGCACCTGCTGACGGCCGTTCTTCAGGTTGAGGTCGAGCTCGTCGACCGTCTTGTGCTTGACGCGCCGGGTGTAGTTCACGCCGACCTCGACGTCGGTGAAGAACCCGCCCAGGTCGTGGGTCAGCGCGAAATCGATCGAGCCCAGGTCTTCCTTGACGTGCGGAGACTTGTACAGGCCGTCATGGCCCCAGCCGCCCCAGGGGGCGCGGTCGCCGAGCGAGATCTTGCTGGCGTCGGCATAGTTGAGCCCGAAATCATAATTCGGGAAGCCGCCGTCGATCGGGAAGGAGAAGTCGTACGAGTCCATCGTGCGGGTCTGGAACGGGCCCGCGCCATAGCCGCTATAGGTCTCGATATAGGTCTCGTCGCGCTTGTTGGTCGAATAGCTGATGTCGGCCACGAAGCGGGTGCGGTCGTCGAGCTTGAAGTCGTTGTTGAGGCCTGCCGAGAAAAGCTTGTCCTGGCGCTTGTTCATGTCGTTGCGCAGGATCGGCGCGGCGTTGGTGACGCGGCCCGAGGTCGCGATCTGCGATCCGCCGAACGACGTGGTGCCGACATTGGTGAAGGTGGTGTTGTCGACCCAGCCGTTCGAGAACCACTGCGCGCCGCGGATCACTTCCTTCTGCTTGAAGCGCGAATAATAGAGGTCGAGCGTGCTGTGCACGGCGTCGCTCGGCTTCCATTCGATCGATCCCATCACGCCGTCGCGCTGGTTGCGGCGGCTGGTCGCCCAGATCTCCTGGCCGTTCAGCTCGAGCGCGGAATCGGCCGAGTCGGGCTGCACCGTGTCGGGCGAGCAGCTCGGCGGATTGGAGTTGCCCGGCTCGCAGACGCCGCCGAACGATTCATAGCCATAGGCCTTGTAGTGATCGACGTGGCTCGGCGAATCGAGATGGGCATAGCCGATCGACCAGCCGAGCGTGCCCGACGCGTTCTGGTCGATATAGCTCAGCGTGCCGCGCCAGCCGCGCTTGGAGATGTCGGCATTCTTGCCACCGTCGGGGTCGAGCTCGCCGCGCAGGTTCATCGCGATCGCGCGCTTGCCGAAGGAGAGCGGCCGCACGGTGCGCAGGTCGGCGCTGCCCGAAAGGCCCATGCCCGCGATGCTCGCGTCGGGGGTCTTGTAGACGACGACGCTCGAGAGCAGCTCGGAGGGATATTGGTCGAATTCCACCGCGCGGTTGTCGCCCGAGCTCGCCTGCTGGCGACCGTTGAGCAGCGTCGTGGTGAAGTCGGGGGCGAGGCCGCGGATCGAGATGACCTGCGCGCGGCCGTTGACGCGCTGCGCGGCGAGGCCGGGGAGGCGGGCGATCGACTCGGCGATCGAGACGTCGGGCAGCTTGCCGATATCCTCGGCCGAAACCGCTTCGACGATCGACGTCTCGTTCCGCTTGATGTTGACGGCGTTCTGTACACCCGCCCGAATCCCCGTCACCACAATCTCGCCATCGGCGGGCGGGGACTGGTCCTGTCCCGAAGGATCGGCGCTATCCTGCGCCCAGGCTTGGGCTGGCAACGTTGTCGCCAACGCCAGCATCGAAATGGTCAGTCCGAGATTGATCTTGGCGCGATTTGCCGCGCGTACATGCGGATAGTCCGCCATTGACGCCCTCCCATCCAAGCGGCCATTGACGGCCGTCTATTACCCCTTTTGACGCTTCGAACTGGAAGCGCTTCCAACGCGTATCATCATGTTGCGGGATTTTGTCAACGCCAGGGAAAATCCGGATGCTGCGTGGCGGGGCCGCCGCGCGTTCAGGCGGCGGGCGGAGCGACGGATTCGCGCAGGACGAGATGATGTTCGATCATCTCGAAACCCGGAAGCCCGGTCCCTTGGCCGCGCAGGATCGTCTCGACCAGGCGCTCGACGGCGCGCGCGCCGATGCGCAGGATCGGTTGGTGGATCGTGGTGAGCGGCGGCCAGATATAGGCGGCGACCGGCGCGTCGTCGAACCCGACCACTGAGAGGTCGGCTGGGAGGCTCAGGCCCTTGCGGTGCGCCGCGAACATGGCGCCCACGGCCATGTCATCATTGGCGCAGACGATTGCAGTCGGGCGCGGCGTGGCGGCAAGCATCGCCTGCCCGAGTTCGACGCCGGTCCGGAAGGTGAAGTCGCCGCGCAAGGCCATGACGCACTCTTCGCCAAGTCCGGCTTCGGCAAGTGCGCTCAGGAAGCCGCCATAGCGCTTTTCCGCGGCGAGATGGCCCTCGATGCCGAGGATGTAGCCGAAGCGGCGATGCCCGGCGGCAACGACATGGCGCGCGATTTCATACCCCGCGGCCGCTTCGTCGAAACCGATGCCCGGCAGCAGCTCGAGCACCTCGTCGCTCGGCGAGATGCACGCGACCGGGCAGCCCTTGGCGATCAGCCGCCGTGCGAGCGCGAGATCGTCGGAAAGCGGGGGCGATAGGATCAGCCCAGTGGTCCGGCCTGAGGCGAACAGGTCGACCATCCGGTCGTCGCGATCCTCGTCCTCGATATGGATGTTGAACGTCGACAGCTCGAAGCCCGCCGCAGCGGCAGCGCGGAGCGCGCCGAGCTCGATCGCGGCAAAATAATAGGAGTTGGGCGGCGCATCGCGGGCGTTGCAATTGACCAGCGTCAGCGTCTTGCTGGTTCGGCTGGCCAAATTGCGCGCCTGCGGATTCACGCGATAATTCAGCGCTTCGACCGCGTGCATCACCTTGGCGCGCATCTTCTCGCTGACATGCGCTTGGTCGTTGAGGGCGCGGGAGACCGTGGCGCGCCCGACGCCGGCAAGCGCCGCGACATCGTCGATCGTCGGCGCGCGCCCGTTGCGCGCCGGATCGGCGGTGCTGGCGTCGGGGCTCGACGAGGAATTCGAAGGCGGCATCATGTCGATGCGTGACGGGTGGCACAGGCCATGACGGGGCGGCAACCCAAAATCTGCGATCCCATTCGTCAGCCCCGGCGGCGGCGCGGCCGCTTGAACCAGAAGCTCCACACCGCCAGGCTGCCCAGCATCGCGAGCGCCAGGCCCGAAAGGGTCATCACCAGCCGATAGGCTAGTCCGCCCACCTTCGCCGCGTGAAGCGGATAGGCGCCGTTGAAGACCTGGGCTCCCCGCGGCAGCGCCAGCGCGTCGCTGGCGGCGAGCAGATGCCCGTCGGCGGCATCGAATGCCAGCGTCGTGCGGCCGTTGGGCAGCCACTCCGCGGCGCGCTTCATCCGGATGACGATCGGTTCGCCAGGCTTGCGCGGCAAGGCGAGGATGCGGATCTGCGCGTCGGGGAAGCGGGTATGGGCGGCGCCGAGGATCGCGCGCCAGTCGATCCGCTCGGCGCGCGGACCGCTCTCCACTCTGGGCGGCCGGACCGACGCGAGCGCCGCATTCGGCGCCCCGAACGGCGCAATCACCAGCGCGGCGAAGGGCTTGAACACCATCATCGCCCCGGTGACGACCGAAAGCAGCAGCAGCGGCGCCACGACGATTCCCAGATCGCGATGCTGCATCACGATCATCGGTCGGCTCAGTCGCTTGGGCCAGAGCCGGAAGCGGAAGGTGCGGCGGGTACGCCACCACAGGATCGTGCCGCTCACCACGAAGAAGAGCCCGGCGAGCCCCGCGACTCCGATCACCGTCTCGCCAACGTCGCCAGTGAAGAGATGATGATGGAGGTCGAAGATCCACAGCTCTGGCCGCTCCCATTGGCTGTGCCAGCGCAACACGACATTGCCCGCCTGATCGGCATAGGCGCCCGCATCGTGCCCGCCGCGCAGCTGGAGCAGGCCGAAGCGATCGCTCGCATAGACGATCGATTGAGTCCCCGGTTCGGCCGCCAGCAGCCTGGCCGTCGCGTCCGCGATCACTGTCGGATCGGCGATCCGCGCGTCGCCGGCATGCGGCAGGGCAAGCCAGCTCTCCTTATGGACCAGGATCGCGCCGGTGGACCCCAGCGCCGCCAGCACCAGGCCGATCAGTCCCCCGGCCCAGCGATGCGCGAGATCGAGCCACTTCAAAAGCGGTAGTCCCAGCCCAGCGTTAACGCGCGGCCGCGCCCGGCGAAATAGCTGAGATTGTCGGTCGGCAGCCGGGTATCCGAGCTATAGTCGATATATTGCTTGTCGAGCAGGTTGGAGACGCTGAAGGTCAGCCCGCCGAACCCGGTCTGATAGCGCAGATAGGCATCGACGAGCGCGTACCCGCCGAAATCGTTTCGCGGGTCGCGAACCTTGCCCTGGAACGTGCGCGCCAGGTAGAACTGGCTCTGCACCCGCGTGCTGAACCGTCCGCGCGCATAATCGGCGGCGAGGTTGAGGCGATCGGGTGAGATGTTGGTGCCGTCGAGATCGGTATCGACCTTGCCGTCGGGCACGGCATCGGCATCGTATTTGCCGACGAGATGGGCATAGCCCAGGCTCAGGCGCGCACCCGGCACCGGCAGCTTGACGCCCAGGTTCAGCTCCAGCCCCTGGATTTCGACCCGCAGCCGCTGGACATCGAAGATCCCGCCGGGATTGGCGATCAGCAACTGCCCCTTGTCGCTCGACGACCAGAAATAGGCGAGCGACGCGTCGAGCGGACCGCGTTTCACTTCGGCGCCGATCTCACGATTGTTGGAAACGATCGGGGCGATATCGAGGAAATTGTCGATATCCACATTGGGTTTGTTCACCGCGCGCGTGATGCGGCCGACATCGGGAACCGTATAGCCCTCGGCGTAGCTCGCATAGGCGCGTATGCCGGGCACCGGCTCCAGGATCACGCCGCCATTGACCAGCGTCGCATGGAAGGTCGGCGATCCGCCCGAAACCGCCACCCCGCCCGCAGGCGTCGTGGTCGAGGCGAGCGTGTGATAGTCGTCGATGCGGATCTTCACATTCTCGTAGCGCACGCCGCCTGCGAGCCGCAGCTTCTTGTCGAACAGCGCCAGATTGGCCTGGGCGAAGGGGGCGAGGCTGCGGAAATCGGTGGGCGGCACCCAGGTTCGATCGGTCAGGATCAACCGCTGCTCGGTGCGATCGGTGAGCACGTCGAAGCCGATCGTCGCGGTCAAATTCTCGAGGCCCGGCATCGCGCGTTCATAGCTGATCTTGCCGCCGATCTTGCGCGAGCGGTTCTCCGACTGGTCGATCAGCGTGCCGATCGGCGCGATGCGGGCGTCCTGGAAAGTCGCGATCGGATTGATCTCGGCGCCGAACGTGTCGTGGGTGCGGTTCCAGAAGACCTGGCTCACCAAATTGCCGCCAACGAGATTGGTGTCGGTATAAGACAGCGCAACACTTTCAGTGCGGCTCGCGGCTGCGGTGCCGGGAGGATCGCCGCGCACCGCGCTCGTGGGCAGGCCGGTCAGCCGGTTGCCGGCGCGGGCGACGTAATCGCCGTCGTCCTGCATCTTGAAACGGCTGGCGATCAGGTCGAGCCGGCCGCTGTCGGTCACTTGATAGCCAAGCCGCGCGAATAACGACAGGCTGTTCGAATCCTGCGTCTCGCCCTGGGTGAGGTTGAGGCCGACGCGGCGGCCATCGCCGTCGCGATAAACCCCGCGTCGTTCGAACGCCGCGCCCGCCGCGGCGTCGAAGCGCCCGGCCTTGTATTCGAGCAGGCCCGCAGCCTTGCCGCCAAAGCCATCGCTCTCGAACCCGTCGCCGCTGCTGCCCTGGAGCAGGACGCGGCCCCCCAAGCCCTCGCGCTTGGGGGCGCCGACCGTCACCTGATTGACGATGCCGCCGGTGCCGCCAATCCCCTGCAGCGCGTTCGATCCGTAGATCAGTTCGACGCGATCGACGAAGAAACCGTCGATCGTGAAGCCGTCGCGGCTGCCGTCGCGGAGCGGCGTCGATTGCGGGATGCCGTTGATCGCATAGAGCGGCGAACGGCCGCGCAACGTCTCGCCGGCCCCCGACAGCTTCTGGCGGGTCGGCGAGAAGGAAGGGGTCAGGTTGGCCACCGCATCGGTCACCGATCCCGAAATCGCGATCTGCTGATCGAGCACGGTCTTGTCGATCACGTCGATGGTGAGGGGCAGGGCGTTGGGGGGCAGGATCGTGCGTGCCGCCGTGACGACGATCTCGTCCCCTTCGCCACCCTCGACATCGGTCTCCGCGGATTGCGCCCGCGCCGCATGGGGCAGGGCGAGGAGAGCGAGCAGCGGCAGGGACAGTAGCGAAACGCGGCGGTGGGAAGTCATTCTAGCGCAAACCCCTTCGTGCCGCTTGAAGTGCGGCTTGATGGGCGAGCGCCTATCAGCGACAACTTACTAATGCAAGTCACTCGCAATAGAGCGGTGTGCGACTGGCGTCTCGGTCTGGGCTATCCTATGGGCGGCGTGCGGCGCCATGCCGGCGCCGAGGCGAGTTTAGAATCGTAATGCCTGAGCTTCCCGAAGTCGAAACGACGGTGCGCGGGCTCGAGCCCGTGCTCAAGGGCGCACGGATCGAGCGCGTGACGCTGCACCGCGCCGACCTGCGCCGGCCATTCCCGGAAGGGCTGGGCCAGGCCTTGACCGGGGCGACGGTGACCGGGCTCGGCCGGCGCGCCAAATATGGGCTGATCGATACCGATCGCGGCGATACCTTGGTCTTCCATCTCGGCATGTCGGGGCGCTGGCGGATCGATCCGGCCGAGACCGGCAAGCACGATCATTTCGTGATCGAGACTGCCGCGCACCGCCTGGCGCTCAACGATCCGCGGCGCTTCGGGTCGCTCGACCTGGTGCGCACTGACGCGCTGGCGGAGTGGCCGCCCTTTGCGGCGCTGGGGCCCGAACCGCTGGGCCCGGACTTCACCGCCGGCCATCTCGCGCGGGCGTTCAAGGATCGAATCGCGCCGATCAAGGCGTTGCTGCTCGATCAGCGCGTGGTGGCGGGGCTGGGCAACATCTATGTCTGCGAGGCGCTGTACCTGGCGCGGATCGCGCCGACCCGCGCGGCGGGAACGATCTCGCGGCAGCGGCTGGACAAGCTGGTCGCGGCGGTGCGCGAGGTGCTCGAAAGCGCAATTCGGGCGGGGGGATCGACGATCCGAGACTATGCCCGGCCGGATGGCCAGCTCGGCTATTTCGCCAAGCAATGGCGTGTCTATGGTCGTGAGGGCGAGCCCTGTGGATGCGGGGGCCTGGTCGAGCGGCGCGTGGACTCGGGGCGTTCGACCTTTTGGTGCCCCAAATGCCAGAAGTGAGGCCACTGCTCTTCGTTTGCGATGCGCCTGTCGGCGCATCGCGACACCGGCCCGCGCCCCCAC
>JAEXFD010000004.1 GCA_023400405.1 Pseudomonadota bacterium
GTATGGGCCAGCGCGTCATGATCGCTATCGCACTGGTTAACGATCCCCAGGTGCTGATTGCGGATGAACCCACCTCAGCCCTCGACGCTCGCCTGCGCAATCAAATCCTTGAACTGCTGGTTGCGCAGTGTGAACAACGGCAAATGGCCATGCTGCTTATCAGCCACGATTTGCCGCTGGTCGCACAGCATTGCCATCGCGTGCTGGTGATGTACCAGGGGCAAAAGGTGGACGAAATGGCCGCCAGCGAATTGCCCAACGCCTCGCATCCTTACACACGCACGCTGTGGACCTGTCGTCCGCAGGCGCAAACCTACGGTCAGATGCTCCCGACGCTTGACCGCAGCCAAATCTTTACGGAGTCAGACCATGGCCATCGCTGAAATTCGCCATCTCGAGGTAAGCTTCGGAGAAAAAACCGTCGTCCGCGATGCCAGCTTTAGCCTCGAACAAGGCGAGACGTTTAGCCTGATTGGCGCCTCAGGTTGTGGTAAATCCACGCTGATGCGCGTACTGGCAGGATTGCAGCGAGAATGGCACGGAGAAGTGTCATTATTTGGCTCTGACATAAAAGCAGGCGTCCGTTACCAGGGTGCATTGCGACGCAACGTGCAGATGGTCTTTCAGGATCCTTATGCTTCACTGCATCCTAACCACACGCTGTACCGCACTCTCGCGGAACCGCTACAGATTCACCGCGAGAAAGGGGTAGAACAACGCGTGAGCACGGCGCTGGAGCAGGTGGGCCTGCCTGCAGATTCAGCTAAACGCTACCCGCATCAACTCTCGGGGGGCCAGCGTCAGCGCGTGCCCATCGCCCGGGCGCTGCTATTACGCCCGCAAATTCTTCTGCTTGATGAACCGACTTCGGCGCTGGATATGTCAATCCAGGCAGAGATCCTCAACTTACTGAATCGCCTGAAAGCTCAGCACAATATGAGTTATTTGTTGGTCAGCCATGATGCAGACGTCATCGCGCACATGTCTGACCGTGCCGCCTTTATGGCGAACGGCAAAATCGAACGTTTTTTTGACCGGGATGCGCTGGCGCGTGGTGAGCATCGGATGAGCTAGGTGAGAGGAGTTTGGGTGCGTGAGGTTCCAACCTGACAAGATGATTTGCGGGGATTGCTCCCCGCAAGTCAGCTACTTCTTCGTTTCGTAAGCGAGAACAGCCTTAAACTCCGTATCCCGTTGTTTGAACGTCATCTCGCAAAGTGAGTCACGTACCAACAGCGTGAAACCCAGTGCCGTCATACACAGCACCACGATCGCCACCAGGGCGTACTTCGTTAGCATGTCGTTGCCTCCGTGCAAAAAAGAGACTAACATCCAACCTGTCTAGGGTTCGGATGTAAGCCTCAGGTTGATAACACTATCTCCTGGGGCTTTCACCTTTCTGAACCCTGCAAATGCCTGACTCAGAAAGCCTCAGGCACCCGCGAGAATGCTACCCACTTACTTCTCTGCAGACGATAAAAAACTGTATTGATATCCAGTAAAACGTGTTTTTCAGAAAACGTTTACTGGATGAAAGTTACTTTGCCAGGCTGCCAAACTCACCGAGTACCGCATCAAAAATCGCCAGCCCTTTTTGCACTTCCGCGGCACTCATGGTGCACGGCGGTACCACGTGAAAACGGTTTTCGACGACAAAAGGCAAAATGCCCGCCTTGAGCAACGCACCTTTGATCGCCGCCATATCAGCCGCTGCCACCGGCGTTTTTGCCACGCGGTCGGTAACCAGTTCCAGCGCCTGGAACATACCACGCCCACGCACATCGCCGATCAACGCATGTTTCTGCGCCAGTGATGTCAGGCCAGCACGCAGCACACCGTCACCGACCGTCGCCGCGTTCTCGACAACTTTTTCATCTTTCATCGCATCCAGCGTGGCGACAATCGCCGACATGGCCAGCGGATGGCCGGAATAGGTCAGGCCGCCTGCAAAGAAGTGGTCGTCAAAGTAGTGCGAGATTTTCTCGGAAATAATGACGCCACCCGCCGGTACGTAACCCGCATTAACGCCTTTGGCAAAGGTGATGAGATCGGGAACAATGCCATCCTGCTCGAAGGCAAACCAGCTGCCGGTGCGGCCAAAACCGGCCATCACTTCATCGACAATCAGCACAATGCCGAACTCATCCGCCAGCGCACGTACGCCCTGCATATAACCTTTTGGCGGCACCAGAATCCCGGCGGTGCCCGGTACGGACTCCAGCAGGATGGCAGCCACAGAATTTGGCCCTTCGCACTCAATCATCCGACGCAGATGCGCCAGTGCGCGCTGGCACTCTTCTTCCTCGGTCGTGGCGTTGAATTCACTGCGATAGAGGTACGGGTTAAAGAAGTGAACGTGCCCACGGGCATATTCATTCGGGATACGACGGGAGTCGCCCGTGGCCACAATGGCGCTGCCGGTATTCCCGTGGTAGGAACGGTAGGCAGAAAAGATCTTGTCGCGCCCGGTGTACATCCGCGCCATACGCATGGCGTTTTCATTGGCGTCGGCCCCGGCGTTAGTAAAAAACACTTTGCTAAAGCCTTCGGGGGCCAGGTCAACAATGCGTTTTGCCGCTTCACCGCGTGCGAGGTTTGCGGTTGCCGGCGCAATAGTGGTCAACTCTTCCAGCTGTGCCTTCATCGCCGCCAGAACGCGCGGATGCTGATAACCGATATTGAC
>JAEXFD010000026.1 GCA_023400405.1 Pseudomonadota bacterium
ACTATTGAGAAACGCTTCATGGTTGGTCGCTCCTACTGTACCTCGGACACTTTTGGCATATGTGTATTTAAGTGTTTGAACAGAACCGTCGAGACGGCCGAAAACCGACGAGTCTCCACTATGCGTCCAGTTGGTCGGAGGGACTTTCTCCGGACGCAGAAAGTGGTCTGCACAGTAGCACCACATAATGACTCTAGTACCGGGAACTTGAGTAAAAGATTTTCCGAATCCCTTGAGATAACCTCCTCCGCCTGCATTTGTGGATTCATCACGCCCATAAATGTAATCTGCAAAGTTGACAAATCCTGCTCCTGCCCCCATTTTGTCTGTAAACGGGCATTTGAAAACAGCAGGACGATTTTCCCCATCTGCGTTAAGTTGAATATACTTATTCGGATCGCTCCCCGGAATCATTCCTGTTTTGGCAAGGAGACCGATGCCGACGGCATTTATACCACTTTGGCACGCACGGGGATCGTCGACTCCGGAGGAGTAATTTGCAGGTGGAAGACGTTTATAAGTATCCGTATACATAGCAACGGCGAGGGTAAGCTGCTTCATATTGCCGACACAGTTCGTTGTTCTTGCGGAAACGCGTGCTCTATTTAGTGCTGGCAACAACATTCCCGCGAGGATGGCGATGATCGCGATCACAACCAGAAGTTCAATAAGCGAGAAGGAATTGCGGCTTCCGGTAGATGATTTTTTGAAACAGGTAAAGCACGTTTTCATAAGAGGAGGCTCCTTTCTGGGATTGTTTGTCGGGAAACTTTATTCTTCAAATACAATAACCGGATATCCAATATCATTTCTGCCGTCGCCACGGATCTCCGTGAGTGAATGATAACCTACACGGCAACGCCCGTCGTTGTCGTTGACCAGCAAGTTGAAACGGAACGGTTTGCCGCGGACGATTCCAAGCCGCTTTGCCGGGAATTCCATCTCATAAACCGTATCTTTGGCTGTTTCATTGCGGATGATGCTGACCGGAATTTCCTCAAGCAGTGCATCGCCATCGCCTTTGCCCGGCTTCATCCAGCAGAATTTGCGGATCTCACCATCATTATCCTTGGCAATACCGACCTTCCACATGCCGCCGGTAATGGTCTGCGAAAAGAAGATTTGCAGGCCGTCGCCCTGATAAATCTGCACGCCTTTCTGATCCTGAAAATGGATGTCGTCGCGCACCACGACCCTGGCTGCGATTTTATCGGGGGATTTCCAGCCCAGCCAGAGCCTGACCGAGCAGTCGTCCGCGCCCTTGTAAATGCAGTCGGCATACATCGGGTCGTTCGGCGAAGTCTGCATGTAGCTTGACGCATCCTGCAGCGAGAAATCCGCCGGACGGTTGAAATTCGCATTCGCGGGCAACCGGAATTGCGGAGTCAGGAATTTGCGGACGGCGAATTCACCGAGTTCCGTATCGAAAGTCAGGGTGAGCGCCTGCGGTTTCCGCAACTTTTCCGGTTTGACCGGATAACGGAAAGTCCCGTCGCCGCCGACAGCGAGTTCACGGGCGCTGCCGTCGGCAAATGCGCCGGTAACGGACTTCACGCCGCTTCCGGAGGCAAGTTTGAATTCACCGAAATCTCGGGTTGCCGTGAAAACCTCTCCCTTGATTTCCGGCAATGTGTCCTGTTCCAACGCAAGCGTCATCGGTGCCGAAGAGACGTGCAGCAGGAGTTTTCCCTTTTCCGTCCTGACCGGTGTGCGGTTGCCGAAAACATCTATGAATTCCGCTTTGCCGGTGACGCCTGTGAGCTCGAACAGCCGCTCGGAAGCAGGCGGATAAAGTGTCCAGCCGGGAATCAGAAGGGTGTCGCCTTTTTTGAAGAGAAACATGTAGCAGTCGCCGACGGTGAGATCGCGCACCAATCCGGCGCCGCGGAAAAGCCTCGTGACGTTGTTGTAGGCAAGATAAGCCTCCTTGGGTTCCAGCGCATGGTCGAGCAGCCCGAAATTGTGTTCCTTATTGAAGTGGTCGCGGCCAAGATCGTACATATTGTGCCAGACGTGGGCGACGGCCCCCTTGACCTGCGAGTAGACCATCTTTTCAAAGAGAATTTCCGCCTGCGCCAGACGAGTGCAGAAGCTCGAGGTCATCGCCGTTTCGTTTGCCGCCCACGGCGCTGTGACGCCCCACTCTTTGCGGGCTTCGAGGAAGGCGCCGATGCCGCCGACGTATTCATGAAAAAATCCGTGATAATGAATCGGATGAAGATCATATTTCCCCCTGGCCGCTTTCAGCGAGCGCGGCATGAAGTCCGGAAAGGTCATGCGCGGGTGCTGCCCCGGCATGCAGGTATAGCCGCAAGCGGAAACCTGAATCTTCGGATTGACCGACTTGATGACATCGTAGGCACGTTTCAGCAGTTCGGCATACTCTTCGGGCGTGAAGTTGGCGAAGCCGGGAAGTTCCGCTTCGTTCCAGATCTCCATGACGCGGATGTTCTCTTTGCCGTAACGTTCCACACAGTTGCGGACATAGGTTGTCCAGAGATCGTAGTCGGGAAGCGGAAAACCGAAACTCTGCATCACCGGTTCATAGGAGGGCTTCCACGTTTTCGAGGTCGCCCAGCGCGGCGGGAACCATAGGATCGGCGCCCAGCGCAGTTTGGCGTCCTTTAAAATTCTGTAATGCGCATCGGGATAACTCCAGTCCCATTTGCCCTGATGGCGTTCGATATACGCCCAGATGATCGAGGAGCGGTCGAAGTCCGCGCCGCAGTAACGGGCGGCGCGCGCGGTGATTTCCAGACGTTTCAATGCCGGGGTCAGCAGCGCAACGCCATACTGCATGCCGTCGTGCTCTTCGGCATTGTTCGGCGGCATGAACCCGAGGCGGCGGCGGAAGACGACCGGACGGCCGTCCTTGCCGGGCAGAGTACCGCTGAGATGATACAGGCCGTAGAGTTGCGGTTCAGGCAGCGCAATCTCTTTGCTTTCGCCGGGAGCAAGTTCAATGTGTTCGATGATGCGCTCAAGTTCCTTCCCGGCGTTATCGCTCCAGACCAGTTCGGCTTTGCCGGAAAGCGCTGCCGTGCGGGTGTTGGAAAAACGGACTTTTCCCGGCACGCCCTGCTGCCAGACGTTGAAATCGGAACCTTCACCCAGGTTGAACGCCAGTTCCACATGCGGGATTTCGTAAGTCAGATCAATCATCTGCACAGGCCCGGCCGAATCAATTTTGATTTTTTTCAGCGAAACCGACGTGCCGTCCAGTTCGTAGGGAACTGGATAGATGAGCGTATAAACATTGTCGTCGCCGGCTTTCACCGTTGCCGGTTTCTGCGCTTTTTCCTGCTTGCCGTGCAGCAAAAGCAACTGGGCCTGGGGAGCGGCGCCCGCCTTTACACGCAGACGAAACTGGCCGCCGCGGAGCACCGGGAAAAAGATGCCCTCGCTGCATTCGAAGAATCGCTGGTCGTTTTCCGTCCCGGTCCTGAATTTTTCCCCCGGAACCGGTACGGCCTCACGCGCATTGACCGGTTCAGATTCCTCGGGAAATTTCTCATAACGGATTGATGTGACCAGCACTTCACCGGGGCCGGAGTTTGCCGGATAATCGACCGACATGCCGAGGAGGCTGACCGGCATGTCCATCTTCTTATTTGCGACAGCCTTGGCTGAACTTTTCCAGCAGCCGTTGGGTTTCGGGTCAAGACCGTTTATTTTGTAAACGAGCTGCGTCGTTTCCGGGCCAACTGCTTTTTTGAACTGAAAAATTTCGCCGTCTTTGTCGATCAGCCGCAGTGCGAGCGCATTGAGCGTGCTTTTTTCCGAACGCTTGAGCTCAACCGCTACGGTCAACTCTTCAAAGGTCCCGAGGAGCGGCGCTTGCGGAAAAGTGAATTCCATGAATTTCCGTTCCGCCGGATTCCAGGTCAGTTTCAATGCGTCGAATTCCGGCGTAATAGTGACCGCACCGCCTGCCGCCCAGCATTTGCGCTTCGGATAACGGCTGAAATCGACCTCTCCGGCGAAACCGCAACTGATTGCAGCAATCAGAAAAGTAAAAAAGAACTGCTTATATCTCATCCAGGAACTCCTTTTGTTGATCTGCAAATATTATACTTCAAACTCTTTATCATTACCTTTCTGAAAATGTCATTTTTTATTCACGAAGTGCCAATTCCTATTTCTTATTTCGTTTCATCAAACGGGAAGTCGAAGAACCGGGAAAAAATTTTAATATTTTTAAATGAAATTTGGAAAATTGCCATTGAAAAACAGCAGGAAGATGCTACGCTAAAAAAGCCACTCCTGAAAACATCTGCCATCAAGCC
>JAEXFD010000042.1 GCA_023400405.1 Pseudomonadota bacterium
GCGCTGGCGGCTGTAGTCCTCGTCGTCGGCGCTGAAACGCAGCTTGTCGAGAAAGCCACCGAAGGGCAGCAGGGCGAACTCCGGCAGTGGCAGCAGGAGAAAACGCAGATCGGGGCGTTCGGCCATGGCAGTCCAGAATCAACCGTTAGATGACCAGAATCTACCTCAATCACGACACTGTCGCTGACTAGACTTGCCACGCATTCACAGGAGACCCGCATGGCCCTCGAACTCTGGCTCGTCTACTTCATCGCCACCCTCGGCCTGGCGCTGACGCCCGGCCCCAACAGCCTGCTGGCGCTGA
This sequence comes from Pseudomonadota bacterium, assembly GCA_023400405.1. Classification (GTDB taxonomy): domain Bacteria; phylum Pseudomonadota; class Alphaproteobacteria; order Sphingomonadales; family Sphingomonadaceae; genus Sphingomonas. The sequence continues at coordinate 305 of JAEXFD010000042.1, forward strand.
CCCACGGCGGGCTGTACGGCGCGCGCCTGGCGCTGGCCACCATCCTTGGCGGCGTGGTCGGCTTCAGCACCTTGATCGCCCTGGCCATGTTCGGCCTCAGCGCGCTGCTCAAGACCGCGCCCACCGCGCTGCTGGCGCTGAAGTGGATCGGTGGCGCCTACCTGATCTGGCTGGGCGTGCAACTGTGGCGTTCGCCGCCGATGAACCTGACCCTGACCGACAGCGGCACCCGCCCCGGCGCCGCCCGGCTGTTTCGCCAGGGCCTGCTGTCGGCGTTGTCCAATCCCAAGGTGATCCTGTTCTACGGCGCCTTCCTGCCGCAGTTCCTCGACCCACAGCGCGGCCTGGCCGTGCAGTTCGTGGTGATGGCCACGACCTTCGCCGTGGTCGAGTTTCTCGTCGAATTGCTGCTGGCGCTGCTGGCCTTCCGCGTACGGCCCTGGCTGCAGCGCGGCGGCCGCACCTTCAATCGCAGTTGCGGCGTGCTCTTCGTGCTGATCGGCGTGGCGCTGCCGCTGGCGCGCTAAGCACGCCCGGCATCAGGACTTCAGCGCCTCGCCAATCGCGTAATAGTGCCCGCCCGCCACGTGATGCAGGCTGCGCAGGCTGGGGTCGGCCGTCTCGAAATGCCAGCGACCGTCGCGAAACACGCGCTCGTCCGCCCAGGCCGCAATCACCTCGCCAATGAACAGATCATAGGCCTGCTGGTTGTGCGGCTCATCGATCAGCCGGCAGACCAGCCAGGCCGAGCAGCCCGCCACCAGCGGCACATCGTGGCCTGGCATCTCGAACAACTCGACCCCGGCATGCGCCAGCTTCGCCGAATCATCGGTCAGGCTGGCGTTGCCCACCGCTTGGGTCAGCTGCAGTTGCGCCACGGTCGGCACCTGGATGGCGAACAGGCCACTGCCTTCGACCAGCGCGCGGGTGCGCGTGGCCTTGTCGATCACCACGGTAAGCTTCGGCGGATCGAAATCCAGGGCGCAGCACCAGGCCGCCGCCATGACGTTATCCACAGCCTGATGACGCGCCGACACCAGCACGGTGGGACCGTGGTTGAGCAGACGATAGGCCTTGGTCAGGTCGACGGAATGGATGGACGCGCTCATGCAGGCTCCTGAAAGCGAAAAAGGCGCTTGCATGCTGGCTCGGCTGAACCAGCATCGCAAGCGCCTGCAACAGCGGTTATGGATCAGAACTCCTGCGTGGTCGGACGCAGGACGATCTCGTTGATGTCGACGTCGGCAGGTTGCTCGATGGCGTAGGCGATGGCGCGCGCCACCGATTCCGCCGGGATCGCCTGCTTGTAGAAATCGACGACGAAATCGCGGCTCTGCTGGTGCGAGCTGCCGAACTTCAGCTCCGAATCCACCGCGCCGGGCTCGATGGTGGTAGTGCGGATGCTGCCGCCGACCTCATGACGCAACCCTTCGGAGATGGCGCGTACGGCGAACTTGGTGCCGCTGTAGACGGTGCCACCCGGGCTGAACACCTTGATCCCGGCCACCGAAGCGATGTTGATGAAATGCCCGGCGTTCTGTTGCTGGAATACCGGCAGCGCCGCGGCGATGCCGTACAGCACGCCCTTGATGTTGATGTCGATCATGCGCTCCCACTCGTCGACGCGCACATCGCTCATCGGTGCAATGGACATCAGCCCGGCGTTGTTGATCAGCACGTCGACGCGGCCGAAGCTGTCCAGTGCGCCCTGGATCAGCGCCTTGACCTCATCGGCGCGGGTCACGTCGGTGGTGTAGGCCACAGCCTCGCCACCAGCGGCGACCAGCTCGCTGACCAGTTGCTCGAGACGCTCCTTGCGCCGTGCGGCCAGCACCACCTTGGCGCCCAGCTTGCTCAGATGACGCGCAGTCGCTTCGCCCAGTCCGCTGCTGGCGCCAGTGATGACCACGACCTTGCCGGAAATGTTGTTGCTCATGGGTAAGCCTCTCTCGATTCGTTGGAGTGTCCGGCGTCGCTCGCTGGACATGGACTCATGTTAGAGGCGATTTTCGTTTCAATGAATGGAAGAGTTTGGATTAGGCTATTCCAGTTTTTGGAATACAGAGGCACCCCGACATGCTCAACCGCATGGAGATGATCCGCATTTTCTGCAGCGCGGCCGACTGCAGCAATTTCCGCGAAGCAGCCACTCGCCTGGGGGTTTCGCCGCAGGCGGTGACCCGTGCGATCAAGGCGCTGGAGGAGGAACTGGGCGAGATTCTGTTCCACCGCAACACCCGCCAGGTGCATATCACCGCCTTCGGCGAGGCCTATGCGCTGCGCGCCCGGCAGATGCTGGAGGATTTCGACGCGCTGTTTCGCGGCCACCGCGCCGAAACCGAATCGGTCATCGCCGGGCGCATCGGCATCACCGCGCCGCAGGCCATCGGTAAACGCTTTCTGGTGGGTTTTCTGCAGCCCTTGCTCAAGCAGCACCCGCAACTGGTGCTGAACCTGCGGCTGGAGGACGAGATCACCGACGCGGTGGAAGCGCAGATCGACATCGGCATCCGCGTCGGCTTTCTGCGTGATAGCCGCTACGTCGCGCGCGCCTTGGCGCCGGTACCGTTGCTGGTGGTGGCTGCGCCCGAGCTGATCACTGCCACTGGCGAACCAAGTGATCTCGATGAATTGCAGCAGCGGCCGCTCTCGGTGCTGATCGACCGCAAGACCGGCCGTCGCTGGCCGTGGACCTTCGCCCACGGCCCCAGCCTGCATCCACCCGCGCCAGCGTTGGTATGCGACGACCCCGAAGCCGAGCTGGAGGCCGTGCTCGCCGGCCTGGCCTACGGCCAGTTGCCCGCCTACCTGGCGCAGCCCTACCTGGAGAGCGGCCGACTGCAGGCGGTGCTGACCGAGCAGGCACCCGATCCCTGGCAGTTGTTTATCTATCGCCCGCAGCAAGGCCCGGTGCCGCCAAGGGTGCGCCTGGTGTTCGATCACCTGCGCGCCTGCTTCTCCGACCCGGCGCAGTTTCCCCAGGGCTGAGGTCGCTCACGGCAACGCCGCTGTCGCCTGCGAAGCGCCCGCCCCACCCATCGCTCCGTAACCTGCCTGAAGCCGTCTAAATCAGGGATCAGGAGCGTCGCATGAATGCTATCCACACGGGCCAGCAGGTCAGCCCGGCCACCTTGCACAAGGTGATCGCCGCCTCGGCCATCGGTAATTTCGTCGAGTGGTTCGACTTTGCCGTCTACGGCTTTCTCGCCGTGACCATCGCTTCGCTGTTCTTCCCGCCGGGCAACCCGACCCTGGCGCTGCTGCAGACCTTCGCCGTGTTTGCCGTGTCGTTCGCCCTGCGCCCACTGGGCAGCATCGTCTTCGGCATTCTCGGTGATCGGATCGGACGTAAACGCGCACTGTCGATCACCGTGCTGCTGATGGCAGGCGGCCTGGCACTGCCGGAGTCGTCGAAACGGCCGCTGAACTATCAGCGCTGAGCGATCAATACGCCACCGAATAGCTGAGGCCAAAGGTGCGCCCGGCTGCCGGCAGACTGGAGATGGCGCCGTAGGTGGCCTCGGCCTGCTGGCCGTAGACGGTCTTGTAGTCGCGGTTGGCCAGGTTATAGACACCGAAACCGACCTCGCCGCCCAGCCAGGGCGCATGGGCGATCAGGTCGACCACGGTATAGCCCTGGATCTTGGTCGCCGGGGTGGCGCGGATGGTTGGGCTGATCGCGGCGGACTGGGCGTCGTCGTAGGCACGGTCGCTGCCACCCACGGTGAGCGCCTGCAGGCGCACGCCATAGCCATCGAGGAAGCGCCAGTCGCTATAGACGGTGGCCTTCAGCGGCGAGACGCGGAAGGCATTGAGCTCGCGCCAGTTGCCAGCGGCGTCCTTGTACTGGCCACGGGTGTAGGCCAGGGTGCCGCCCAGCGTCCAGCCCTCGGCGACGGGCACCTGCAGGTTACCCTCGGCGCCCCATACGCGCTCGTCGGTGTCGGCCACCGAGACGCTGAAATCGCGGTTGAACTGCACCACCTTGTCGGAGGTGTTGTAGAACGCGGTGACTCCGGCGTTGAGGCCACCGGCATCGCCCAGGCGCCAGCCCAGTTCGTAGTTGTTGACCTTGATCGAATCGATGCTGCTGCTATCGATGACGAAGCTGGCCGGCACGTCGCGCAGCATGCGCTGGGTGTCGGGCAGGCTGAAGCCCTGGGAGAAATTGGCGAACAGCTGCTGAGTGTCGGTCAGCTTGTACACCGCGCCGAGGTTGAACAGGGTTTCGCTGTGGCGCACGTTGCCGCCTTCCAGGGTACGCGCCTGGTAACCGGCCACGGTGGCGGCGGTGACTGCCTCGCCATAGGGGGTGGAGTCATCCACCTGGTTGCGGATGGTTTCGCGCCGTACCCCGGCCTGCAGGCTGAGGCGCTCGGTGAGCTGGTAGTCGCCCTGGAGGAACGCGCCGGTCTTGCTCACTTCCACGTCCGGGCCCATCGAGGAACTGTAGGTCTCGCGATAGTTCAGGCCATTGCTGGTGAAGAAGCTATTGAAGTCGTAGAACTGGCCGTCCTGACTATCCTGCTCACGCTCGTGATCCAGGCCATAGGTCAGTTGCAGATCGCGGCCGGCCAGCTCGAAGCCCTTCTGCAAGGCGGTGCGCACGCCCCAGACGTCGATGTCGGTGCTCGACTGCAGCACCACGTTGGCCACCCCACCGGGCAACGCGGCATTGGCCGCACGACTGGCGAACGGGAACCAGCGCGATTTTTCCTTGCGGTAGTAGGCTTCGGCGGTCAATTGCTGGCCACCCAGCAAATCGCGGTTGAGGTATTGCACATTGGCGCCGTAATGACGGGTGCGCGGCTGGTCGTCGAGCTTCAAACCGTCCACCGCGTTGTGGCTGGGCTGGTAGTTCGAGACCAGCAACGCCGACAGGTTGGGGCCGTAGTCCGGGCCGTAGTCGCTGTCCTGCTCGTCATCGTAGTAGCGCACGCCGGCGCTCAGTTGCTGGTCATCGTCCAGGTGCCAGGTCAGGCGGCCGTTGAAGTCGAAGCTGGTGGTGTCCTGGCGGTCGGTCTGGGAGATTTCCGGGCCGATGTGATCACCATGGGCGTCGCGAATCTCGCCCTGCTTGGTGAAGCTCAGGCCGGCGAAACCGTTGACCGCGCCCTGGTGGAAGGCAGCGGTCTGCGAGGCCTCGTAGGCCATGGCGTCACGCGCCGCCTTGCCGGGGGTACGCAGGCCGATACGGCTGCTGAAGTCGCTGGTTTCGTCGTCGGCATTGCGCGTGATGATATTGATCAGGCCGCCGGTGGCGCCGGCGCCGTAGATGCTGGTGGCACCGGAGATCACCTCGATGCGCTCGATCATCGCCGGGCTGATGCTGTTGAGCTGGCGCGAACCATCGCGCGAGCCGGTCAGCGGCACGCCGTCGATCATCACCTGCACGGTACGCCCGCGCATGGTCATGCCGTAGTTGCTGGTGGTGCCGCTGCTCGGCGCCAGCGAGGGCACCAGTTGGCCGAGGATATCGGCGGTGGAACGGCCAGCGGCAGCCTGCTCTGCAACCTGCTCGCGATCGATGCTGTAAACCGTGCCGGCGATCTCGGCGATGCTCTTGGCCGAACGGGTGGCGGTGACCACCATCGGGCTGAGTTCCTTGACCTGGCTGGTCGTAGTGTCGTCGGCCTGCGCGTGGAGCGCGCCACTCACCGCCAGGCTGAGCAAGGTGACCTGCATGGATGCCGAAAGATGTCTCATGGTTTCCCCCAGAGAAAGCGCGTCAATGATTGCCGGAGCCGGCCTGGATCGACCGGACGATAGGTTTGCAGAGCAGGACGCTGAGCACTGAAAGTGCGCCCAGCAGCAGGTAATAGGTTTCGTAGCCCAGGCCCTTGGCGAGGAAGCCCGATAGCGAACCGCCGACGAAGAACACCAACAGCTCGAAGCACACCAGCACGGTGAAATCGGTGCCGGCCTGCTGCCGCGAGCACAGCTGCATGAACAGGGCGTAGAGGCTGGTCATCGCCAGGTAGCGGATGGCCAGGAGCACCAGCACCATGGCCCCGAGCCACAGCGGTGAACCGTCGGCCAGGCCGCTGAACAGCAGCCCGGCGACCGCCAGGTAGGCCAGGCTGCGCAGCCAGCCGGCGCGCAGCAGCAGGGTCGCCGCGCGCTGGCGCTGCAACAGGCGTGCAGCCGCCACGGCGGCAAGCAGCCCGACGCTGGCGCCGGCCACCGACATCAGCAGGCCGATCTGCGTCAGCGACCACTGGCGATCCACCAACATCGGCGTAAGCATGGCCATGGCCGGCGCCTCGACCAGGCGATAGACCAGGATCAGCAGCAGTGCCCAGCGGATCTCCGGACGCTTGAAGGTGGCGATGAAGCCCGGCCTGGCCGCCTCGGCCTGCGCCGGCAGGCGATCATCGACGCGCGCCACCGCCAGCATGGTCAAGGCGCTGAGGCCGGCCAGGGTCAGCAGCGCGCTCTGCCAGCCGACCACCTGGTACAGCCACAGCACACCGGCGCCACCGAACAGGCTGCCCAGGGCCACGCCAATGCTCTGCGCCATGCTGCCCAGACGATGATCCTCGCTGGCCAGCGACTCCACGGTGTAACCGTCGATGGCGATGTCCTGGGTGGCGGCGAAGGTGGATGTCCACAGGCTCACCAGCACGAACAGCAGCAGGCCGTGCTCCAGCCCGGTCAGCGCCAGTACCAGGATGCCGGCCACCAGCGCCGCCTGGGTCAGCCACAGCCAGGTGCGGCGACGGCCGAGGCTGTGCAGGTAATGCCGGTCGACCAGCGGCGCCCAGAGGAACTTGAACGCCCAGGGGACATACAGCAGCGAAAGCATGCCGATCCAGCGCAGGTCGACACCCTGGCTACGCAGGATGGCCGGCATCGCCACGTTGAAGAAGTACAGCGGCAGCGCGTGGGCCAGGTACAGCACCACGATCACCGCCAACGCCAGCCGGGTCACCGGCACCTGCTCAGACGGACGCTGCATGATCCACCATGCGCTCGGCGATCCAGCGATAGCCGTGCGTCCTGTCCAGGGTGACGAAGTAGGGCACGCCCCAGGCGGCATGCAGCGCCGGAGTGTCGAGCCGGGCCTGCTCCTCGGCGTCACAGGCGATGCGCACCAGCCCCTGGCAAACCTCGCGGAACGCCGCCTTGTGCTGCTTGTACCAGACGCCCTGGATGGCCCGGTAATCCTCGGCGAAGGTGCTGCCCTCGCGGGTACTGGAAATGAAGAAGAACGGCTGACGGCCTTCGATCAGATGCTCGATGCCGTCCAGCCACTGGCTTATCTGCGCCGCGTCGACATGGTCATGGAAGACCGCCTCGACCACCGTCGTTTGCGTGAGGAGCAAACCCATCGCTGTGTGATTCCCATGATCGTTGGTAACGCAATCAAGACGATTGCGACCTCATTGCACATGAGAATAATTCTGAACAATGTTGCGCGCTTAGGGGAAAAGAAGGAAAAATTAGCCGCAACGAAACTTCCATCGGTCAAGCCAGCATGACGGTCTTCACCTGCGGTCAGCTCAGCGATGTCGCCCACACCTTGGGCGGCAACCTGCATTTCCAGCGCGAGCTACCGGGCGAACAGCCAGTGCTCGACGGCGAACAACAAGTGCAAGTGCTGAGCGAAGGCCTGGTGCTGTACTTCAGCCATAGCCGCGATCTGGTCGACGCCAGCAGCGACAACCGCCTGGCGCCGGGCATCACTGCCGCCTTCCTGCTGCAAGGCGAAGCCGAAGTCAGCCTGCCGCGCCAGCGCCTGCACTTCGATGCCCGCCCTGGCGGTCAGCGCGCCATGCTGGTCAACCTGACCGATAGCGACCAGTTCCAGCGCCACTGGCGCAGCGGCCGCGAAGAAACCAAGGTATGCCTGAGCATCACCCCGGACTGGCTGCAGCAGTTCGCCCTCGACAGCCAGCTGCGCAGCGACGCCCTGATGCGCTTCAGCCGCAGCCACTGGCACAACCTGCCCTGGCAACCCTCGGTGGACATCCTCCAACGTGCCCACCAGTTGCTCGAACGTGACGCGAGCCTGCCGCCGTTGATGCAACGCCTGCAACGCGAGAGCTTCGCCCTGGATCTGGCCTGCGACATCCTGCGCGGCATCGATGCGCCGCCGGAGAAACGCCTCGGCAGCCATCTCGAACGCTGCCTGGCGCGCCTCAAGGAATGGCTCGACAGCAGCGAGGCAGATGCCCTGAGCATCACCGACATGGCGCGCCAGCTCGGCACCAACCCGGTCGACCTGCAGAATGCCTTTCGCAGCCGCAACGGCACCACCATCGCCGCCTACCTGCGCCGCCAGCGCCTGGCCCGCGCTTATCAGGCCATGCGCCAGCAGGGCCTGTCAGTGGAGGATGCCGCCAATCTGGCCGGCTACGAGCACCTCAGCAGCTTCAGCGCCGCCTTCAAGCGCGAGTATGGTTTTCCGCCGTCGCAAGCCCGACGCTGAGCGAAGTGGATCAATCCGAATCTGCACAATTGGATCTATGTGACTGGGCCACCTCTGCGTAGATTCACCGCTACCGGGGCAGGCCGTCACGCCATCGCGCCCCTCAACGCGGATACGGATGATCACCATGAGCCAGCGCCTCGACTACTTCGCCCTCTCCCCCAAGGCTTCCGGCAAATACGCCGAGTTCTCCATGCTGCTGACCCGCAGCCCGTTCCTCGCGCCGCTGGCCCACCTGGTTATGCTGCGCGCCTCGCAGATCAACGGCTGCGCCTTCTGCGTCGACATGCACGTGAAGGAAGCGAAGATCCATGGCGACCGCGAACTGCGCATGCACCATGTCGCCGTGTGGCGCGAATCGCCGCTGTTCTCCGCGCAGGAGCGCGCCGCGCTGGAGTGGACGGAAGCCCTGACCCAGCTGTCGCCGCACGGCGTGTCCGACGCCATCTACGCCAGCGTGCGCGAGCAGTTCTCCGAGCAGGAACTGTCGGAGCTGACTTTCCTGGTGGTCGCCATCAACGGCTGGAACCGCCTCAACGTGGCCTTCCGCACCGTGCCCGGCTCCGCCGACAAGCAGTTCGGTCTGGACAAGGCCGGCCTGGCCTGAGGGTTATCCACAGGGGCGGTCACCAGTCGCGCGGCCGCCCTGCTTCTCCCTGAGCGGCCCGCTGCACAGCACGGGCAAAACCGGCATGATGTGCCCCCGCGCCAGCACCGCGCTGGCGTGACGAATCCTCGTCGGCCTCCATCAGACACACTCGCCGCCCGCTCAACGGAGCCCTTGCATGCTGCCCCTGCCGTTTTCCCGTCCTCCTGCCCGCATCACACTGCTCGCCCTCGCCTGCCTGAGCGGCCACAGCGCCTTCGCCGATGAGCCCGTGCAACTCGATTCACTGCAGGTCACCGGCGAACAGGTAAGTGAAGTAGAGGCCGCGCGCGAGGAGCTCAAGCGCGTCCCTGGGGCCACCAATGTGGTGGATATGGCCAAGGTCGAGCAGGGCCGCGTGGCCGGCGTCGCCGACGTACTGGCCTACCAGCCCGGCGTCTACGCACAGTCACCCGGCAACGAAGGCGTGAAGATCAGCGTGCGTGGCTCGGGCATCAACCGTGGCCCCGGCTCACATGCTTCCGGCACCCATATCATGCTCGACGGCCTGCCACTGACCGGCCCCGGCGGCACGCCCTACGAACTGCTGGAACCGCTGTGGATAAGTCGCGCCGAAGTATTACGCGGCGCCAACGGCTTCGACCGGGGTTCGCTGGCCCTGGGCGGCGCCATCGACTACATCACCCACACCGGCTACACCGCGCCCAAGCTGCAACTGCGCTATGAAGCAGGCAGCCGTGGCTACCAGAAGCGCAGCATCGCCTCCGGCCAGGTGCTGGGCGATTTCGACTACTACTTCGCCCTCACCGACAGCGAAACCGACGGCTATCAGGATCATTCCTCAGGCAAGGGCAAAGGCGTCGCCGCCAACTTCGGCTACCGCCTCAACGAGAACCTGGAGACGCGCTTCTACCTGCGTTACCGCGAAACCGAGCACGAAGTACCGGGCCGCCTGACCAAGGCGCAGATCGAGCATAACCCACGTGCCGCTGCGGCCAACAACCTGCGTATCGACGCTTACCGCGATCAACCTGGCAGTACCTGGCTGGCCAACAAGACCACCTGGCAGATCGACGACGACTCGACCCTGGTGGCGGGCCTGGCTTATCACCACTACCCGATGGATATCGTCGAGAACAGCTCGCCGAATGGAAACACCTACCGCGTCCGCGTGGACTACAGCGACGTCAGTGGCACGCTGAACTACACCCACCGGCACACCCTGTTCGGCTTGGACAGCACCACCACCATCGGCTGGCGCACCACCACCACGCTGCCCAGCAGCAAGTCGAAGGAAAATGCCGCATTACCGATCACAGTGACACCTGTTGTCGGCGCTCGGGTGAACTACCCGGCCGGCACGCTGATGCGCGCCTACGAACACCTGGGTTCGGACACCGTGCTGCATATCGGCAACGAGCTGGAGCTAACGCCCGACCTGTGGCTGACCAGTGGCCTGGCGCTGATTCATACCCGCCGCGAAGTGCAGGTAACCTGGCCAGCCACCGACGACAAGCTCGACGAAAGCACCTGGGACTACGCACCGCGCATCGGCCTGCGCTACCAGCTCAACCCCGATGTGCAGCTATTCGGCAATATCAGCCGCTCGGTGGAACCGCCACATGCCTGGTCGATGATCTGGAGCTCGCCACTACGCTTCCCGGCCAGTAACCAGCCGTACGCGTCCCGCCAGCGCGCACCGATCTCCATGGACAACCAGACCGCCACCACCTTCGAAGTCGGCGGGCGCGGTGATTCCGCACTGGGCCAGTGGGAGCTCACCTACTACTACTCGCAGGTACGCCACGAGCTGCTCACCGTCGAGATCGAGAACAACGTCTTCGCCGAATCCAACGCCAGCCCCACCGTGCATCAGGGCATCGAAGCCGGCCTGACCAGCCCGCTGTGGCAAGGCGGCGCGGCCGGCGCCTTGAGCCTGCGCCAGGCTTACACCTTCAGTGATTTCCACTACCGCGATGACGACGAATTCGGCAGTAACCGCCTGCCCGGCTTACCGCGCCACTACTACCAAGCCGAGGTGCGCTACGACCACCCGAGCGGCTTCTACGCCGGCCTCAATACCCAGTACGCCTCCAAGGTCGCGGTGGACTATGCCAACAGCTACTACGCCGATGCCTACGCCACCTTCGGCGCCACCCTCGGCTATGCCTCGCCAAAGGACGACTGGCAGGCCTGGCTCGACCTGCGCAACCTGACCAACAAACGCTACGCCGCCACCGTGACGCCGGGCTATAACGACAAGGGTGCGGACGCGGCGCGCTCCACACCTGGGGAAGGGTTTGGGGTGTATACGGGAATGTCTTGGAGTTGGTTGTAAGCGGCTGAGACAAAGTCATCCGTTACACGACTGCTACTATCGAGTTAACCATCGTATAAGCAGGCCAAGGATGACGGATAAAAACGATCAGGTATCAATCTCTCCACTGCCAGGGCAGTTGCCGCTATTCCCCGGTTCAGTAGATACGCCAAGTGTGCCGGCCGAACGAGAATTGCCGGAGAAGCAGTTCAGCAAATATGTCGTTTATGTAGACGAAAGCCGCGATCACGGGCTGGAAAGTATTGATCCCAATTACCCGGTTTTCGTT
>JAEXFD010000061.1 GCA_023400405.1 Pseudomonadota bacterium
CGGTGATTTCAACCACCGTGGTGGCGATAGTCGCTTCCGTTGGGCCGTAGGAGTTAAGGATTTTGGCCTGCGGGAAACGGCGGCGTAGCTGTTTCACCAGCGCTTTATTTAACACTTCGCCGATAAAGACAAAGACGTTGAGTTCAGGCAGATACTCGCTGTTGAACTGCGGAGAGAGCAGGCGCTGATAGGCGAAGGAGGGCGTCGAAACCCAGACGGACACGCCGTTCGCTTTCAGGCGATCCAGCCAGTTTTCCGCTGCAATATCTTCTTTGGCGTTCAGTACGATATGGCCACCCGTCGCCAGATTTGCCAGCAGCGGGATCAGGGAGAGATCGAAGCTGAACACCGCGTGGTTCATCAGCACCGGTTTTTCCGGCAGTGAGAAGTCCTGACGCACCCACTTCATGAAATGCCAGACGCTTTCACGCCCGATCTGCACCCCTTTCGGCTTGCCGGTACTGCCGGAGGTGAACATGATGTAGGCAAGATCCTGCTCGGCAAGTACCTGGCCCTTCACGCCGGTCGCCACGAACTGTTTCGCGGCCACATCGTAATAGAAAGGCGCATTGGCGAGCTGGCAAATCTCTTTAAGACGCTCCTGCGGATAAATGCAGTCCACCGGGATGTACGGAATGTTGTGCAACAGGCAGCTATAGAGCGCGACGGCAAATTCTGCCTGCTGATGTCCGTATAACACCACCGGCGTACCGGCGGGTTGGTTGCATTGGTGATAACGTTGCGCCCAGTCAGTGACCGCGACGGACAGCTGTTGCCAGGTTATGGCTTCATCGCTACCGCTGATAGCCAGTTGCTGAGGGGACGCGGGATCGCGTAATGCCGCACGCAAGAAGTCTTGTAGTTCCAGAAGTTCGGATTTGTTTTTCATAGGGGAGACATTCCACTAAAGATGTAAAGGGAGGCCGCGGCGCTTCCCAGCGTCAAAATTCGTCCCAAAAACACAGAAACCGGATGTTGAAGCCCGTTACTCAACGCTGGATGGCGTTTGGCAAACCATTGCAGCATGTTGTGAACAACGGAAATGGCGCCAAACAGTGCGCCGCTAATCACGTAGTGTCGCTCGAGTCCATTCCATGCCCCCATGCAAAACAGGGTGCAGAAGATGCCAATATTTTGCGCCAGCGTTTTGTTCTGACGGAAAAAGTTGTGCTTCATCAGGTTCATATAAATCGGCATAAACACCACATCCCTCAGCCATTCAGAGAGGCTGATATGGAAGCGGCGCCAGAAATCCTGCGGGGTTTTCGCCAGAATCGGCATATTGAAGTTGGCCGGAATGTTCAGGCCAAACAGGCGGCCTGCCCCGATTGCCATGTTGCTGTAACCGGCAAAATCAAAGTAGAGATAGGCGCTATAGGCAATCGACATCACCACGCCCACTTTCCACGTAAAGGGTTCATGGCTCCACGGCTGCACAACCAGGGTATCGACCAGCATGGCGAATAAAAACTTCTGGATAATCCCGGTGATGATTTGCTCTAAAGCGACTAAAAACTGCTCGCGGGTCAGGGTGAAAACCGGCTTATTGATATCCGTCATCCAGGTCCGCCAGCGGTACATCGGGCCGGCCAGAACAATAAACGGCATAAACAAGTAGCAGAAGTAGTGCAGGAAATTCCGGCCGTCTTTTTTACTGCGGTAAAGCAGCACATCGATGGCGCGAAACGTCATAAAAGAGAGCCCGATCATGCCCCAGTGGTTGTTCAGGTGTAATTTCACCAAAAACAGCGGCAGTAAGGTTAATGTGACCGCCTGCCAGGTTTTTAACCAACCCTTCTCTTTTAATGTGACGAGAATATAAAAACTGATAAATACGGCCGCCGGGACAATATAATCGCCGTCGAAAATATATCCCCAGCCTAATGCCGCCAGCACGGAAAAAGCGGATAAATAGGTCAGCCGATGGTGCAATACGCGATTAACCAGCGCAAACACCAGTGCTGATGAAAACAAATAGAAGAAAAACATGCCTGAGCTGTACATTATTCGGCCTCAGAACTTTTGATATTCAAAATGCAGTTGCAAACTCATGCTGTCATCCACGGAGGTCCACGCAACAATGGTTATCGCCAGCAGGAGATAAAGGACAAACAGGCGAATGGCGGTTTTCATCATTTAAAATTCTCCGCGATAAAGCGAACCATAGGAACCCATGCCGTTTCCGATGGGTGCAGGCGATCCCAGTTCCAGCCGTTTTGATACGGCATCGCATACATATCTAAATAAGGCACCTGGTTTTCCGTCAGGATCGCCTGAACTTGTTTATCAACTGGCTGAAAAGTATTGGTATTAGTCAGCGCCCACGGGTTAATCGGGTCGACAATCGCCACCACCTGGACATGACGTTCTTTCAGCAGCTTGATAGTTGCGCGGAAGACCTCGATTTGTTTCGGCACGACAGGGGTGTCATCCCACTGCTCCGGGGTATCGCCGGCTTCATAAATCGATTTGTCCATCCACATGGTGGCGGCACTTTGCTTGCGTGCTTTGTTCAGCTCACGGGCATTCGCCAACTCTTGATCCCAGTCGGGCATCGTAATGTTGGCAGGCTGTGCCGGCCACGGTTGCGCGGCGGGCTGCGGTTCAATGTTGAGCAGGTCCAGCCAGTCGTTTTTGATCATTGTGCAGAAGTTGGCGAACTGATAGCTCACTTCTTCCCAAATCAGGTCCGGGTCCCAGCCATAAACGGCCATTTCGCCAAAGCTCAAATGGCTGATGTCGTCTGCTTCAATATGATGCTTTAAGTAATTGACCAGCAAAGGACGAGCCTGTTGGTCTTTCATTAATGGATCGAAAATAGACGCCGGAAAATGATCGGCAAAAATAGCCGCCGGAAGGCCTTTTGAATAAAAGCTGTCCGGTGCCAGAAGTAAAACCACTTTACTGTTTGCGTTAAGGCTGTCTTTAAAACGGGAGAACATTAAAAATTGTGTGACGTCGTCGACATAAGCATCGCCATATGCCACTAAGGGTCTGTGCAATTGCTTATTGAAGTAATTGTAGACAGCGTAATGTTCATTTTCGGAGGTGGAAACCTCGGATGCCCCGATAAAGAAAATCGCATTTCCCTGTAATGCATGGGAAATGGTGGCAATTTTTTCTGCTTGCTCTTTGGGTGTGCCTTCCATCGTTTTAATC
>JAEXFD010000063.1 GCA_023400405.1 Pseudomonadota bacterium
CCCCCACCCGGCCACCCCTAGAATACTGGCGTTGGGTGGCCGGGTGGGGGAGCGGGCCGGTACAGCTTCAGCGAAGCTTTAGCTGACGAACGCCCGTTTCACCTGCTATTCCCTTCCGCCAAAGGAGAGCGCGAATGGCAGGTGAGACGGGCATTTTCGTGGGTGCAGGCGAAGGCGGCGTCAAACCCCAGTCGCTGGTGCTCAAGCGCGCCAATCGGCATGGCCTGATCGCCGGGGCGACCGGCACCGGCAAGACGGTGACGATCCAGGGCATCATCGAAGGCCTGTCGAACGCCGGCGTCCCGTGCTTCGTCGCCGATGTGAAGGGCGACCTGTCGGGCCTCGCCATGCCCGGCTCGCCCCTGGCCAAGACGCACGATGCCTTCGCCGCCCGCGCCCAGGCGATCGGCCTGACCGGCTGGACCTATGCCGACACGCCCGCGCAATTCTGGGACCTCTATGGCGAGCAGGGCCATCCGATTCGCACCACCGTCTCGGAAATGGGCCCGCTGCTCCTCGCCCGGCTGCTCGACTTGAACGAAGTCCAGCAGGGCGTGCTCACCATCGCCTTTACCGTCGCTGACAAGGAGGGCCTGCTGCTGCTCGACCTCGACGATCTCCAGTCGATGCTCACCCACTGCGCCGATCGCGCCGATGAGCTCACTGCCACCTATGGCAATGTCAGCCGCCAGTCGGTCGGCGCGATCCAGCGGGGGCTGCTCCAGCTCCGTTCGCAGGGCGGCGACCATTTCTTCGGCGAGCCCGCCCTCGCCATCCAGGACTTCATCGGCACCGACGACAAGGGCCGCGGCCTGGTCAACATTCTCGCCGCCGACAAGCTGATGGCCAGCCCCAAGCTCTACGCCACCTTCCTGCTCTGGCTGCTCTCCGCGCTGTTCGAATCGCTCCCCGAAGTCGGCGATCCCGAAAAGCCGGTGCTCGCCTTCTTCTTCGACGAGGCGCATCTGCTGTTCGACGATGCCCCCAAGGCCCTGCTCGACAAGATCGAGCAGGTCGTCCGGCTGATCCGCTCCAAGGGCGTCGGCGTCTATTTCATCACCCAGAACCCGATCGACGTACCCGATACGATCGCCGGCCAGCTCGGCAATCGCATCCAGCACGCGCTGCGCGCCTTCACCCCGCGCGACCAGGCCGCGGTCAAGGCGGCGGCCACCACCTTCCGCGCCAATCCGGACGTCGACGTCGCCACCGCGATTACCGAGCTCAAGGTCGGCGAGGCCCTGGTCTCGCTGCTCCAGGAAGACGGCGCGCCGAGCCCGGTGCAGCGCACGCTGATCCGCCCGCCTGCCTCGCGCGTCGGCCCGGTCACCCCGGTCGAACGCGGCGTCCTGATCCAGTCCGATGCGGTCGGCAGCAAATACGACACACTGGTCGATCGCGAATCGGCCGATGAACTGCTCGCCGCCAAATCGGCCGAGGCCGCCGCCGCCGCTGCCGAAGCCAAGGCACAGGGCGAAGCCGAAAAGGCCGCCGCCGCCAAGGCCAAGGAAGACGCCCGCCTCGCCAAGGAAGCCGAGCGCCGGCGCCTGGCCGAGCAACGCGACGCCGATCGCCAGGCGCGGCTGGAAGCCCAGGCGCAACGCCAGGCCGAGCGCGACGCCGCCAACGACCCCTGGAACCGCGCGATCAATTCGGCCACCCGATCGGCCTCGTCTGCCGCCGGGCGCGCCGTCGCCAACGAAGTCTCCAAAGCGATCTTCGGCACCTCGCGCGGTGCCGGCGCGGGCATCGTCGGCGGGCTGGTCCGCGGCGTGCTCGGCGGCCTGTTCAAGGGCCGCTGAGCCGCGGGCCGCGCGCTATTTCGTCTTCGCCGGCACCAGCTTCGCCCAGCGCGCGTCGAGCCGCGCCTGGATGCCGTCGCGCTTCGCGTGCGCCACCAGCGACAGCCCGCGCAGGCTGATCTCGTGGCCGCCGAGCAGCCCGCCGCCGCTGATCGTATAGCCGATATCGTAGAGCGCGACGTCCTCGTGTGGATCGCCGTTCGCCAGGAATTCGGTGACGATCGCCACCGGCAGCCGCTCGTCGCCGCGGCTGTCGTCGGGCAGCCCGGCCGCCTCGCGCGCCTTTTTGAGCGCGCGCTCGAACCAGTCGCCCTCGATGCGAGGCTCGCCGGTGGTCTCGACCGGCTGCACGCCTAACGCGCTGGGGAAAAGCAGCGTCTGGCTCTGCACCGTCTGCTCCGCGGCGGCGGGCTTGAGGGTGAGCTTGCGTTTGCCTGCGTCGGCAACCAGCACCAGCGTTGCCGCCCGGGTGGTAGCTTGTTGGGCCTTTGCCGCCAGTTCCGCCTTGCTCTCGCGCCGATCGCTCCAGTTGTTCCACAGCGTCAGCGCCGAGATCACCACCGCCAGCACCGCGAGCAATTCGCCCAGCGTGATCCAGCGCCGCCGGATCGCCGCCGCCTCGGCCGCGCGGGTTTCGGCCTTGGCCTGGGCGGGGCTGGGTTCGGGCCGGTCGGCGCTGACAGGTTCTTCGCTCACGGACCGCGTTCCAACATCTGCCGCGCCGGCCGTCAAGCCGGACTCACGCCGCCTCGGCGCCACGTCCCTTCACCGGGATGCGCAGATAGCGCACGCCGTTCGATTCCGCCTCGGGAAAGCGGCCCGCACGAATATTGACCTGGATCGAGGGCAGCAGCAGCTTCGGCACCGCCAGCCGCGCATCGCGCGCCTCGCGCATCGCGACGAAATCCGCCTCGGTCACGCCGTCATGGACATGCACGCTCGTCCGGCGCTGCTCGTCCACCGTCGCCTCCCAGCGATAATCGCTGCGCCCCGGCGCCTTATAGTCGTGGCACAGGAAGAGCCGCGTTTCCTCGGGCAGCGCCAGCAGCCGGCGGATCGATCGATAGAGCTGGTGCGCGTCGCCGCCGGGAAAGTCGGCCCGCGCGGTGCCGAAATCGGGCATGAACAGCGTGTCGCCGACAAAGGCGGCGTCGCCGATGCGATAGGCGACGTCCGCCGGGGTGTGGCCCGGCACGTGCAGCACCTCGACCACGAGTCCGCCGATCGCGAAGCGCTCGCCATCCTCGAACAGCCGATCGAAATCCGATCCGTCGGTCTTCGGCCCGTTCATCGCGAACACCGGGCGGAAGATGCGCTGCACGTCGCGGATATGCGCGCCGATGCCGATCCACGCGCCGCTATGCGCCTTGATAAACGATGCGGCCGAGAGATGATCGGCATGGGCATGGGTCTCGAGCACCATTTCGATCCGCCAGTCGCCCTGCCGCGCAAAGGCCAGGATCTGCTCGGCGGATCGCGTATCGACCGTGCCGCTGGCCAGATCGAAGTCGAGCACCGGATCGATCACCGCCGCCGCGCGCGTCACCGGATCGCCGACCAGATAGCTGACCGTATTGGTGGGTTCGTCGAAAAATGCCTGGATGACCGGCTGGTCCATGATCGTCCTCCTGATGGCTTGACTATATATTAGCACGTTCTATATTAGCAATACCTAATGGAGTGCTGCGATGCTCAAACCCCCGCTCGATCTCGCCGCCTTCGAAGCGAAGGCGCTTGCGGTCGCCGATACGCTGAAGGCGATGGCCAATGGCCGGCGGCTGATGCTGCTGTGCAAGCTCGTCGAGCATGGCGAAATGACAGTGGGCGATCTCGCCCGTGACGTCGGCCTCTCGCAATCGGCCTGCTCGCAGCATCTCGCCCGGATGCGCGACGAGGGGCTCGTCGCGTTCCGGCGGGATAGCCAGACGCTCTGGTATCGCATCGCCGATCCGCGGATCGAGACGCTGCTCGCCACGCTCTACCAACTCTATTGCCAGGATTGAGGCCATGACGCTCCCTTCCCTCTCCCCCGAAGCCGCCCGCGCCGCGATCGAAGCGGGCGCCCGCCTCGTCGATATCCGCGAGCCCGACGAACATGCCCGCGAGCGCATCCCCGGCGCGCTCAACGTGCCGATCGGCCGCCTCTGCGACTTGGCCCTCGATGGCCGGCCGGTAGTGTTCCACTGCCGCTCGGGCATACGCACCGCCAGCCACGCACCGCGCCTTGCCCAGGCCGCGGGGAGTGACCGCGCCTATGTGCTGGAGGGCGGGATCGACGCGTGGCGGGCGGCGGGCCAGCCGACACTCGCCGATCGCGGACAGCCGATCGAGATCATGCGCCAAGTGCAGATCGCCGCGGGCACGCTGGTGCTTGCCGGGCTGCTGCTGGGCCTGTTCGTCGCGCCCGGCTTTCTCGGGCTCTCCGCATTCGTCGGCGCGGGGCTCGTCTTTGCCGGGATCACCGGCTGGTGCGGCATGGCGCAGCTGTTGCGCCGAATGCCGTGGAACCGGCGCGCCGCCGCCTGAGCCCGATATGACCAGCCTCGCCGCTCTCGCTGCGCTCGCCTCGGGCGGGTTGATCGGGCTCGTGCTCGGCCTGGTCGGCGGCGGTGGATCGATCCTCGCGGTGCCGCTGCTCGTCTATGTCGTCGGAGTCGGCTCGCCGCATCAGGCGATCGGCACCGCCGCGGTCGCGGTCGCGGTCAATGCGCTGGCGAGCCTTGCCGCCCATGCCCGCGCCGGCGGTGTCAAATGGCGCTGTGCCGGCGTGTTCGCGGCCGCCGGCGTGGTCGGTGCGGCCCTGGGTGCCGAGCTTGGCAAGGCGGTGGACGGCAAGCGCCTGCTCGCGCTGTTCGGCCTGCTGATGATCGGCGTCGGCCTGTCGATGCTGCGAAGGCGCCGCGCCGCCGAGGCGCCGGACGTGCGCCTCACGCGCGAAAGCGCCGCTGCGCTGCTTCCTCGCCTCGTCCCGATCGGCTTCGGCGTCGGCCTCGCCGCAGGCTTTTTCGGGATCGGCGGGGGCTTTCTCATCGTCCCCGGCCTGATCTTCGCGACGGCGATGCCGCTGCCCTATGCGATCGGCACGTCGCTGGTCGCGGTCAGCGCGCTGGGGCTCACCACCGCCGCTTCCTATGCGGCCTCGGGGCTGATCGACTGGGCGGTCACCGCGCTTCTCGTTCTTGGCGGCATCGGAGGCACCGTCGCCGGCATCGCGATTGGCCGCCGGCTCGCGGCGCGCAAGGGCCTGCTGGAGCGGGGCTTTGCCGGCGTGGTGATCGCAGTCGGCGCCTATGTGACGCTCTCCTCGCTCTGAGGCGCTCGCCGCGAAAAAAGCGCTGTCCTCGTCGCCGATCCTTTGCCACCGTGCGGCGATGGCTCAAAACCCCCTCCCCACGCGCGCGCTCCCCGAACTCACGCTGCGCGGCATCGTCCTCGGCGGCCTGATCACCGTGCTGTTCACCGCGGCCAACGTCTATCTCGGGCTCAAGGTCGGCCTCACCTTCGCCACGTCGATCCCCGCCGCGGTGATCTCGATGGCGGTGCTGCGCTTCTTCCCCGGCGCGAACATCCGCGAGAACAACATCGTCCAGACGATCGCCAGCGCCGCCGGCACGCTCGCCGCGATCATCTTCGTGCTGCCCGGCCTCGTCATCATCGGCTGGTGGCAGGGCTTCCCCTTCGTCACTACCGCGGCGATCACGGCGCTCGGCGGCATTCTCGGCGTGATGTTCTCGGTTCCGCTGCGCCGCGCACTCGTCATCGATACCGACCTGCCTTACCCGGAGGGCCGCGCCGCCGCCGAAGTGCTGGTCGTCGGCTCCGAATCGCGCGAGGGCGCGGCGGAGAGCGCGCGGGGGCTGTGGGTGCTGATCTGGGGCAGCCTGGTCTCGGCGGGCTTCGCGGTGCTCACCCAGATGAAGCTCGCCGCCGCCGAAGCGGCGACCTGGTTCCGCGTCGGTCGCGGCGCCACCGGCATTGCCGGCGGCCTGTCCTTCGCCCTGTTCGGCGTCGGCCATCTCGTCGGCATCTCGGTCGGCATGGCCCAGCTGGTCGGCCTGGTCACCGGCTGGTGGATCCTGCTGCCGATCCTCACCAGCGCCGGGGCAGGCACCGGCACTGCCGAGGAAATCGCCAGCACCGTCTTCCGCGCCGACGTCCGCTTCTTCGGCGCCGGGGTGATCGGCGTCGCGGCGGTGTGGACCCTCATCAAGATCGCCGCGCCGGTGGTGCGCGGCATCCGCGGTGCCTTCGCCGCCAGCCGCGCCCGCCATGGCGGCCAGGTTCTGGCGGTGGAGGAGCGCGACCTGCCGATCGGAATCGTCCTGGCCGGTTCGCTGGTCGTGCTGCTGCCGATCGCCTGGCTGCTGTGGAGCGTGATCGCCGGCGGGCCGCTGGCGGCCTCGGCGGGGCTGCTGATTGCCGGCGCGCTGGTCTTCGTGCTCGTCATCGGCCTGCTCATCGCCGCGGTGTGCGGCTATATGGCCGGCCTGATCGGCGCGTCGAACTCGCCCGTTTCGGCGATCGGCATCCTCTCGGTGCTCGCCGCCTCGCTGATGCTGGTCGGCCTGTTCGGCCGCGACAATCCGCCCGAGACCGGCCAGGCGCTGATCGCCTATGCGCTGATCGTCACCGGCATCGTCTTCGGCATCGCGACGATTTCGAACGACAATCTCCAGGACCTCAAGACCGGCCAGCTCGTCGGCGCGACGCCGTGGAAGCAGCAGGTCGCGCTGGTCATCGGCGTGGTCTTCGGCAGCCTGGTCGTGCCGCCGGTGCTCGATTTGCTCAACACCGCCTTCGGCTTTGCCGGCGCGCCCGGCGCCGGGCCGCAGGCACTGTCGGCGCCCCAGGCGGGGCTGATCTCGGCGCTCGCCAAGGGTGTGCTCGGCGGCGATCTCAACTGGCCGATGCTCAGGCTCGGCGCGATGGTCGGGGTCGGCTTCGTCGCGCTCGACGAACTGCTCGGCCGCGCCAAGCTCCTCCGCCTGCCGCCGCTGGCGATCGGGATCGGCATCTATCTGCCGATGGCGGTGATCCTGCCGGTGGTGCTCGGCGCCGTCGTCGGCTGGTTCTACGATCGCTGGGCCGATCGCACCGCCGATGCGGAGGGCGCCAAGCGGATGGGCGTGCTGATCGCCACCGGCATGATCGTCGGCGAAAGCCTGTGGGGCGTCGCCTTTGCCGGCATCGTCGCCGCGACGGGCACCGATTCGCCGATCGCCTTGGTCGGCGACGGTTTCGCGCCGATCGCGCTGATCGGCGGCACGCTGCTGTTCATTGCCCTGGTCGCCCTGCTCTACCGCTACACGGCAGCGCAGGTGCGCCGGACTACATCTGAGCGAGCAGCGAGCTGATCGGCACGAAGGCGAAGGCGACCGAGCTGTCCGCCACCCCATAGGGGATGAACAGCTTGTCGCCGTGCCGGATCGCGCCGCAGGTATAGACGACATTGGGCACATAGCCCTCGCGGTCCTGGTCGGCGGCGGCGAGCAGCGGCCCCTTCGATCGGGCGAGCACCTTGCTCGGATCGTTCTTGTCGAGCAGCGCCGCGCCGATCGAATATTTGCGCATCGCGCCGACACCGTGCGTCAGGATCAGCCAGCCCTCGTCGGTCTCGATCGGCGGGCCGCAATTGCCCATCTGGACGAGCTCCCAGGGATATTGCGGCTTGATCAGCAGCTCGCCGCCTTCCCAATTGGTCAGCGTGTCCGAGCTGTGCAGGAAGATGTTCTCGCCGTCCTGCCGGCCGAGCATGAAATAGCGCCCGTCGATCTTGCGGGGGAACAGCGCCATGCCCTTGTTGCGCGCGGCGCTGCCGGTCATCGGCACCAGGTCGAAGCTGCGCCAGTCGCGCGTGCGCAGCAGCTCGGACTGGATCACCGAGCCGTTATAGGCGGTGTAGGTGCCGATCCATTCCTCGCTGCCGTCCTCATGGTGGAAGTGGCAGATGCGCAGGTCCTCGAGCCCGTTCGACTGGGCCTTGGTGATCGGGAAGATGACGGTGCCGGACAGCGTCGAATCGCGGTGGCGATAGACGGTCACCGGCCCCTCGGGCACCTGCGCCTCGTCTTCTTCCCGGGCATCGGCCGCGGTGGCGAAGGGCGGCTCGGGTGCCAGGGTCAGCTCGTTCTTGTCGGTGATGATCCCCTCGCGGAACGCCACCGACGAGATATGGCCTTCGCCCACCGCCCGCAGGCTCATCAGGATGCGCAGGCTGCCGGGCGGCATGCCGGACTGGTCGTAATGCGGCACGGCGCTCGGATTCATCAGCGCGGCGGCGGCATAGCTGTATTCGTGGCAGAAATAGGCGCCGATCAGCTGCCGCTTCTCGTCGCCGATCTCCGCCCCGTCGAGCCCCAGCACCGCCTCGATCTCGTCATAGCGAGTCATGAATACGCGTCGCGTCTGCCAGTGCCGCGCCTCGAAATCCTTCAGCACCAGCTCGAGCTGCGCCCGCGCCTCGCCCGGCGACATGGCGAGCACCTCGGTCACCAGCCGTTCGGTCCGGCTCGGCGCCGATCCGTTCGACGCCCAGGCGATATGGAAAGGGCGCACCACCACGCGGGAAGGGTCCGCACGCAATCGCAGCGGGTGGTTGAACAATTCCAGCATTCGCGCCCTCTAATGGTTTCTTCGCTGCCGCGAAGAGACCTACGCGACGACGGCTTGGCGCGGTGTTGCCACGTTTGCGGCGGTTTTTGAAAGCCCGGAAATCGCGCAATTCGCCAACTGAAGTGCCAAAATCGACTCGGCGCCCTGATTGCGGTTGAGTCCGGTGGGCATCAGACCGTCGAAACAGCCACCATCCTGGGCGGTGGCGAGCGGCAGATCGAGGTCGTTGGCACCGAGATACCAGCGATAAGCGCGCGTCGCCTCGTCGATCCAGCGCGAGTCGCCCGTCGCCTCATGCGCGGCGGCACAGGCCTCGACGGTCGCCTGGGCTTCGAGCGGCTGCTGGTCGAACGGCAGCGGATCGGCATAGGGCCGGCCGAAGCTCTCGGTACCCACCGCGCGGAACCGGCCCTCGGGCGAAGTCTGGCGCGCGACGATCCATTCGAGCGTCTCGAGCCCGACGCTGGCGAACTCGCTGCGGCCCAGCACATGGCCGGCGCGCAGCAGCGCCTCGGGCAGCCGGGCGTTATCATAGGCCAGCACGATCTCGAACCAGCTCCATTCGGGGCGGCGGTTGCCGTCGAGCAGCTGGATCAACTCGTCGCCGAAGCGGGTGAGGATCTCGCGGCTCAGGCCATGGCCGGGATGCGCCTCGAGCATCGCCGCGGCACCGAGCATCGCAAACGCCTTGGCGCGCGGCGAGCCCAGTTCGAGCGCGATCGAAGCGGTGACGTCGAACAGCGCCGACGCCCAGTCGCGATGCTTCTGCGCCCGCGCATCCCGCGCCGTGACACCGAGCGACCAGAGCGCGCGCCCGTTCGAATCCTCCGACCCGACATCCTCGCACCAGGTCCGGTCGAAATTCATGAAGTTGCGGAAGCGCCGCGCCTCGCCGTTCCACGCATATTGGACGAACGACGCATAGATGCTCGTCCACTTGTCGCGAACGGCATCATCGACACCGTCGATCTTCGACATCAGGATCAGCGCGCGGGCATTGTCGTCGATGCAATAGCCATGGCGGCGATCCGGCACCGAATAGATCGAATGCTGAAGCATGCCGGTGGCATCGCTCATCCGCTCGACGGCGGCGAGATCGGGCCGCAGCGGCGTGAATTCGGGCGCGGCGGTCCGGCCCACGCGCTGCGGCTTCGACGCGACGATCGCCTCGAGCTCGCCCATCGCCCGCTCGGCCAGACGCGGCCACAGCATCGTCCGGCCGCGGGCATAGGCACGCTTCGACAGGGCGATCCGCGATTCGGTGTGGGTCAGCAGCCGGTTGATCTCGCGCGCAAAGGCGGTGCTGTCGCCGAAGCCGACCAGCACGCCATGATCCTGATCGAGGATCTCGATGGCATGGACATAGGGCGTCGATACCACCGCCTTGCCCACCGCCACCGCATAGGACAGCGTGCCCGAGGTGATCTGGGCCGGGTTGGGATAGGGCGTCGCATAGATGTCCGCCGCCTGCAGATAGTCGAGCAGCTCGTCCTGCTCGACGAAGCCGTCGACGAACGCGATCTGCTCGCCCACGCCCAGATCGGCGGCCAGCCGCTTCAGCCGCTCGCGATAGGCCTCGCCTTCGTTCGCGACGATGTTGGGGTGAGTCGCGCCCAGGATCACATAGAGCGCGTTCGGATGATCGGCCGCGATCGCCGGCACCGCTTCGATCATCGTCTCGATGCCCTTGCTCGGCGCAAGCAGGCCGAAGGTCAGGATCACGTCGCGGCCCTGCCAGCCGAACCGTTCCTTGAACGCATTGGGATCGGCGAAGGGGCGATCGGGCACGCCGTGCGGAATCATCACGATCTTCTTGTCGTCGGCGCCATGCACCCGCTTCAGCAGCTCACGGCCCTTCTCCGCCATCACGATGACGCGCGAGCAGCGGCGCAGCAGCGCTTCCATCACGCGGCGCTCGTCCGGATTGGGTCGTTCGAGCACGGTGTGCAGCGTCGCGATGACCGGAATCGAGAGGCGATCGATGAGCGCGATCAAATATTCGCCGGCCGGGCCGCCATAGATGCCATATTCGTGCTGGATCCACAGCGCCTGCGCCCCCGAGGCCTCGATCGCGCGGGCGGCGTCGAGATAGGCGCTGCGCTCGTCCTGCGGGATCGCGCGGGTGACAGCGTCGGGATAATCATATCGGCCGGGATGGTCGTCCATCGCATAGACATCGACCTTCAGCTCGGGAAACCGCGCCTTGAGCGCCGTGTAGGTATCGGTCGTGAAGGTCGCGAGACCACATTTGCGCGGCAGGAAATTGCCGATCAAGGCGAGATGCTGAATATCCGGCCCGGCCATATGCGCGTTCCCTGTCTCTTCGCTGATGCAATGTGCGGGACGCGAACCGCCCCATGACCTCCACCAAACTCCTGTTTTTCAATATGGTTGCGTTTTGCTGCAATGCAACATCCGAATCACGGATGAACCGTTGTAAAACTGGCTTTCAGCCGCGTCCGCGATAGCCGGGAACGCCCTGATCCGGGATCCAAACACCGGCCGGCGACTCGCCCGACTGCCAGAAGACGTCGATGGGTATACCCCCACGCGGATACCAATAGCCACCAATCCGCAGCCATTCCGGAGCCATTTCGCGAAACAGCCGCTCGCCGATCCCCACGGTGCAATCCTCATGGAAGGCGCCGTGGTTGCGGAAGCTGCCAAGGAACAGCTTGAGCGACTTGGATTCGACGATCGTCTCGCGCGGGACATAGTCGATCACGAGGTGTGCGAAATCCGGCTGGCCGGTGATCGGGCAAAGCGACGTGAACTCTGGCGCCGCGAAGCGCACCAGATAGCGCGTGCCGGCGCGGGGATTGGGCACATAGTCGAGCTCGGCCTCGTCGGGCGAGGCGGGCAGGGTCGAGGCTTTTCCGAGATGCTTGGCGTCCATTGGCCGCATGTAGGCATTTGCCGAGCGCTTTGCATCCTTCTAGGACATCGCTCGATGGACGGCCTCGTAACCACCGAATGGCTCGCCAGCGCGAAGGACGTGCTGGTGCTCGACGCGACCTATACCTCGACGATTCCCGGATCGCCGCCGCGCGATCCGCGCGCCGAATTCGAGGCCCAGCATATTGCCGGCGCGCGCTTCCTCGATCTCGATACGCTGGTCGATGCCGAAAGCCCGCTTCCCTCGACCATGCCCGCACCCGAAGCGGTGGCGGAGCGGCTGCGTGCGCTTGGGGCGGATAGCGGCACCCAGATCGTCCTCTACGACAACGGCCCGCACCACACCGCCTGCCGGGCCTGGTGGGTGCTCCGCCTCGCCGGCGCAGAAGTGGCGCTGCTCGATGGCGGCATGGCCAAATGGAAGGCCGAAGGCCGGCCGCTCGCTCAGGGCATCCAGGTCGCGACTGCCGGGGACTTCGCCGCCCAGCCCGCCAAGGCCGAGGCCCGCACGCTCGATCAGATGCGGACCACCGATGAGCAAATCACCGACGCCCGCTCCGCCGCGCGCTTCTCCGGCGCGGAGCCCGATCCGCGGCCGGGATGCGCCGCGGGCCATATGCCGGGCGCGCGCAACATCCCCTATGCGCGCTTCTTCAATCCCGACGGCACCTGGCGGTCGCCGGAAGCGATCCGCGCCGTGTTCGAAGACAGCGGAATCGATCTTGCCCGCCCCCTCGTGACCACCTGCGGATCGGGCATTACGGCGGCGGTCCTCGTCTTCGGCGCGCATCTCGCCGGCAACGAAGCTGCACTCTATGATGGCAGCTGGACCGAATGGGGCTCGCACCCGGATACCGAAAAGGCGCTGGGCCCGGCATGAGCGGCGACGGCAACGACAAGACGCGCGTGGTCGGCGCCGGTCGCCGTCCCGAATGGACCCAGGGCATCGTCAATCCGCCGGTCTGGCGCGCCTCTACCATCCTCTACGACACTGTCGCCGACCTGCGCGCGGCGGGTGCCCGCGACACACATCACCGGCTCTTCTACGGCCGCCGCGGCACGCCGACCCAATGGTCGCTCGCCGACGCACTGACCGAGCTCGAGCCGGGCGCCGAGGCGACGTTGCTCTATCCCTCGGGCGTCGCGGCGATCGCCTCCACCCTGCTCGCGCTGCTTTCGCCGGGCGATCACCTGCTGATCCCCGACAGCGTCTATGACCCGACGCGCGGCTTCGCGAACACGATGCTCAAGCGGATGGGCGTGGAGACCAGCTTCTACGATCCGCTCGCCGGCGCCGAGATTGCCGCGCTTTGCCGGCCGAACACCCGCGCCATCTTCCTCGAAACCCCGGGCAGCCTGACTTTCGAGGTGCAGGACGTGCCCGCGATCGTCGAAGTGGCGAAGGCGCGGGGGATCGCGACGGTGCTCGACAATACTTGGGCGACGCCGTTGCTCTTCCCGGCGATCGAGCGGGGCATCGACTATGCCGTGCTCGCCTGCACCAAATATGTTGTCGGCCATTCGGACGTGATGCTCGGTTCGGTGACCGCAGCGGAGGGGCGCTACGCCGCGCTTCGCGACGCCACCTACCAGCTCGGCCAGACCGCGAGCCCCGACGACGCCTGGCTGGGCGCACGCGGGCTGCGCACCATGGCGGTGCGGCTCGACCAGCATGGCCGCGCCGCGCTGCGCATCGCCGAATGGCTGAAGACGCGCCCCGAAGTCGCGCGCGTCCTCCACCCGGCGCTGCCAGAATGCCCCGGGCACGACCTGTTCGTGCGGGACTTCAAGGGAGCCTCGGGGCTGTTCTCCTTCGTGCTGAACGGCGGCGACGAGAAGGCCCGCGCAGCGCTGATCGACGGACTCGCCTTGTTCGGCATCGGCTATAGCTGGGGCGGGTTCGAGAGCCTGGCGCTGCCGATCGATCCGCAGCGCTTCCGCACCGTCACCGAATGGCGCGCCGAAGGGCCCGCCGTCCGCCTGCAGATCGGCCTCGAGGATCCCGAGGACCTGATCGCCGATCTCGAACGCGGCCTCGCCCGCTTCGCCGAGGCACGCACTTGATCCGGCGGTTCGGCGACTGGCTGGCGGGGCACAACCTGCCGTCGCCGCCGGAGCTTTCCGAAGCCGGGATCGCCGCGCTGCTCGCGGTGGCGGCACTCGCCGCCGGCTGGTTCGCCGGCCGCACGCTCGGCCCGCGCCTCGCGGCGCTCTGGCACCGCGATCCGGATCAGACGCCGGTATTCGGCGGCCGAATCTGCGCCGTGATCCGGCATGGCACTGCGGGCCTATTCCTCGGCACCGTGCTCGCCGCCTGGGACTGGCATCCGCTCGCCGCGCTCGGCCTCGGCATCGCCACCGGCGCGGCGGTAATGATGGCGCTGGTCGCGGTGCTGCGCGGGCTGAACATGCCGCGCTGGATCGCCTGGGTGGTCGCCGCCATCGCCTTCGCGGCGATCGTCAGCCATGCCGTGGGCGGTTTCGATCAGGCCCAGGCCGTGCTCGACCGCGTCGGCGTGCAGATCGGCAAGCGGCGGCTGACGCTGCTTTCGCTCTCCACCATCGCCGTCACCGTGCTGCTGCTCTTCGCCGGCGTACGGCTGTTCAACCGAGCCGTCAGCCAGTGGATCGCCGCGGCGCACGGCTTCGATCCCACCCAGAAGCTGCTCTTCCAGAAGCTCGCCAGCATCGGCGCGGTGACGATCGCCTTCTTCGTCGGGATCGACCTGCTCGGCATCGACTTGACGGCCTTCGCGGTCTTCTCCGGCGCGCTCGGCCTGGCGATCGGCTTCGGCCTGCAAAAGACCGTCGGCAATTTGATCGCCGGGATCATCCTGCTGATGGACCGCTCGATCAAGCCGGGCGACGTGATCGTCGTCGGAGACAGTTTCGGCTGGGTCAACAAGATCGGCGTGCGCGCCGTCAGCGTCGTCACCCGCGACGGCAAGGAGCATCTGATTCCGAACGAGAATCTGATGACCCAGGAAGTCGAAAACTGGTCCTATACCGATCGCAACGTTCGCGTCCGCATTCCCGTGACGGTCGGCTATGATTGCGATCTCGCCCGCGCCCAGGCGCTGATGCTCCAGGCCGCCTCGGAAAGCCCGCGCGTGCTCAACGATCCGAAGTCGAACGTCTGGCTCACCGCCTATGGCGAATATGGCGTCGAGCACGACATTCTCGTCTGGATCAGCGATCCCGAAAGCGGCGTCGGCAATGTGAAGAGCGATGTGCTTAACCGGCTCTGGGCGCTGTTCCAGGCGGAAGGCATCCGCATCCCCTATCCGGTGCGCGACCTGCGTCTGCGCGAATGGCCCGCGCCGAAAGCGGGATGAGCGGGCGGCGCGCCTCTCGCCAACTTGCTGCGCCGCACCTATCTTGCCGAACGTGACCGCGCCTTCGATCACTGCCCGCATCGCCGACGGCGTCGCCGCCATCCCCGCCGATCAATGGGATGCCTGTGCCGGCACCGCCAATCCGTTCGTCAGCCATGCCTTTCTCACCACGCTCGAACGCTCCGGCTCGGTCGGCGGTTCTTCGGGCTGGCAGCCGCTGCCGATCCTGGTCGACGGTCCCGACGGGAAGCCGGCCGGCATTGCCCCGGCCTATGCCAAGAGCCACAGCCAGGGCGAATACGTCTTCGATCACGCCTGGGCCGATGCCTGGGAGCGCGCGGGCGGCGACTATTATCCCAAGCTCCAGGTCGCCGTGCCGTTTACCCCGGTCCCCGGCCCCCGCCTGCTCCTGCGCGATCCCGCCATCGCCCCGGCCTTGATCGCCGCGGTCGAGGCGGTGACCGACCAGAACCGCCTCTCCTCGGCCCATGCCACGTTCATCGACGACGCGCAGCTGCCCGAATTCGAGCGCGCCGGCTGGCTGATGCGCGCGGGCACCCAATTCCATTGGCACAATGACGGCTATGCCGGCTTCGACGATTTCCTCGCCGCGCTCGCCAGCCGCAAGCGCAAGGCGATCCGCAAGGAACGCGCCCAGGCGCTGGAAGGGCTCACCGTCCGCCACGTCTCCGGCCGCGACGCCACAGAGGCCGATTGGGACGCATTCTGGGCCTTCTACCAGGACACCGGCAGCCGCAAATGGGGCCGCCCCTATCTTACCCGCAGCTTCTTCTCGATGCTGGGCGAGGCGATGCCCGATCGGGTCCTGCTGATGTTCGCCGATCGCGGCCGCCGCCCGATCGCCGGCGCGCTCAACCTGATCGGCAGCGATGCGCTGTTCGGCCGCTATTGGGGCGCGATCGAGGAAGTCCCCTTCCTCCATTTCGAACTCTGCTATTACCAGGCGATCGATGCGGCGATCGCGCGCGGCCTTGCCCGAGTCGAGGCCGGCGCGCAGGGCGAACACAAGCTCGCCCGCGGCTATGGCCCGGTCACCACCTGGTCGGCGCACTACATTCCCGATCCGAACTTCCGCCGCGCCGTCGCCGATTTCCTCGAGCGCGAGCGCGCCGCAGTCAGCCACGAACAGGATTATCTCGCCGAGCTCACGCCCTTCAAGCGCGGCGAATAGACCCTCCGCTCCGAAGCAACCCGTTCGCCCTGAGCCTGTCGAAGCCTGTCCTGAGCGACGCCGCCGGCGGCGTCGAAGGGAGCGGCCATCTGCGGGCGGCTGGCTTGTGGCGAAGCGCCCTTCGACAAGCTCAGGGCGAACGGATCAGACAAGGTAGTCCTTCAGCGGCGGTGCGCGCGGCTCTTCGGCTTGGCGGTAGGGGATGGCGCGGGCGAGGGCTCCTCGCTCGGCAGCGGGCTCGGCACCACTTCCGGCTCGGGCGTGGCATCGGGTTCGGGCAGGTTGCTCGTGCGCTGGTGAGCCAGCCCCTCGGCGCGGATGATCTCGCGCTCCCAGCGCGGCAGCGGCAGCTCGCCCGGCTCGATCACCGGCGCCGGGACGCTGTGGTCGATCTTGAACAGCGCGCTCGCCCCGTCGCGCCACAGGGGGATCAGCCCCTGTTCGAAGCGCGGATCATAGTTGGGCGGCTCGATCATCCAGACATAGTCGAACGCGTCGCGGGGGAAGCGCGCCATCGCCCAGGGCACCGGCCGCCACCATTCGCGCGGGCACTGCACGTCGGTGACGATCTGCGACGGATCATGGGCGAAACGCTGCGCCGGGGCATAGCGCACGGTGAGCAATTGCCCGCCGGCCATCGACCATTGATCGTTGGTGTACGCGAGCTTGCGCTCCAGCGCGAGCGCCGGCACGTGCTGCAGGCGCGTCATCTTCCATTCGTTGTAGCAGGTCTCGCCGACAAAGCTGATCAGCCGTGCGCCCTGCGGCAGATGGTCGAGCGCGCGCAGCTCACGCTGGTACGACCGGTCGTACAGCCAGAAGCTCCAGGTCGTCGCCGCGATCCGCACGCAGAAAAAGGCCATGCCCAGCATCGCCACCGTCGTCGCGCCGCGGATCGAGAGGCCCGGCTTCGCGCGGATCGCGAGGATGCCGATCGCCAGCAGGAACGGCACCAGCCGCATGTCGGCATAGGCCGATCCGAACACCACGCGCGGCAGCAGGATATAGACGAGCAGCAGCAGCACGCCCGAAATGGCGAGGTTGCGCGAATATTGGATGTTCGGGTCGCGCACCGCCTTGAACAGCAGCATGAACAGCACGCCGACCGAGGCAATGTCGAACAGCTGCCAGCGGTCGCGGAAGACCTGCGTCACCCACAGCACCTTGGCGCGCCAGTTGAACATGTCGAAGGTCTGGCCCGAGACATGCCCGCCCGATCGCCACAGCACCATCAGCAGCGCCGGCGGCGCCAGCACCAGGCACTGGATGCCGGCGAGGAACCAGGGCACCACCCAGGCGCCGACCAGGTCGCGATACCAGGGCTTGCTGGGATCGCGGCGCGCGTCGTGCTGGCGGATCAACTCGGCCGAGAAGGCGAGGATGCCGAGCAGCCCCCAGCCATAGGTGTGGCAGATCCAGATCAGCACCGAGATCGGCAAGAACACCGCCGTTCGGAAGGCGAACTTGCCGAGCCGCGCCAGCCGCAGCCACCAGCCGAAGGCGAGCAGCGCGAAGGCCATCGACAGCGCGAAATTGACGAAGCCGAAATGGAAGGGGAAGGCATAAGCGAGCGGCAGCGCGAACAGCGCGGTCGCCGGGATGCGGCCATGCACTTCGCGCGCGATCCACAGCATCCCCGCCACGGTCATCGCGGGAATCGCGATGACGATCAGCTTCACCGCCAGCTCGAGCCCGAAGATATAATGGAGCGGGATGACGAGCAGATCGACGCCCAGATTGCCCATCAGGCTCCAGCGAAAATCGTACCACTCGCGCAGGAAGGGATATTGGTCATAGGTGAACTGGACGCGGTATCGCCCCATATGGCCGGGCAGATCGACGATCGGAGGGATCGAGGGCCAGAGCAACGGCACGATCGCGATGAGCACGCATAGCGCCACGAACCGTCGTGTCTGCCACCATTGCAGCGTGTCGCCCCTGTCCATCCGGGCGCTTCTAGGGGAGCAGGGGCCTTCGCTGCAAGCCGCCGCTCATCGGACGGCGTAAAGCGCCGAAACTTTGTTGGACCAGATCAGGACGACGTCGGGCGCAAGCGCGGGCCGGGCGGGGAAATCCAGCGTCCAGACATAGCCGAACGTGCCGCGATCGAAGCTGTGGATCGCATCGTCGAAGCGCGTTGGCCGGTATTCGCAGCTTTCGGGATAGACGAGCTGCGAGGGATCCGCCCGGAAGCGCCCGGTTTCCGGATGGCGCGCGCGTAGCAGCTGCTGCCCGGCAAGCACCCATTGGCCGTTCTCGAAGATGTCGCGCCGCGCCAGCGCGATGCCGGCGATATGGCCCAGCCGGTCGCCATGCCAGGCCGAAGCGCAGGCCTCGTTGACCAGCACCAGCACCGCCGCGCCGCGCGGCAGATGCGGCACCACCGCCAGCGCGGCCTGCTGGGTCTGGGCGAAGAGCAGCATCGCGATGCTGGTGGTCACCATGCGCACCACGAAGAATCCCGTCGCCGCCAGCGCCAGCGCCGCCTCGATCCGGGACCGCCCCGGCTCGGGGCGAATCGCGATCAACGCCAGCGCCACCGCCGGCGCGAACATCCGCATGTCGACATAGGCGCCGCCCGCGAACAGCCGGGGCAGCGCCAGGAAGGCGATGAAGCACAGCGGCGCCGCCGTGCCGGTCAATCGATCGAAGCGCAGCCGCCGGTCGCGCAGCCCCGCCCAGATCAGGGCGAGGAGGATCGCGGTGCAGCCGACATCATACCATTTCCAGCGCTCGCGCAGCAGCGCCGAGACCCAGCTCGCCTTGGCTTTCCAGTCCCAGGCCACGCCCTCGCCTGCCGGGCCGATCATCAGCAGCGCCGGGCCGGCGAGCGGCAGGCACCATCCCGCCGCCTGTCCCATCGCCGCGAGCCGGCTTCGCCCCGCCTCGCGAGCGCGCACCCATTCGGCGGCGAAGGCCAGCAACCCGAACATCCCCCAGCCGAAGCTGTGCGCGATCCACAAGGCGAAACTGATCGGCACGAAGAGAGCGGCGCGCAGCCACGGCCGCCGCGCCATCGCCAGCCAGAGGAGCAGCGCATGCAGCGCCAGCCCGCCGGCCAGCATGAAGTTCACAAAGCCGAGCTGGAAGGCATAGCCATAGACGAGGGGGAAGGCGAAGGGCGCGGCGGGCGACAATGCTCCGCCGGCGCGGCGCGAGAGCAGGATCAGCCCGCTCACCCAGAGCGGCGGGATCGCCAGCACCACCAGCTTCGTGGCCCGCTCCGCATCGAGCAGCGGGGCGAGCGCCTGGACGATCAGGTCGACGCCGAGATTGCCGATCAGGCCCCATTCGAATTGCCAATGGCGCTGCAGATCGGCCGAGGATCGAATCGCGGCGGCGACATGATAGCGGCCGATATGGCCGGGAAGGTCGGCGAGCGGCGGCAGCGACGGCCAGAGCAAAGGCACGCACGAGCCCAGGATCGCGGCGAGCGCGAACCAGCGGGTCTCCCACCAACGCTTGGCGTCCGTCTGCATCAGTCGCGCGACACCAGGCGATAGAGTCGTGGCGCATCGCCGGCATCGACCGGCGCCAGCCAGGCCGGCACCGCGCCCGCGCGGAGCTGCGCGGCGAGGCTCTGCGCCCCGGCCCCGCCATCGACGAAACGATCGAGATCGCCGCGGCAGAAGGCGACGTAATCGACGCCCCAGCTTCGCGCGATCGCCTCCGAAGCAGCAGGGTTGCCCATGAAGAAGTCGTACATCGCCCGATTCCCCCGATTGTTGCGATGATAAGGTGCGGCGACGACGCGGTGGCTCGTGCCGGCAATGGCATAGGCGCCGAGGTCCACCGGCGCGATCAGCCGGCCCGGCGGCAGCGCCGCGAGCCGGGCAAGCCCCTCAGGCCCGGTGCAATTCGCCCCGGGTGCTCCGCGCGCGGGGAACAGCCGCTCGGCGGCGATCGGATAGAGGATGCCGGTCGAAAGGATCCAGGCGCCCGCCAGCGCCAGCGCGCCGCGCAGCCGCGCCGCACCGATCAGCACCGAAAGCCCCGGTGCCGCGAGCAGCGCGCCGGCATAGGCCCCGCGCAATTGCATCAGCGTGACCGCGAAGGCGGCGATCAGGAAGGCGACGACGATCCACCAGCCCTCCTCGCGCCGGCGCCAGGCGATCGCGGCAGTGACGCCCAGCCCGACCGCCGCTAGGCCGCCATAGGCCAGCGCATTGGCCGGCGGCGCCCCGAACAGCGGCTGCGCCTCACCGACGCGCGCGAGCCACGCACGGGCCAACACCGGATCGACTGCGCCATAGGGATCGAGGCAATCGGCTCCCAGCAGGATCGCAAGCACCACCACCCCGCATGCCGCCAGCCCCGCCGCCACGAAGCGCGAACGGCGGGTGAAGCGCCCCGCCATCCCGAACAGGGCCAGCGCAAGCGGCGCGAACGACGCGGGCTCCACGACCCGCCAGAGTTTTCCGGTGAAGCCGTCGCACGACGGATAGGCCCAGCCACTCGTGCGAAAGACCACAGCGACACCCGACAAGGCGAGCGGAAGTGCGATTCCGAGCCCGAACAGCCGCGCCTGTGCCCCCGGGCGCTCGAATACCCAAAGCAGGACGACCGCCGCCCCGCCAACGGCAAGCAGCGGCGCGGTCTCCAGTCCGATCACCAGCGAAGCCGCGATCGCCAGGGACGCTACGGCCCCGTCGCGGAAGCGCCCCGTGCCGATCAGGGCACGCAGCAGCACCAGTACAAGCAGCAGCTGCAATCCGTGATGGTCGATCCGCCCGGGCAGGAACACGCTCGTCGCCGGATAGGCGAGCCCGGCGACCAGGATCGCCGTGAATGCCGGCGCCCCCAGCCGCCGAGCGACCTCGCCGGTCAGCGTCAAGGCGCCCGCAAACAGCATCGCCGGCCAGGCGATCAGTGCGGCCAGCGTCGCGGCATGTTCGCCGATGACCGGCGTCAGCGCAGCGATGATCGCGCCCGGCACCAGGTCCGGCAGCCGCGACCAGTGCATCTCCAGCCCCGGCGGCGCGCCCAGCCGGTGCTGGGCCAGGTCGGCGAACGCCTGTCCGCCCAGCCAGTCGCGGATCTGCTGGAGCCGCATTGCATCGTCGGTGTCGGGCAAGTGCAGCCGCGACAGGTCGCCCCAATCGCGCAGCACCCAGCCGAGGCTCAGCACGCCCGCCAGCAGGATCGCGAGCAACGGCTCGCGCCAACGGACAAAGGATGTGCGCGCAGCCATGCGCCCGGGTTAACCGACTATGGTTAAACCCGGGTTAGGAGCAGGTTAGCCGTCGCGCCGGCCCAGCAGGCGCAGCCGCAGCGCGTTGAGCTTGATGAAGCCCGCCGCATCGCGCTGGTCGTAGGCGCCCTGATCGTCCTCGAAGGTGACGACCTTCTCGCTGTACAGGCTGTAGGGCGACTTGCGCCCGGTGACGATCACGCTGCCCTTGTAGAGCTTGAGGCGCACCGTGCCGGTCACCTTTTCCTGGCTGTAATCGATCGCTGCCTGGAGCATCTCACGCTCCGGCGCGAACCAGAAGCCGTTATAGATCAGCTCGGCATAGCGCGGGGCGAGCTCGTCCTTGAGGTGCGCCGCGCCGCGATCGAGCGTGATCTGCTCGATGCCGCGATGCGCGAGGTGATAGATGGTGCCGCCCGGCGTCTCGTACATGCCGCGGCTCTTCATGCCGACGAAGCGATTCTCGACCAGGTCGAGCCGGCCGATGCCATGCTTGCGGCCCAACTCATTGAGCGCGGTGAGCAGGGTCGCGGGGCTCATGCCCACGCCGTTCAGCGCCACGCCGTCGCCGCGCTCGAAATCGATCGTGATCGTCTCGGGCGTGTCGGGCGCGTCCTCGGGGTTCACCGTGCGCGAGTAGACATAGTCGGGCACTTCCTCCCACGGATCCTCGAGCACCTTGCCCTCGGACGAGGTGTGGAGAAGGTTCGCGTCGGTCGAGAAGGGCGATTCGCCGCGCTTGTCCTTGGCGACCGGGATCTGGTGCTTCTCGGCGAACTCGATCAGCCGGGTGCGGCTGGTCAGGTCCCATTCGCGCCAGGGGGCGATCACCTTGATGTCCGGATTGAGCGCATAATAGCCGAGCTCGAAGCGCACCTGGTCGTTGCCCTTGCCGGTCGCGCCATGGCTGACCGCATCGGCATTCACTTGGCGGGCGATCTCGATCTGGCGCTTGGCGATCAGCGGGCGCGCGATCGAGGTGCCGAGCAGGTACAGCCCCTCATAGAGCGCATTGGCCCGCATCATCGGGAAGACGAAGTCCTTGACGAACTCCTCGCGCAGATCGTCGATGAAGATGTGCTCGGGCTTCACGCCCGCCATCTCGGCCTTCTTGCGCGCCGGCTCGAGCTCCTCGCCCTGGCCGAGATCGGCGGTGAAGGTCACCACTTCGCACTGATATTCCTGCTGGAGCCACTTCAGGATCACGCTGGTGTCGAGCCCGCCCGAATAAGCGAGGACAACGCGATTGATCTTGTCGGACATGGGCGACTCCAAGGGGACGGGAAACGGCGTGCGCTCTAGGGTCCACGCGCCGCTTCCGCAACCTTTGCCGCGTCCCGTCGCCCCAGCGAAGGCTGGGGCCTCCGCCGCGAGCCTCTCGGCTTACTGCAAGAGACGCCAGCCTGCGCTGGCATGACGAACCGTTCGTACGCTTATCCGACCTGACGCAGCGGCTCCGCCGTCGCCTCGCCGCGCAGCGCCCGTTCGTCCTCGATCATATAATCGCGGGTCAGCGGTAGCGCGTGGCGCGAGCGGGAGAATTGCAGCTGGTAGTTGACCAGCCCGCCATATTCGAAGCTCACGAAGCAGCCGGCGAGATAGAAGCACCACATCCGGTAGAAGCGCTCGTCATAGAGCGCCACGATCGCCTCGCGGGCTGCCACGGTGCGGTCGTACCAGTGCTTCAGCGTCTTGGCATAATGGAGGCGCAGGACCTCCACGTCAGTCATGAAGTAGCGCAGCCCCTCATAGCCCTTGGCGATCTCCGACAGCGCGGGGATGTAACCGCCGGGAAAGATATATTTGAGCGTGAACGCATCGGTCACGCCCGGCCCGCCGGCGCGGCCGATCGTGTGGAGCAGCATCACGCCTTCGGGCGTCAGCAACTCGCGCACCTTGCGGAAGAAGGTGCGGTAATGCGGCGTGCCGACATGCTCGAACATGCCGACCGAGACGATCCGGTCGAACTGGCCGGCAACGTTGCGATAGTCGATCAGCTCGAAGCGCACCTTGTCGGCCACACCCGCCGCTTCGGCGCGCTGGCGGGCGACCTTGAGTTGCTCTTCGGAAAGCGTGACGCCCAGCACTTCAGCGCCGGTCGTGGCATGGATGTATAGCGCCATCCCGCCCCAGCCGCAGCCGATGTCGAGAACCTTCATGCCCGGTTCGATCGCGAGCTTGGCGACGATATGCGCCTTCTTGTCGGCCTGGGCCTGTTCCAGGCTCACGCCGGCCTCGCGAAAATAGGCGCAGCTATATTGG
This sequence comes from Pseudomonadota bacterium, assembly GCA_023400405.1. Lineage (GTDB taxonomy): Bacteria > Pseudomonadota > Alphaproteobacteria > Sphingomonadales > Sphingomonadaceae > Sphingomonas. The sequence goes on from JAEXFD010000063.1 coordinate 23,290, forward strand.
CGGTCGGTGTCGAGGAAGAGGTCGTAGAGCTTGCCCGAGAGATCGTAATGATGCGCGACGTTCTGCTTCGATCGCCGCTCCATGTTGATCCGGCCGATGCGGAACAGCAGCTTGTCGAGCACCTTCTTGCCCATGCTCGGGAACAGGACATTGGTGTTGTCCTCCCAGCGATTGTTGGTGGCGAACAGCACGACCAGGTCGAGGATGTCGCCCTGATCGAGCGTCAGATTGCCGTCCATATAGGCTTCGGCCGCGCCCAGCGACGGGTCGCGCAGGATCTGCCGGACGGCGCCCTTGGCGAGGCGCATGGTCACCGGCTTGAACTCGGGGTCCGGCGTCCCGAACCGGGCTTCGCGACCATCGGAATGAATGACGGTGAGTTCTCCGCGCTTCACTGCGCGTGCGAGAAAGCGATCGATCAACGCCATGCCGGGTCAGGTCTCCAAATTCTTCGGGCCCCCGCCCATCCCCAGCACCTTAGGCGCACTACCGATTTCCGCAAGATTTCCGCAGGTGCGAAGGATGGTTCAGGTTGCGCCTGTCCGCGCATTTTCACAAAGCAAGCTATATCCCGGCATACCATTCATAGCCGGCGATATCCTCCCAGAAGCCGCCCTTTCCGCGCCCGATCCCGGCCAGGCTTTCCACCGCCTCGATCCGCATCAGATATTTGGCCTGCTTGTAGCCGAGCTGCCGCTCGACCCGCAGCCGCACCGGCGCGCCATGGCCGACGCTCAGGTAAGCGTCGTTCATCGCCCAGGCGAGGATCGTCTGCGGATGGAAGGCATCGACCAGGTCGATCGACTCATAATAGGGGATGCCGCGCCCCAGCCGGTCGGCGCAGTGGAAAACGATGTAGCGTGCCCTGGGGCCGAGCCCGGCGGCGGCGAGCACCGTCTCCAGCCGCGGCCCCTGCCATTTGCCGATGGCGCTCCATCCTTCCACGCAATCGTGCCGCGTCACCTGCGCCCGCTGCGGCATCGCCTGGAGCTGGGCGAGGCTCAGCGAGAGCGGCCGCGCCACCAGCCCGTCCACCTGCAGCCGCCAGTCGCGAAAGCGGTTCGCCGCCAGCGCATTATATTCCGCGGTATCGGGATTGGCGGTGCCGTTGGTGCGGAAGCGCGGGCTCATCTGGTCGGTGCGGAATTCGTGCGCCAGCGCCGCGCGCCCGGTGACGCTGCGCTGGAGGAAGCGATGCGCCTCGTCGGCGTTCATCAGCAGCGGGCTGCCGGTCCAGCGGTCGCATCCCGCGAGCAGCCCCGCGCCCGCCCCCACGATCAGCGTGCGCCGCGCGATCATGCGGGCACCTTCCACCAGCCGGTGATCATCGATCGTGTCTCGTTGAGCGCGCCGGCCAGGATCACCAGCGCCAGGTGCACCACCAGGAACAGGCTGGTCAGCCCCATCGCGATGAAGTGCAGCGAGCGCGCCGATTGCCGCCCGCCAAACAGGTCGCTCAGCCACGGCCACATCCCCGGCGACAGCGCAAGCCCGGTGAGGATCAATAGCGGCAACAGCACGAACACCATGCCGGCATAAGCCAGCTTCTGGAAGATGTTGTAGACGCGCGGGTCTGCGGGATCGTGGAAGCGCATCGCCCAATGCTCGCGCGCATCCCTGGCGAGATGCCCCGGCGCCAGCTCGCGCGCGCGGATGCGGAGGTCGCGGCGGAAATGGCCGTTGATCAGGCTCCAGATCATATGCCCCGCCAGCCCGAAGCCAAGCACAAGCGCGAAGGCGAGGTGCCAGTGCCGCGCCCCCGCCAGGTCGTAGTGGGAGGGCAGGGTCAGCCAGCCCGGCCAGCGCGGCAAAATGAGCCAGGCATGGTCGAAATTGGCGCCATATTGCCCCCAATAGAGCCGGGGATGCGCGTTGAAGATCATCAGCCCGCTCGGGATCATCACCAGCACCGCGACCGCGTTGATCCAGTGCCAGATGCGCGTGGAGAGCCGGTGGCGATAGACCTGCATCGCGTCACTCTAGCCGATTATCCGTACGCGCGCACGAAGAAGACGATCGTCGTCGCCCCGGTGACCAACAGCGTCCAGCCGCGCACCAGCCCGTGCGGCAGCCGCTTGCCGAGCTCGGCGCCCAGCCAGCCGCCGAGCACGCCGCCGATCAGCATCGGCAGGCAGGCGAGCCAGCGCACCATGCCGAACCCGACGAACACCAGCGCCGCCGCCGCATTCGCCACCGCGAGCATCAGCGTGCGGATCGAGAACAGCGAGCGCGGGTCCGCCCCCGCGAGCAGGCCATAGACCGCGGTGGTGATCAGCCCCACGCCCCCGCCGAAATAGCCGCCATAGACGCCGAGCAGCGCCTGGGTGACCATCAGCGTCCGCGCCCCGATCGTCACCCGCGCCCGCAGCCAGTCCGAAGCCGGCCGCCCGGCCAGCATCGCGACGAAGGCGAACAGCAGCAGCCAGGGGATGATCAGGTCGAACGCCCGGGTCAGGGTCAGTACGAGCAGCAGGCTGCCGATCAATCCGCCGGCAAAGGTGATCCCGGCCAGCACCCGCACCCCCAGCCCGCCCACCGGCGCCAGCTCGCCGCGATAGGCAAAGGCGCTCGTCCCCGCGCCGGGAAGCAGCGCCACGTTCGAAGTGGCGTTGGCGATGTTGGCGGGCAGCCCCAGCCCGATCAGCGCCGGCAGCGTTGCGAAGGTGCCGCCTCCGGCAAGCGCATTCATCGCGCCGCCAAGCGTCCCGGCGACCAGTGCCAGCATAAGATGCGCCGTGTCCAACCACATTGCTCCGTTCGCCGCGCTCCCGCCAAAGGTTACGGAGCTGCTCGCGTCCAAGTCGCTTCAAAGGGCGGCTTGCCCCGCGACGGTGCTGGCGGTCAACGCCACAATGCTTCCTTAAGCGCATCACCCTATCCTCGCCTGGATCAAGGAGCACATCGATGATCTCACCGACGATCCTAGCCGTCACCCTGTTGCTCACTCCAAACGCGGCGCCTCAGTCGCGCGGCGCTCTCGACGCCCCGGCGGAAGTCGCCCGGCTCTCGACATCCGCCTGCTACGCGATCGCGAACGGGACCTTGCAGATGCCTGACGGGCCGGCTTCCGAGCCCATGCTCAACAGGCTGGGCCTCGCATTCGGGGTCCCGAGCGACGCGACGAAGCAGGGACCGGTGCTGACCACCCTGATCTCCCGCGCGACGCTCGGTTCCGAGACCTTGTCTGACGGCCAGATCCTGTTTGCCGATGGCGGCGCCAGAGGGTGCCGGATCATCTTGCTCGGCGAGAAGCGCACCGGCCAGACCGATCTGGTGGCGGACGCTCTTGCCGAAGGCGGAAGGCGCGCGGTCCCATCAATGACGGTCACGCGCGGTGCCATCGAACGCCGGGCCTTCCTTCGGCGCGATACGGCGACCGCACCCTATCTGCTCAACCTGATGACCGTGCTCGACCAGCCGGGGCGACTGCGGCTGTTCACTACCGTCGCGCGCATTCCGCCCAACGTGACCCTGCCCGCCGGCTATTGAGCCTCAGCCCAGCGCCGCCATCTTCTCCTCGGCCTCGCGGTCCATCTGCGCCCGCGATTTCTTCTCCGCCGCGGTCTTCAGCTGCCCGCAGGCCGCATCGATGTCGCGGCCGCGCGGGGTGCGGACCGGGGCGGAGATGCCCGCCTCGAACACGATGTTAGAAAAGGCGCGCACGCGCTCGGGCGTTGAGGTGTCGTAGGGCGCGCCGGGCCAGGGATTGAACGGGATCAGGTTCACCTTGGCCGGAAGCCGGTATTTGCGCAGCAGCCGGACGAGCTCGTGCGCATCTTCGTCGCTGTCGTTCTTGTCCTTCAGCATCACATATTCGAAGGTGATGCGCCGGGCATTGTTGGCGCCCGGATAATCGGCACAGGCCTGGAGCAGTTCCTCGATGCCGTATTTCCGGTTGAGCGGCACGATCTCGTCGCGGATCTCCTTGGTCACCGCGTGCAGCGAGACCGCGAGGTTCACCCCGATCTCCTCGCCCGCGCGCGCCATCATCGGCACCACGCCGCTGGTCGACAGGGTGATCCGCCGCTTCGACAGCGCCAGGCCGTCGCCGTCCATCACGATCGCCAGCCCATCGCGGACATTGTCGAAATTATAGAGCGGCTCGCCCATCCCCATCATCACGATGTTGGTGAGCATCCGCCCCTCGGGCTGGCTCGGCCATTCGCCGAGCGAATCGCGCGCCAGCATCACTTGGCCGACGATCTCGCCTGCGGTCAGGTTGCGCACCAGCCGCATCGTGCCGGTATGGCAGAAGCGGCAGTTGAGCGTGCAGCCGACCTGGCTCGAGACGCACAACGTCCCCCGATCGGCATCGGGGATGAACACCATTTCGTAATCCTGGCCGTCGGGCGAGCGGAGCAGCCATTTGCGCGTGCCGTCGCTGGAGACCTGCGCCTCGATCACCTCCGGCCGGCCGATCACGAAACGCTCGGCCAGCCAGGGATGCTGCGCCTTGGCGATATCGGTCATCGCCGAGAATTCGGTGGCGCCGCGATTGTAGATCCAGTGCCAGATCTGCTTGGCGCGCAGCTTGGCCTGTTTGGGCTCGAGCCCCGCCTCGGCCAGCACCGCGCGCAGCTGATCCCGGGAAAGCCCGATCAGGTCGACGCGGCCGTCTTCGCGCGCCACTTCGGGGCGCGGCACGGGCACGGGATCGATGTGCCCCGGAATGGGCATAGGTTCGATGTGCCCGTGAACGGGCGGGGGCGCGGCCGAAGCTGTCTGCATGGCTGCGCACATAGTCGATTTCATGCGGTTATTCCAGTGACCCCAGCGCCTTGAGCGTCGTGCGCAGCGATTCGACCGGATCGGTGCGTGGTTCCTCGCCGAGGAACGCCACCAGCGTCCGGTTGTCGAGCCGCACCGGGTGGGTCCAGAAGGGCCGCATCTCGATCAGCTCGCGCATCGTCGGATTGAACGGCGCGATCAGCGGCAGCAGCGCCCAGGGAAAGCCGCGGCGCTTCACCGGACGGCGGACCGCAGCCCCGATGGTATCAATCAGCCCCATGCCATCGGCATCCCACAGCCCTGCGAAATGGAAGCGCGCGAAGCGGGGCAGCTCGGCGCCGCGGTCGAGCAGCCGGGCAAAGGTCTCACCGACATCGGGCAGATAGGCCCAGGCATGGCCCACGCCCCTGGCACCCGGATGGAGGACGCGGCGCACCGGCTTGCCCGGCGTGATCATCCCCTGCGACAGCCAGCTATTGCCCGGCCGCGGCCCGTAATAGTCGCCGGCGCGCAGGATCAGCGCGCGGATGCCGGATTCCTCGATTCGCGCCTCCAGGTCGCGGCGGATCGCGCCCTTGCGGGTGCCTGCGTTCTGCGGCGAATCGGGCGCCGCGACGGGCGTCGTCGCCGGATCGAAATTGTAGATCGTGCCCGGCAGCGCGAGGCGCGCATCATTGGCCAGCGCCGCGGCGATACTGTTGTCGATCATCGGCAGCACTAGCCGGTCCCAGTCGCGATAGCCTGGCGGGTTCACTGCATGGACGATTGCGTCCACCCCATCCGCCGCCGCCAGCACGTCGGCGCCCACCCCGGCATCGCCCTCGCGCCAGTCGATCGCCGGATCGAGCCCCGGCCGCTGCCCACGCACCAGCCCGCGCACGCGCCAGCCATGCGCGATCAACGCCCGCGCCGTCTCACCGCCCACGCCGCCGGTCGCACCCAGCACCAGAACCATCTTGTCCATCTTCGTCCTCCATCGCTTGCTCGGGGAGATGCGCGCTCGAAGGCCTAAAGAAAATTGCCGAACCTTTTCAGCCAGCCTAGAAGAATTTGATGAACCGGATCGATTGGGAGCAGCAGCGGGCCTTCCTCGCGGTGCTGGAGGAGGGGAGCCTCTCCGCCGCCGCCCGCCGCCTCGGCCTCGCCCAGCCGACCGTCCGCGCCCGGATCGAGGCGCTCGAGGCGGCGCTCGGCACGCCGCTTTTCACCCGCGCGCCTTCCGGTCTCCTGCCCACCGAGCGTGCCGAAGCGCTGCGCGAGTCCGCCCGTGCGATGGCGCTCGCCTCGGACGCCTTCGTCCGTACCGCCTCGGCCGAACCGGGCGCCGTCGCCGGCACGGTGCGAATCACCGCGAGCGACGTCATCGCCGTCGAAGTGCTGCCCCCGATCCTCGCCGCGCTCACCGCAGCCCATCCCCGCCTGGCGATCGAGCTTTCGGCGAGCAACCGCAACGAAGACATGCTCCGCCGCGAATCGGATATCGCGGTGCGGATGGTGCGTCCGGCGCAGGAGGCCCTCGTCGCCCGGCGGGTCGGCGCCGCGCGGCTCGGGCTCCATGCCCATTCCGATTACCTTGCCGGCCGCTCGGCACCTCGGACACTCGAGGCATTGCGCGGCCATTGCCTGATCGGCCCGGCCAGCGACGGCCCAATTCTCCAGGCAGTCCAGCGCCTGGGCTTCGACTTCACGCTGCCCGACTTTGCCTTCCGCAGCGACAGCGATCTCGCCTATCTCGCCGCGATCCGCGCCGGCGCCGGAATCGGCATTTGCCAAGTCCCGCTGGGGCACCGCTACGGTTTCACGCGGCTGGTCGAAAGCTTCGCCTTCGATCTAGAAACATGGGTGGTCTGCCACGAAGACCTGCGCGCCGTTCCTCGCGTTCGTGTGGTATTCGACGCGTTGGTCGCGGGACTGCGCGACTATCTCGATTAGCCTCAGCCAAGCCACGGCACGTCGCGCTTTGCTTGCACTGTTGCATCCGTGCCACCCAGCTTTGCGTTGGGGGTAGAGAGTTTCTTTGGAGTACAAGATGCAGCTTATCCGTTTCACCCTCGCCGCCGCGGCGATCGCGATCACGCCGGCCGCCCTGGCCCAGACCGCCCCGCAGACCAGCACCGGCACAGCGCCGACTTCGACCGCCCCGGCTCAGACCTCCCCAGCGACGCCGACCGCTCCGGCCCCCAGCACCGCGGCGGTGACCGACGCCGAAGTCGATCAATTCGCCACCGCGGCGCTCGAAGTGAACAAGATTCAGGCCGACGCCTCGGTCTCTGCTGCCGACAAGGGCGCCAAGATGGCGGCCGCGGTCACGGCGACCGGCCTGACCGCCGATCGCTTCAATGCGATCAGCCAGGCGATGGCGGCCGATCCGGCGCTCAACAAGCGCATCCAGACCGCCGCTGCCGCCAAGCAAGGCGCAGCCACGCCGGCCCCGTCGCCGAGCATGTAATTCCCCCGCCGCGTCACGCGGATGGCGCCGGTTCGCTCCCGTCTCGTTCCTTGCCGAACGGGCGGGGACGGGCCGGCGCTTTTCGTTGAGGGATCAGTTTCCCACGCAGCCTAGCGCGGCCGCGTCGATCGCGCTCGCCGCGCCCTTCAGCGCATAGCTGTCGGCAAAGGGCACGCCATTGGCGCCCACCGTCTCGACGCTCATGCTGCGCCCCGAACGGATCGCCGCGACCACCGCCGCGTCGGTGCGCGCATCCGGCGCCCAGGCATCAGCCGCGCCCGCCTGCAAGTCGAACCGCCGCTCGCCGATCGAAAGCGTGACGCGCGCATTGCCGGCGCGCCCCCGGCTCAACCGAATGTGGAGCTGGTTGCGCACACGATCCTGCGGCCAGGTGGCAATGCTCGCAAAGGGCTGGCCTTGGCGGCGCTTTTCCACCGGCTCGGCGATCGCGAAGCAATGCCGCGGTGAGGCGTCGCGAAACGCGCCCCAGCCGTCATAGACGCCCAGCGCCTCGCGCTGCTGGAGCGCGATCAGCAGCGCCAGCGCGATCATGCCGGGGCGTAACCGCGACCGGTGCCGGTGTGCACCACCGTCTCCAAGCCCTGCTCGATCATCACGATCGACCCCTGGGACAGGTCCGGCGCCACCGGCGCGCCGAATTGCGGCATCACGTCGCGCCCGGTCATCACCCCGCGCAGGATGCGGCTGGACATGCCATGCATGATCACCAGCCGATCGCCGGAATCCTCGTCGGTGTCGGCAAGCCAGGAAGAGACGCGCCGGGCGATGCCGTCATACCATTCGCCACCGGGCGGGCGCCGCAAGTAGAGGCCCTGTTCGACGTCGAGAAAGCCCGGCGCCTCGGGGAGCAGATCGGCATAATAGCGCCCCGTCCATTCGCCCATGCCGATCTCGACCAGCCGGTCGTCCTGCCGTGCCTGGTGCCAGTCGAGCTCGAGATGCTCGGCGATGATCGCCAGCGTCTGGAGCGCGCGCCCGGCACTCGAGGCCCAAAGCGTGATCGCCGGCTTCGGTCCCAAAATGCTTCGCAGTGCCTCGCCCATCGCGTCGGCCTGGGCGAAGCCCGCGCGGGTCAGCGGCGTATGCGGCACGTCGCCCTGCATCCGGCGCGCGCGATTGAACACGGTCTCGCCATGGCGGGCGATGAAGTCGCGGCCTTTGCGCTGCGTGACTGGCATGGTGCTTCCTCAGCGGATCGCCGCGACAAACGCAATGGGCCGGAATTGAGGCACCCTTCTTTTTTCCGCCTCGTTTCGTTCAGTCAACGAACAGCTTCGGTCCGCCAATTCGCACGCCGCTTCCCGTTCGCCGGGAGCGTGTCGATACGAAAGGGATTACCTGTCATGCAAAAACTCATCCTCGTCGCCCTGGCCGCTTCCGCCGCCGCGACGCCCGCCTTCGCGCAGGACGGCAGCTTCAACGGGCCGCGCGCCGAAGTGATCGCGGGCTGGGACCATGCCGACGTGCCCGGCGGCGAGATGCGCAACGGCCTCACCTATGGCGGCGCGATCGGCTATGACGTCCAGCGCGGCAGCACCGTGTTCGGCGTCGAAGGCGAAATCACCGGCTCGACGATCAAGGACGAATCGCAGCCGGCCGCGAACACGACGTTCAAGGGCACGCTCGGCCGCGACCTCTATGTCGGCGGGCGCATCGGCTTCACCGCGACGCCGAATGTTCTGCTCTATGCCAAGGCCGGCTACACCAATCAGCGCAGCAACATCGAATATCGCTCGCCCACCTTCAATCAGGATGCCGGCGCCACCGATGGCGGCTACCGGCTCGGTGCCGGCGCAGAGGTGAAGCTCAGCGGCAAGACCTATCTGAAGGGCGAATACCGCTACAGCGACTATGGCGACGGCCAGCGCCACCAGGTCGTCGGCGGCCTTGGCATCCGCTTCTGAATGGGCTCGGGCGGCGCGTTTGCGGACGCGCCGCCTGTTGCCAAAGGGCAACGGTTTTCGCCGTTTATGTGAGGTTCATGCAACCTCGGACTCGCGCCCCTAGTTATGCCGCCGCCCGCTCGAAAGGTGGGCCAGTACCTAAGGAGTTTGTATGCGTAAGCTTGTTTTCGTCGCCGCCCTCGCCGCCTCGTCGGCCCTTGCGGCCCCCGCCTTCGCCCAGGATTCGACCGCTCCCGGCGGCTTCCATGTCGGCGTGAACGGTGGCCTCGACATCCTGCGTCCCGGCAGCACCGAGGATTCGAACCTGCGCGGCGACGACCAGAGCGCCGAGGGCTTCCAGTACGGCGTCGAAGCCGGCTACGACATCCCGCTCGGCAGCCGCGCCTTTGTCGGCATCGAGGGCGAAGCGAGCGGCTCGACCGCGAAGGTCCGCTACGACACGCCCGATCCCAATGATTTCGGCTATGGCCGCGTCAAGGCGGGTCGCGACCTCTATATCGGCGGCCGCGTCGGCTTCATGGCCAGCCCGAGCACCAAGGTCTATGCCAAGGCCGGCTACACCAACGCCCAGCTGAAGCTGCTCGCGTCGGACGGCACCACGTCGCTCGAGGATCACTACAATCTCGACGGCTGGCGCGTCGGCGCGGGCGTCGAGAAGAACATCGGCAGCAACACCTACGCCAAGCTCGAATATCGCTATTCGAACTACACCAATGCCGACCTGACCTATGCGAACGGCGCGACGACGAACCGGTTCGACGTCGATACCGATCGCCATCAGGTGGTCGCCGGCGTGGGCTTCCGCTTCTAAAAGCGGCCGCACCGCATCATTTTGGTGTGCATGACGAGGGTCGGGGCGCTTGCCCCGGCCCTTTTTGCCGTTAGAGAATGAAGGCCAACCATATGGCCGGCGGATTCGACGCGCGGCTTCCGGGGGTTTTGACATGAAGGCGACGATCGAACGCGCAACTCTGTTGAGGGGCCTCAGCCACGTCCAGTCGGTGGTCGAGCGGCGTAACACGATCCCGATCCTCTCCAACGTGCTGATCGAGGCGCAAGGCGGCGGCATGCTCCGGCTGATGGCGACCGATCTCGACCTGCAGATCGACGAGACGATCGCCGCTGCGGTGGATCAGCCGGGCGCGATCACCGTCCCGGCCCACACGCTGTTCGACATCGTCCGCAAGCTGCCCGAGGGCGCGCAGGTCGAGCTATCGGCCGCCGAGGGGCGCATCCAGGTCGTCGCCGGCCGCGCGCGCTTCACGCTCGCCACCCTGCCGCGCGACGATTTCCCGATGATCGCCGAGGGCGACCTGCCGACCAGCTTCGAGCTGCCGGCCGAAACGCTCAAGCAGATCATCGACAAGACCCGCTTCGCGATCTCGACCGAAGAGACGCGCTATTATCTCAACGGCATCTTCCTCCACGTCACCGACGATGCCCAGCCGCTGCTGCGCGCCGCCGCGACCGACGGCCATCGCCTCGCCCGCGTCACCGTCGCGCGTCCCGACGGCGCCGAGGCGATGCCCGACGTGATCGTGCCGCGGAAGTGCGTCGCCGAACTCCGCAAGCTGCTCGACGAAGTCGACGGCTCGATCGGCGTCTCGCTCAGCAATTCGAAGATCCGCTTCGATCTTGGCCAGGCGATCCTCACCTCCAAGCTGATCGACGGCACCTTCCCGGATTATTCGCGCGTGATTCCCACCGCGAACGACAAGCTGCTCAAGCTCGATCCCAAGAGCTTCATGGAAGGCGTCGACCGCGTTTCGACCATCGCCACCGAAAAGACCCGCGCGGTCAAGATGGCGCTCGATCGCGACAAGATCACCCTGTCGGTCACCAGCCCCGAAAACGGCGCCGCCGCCGAGGAAGTCCCGGGCGACTATGCCGCCGCGCCGTTCGAGATCGGCTTCAACAGCCGCTACCTCATGGACATCCTCAACCAGATCGAAGGCGACATGGTCGAGGTCCACCTGGCGGACGCCGCAGCGCCGACGCTGATCCGCGAGAACGACAAGTCGCCTGCGCTCTATGTGCTGATGCCGATGCGGGTCTGAGGGCTCCGGAACGACCGCCCTCAAATCCCCCTCCCGCTTTCGCGGGAGGGCCGCCCTTAAATTCCCCTCCCGCAAAAGCGGGAGGGGAGCAAGAAGAGCGGGAGCGACGTTGCCGCTCAGCTTGATTTCCACCGCCGCATCCTATATTGACACTATTGTCAGTAAGGATTCGGCACCATCATGGCGACCCAACCCGCACCGCAAGAGCTGCTCAATCCCGGCATTCCGCTGAAGCGCGAATGGGGCACGGCGCTCAAGGCGCTTCGCAAGCTGCTCGCCAATGGCGACGACACCGAGCAGGTGTTCCGCATCATGCGCGCGCTCAACGGCGACGTCACCCAGCGCAACTATCGCCGTCTGCTCACCTTGCCCGGCGGCGGCCGCATCGCCTTCCGCCATGTCGAGCTCGCCGAGAAGCTGTCGGACCGAGCCTGGATCGACGAGTTTGCCGAAGGCACGGTCGGCGCCGCCTATCGCCACTTCCTCGATTCGACCGGCTATTCGGCCGACGGACTCGTCGAAGTCAGCATGGCGGCGAGCACGTTCCAGGGCATCGACGTCGAGCATCCCTATGCCTGGATGGGCCGGCGCGAGCGCGACATCCACGACCTGTGGCACGTGATCACCGGCTATCAGGCCGACGAGCATCTCGGCGAAGCGTGCCTCGTCGCCTTCTCCTATGCGCAGACCGGCGGGATGGGCTGGGCGTTCATCGCCGCCGGCGCCGCACTCAAGAGCATCCGCGTCACCGGCAAGCTCGATTTCCTGCGCGCCGTCGCCGAGGGCTATCGCCACGGCAAGCGCGCCGCCTGGCTGCACGGCGAGGATTACGAGACGCTGCTCGCCGAGCCGATCGACCAGGCCCGCCGCCGCCTGCGCATCGGCAACCCGAAGCTCTATCGCATCGCCCAGGCCAGCCTGGCGGCGCAGGGCCTCAAGGGGATCTAAGTCCCCGACCATTTCCCTTTCGTCGCCGGGAATTCCCGTCACCTCAGCGAAAGCCGGGGCATCGTGCCTCCAACCGAACGGTTTGTGACTGGAAATGCCGGTTTCCGCTGGCATGACTTCGCATACCCTTCCCGTTCGCCCTGAGCTTGTCGAAGGGCTGTTCTTCACTTCCCCAAGGGAGAAGAACAAGACTGCCCTTCGACAAGCTCAGGGCGAACGGCTCGATTTCAAGGCGTCATACTCGGGGAATGGCCGGAAGCCCCGGGGCCAGCCTCACGGCAGCTTTTCGACGCCCCCGGCAGTCCCGGCGCCACCCTTCAGGTCCATCGAGCCCAGCATCCCCATCAGCTCGTCGATGCTGGTCACCGGCCCGGGCAGTTCGAAGTGCTTGGCGTCGATCGCCGACTGGTCGAGGGACTTGAACTCGATCAGCGGCCCCTCGGGCTTGGTGGCGCCCGCCTCGACGGGCGTGATTCGCAGCGGCGCTCCCTTCGCCATCACTTCGCTCAGCCGGGGAACGAACTGGGTCTCGGCCGGAAATAGCCGCAGCAGCAGGTCGTTGAGGCTCACGATCGTGCGCTGGAACACGCCGCCCACCGGCGCGAGCGCCGCGTCCAGGCTCATCACGAATTCGACCTGCTTCTTGCGGTCGTTCTCCGGCCCCTTCACCATGGCCAGGTTCCAGATCATGCCCGGCCGCCCCGCAACCGTCGCCGCCGGTCCCGCCACCACGCCGAAACCGATCTCGCCGGCCTTGGGATCCTTGGTGTCGGGAATGATCCCCTTGGCGAAGTCGATCATTTCGCTGAGCTCGAACACCTTGGTTTCGGCCTGGTCGTGCACCACCAGGTAATCGACCGCGTCGCGGCGGATCAGCGCAAACTTGCCGACGACTTCAAGCCGGGCGTTGCCGCCGCTCGCCACTTCGACCGTGAGCTCGGTCTTGCCGCCCATCTGGTAATGCGCGGTCACATCGGCCAGCGCCGGCAGCGGCAGCAGCGCGACCAGCGCCGCAAGCATCAGTTTCAACGGATTCACGCGAATGTCTCCCCCGGGATTTCGCAACTCATCGGCGAAGCGCTGTCGCGCCGCAAGCGATTCCCGCCTGTTTCCGCGTGGGAAAACAATCTCTAAAGAACCCCGCGTGGCCGTCGTTCGTCTCGTCCTCACCGATTTTCGCAACCATGCCGAGGCGCTGCTCACGCCCGGCCCCGGATTCGTCGTGCTCAGTGGCGACAATGGCGCGGGCAAGACCAACGTCCTCGAGGCCGTGTCGCTGCTCGCGCCGGGCCGCGGCCTTCGCCGGGTGCCGCTCGCCGAAATGGCGCGCCAGGGCGGTAGCGGCGGGTTTGGCGTCGCCGCGCGCCTGGCCGACGACACCGACCTCGGCACCGGCACCGAGCCGCGCGCGCCCGAGCGCCGCATCGTGCGCATCAACGGCGCCGCGGCCGCCGCGACCAGCCTCGCCGAATGGCTGAGCGTGCTGTGGCTCACGCCCGCAATGGACCGGCTTTTCGTCGAGGCCGCCGGCGAGCGCCGCCGCTTCCTCGATCGCCTCACCCTCGCGCTCGCCCCCGGTCATGCTCATCACAGCACCCGCTACGAGGCCGCGATGCGCGAGCGCAACCGGCTGCTCGCCGACGATGCCATGCCCGACCCGGACTGGCTCGCCGCCCTCGAAGCGCGGATGGGCGAACATGGCGCCGCGATCGACACCGCGCGCCGTGCCCTGGTCGAGACGCTGGCCGCACGCCTTGCCGAACAGCCCACCGGCCCCTTCGCCCGCGCCGGCCTCGCGCTCGAAGGCTGGCACGGCGATGCCGAAAGCCTCGTGCGCGAACTCGCTGCCGGCCGTCGCCGCGACGCCGCAGCGGGCCGCACGCTCGCGGGCCCGCACCGTTCGGACCTGCTCGTCACGCATCTCGACAAGGATCAGCCCGCACATCTCTGCTCGACCGGCGAGCAGAAGGCGCTGCTCCTCGGCATCGTGCTCGGCCATGCCGAACTGGTCGCCGATCGCGCCGGCCGCCCGCCGATCCTGCTGCTCGACGAAGTTGCCGCCCATCTCGACCCCGCGCGCCGCGCCGCACTGTTCGATCGCCTCGCCGGCCGCGGCCAGGTCTGGATGACCGGCACCGAGCCCGCGCTGTTCGAGGGGATTCCGGGTGACGCCACGCGCTACCGGTTGGAACACGGCTACATCGAGGCGGACGCGGGATCGTAGCGCCGGAGCCCCACCGCCTTCCTGCCCCCCGCTCCTTCTCTCCTCCTCCCGCTTTTGTGGGAGGGGAATTGCCGGCAGGCTGCAACGAAATCTGTGGAAAGGCCTGGGCGAAACCCGTCCGGCAAGCCCCCGTCCCCTGCCATTTTGCTTTCGTTTGCCCCCCTCAATCCCTATATGCTGGGTATGGCAGACACTCCCCAGCAGAACGATCCCAACGCGAACGAATATGGCGCCTCCTCGATCAAGGTGCTCAAGGGTCTCGACGCGGTCCGCAAGCGCCCCGGCATGTATATCGGCGACACCGATGACGGTTCGGGCCTCCACCACATGGTGTTCGAAGTCTCGGACAATGCGATCGACGAGGCGCTGGCCGGCCATTGCGACCTGATCCTGATCACGCTGAACCCGGACGGCTCGGTCAGCGTCGAGGACAATGGCCGCGGCATCCCCACCGGCATCCACCCCGAAGAGGGCGTGTCCGCTGCCGAAGTGATCATGACCCAGCTCCATGCCGGGGGCAAGTTCGAGAACACCTCGGACGACAATGCCTACAAGGTCTCGGGCGGCCTGCACGGCGTCGGCGTCTCGGTGGTCAACGCGCTGTCGGAATGGCTCGATCTCAACATCTGGCGCGACGGCGAGGAGCATTACATGCGCTTCGCGCACGGCGATGCCGTCGCCCCGCTCAAGGTGGTCGGCCCGTCGAATGGCAAGAAGGGCACCCGCGTCACCTTCCTCGCCAGCCCGGCGACCTTCAAGATCACCGAATATGACTTCGAAAAGCTCGAGCACCGCTATCGCGAGCTCGCCTTCCTCAATTCGGGCGTGCGCCTGGTCCTGCGCGACGCGCGGCACGAGGAAGTAAAGGAAGTCGAGCTGTTCTACGAAGGCGGCATCGCGGCCTTTGTGAAGTGGCTCGATCGCAACAAGCAGCCGCTCTTCCCTGATCCGATCGCGATCACCGGCCAGCGCGACGATATCGGCATCGACGTCGCGCTCGAATGGAACGACAGCTATTACGAGAACGTCCTCGCCTTCACCAACAACATCCCGCAGCGCGACGGCGGCACCCATATCGCCGCTTTCCGCGCCGCGCTGACCCGCACGCTCAACGGCTATGCGGAGCGTTCGGGGATGCTGAAGAAGGAAAAGGTCAACCTCACCGGCGACGACATGCGCGAGGGGCTCACCGCGATCGTCTCGGTCAAGCTGCCCGATCCCAAGTTCAGTTCGCAGACCAAGGACAAGCTGGTCTCGTCCGAGGTGCGCCAACCGCTCGAATCGCTGATGGCCGACAAGCTCGCCGAATGGCTCGAGGAAAATCCCGCGCCGGCGCGGGCGATCATCGGCAAGATCATCGATGCCGCCGCGGCGCGCGAAGCCGCCAAGCGCGCTCGCGAGCTCACCCGGCGCAAGGGGGTGATGGACATCGCTTCCCTCCCCGGCAAGCTCGCCGATTGCCAGGAGCGCGATCCCGCCAAGTCCGAACTGTTCCTGGTCGAGGGCGATTCGGCCGGCGGCTCGGCCAAGCAGGGCCGCGATCGCCATTTCCAGGCGATCCTGCCGCTGCGCGGCAAGATCCTCAATGTCGAGCGCGCGCGTTTCGACCGGATGCTGTCGTCCAAGGAGATCGGCACGCTGATCCAGGCGATGGGCACCGGCATCGGCCGCGACGATTTCAACATCGAGAAGCTGCGCTACCACAAGATCGTCATCATGACCGACGCCGACGTGGACGGCGCGCATATCCGCACGCTGCTGCTCACCTTCTTCTATCGCCAGATGCCGGAGATCATCGCCAACGGCCATCTCTACATCGCCCAACCGCCGCTCTACAAAGCGACCAAGGGCCGGTCCGAAGTCTATCTAAAGGACGATAGCGCGCTCGACCAGTATCTGGTCGAGGCCGGAGTCGGTGCGACGCGGCTGGAGACCAACGAAGGCCCGATCTTCGGCGGCGAACTCGAAAAGCTCGTCGATCATGCCCGGCGCATGCGCACGCTGATGCGCTATGTTCCGCGCCGCTACGCGCCCGACATCGTCGAGGCGCTGGCGCTGGGCGGCGCGCTCGATCCCGAGGCGAGCCGGGAGCAGCGCGCCGAGCGACTGGCCGCGGTCACCCGCCGGCTCGACCAGACCGACGAGGACGCCCGCTGGTCGGCGCGCGTCACCGACGATGGCGGTTTCCATTTCGAGCGGCTGTGGCGCGGCGTGACCGACCACCACATCATCGAGGCGACGTTCCTGGTCTCGGCCGAGGGCCGCAAGCTCCACGCGCTCGCCGCCGAACAGGCGCCGGCCTATTCCGTGCTGTCGAAGCTGGTCCCCGCCAAGACCGCGGCCAGCGAGGAAGCCGTGGCCGAAGACGGCGAGGAACTGGTCGCCGCGGCCAAGGGCGAGACGCTGATCGCACGTCCCTCCCAGCTCCTCGACGCGATCCTCGCTTCGGGGCGCAAGGGCCTGTCGATCCAGCGCTACAAGGGTCTCGGCGAAATGAATGCCGAGCAGCTCTGGGAAACCACGCTCGATCCGCAGAACCGCTCGATGCTGGTGGTCCAGGTCACCCAGGCCGACATCGCCGACGAGATATTCACACGGCTGATGGGCGATGTGGTCGAGCCGCGTCGCGAGTTCATCCAGGAAAACGCCCTCAGCGTCGCCAATCTGGACGTTTAAAGCCTGTTTCAGCCGAGCTGAAACAGGTGCGGCACCAGCCCGCTCCCCCACCCGGCCCCCCGCCGGCAGTATCATATGGGTGGCCGGGTGGGGGAGCGGGCTGGTGCCGCTTCAGCGAAGCTGAAAAAGACTCTAGGAGCTAGCGAAACGCCCAGCGCAGCGTCCGCGCCACGCTCTGGGTGCCGATCCGCACCGCCGGCGTGGCGAGGCCCGCGGCGCGCAGCCCGTGCATCCGCCGCGCCCAGCCCGGCAGCAGGTCGATCGCGGCCTGGAAGGTCAGTGCCTTGAGCGGCATCATCGAGGGCCGCGGCGCCGGCTGGCCGAGCACCACTCGGGCGACGTCGCGAGTCCGCGCATCGACGCGCAGTTCGGGCCGCATCGCGGCGATCAGCGCCTCGGCCTCCGCCCGGCTGCGCGGCACCGGATCGGCACCGAGCTTGTCGGCGATCAGGGCGAATTCGGCGAAATAGCGGTCTTGGTCGGCCGTGCTCATTCTGGGCTCGGCATAGCGGATCCAGGCATCGAGGAAGCTCACCGCTTCGCTGACATGGACCCAAGCGAGCAGCCGCGGATCGTCGGCGCGATAGGCGGTGCCGTCGGGCAGCACGCCCTGCACGAAGCCGTGCACTTCGCGGACCTTGGCGATCACCGCCTCGGCTTCCTCGGCGCTACCATAGCTGGTCACCGCGATAAACCGCGCCGTGCGCCGCAACCGCCCGTGCATGTCGTCCCGGAAGCGCGAGTGGTCCCACACCCCGGCAAGCACCGCCGGGTGCAGCATCTGGAGCAGCAGCGCCGAAACCCCGCCGACCATCATGGTTGTCACGTCGCCGTGCACGCGCCACACCACGCTCTCCGGCCCAAACAGGCTGGTCTCCGGCTGGCGCTGCACCGGCGCCTCGCCCCGCGACCGATCGTTGAACACGGCACGGACCTGACCGATCAGGGCAGTCTTGAGCCCGCGGGCGAATGTCGTTGCCGGATCCATTGCTTCCCAAGTTAGGGCAGGTCGCAGCAACCACAACCGCTTCCGTTCGGCTTCGCCGCTGCTACGATGGCATGACGTCACATTCGGGATTGCCCTTTGCTCCGTTCGACGCGCGCCCGCGCCCTTGCCCTCACAGCAGCCATCATGTTGCTCGCCAGCACGGGCCGCGCGCAGCTGCGTCCCCTCGACAGCGGCAGCGTCGTCGCGGCGGTCGGCCGCCTGCACCCCAGCCAATATCTCTGGCTGCCCGAACTCGCCCCGCAAGGGCCGATGCTGGTGGTGGTCAACCTCTCCACGCAGCGGCTCGTCGCCTATCGCAATGGCGTGCCGATCGCCGCATCGACCATCTCCAGCGGCAGGCCCGGACATCGCACGCCCGCCGGCGTGTTCACCATCCTGCAAAAGGCGAAATGGCACCGTTCGAGCCTCTATTCGAACGCGCCGATGCCGTTCATGCAGCGCCTGACCTGGTACGGCATCGCACTGCACGGCGGGGCTCTGCCTGGATATCCCGCCTCGCACGGCTGTATTCGCCTGCCGCACGCCTTCGCCCGGCTGCTCTTCGCGCAGACCAACATCGGCATGACCGTAGTGGTCACCGCTCAGCAGCCTGGATTGCGGGTCGGCAGCAACCCCGCCGACGCTCGCGCCTACCCGGCCGGTCCTGCAAGCTGGCACCCGGAGCGCGCGCCCTCGGGACCCGTCTCGATCATCGTGAGCGGTGCGGATCGCCGAATGGTTGTCCTGCGCAACGGCATCGAGATCGGTTCGGCACCGGTCTCGTTCGACGGCGAGATCGTGCGCGCCCAAGCCTATGTCCTCAAGGATGCGACGCCCGGTGCCTATCGCTGGCAGCGCCTGGCGCTTCCGGGAGACGGCCGACACCGCGCGGCAGAGCCCGAGCCCGCCCCGCACGCGCAATCCGGCAGCGATCCGTTCCGTCGCGCCCTGGCGGACGTGCTGACGCCCGGCGCTACGATGGTCGTCGTCCCCGACTCGATTGGCGCGATGCCGGGCCATGCCGAGGACCCGCCGGTCATCGAAGATGCTCCAGCGGTCGAAGCCTGGCTGCAGGACGCGTCGCTCGCCGTCCGCTGATTTCGCACAAGCTGAGCTAAACCGGAGTGCAAGCCGTTTGCCGTTGACCGCGTAACGTTTTGCGGTGCAGCACATGCATGCCATGGCCAGCCTCCCCATCACCAACAATCCCGATATCCGCTTCCTCGGTCGCCTGCTCGGCGACGTGATTCGCGCCTATGGCGGGGAGGAGTTGTTCAAGCGGATCGAATATATCCGCTCGACCTCGGTCGATCGCGCGCGCGGCGTGGCCGGCGCGGGCACCGTCGATCGCGGGCTCGACCGGCTCTCGCTCGACGAGACGCTCGATTTCACCCGCGGGTTCATGCTGTTCTCGATGCTCGCCAATCTGGCCGAGGATCGCCAGGGTGTCGCCACTGAAGCGGGCGCGGACCTGGCCTCGGCGCTCGATCGGCTCGAGGGCGAGGGCATCGGCCAGGAACAGGTGATGGCGCTGCTCGATCATGCGCTGATCGTCCCCGTGCTCACCGCGCACCCGACCGAAGTGCGCCGCAAGTCAATGATCGACCATAAGAACCGCATCGCGGACCTGATGGCGCTCAAGGACAAGCAGGTTACCGAGACCGAGGATGGCGACAAGGTGGACGAGGCGATCCTGCGCCAGATCGCCCTGCTCTGGCAGACGCGCGTTCTTCGCCGCGAGAAGCTCGGGGTCGCCGACGAAGTCGAGACTGCGCTCTCCTATCTGCGCGACGTGTTCCTGCCCGTCCTGCCCGCCCTGTACGCCCGCTGGGACCGTGCCCTCGGCTTCCGCGCGCCGTCCTTCCTGCGCACCGGCAGCTGGATCGGCGGCGATCGCGACGGCAATCCCTTCGTCAACGCCGAGTCGCTCCGCCTCGCCTTGTCGCGCGCGGCCGAAGCTGTGCTCGGCTATTATCTCGACGCGGTCCATGCGCTTGGCGCCGAACTCTCGATCTCGACCGAGCAGGTGAAGGTCGATGAGGGGCTGCTCAAGCTCGCCGAGGCCAGCCATGACGAGGGCCGCAGCCGCGCCGACGAACCTTATCGCCGCGCGCTTTCGGGCATCTATGCCCGGCTTTCCGCAACGCACGAGCAACTCACCGGCAAGCACCCGCCGCGTCCGGCCGCGGTCTCGGGCGAGCCCTATGCCCACCCTTCGGACTTCCGCGACGAGCTGGTGACGATCGCTCGCGCGCTCGACGACGAGGGCGGCCCGCTCGCCACCGGCGGCGCGCTCGGCCGGCTGATCCGCGCGGTCGAGACCTTCGGCTTCCACCTCGCCGCACTCGACATGCGCCAGAACAGCGCCGTCCACGAGCGCGTGATCGCCGAGCTGCTCAAGGCCGCCGGCGTCACCGACGATTATGCCGCGCTCTCCGAAGACCAGCGCGTCGAGATCCTCCGCCGCGAACTCGCCAACGCGCGCCCGCTGACCAGCCCTTATGCGGCGTACAGCGAGGAGACGGCGTCCGAGCTCGCGATCGTCCGCGCCGCCGCCGAGGCGCACGCGCGCTACGGCCGCGCCTGCATCACCCATTACATCGTCTCGATGGCGCAATCGGTGTCGGACCTGCTGGAAGTCCATATCCTGCTCAAGGAGGCCGGGCTCTACGTTCCGGGCGACGAGCCTCAGGCGCATGTCATGGCGATCCCGCTGTTCGAGACGATCGCCGATCTCGAAGGCGCGCCCGCGATCATGGAAGCCTGGCTCGGCCTGCCCGAAGTCGCCGGAATCGCCGCAAAGCGCGGCCATCAGGAAGTGATGATCGGCTATTCGGATTCGAACAAGGACGGCGGCTACCTCACCTCCACCTGGCAGCTCTCGCGCGGTTCGACCGCGCTGAAGCCGGTGTTCGAAAAGGCCGGGATCGGCATGCAGCTCTTCCACGGCCGCGGCGGCGCGGTGGGGCGCGGCGGCGGCTCGTCCTTCTCGGCGATCCTCGCCCAGCCCAAGGGCTCCGTGCAGGGCCGCATCCGCATCACCGAACAGGGCGAAGTGATCGCGGCCAAATACGGCACGCGCGAAAGCGCGATGACCAATTTGGAAGCGATGGCTTCGGCGACGCTGCTCGCCAGCCTCGAGCCCGAAAAGCTCGCGCCCGCCGATGCCGCGCGCTTCGCCGCGGCGATGGATGCGCTCTCCGACACGGCGTTCAAGGCCTATCGTGGGCTGGTGTACGAGACCGAAGGTTTCACCCGTTTCTTCCGCCAGGCGACGCCGATCGCCGAGATCGCCGGCCTCAAGATCGGCTCGCGCCCGGCCAGCCGCAAGAAATCGGACGCGATCGAGGATCTGCGCGCGATCCCTTGGGTGTTCAGCTGGGCGCAGGCGCGCGTGATGCTGCCGGGCTGGTACGGCGTCGGTGCGGCGCTGGAGGCGTTCGAGGACAAGGGGCTGCTGCGCGAGATGGCGAGCGCCTGGCCGCTGTTCCGCGCGACGCTCGACAATATGGAGCAGGTGCTCGCCAAGTCGGACATGGAGATCGCGGCGCACTACGCGGCTCTGGTTGAGGACGAGGCGCTGCGCGACGCTGTGTTCGGCCGCATCCGCGAGGGCTGGCAGAAGACGCATGACGGGCTGCTCCAGGTCACCCGCCAGACCCGGCTGCTCGAAAAGCACCCGGCGCTCGACAGCTCGATCCGCTTGCGCCTGCCCTATATCGAGCCGCTCAACCTGCTCCAGGTCGAGCTGCTCAAGCGCCACCGCCGCGGCGAGGACGATCCGCGGATCGGCGAGGGC
The DNA here is from genome assembly GCA_023400405.1 of Pseudomonadota bacterium. GTDB lineage: Bacteria > Pseudomonadota > Alphaproteobacteria > Sphingomonadales > Sphingomonadaceae > Sphingomonas. Next base: position 45,084 of record JAEXFD010000063.1, read on the forward strand.
ATTCTCCTCTCGATCAACGCGATCGCGACGGCGCTCAGGAACAGCGGTTAGGCGAGAAAAGGCGCCGCCACTTCCTCGCGGATGCGCACCAGCCGTCCACTTGCCCGGTCCAACATCGCCCAGGTCGTCTTCGCCTCGACCTTCACCTTGCCGTCCTCGCCGGTGAATTTCATATGGCGATCGAATCGCGCGCCGCGCGGCGGCTCGGGCACCCAGGTCTCGGCCGTTACCGTCTCGCCGGCGGCGACGTTGCCGCGATAGTCGATCTCGTGCCGCGTCACGACCCAGATGAAGGCGTCGCGATGCTCGGGCGCGGCGACCGCGTCCCAATGCGCCACTGCCACGTCCTGGATCCACTTCACCCACACGGCATTGTTGACGTGGCCCAGCACGTCGATGTCCTCGGGGCCGGCGGTGATGCGAGCGGTGTATCGAGCCATGCCGGCAGCCTAGCTTAACCAGCTTCGGAAGCGCAGCCTTCATTCGTGAGGGTTAAGACGCCAGGATGCTGCCGCGCCGCCCCTCCCGAATCTTCCGCAGCCGATGGGCGGCGCTGCTCTGGGCGGCAGGCGTGATCTGGACCGCCGTGACCTTTATCGGCTTCGGCAGCAGCAAGCCTGATGCCGATTCGCAGTCGAACCTCGCCGATGCGACGGGCGCCGCGCTCTCCAACCAGGACATCGCGGCGCTGCGCAACTTCATCGGCCAATGACGGTGCAGGCGACCGGCGGCTGGCCGGGCGCTTCGAAGGTCATGTTGCGGCCCTTACCTGCAAACACCGTCCGACCGTCGGAATAGCGGATGCCCGAGCCGGATCGCTCCTGCGCGAGGACGATCGTCTTGCCCGCGCGCACCAGCATCGCGCGGCGATTGTCTGGATCGAAGCGCGCGACGGTCCGCACGCCGTCCATGCAGCGGAAGCGCGCCTCGCTGAGATTGTCCACCGTGCCCCCGGGGGCCGGCTGTGAGCCGTCGGGGCGGGGCTTGATGTCGCTGCTCGCGATATGCCAGCGCCGCTGCGCCGCCGTCGCGCCATCGACCGCCGCGCGCCGCATCGTCAGGCTGCCGCGCATGTTGAAGGGCTGGCCGCTCCGCAGCGTGCCATAGGCCCGCACCGGCACCGTGACGTAGCGCGAACCGGCCGCACCCTCGATCCCCGAAGGCGCGCCGATCTCGGCATGATAGTCGCGATAACGCCCGAAGCTCGCCGCGAACGCCTCGCGGCTCATGCCCGCCGCGCCCTCGCCCCACAGCGCATAGGCCTGGCCATATTTGCCCTCGCCGATCAGCGCATAATAGGTCTGCACGACATTGGCTGCGCCCTGCGCGCTATCCTCGGTGAACGGCGCCTCGCTGACGATCTCGGTCGGCGCCGGGTTCGGCTTGGTGGCAGCGGGTGTCGCCGCAGTCGAAGCCGCTCCCGGCGTCGCCCGCTCGACCGGCGCAGGCGAGGGATCGTCGCGCACCGTCGCATTCGCACTCTCCGTGGCGGCATTGCGATCCGCGGTGGCGGGCTCGCCCGAACAGGCGGCCAGGGCAAACAGGGCGATCAGGGTCAGGCGCATCAATTCGCTCACTTTCGCGACTCTCGGGGAGCGTAACGAACGTGCCGTCGATGCGCCCGTTCCCTCAGTCTTCGAGCGGCCGGTTGCCGACGAAACCGAGCCGAGTGACGCCCGCCCGCTTGACGGTGGCGAGCACCGAATCGAAGCGCGCATAGCGTGCCTCGGGATCGGTCTGGAGATGGAGCGTCGCACCGCTCGCTTGCATCGCCGCGAGTTGCTGCGGCAAGGCGGCGTCGGCGATCACGGCGCCGTTCCAGAACAGCGCGCCCTGCCGATCGATCGCGAGCACCGCCGGCGGAACCCGCTCTGTGACCGGGCGGGTGCCCGGCGCCGGCAAATCGATCGGCACCTTCTGCGTGGCGATCGGGATCGACAGGATCATCACGATCAGCAGCACCAGCATCACGTCGATGAACGGCGTGACGTTGATCGCGTGGAAGGGAACGGGTTCGGGGACGCGGGCAGTCTGGGCCATGGCACCTCTCCTCGTGATGATGATGTAACATATCACACCAAGGATGACGCGCAAGGCAGAGCTTTCCACCAAGCCATCATCAGGCGAGGCCGCCCTCAGCCGCCCTCAGCAACCCTCATATTTCCAATGCCGTCGCTTGCCCTCGCGCAGCCAGGCGACTGCGTCCGCCACGCGCTTGGCCTTGGTCTCGGGCCGTTTCGCCTCGGCGATCCAATCGCAATAGTCGCGGCGGCAGCTGGGCGGAAAGCCCTCGAACGTCGCGCGCGCGGCCTCATCGCCCGCAAGGGCCTCGGCCAGCTCCACCGGGACGGGCGCTTCGGGCTTCGGCATGCGCGCGGCGCGCTTCGGGGCCTCGCCCGCCAGGATCAGCGCGGCGGCCTCGCGTACCAGCCGCTCGAGTTCGGCCGCATCGGGCAGGTCGGCGAGCGTCTCGATCCGGCCGAACTGGCCCATCGCCTCGCCTTCCTGCCCGGTCGCCATCGCTTCCCGGTTCCAGAAGCCGAAGCTCGCATGCGTCTTGAACGCGGCCATGTTGGCCAAGGGCCGGCCGCTGACGAGAAAGAAGGGATGCGACCATTTGATCGCTTCCTCGACATCCGGTACTGCCGCATGCACCCGCTCGCGCAGCCATTCGAGGATCGGGCGCGCGAAGTCGGCGCGGCCGGCGATATAGGCGTCTACCTTGGGATCGTAGGACATGGCGCGACAAGGTCTGCCGCGCCAGCCCTGCCGTCAAGGCTCGAGCGATTCCTCATCGGCATCGTCGAGATCGTCATCGTCGTCGAGTTCGTCCTCGTCGAAATCCTCCTGGACCTCGTCCTCGGCGATTTCGCGTGGGGTCAGGCCGGCATCATCGTCCTCTTCGCCGGTTTCATCGTCGACCATGCGCAGATCGTCTTCGTCATCGTCCGAATCGTCGCCTAGATCGGGCGCGAGGTCGGTCAGGATGCTGCCGTCGCTCGGGCCGTCCGTCGTCGCCTCGAGGATTTCGGCGCGCTGGCTCTCGTCATAGCCCTCTTCGTCATATCCGTCGTCGCCGGGGCCTCGCCCGGGCACCTGATAGCCGCCCATCGCCATTCCTCTTGCTCGCGCCCACCGTCATGGCGGGCGTCCAAGGTGCGAACGGCGATACGGGGCAGGCGTTCCCTCAGCTCGCCCGGAACATCCGTCCGCGCTCGGTTATGGCTACTACCATGAAAGCCGCCAGGCCCATCAGCAAGAATCCGGAGTAGAGCGGCACGGTGGTGCCGTCGAACGCCTGGCCGATCGCCGCGCCGATCAGCGCCGAGCCGAAGGTAGTGACGAAGCCCTGCAGGCTCGACGCAGTGCCGGCGATCTCGCCCATCCGCTCCATCGCCATGGCGGAGAAGTTGGAGGTCGCGAGGCCGACACATCCCATCATCAGCGCCTGGAGCAAGGTGAAGCTCCAGAGCGATTCGAAGCCGCTCCACGATACCGCGAGGTGAATGGCGGCAAAGACGACCATCCCGGCAAGGGCAGTGTGCGAAATCTTGCGCATCCCCAGCCGCATCACCAGCCGCGAGTTGAGGAAGGAGGCGAGCGCCATCGTGCTGGCGACGCAGGGGAACACCACCGCGAGCAGGCGCGGGGCGTGGAACACCACGTCCATCACCTGCTGCACCGATCCGATGAAGCCGAACATCCCGCCGGAAAGGAAGGTGATGCCGATCGTGTATCCCACTGCCTGGCGGTCGCGCAGCATCAGCGTGTAGTCCGCGGCGATTCGGCCAGGGCTCAGTTCGGCGCGCCGCTCCGGCGCCAGCGTCTCGGGCATGCGCAGCAGGAACCAGCTGGCCACCAGTGCCGCGGCGATGGCGACGAACCAGAAGATCAGCCGCCACGATCCGGCGAACAGGATCAGTTGCCCAAGGCTGGGGGCGAAGATCGGCGCGGCCATGAAGACGATGAAGGCCAGGCTCATCACCCGCGCCATCGCCCGCCCGGCAAAGCAATCGCGCACCAGCGCCACCGCGACGACCCGAGCCCCCGCCGCGGATGCCCCCATCGCGGCGCGCGCGATCAGCAGCAGGACGAAGCTGCCCGAAGCCGCGGCGACGATGCTCGTCACCACATAGCTGAGCAGCGCGGCTGCCAGCACCGGTCGCCGGCCGAACCGGTCCGACAGGGGCCCATAGGCAAGCTGCGCGACCGCGAAGCCGATCAGGAACGCCGTGATCACATATTGGCGATGGTTGGGCGAATCGACGTGCAGGCTCGCCCCGATCGCCGGCAGCGCCGGAAGCATCGAATCGATGCCGAGCGCCGTCAGTGCCATCATCGCGGCCACCAGCGAGACGAACTCGGCAAAGCCGAGCGGCGCCTGGTTGGCCGATTGAGTGGAAAGGTGCGGCGCCTCCATGGCGCTCGCAATGGCGGATCATGCCGCGGCCGTCACCCCTTTCTTGAACACCCCTCCCGGCTCTGTCAGTGTATGAGCTTCCTGATACGGCTGGGAGGCCCGATGATGCGCAGCACTCCGACCCTCGTCCTCGCGCTGGCGCTTGGCGCCTGCGGCGGCAATTCGAGCAGCTTCTCCTTCGACGCCAAGTCCGACGGCAACGCCACGGTGGACGTGGACAACGGCACGGTCGCGATCAAGGGCGGCGGTTTCGAAGGCAGCTTCAAGATGCCGAAAATGGCCGTCACCGCCGCCGATTTCGACATCAACGGCGTCAAGCTCTATCCCGGCTCCACCCTCGCCGACTTCCACCTCTCGGGCGAGGACAAGCAAGGCGGCGACCAGGACAAGGGCAACGTCTCGCTCCGCTTCGAAAGCCCCGCCCCGCTCGCCAAGGTCCAGGACTGGTTCCGCACCAGCCTGACCGAGCACAAGTTCAAGTTCGCGGCCAAGGGCGATGGCTTCGCCGGCACCACCGACGACGGCAACCAGTTCAACCTCGAACTTTCCTCAGCGGGCGGCAAGACCAAGGGCAAGATGGAGGTCCATAATTAGGGCGCCGTTCGGATCGGCTGGGCTTCGCACAGGATCAGCGCGAACCAGTCGTCCGGATCGGTCCATTCGCGGATCGGGGTCCAGCCGCCGGCGCGCAGAAGCATGCGAGCGCCGTTGCGGCCATATTTGTGGCTGTTCTCGGTGTGGATCGTCTCGCCCGCGGCCAACTCGAACGGGCGGCCGTCGACGGTGAAGGAGACGTCGCGCACCGCTTCGAGATGCATTTCGATCCGCGCCGCGTCGTCGTTCCAGATCGCGCGGTGGCGGAAGGCGTCGAGCGGGATCGTGCCGCCGAGCTCGCGGTTGATCCGTTCGAGCAGGTTGAGATTGAACGCCGCGGTGACGCCCGCGGCATCGTCATAGGCGGGGACGAGCACCTCGGGCGACTTCACCCGGTCCATGCCGATCAGCAGCCGCGCGCCGTCGCCGAGCCAGCCGCGCATCGCCCGCAGCAGATCGACGGCGTGGAAGGCCTGCATGTTGCCGATCGTCGAGCCGGGGAAGAAGCCGAGCTTCGGCATGTCCCGCACCTGCTCGGGAAGCGGCACGGGACGAAGGAAATCCGCCTCGACCGGATAGACCGGCAGCCCTGGAAAGGCCTGGCCGAGCTCGGCGGCGGATTGGCGCAGGAACTCGCCCGAAATGTCGATCGGCACATAGGCGCCCGGATCGACGCTGCGCAGGAGCAGCGGCGTCTTGACCGACGAGCCCGAGCCGAACTCGACCACGGCGCAACCCGGCGTCGCATCCAGATCGGGGCAGATCCGCTCGAGTAGCGCCCGCTCGGTGCGGGTCGGATAATATTCCGGGAGCCGGGTGATTTCCTCGAACAGCTCCGAGCCGCGGCGATCGTAGAACCAGCGCGCGGGAATCGCGCGTGGCCGCGCGGCCAGGCCGGTGAGCACGTCGCGGCGGAAATTGGGATCGGCCAGGCTGGCCTGGCCGTCTTCGAGCTCCTGCTTGAGCATCCTTAGAGATCCTTTGCGAGCCGCACGCCGGTGAACTGCCAGCGCTGGTGCGGATAGAAAAAGTTGCGGTAACTGGCGCGCGAATGGCCGCGCGGGGTGGCGCAGGAGGCGCCGCGCAGCACGAACTGCCCGCTCATGAACTTGCCGTTATATTCGCCCACCGCGCCTTCGGCGGCGCGGAAGCCTGGATAAGGGCGGAAGGCGCTGCCGGTCCACTGCCAGACATCGCCGAAGAAAGCGGGGCCGTCGGGCGACGGCCGCGGCTCGACCGGGCCGGCGGCGTCGAGCTGGTTACCGCCCGCCGGATCATAGCCCTGTGCCGCCGCTTCCCATTCGAATTCGGTCGGCAACCGCGCGCCGGCCCAGCTGGCATAGGCATCCGCCTCGAAGAAGCTGACATGGGTGACCGGCGCGGCCGGATCGATCGGGCGGCGGCCATCGAGCCCGAAGCGCGTCCACGTGCCGTCGTGCTGCTCCCAATAGAGCGGGGCCGCGATGGCTTCGCGCTGGACCCAGGCCCAGCCGTCCGACAGCCAGTGGCGCGGGTCGGCATACCCGCCATCGGCGATGAAGGCGGCCCATTCGCCGTTGGTAACCGTGCGGTCGGCAATCGCATGCGGGGAGAGCAGCGCGGTGTGGCGCGGGCCTTCGCAATCGAACGAAAATGTTGACTCCGTTGACCGAATCGCACTGCCGATTTCGACCGGCCCCGCCGCCCCCTCGATCCAGCCTATCGGTCCCGGCATCGCCACCGGCACCTTGCGCGCGCCGGGCCAGACCGCGGGCTGCAGCGGATTGACCGAGAAATGGTGGAGGATGTCGGTGAGCAGCAGCTCCTGATGCTGCTCCTCGTGATTGCAGCCGAGCAGGACCAGCGCCGCCGCCGCTTCGGGCAGATCGGGCATCGCGTCGATCAGCGCCGCATCGACATGGGCACGATAGGCAAGGATCTCGGCCAGGCTCGGCCGCGAGAGCATCCCGCGGCGGGGGCGGGCATGGCGCTGGCCCTCGGCCTCATAATAGCTGTTGAACAGGAACGGCCAGCGTTCGTCATACCGGCGATAGCCCGGCACATGATCGCGCAGCACGAAGGTTTCGAAGAACCAGCTGGTATGCGCGAGGTGCCATTTCGCCGGCGAGGCATCGTCCATCGACTGGATCGTCGCATCGGCATCGGAGAGCGGGCGGACCAATGCTTCGCTGAGCGTCCGCACCCGCTCATAGCGCAGGGCGAGCGCGGACGAAGCCGGGACCGGACCAGTTTCCGTTCGCATTATGTTCTCCTAACGCAACAAGGGTTGCGCGTCAACCGGAGCGGAATGTCAGTTCAGCGTGATGCCCCCGGCACCCATAGAACGTCTCCAGCTTCGTTTTGGTTCACCGCCCGCGCGGCGACAAAAAGCAGGTCGGACAAGCGGTTGAGGTAGGCGAGCGGCTGCTCCCCTGCCCCGGCGGCAACCGCCGAGCGCTCGGCACGACGCGTCACGGCACGGGCGAAATGGAGTTCGGCGGCCCCCGGCGCGCCGGCCGGCAGGACGAAGCTGGTGAGCGGTTCGAGCGCGGAATTGAGGTGATCGATCCGCTCTTCGAGCCAGGCCACCTGCGACGGGGCGATGCGCAATGCGCCCTCGATCCCCGCCGGCGTGGCGAGATCGGCACCGAGATCGAACAAGTCGTTCTGGATGTGCGCGAGCAGGCCCCCAAAGGCGCCGGTGCCGAGCGCCGCGCGCGCCATGCCGATCGCGCAATTGGCCTCGTCGACATCGCCGATCGCGGCCATCAGCGGATCGGCCTTGGAGATCCGGCTTCCGTCGACCAGCCCAGTGGTGCCGTCGTCGCCGGTGCGGGTGTAGATCTTGTTGAGCTTGACCATCATCACTCGCCCGAAAGCACCGCATAGATACATGCGAAAGCGAACGGAACGAGGATGTAAGAAAGCGCCGCCAGCCGTGTCGATCGCGCGTAACCCGGCCGCAGCAGAAACCAGAAGAATAGCGGGCCGCAGATCAGGAGCCCGGCCATCAAGAAGGGATTGACGGGCCGGGGCTCGTCACCCGTGCGCGCAATCATCCCTTGGACGACATGATCAGCAGCAGGATCGCGATGATCGCGATCGCCACCGCCTGGAACAGGATGCGCTGCTGCATCAGCTTCTGCGAGCGCAGCGCGCGTTCGCTAGGGCCGTCGCCCTCCAGGTCCTGGCTGGTGGTCTGGGCCATGTTGACCAGCCCCTTGATGAGGACGAACACGACCGCGGCCATCGCGGCAAGGAGCAGGGCTGCGAGAAAGAAGGTCATCGAGTCGCTTTACGCCCCCGAAGCGGCAAAGCCAACCGGAAGCCGCCCGGCGCGCAGCGCCTCGGCGACGGCACGGCCATCTTCTCCAGCCAGCCGCATCGCCTCGAGGCTGGGCGCGCCGTGGCGCTTGGCGAGACGCTGGCCGTCGGGGCCGAGCAGCAGCTTGTGATGGTGGTAGCGTGGCGTGGGCAGGCCGAACAGCGCCTGGAGCAGGCGATGGACGTGTGTCGTGGCGAAGAGATCAACGCCGCGGACGATATCGGTGATGCCCTGATCGGCATCGTCGATGGTGACGGCGAGGTGATAGGAGGCTGGCGCGTCCTTGCGGGCTAGGACGACGTCGCCGGCCGAGGCGGGATCCGCGCGGACCCAGCCGGCGGAGGTGTCGCGCCACCATAAATCCCTCTCCCCTTGGGAGAGGGAGGGAGCCGCCGGAGGCGGCGGAAGGGTGAGGGTTGAGAGCGGCTCACCCTCACCCTTCTCGTCGCTTTGCGACGGGCCCCTTCCCTCTCCCATTGGGAGAGGGAGTGAAGCGAGAGCCCTTCCCATATCCAGCCGCCAGCAGTGCGGGCGCGTCAGGTCCGGTTCGGCCAGCCGGCGGCAGGTGCCCGGATACAGCGCCCCCTCGGGACCGTGCGGGGCGGAGAGGCTGGCGGCGATGTCGGCGCGGGTGCAGAAGCACGGGTAGAGCAGGTCCATGCCGCGCAGCCAATCGAGCGCTTCGTCGTAGAGCGCCAGCCGCCGCGACTGGAAGGTCACCGGGCCATCCCATTCCAGCCCCAGCCATTCGAGATCGCGCAGGATCGCCTCGACATGTTCGGGGCGCGAGCGCGTGCCGTCGATATCCTCGATGCGCAGGCTGAAGCGGCCGCCCGCCGCACGCGCGAAATCATGCGCGCGGATCGCCGAGAATGCATGGCCCAGATGAAGGCGACCGGTGGGACTAGGGGCGAAGCGGGTGTGGACAAGCATGGGATTCGCCTGTGGATAACCCTGTGCATCGCCCTTGACCATAACGCGCGCGCTATGCTGTCATCACCGCGTCACGCTTCCGGGTCAGAGCCGCGGCGACGTAACAGGCGAGGGAGCGCATGTATCATCCCGATCTGATCCGCCATCCTGACAGCTGCCCCGCGCTCGTGCTCAATGCCGATTATACGCCGCTTTCCTATTACCCGCTGAGCGTCTGGCCCTGGCAGACGGCGATCAAGGCACTGTTCCTCGATCGGGTGGACGTCGTCTCCTATTACGAACGCGAAGTGCGAAGTCCCAGCGCGAGGCTGAAGCTTCCTTCGGTCATCGCGCTCAAGCAATTCGTGAAGCCTTCGCAATTCCCCGCCTTCACCCGCTTCAACCTGTTCCTCCGCGACAAGTTCGCCTGCCAATATTGCGGCACGCATCGCGACCTGACCTTCGATCACGTCGTTCCCCGCGCCCAGGGTGGCCGCACCACCTGGGAGAATGTCGCCACTGCCTGCGCGCCCTGCAACCTGAAGAAGGGCGGCCGCACCCCGGCCGAGGCGCACATGCTGCTCCACATCGCGCCGATCCGCCCGACGAGCTGGCAGCTGCAGGAACATGGCCGGAGCTTCCCGCCCAATTACCTCCACGAAACCTGGCGCGACTGGCTCTATTGGGACATCGAGCTGGAGGCTTGAGGGCTTCGGCCATTCAGCTCCCCGGCGAAGGCCGGGGCCCAGGATCGAGCTGCTCCCGGTGCGCAGCCCGCCTTCGAGACACCAGGGCAGCTGGGCCCCGGCCTTCGCCGGGGAACTGATCATGCTGGCCCTTGCTGGCAGCGCCCGCTAGCATCGTTCGAAACCCGGGGGAGATAGCATCGATGAGCGGATTCCAGACCACGCGGCGTCAGGCGCTCGCGCTTTCGCTGGGAGGCGCCGCGACGGCAGCCTTCCCGCGCCTCGCCTTCGCCGCCGAGCTCGACGAAGCCGGTGTCGATGCGATCGTCCGGCCATTCATGGCGGCGTTCGAGACGCCGGGGATCGCCGTCGCGATCGTGCGGCCGGGCCAGCCCGCCTTCGTGAAAGGCTATGGCGTGCGCACGCTCGGCAAGCCGGAGCCGGTCGATGCGCATACCCTCTTCGGCATTGCTTCCCACTCTAAGGCGTTCACCGCGGCGGCGCTGGCGCTGCTGGTCGATGCGGGCAAACTCGGCTGGGAAGACCCAGTGGTGAAGTACCTGCCCGACTTCCGGATGTACGATCCGGCGGTCACGCAGATGATGACGGTGCGCGACTTGCTGGTGCACCGATCGGGCCTGCCGCTCGGCGCGGGAGACCTGATGTTCTTCCCCGCCGGGACCCACACCGCCGAGGACGTGCTCAAGGCCCTCCCCTATCTCAAGCCCGCGCGCGGCTTCCGCGCCGGTTATGATTACGACAACATCCTCTACATCGTCGCCGGCATCCTGATCGAGCGGGTGGCCGGGCAGCGCTGGGACCGCTTCGTCGAGGCGCAGCTCTTCGCGCCGATTGGCATGGCCGATGCGGTGGGATCGCGCGGATCGCTCAAGACCGACAATGTGGCTGGGCGTCATGCGCGGCTGGGCCCGCCGGTGCGCGGGATCGGCAAGCTGGCGGTCGTAGCGGCCGACGAGGGGCCGATGGTCGATGCCGCGGGCGGGATCAATGCAAGCGTGACCGACATGGCGAAGTGGCTGCAGGTCCAGCTCGCCCAGGGCAAGCTGCCCGACGGCAAGCCGCTCTGGTCGCCGGCCCAGGCCAGGGAAATGTGGGCGCCGCAGACGATCACTTCGGCAAGCGACGGGCCGAGTGCGGACAACCCCACCCGGCCGGTGCTCCAGGCCTATGCGCTCGGCTGGTTCGTGCAGGATTATCGCGGCATGCGGATGATCCAGCATAGCGGCGGCCTGTCCGGCCAAGTGACCTATACCGGCCTGCTGCCCTCGCGCGGGATCGGCGTCTCGGTGTTCAGCAATGTCGAAGAGCCGGTCTCTTCGGCGATCCGCAATGCGATCCTCGACCGGTTGATCGATGCGCCGGCGTTTGATTGGGTTTCGGCCTATCGCACGCGGATGAAGAACGCGCAGGACGAGGCGCTTGCAAGCGTCGAGGGCGGTATCGACAAGGCGCCGCCGGGCAGCCCCTCGCTGCCGCTCGCCGCCTATGAGGGGCGCTATCGCGATCCCTGGTATGGCGACGTGGTGGTGAGCCGGAAGGGCGACAAGCTGTGGATCGACTTCACCCCGACGCCGGTATTCAAGAGCGTGCTCGATCCCTGGGGGCCGGATGCCTTCCGCACCCGCTTCGCCAAGGATACGGGCGAGGATGCGGTAGTGACCTTCCAAATCGAAGGCGGCAAGGTGACCGGGGTGACGATGAAGCCGCTCTCGCCGCTCGCCGATTTCAGCTACGATTATCAGCACCTGGCGTTCGTGCCGGTGCCGTAATAGCTGTGTTATTGTACTAATACAGATACTGCGCTAGATGGGCGGCATGGGCTGGACGGATCGCAGGGCGGGATAAGTGGTGGACGGACCCGAAAGGCGCGAACCACGCTTTCCGCTGCGCCGGAGCGGCGAGGCGCAGCCGACTCCCGCACCGATCGAACCTCCAAGGTCGCGCTGGGGCCGCCCCCCTAGGGAGACGCCGCTCGAGCTGAGCGGCGGGCTGCCGTCGGCCGATGTTTACGTCGCACCGCCGCGTCAGACGCCCCCTCCCCCGCCACCGTCCGCGCCACCCCCGCTCGCCGCCGAGCCGCTGCCGGCGGGCGGCTACACGACCAACCTCCCCGTCCTTGCCCGGCGCCGCAACTGGCTGCGCTATGCGAGCTGGGCAGTCGCCGGGCTGATCCTGCTGTTCATCGCCGCGATCGCCTGGCTGGCGCTCACCGCGCCGCTGTCCAAGTCGCTCCAGCCGCCGGCGCCGCCTTCGATCACCTTGCTCTCGGCCGAGGGCAAGCCGATCGCGCGGCGCGGCGCGGTGATCGCGGCGCCGGTCGATGCGAGCAAGCTGCCGGCGCATGTCCGCAATGCCTTCGTCGGGATCGAGGACCGGCGCTTCTACCATCATTGGGGCGTCGATCCGCGCGGCATCCTGCGCGCCGCCTTCCATAATGCCACGTCGAGCGGCGGATCGCAGGGCGGTAGCACGATCACCCAGCAGCTCGCCAAGAACGCGTTCCTCAGCGCGGACCGGACGATGACGCGCAAGCTGCAGGAAGTGATGATCGCCTTCTGGCTGGAGGCGTGGCTGTCCAAGGACGAGATCCTGTCGCGCTACCTCTCGAACGTCTATTTCGGCGACAATGTCTATGGCCTGCGCGCCGCCGCCCACCATTATTTCAGCACCGAGCCCGAGGAGCTGACGCTGAGCCAGGCGACCTTGCTGGCGGGGCTGGTGCAGGCGCCGAGCCGGCTCGCGCCGACCGGCAACCTGAAGGGCGCGCGCGAGCGGCAGAAGCTGGTGATCGCCTCGATGGTCTCGGCCGGGCTGCTCGACAAGGGCCGGGCGGCGGCGGTGCGGCCCGCGGTGCTCCACGTCACCAAATCGAAGGACGACCTGCCCAACGGCACCTATTTCGCCGATTGGGTGCTGCCCCAGGCGCGCGACAGGGCGGGCGGCGTCGGCACCGAGCAGACCGTGCAGACCACGCTCGAGATCAAGGCGCAACAGGCTGCCGAGCGCGCCGCGCGCGGGGCGGGGCTGCGCAAGTCGCAGATCGCGATCGTCGCGATGCACCCGGACGGGCGCGTGATCGCAATGGTCGGCGGCAAGAGCTACGGCGAAAGCCCGTTCAACCGCGCCACCCAGGCGCGCCGCCAGCCGGGATCGACCTTCAAGCTGTTCGTCTATCTCGCCGCGCTGCGCAGCGGGATGACGCCGGACACGATGGTCGACGATTCGCCAGTGCATATCGGCGACTGGAAGCCGGAGAACAGCCATGGCAGCTACGCCGGGCGGATCACGCTGCGCCAGGCCTTCGCAAAGTCGAGCAACGTCGTCGCGGCACGACTGACCCAGCAGCTCGGCGTGCGCAAGGTGACCCAGGCGGCGCGCGACCTTGGCATCTCTACGACGATCGGCGACGATGCCTCGATCGCGCTCGGCACCTCGACCGTCTCGCTGCTCGAACTGACCGCGGCCTATGCAGCCGTAGCCAACGGCGCCTATCCGGTTCGACCGACGGGCCTGAGCGACGCGGAATCGGCGAGCGACTGGCTCGCCCAGCGGCTCGGCGGGCCGGAGCGGTTCAACGGCCGCCAGCTCGACGATTTGCGCTCGCTGCTCGGCACCGTGGTGGAGAGCGGCACGGGGCGCGCTGCGGCGCTGCCGATCCCGACCTATGGCAAGACCGGCACGACGCAGGACAATCGCGACGCGCTGTTCATCGGCTATGCCGGCGGGATCGTCTGCGGCGTGTGGCTGGGCAATGACGACAATTCGCCCAGTCCCGGACTTTCGGGGGCCGGACTGCCGGCGCGCGTCTGGCGCGATTTCATGACCCGCGCGCTCGACCTGCACTTGCCGCCGCCCGAGCCGGAGGCCGAACCCGAGGACAATGGCGCGACGCTCGACGACGTGCTCAACGGCGTTGGCGAGTTCATCGAGGGATCGGGCATCCAGACCCAGGTGGTCCGCCCCGGCGAGGATCCCGACGAAGTCGGCGAACCGCCGATCGACGCGCGGCCGGCAGGCCCGCGCGATCGCCCGCGGCGGGATGCGCCCGATGCGCCGCCGGATCGCACCCGGCCGGACGATCGGCGCGGGGAGGAATGACCGCGAGGCTCCCGCAATCTTAGTTCCCCGGCGAAGGCCGGGGCCCAGTTGCCACATCGTGCAACGGTTGCCCGAAACTTCGAGTGCGCGGAAGCTGGGCCCCGGCCTTCGCCGGGGAACTTAAGGGGCTATTTTCACCGGTTGACGCTGCACGCGGTGCTCCCGCATGGACCTCCCCATGCGCTTCTTCTCCGACAACGCCGCCGCCGTCTGCCCCGAAGTGCTCGCCGCACTCGGCGAGGCCAATCGGCTCGACACCGCCTATGACGGCGATGCCTGGTCGAAGCGGCTCGACGGCGCGTTTTCGGACCTGTTCGGCACCGAAGTCCGCGCGCTGTGGGTGCCGACGGGCACGGCGGCGAACAGCCTCGCACTCGCCGCGCTCTGCCCGCCCTATGGCGGGGTGGTCTGCCACCGCGACGCGCACATCAATGTCGACGAATGCGGCGCGCCCGAATTCTACACCCATGGCGCCAAGCTGCTGACCGCGGAAGGGCCGGGCGCCAAGCTGACGCCGGACGCGATCCGCGCCGTGATCGACCCGATCCGCAACGACGTCCACCAGGTGCAGCCGCACGCGATCTCGATCACCAACGCGACCGAATATGGCCTGGCCTATACGCCCGACGAAGTCGCAGCGATCGGGGACCTGGCCCGCGCGCGCGGGCTGGGCCTGCACATGGACGGTGCGCGCTTCGCCAATGCGGTCGCGCATCTCGGCTGCCATCCGGGCGACGTGACCTGGCGCGCGGGCGTCGATGCGCTGAGCTTCGGCTTCGTCAAGAATGGCGGGATGAGCGCCGAGGCGCTGGTGTTCTTCAAGTCCGAGCTCGCCGAGGCGACGCTGTATCGCCGCAAGCGCGCCGGGCTGCTCTTCTCCAAGGGCCGCTATCTGGCGGCGCAACTGCTCGCGATGCTCGAAGGCGATCTGTGGCTGCGCAACGCCCGCGCCGCCAATGCCGGGGCGAAGCTGCTCGGCGAGGCGGCGGGGGAAAGGCGGGTCCATCCGGTCGAGGCCAACGAGGTTTTCCTCAAGCTCAGCGCCGAGGAAGCGGCCTCGCTTCGGGCGCTCGGCTTCGATTTCTACGATTGGGGCGTCGGCGAGGCGCGGCTGGTGGTATCGTGGGACCAGAGCGAAGACGCGATCCGGCCCCTCGCCGAGGCGATTGCGGGGTTGTGAGGGACGAGGCACAATTCCTCCCCCAGCTCGCCTGGGGGAGGGGGACCGCCGCCGAAGGCGGTGGTGGAGGGGCCTGCGCAACGCGCCGGTGCCCGGCGCGCCCCTCCACCATGCTGCGCATGGTCCCCCTCCCCGAGACAAGCTCGGGGAGGAATTAGTGGATTCCCCGCCCCGCTCCGCGCGCCTCCCCATCCTCGTCCCGTTCGCCATCGTCACGCTGATCTGGGGATCGACCTGGATCGTGATCCGCGATCAGGTGGCGCTGGTGCCGCCGAGCTGGTCGGTGAGCTATCGCTTCGCCGTGGCGGGGATCGCCATGCTGGCCTGGGGCGCGTTGCGGCGCGAGCGGCTGGGGCTCGATGCCCGCGGCTGGGCGTTCGCGCTGGCGCTGGGCACCGCGCAATTCGTGTTCAACTTCAACTTCGTCTATCGTGCCGAGCAGCACATCACCTCGGGCGTGGTGGCGATCGTCTATGCGCTGCTGCTGGTGCCCAACGCGATCCTGGCGCGGCTCTTCCTCGGCCAGCGGATGGGCCGGCAGCTGATCCTCGGATCGGCGATCGCGATGGCGGGCGTGGCGCTCCTCTTCATCCATGAGGCGCGGCTGAGCCCGGTGGGCCCGCATGAGGCGATGATCGGCATCGGGCTGGCACTGGCGGGCGTGCTCTCCGCCTCGATCGCCAACGTCATGCAGGCGACGGGCACCGCCAAGGCCTATCCGATGGCACCGACGCTCGGCTGGGCGATGCTGGGGGGTGCGGCGATCGACGCCCTGTTCGCGCTGGCGACCGTCGGCCCGCCGGTGATCGATGCGCGGCCGGCCTATTTCGCGGGCATCCTCTATCTCGGCGTGCTCGGATCGGCGGTGAGCTTCAGCATCTATTTCCAGCTGATCCGCGCGATCGGGCCGGCCAAGGCGGCCTATACCAGCGTGCTGATCCCGGTGATCGCAATGTGCTTCTCGACGGCGCTCGAAGGCTATCGCTGGTCGGGACTCGCCGTGGCGGGGGCAGTGCTGGTGCTCGCGGGGCTGGTGGTGGCGCTCAAGGCGCGCAGGCCCAACCGGTAATCGGCGTAGCGCGGGCGCCAGCCGAGCAGGCGCTTCGCCTTGCCGTTGGCGATGCGGCGGTTCTCGGCATAGAAGGCGCGCGCGGCGGGGCTCAGGCCTGCCGAGGCGAGCGGCACGAGCGGCGGCACCGGCAGGCCGAGCAGCGTGCAGCCATAGGCGATCACTTTGCTTTGCGGCGCCGGAGAATCGTCGGCGAGATTATAGGCGCCGGGCGGCCCGTCGAATCCGGCGATCACGCCCTCGACCAGATCGTCGACATGGATGCGGCTGAACACTTGTCCGGGCACGTCGATGCGCGTCGCGGTGCCGGCGCGGATACGATCGAGCGGCGAGCGGCCGAGGCCGTAGATGCCGGGCAACCGGAAGACACGCGCGCCGAGATCGAGCCAGGCGGCATCGGCTTCGCTGCGCGCGGTGCGGCGGCCCGTGCCGATGGGAGCGCTTTCATCGACCCAGGCGCCGGCAGCGTCGCCATAGACGCCGGTCGAGGAGAGATAGCCGAGCCAGGCCGACGCGTGGGAGAGCGCCGGGCGATAGGCGGCGAGTACCGCGTCCGCATCGCCTTCGGGGGGGACGCTGGAGAGGATGTGGGTGGCCTGGGCGATTTGGAATTCGGTGAGGCCGCGGTCCGCGAAGGTTTCGCGGGTGACGGTGACGACGCGCCAGCCATGCGGTTCGAGCCGGGGCGCGAGGCGCGAGGCGGCATAGCCCGGGCCGAAGACGAGGAGCCGCACCGTCTAGATCCTCCCCCAGCTTGCTGGGGGAGGGGGACCGCCGCCGAAGGCGGTGGTGGAGGGGCGCGGCGGTTCACCGCCGCTTTGCGGCGGCCCCTCCACCCCTCGCTTCGCGAGCGGTCCCCCTCCCCGAGGCAAGCTCGGGGAGGATCTTTCAGGCTTAATCCGCCCCATAGCCCCCGAACTGGACCCCGAAGAAATCGCCCTTGTTCCAGCGCGGGCGCTCCGGCGCGTCGGTCAGCGCGTGGGCGACTGCATAGTTGAGGTTCAGATATTTCTCCGCCGAGGCCCAGTCGAACGGCAAGTCGATCTGGTCCGAGGGCTTATGGTAATTCTCGTCGAGGAACTTGCGCTGGGCGACCGCCCCCTCGCCTCCCGGCCCGGTATCGAGCGAGACCGCCGGAATGCCCGATTTGACGAAGCTGTAATGATCCGATCGGACGAAGAACATTTCCTCCGGCGCCGGATCGGGCACGACCTTGAGGCCCTGTTCGGCTGCCGCCGCCGCGATCACCGGCCCCAGGCTCGATCGCTCGCCGCCCAGCGCAACCACGTCGACCAGCGGATAGGTGAGGATCGGCATGTCCATGTTGACGTCGGCGACCAGCGCGGCCTTGGGCACCGGCGGATAATGGGCGAAATAGTCCGATCCGAGCAGGCCCTTCTCTTCGCCCGTCAGCGCGACGAACAGCATCGATCTCCTGGGCTTGCCGCCCGAGGCCATGAAGCGCTGCGCGACTTCGAGCATCGTCGAGACGCCGATCGCATTGTCCATCGCGCCATTGTAGATGCGGTCGCCATTGATCGGCTGGCCGACGCCGACGTGATCGAGATGCGCCGAGAGCACGACGACCTGGTCCTTGAGCGCGGGGTCGCTGCCCGGGATCAGCCCGACGACGTTGCGGCTGTTGAGCGTCACCAGCCGGCTCTTGCTCGCCACCGCGATCGTGCCGACCAGCGGCCCGGTGGGGATGCGCGCGCCCTTCTTCTCCGCGGCGAGCACGTCCGCCCATTTGATCCGCGCGCCCGCGAACAGCTTCTCCGCGCCGACGCTGCCGAGATAGCCGACCGGCGGGGCGCCCGCCGCCACGGCATAGGCCGTGCCGTCCGGGCGCGCCCAGGTCGTGCGCTCGTAATCGTAGAAGGGGATGATCTGCTCGAACGTATATTGCGCGCGCTGGGCACCGCTTTCGAGCAGCACCACGGCCTTGGCGCCATGCGCGGCGGCGATCGCGGCCTTTTGCTCGTCGTCGCCGAAATGCGCCTCGACTTCGTTGGGCAGGCCCTTGGGTACGCCGGGCAGGATCGCGACGATCTTTCCCTTGACGTCGAGCCCCTTGTAATCGTCGCGCCCGCCCTGCGGATAGACGATGCCATAGCCGGCAAAGACCATCCCGCCCTCGGCCGTGAAATCGGGGGTGGCGGGGGCGGCGGTGTTGACGAAATCGATGCCGAACTGGAGCGGGATCGTCGTGCCGCCGCGCGTCAGGCTCCACTTCGCCTTTTCGGCGGCGCGATAGGCGACCAGCGTGACCGGCTGAAACCAGCTGCCGCCCGCGCCGGGCTGGAGCCCCAGCCGCAGCATCTGCGCCGCGACATATTCGGCGGCGACGTCATAATCGCGCGTCCCCGCCTCGCGCCCGCGCAGCGCGTCGGAGGCGAGGAACTGGACATGGCTCTTGAGCGCCGCCTGGGCGGCATCGAGCTGCTGCGCCTGGGCGAGCGGCGCGGCGAGGAGCGCGAACAGCGCGATCAGGGCGCGGCGCATCATTGCGCGCCATAGCCGTGGAACAGCGTCCCGAAATAATCGCCCTTGTTCCAGCGCGGCCGCGCATCGGCATCGGCGATGGCGCGCGCGATCTTGTAGTTGATCCGCACGAAGCGCACGCCAGCGTCCCATTGGATCGGCGGATCCTGGTCGATTTGGTCGGAAGGCTGGTGGTAATGCGCGTCGAGAAACGCCTCGATCGCCGCCTTGCCGGGCCCCTTCGGCCCGGGTTCGAGCGAGACCGCGGGCACGCCCGCCTTGACGAAGCTGTAATGGTCCGAACGCACGAAGCTCGCCTGTTCGGGGGCGGGATCGGGCGTGAGCGTGATGCCTTCCTCCTTGCCGACCGCCGCCACCGTCGGGCCGATGCTGGTGCGATCGGCGCCATAGACGACCAGGTCCTCGAACGCATAGGTGAGGATCGGCATGTCGAGATTGACGTTGGCGACGAGGTTCGCGGCCGGCACGGTCGGGTGCAGCGCGAAATAGTCCGAGCCAATCAACCCCGTCTCCTCGGCCGTCACGGCGACGAACAACAGGGTGCGGCGCGGCGCCTTGCCCGAAGCCTGGAAGGCCTTGGCGACTTCGAGCATCGAGGCCGTGCCGGCGGCATTGTCCATCGCGCCGTTATAGATGGTGTCGCCCTTCGCATCGGGAATGCCGATGCCGACATGATCGAGATGCGCCGAGAGAACCACGACCTGATCCTTCAGCGCCGGATCGCTGCCGGGCAGCCGCCCGACGACATTCTCGCTCTCGACCTTCCACACGTCCGAAAGCTGGTGGCGCGAGAGGCTGGCGCCGATCGGCCCGCGGGGCACCGGCTTGCCCGCCGCGTCCGCCCGGGCGATCGCCTCCCAGTTCAGCGGCGAGCCGGCGAACAGCTTCGCGGCGCCCGCCGGGCTCAGCAGTGCGACGCCGGGCAGGCGGTTGCCGGCGAGATGCGGGCCGCCATCGGCGTCGCGCGCCGCCATCCGGGTCTGCTGCCAGTTCTGCGCGATCTTCGCGAAGGGGTAGACCTGGCGCAGCATCGCGGATTCGATCTGGACCAGCCCCTTGGCGCCATGCGCGGC
Organism: Pseudomonadota bacterium; assembly: GCA_023400405.1. GTDB lineage: Bacteria > Pseudomonadota > Alphaproteobacteria > Sphingomonadales > Sphingomonadaceae > Sphingomonas. The sequence goes on from JAEXFD010000063.1 coordinate 64,943, forward strand.
GGCGGTCTCCGCCTTGGTGTCGCTGTCGCCCAGATGCGCCGCCACTTCGCTCGGCAGTCCCTTGGGCCCGCCGAACAGCGCGACGACGATCTTCCCGCGCACGTCGAGGCCCTTGTAATCGTCGATGCCGCTCGCCGGATCGGTGACGCCATAGCCGACGAAGACGAGATCGCCCGCGACGGTCGAATCGGGCAGATAGCTGCCGCTCGAGACGAAATCGGTGCCGAAGGTCATCGGCGTGGCGACGCCCTTGCGGGTCAGGGTCATCTCGGCCTTCGCCTTGGCCTTCCAGGCGAGCAGCGGCACCGGCTGGAGCCAGCTGCCGCCCGGCCCGCCCGGTTCCAGCCCGGCGCCGAGCATCTGCGCGGCGACATATTGGGCGGCGAGGTCGAACTCGGGCGTGCCGGGCTCGCGTCCCTTCATCGCATCGGAGGCGAGGAAGGCGACATGTGCCTTCAGCGCCGCCTCGGCCGGAGTGAGAGTCTGCGCCGCAGCGGGCGAGGTCGCGGCGAGCAGGGTGGCGGCGAGGAGGAGCGACCGCTTCATCTCACTTGGCTCCCGGGCCGTCATAGGTGAGGCCGAAGAAATCGCCCTTGTTCCACAGCGGCCGCTGGTCGCCATCGGCGATCTCGCGGGCGATGCGATAGTTCACGTCGACGAAGCGGACGCCCGATTCCCAATCGATCGCCGGCTGCTGGCCGACTTCGTCCGAGGGCTGGTGGTAGTGGTTCTTCATGAAATCGTCGATCGCCGCGCGGCCGGGGCCGCCGGCGCCGGGCCAGAGGAAGACCGAAGGCACGCCCTTGCGGACGAAATTGTAATGGTCCGATCGGACGAAGATATTCTCGCCCGGCAGCGGATCGTCGGAGAGCGGCACGCCGATCGCCTTGCCCGCGCGCTCCACGATCGGGCCCAGCGTCGAGTGGCCGGCGCCATAGACCACGATATCCTGGAACTTGTAGGTGATGATCGGCATGTCGAGATTGACGTCGGCGACGATGTTGCCGAGCGGCACGACCGGATGGTTGGCGAAATAGTCCGATCCGATCAGCCCCTTCTCCTCCGCCGTCACCGCCAGGAACAGGATCGACCGGCGCGGCGCGGCGCCCGCCGCCTTGAAGCGCTTGGCCTCCTCGATCAGCGAGGCGATGCCGACCGCATCGTCGAGCGCGCCGTTGTTGATCGTATCGCCCTTCGCATCCGCCCGGCCGACGCCGATATGATCGAGATGGGCGGAAAGGACGACGACCTCCTTGCCGAGCGCAGGGTCGCTGCCCGGCAGCATTCCCGCGACATTGTAGCTCGTGACCGGCGTCAGCGCGGTCTTGACCGCAACGGTGACGGTGACCGGCAGCTGCTCGGCCTTGAACACCGCGTCATTCGCTTCCGCCGCCTTGGCGACCGCGGCCCAGGGCCGGCGCGCGCCTTCGAACAGCTTGGCGGCGCCCGCCAGGCTCAGCATCCCCAGGCCCGGCGTGTCCGGCGCGGGGATATGGCCGGTGCCGTCGGGATTGCCCCAGGTGAAGCGTGATCGACCTGCATAGCCGGCATAGAAGGCGAAGGGCCGCGTCTTGGCGGTGCGCGGCGATTCGAGCGTGATATAGCCGACCGCACCATGCTTCGCGGCGATCTCGGCCTTCGAGGCCGGATTGGAGAAATGTGCGCCGATCTCGCCGGGGAAGCTTTCGGGCGCGCCGCTGAAGAAGGCGACGATCTTCCCCTTGGCATTGACGCCCTTATAGTCGTCGCGCCCCTGGCCGACGATGCCATAGCCGACGAATACCACCGGCGCGGTCACCGTGTAATTGGGCGTCTCCGGATTGGCGCCGACGATATAATCCTGGCCGAGGGTGAGCGCGACCGCCGCGCCCTTGCGGGTAAAGGCCATGCTGCCCTGGCCGTCCAGCTTGTAGCTGACCAGCGGCACCTTCTGGAGATAGCCACCCTCATCGCCCGCGGGCTTCAGGCCCGCAGCATAGAATTGCGACGCGACATATTGCGCAGCAATGTCGAATTCCGGACTACCGGCCTCGCGGCCCTTCATCGCGTCGGAGGCGAGGAACATCACGTGGCTCTTGAGCGCCGCCTGGTCGGCGGGCAGCTCGGCATTGATCACCGCATTCTGTGCCGCGGTCTGGGCGAGCGCCGCGGGCGCGGCCGCGAACAGGGCCAGGGCGATCGGCGCGGCGTATCGGGACATGGCGGCGGAAATCCTCTTGGGGAACAACGGAATGTCGCATCGGTAGCACGGCCCGACGCAGGCGCAAGGCGGCAGATTTTGCGGTGGCGGCGCGCGGCGTTGTCCCTATATCCGGCATCATGGCAGACGCACGCACCGCTCCGCAGGCCCCGAAGGTCACTCGCCGCGAGGACTATCGCGCCCCCGATTGGCGCGTGCCCGAGATCGCGCTCGATTTCGACCTCGACCCCGCGGCGACCCTCATCCGCGCGACGCTGACCGTCGAGCGCAACGGCGCCCATGATCGCCCGCTGGTGCTCAATGGCGACGCGCTCGAGGCGCTGTCGGTGAGGGTGGACGGCACGCCCGCCGACTGGCGGATGGACGGGCCCGATCTGGTGATCACGCTGGCCGGCGACGCGCACCGCGTCGAAACCGAGGTCGAAATCGCGCCCGAGCGCAACACCCAGCTCCAGGGACTCTATGCCTCGCAGGGCATGCTCTGCACCCAGTGCGAGGCCGAGGGCTTCCGCCGCATCACCTTCTTCCCCGATCGGCCCGACGTGCTGAGCAAGTACAAGGTGCGGATGACCGCCGACGAGGCGCGCTTCCCGGTGCTGCTCGCCAATGGCGATCCGATCGCCCAGGGCGAGGCGGAGGGCGGCCGGCACTGGGCCGAATGGCACGATCCCTTCCCCAAGCCGAGCTATCTGTTCGCGATCGTCGCCGGCGACCTCGTCGCCAATCGCGGCAGCTTCACGACGATGTCCGGCCGCGAGGTCCAGCTCAGCATCTGGGTGCGCTCGCCCGACTTGCCCAAGACCGACCACGCGCTCCACGCGCTCAAGCTCTCCATGGCCTGGGACGAGAAGGTCTATGGCCGCGAATATGATCTCGACGTGTTCAACATCGTCGCGGTCGACGATTTCAATTTCGGCGCGATGGAGAACAAGGGGCTGAACGTCTTCAACAGCCGCTACATCCTCGCCGATCCCGACACCGCGACCGATTACGACTATGACGCGATCGCCGCGGTGGTCGCGCACGAATATTTCCACAACTGGTCGGGCAACCGCGTCACTTGCCGCGACTGGTTCCAGTTGAGCCTCAAGGAAGGCTTCACCGTCTTCCGCGACCAGAGCTTCTCGGGCGACCAGGGCAGCAAGGCGGTCAAACGGATCGAGGACGTGCGCGGCCTGCGCGCCAGCCAGTTCCCCGAGGATGCCGGCCCGCTCGCGCACCCGGTGCGCCCCGACGAATATATCGAGATCTCGAACTTCTACACCGCGACGATCTACAACAAGGGCGCCGAGTTGATCCGGATGATGTCCACGATCCTCGGCCCCGACAAGTTCCGCGCCGCCACCGACCTCTATTTCGAGCGGTTCGACGGCACCGCCGCGACCTGCGAGGACTTCGTGCGCTGCATGGAGGAAGCGGGCGGGGTCGATCTCACCCAATTCCGCCGCTGGTACAGCCAGGCCGGCACGCCGCGCGTCACCGCCACCTTCAACCAGGAAGGCGGTCGCGCGCGCCTCAAGCTCGCGCAGAGCGTGCCGCCGACGCCCGGCCAGCCGGTCAAGGAGCCGATGGTGCTGCCCTTGAAGCTCAAGCTGTTCGGCGGCTTCACCGGCCGCGCGATGTGCGACGAGCAGCTGATCCTGCTCAAGGACCGCGAGCAGGAAGTCGTGTTCGAGAATCTTTCCGAAACGCCGGTGCTCTCGATCAACCGTGGCTTCTCCGCCCCGGTGATCGTCGAGACCAATCGCACGGCCAAGGACCTCGCCTTCCTCTCGGCGCATGACGACGATCCCTTCGCCCGCTACGAGGCGATGCAGCAGCTGATGCTCGACACGCTCGTCGCCGCGGTGGCGAGCGGCAAGGGCGATCACGATGCGGTGATCGAGGCGGTGCGGGGCACCCTGACCGACGGCGCGCTCGACAAGGCCTTCGTCGCCGAGGCGGTACTGCTCCCGTCGGACAGCTTCATCGGCGACCAGATGACGCTGGTCGATCCGGAGGCGATCTTCGCTGCGCGCGAGGCGCTGCGCCGCGACCTGGGCAGCGCGCTCCAGGCCGAATGGCGCGCGGCTTACGAGGGCAGCCTCGCCAATCGCTTCGAATATTCGCCCGCGGCCAAGGGCGCGCGGCGCCTCAAGACGGTGGCACTCGGCTATATCGCGGCGAGCGGCGCGGCGGACGCGGCCGAGCTCGCTTACGGCCAGTTCGAGCGCGCCGACAACATGACCGATCGGCAGGGCGCGCTGACGACGCTGGTCAATGGCGATTCGGAGAAGCGCGAGGCGGCGCTGGAGGGTTTCTATCGCCGCTATCAGGGCAATGCGCTGGTGCTCGACAAATGGTTCCAGACCCAGGCGCTTTCGTCGCGCGACGATACCGCGGCCGGGGTCGAGGCGCTGGCGGCGCATCCGGACTTCACCCTCGCCAATCCCAATCGCGCCCGGGCACTGATCGGCGCCTTCAGCGTCAACCAGCGTGCCTTCCACGATCCCTCGGGCCGCGGCTATCGCTTCGTCGCCGACCAGCTGATCGCGCTCGACAAGCTCAATCCGCAGACCGCGGCCAAGCTCCTCCCGCCGCTCGGCCGCTGGCGCCGCTTCGACGCCGAGCGCGCCGCCAAGATGCGCGCCGAGCTCGAACGCATCGTCGCGACGCCGGGGCTGAGCAAGGACATGTTCGAACAGGCGAGCAAGTCGCTGGATTGATCCAAGCCGATCCTCCCCTGGACGCTGCGCGTCCGGGGGAGGGGAACCGCGCGACGCAGTCGCGTGGTGGAGGGGGTCTACGACGATGACTGTAGGGCCCCACCCACCAAGCACGCCAGGTCCCCCCACCCCCCCCCCCCCCCCCGCC
>JAEXFD010000017.1 GCA_023400405.1 Pseudomonadota bacterium
CCAGGCTGTTGCCCGTGGCGCTGCCGGAGCCGCTGTAGCCACCCTGTACATATGTTGCCGTTACATTGGAGAAGTCGACGCTGTTGCCTGTGGCATTGCCGCTGGTCGTTTCGCCGCCGTTGACGCCACCGCTTAATGTGCCGCCGCTGACCTCCACACGGTTGCCGCTCGCATCGCCGCTGTTGCTGTAACCGCCCAGTAGCCACTTGGCGGAACCGTTTGTCATGGTCACGCTGTTGTTCTGTGCAGGGCCGTTTACGCTCCGCCCGCCATAGACATTTTCTGTCACGCTGCCGCCGTTGAAGATGACGCTGTTGCCCGTGGCAGCGCCGTTGCCGTTTTGCACGTAACCGCCGATGAGATGTTCTCCCACTGCACCGCCGCTCATGGTCACATGGTTGTCCTGAGCCTGCCCGCCGTCAGCGGTGGCGATGCCGCCAAAAATTCCCAAGGTCACGCTGCCGTTTTTCATGACAACGGCGTTTTCCCGGGCAGTACCCTGTTCCACGCGTCCGCCGTAAATGACGTTTGCTTGGGACGCCGCGCCGTCCAACGTCACGCTGTTATTCAGAGCGTTCCCCTTACCGCTTTGACCGCCGTAGATATCTCTTACGGTTCCGCCGCTGATGGTAACTGTGTTCCCGATAACATGAGAATTTACCGAGCGGCTGTAGCCGCCGAGGACGTTGCCGGTTACGGAACCAGAATCGGAGATGGAGACGTCGTTTCCGTTTACGGTTCCCTCTGCAGCGCCGTAGCCGCCATAGACGCTGCCTAATACTGAACCGAAACCGGAGATGGAGACGTTGTTGTCGGTCACGGCACCATTGTTGGCTCCGCCCAGGATGTCGCCGCCGACCGAGCCGCCCGACAGAATGACCGTATTATTGCTGACCGGGCTGAACGCGGCGTCCACGTCATTGCCATAAACGTCGCCGCCCACATTGCCGCTGTTGATGGTGACCACATTGTCGCTGAGGCTCCCCGCAGGAAAAAGGCTGTTGTCGATATTCCAGAGGGGGCCTTTGTCAAGGTTTGAGCCGGGGTAGGTAACGTCAGCGGCGTTGGCCGAAGGCGCAAAGCCGGGCGGCCCAACCAGCAGGGCGGCCAGCGCGCAGGCTGGAAGAAGCCTTGTGCAGGTAAAGCGGAATCTATGCGTCATAGGTAGCCTCCTCATGTTGTAAGGGTGAAGGATGCGGCTTGCGGCAAACGGCGCGCAACGCAAAAGGCCTCACCCCGAGAAGGGGCAAGGCCATGTTTTTGGGCGGAGTGGAAACGCGGAAAGCCGCGCTACGCCTGGACGCGAGCGCGGTGGATGGGCGATGAGCTGTGTGTGTGTGTGTGTGTGTGTGTGTGTGTGTGTAGCAAGAAGCGGACCGGAACGCGCTTGCGTTCAGGGCCGCTTCCGCCAGCCACGTTCCTTGCTTACACGCAACCCGGCCCACCGTCAAAGGATGACGGCGGAAGGACGGCGGATGGTGAAGCGGAACACGCGGCATGGAAGACATCCGATGATTACGGGCAAAAAGGTATTTATGTCAGTTTATGTTTCCTTTTGGGAAAAAAAGCAAATAATTTCTGCGTCTCACCCTTTTGGGGTGATACCAGGATGCCGTTGAGCGAGTCGCACCTCATTGTATTTTGAAAGGGCACAAAGGACAATAAACAGTACAAACGTCTCTTCAGGGGCCATACTGAGGATAAGGCGAAGCGTGTATCAGTCCGCTTCTCCTTCCTTCGCCCGTCTGTTGCGACGATTTCGCTATTTTTCCCCGTGGAGAAGTCTTCTCAGTTCCGGGCGGTTGTTCGCGCCGCATTTCCGGTACACAGTCTTCAGGTGCGTTTTGACGGTGTTGAGGCCGAGGCCCACGCGGCATGCGATCTCCGGGCCGGTGCGTCCCTCGGCGGCGAGCCGCGCGATCTCATACTGTTTGACGGACAGACCGAACGGAATTTCCGAAGCGCGTGTTCCGGGCAGTCCCAGATGGCGCAGCCACGGTTCCGCCAGGGCCAGAATGCGCCGCACGCCGTCCTCATGGCGCGTTTCTTGCGGCGCGAGCAACAGCGGCAGGACAAGATCGGCGTTTTCCACAAAAGGCATGAGCACATCGTCCGGCAGGGCCGCGTCCAGAGCGGCGCGCAGAGACTCAAGCGCCTTTTCCCGCGCGTCGAGCATGGCATGGGCGGCGGCCAAGAAGATATGGGCGTAGATGAAGAACAGGCGGTGCTTGTCGAAGAGAGGGGTTTGCAGCAGAGCATGGAACAGGCCGAGCACGGCGGCGGCATCCCCGGCCAGCAGTAGGGCGCGGCCCTGCGCCAGCCGGAAATCGCCCTGGGCGAAGGCGTACATGCGTTCACCCCTGCCCTCGTGCACCCACGCGGGGATTTCGTCCGGACGCCGGAGGAGGCCGGAAAGGCGCGCCGCGCAGACCTCCGCCGTGTGCAGCAGAAAATAATCCTGTTTTTTGGTGATCAGATCGCGCATTTCCCGCACGGCGGCGCAGGCCGTCGAGGTGTTTTTCCGCGCCAGAGCCAGACGCGCGCGCAAAAATAGGGCGCAAAGCGTATTGCATAGTTGCCCGTGCAGCGCGGCCACGGTCTCGGCCTGACGGCAGAGGCGGAGCGCCTCGGTAAAATTCCCCGCCATGTACAGGGCTTCCGCCTCGAAAAGCAGCTCGCCGCCCGCGCCGTGCCAGTCCGCCGCTTTGTAGTAATGCGGCATACATTCCCGCATCAGCCGGATTTCCTCCCGGAGTTTGCCGCTTTCCCTGTGGAACATGAACAGCACGGAGGGACAACCCATGCTCCAGGTGGATTCCGGCGGATACAGCCCCGTGGGGCGGCCCAGCAGTTCCCATGCCCTGCGGTGGCGGACGGACATGGCCGCGATGTCGTTGTATTCCGCAAGAGCCAGCAGCATTTCCAGTTCGCCGCGCAGCACGGGCGTGGCGGGATGCGCCTCGTCCAGCGCCGCGCAGTAGCGCGCCAGCCAGCGGCAGCGGTCGGCAAAGGCCGGAAAGTCGGACGCGGAAAGCGCGGCCAGGGCGTGCTTGAACGCCGCCTTGGGGTGCCGGGACAGAACCTCCTCCGGGCAATCCTGAAAAAGCCGGGCGAAGAAGGCAGAGCTTTCCGTGACCAGATGGCGGGCCATGTCCCGTTCCATGACCGAAAGTGCCCGCTCGAAATCGCGCGCCGCGTGATAGTGCTCCATCGCGGGAATGAATTCGTCCTCCGCCGCGAACCAGTCGCCG
>JAEXFD010000058.1 GCA_023400405.1 Pseudomonadota bacterium
GTTCGGGGAAGCTGGTTCGGGAAAGATACTCCGAAAGATGTGGTGTTCTGCGATGTTTTCTATGGACAGGGCAGTGTCAGGAATGTGATCCAGAGCCATGTGGAAGGCCGTGACGGCACTGCGGCAAAAGGCACCAATGCGGTACTTCTGGATGGTTCCTGCACGGTCTTTCCCCCCTATGCCGGAATGTGATTGGCTGCACACAGAGAAAAGGGCATGATTTCATGAAAAAAATCATTTGTTCACTCGCAATGGCGGTGCTGAATATGACTGTCGTTGTCCGGCCTGCGGCGGCGGAGCTGCAATTCGGCAACCCGGAGCTGCTGCTGCGCTTTCAGGATGCCGCCGGCGGCTTCGGCCTGCTGGAGATGACCAACAAGCGCGACGGCGGCAGCTTTGTTTCGCAGAATCCGGCACATGCGGCGCTGTGGCTCGTGCGCCTCTCCCGGGCGGGCCGGGTGGACGATCAGACCGCCAGTTTCTATACCGATACCGGGGTGCTCGTTACCGAGCGTGTCAATCCGCTTGCCGGAATGGTGTCGATCGACAGCAATGCTCCGGCGCGCAGAAGCTTTCGCCGTTATCACCGGGAGGACGGCGCCGCCGTGCTGGAATTGATATGGGATGATATTGCCGTTGACGGTGAAAAATCCGCGCTGAAAGCAGTTGCCTCTTTTGAAACGGGTCCGGCCGGAGGTTCGGTTCTGGGGCGCCTGCGGGTTGAGGTCAAGTCGCGGAAATATGCTTTGGAGAGTTCCGCGTTTCCCCATATCGGGCCGATGAGCGAAGCCGGGACCTATCATCTGCTGCTGCCGCGCCTGACTTACGGCGGGCAGTTTTTCCGGAATAACAAACAGGATTTCTCCCTGCTCTATCCGTCGATCATCGCACAGGAAAGCTGTATGGCGATGCTGCGCCCGGATGCCGGCGGCATCTACTGGGCGTTCCACGATGCCGGAGCCGCCGCCAAGGGGATTACCGTTGGAGCAGCGCTTTCCGCGACGGTGGAAGCTGCCGCTGCGAATTCCGGCGTGACCGGCAGGAGCCGGGCCATCGACTATTGCTGGGAAATTTCACCGATCCGCGACGAGTGGGGAGCGGCGGAACTCTACTTGAACAGGGCGCAGCATCAGCCGTGGCTGCAAAAGGGGCTGTTGCGGGACCGGACCGATTTGCCGGAGCATTACCGTGATATCGAATTGTGGGTCAATATTTCCGGTTCGCCGGCGGAGATGAAGGCGGCTTATGACCGGGTCAGGGAAGAGGTCGGTGATGCACGTGTGGCCGTGCATTGGTACAATTGGAATATTTATCCCTTCGATACCAATTATCCGGAATATTTTCCGGCTCTGGAGGGGAGCGAAAAGGTGATCCGCGAAATCACTGCCAACGGCGATTTCGTGGTGCCGTACATCAACGGCCATTGCTGGGACCCTCAATTGCCGAGCTATCGGACCGAGGGCATTCGGGCGGCGGTCAAAAAGCGTTCCGGCGAAATAGCGCTGGAGAAATACGGCCCCGTTAATTTGCTCGCTCCGGTTTGTCCGACTTCACCGGAATTTCAGCGCCGGATTCAGGAGACCTGCCGGAAACTCGTCGCAATGGGGGTCAACGGCATATACCTGGACCAGATCGGCCAGCTCTCGCCGATGTCCTGCTTTGACGCAACGCATGGACATGAGCTCGGCAATGGGGATTACTGGACCGGGGGATATCGCAGCATGCTCGGCAAAATCATGGAAGAACATGCCGGCAAGATCTTTCTGGCCACGGAAAACGCCGCCGAACCCTATATTGATACGATATCGAGCTTTCTGGTATGGACGGAAATTACCGGCGATGACTTCCCGCTGCTGCCGCAAATTTACAACCGGTATGCTTTCTACTACGGAGCGCTTTCGTTCCCGGAGGATTCCATGCAGAGTTTTGCCGCGGCCCAGAAGCGCTGTTTGCTCTGGGGCTATCAGCCGGGGTGGATGGGGTGGCTGCACGGTCAGGCTCCGGATAAGCGGAGTCCCGGTCATGCGGAGAAGATCGCCTATCTGAATCAGGTAATTGCGCTGCGCCGCGAAATCAAAGCCTGTCTGCTCGACGGGGCGCTGGTGCACGATGTGAAAATTCTGTCGGAAAACCCGGCGGTACGGATCAAATGGTTCCGCATGAATGGCGAAGAGCATGACGAACCGGTGCTTTCCGGTGCGGTCTGGCGCAATGAGAAACGTGACGGAGCCGTAGTGGTTCTCGCGAATCTCGACACGCATGAGCGCATCGGCAGCATCGAAATCGATCCGCAGCTCTATGGCCTGAAGGTGATGCCGAGCGTCTATCGCCAGCTCAGGGGAAATTTACACGGCGCCTTGAACAAAAACGGCAAAAGTGTGATCGAAGTGCCGGTGCCGGCCCTGGGCTTTGCACTGCTGGAACTCTCGGCGAAGTAACCGCAAATATTTTCGGCCGCAGTTCGAAGACGCCCGGAGGCGCCGCTTCCGGGCTCGCCGTGCGGGCGTACAGGAAAGAACAAAGCAAGAATGAATTTTACGGCTCTGGATTACTCCTTTCTGGCGATCTTTTTAATGGTCCTGCTGGGGATTACCGTTTACAGCAGGCGCTACGTGCGTGGCGTGACCGATTTTCTGGCCGCCGACCGGCTGGCGGGGCGTTATCTGCTGACCGTGGCCGGCGGCTTCTATGGAACGGTCGGGCTCGTGGCGAACTGGGAGATGATCTATGCGACCGGCTTGCCGCCGCAATGGTGGGGGATGATGAATCTGCCGATCGGATTGTTTCTGGCCCTGACCGGATTTATCGTGTACCGGTTCCGGCAGACACGGGCGTTGACGCTGGCGCAGTTCTTTGAAGAGCGCTACAGCCGCAGGTTCCGCTGCTATGCCGGAATTCTCTGCTGGGCTTCCGGAATACTCAACTTCGGCGTGTTTCCGTTTGTCACCGGGAATCTGATTGTTTTCTTTTTAGGCCTGCCGCCGGAATTCGTATTTCTGGGCGTCACGCTTAAGACCTTCTGGGTGACGATGTTCTGTTATCTGGCCTTCGCCACGTACATCGCCTGCGCCGGCGGGCAGATCACAATCATGATTACCGATTTTCTGCAGGGCGCAATGCTGATGCTGATCTTTGCGGTGCTGGTAATCTACCTGTTGGGAATTTACAGTTGGGAAGAGATTGTCTCCGGGCTGATGCTGGGCGGGGCCGATGGCGAATCCTCGATGATCAACCCCTTTGCCGGGAGTTCAAATAAGGATTTTGACATCTGGTATTTCCTGATCGGCCTGTTCGGCGCGATTTACAACACCAGGAGCTGGCAGGGCAATTCCGGGTACAATGCCGCGGCCAGGACTCCGCACGAAGCGGTGGTCGCCGGAGTGATCGGCAATTGGCGGATGATCGTTTCGACGATCTGCATTATCCTGATTCCGCTGGCGGCCTTCGCGGTGCTGCATCTTCCTGAATATGCGGCGACAGCGGAACCGATTCGGAATGCGATCGACAATCTCGGGGATCCGGTGCTGAAAACGCAGATGACGGTGCCCCTGTTTCTCAAATATACGCTGCCAAGCGGTCTGCTCGGCCTGTTTGCCGCAGTGATTTTCGGCTGTGCGATTTCGTGTGATGACACTTACGTGCATGCGTGGGGATCGATTTTCATTCAGGATGTGGTGCTGCCGATTCGCAAAAGGCCGTTCAAAACTCCCGGAAACCATCTTCTGGCTTTACGCCTGTCGATTGTCGGGGTGGCGCTGTTCGGATTCATCTTCAGCATTCTGTTTCCGATGAAGGGTTATATCTTCATGTTCTTCGCGCTGACCGGGGCGATTTATCTCGGCGGCGCCGGAGCGGTGATTATTGGCGGACTCTATTGGAAGCGCGGTACGACGGCGGCGGCGTGGTGCGCGTTGTCGGTGGGCACGGCGATCGGTTTTGGCGGAATCTGTATTCAGCAGGCGTGGCCCGCGCTGCTGGGAAGCCTGATGCGGAGCTGGCCGGATTGGGAGATATTGCAGAGTTTCCCGGAAGAGTTTCCGGTCAATGGCCAATGGATCTATTTTTATGCGATGATTGCTTCGACGGTCTGCTATATCGCAGTGTCGCTGCTGGGACCGCGCCGGGTATTCAATCTGGATCGTCTGCTGCACCGGGGGCAATATGCCGTTGCCGCGGATCGGGTCGGCGGTGCCGGCGGAAACCGTCAGGATGCCAGGGGAGGCAAAGAACGCTTTTCCCTGAAACGATTTCTGGGCATCACTTCTGAATTCACACGCTTCGAACGGTTTATCTTTTACGGAACCTTTGCCTGGCTGATGGGTTGGTGGCTGGTCTTTGTCGCCGGGGTTGCCGTCAATTTCATACAGCCGCTGAGCGATCGTTTCTGGAGCGGTTTCTGGTATGTGTATATTCTGCTTTCGGTCGGTTTGGGCATTCTCTGCACGATATGGATTTTTGCCGGCGGTCTGCGCGATGCCCTTCAGCTGTTCCGGGATCTGCGGACCAGCCGGAACGATTGCCGGGACGACGGCTTTGTGCGGCAGAATGAGGAATCGGCGGAATAAACGCCGTCGATGAAAAAGTCAATGAATCACCATCCGTGCCCATGTCCGCGGAGTCGTCAGCGACGGGCATGCCGAACGCACGGACATGGGCTGTCTGAAGAGGCTCGGCCTTTACCGCCGCATCGGTTTTCCGGCGTTTCGATGCGCGGAATGAGTGGATCGGTATCCTCAGGAGCGGGCGGCGCAAAAGCGCAGTCCCGCTCTTGAGATACTCTCCTGCCGGATTTCCGTCGCGTCACTGACAGGTGAGGTCCCAGTGGCGTTTGGCCGGGAGGTAGTCGGAGGAGTAGTTCCAGTAACCGATGATCTCATAGGTTTTGAAATTGCGGACGCTGCCGTCGACCATGCAGACATTCGTGCTGTCGCCGCTGTGGCCGTTGTAATAG
>JAEXFD010000020.1 GCA_023400405.1 Pseudomonadota bacterium
ACCTTTACCCGCCGCACACCAATGATCCGGAGAGAATGCTGTTTCCGGTCCAACTCGGCTTCTCGCTGATTGCGTTGGCGGCGCTTTCCGGTCGGCCGGGAGCCGCCTCACAGCCGGCCGACTGCACGATCCTGATGTTCGCGCTGCCGCTGCTCGTTTGGGCCGCCATTTGCGCTGTCGAGGCCCGCAATTACTGGAATCTCCAATCCTACGTGCTGGGCACCACGGCCAACCTCGCGGAGACGAAGCAAACCACATCCATCCTGATCGTGGACAGGACCGGGAGTCTGGGCGACGTCTATACATTCTACGCGACCACTTTGAGCGAAGCATCAACCGCCCAGGGAAAACCGCTCGATGTCGTGATTTGCACGCCTGTGGATGTGGACAGATTGCACCCCGTTGCGCGACGCTTCCCGATACCGACGACATCGCGCTGCGGTTCGGACAGTGCCGGACGAACGGTTCTCGTCGCAGAGGAGATCGGCGGCAGGGTGCATCTTTCCGCGAAAGATTAGGCATGAACCGTCATCGCAAGGAAGCAATCGGATGAGGACCGCGATCCTCGGTGCAGGCGGCTTTATTGGCACCCATCTGACCCGCCGCCTGGTTGCGGACGGGTACGCGGTTCGTGCGTTCGGCCGCCATTTTCTCAGCCGGCCCCATCTCGATGGCGCAGAAATCTTCGAAGGGGATTTCAACGACCAGACCGTGCTGTCGACGGCGATCGAAGGCGCCGAGATCGTGATCCATCTGATCCACGCGACCTTCCCTACAGTGGCGAACATCGAGATGATCGCCGATCTTGAGCGAAGTGTCGCCGGCTCCGTGCGTATGCTGAACGCCGCAAAGGCTCAGGGCGTCCGGCGGGTTCTGTTCCTGTCCTCAGGCGGAACTGTCTATGGGCCGACGGTCCGATGCCCCATCTCCGAAGAGCATCCGACCAATCCGATCAGCGCCTACGGCATCAACAAGCTTGCAATCGAGAAATATGTGGCATTGCACGAGACGATGTTCGGGCTGGAGGGCTTCGTCATGCGCCTCGCTAACCCTTACGGGCCTCTACAGACCGGTTCGCGCCAACAGGGACTGATCCCGACTGTGTTTTCTCGCATGGCCGCTGGGCAGCCCATCACAATCTTCGGCGACGGATCGGAAACGCGGGATTACGTCTTTATCGATGACGTGGCGGATGCCGTCGCGCGGTTGGTGACCTATGAGGGCGCCCAGCGTTGCTTCAACATTGGTTCGGGCGGCGCAGGCAAGAGCATCAGAGACGTGGTGACCGCAATCGAAGCCGCTACTGGACTGCCGGCCAAGATCGAATTCCGCCCGAGACGCGCCTTCGATGTCCAATCTAACGTGCTGGATTGCGGCAGGCTGATGCGCGAGACCGGCTGGTCGCCGCAAACGCCCTTCGATCAAGGCGTCGCTCGAACCGTGGAATGGCTCAAGGACCGTGCTTGATCGGCTGCGATCCGCGGAATTCCTGCGCTTCCTAATGGTCGGCGCCACGGCGACGCTGATCCAGTATGCGATCCTCGTATTTCTCGTCGAAACCGTTGGCGCCGATCCCGCCACCGCTTCGACGATCGGGTTCGCGATATCCGCCGTCGCCAACTATCTGCTGAACCGCAGCTTTACGTTTCGCTCTTCCGTCGCGCATCGGATCGCCGCGTTCCGGTTCGTAGCCGTCGTCCTGCTCGGTCTGGCGCTCACGTTCGCACTGATGCTAGCCTCGACGTGGATCGGACTGAGTTACCTGCTCGCGCAGATCTTCACGACAGTCGTCGTCCTGCTGCTGAACTTCACACTCGGATCGTTGTGGACCTTCAAATGACGCGTACAACACTGAATCTTTCGATCGGTCGATGGTGAAATAGAGCGGCTTGCCGTGGGCATAGAGCACCAGCAACGACAGATATTCCAGAACCACACCGAGCAGCAGCATGATCGTGCCGCAGAGGAAGGTCACGATCACAACCGTCGAAGCCCATCCCCTGACCTCGATGAAGCCTGGATGCCAAATTTGCAACGCAGTCAACGCCAATGCTGCGAACATGGCGAAGAAACTGATGACAAGCCCGAGTAGTCCGCCGAGACGCAGCGATTTCGCGCCGCTGGACATCATCATCCGACGCGCGTGTGAGACCAGCTTCGAGAGGCGGTAACCGCTGCGACCGGTCGCAATGAAGCGCTCGTCCTTCATCGCCATAGTGAAGCCGCTGACCCGCTGCGTGAACCAGGACAGCGCAATGTCAAAATAGGTATCGTGACCGCAGCTTCGCGCAGCTGCACGCGCGATGTCCCCGCGGATCAGCCGGAAGCTGTTGAAGATCCTGATATGCGGATTGCCGCTGACCCACTGGATTAGCCTCTTGTAGCCGCGCGACCCCCAATCCCGAAGTGCGCTCTGATGCACGGCGCCCTCGGCATTGGCGTAGACAAGGTCCGAGCCAGTTGAGATCGCGTGACGCAGCAGTTGCTCAACCGCAGCCGGCTTGTGCTGCAGATCCTCGTCGAGCGTGACGACCCAATCGCCGCTCGTGGCGGTGATACCGGCGATCGTGGCCGGGTGCTGTCCGAAGTTCCGG
>JAEXFD010000064.1 GCA_023400405.1 Pseudomonadota bacterium
CCCGGCGGCAGCATCTTATGGGTGGCCGGGTGGGGGAGCGGGCCGGTGCCGCAATGCGCCAAGAGGCGCATCCAAACAGACTCTAATGCCCTCCCCGTTCCCCGGCGAAGGCCGGGGCCCAGCTTCCGCGCAGCCGGTGGGTCGGGAAAGCTTACAAGCCATCGCAACTGGGCCCCGGCCTTCGCCGGGGAGCAAGACCGGCGCGACGAACGGTCACCCCAACTTTCCGCTTCCAATGTAGGACTTCCTCTGGAACGCTCGCCGCCATGGCCAGCTTTTCACACCGCGCTTCTCGCTCGCTGCCTTTGAGCGCCCTTTGCGGAGGGGGATTTCGGCCGCGACGTGCCCTAAACTTCCTAAACTTCCGCGCCCGATGACCCTCGATCTTCCCTCCGATGCCCGGCTCTATCTCCGCCCGGTCCAGTTCGCCGATTCGCCGGTGAACCGCGACGGCGAGCTCGCCCGGCTCGCCGGCGGGCTGACCTGGTTCTCGGCCTATGAGCTGATCGCCCGCCGCGGCGGCGAGCGCATCCTCCAGCGCACGCTTCCCGTCGCCGAACTCCCCGACGACCCCCGCCTCGCCGGCCTCGTCCAGCGGATCACCGTCCCCCGCGCGCCGCTGCGGCTCGGCGAGCGCGTAATCCGGCTCGATCAGCCCCAGGTCATGGCGATCCTCAACATGACGCCGGACAGCTTTTCCGACGGTGGCCGCCATCTCGGCGATCCCGCCGCCGCGGCCGAATCCGGCATGGCGATGGCCGAGGCCGGCGCCGCGATCCTCGACATCGGCGGCGAATCGACCCGGCCCGGCGCGGCCGAAGTCTGGGAAGGCGAGGAGACCGAGCGCGTCGTGCCGGTGATCGCCCGGCTGGCCCGCGCAGGCGCGGCGATCTCGATCGACACGCGCCGCGCCGCCGTGATGGAAGCCGCGCTCGGCGCCGGCGCGCACCTGATCAACGACGTCGCCGCCCTGCTCTACGATCCCCGCGCGATCGAGGTGGCGGTCGCCTCGGGCGCCCCGGTGGTGCTGATGCACTCCCCCGATCCCGAAAGGGGCGGCCATGGCGAGGGCGGCTATCGCGACGTGCTGCTCGACGTCTATGATTGGCTCGAGGCGCGGATCGACGCGGTGGTCGCCGCAGGCGTCGATCGTTCGAAGATCCTGGTCGATCCCGGCATCGGCTTCGGCAAGAGCCTGCACGACAACCTGGCGCTGCTCAACGGGCTGGCGCTGTTTCATGGCCTGGGCTGCGGCATCGTGCTGGGCGCGAGCCGCAAGCGGCTGATCGGCGCGCTCAGCCATGAGGCACCCGCCGATCGCCGGCTCGGCGGATCGGTCGCGCTCGCGCTCAAGGGTGCCGAGCTTGGGGTCCAGCTGATCCGCGTTCATGATCCCTTCGAGACGGTTCAGGCATTGAGGGTATGGCGCGGCCTGCGCGACGCGGCGCTGGTCGCGCGCCACTGAAGGAGAGTTCGATGCGTCTTGCCCTCACCCTTGCCCTGTTGGCCGCCCCGATCGCCGCCCACGCCCAAGGGGCCGGCGGTCCCGCCGCCGCGCGCGGCGTGGTCGAAAGCTATTATGCCGCGATCGAGCGCGGCGATTTCCGCGCCGCCTATGCGCTGTGGGACCAGGGCGGCAAGGCGAGCGGCAAGAGCTACGCCAGCTTCCGCCAGGGCTTCGCCGCCACCGCGCACAGCCGCGTCGTGACCGGCACGCCGCGCAATGGCGATGCCGGGATGAGCCAGCGCTGGATCGACGTCCCTGTCGATGTCTATGCGACCCTCAAGAACGGCCGTCGCCAGCATTTCCGCGGCAGCTACACGCTCCACCGCGTGGTCGAAGGAGTCAGCGACAATCCCGCCGATAGCCGCTGGCACCTCTCCAAGGCGCGGCTGGTGGCGGCGCGCTAGAACCAGCCGGCTTCCTCGAGCGCGCTGACCTGTCCGCGCGCGACCGGTGCTTCGATCCCGCCGGCCAGCCGGAGGCGAAGATTGCGCCCGTCGCGGCGGATGCCCTCGACTGCGCCGCGCGCCACCCACCAGCTGCGGTGGACCAGCGCGCCGGGGGTGCCGTCGAGTTCGGCGACGGCATCGCGCATGCGCATCAGGAGGAGGGTCGAGCCATGGGGCGTGTGGACGCGGACATAATGGTCTTCCATCTCCAGCGCGATCGGCGCGGCGCGGAGATGGCCCGGCAGCCGCTCGACCAGCCGCGGCAGCCCGCTGGGCTCGGCCGCGGGCGCCGGCGCGTCGGGCCGGTTACGGTTGCGGGCGAACCAGAACAGCGCGCAGACCAGCCCGCCGAGCAGCAGCACGTTGAAATAATGGGCCAGCGCCTGGTCGAGCGTCAGCCAGCGCGGCGCCTTCCAGATGAAATTGGCGAGCCAGGTCACCGCGCTCATCGGCACGGTGGCGATCAGGCAGGCCGCCGCCCACAGCGCCGGCTCCGGCAAGTCGAGCCGCGGCGCCAGCCGCGTCGCCGCCACCATCGCCGGCAGGTAGAGGAAATAGCCGGCATAGCTCATCGTCAGCCAATAGAGCAGCCGCCAGCCGAACGGCGCGCCATAGCTGCCGAACGGCCCGACCAGCGCCAGCACCACGCCCAGCCCGAACAGGATCGTGCAGTCGATCGCGATTCGCCGCGCATTGCCCATCGTCCGGTTCGTCCCCCTTCCCGTTCGCGCTTCGCCAAATGGCGCGCCCGTCCGCACTTCCGCCACTCCGCGAAGCCGCCTGCCGCCCCGCGAAGCCGCGATTGCTCCCCCGCCGCGCCGCGCCATGCTGGTTCCGGCAATAGCGTCAGGAGGCAGAAGATGGCCAGTCATGCAGCGGCGGCGTTCGGCAATTGGGGCACCGGAGACGTGCCGCCGCTCGCCAAGCGGGCGATGTTCGTGGTCGCGGCGGCGATCGCCGGCGCGACGCTGATCGCCATCGCCCGGGTGGCGCTGGGCCTGACGCCCGGCACCCATGAGCTCAAGCAAGTCGCCGTGGTGATCCACCTCGCCAGCGTATTGCCGGCGCTGCCGCTCGGCCTTTGGGTGCTGCTGGCCCGCAAAGGCGACGCTCGGCACCGGCTGCTCGGCCGGCTCTGGGTGATGTTGATGCTGGTAGCGGGCGGCTCCGCCATCTTCATCCGCAACCTCAACCATGGCGGATTCAGCTGGCTGCACCTGTTCGTGCTGCTCGTCGCCATCACCTCGTTCCGCGGCATCCGCGCCGCCCGGATGGGCCGGATCGCCGCGCACAAGCGGCACATGTGGGGCATGTATGTCGGCGCGCTGCTGCTGCCGGGCCTGTTCGCCTTCCTGCCCGGCCGGCTGCTCTGGCACTGGCTGATGCTGTGAGCCTCAGGGCAGGATCCCACGCCCGATCAGCGCTACCGCGACGAGGCCGAGCAGGGCCGCGGCGCCATGGCGCGACGGGCGTGACCGCAGCAGCCCCGCGCTGGTCACCAGCGCGAGCAACAGCACCACGCCGCCGCCCAGCCAGAACCAGTTGCTCTGGTAGCGCCACCAGCCAAGGACGCCGAGCACCCCGCCAAGGCCCGATAGCGCGGCCAGCAGCGCTCCGGACCTCCGACCGCCCGATTCGCCAAGCGTCAGGCACAGTGCGCCGCCGGCGAACATCGCCGCACAAATCAGTGCCGCCAGTGCAATCATGCCTTCTCCCCTTTTCCCTCAGCGCCAGTCGAGCAACGGCCAGCCTCGCTCGGCGGCGAGACGGCGCAGCGGCCCGTGAGCGTTCACGGCGAATCCTTCATCGGCCCAGCCGAGCATCGGCGCATCGGAGACATGGTCCGAATAGGCGCGAACATGCGCCTCTGCCCGCGAGATCGCGTTCCTGGCCATCCAGGCCTCGATCCGGTGGAGCTTTGCGGGTCCGTAACAGTTGTCTCCCTCCAGCAGGGAGAGAATATGCCCGTTCGCGTTGCGCTTCGCCTCGGTGGCGATGACGTCGTCGAAGCCCAGCCGCCGCGCGATCGCACCCGCATAATAGCCGTGCGAGGCGGTGGCGAGCACGAGGCGATAGCCCTGTGCTCGGTCCGCGGCGATCCGCTCCCGGGCGCCATGCAGCACGCCATGCGCGACTTCGCGCTCGGCAAAGGCCTCGGCGATCCGTTTCAGTTCCGCGGGAGCAAGCGCGCCGCCGATCATCAGCCGCTGCGAGATTTGCTTGAGGCCGGCGCGGTCGACGACCTTGAGCAGATAGCCGAGCGACGCCAGCCCCAACACCGGAAACAACGCCAATCGCCACGGCGCCCGCGCTCGGGCAGCAGCGATCAGGAACCGCGTCCAGGTCGGCGCGGCGGTGATCGTCTTGTCCATGTCGTAGATCGCAAGGTAGCGCATTGAGACATCTACGTGCGCATGTGCTTGCCGATCCAGTCCGAATCGCCGAAAGGTGCGTTCGATGAGCGCCCAAGCCGATTTCGAACAGGTCGATTCGAGTAGCGGCGGCGCCACGCTCCGCTTCACCGGCAACCTATCGCTCGCCAGCCTTGGCGACCTGCCCGAACGGCTCGCCGCGATCGATGCCCCGATCGCACGGGTCGACCTGGGCGAGATCAGTCGGATCGACACGGTCGGCGCCTGGGTGATCCATCGCTTCGCCCGCGAGAAGCAGGCGAGCGTCGAAGGGCTCGAGCCCGACGAGCAGCATCTGTTCGACACCGTCGCCGCTGCCGAGCAGCCGATCGCGCTGCCGCGCCGCGCCGCCTCGCCCTTCATTCGGCTGCTCGGCGAGATTGGCGACGCGGTCGCCACGGCCGGGCGCACGCTCTACGGCCTGCTCGGCTTCATGGGCGCGACGCTGATCGCCTTCTGGAACATCGCCACCCATCCGCGCCGCTTCCGCTTTCACGCCACGGTGCATCGCTTCGAAGTCGTCGGCGTCTCGGCGCTCGGCATCATCGGGCTGATGAGCTTCCTGATCGGCATCGTCATCGCCCAGCAAGGCGCAGTGCAGCTCCGCCAGTTCGGCGCGGAGGTCTATACGATCAATCTGGTTGGCCGCATCACGTTGCGCGAGCTCGGCATCCTGATGACTGCGATCATGGTCGCCGGCCGATCGGGCTCGGCCTTTGCCGCGCAAATCGGCACGATGAAGCTCACCGAGGAAATCGATGCGATGCGCACGATCGGCGTCTCGCCGATGGAGGCGCTGGTGGTGCCGCGTACCGTTGCCGTCGTCCTGATGCTGCCGCTGCTCGGCTTCTATTCCGCGCTGATCGCGATCCTGGGCGGCGGGCTGCTCTGCTGGGTCCAGCTCGACATCCCGCCGATCACCTTCATCCAGCGCATCCGCGAAGTCGTGCCGCTCAGCGACCTTTGGGTCGGCCTGATCAAGGCGCCGGTGTTCGGCGCGATCATCGCCATCGCGGGCTGCTTCCAGGGCATGCAGGTCGAATCGGATGCCGAGCAGGTCGGCCGCCGCACGACCACCGCGGTGGTCCAGGCGATCTTCCTGGTGATCGTGCTCGACGCGTTCTTCGCGGTGTTCTTCAGCCAGATCGGGTGGATATGAACGCGCGCCCCGCCCGCAGCGACATCGTCATCTCCGTGCGCGGCCTCAAGAACGCGTTCGGCGAGCAGATCGTCCATGACGGGCTCGACCTCGACGTGCGCCGCGGCGAGATCCTCGGCGTGGTCGGCGGGTCCGGCACCGGCAAGTCGGTGCTGATGCGCTCGATCATCGGCCTGCAGACGCCGATCTCCGGCGAAATCGATGTCTTCGGCGAATCGACGATCGGGCGCGAGGAGACCGAGGCGGTGGAGATCCGCAAGCGCTGGGGCATCCTGTTCCAGGGCGGCGCGCTGTTCTCGACGCTCACCGTGGCGGAGAACGTCCAAGTCCCGCTCAAGGAATTCTATCCGCGGCTCGACCAGGCGCTGCTCGACGAGATCGCGGCCTACAAGGTGGTGATGACCGGCCTGGGCGCCGAGGCCGGTCCGAAATATCCCGCCGAGCTTTCAGGCGGCATGCGCAAGCGCGCCGGCCTGGCCCGGGCTCTCGCGCTCGATCCCGAGCTGCTGTTTCTCGATGAGCCGACCGCAGGTCTCGATCCGATCGGCGCCGCGGCGTTCGACGAACTCACCGCCGCGCTCCAGAAGACGCTGGGGCTCACTGTGTTCCTGATCACCCACGATCTCGATACCCTCTATGCGATCTGCGACCGCGTCGCGGTGCTCGCCGACAAAAAGGTCATTGCCGTGGGAACGATCCCCGAGCTTCTCGCCTTGGACCATCCTTGGATCCAGGAATATTTCAACGGACCGCGCGGAAGAGCCGCGGTCGCCAGCACCCGCCAGCACGGGCATGAGGACAGGGACTGATGGAAACGCGATCCAATCATGTGCTGGTCGGCGCCGTGGTGCTGATCCTGCTCGCCGTGCTGGCCCTGTTCATTGTCTGGCTCGCCCGCCTCTCCGGCGGCGACGACCGTGAATACGACATCTTCTTCCGCCAGTCGGTCGATGGACTCAACCGCGGCTCGGCCGTCGCCTTTTCTGGGGTTCCCTCGGGACAGGTGAAGGACATTGAATTCTGGAAACCCGATCCCAGCCTGGTGCGCGTGCGGATCAGCGTGAACAAGGACGTGCCGATCCTCGAAGGCACCACCGCCACGCTGCAGGGCAGCTTCACCGGTCCCAGCACGGTCCAGCTCGATGGCGCGGTGAAGGGCGCCCCCCCGATCGCCTGCCCGGCGGTCAATCCACGCGCCTCGTGCCCGCTCGACGTGCCTGTCATCCCGGCCAAGCCCGGCGGCCTCGGCGCGCTGTTCGCTTCGGCCCCGAAGCTGCTCGAGCGGCTGACCACGCTCACCGAGCGGCTGACCGACCTGCTCAGCGACCGGAACCAGAATTCGATCGCCGGCATCCTCGCCAACACCAATCGCCTGACCGACGCGCTGGCCGATCGCGGGCCCGAGATCGCTGCGACGCTCGCCGAGACCCGGATCGCGATCCAGAAGTTCGGCACCGCGACGCAGCAGATCGGCCAGCTCGCCGACACGACCAACGGCGTCATCGCCAGCGACGTGCGGCCGACCATCGCCAATCTCAACCAGACGATCGCCTCGGCCAAACGCAGCATGGATGCGCTCGAACAGGCGATCGGCGATGCCCGGCCGGGGGTGCAGGCCTTCTCGAAGAAGACCATGCCCGAGGTCGGCCAGCTGGTGCAGGACCTGCGGGTGATGGCGCAATCGCTCTCGTCGGTCGCCGAGAAGCTCGATCAGGGCGGCGCAAGCTCGCTGGTCGGCTCGCCCAAGCTCCCCGACTACAAGCCCAAGAAGTGAGGCCGTGATGAAGAAGCTCGCTCTCCTCCTCCTCGCCGCGCCGCTCGCGGGCTGCATCTCGTTCGGGGGCAAGCCGCCCAAGACGCCGCTGCTCACCCTGTCGCCGGTGGCGCTGCCGGTCGGCGAGACGCAGCGTTCGGCCAGCGCCGCGACGATGACGGTGCTGTTCCCCACCGTCCCGCACGAGCTCGCCACGACGCGCGTGCCCGTCCATCAGAACGGCACCGCGATCGCCTATGTGAAGGACGCGATCTGGGTGGAGGCGCCCCCTCGCCTGTTCGCGCGTCTGGTCGGCGACACGATCTCGGCGCGCACCGGGCGGATCGTGCTGTCCTATCGCCAGTCGCAGATCGATCCCGGCGCCACCCTGTCGGGCGAGTTGCGCGCGTTCGGCGTCGATGCCGCCACCAACGAAGCGGTTGTGCAGTTCGACGCCGTGCTGATGCGTGGCGAAGGCAGCGGCTTCGAGAAGCGCCGTTTCGAAGGCCGCGCACCGCTCGCCAAGGTCGACGCCGCCAGTTTCGGCCCCGCGATCGACGCCGCCGCGCACCAGGTGGCGGACCAGGTCGCGGAGTGGGTCGGCAAATAGGCTATTGCGCCCGGCGCACCGGCGCCTGGGCATTGCACACATCGACGCCGCCGGCGGGCACCGTGAAGAACGGCCCGCCGCGATTCTCGCGCGCCTTGATCCAGGCGGCAAACCGCGGATTGTCGGTCGCGCGATATTGGAAGCGCGGCCGCTCGTCGGCGGGAAGCTCGCTCGCGAGCCGCGCCGACAGGAGCGGCACGTGCCGCTCGCCCTCGGCATAGACGCCGAGCTGGCCCGATCCGCGCGGCAGGCTCGACAGCCACTGCATCCCCTCGATCACCCGGCCGACGATGGCGATGTTGCGATCGAGCGCGCGCGGCGCATGGCCGATCACGGTATAGAGTTCTGCCCCGCTCCCGGTCGATGGCGCCAGGTCGCGCGCGACGCCGACCATGCCGTAGCAATGGGTGAGCGAGCTCGTCTTGCCATCATTGGCGAGCGGCCAGCCATCGGCGCTGATCCCGGTCTTGGCGGCATAGGAATCGGGCTTGGCGAAGGTGAAGCTCGTCACGGCATCATAGCCCGGCCACTCATATTCGGCAGGCGGGTTCTCGATCACTCCTGGCGGCAGCGCTGTCTTGTCGTCGCCCCCGCCCCATTGCGTTACGTAATTGTCCTGCACGCGGTAGATGCTGGTCCCGTCCCACCAATGCGCCGCGGCGAGCTTGCGGATATTTGCGACATGCGCCGGCGCATAGCGCGGCGCCAGCCGGATGAAGACCTGGTGCCCGCCTTCCAGCGTCATCGCCAGGATCTCGTCGTCGGGGATCGCGCGCCAGTCCTCAGGCGCCGCATCGCCCGGGCTCGCCGGCGGGGCGTTCTGGGCAGGGGCGGCGGGAACGGCGGCAAGCGCGAGCAGCGCGAGGACGGGCTTGAGCATGCCCTCAGACTGACACGCCGCCGCCCGCTTGCCTAGACCCGCGCCAAAGGCTAGGGCACGCGGCTTCCAGCGCATGCGGAGCGGTGGCCGAGTGGTCGAAGGCGCTCGCCTGGAAAGTGAGTATACGGCAAAACCGTATCGAGGGTTCGAATCCCTCCCGCTCCGCCACGGACCATTCCACGGGGGTCCGCAAAAGACCACTGGTCTCGACTTTTTCCTCCTGATTACCGATGCTTAGCAGACCGGTTCGGCCTCGGCCGTCCGTGCCCGTCCATGTCCATCCAGCGAATTGGAGGGCCCTGAGCGTGGTACGCGAGGTCGAAAAACGTGGTACTTTTCAGGAGACCAACATTGCTGACCGATGCGAAGGTTCGCGCCGCCAAGCCGCGCCCTAAACCTTACAAACTCACCGACGCCGGCCGACTCTACCTGCTGGTCACGCCTAGCGGTGGCAAGCTGTGGCGCTGGAACTACGAATATGACGGCAAACAGAAGAGCATGGCGTTCGGAGCCTATCCGCGCGTCTCGCTGGCAGACGCCCGCGAAAAACGGGACGAAGCCTGGTCGATGCTATGCGAAGGGCAGGATCCCAATGTCGCGAAACGGCTGAAGATTGAGGCAAACCTCGAAGCTGGACGCCAGACGTTCGAGCGTGTGGCTCGCGAGTGGTATGGAAACGCCAAAGCGCAATGGGCGACGATCCATGCGAGCGACGTCATCCGCAGCCTGGAGCGCGACGTCTTTCCGACGATCGGCTCTTTGCCGATCGCGCAACTCACGCCGCCGCTCATCCTCGGCGTTCTGCGAGAGATCGAGACACGGGGCGCGATCGAGACGGCAAAGCGCGTGCGACAGCGCATCTCAGCGGTGTTCGTCTACGCCATCGCCCAAGGCATCGCGGCGACCGATCCTGCCGAAAAACTGGGCGCGGTACTCAAACCGCTGCGAAAGGGCCGGCAGCCAGCGATCACCGAGATTGTGCCACTGCGCAAGATGATCCTGGCAGCCGAGGAGGACAATGCGCGGCCGATCACCCGACTCGGCCTCCGGATGCTGGCGCTCACCGCCGTCAGGCCAAGCGAATTGCGCGGGGCTGAGTGGGCTGAATTCGAGGATCTTGATGGAAAACTGCCGCTCTGGCGCATACCCTCGGCCCGAATGAAGGGAGACCTAGATCGGAAGGAGGAGATTAACGGCGATCATCTCGTCCCCCTCACGCCGCAAGCGCTCGCTGTACTGAGAGCGATCTGGCCGCTGACCGGCGGCGGACCGCTGGTCTTTCCGAGCAACCGGCATGCACATCGCCCGATGAGCGAGAACGCGATCGGCTATCTGCTGAACCGTGCCGGTTACCACGGGCATCACGTGCCGCACGGATTTCGAGCGGCCTTCTCGACGATCATGAACGAGTGGGCGGAGCGAAATGGCGATCCGCATGACCGCAAGATAATCGACCTAATGCTCGCCCATGTGCCCAAGGACAAGGTGGAGGGCGTCTACAACCGCGCGGCCTATATGCCACGTCGGCGAGAGCTGGCGGAGATCTGGGCCAAAATGCTGAGCGAAGGCCTGCCCGATCCCGTGGCTCTAATCGATCGACCCGTGAAAGAAATCGGCTTGCGCTCGCGCAGGAGACTGCCCTCGCCCGTCGAGCCCGACTTTCGTTTCCCGGTTCGGCGCTGTGCTAGCCCCTGAAGTTAGCGAAGCGGCTGGAGGAATAGACCACCTGCCTCGAGGCTGGATACTGCCGCGCCTCGTATCGGAGAGTCTATGGAAGCGGACGACGAAGGCGGAGAGGCATGGGCCGACATTCTGGCGCGTTGCAGCCAGGGAGGTCGGGTGGTGGACGAACTGCACCGGGCGGAAGAAGCCGTTCTCACCATTCAGAACCGGATATTGGCTGCGATCGAAGCGAAACGCGGCTACGCCAAAGATTATGAGGCTTTCGAAGCGGCTCTTGCCGAGGTCGATCGAATGCGCCGGAAGGTCTACCGGCTGGCGCGGCAATGAAGGGCGAAGCGCATGGCATTTGAAATCGCAACTGCGCTCATCGGCCTTGGCGGTGCGGTGATAGGCGGCGCAATATCGAGTACGACCACATTGCTGATTTCCCGCAGCGAGCGGGAGAAGTACCGGCGCGAGCGTTCGTGGGATTTGAGGCGGGAAGCCTACACCGTGATCATCGGGGCGCTCGACCGCGCCCGTGCCATCACACTGTATATCGATGATGGGTATGACGACGATCCCCATGCCTGGCACGGCAGCGATGAAGATCGCAAAGCGCAGGCTCAGATGATCGAGCACTTTCACGCGGCGCGGGGCGCTTTCCATGCCCACAAGCTGATGCTGTCAAAAGCCTTCGTTGCCAAATACAACGAAATGAACGAGAGCCTCGGTGAGGCGGACAACCCCAACCTCGTGCCGCCGGAAAGCGCCGAGATCGCGGCTCGTATCATGCAGCGGATCGTGCCGGAAATGGAAGAGCTGGCTATGCGGGAATTGGGCGTCGCCTCATAGCGCTACGCTCTTCTAGGCCGCCTTCATCCGCCGTCCACGTCGCAGGTGAGGGTTTTCGCGATTGACGCGACGCGCCAGATCGAAATCGCCGTCCCGGCTGATGACATACCGATAAGCCCCGCTTGTTTGCAGCGAGTTATAGTAGTCCATGTTTGCGGACGAGGAACTGACCGGTCGCCCTTCCGCTGAGAGGCACAAAAGCTCTTCCTGTGGCTGAGCCTTTACCGCAAATTCTTCCAGAACCTGCCGCATACCGGTTGCATCGAGTTCGCCGCGCATCACACGCTGCAAGGCCTCGGCTTCGCACTTCCGCTTCGCGTTGGGCAAGCCTTCGCGGATTTCGCTAAGATGAGAGGGACACCATGCGCACAACAGCAGGTCGGCGCTGAGCGGCATGTAAATCTCGATGCCGTCAACCGCGAGGCCGATATTGCCGTAGGGGCCGAAATCGCGCGAATTGGCGAGCACCACCGGATTGTCGCCAAGATAGAAACTGGTTCCGGGTGCCGCCTCCATCAGCAGAAAGTCCTTCAAGCCGATAATTTGCGACACCTCGCCAATACGGCTCTGAATGCTTGTCAGATGTTCGCGCTTCAGACTGTCTTCTGTTGCGGGCTGCCAGTCCTCCCAGCCCTGCATATCCTGCATCCGCCCGCCGGACCCTTCGACCAGCTTGACGACCTCTTCTTCCATCGCGAGCCACTGGTCGCGGTTCGCTTTGGTACGCAGGAATTGAAATGCAAGGAAGACGGCGAGCGCCGCCTTTTGCTCCGGGGTGCCGTTTAAACGGCGCTCTGCAATGACCTCACGATACGCCGGAAGCACCTGTTCTTCCGCGCCGCAGGCGACTGGCTCGAACGAGGCGATATAGTCGTCATCGAAGGCGAATTCATTAAACCGCCGTTCCGCCATGATGTTCTTAATCGAGGTAACGAAGGAACGGTCGTCGTGCTTGTCATAGACGTTCACGCGCTCATTCGCTGCGTCCGCCAGAAACTGACGAAGCACGAATTTAGGGACGTAATGCTGGTTTTGGGCGGCCACGCCGCCCTAATAGCCAAAGGGTGTCTGCGGTTCGAGTTTTATCCCGCCGGGCCGCTGCGGCCCCGAAAATAGCAGCGTCTACAAACGAAGGCCGTGACGCTGTCGTGTGTTGGTCTTTGATGTCAGATAGCCGGTATCGGTCACGCCGATCAGCGCGGCCAGAAACCGGCAGATCAATGCTTCCATTTCCAGCGTGAGATTTTGATTTGTATTGATGCCGTGGAGTGCGAACCCGAGCGGCGCACCCATGAACAACGCCTCGTGAATCGCGTCGTTGCGGATGGCGGCGACCTCGGCTTGCCCAGTGCCAGCCGCTGAAGCCCAGTCCGGTATCGGCATCCCAAACTGGTTGCACATCCATTCAATGCGCTTCGCATGGGGAACGTGCGTTGTCGGCTTCATAATCGCGAAACAAGCGTCGAGCGCCGCATACAGATATATGAAGCGCTCGAATTGTAGGCCTGGCGGATAATGGGCCAGATAGAGAGCGTGCACCGCTGCCGCCCATCGCTGGCATTGCTCAGGCGTCGCGGTGTTGCGCCTCCAATAATCTTCGGCGAGCGCGACGCCATTTGGCAACCCTTGCCCGAGCAGCACGAAATCGACGAGCTTACCTGATTTGATGGGCGTTGCATCCAGAAACCCGGCTTCAGCCGCCGTCACGCGCATTCCGAGAAAGAAAGACAGCGCCCAGACATGAAAGTTGACATGCTCCGGTCCATCCGCCGCCCCGTGCTCGATGCGGTGCGTTTTCGGTAAGCCGAACACCCGTGCCGGATAAGGGCGCTCGCTGATACTGCCCCAATTGCTGATGAACTGAGGCCCCGGGTAAATCCATTCGCCATCGACCTCAGCCGACGCCTCGATATCGGCGACGGTCTGCTCAAGTTCGGGTAACGTGCTCACGGTGACGCGGCCGACCGTGAAATTGAGCGAATGCGGATAGTAGCCGAACTCGGCGTCCAGATGTGCCATAGAATCCTCTCGCGCTATCCTATCAGAACCGGATCGCTGGAGGCAGGAGCAGTTATCGAACCGTGCGTTCTAGCTTTATCCTCATAGGCTGAATTGGTGCGGCAGATTGAGATAGTGCAGATCGCAAGATGTGCGTGGTAGTACCAAGCGATCTTGGCAGGGAGACGCTGCGCTCTCCCGTACACCCTCTAGCTATGGCGCCTCATCGGCATCGAGCCGGATCGGCGCCATCGGGGAAACTTCCGCTTTTCCCAAAACCCATCGACCAACCGTGCGCCGGTTGGATGCGCGGCAGGACTTGGAGACATGCCTCTCCACCCTGCATCTGAACCATGCAATAGAAGCAGGCTGCGGCTTGTGCATGAACATCGTTCGCGTACGAACACGCCAGCCCCTTGAAGGTCAGAGAATGACAAGCATTCGAATTTTGGATCGCGAGCCGGACGGAAAGATTTTCGACGGCGGCGTCGATTTCGGGCCGGAGAATTTCGCCGGTCAGGTTCCGGCTGTCGGCGATACGATTCTCAATCCCGGGATCTTGCAGGGGCAAGACCGCAATCTGCCACAAAACCGGCATAGATGGACGGTCGTTGGCCGGGTCTTCAATCCGCGTGACAATGAAGATTATGTGTCGCTGATTGTGGAGAGCCGCGACGGGAATCTCGCTGACGAAGCGTTTCTGTAGGATCGAGGAACTGGGCATGACGGAACGGGAGAAACTTCTTCGGGATATCGAAACGCTGCGAGAGTCGGTGCGGCTTTCATTCGTGGAGCTTGGCTCGGCATATACGCCCGGCGAGCGCAAAAAACTGATCGACCATATTCGTATTCTGCAAGGCGAACTCGGCAATCTGCTTGCTCAGGCCGAGACGCTCGGCACAGTGTCGCAAATGCCACCCTTCAACATCGGCGACAGAGTCCGACATGCCAAGTTCGGTCCCGGCTCCGTTACGGCGACCCCGATTGCGATGGTCAGCCCCGACCCGGACAGTGCAGAAGGAATCCGGGACGCCGGGTGGCGGGTTTCCGTCGAATGGGACGACCCGGAACGAAACGGGTTCGACGTGCTTGACGCCGCTCTCGCCGCTGAATCCGAACCAAGCGCTCAGTAGAGGCCGCCCGCCGATACCCTACCTATGCAGTCACGCTGGCACTTGGCGGCCAACTGACCGAATGGCTACCCAACATCCGGTATGTCGTTTTGATCTGAGCTATCCGTTCGTTGATCGCGGCAAGCGGGACGAGCGCCACGTCGCCGGAGAGATAAGCATCTATGTGGCGCATCATCTGAATCGCCAGAATCTCTTCCAGAAGATCGCTGAATAGTATCGGGAACTGCTGGGCGCGCATCGCCGTCTCGACATAGAGGCCGTGGGTCGGCGTGACCCGGATAAACTCGAGGCCGCGCATCGTGCCGTTGTCGTTTTCCCCAACCCACCCCGATGACGCGCAATCCTGTATCCTTCCGCGCTTGTGAAGGCTGCGCATCTGCTGTCGGTAGCCCTGGCTCAACCAGAGTGGATGGACGTACTTGCCGTCCTTCATCGTCATGAGGCTGAATGGATCGAACGGCTCGTCATACGGAATCTGGCCGCTCTCCTGCGCTTCGTAGAAGCCGCACTGCATCTCGTAGGTTTCCATGATCCACGCCAGAAGGGTGAGGTCGCCGAAATCCTTGGTGATGTGACGGCTGTTGACCCGCAGGATCGGCAAGCCGGCCAGCTCGCAAAGCCGGTTCTTCTTCGCATCACGCTCGCGCTGAACGTCGGTGAGATGGGTCGGGCCATCAAACTCGACGACATAGAGCGGTTGGTACTCGCGTGAGATCACAAAATCGAAATGGGAGCGAAGGCCGAACGATTTATGGGAATAGTCGATACTCAGCGTGTCGAGGTCGATCACATCGGCCAGCCGGACCTTGGGATAGGCCGAAAGGCCGTATCTTGAACCGACCTCTGAAATTTGGTCGAATACGATTTCCTCATAGCGGTTGAGCAGTCGGAGCATGATGACAGGTTATCATCACCCTGTTTTGGCGGAAATATAAATCGCGATTCGCGATGACGAAGCGCCCATGTTTAGCAGGTTAAAGAATCATGCCGATCTTCAAAGTCGGAGATGAATACGCCGATATCGACTTTGAGCTTCTGAGCAGGCACCTCCAGCTACTCGACGTTGAAATCGCCGAGATCAATGCCGCCATAAAGAAATCCGGCAGCCCTGAATCCGATGGCCTTTTGGACTCCGGGGAATATTTCATCGGGAACGGCTTCGTCGCCATTCAGCGCTACCTGACAGCGACACGCGCGGGTTTGGGCATTCCCCAGTCTATCGCACTCAGCGCACCGCCCATGATCAAAAGCAACGTGCCTCTAGCGGAAGCCCTCAATGCAGGGGCCAGTTATTGGAAGCACATGGAAGAATGGATCGAGGTCATCAACCGGCCCGAAGAGGAAGACCTCAAGGGCAACGCGCTGCGCACACTTGAGAAGCTCGAAAAGGTCACGCCATGGGCAGATTATACCTGCTCCAATTTGCTAGCAATTTTAGTGGAGGGCAGCGAATTTGCGTTGTCGCCGCTCCTTTCCGGATTGGCTGAATGGCGCAACAATTTGATGAGCCTGCGCACAGCGTCCTAGCCACAACCTACTTCTCGCCCGCTGATTACCGTCCGAGGCCGAATGTGCCACGCTGCCGTGCCGATACGAAGCTGCGATACGGTACAAGCAAGCTTTTCCTCCGTGGCAGCTATTAGCAGCGCAAACTTTGACTGCTTTCAGGATTGAAAAGCGGGCGCCCCGAACGCCGACAGTTAGGGCGCCTTCCTGCCGTTGGGCGTGTCAAATACCGATATCCAAGCCACGCGAGCGCGTCCGCGCCATCATGTCGGCCAGTTCTCTCCCAACTCCCTTTTGGGTTGCGCCCGGCAAACCTAGCGCCTGACGTCGATTGCGAAGGATCGATTCCACTTGAGGATCACGTTCAAGGCGCTTTGCCAGGCCGATCATTGTGTTCGCGACCCTCGCTGCTCTGCTGTCTTCGCGATCGCGCACCAGCAGCCGACGCTGTCGATCAAGCGCTTGCCAGCGCTGCACGAACACGTCGGCACGCAGAGTCGGATCGCCACGCATTTCGGTCTCCAGCTGCATGGCACGGATCACCGATTGCGTCCGTCCTGCGGCGGCTTCGCCGATCAATCGATGATCGGCAGCGAAAGCCGTTTCGAGATCGTTCGCGCCGTGCGGCACGATGCGGTCGAGCTCCGCTCGACTGGCAGTCAGTTCGCTCCGTTGGTCGGCGGAATAGGGATCCCCGATCCGGTGCGAGAAGCGCATCGCGCTGACGATCCTGCCATGACGCACGACTGCGTCGGATAGGGCTCGACCATCAGATTTTTCATAACTGGGAGGAGTAAGAGTCGGGCGCGACTGCTCGCGCAGCTCAAATGGCGCTGCGTGCGCGTGCGAGGGTGACGCGGTGGTTGGTGTGGAAGGCTCCAGGTTGAGATAATCCGATGCCATATCCTTGCCGCGCTCGCGCGACAGCCGGCCTACGAGCTTGCCGCGATCGGCGAAGTCGTCATGGCCATAATGTAGGTCAACGCTGTCGCGATGCCGCGATAGCGCGACATAGGCGGCATGCCGGTCGAGCCCGGGAGAGGCGAGCACATGCACGCGATCAACCGTCATCCCCTGCGCCTTGTGCACGGTCGCCGCGTAACCGTGATCGATGGCGGCATAATCCTTCACGTCGAACGCGACCGCCCGACCGTCGTCGAGTAGTACCGCTAGCCGCGCTGGCGTCACCGAACGCACCTCGCCAAGTGAGCCGTTCTTCACGCCCAAGCCGCGCTCGTTCTTGAGGAACATGATGCGGTCGCCGGCCGCGAAGCGCCGGTCGCCGCGTTCGGCCCGGATCGCGACATCGTCGCCCAGTGCTCCGGTCATCCGGAGGCGCTCGCGCGCGGCAATGTTGAATTCGAGGACCTCGTCGTTGGTGTGGGTGAGAATGATCCGCGACGCTGTTGGGGACGCGGAGCGATCACGGTTCCAGCGCTCGATCAATTCTCCGCGCGCCTGATCGCGCGTCTCGGCGGCGTGGAGGCGTCCATGCTCGTCATAGGCCGCGATCGCTTCGGCCGTTCGGCCGGTCGCCAAATGACGGGTCGCATCGCGCTGCCAGTCTTCGCGCTGGCGGCGGACCTGGGTGATCTCGACACTGCCATGGCGTTCGGCGAGCGACCGGAACGCAGCCCCCGCCTCGATCGCCTGGAGCTGTTCCGCATCGCCGATCAGCACGACCTTGGCGCAACGCTTCTCGGCTTCGGAGATGACGCGCTCCATCTGACGAGTACCGATCATCCCGGCCTCGTCGATGACGAGCACGTTGCGGTCAGTGAGCAAGTCGCGACCTTGAGCCCATTGGTGTTCAAGGCTCGCGATTGTGCGGGAGGCGATACCCGATCCGCTCTCCAGATTCTCAGCTGCAATGCCCGAAAGTGCGGCGCCCACGACCTGGAAGCCGGCGCGCTCCCATTCGTCGCGCGCAATGCCCAACATGGCCGACTTGCCTGTTCCGGCATAGCCGGTGACGATTGCCAGGTCGTGTGGTCGAGTTATGTGCTTGAGCGCGGCCTGTTGGTCTTCACCGAGACGCACCTCGCTACTCCCGGCGGCAGTGAGAATCGCCCCTTTCATGGCCGCCGTGAGACCATGACCGGTGCACTCGGCGAGACGATCCGCGGCGCGCTCCAGTCGACGCTCCGTCTCGATCATGTCGCGGCTGGTGAACCGTTGTTCGCCGCGCCCGTCCTTGCCGAGCGCGACCAGTTCGGGGCACGCCTTCACCACCGCCATCACCCGATCGAACTGATCCTTCCCATCGCTATGGCTGTGGACGAACATCGCGAGGTCGCGCGTCGTGAACGTCGCTTGTTGGTGCGTGATCGCGTCGAGCGCGAGTGCGGGATTGGCGAGGAGCTTGTCGCCATTGGCGCGCGCGATGGCGTGGTGTTCTGCGAGCCGCTCGGATGTCAGGCCCTGCGCCGCCATCCGCGACGCTGCCGGCCCGATCTTGTGCTGCGGTTCGAGGTCGATCCCTTGTGCTTCCAAGGAGCGGTGATCGATCCGTGCGTCGATATCGAGTTCGGCCAGCCGCTGGTTGACATGCTCGCTCCAGCGCTCGCGCCACTTCTCCAGAAGGTCCGTGCGGTTCCAGTCGCGGTTCTTTGGGCCGAACCCCTCCTCGCCGACCTCGCGCATCGTCAACATGACGTGGGCATGTGGCTTGGCGAGCCCATCCTCGCCGATATCCCAATGCACGTTGAGGTCTGCGATCATCCCGCGTTCGACGAACTCGCGCCGGACGAAGTCGCGGGCGAGTTCTATACCCTGTTCCTTCGTCATCTCACGCGGGATGGCGAACTCGATCTCGCGCGCCAGCTGTGCGTCGATCCGCTTCTCGGCCGCCTCGACCGCGTTCCATAGCTTTTCGCGGTCGGAGAGATGCTCCGGCGCGCCGTCCGGCAGCATCACTTCGGAATGGACGACGCCGGCCTTGTTGGAGAAATCGTGGTGGCGATCAAGCCGCTCGTCATACAATCGCGATGCCGAACGGTAGGCGGCAGCCGCCAGCGCCGACGATCCGTTGGCGCGGCTGATGACTTTCGCGGAGAAATGGTAGATCGCCATGGCGATCGTCCAATTACTCCCAAAGAGCCACGTCGGCACGACGTATAAGCGCGCCCTCGAAAGATTTCATCATTCTCGGGACGCGGTAATCCCAAGAGATTTCAGCGCATTGCGACTGATCGAGCACAGCGATAACTGGTGCGTCCGACCCATGCAATGGAAAGGACGGACATGCGCAAACCACGGGATTACGATGCCGAACTGAAGGCGCTCAACGACAAGGCGAGGCAGCTGAAGGAGCGCAAGGTCCACCAGATGGGCGAGCTGGTGATCGCAACCGGCGCGGACGTACTACCGATCGAGCAACTGGCCGGCGCGCTTCTCGCGGCGTCCGAAACCAAGGACGCAGCGGCAAAGGAGACTTGGCGCAAACGCGGCGCCACCTTCTTTCAGCGGTCGCCGGGAAATGCTGACGGTGCTCGCCGCGACGCGGGCGGCGCTGCGCAGGATGACAGCGGCACGGCATCGGCTGGAAGCAAGCCGGGCACGGACTGATCGCAGGGAGTGGCAATTGAGACGCCGCGAGCGCACGCGCCAGTTGATCGAACTCGGCGGCCTCGTCGCCAAGGCCGGGCTGATCGATCTCACTGACGATGATCGCGTAGTCCTGTTCGGTATGCTGGCCGAGGCGGCAGCCAGGCTGAGCGGCGTGGATCGCCAGCAACAACTCGTGCTTTGGCGACGGCGCGGGAGACGGGCGTTCGAGGATGCCGCCGGGCAGGCCGAGGCTCGGCCTTTAGTCGGGTGATGGAAGCGTGCAAAGGTCGGCCCATTGGGCACCGACCAGTCCGACAAGTCGGTCGGGGCTCAAGCGCACCGACGCGGTACGCGAGCCGGCGGCCGGATAGACTTCCGCGAACTGCTTGAGCGACAGGTCGCAATAGACGGGAAGCGGCTCGACCAGACCGAACGGACAGACGCCGCCGACCGGATGCCCGGTCAGCCGCTCGACCTCGTCCGCGGCGAGCATGCGCGGCCGGCCGCCGAGCGAATCCTTGACCTTGCGATTGTCGAGCCGCGCGTCGCCCGAGGCGACGACCAGAACGACATGATCGCCGATGCGTAGCGACAAGGTCTTGGCGATCTGGCCCGGCACAACGCCAAGCGCTGTGGCGGCTTCGAGCACGGTCGCCGTGCTCGAACCCTGGTCGATGATGGTGATGTCGGGTGCCCGCGCGTCGAGGAACGCGCGGACCGCATCCAGTCCCATCAGCCGTTCAGCTTGTCCTTGAGCGCCTTGCCCGGCGCGAAGGTCAGCTTCCTGGACGCAGCGATGTCGATCCGTTCGCCGGTCGAGGGATTGCGGCCCTGACGCGCGGGGGAGTGCTTGACCTTGAACTTGCCGAATCCGTTCAGCGCAACCTCGTCGCCTTTGGCGGCGGCGTCGGCGATCGCGGCGATCACGCCGTCGACGATCTTGCGCGCGTCGGTCTTGGTGATGGCATGCGCTTCGGCGATACGGTCGGCGAGGTCGGTCGTGTTCATCAGCTACTCCATTATTGGGAGGCGCGCCTTATGCGCCACAGGGGGGCGCGTCCAGCGGATCGCACCGCACGATCGTGCGCTATTCGTCGGCCTCGGCTTTGAGCGTGTCGAGCCGTTCGGCGCAGAGCGTCGCGACGATATCGCGAAGGCGCGCGATTGAATTTGCCAGCGCCTTCAGGTCGTCGGCGTCGATGACGTAGCTGGCGGAGTAACGCGCCTCGACATAGGCGCGCTTGAGCCGCTCGAAGCGGCGGCGATCGATGCGAGACTCTCGCGGCCACGCGTAGACCAACCGAGGGTCCTTGTCCTCCGACAGCGAGCGCAGGAATTTGATGTTGTGCGAGCGCGGAAAATACAGCGTCCGCACCAGCAGAAAGCAGATGTAGTAGCGCTCGGTCGCCTGATGCAGGAGGAACGCGGCTTCGTTCGTTCTACCCTGCGACGTTGAGTATCGCGCAGTATCCAGGAAGCCGTCCGCGCTCTCCAGCCACTGGTCGTAATAGCCTTTCGCCATTCGGTATGCATCGGCCGGCGTCAGCGGCATCGGGGTCGCCAGCGGATGGCAGGGAAGCTCGTAGAGCGCGATGCCGTCGCGGGCGATATCGACCCAGAAATATTCACCGCGCGCGAGCGCGTGGTTCACCTCGTCGAGCGAGTGGACGATGATGTTGACCGGGCGCTGGATAAGCGGATCGCGCAGGATCCGGTCCTCGGCGACATACCAGTAATCGGCGATGTCGGTGAGGTCCTCATGGCTGACGACGATCAGGAGGTCATAGTCGGACTGATAGCCGTTCTCGGGCTCGTCGACCCAATCGTCGCGCGCGAAACTGCCGAACAGGATGATCTTGTAGACCTTGCCGTCACGCTTATGCGGCTTGGTCGCCCGCGCGATCGCCGTCTCGAATTCTTCCAGCAGGATGCGCTGGATCCGCGCCAGTTCCTGTTGCTTCGATTGCGGCAGATGATCGAGTTCGGATTTCACGGACAACTTCCTAGCGACAGGTCGGGGATGCGCCAACCTCGCCCGGCAAATGCCGGGCGAGGTCAAGGCGATCAGCCAAGCCAGCGGCGCCACCAATGTCGCTGCGGCTGGTCGAGGTTGCGGATGAGATTGGCCAGCGCATCGGCGAACAGCCGCTCGACCTGGGTGATCGT
Organism: Pseudomonadota bacterium; assembly: GCA_023400405.1. Taxonomy (GTDB): domain Bacteria; phylum Pseudomonadota; class Alphaproteobacteria; order Sphingomonadales; family Sphingomonadaceae; genus Sphingomonas. The sequence goes on from JAEXFD010000064.1 coordinate 21,636, forward strand.
CAGCCCGGTACGCTCGGCGATCTCGGCATAACGCAGATTGTCGAGGCGGACGGCGAGGAAAACCTCCCGCTGCCGACGGGGAGCGCGACGCATTGCGTCCTCCAGTCTGGCAAGTTCCAGTGGATCAACGTCGCCCTCGGCTGCGCCATCGTGATCGGCGAGGGTGCGTTCGAGCGCACGCTTGCTGCGCGCGGTCATTCCCCATCCTCCGGTTGAAACTGCAGCAGGAAATCCGCCGCCTTGCTGGCAGCACTTGCCGCCCGGAAAATCGCCTTCTCATCCTCGCGCAACACTGCCAGCCACGATCCGATATAATCGGCATGCCTGACGGTCGGCTGGATCGACAGCGACGCGCAGGTGAACGCGCTTGCCATCTCGGCGACCAGTTCCTCGCGGGCATAATTGGGGCTCCCGAAACTACCCCGCTGATCGCGGTTCAACCGCGACGGGTGACCGGTCCAATGGCCAAGCTCATGAAGCATGGTGCGATACCAGTTGATTGGCTCGGGGAATGCGGCTTGCGGCGGCACCGCGACATAATCGGCGGACGGCGCATAATAGGCCTCGCCTCCGCCAAACCGGATATCGGCGCCGCTGTTGCGGATGATCGCCTGTACCGATGGCAACAGGTCGGCAAGCTCGGTCGGCGCGACACTGCGGGTCAGGTTGTGGGGCAAGCCTTCGCACTGATCGACATTGAACACGGTAAAGCGCTTGAGGAACGCCACTTGCCGGGCGTCGCGATCCTCGTCGCGGGCCTTCTGTTCGTCACCCTTCGGCGTGAAGCGGTCGGCATAGCAGATGGTAGTGCCGCGCTCGCCCTTGCGGACATGGCCACCCATCAACTCGGCCTGGCGATAGGTCAGCCAGCGCTGCGAAGCGTACCGGCCTTCGATCACCGCTGCCCAGAGGATCAGCACGTTGATCCCCGAATAACGTCGCCCGGTCACACCATTGGCGGGCATGGCACAGCCGCACGATGCGGCATCCCACGGCTGCACCCAGGGAAGTCGTCCCTCCTCGAGTTCAGCGATCACGCGGTCGGTCACTTGCGCGTAGAGGCTCTGACGGTCCTTCATGTTCCTTGCTCCTTTCTCGAAACCACCGCAGCCGGCGCCGGAAGGGCGGGATGGGCGGCAGGAGCGGACCAAGGGTCCCGCCGAGCGAGGCGGGCCGCACCTTCAGGCTGGAACGAAGTGGAAGACCCCGCAGGGGTTGCGGCACGCCGCGGCGGAACCACAGGGCAGCGACGCCCATCCCGCCACACCGGTGCCGGCAGGCACACGCCATCGCGCCTGCGCGATGACCATCAAGCCGGAGCTATGCTCCGGCGCTCACGTCAGGTGATCGTCACCCGCATGGGCCGAGACGCGAATAGCGGCTCGGTGCCGCGCGAAGCGGCATAGAGCGCGGTCAGGCCGAAGACCTGAGACGCCTTGAGACCCCTGTCATCGTTCTTGCTGCCCATGCTGATCGTGTTGGCCGCCAAAGCTGGCCGTATAACGCCGTAGCGCGCCATTTCACGCCCAACAGCGCCGTTGTTCGGGCGACGGCGCAGGGTTCTTATGGCGGCCCGAAGAACACCACGAAACCGCGTTGAATACGAGGTGATAGCATGCAGACCGACGTCCCCGACCGGATTCTGAGGATCAACGCGGTCCTGGAGCGCACTGGGCTCAGCCGATCGACCATGTACCGCAAGATGCAGGACGGCACGTTCCCTAAGAACGTCCAGATCAGCACGCGCTGCGCCGGCTGGCGGGAATCCGCGATCGACGCCTGGCTGCGCAATCCGATGTTCTATTCCGTGGAAAACCCGGACCGCTGAGCAATGTGATGAACGGCGCTGGCACTTCATCAGATCGTTTCATCAAGCTGGATGAGGTGAAACGCCGCGTCGGCCTCGGTAAGTCGATGATCTATAAACTGATTTCCGAGGGGAAGTTTCCCGCGCCTTACAAGCTCTCAGCCTTCGCCTCCCGTTGGAGCGATCGGGAGATCACCGCCTGGATTGACGACGTGAAGGACGGCTTTGAGGGAAAGAAGCGGAAGCTCTGACCTCGGGGTTCGAAGGACATGCCCTCCGTCGCATTCGATGAACAAGTGCCTTCCAATTAGGGAATGTTTTCTCTCCAATACCTGAGTGCGCCTCGGAGAGAGCGCCTCGTGGTGTTGTCAGATTAACGAGGCGCCGCGACGCGATCGAGCAGCCTTGGCGCCGAGCGATGAGGACCGCATAAGGCCTCCTATCATCACGGCGCGCACTGCAACGAGCGCGCACAAATGGTCAAATGGTGGTCGGACGATCTGGATGAGGTGCGCGTGGCCGGACAAGTGATCAAGGCGAAACTTCGCAAGCGCATAACGGTCAGGGTTCGGGCCGGCTAGGGCTCATTGCGAATTGCCGGACCGCGCTCGCCATTTTTGCGCAGCGCCACGCTCCCTGCCTCGCTCACCCCTTGCACCAAGTCATCTGGCGTCCGCCCTCGACGAATGACTTGGGTCCGGTGATGGTGATCGTGATTCCGCTGCCGAGCGACCAGCGATCTCCGCCCAAGTTGCGAAACGGGCCGATCGGTGTGTCGCCGTCGATCTCTCCCCAATATTTGGGAGACAAGCTGAGAAAGTTTCCGTTGCCCGCCTCCGCACAGCTTGTGTTTACGGCATACTTGCCGAACGGAACCGGCAGGCCGCTTTTAGCCGCAAGCGCTTCGCCGCCGCAACGAACCGGCTTTCCTTTGTCATCGAGGCGTTCAACCACGCTCATTTTGTTTCCGTGCAATGCCCAGACCGCGCTTTGGACGGCCGGGCACTCCATGATCGGTAACGAGACCGCGACTACCAGCCGGTCGCCCTTGGCGTCTTTTCGAATGGTAATGGCGTCATCATAAGAGCCAAAGCCTTGAACCAGCATGTAGCCCGTCGGGGAAGAGATGAGGAAATCGTTCTCCGGGCCGACTTTTCCCCATTTCTCTTCAGCATTGCCCAGACCGTCTCCCCGGCAGTCGATGTTCGCCTCGCTGAGAATATAGTCGGGTCGACCATCGGCATTGAAATCGGCGGTGCGGAACCGCTTGTCATAACCGTGATAGGTGCCGTCTAGGATCGTCCGACAGTTGGCAGCCTCTTTGTGCGCCCATTCGTCGATTTCCTTTGGCAGCTCAGCAAGTGCGGGCTTCGCAGCGCTGATGCTGTCTGTCGGCGCGATATCGCCCACGGCATTAGCCTCCAGTCCGGTGCGTGTCGATGGGGACGCGCGGTTGCCCGAAGTTTCTCCGCATGCGCCGAGTACGGCCAGAGTTGCGATGCTAATAAGGCGTGTCGAGGCTCGGATCATGGACTGTATTCCCCCTGAAATCGTGGATCAGAACGGCCTGCGCGCGGCAGGGAGCTGCCCGGCCGGACACCAGCGCATCGGCGGACCGCTATACATCTGGATGCGATCGGGCCCGAGCACACGAACCAGGGTAGGCGACTCTCCGGGCCGATGACGAAGCTCCCAGCCCTTTGGCGTATTCTGGACCGGCCCGGTGGGCTGAACCTCGGTCCGGCCGTTGCCGACAGGATAGTAGCCGAAGCGATTGCCGTCGAAGTAGAAGACGTCGAACGGCTTGGTGCACGCCGACTCCTCGTCGACATAGTAGCCTGGTCGGATGTTGAGGGGGCCCGCCATCCCGCCGAGTGATCGCCCATTCGCATCGGCCGCGGCGTTGGCGACCGCCAGCCTGGGGACGAATTTCCGAGCCACGGCCTGCATGCTGGCGGATAATTGCGCGAAGTGACAAAGCTTCAGATTATTGTCGGATATATCGAAGCCGGCGCGCTCTGCGGTCCCGAGGCGCTGAACAACACGATCTGGACCGATAGGTCTGACCCGCTCGTAGCTAAGCTCGCCACTCTCAGTCGTCTTGATATCGACGAAGCCGTCGCGCAGGCGGCTCGCCTTCAAGATCGGCAGCATTTCCCCGCCGGCCCGCAGCGCCGGGCTATCCGAGTTGATCCGACCCCAGTTTATCCCGTCATAGGCGACCGCGTAATTTGCACTGGAACATTGCGCCTTCTGGTCGATCCAAAAGCCGCGCGCGACTGGCACCTTTCCTTCCTGTTGGGCCGGTGCCGGAACCGGGAACGACACAACCGAAACGACTGCGAGGAATTTCCACATCTGTGTCTCCAAAGCAGAGCGGGCCTGGCGGCGCCAGAACAGGCCGACCGCGATAGCTCTGTCATCCAATAGAGTTGCTTGACATTCAAAGTCTTGAAGCCGTTCTCAAGAATTTCTAAAGTTACGTGCAGGGGGATCGCGATGCACGACACGAGTTCGTCACGGCGACGTCGGAGGCTTTGGCACTTCGCTGGGGCGGAGTTCGACGAGGCAAGCTGGACGCTGCGCATCTCAGGCTTGCCGGTTTCACTCGAAGGCAAACCGCTCGAGATATTGCATGAGCTGCTGCTTCGCGCTGGCGAAGTCGTCACCAAGGACGAGATCCTAGACGCGGTGTGGCCGGGGGTCACCGTGGTCGAAGGCTCGCTGCCGACGGCCATTTCGAAGCTCCGCAAGGTCTTGGGCAAACCGCGGCAGGGCAGCATTATCGAAACGGTGCCACGTGTCGGTTATCGCCTTGGCTGCGAGGTGCGGGTGGAAAGCGTGGACGCCCCGTTGGCGGCCCGTTTCGCCTTCGCCCCTGGCGATCAGGTACCGGGACGCAGCCAATGGACACTGATAAGGGCCTTGGGCGATAGCGGTGCCCAGGATGTATGGCTCGCCAGGCACAGCAAGACCGCAGAGCAGCGGGTGTTCAAATTCGCGGACGCACCCGACCGATTAAGAGCCCTGAAGCGTGAAGCCGCTTTGTCGCGCGTGGTGTTCACCGGACTGGACGGCGAGGCCCCCTTGCCCGCCCTGCTGGAGTGGAACTTCGAGAGCCCACCCTATCATCTGGAATATGCCTATGGCGGCTGCGATCTCGTCGAATGGACGCGCAAATCGGGAGGCCTGCACGCGATCTCGCTGGATGAGCGGATTGCGATTACCGCAAGAATCTGCCGGGCCGTTGCAGCGGTGCACGGCCTCGGCGTACTCCACAAGGACCTGAAGCCGGCCAATATCCTGATCGATGAACGCGGTGACCGTCCCGTCGTTCGACTCGCGGATTTCGGCAGCGGGCGGCTGCTCGACGAGGAATTGTTACGGGCGTTCCAAATCACCGATCCCGGCCCGTTCAATGCAGCTATTGGCAGGGACGAGCCACGTTCCGGAACGCTCGCCTACCGCGCACCCGAACTGACCGGTGACGCAGTTGCGACGACGAAGAGCGATATCTACGCGCTCGGCCTGGTCCTCTACCAGATGGTCGTCGGTGATTTTTCGCGCTCGCTCGCGCCGGGTTGGGAGAGCGAAGTTCCCGATACCCTTTTGCGCCAGGACATCGCCGAGGCGGCGGAGGGCCGGCCGGAACGGCGGCTGGCAAGCGCGGAGATTCTCGCCGACAGGCTCGAACGATTGGACAGTCGCCGCGCTACAGCCGCCGCCGCCGCCAAACTCGCCCTTGAAAAGTCCGCGCTGGAGAAGCGAGAGGAACAGCAGCGTGTGCGGCGACCCTGGGTCCGCGCGGCATTCGCCAGCCTCATTCTGTGTGTCGCAGCTACGTCTTCGTTCGCCCTATATGCCTGGCACCAGCGCGTCCTGGCCGACAGCGCCAGGCAAGTGTCCGACGCCAGCTATCGCTTTCTTGCCGAAGATGTCCTGGCAAGCGTCGATCCATCGCATGCCGATGCTGCGGAGGAGACCCTCGTCCATGCCATTTCGCGCGCGGGCTCGACCATTGACGATCGGTTCGCCGAACAGCCCAAGGTGGCCGGCTATCTGCAGGCAACACTGGCGCGCGCGTTTGACCTTCGTTCCGACTATGCGAATGCCTTTCGCTACTACATCGCTGCGGAAGCAAATTTGGACCGTGCCGGCCAATCCGGGGAGTCGGAAGCCATCCGCGTCCGGCTCCAACACGCGGCTGCGCTGGCGCTTTCGACGCAGGCCGGAAGCGTCGACAAGGCGCGCGCGATTGTGGCCGAGGTTGATCGGCGTCTGGCCGGCAAGCCAATAAATGACGACACCGAAGTCTGGCGCCAATCCGCTCGCGGGATGATCGCCATGGTCAGCGAAGACGTGCCGGGTGCGCGCAGGGCTTTCGCATCCGCATACAGGCTCGCGCAAAAGACTCCTGACAGTTTTACACCTCGTCAGATCATCAATTTCGGCCAGCGTTACGCTTTCACGCTACTCCGCCTCGGCGATCCCGAGCAGGCAGAGCCAATATTCCGGACACTTGCCGGACGCATGGCCGCGCTCGTCGGCCCCGACCATCCCGATACGTTGCTTCTCAGGATGAATGTTGGTCAGGCCCAGGTAAACGCACAACGCTACACCGAGGGATTGGCAACGCTGAACGCGCTCCTTCCTTTGTTCGAGCAACGGCTCGGCGGCGAGCATCGCCTCACATTGACGCTGCTCGCGGCTCGTCAGCAGGCACTCGGCGGAGTGGGACGCTATGCGGATTCGGCTGCCGACGGGGAACGGCTCTGGCACGCGGCTGCCCGTAAGGACGGCGCCTCGTCCTTCGCCGCCGTGGCCGGAAGGGCGGATACCGGCATTTCGCAATGTCGGGCCGGTGAGCTCCAGAAGGGGCTCGCAAATATCGAGGCGGCGCTGGCCTCCCTGAGAACTGATTTGCAAGGCCGCACTGCGCTGGAAGATGCGCTCAAGGCCGGCATGGCCGACTGCTATGTCGCGATGCGCCGATTTGATGAGGCGGATGCTCTCCTCAGGGGCATCGACCGGGTCAAGGCCGCTCAGCTGGTTGGCGACGCAAATTGGGGCGCGCAAGTCGATTTGACGTTAGCCGAGATCGCCTTGGGTCGAGGCAACCGAGCATTGGCGCGCAAAGCGTTTGACGCTGCCGTGGGACCATTGCGCGGGAGCCATGACCTGTTCGTCAAGCATCGTCTCAGCGCCCTCTCCAGGGCATTGGGCGACTGAGGCGTCGTTTTAGAAATTCTTGAGATTGGCTTGAGGACATAACGAGCGGCGCGCGGAACATTGCTGGAAACCAGTGGAGGCACGCAGGGATGGCGAAAACGGGCATGGGTGGCACTTCGTGGGGAGCCCGCGCGGCAGCCTGTCTCCGGCAGCTAGGGCCCGCCGCGGCGTTGGCTGTCATGCTTGGCGCGACGCCGGTCGCCGGCCAGCAATCCGCTTCCCGGGCGATCGAGGTGCGGGGCATGGCGCTCGGCATGACCCCCGCGGAGACGCAGCGTGCGATCGCTGCGGCCGGCCTTCCCGCAGTCGATCGCGGAGCCGGGGTAAATCCGGAGCAGCAAGGCTTCGCGATTCAGCGGGCTCGCCCGAACGATCAGAACGACCTCATCTTCGTATCGACCCTGGTTTCCCGCGCCCGTGCAGGGAGCAAGCCGCAGGGCAGCGACGAGATCTTGGCCGCCGCGTTCACGCCCGAGGCAGGTAAGGAAAGAGCCTGGGCGATCGGAATGACGAGGCTCTACGCCTCGGCCGAGATGCCGACGGTCCAGAACACGCTGGCTGCGCTCGCCAACAGATATGGCAATACCTCATGGATGAGCGACATGAGCCATGCCGCGTTCCTGGCCAATGTCCGCCAGGATCAGCGCGTCTTCGGCGCCACTCTCCTCTGGTATTGGGATGACAATGGTCGTCAAGGCGGCCCCGCGCCGCATGAGACTTGCCGATACGGTCTCCATCAGGCGTATTTGCTCAATCAGGTTTCGACGCACGACATGACGACCGTGAACGCGGCCTTCTCGAAACCGCACTGGTTCGATGAGGCGCTCCGCTCGGGATGCTCGAAGGTGGTCAGGGCTATCCTGAGTTGGAACGTCGAGGGCGCGGTCACGAAGATCGATATAGAGGCGGTCGATCTGCGCGCGGGAGTCGATGCCAGCCGCCGGCTCGCGGCAACAATCGCCGCGCGGGATGCGACGGCCGCCAGGGCGCGGGCCGACGCCGCAGCACGCAATAAACCCAATTTCTAGATGGCTATCGCGGCCCGGCGATGTCGGCAGGCGTGCTGCGTCCCGTCCGGGTACCCGCCATCTTCTTCAGTCGGGAGGAGAGGGATGAACAGGATTATGCGCCTGGCAGCGGCGATCGCGCTCGCGGTGGGTCCGCTAACAGCGCCTGGCTCTGAAGCGCAGCCGAAGACCAACGCCCTCGTCGACAGGCTGCCCAGTCCGGAACAGGTCGAGTCGGACTTTGGCCCGGACCCGAGGAGCAGCGGCGCGGCATGCGAAGTAATCTCCGGGGCGATCACGACACTGGGGCATGGTAGCGATTGGGAATCTGCGGACACCGCCGAGGGAAAGGCTTATCAGGCGCTCGAGGCGTGCATTGGTCGCGCAGTTTACGCGCTAGATGACACTGCTAAAGCGGCCTATCCCAATCCGCGCCCGCAAGATTTTGCCAGGATGCCGAGCGGATTCCCGAGCACCTGGGAAAAACTCCACGAGATTGCCGAGCGGCCCGATTTCCAGGTCAAGGTCGCAAAGCGATATCTCGCCGGAGCGGATTATACCCGCTGGGAAGATTTCAAGAAGCTGACATGGGACTTCAGCCCGGACACCGCGGCGAAGCGGCGTAGCGCCAACCTCTACCTGCTGCTGGTTTTGCTTGGCCCGTTTGCAGTGTTTTCGTTCTTCGTCTGGCGCGCTTTTCGCCCATGGCGCTACGAGCCGACGACCGGCACGCTCCGCTTCGGTAGCAGGACCTACACGGTCCACCATGACGCCGGAGTCGTCGTGAACGCCGCCGTCAGCCAATCGACACACCACGTCGCCGGAACCCGTACCGTAGAGACCGATCAGTTCGGTTTTCAGCACGTTCGCACGACTTCGGGCCACAGTGTGACTACCGAGCGTGAGACGATCCATCTGATCGAAAAGTCTGGTCGCGAACGCGTGCTGCGGCTGCATGACTGGGGCATCTCGGCACGTGCCGGGCATCAGGTCGGCGGGATATTTCTCGTGCCGAAAGGGCGATCGAGCGGAGAATATCTCCAGATCTGGAATTTCACCCTGGACGAGGCGAAGCAACACCGGGGCGCGGCCCTACGCGCATTCGGCCTACGGCTCTTCGGTTGGAGCATCGCGGTTTTGGCAGTCTCGTTCCTTTTCGCATTTGGAGCAGCGATCAGGTTCGTGACCGACGACTTATCCAGCCCTCAGGAGGCAGCGCAACAGGCCGTGATCGGAGGTGTTGCCGGTCTGTTCGCGGGGGCTGTTTTCGCGACACTCGCGCAACTGTACATCGTCGCGCGTCGCCGCAAGCGCTTCGATATCGACATTGCGGCACCGACGGGCCGTATCGCAGCCGCCGATGCTCGGGAAGCTGCCGCCCGCACCGCTTCGCCAATCAGCCCGGCAGCATAGCGGTCGCAGATCGCGAGCACCCTGAAATTGCACGAACCTGTGGTGGGGAAAACATGTCCAAGATTAAGCGGCTTGAGGATTTCGCGATATTCGATTTCACCGGCACGGTAATCGACCAGCTGAACTGGACGGAAGAGGCTTCTGTCACCACCGTAACCGATGGCTCGAGCCATGCCGATCAAGGGTACGGGCGCGTGCCCGGTCCCAGCCGGACGACCCGCACATTCACCACGCAAAAGCTCCGGATGTTCCTCAAGATGCGCGGCGGAGGCGAGGAGGAGATTACGCTCAGCGATCCGGGGCTCGGCGTGCTGCGGGATCACCGAGTTTCCGTTCTCTATGGCCGCAACAGTCGAGATGCGGCGGCTACCGCAGTCGCGTTTTGCAACCACACGACCGGAAGGACCAAAGTCTATGAGGCGGCCATAGGCAGCCTGATTGATCAGACCAGCCTAGCGCAGGGTTGCTTGTTTTTGCTCGTCATTCCTTTGGTTCTTTCAGCTTTGGGCAGCGCGGTGGGTGGCGCCTTTGGCTTTATGGCTCACCTGAGCACGGCGCTGGCCGGTAGCGACAAATTCGCCGAACGGAGCATGCCAGGCTATCGGTTCGATAAGGCCGCCTCCTTGCCGCTGCCAAACGGCGAGGGCTTGCTCGCCGTCGTATATCACGGGTTGGGTCCTATCCTTTGGCTCCTCTCCGTTTTTGCCGTGGCACTCTGGCTTGTCCGGCGACGCCGCAGCCGCAGCGCCCTGCGCGCTGCCGCTCTCGAACGCGTGAGGCTTGCGGTTCAGGAACTCCAAAAGGCAGAAAGCCCAGGCGCCGGTGAATTCTGAACGTCTGTGAGGTCGAGCCTCCGTAAAGGCCGGACAATGATGCTTCCGTGCGGATCGATCGTTAGCTGTACGTGGTCACCAAGGGGAACAGGAAACTCCTCAGAATTCGTTCCAGAACAATCACGCCTAAAGCGCTCGTGATCGCCAGGACCAAGGCCCTCTGAGGGGTCAGCCATCTGAGCAGGCCGAGCACCAAGATCCCTGTCGCGACTGCCGCGGCGACAAATTGCAGCACAGGGCCGGAGGATAGGCTTCCCGCGAACAGTCGCAATCCACCGAAGGTGATCAACAAGGCCAGCGACGCGAAGCGTCGCGCGGTCAACGAGATGGGCCCGGACACACCCGACAGCCTCACGCCTATAGGCGAAAGAAGGAGCACGCTCATGATACCTATGGCGGCAAGCAGCACAGCCCATCCGAGCATCGCCAACTGCGTCGATCCGGTCATGGAGATGCCGATGCCTCCACAAAGAGCCGCCGCCACCACAAACAAAGCCAGTACAGCCAGGGTAATGCGTGGATCGCCATCTCCGTAGCCGGCAGGCATCGGGCCTAACGATCCTTCCATCGATCGCTGCCGACGAGCTTGCGCAAGCCGCTCTCTCTCGGCGCGATAGTCGGGCGACTGGTCTATAGGCGCCACGTGGCGGTGAGTTTCGAAATCCTCGCGGGCCTGCTCCTTATCGCTCACTTTATCCTCTTCCTGGCTTGACGGGCGGCTAGATCGAGATCGGCATTCTAACGCCCGACTGCACTGCCTAGCATATCATATTCGCTCGTTGACGAATGTCGCGCAGGAAAATGAACGCCGTTGCCTGATGTTGTCGGGGCATTCTGAACCGCGCCGGGTCTACCGGAGGCATTGGGTTGTGAGTTACGTTGCCTTATCGATGTTGTCTGGAGCAGCATAATATTGCTCTGCGGCTTCGGCAGGCGGGATGTTACCGCTGGGCTCCAGCAGCCGGCGATGGTTGGACCAGTCGACCCGCTCGAGCCTGACGTACTCGACAGCTTCGAAGCTGAGGCCGGTGAGGCAATGGCACGGTGTCCGTTATCGACATAAAACCTGCGGCTTCACACATCGGCCCGGGAATGGCTGGAAAGCCTCCGGTGCTAGCATTCAAGAGCCGCCGAAAACTTGCATTGTATCGTGGGTTCGAATACCATCCTGCCATCGCAATTGACCGATATTGCTTTGATTTTGCTCGGTAATATTTGAGCAATCCGGCGAAGTACCTCGCCTCGTACCCTTGCTTGAGGTTGTGCGGCATTCATGCCCGCCAGAAAAAGCCCACTTTCTCAACCGGCTATCGTCTTTGTGGGCGCAAGTGGGAATACCCTCGGCTTGGCAGCTTTCGACCCAAAGGCGGCTGTAGCCGACAAACGTTGCCGATCACACAAGCGGACATTCTGGACAGGGATTTTGACACCCGAAAGCCATTGATAAGGCGCGCGGCCGCTAAAGGGTCGCAATCGGCTGGGCCTGTTTAAAAATGCCGGACATGCCGGGCTGCTCGTTTCGCCCCTACCGTGAGGAGCGCCGCTATGATGGGACCAGCCTGTTGCGGTGGGCGGGAAGGGGCGTCCCGTTGCACCATTGAAGCCTTGTTGCCTGCAAACCACCTTTTGTGCCGCATCTAGCGGTGTCTCAACACGGCCGAACTGAGGGAGGGCCGGTTACAGTGCGCGAGGTCGACCATCGATCGATTCCGAACTGCCCATCCGCATGACCCTGATCGGCCGCATTTGCGCAATCACGTCCGAGCAGCGCCTGTACGAGAAGCTGCGCAACAGTCTTGCCCATCGCTGATTCTGTCGTCTCGCGCCGAGAGACAAGCTTCCGCACCACTCGAGGTTCACCAAGAACCGGTATGGTCGCTTCCGCGACGCCGGCGTCTTCCGGCAGCTGTTTGACGCTACGGTGCGCCGCTGCATCGAGCAGCGTCTGGTCGGAGGCAAGGACGCAGCAATCGATGCCTCGTTCATCGAAGCTGATGCGTGCTGGCAGCGCAAGACCGTGGCATGTCGAGCGGGACCTACTATGTCTGAGAAGGGCAAGCATGGCGGCCTGGAGGTGTCCGAGGCGAAGCGGCTGCGGGCACAGGAAGACGAGAACGGCAAGCTCAAGCAACTGCCGGCGGATGCCATGCTGGGGCAATGCGGGGTTGAAAGACCTGCTGTCAAAGAAGTGGTGAGCGCGGCCGCCAAGCGGGAGTCGGTCGCGCGGTTGCGGGCTTGGTTCGGGATGAGCGAGCGGCGCGCCTGTCCTGTGATCGGGGCCGACAGGACGAGCATGTGCTATCGCCCGTGTCCCGATGGCGACGAGGACCTGCGGTCGCGGCTGCGCGAGCTGGTCGGCCAGCGGCGCCGGTTCGGCTATCGGCGATTGCACATCCTGCTGCGGCGCGACAGTGGTGCGCACCTCTCTGTCATTCACTAAGTCTGCGACAGCCGACAGAAGCTGACCCTGTCCTTCCATATCCGCGGTCTCGAACATCGACCGGGTGAACATGAACTCCCGATGGATCGACGTCGACTTGCGCTTAAGCGGCGCGATATCGAGCGTCTTAGCTAGTCAATGAGAGTAAAGCGTCCCTTTTTGGCGAAATCGGGCGAAGCATGCTCGGCGTACTGACGTCTGATCAGAGGACGGTTAGTTTGCCGCCGAAGGTGTTACCCCACGTTGTCAAGCCGTCCTGGCTGCCAAGGCTATTGGCCCGGGGCAGTCACCGCAATTACGGATCATGCCGTATGAAGAGCTTTGCCAAGGCCTTCATCCAATCCTCGCTCATAGGCTGATCTGACTCAGGAGCACGCAGCATTTTCTCCGCCCGGCCGATCAGACATTGCAACAAAGCATGACGGAAGGTCGCAAGATCGAGGCCCGCTAGCGCGATCGCGGCTCCCGGATGTGTTAGCAACGTATCAATCGCGCGTAGACCGACAGCGTAGGTAGAGATCCAGGCAACATGCCGCGCGTCCGGTAGTTCCGCCAGCAGCGCTGCAATCGCCTGACGCTCCGGACTGATCAAGAAGGCCAAGATACGCATCCCGACGCTGCAGAATGCATCGCGAAAGTCCTTCGCATCCACGTCCTCATGAAGTCCACTTTCTTCCAGTTCCAGCTTGCGCCGCAGGAGGCGCATCAAAAGATCACTGCGGTCATGGAACCGCGTGTAAATCGTCTTTTTGCTGACAGCAGCCGCACGTGCGATCCGTTCGATCGAGAGTTCGCAGGCACCCTTTGCAAGCAGCAAGTCCCAGGTGGCGGTCAGGATCCGGTCTTCCAGACTGGCCGCCTCTTCGGCACTCGGCCGGCCTATTCGACCGCGTTGGCTTATGGGCATCGTCTTTTCACCGCCCATTGCGGCCCTTCCTTTCATGAGTCCGAGCTTCGATCGGTCCCGGTCAGCATCGGCGACGCCCGCTCGAGCCGTTCAGGTGCCGTCCAGAGGCCGAGCATGAGCGGTCGTTACGCAGTCTGCTCACGGGCTGCCACACAACACGCGATTAATCCCGCCTGCGAGGGATAACCGCCCCTTAAAGGTTCGGACCTGTTACAGGCAGAACGGCTGCGCCAGATCCGGAGTGATGCGGACGAGTTGACCCGAGCTGGCGTCGAGACAGCATAGCTTTGAGTGCGCCTCGGCGACCGTCTCGCCGTCCCTGCCGATATGCGTCGAAAACCATGCTCGCGACGCTGTGTGCTTCATAATCTGAACCGTCGCGATGAGACTATCGCGGTGATAGGCCGGTTTTCGATAGAAGATTTCGTGACTAGCGACAATCCAGCGAAGCCGATCGACATCTTCCTTCCTCGCCACCGCGCGCCAATACGCGGTTATCGCCTGCTGCACCCACTGCAGGTACACAGCATTGTTGACGTGGCCAAGTTCGTCGATCGCGTCCGCCGAAACGGTGATCGCATGCCGATGCGAACGGTATTGCGAGCTCCCCCCCGGCCCGCCGGACGGATCAGCGCCAGCCTGCTTCACCGATCCACCGGAGCGCCGTCAGCGACGGCATGAAGAGATATTCGCCGCCCATCAGACGGTTGAAGGTGGTCACGCCGTTGACGCGCCTTCGCGCCGGCTCCTGCGGAATGGTGAAGGTCCCGGGCTCCTCGTGCAGCGCGACGATCGGGTCCCTTTCGGTGCCAAGATCGATGAAGTTGCCCCGGTTGATCCATTCCTGCTGGAGGAACTCGATCGTATCGTACGCCCGCGCGCTGATGAAGATGAAGAAGATGCCGCGATCGCCATTCGCATCGTCGGCCGCCGTCACCTCCGGAGTCCACTTGGCGCCGAAGGTGGAAGAGCGCCGGATGATGCGGTGAATGTTGACGTCGGTCAGGATCGTCAACTGGCTGTCGCGCGGGTTGAGACGGCGCATGTGCGCTGAATGCGGACAGACCAGTCCCTTGGGATCTTCCGCGAAATTGAAGTCGTTGTTGCGTGATCGATCCGCCCCCAGCGCCTCGTCGTCATGATCCGGTGCCAGGATCAGCGGCGCGCCGCTGCGCCAGCGGCCGAACATCTTGGCCGCCAGCTTTTCCTGGTCGGCTTTGCTGTCGGCGTTGGCACGGATGAAATCGTTGAAGGCGCCAACCGCGCTCTGATATTTGCGCAGGACCACGAACGATCCGTTGCGGCCGAGTGGGGCCGGTTCGGGCATTGCGACTGGCGCGCCGGTCTCGCTGTTTTCGCCTAGGATGAACTCGCCCGCCGCGATCGCGCGCTCGTCGCCCCGCGGGTCCACCCCGCCGCCCGCCACTGTCGGCTGCGAAATGGAGTCGCGAAATCCGAAAGGATTCTTGGCATCGGCATCCGCCCCGAAGCTGTGCGTGCCGACGAGCGTGACACCATGCGAGGCTTCCAACGCGGTCATGGCGACTTCGATCGCCTTTTCCAGCGCGGCTTCGTCGCGGGCATAGATCGTCAGCGCGATATGGCAGGTGCCGGGCCGGAAGGCATCTTCCCACCGGTCGGGTGCGTTCGCGCCGAAGTCGCGCAGTTGCTCGGCTCGGGCGGCCATGCCCTGTTGAAACGGCAGGGGAAAGCTCTTCAGCGATGCCTCTGGCACGCCCAGCGCCTTCAGGCCGGCATGGCTGATCGCGACGCCGGTCCAAGCGTCCATGTCGTCCGTCCAAGCGTCGGCCGCGGGGATGTGCGGCGCGAGCCTGCGGACGAGATCGCGACCGCCTTCTGCCTCATCGACGTGCAGCATGGCGTGGAGGCCGACATAGGGCTCGGGCCGCGATCGCAGGATCAGGGCCTGGATGTCGTCGAGGTGCAGCTTGACCCGCTCCCGGCTGAAGCGCGCCTTCAGGTTCGCCAGAACGCTCATGTCAGTAATCCACCCCTTCCGGCTTGGAGATGGCGTCTGTAAGCTGGCCGAGCGCCGCCTTGGTCGTCGGGTCGATGCCCATGTTGGCGGCCTCTGCATCGAGAAACACGTTGAGCGCCTTCTCCATTCGCTGGTAGCGGCGTACGTCGACCACCGTCACCTGCGGATTGGCAACGAACCAGCCGGCAGCGTCGATCTGGTGGTCGGCGATGAAATCCTTCACCTTGGGGCTGTCGATCCCCGGCCAGCCTTCGACGTTGGCGAACAGAAGGTCCATGAGCTCGGGGATCTTGGTCGCAAAGTCATTGATGTAGGCATCCCAGTCGCCATCGTAAGCGGTCGCGAACAGGATGCGCGTATCATCGTCGAAAAAGACGAAGCGCATGTCGTGCAGGGTGGAGACGCGCTGGGCGCCGTCCATGTTGCCGGCGGTGAGATCGAAGATCCGTCGCAGGCGCTCCGCGCCGCCCGGCTTGAGCGTCGCGATGGCGGTGAGTTCGGACACGTTGCCGGATTGCTTGCCGGCGCGGCCGGCCGACCGGGCGCTGCCCTTCAAGTCCGGATTATGTTTGCGGATCATCGCCTCGAGCGCGATCTTGGCGAGGTGGGGTGCATCGGCGGCGACTTCCTCCACCCGGCGACGGATTTCCTGAAGCTTGCTCTCGTCCGCGAGGCGCGGGTCCTTGTTGTCTGTGGTCATCACGACCTCCTGCTTGTTCAATCGGGAATGTCATCGAGCCGGACAGGCTCGATCCGGGGGCGCGCGTTCATCCGATGGCGGTAGCTGGTGGAGTGTTCGTAAGCCGCCCGGCGGATGCGCATGATCTGGCCGAGCGGGCGATGCGCCTCTACGCCATTCCATGGATTGAACGACAGGACGTCGTCGCCATACACCTGGCGTGCCGGGGCGTAGGCGTCCTGTGCTGCGAACCGCAGCGTCGCGATCGGGCGATGCGGCGACACCTTCTCGTCCCAGCGTACCGCCGCATCCTCGACCGGCATCTCCGCCAGATCGGTGCAGAGCTGCGCCGACAGGGCATATTCCGCGCCCTGGCTGGCGAAATGCTCCACCAGAACATCCCGCATCGTGGAGAAATCCGCCTTGCCCACCGGCTGTCCCGTCAAGGCTCGGACGTTATCGGATGCTGGGGACAGCGCCAGCTTGGCGACATGGTCACCGAAGCGGATAGCACCTTGCGTATGATAGCTCTCGCCGAGCGGATGATGGTTGTCGCGCGCCAAACCCTCGAGTGTCGCCCCAGGCGTCATCCCCAACGCCTCCACTGTCTTCTTGGCACCCCGTGCGGTGCCCGCGATCAGCCGCTGGAAGGTGTCGGGCGCATGCGCATTTGCTTCGAGAAGGCTCAGCATCAGCTTGTATTTGGCGATGGTACCAAAGGCGAGAACCGGGAAGTTCACCATCAGGAAATCCTGGTTGGCGCCCCCGATATCGGGCGACAACCGCTCTCCTTCTACGCCGATTACCTTGATCGCGAAGCCTCGCGGCGCAGGGATCGCGTCCGAATGAATGTCGCTAGGCGCTGACGACAGCCGTGCTACCACACCATACGTGGCTGGGCGCACGAAGATGCCCTGCCGCAATTCCGGCGCAAGATCGTCGTGGACCGTCAACGTGCCCTTCAGGACGGCATGGGACTTGGCGTGCGCGTCGCGGATCGCGTGGCGGTGGTGCTCGAAAGCGCAGCGGTTTCCGGCCGCCATCTGCTCGACGATCTCGGCCGTCAGGCGCTCTTCATCCTCGGCGATCGTCTCGATGTCGGACGAATAGAGAAGCGGTGCTTTCAAAGCCTGACCTCGTCTGTTGCCCATGTCCCGACGCCGGTTGCGGCGCTTGGCCCAGCGCTTTCCTGAACATTGCGACCAACAACACCGAAGGGAACTGAATGGTTCCCTTTCTTGCTAGTTCGAGCATGCCTCGGTGGCGGACATCCCGACCCTCGCGCGGAAGCCGACGAGGCGCGAATACGCTAGCATGGCATAGCCGATGGCGAGGCTTGCAAGGGTGAGGGCCGGGATCGTGACCTCGCCCAGGCTCGCATGCATCTGGTTCAACGGGACGAACGTGTGGACGCCGGCGGTGGACGGGATCAAGTGAGAGAGAGCGGCGATGAAGCGCGGCATCTGATCGAGCGGATAGGCGGTCCCGGTAAGGAAGAAGAACGGCACCGAGGTCGGTGCCAGGATGTAGGTCGCCCGTTCGCCGCAATCGAACACGCTGCCGACGAGCAGCCCCAGGGCAGCAACCGCCGTGGCAAAGACAGGGACCATCACCATCATGCCGGCGATGTTGCCATCAACGGGCACGGCCTGGAGCCAGAAGATGAACCCGAACAGGAAATAACAGCCTAGAATGCCCACCGACGCGAACGCCGCCAGCGTTCCCCAGAACTCCGCGACACCCATCCGCCATGCGCCGGAGCGGCGTCGTCCGCCCATGAAGGTAGCGGCGCCGAAGAGCAGCGTCTGTTGAACGATGATCACCGCTACCGCCGGGAAGACATAGCCCTTGTAACCACTTGTCCGGTTGAACAGCGGTTCGGTCGTGACCGCGACGGGCAGCCCGCCGCGACTGAGTTGGGTCCCAGGGACTAGCCGTGACGTGGCGATGTTCTGGATGACAGCCGTCACTGCCTCACCGATGGTGCTGGCGCGCAGGAGGTAGGTTGCATTGACCCACACGGCCACGCCGGCGCCGGGTGTTCCGGTGCGAAGCTGACGCTCCAGATTATCGGAAATGAGGATGATCCCGTCAGCCTTGCCGGTTCGCATGATCTGCCTGGCCGTGGTCACGTTCGGGACGACCTCGGCAACCCGGATGGCGCGCGTCGCGTCCAGGTCGACGATCATCGCTCTACTGAGAGCGCTGTCATCCTGGTCAACCACGACGACAGGCAGCTTCTGGGCAGCTTCGTGCGCGTAGGGCGCAGGATAGTAGAATGCGTAGAGGACAACGGCGAGCAGCGTCGTGCTGAGCAGCGTGCGCGATGTCAGGATGGTGCGCCACGTCGTGAGGAAGGCGGAATCGAAGCTCATGCTCGGCGCGACCTCGCCATGATCAGAGCGACCGATCCGGCCCAGGCGATGACGACGTAGGCTGCCAACGTCATGGCCGGAGCGACCATTGCCGCAACTGACTGGCCACTGACCTCACCCATCTGGAGAGCGATGTAGTGGGTCAGCGGCAGCACGTTGCTCCAGATGTGGGCAAAGGCGTTGGCGCCGTTCAGCGGTAACGTCGCGCCTGAATAGGCAAGCGCCGAACCGGCATAGACGGCGCTCGCCGACAGAGCGGTCGCGGTTTCGCGTGTCACCGCGACGAGCAGGGCCGCAATTGCTGCGGTCGCCGCGTAGAACAGCGTCTGCCCTAATGCGATCAGCGGCAGGCTCCCCTCGATGCGCCATCCGCGCGCCAGAGTGAGATAAAGAAGCCAGACGATGCCCCACAGGCTGATGGCAGCGACATAGGGCAGCATCTTGCCCACGAGCGCCGGCGCAACCCTGCCGCTGGCCGATGCCCAGTCGGACAGTGACCCTTCCCGCAACTCGCGGCCGATTGCCATCGCACAGACGCAGGCGGCCACGAGGTGAAGAACCGCCGGAAAGATCAGCAGGCCCAGGAACCATTCGAAGCTGGCCGGCGTGTTGCCGAGCGGCGTCGCCTCAACGGCGAGCCGACGGACACGACTGGCCGGCACGGCATGGTTCATGAGCTGGTTCGCGGCAATCTCCGGGACGGCCTCGCGGATTGCTTCGGCGGCTGCACGGGACACCTGCCCACCGGCGCTCAGGAAGCTGCCGTTGTAGAGGATGCGGACGACCGGTTCGCGATGACGCGCGACGCTCTCGCCAAAGCCAGCGGGAACATGCACGAAGCCTATGACGTTGCCCGCGCGGACCGCACGAACGGCCTCGACCTCACCCGGATAGAGCCCCGTGAGATGAACGAGCGGTGATGCGTCGAGCGCGCGGATGATGGCCCGGCTAGCGGTGCTGCCGTCACTATCCACAACGGCCAGCGGCAGCTGACGCATCGGCCCCTGCCAGAAGGTGGCGGCGACGATGAAGATCAGGATGCCGGGCACCAGAGTCAGCCCCGCCAGGTCCCAGTATTCGTGACGAAGATGACGCAGCTCAAGCGTGAGAGCCTGCCGGAACGCGTTCATTGCGGCCAGTCGAACAGGACGCTCATTCCCGGGCGCAACTTTGCAATCGGCGTAACCGGATGCAGCCGGACCTCGAAGGTGCGCACGTCATAGCCTGATGCCTCGCGCGTCGCGCGCCAGGTCGCAAAATCCCCTCTTGGCGCGATGAGGTAGACCTTGAAGTCGGCATTGCGCCCCAGCGCCGGAACATGGCCGTGCAGTATCGTGCCGACACTGAGGCCGCGATAGTGATCCTCCCGCAGGTTCATCGCGATCCACGGGTGATCGATGTCGATGACCTGATAGGCCGGGATGACAGGACTGACGACCTCGCCGGGCTGGACGAGCTTGCGCGCCACCTCGCCGGCGATCGGTGAGACCAGCCGCGTTTCCTGCCCGAGTGCCGTGGCGGTTCGCAGCCCGGCCTCGGCGATCCGGACCTGGGCGTTGACGGCCTGCTTGTTCTGCGGACGCGCGCCTGCCAACGCCTTCAGGTACTGTTGGCGAGCCGCTTCGGCATTGCGCGCGCTGCTGTCTCGCGCCGCAGCCGCCTCGTCCCGGCGTTGGGCAGCGACCACGCCTTCGGCGTAGAGGTTGGCGGTGCGACGGCTTGTGACGGCAGCAAGATCCGCTGCCGCCTGAGCGGCCTGCCATGTCGAACGCAGCGTCGCGACATCCTCGGTCCGCGCGCCCTCATTGGTTTCAGACGCGACCGCGCGCGCGGCGTCGAGAGCGCCCTGCGCCTGCGCCTGGCTGCCGGCGATCTCCGGGCTGGACAGGGTGGCAAGCAGCGTGCCCGCCTGCACGCGCTGGCCTTCCTCCGCGATCAGACGCTCGACGCGCGCCAGAGCCTTGGTGCCGACATTGACTTCGTCCGCATCGACCATGCCCTGCAGCTGCTCAGGCGCCGGACGGCTCGCCAGCCAGAGGCCCACCACCACGACTGCGACGACGACCAGGGCGACGATGATTGCGATCGGCCGGACACGCCGCGTCGTCGGGGTGTTTGAGTCCTCCCTCACTTCTCATCCCCCAGACGTCGATCGGCGCGGGCCAGATAGGTGGTGAAGTCGTCGACGCGGTGGCTGGCCGCGAGCAACCCGGCGAGTGCCAGATCATATTCATAGGCTGCCGCAATCCGCTGCGTCTGCGTGGTCGCAAGCGTGGCCTCGGCATCCACCAGCGAGGACGATGGCGCCTCGCCCTCTCTGAAGGAGATGCGCTGAACCCTGAGGTTCTCCCGCGCTGCGGCCAGATTGCTGTCGAGCAGCAGAAAGGATCGGCGAGCCGTCTCGACCAGGTTCCACGCTCGGACGATCTCGCCTGCGACATCCTTGCGCGCCTGGGTTGCCGCATCTGCCGCCGCACGCTCCCGTTCACGCGCCGCGTCCAGCGACTTCCTGCGGTCGAAGTTGGACAGCAGGGTGTAGCGCAGGGTGATCCCTGCGACCCAGTCCGGTTCCGTGGGCAGAGCGTTGTCGCGATTGGCGTTGTAGCTGCCGAACGCGAAGGCTTGCGGGCGGTAACGCGATTTCGCCAGACCTACGCCCGCGCGGGCAATGTCACGCGCTGCGTCGACGCCGCGGGCCCGGGGCGTCGCATCTATGCCCTCCAGGAATGTGCCGACGGGAGGCAGTGGCTGCGAATTGACGAACAGCGGCGTCGATGCGCTGACGCCGGCGGGTCGGTCCAGCAACCGCGACAGCGCGTCGGCAGCAGTCGCTTCCTCGAGTTGCGCGCGAATGAAGGCGCGTTCGGCGGCATCGCGGGCGACCTGGACCTGAAGGACGCGCGCATGGGGAATGACCCCGTTCTGCTCGAGCTTCACGGCATCCGACAGATGCCGATCGAACCCCGCGAGCGTCTCGCGCGTCGACCGGGTTAGCTGGGCGGCCACCTGCTGACCGAAATAGGTGCGGACCAACCCGACGCGAGACAGGTCGCGACCACCCGCCCGCCTGGCGCGGGCCACCTCCACCGCGCCGTCCGCCCCCGCCTGGATCGCCGGGATCGCACCGCCCGTGTAGAGCGGCATGGCAGCGGTGATCGCCGGCCGGAAGACGGTGTCGCGTGCCTGATACTGGAGCGTGTCCGGGATCGCGCCGAAGATCGTCGGCAGGGCGGCACCCACCCGCTGGCTCACCTCACCGACCACCTGCTGCAATCCCGCGGGGAACTCGCCGGGCAATTGCGACAGGAAGTTCGTCGCGGCGGCTGCGGCATTGTCCTTCGGTCCGGTCAGGTCGAGCGACAAGGTCTTCTGGTACTCGATGACGCTTGCCGACGTGGTGATCACCGGACGGTTCAAGCTGCGGGTGGCGCCGGCAATCAACTCGCTTGCCCGGACGGCGTGGTCCTCACCCGAAAGCCCGGGCGAGGCGTCATCGATCCGCGCCAGGGCCGCATCGAAGCTCAGTTCTTGCGTGGCCTTCTCGCTTTGGTTCTGGGCATGCGCCGTCGTGGCGCAAAGCAGAGCGGCGATTGGGGCAGTTTGCCATGCAGGGCGACGCATCATGCGGTCGCCTCCGATCCGCTCAGGAACAGATTGCGCATGCTCCGGGCGAACCGAACCGGCCGAAGCGAGGTGCAGATATGGCGTTTGCCGCCGTCGGGCATCTGATCCGTGTCCCGGGCATCGTTGACGGGGATGGCAGCCTCGCAGATATTGGCATTAATGACAATAGTGACGGCCTCCCCGCGACGACGTCGGCGACAACCGGACGAGCTTCGCGCCGAGGCGATCGCCGCAGCCCGGAAGATCCTCGTCGAGGATGGACCCGCCGCCATCACGCTCCAAGCCGTAGCCGCAGCCCTTAGCATGACGCACGGCAGCATCACCCATCACTTCGGTACCGCCGCCAACCTTCAGGCGGCAGTGGCGGACGTACTGATCGAGCAGCTGCTGGCACGCGTTCGAAGCGGTGCACGTGCGCTGAAGGCCGAGACCATTGATGAGGCGGCTCTGGTCGATCTGGTGTTCGATGTGTTCGAGAAAACCGGCGTCGGCAGACTGATCGGCTTCCTCGCCGCTTCCGACAGCCCGCTCCTGCGGCCGCTGTTCGACAAATTGGCGCGTCTCCCCCGCGACATCTCGACCGACGAGCAGCGAGGCTCGGCGTTCACCGAATTGGAGTTGCTCGCCGTCATCGAGAGCGTTGTTACGCCGGCGCTGAGCGCGTCCATTATCGGTGCAGATCTTCTGCGAGCGCTCAATCTCGAGCCATCCTCGATCCGACAACGTGTTGCCCGTAATCTCGCGGTTCAGCGCGCCATGCGAGCTGTCGAGTAGAAAGGCTCGGTCGGCGGGTAGACCCACTCTTACGCTAATCAGAACTGAACTGGGCGCCTGTGCCGATGAATCGGAACCCTCTTACGACGAACCCGCTCGAGCTGCCGTCCGACGATGCTCTAGATGCAGGACCCGCGGCCAGCCGTCGAGTGGACCCAGCGGCGTCGCTACCCAGTCCAGCGCCCGGATCCATCCAACATCTCGCCCGAGCCGGGCTGCAGATGGGGAAACGGAGTCCAGGCTGGGCGAGCGTAGGAAGGTCGGCGCCTCCCTCCCCCAGTGCTCACGGGATTACTAGCGCGGGATGGTCAGTATCTCCCTCGGCACCGCCGCCCGCATAGAACAGGGCCGGCCGCACGCGTTGAGCGGCGCGCCCGTGTGGAGGCCCTCGACCACGTCCGGGTTGGACAGCGCCATGACGCCCAGCGTTTCCATGTCGGCGCGCCCTGCCGCCACATCCGCGCCGACCTGCTCGCGCAGTCGGCCTGGGCGATTGAGGATGATCGGCCCGCGATACAGGGCCCGCACGTCCGCCAGCATGTCGTCGCGCTCGGCATTGAGGACGTGGGGATAGTCAAGCCCGAGCGGATCGAATTCCGCCGCAAGGTAACGGTACAGCTCGTCATTGTCGCGGCCCGCGACGATGCTGCCGGTCGCGAGCTCGGATGCCAGCGAAGCGCCGTCCGCTCCAAGCCGATCGCGTCGGCAACGGCACGGACCACCTCCAGCGCGAAGCGCGCGCGGTTCTCCATCGAGCCGCCATATTCGTCGTTCGAGTGTTCGCGGCGGGGGCGAGAAACTGGTGCACCAGATAGCCATTGGCGTTGTGGACCTCCACGCAGTCTGCTCCTGCCTCCACCGGGGGGCGGGCGGCATGGGCGAAGTCCGCTACCGTCTGTTTGACCTCGGCAGTCGTCAGCGCACGCGGTGTCGGCACCGTCTGCATGCCAGCGGCGGTGAATATCTTCTCGCCCGCGGCGATGACGGAAGGCGCGACCGGCTGGCGGTGATGCGGCGTGTTGTCGGGTGCGCGCGGCGGTCGACGTGCCTCAGCTGAATGAAGAGGTGCCCGCCCGCCGCGTGCACGGCATCGGCGACCCCGCGCCAGCCGGCGACATGCGCGTCGGTGTAAATGCCTGGTGTCGACAGATCGCCCTACCCATCGTCGGACGGCTCCATCCCCTCGGTGATGAGCAGGCCGAGCACCAAGCACTGCGCATCATAGGCGGCGGCGAGATCGCCGGGCGTGCCGTCCGGCCTCGCCCGGCTGCGCGCCATGGGTGCCATCGCCAGCCGATGGGGGCAGGTGCATGTCGCAGTGCTCCGCGACTTGTCCGCACGCTTGCTACACGCCTCCACCACCTCGCGATTAGCGGTGACGACCCGCCGGCCGCGACGAGGTTGGCGAATGCCTCAGGCGCGGCGGTCGGCGTCACGCGTTGCACGCTCTCACACATCGGCATGGCGAGCGCGCGCTTCCGTCAGAAGCCGCCGCGACGCGTGCCGCCTGCCCCGCCGTCTGATCCCCGATGGGGAAAGAGACAGCGTCTACCGGGCTTTTTTCAGCAGCCACGAACGGTTGTGAAACCGCTCGCGGAGGCCGCTTTCGACCGTTCCGATCCTGAAAGCTGCCAGGCAGAAATGTCCCCAAGGCCGCCGTTCAACCGCCGGCCAAACTTGCTTTGAATCGTGGCTTCGAATACGGTGCACGCAGTCGAACTGAGCCGCCAAGCGACGGTTTTCAGGCGAAAAAGTCGACGTGGTACATTCCGGGGTATCGCGAGAAGTGGGCCGAGACAGGAGCGCGGAATATCAACCGCTTAGTGCCTGAGTTCGAATCCCTCCCGCTCCGCCATTTACGCCCTCAGCAGGGCTCGCCAAACCCCCTAAGAACTGCTATAAAACCGCAGAAATCAGCGGTTTTTTCGTTCCGCTGCGTTTCACTCAATCCGACACGATCTCACATCAAGTGTGGGGAAAAGTGTGGGGAAGAAAGAGGCGAGATGCCATGGGAAAGCTCACTGCCGTCAAAATTCGGTCGCTGACCGAGCCCGGCCGATACTCGGACGGCGACGGCCTGTTCCTCGAGATCAATGGCAAAGGAGCCGCCAGCTGGATTCTGCGCGTACAGAATAACGGCAAGCGACAGGATATCGGGCTGGGCTCGACAAAGTCCGTGTCGCTGAAGGACGCACGCGATGCAGCCTTCGCTACGCGGCAAAAGATCGCGCAAGGAATCAATCCCGTCGCTGAGCGAAAGCAGGAACGCCAGGCGATCCCGACTTTCCGCGAGGCTGCCAAGCTGGTTCACGAAGAGCACGAAAAGGCGTGGAAGAACGGCAAGCATCAGAACCAGTGGATTGCGACCCTAACGACCTACGCCTTCCCCAAGATTGGCGACCTGACCGTCGATAAGATCGAGGGGCCAGCCATTCGGGACGTGCTAATCCCGATCTGGCTGTCCAAGCCGGAGACCGCGAGGCGGGTACGGCAACGTATTGGGACTGTTCTCGATTGGGCTTGCGCCAAAGGGTTTCGGGCCACCGAAGCGCCCATGCGGTCGGTCTTCAAAGGGTTGCCTCGTCAGCCCAAGAAGGACGGGCACTTCGCCGCGATGCCCTACGCGGACGTTCCGGCTTTCGTCGAAAAGCTTGGAGAACGTGAATCCGTGGGGCGGCTTGCACTGGAAGCGCTCATTTTGACCGCTACAGGATCCGGAGAGATCCGCGGTGCCACTTGGGCGGAGCTTGATCTGAGAGCCGCGTTGTGGACCATCCCCGCCGCCCGCATGAAGATGGGCAAAGTCCATATCGTGCCGCTGTCACCGGAGGCCGTCGCCGTGTTCGAACGCGCCCAGCGCTATAGAGCGGGTGTCGGCGATCTCGTGTTTCCCGGTCAGGATGTGAAGAAACCCCTTTCCGACATGACCCTGCTCAAGATCCTGCGTGACATGGAGCTTATGGTGACCGTGCACGGATTCCGATCCGCTTTCCGGGATTGGGTGGCGGAGCAGACGGACTATTCGGGCGAAGTGGCAGAGGCCGCGCTCGCCCACACCGTGTCGAACAAGGTCGAAGCAGCCTACCGCCGGACCGACTTTCTCGACAAACGCCGTCTTCTCATGCGTGACTGGGCAACCTTCTGTAAGAAGGTACCCGCTCCGTCGGAGGAGGAGCGGGTAGAGAAATCAAGCGTCGCGCTTCCGCCGCACTAGGTGGCAGCCGTTCGACTGTTGTTCGAACATCCAACGTTGACCGGTGAAGCGCTCGATGATGTCGCGTGCGGTAAGCGCATGCTGGCTCGGCTTCACCGTAGTGAAGCTGCCACCGCCCGCCAGCGCGAAAGGCAGCAGAAGCTGATCCGCCAAGTAAGGCCCGGCGAATGCATCGGAAGCGAGAAACCCGGCCATGCGATGCGCCGCCGTCTTGGCAAGCGACTCCGCCGACAGGCCCAGCTTGCCGAAACCCGTGACGACCTCCGTCGCATGCTCGAACACCGCCTCGAGCAACAAGACGTTGCCCGGGCCTTGCTCATCCGGGAGCTGCCGCACCGCCAACGCATCCTCCGGCCAGTCCGGCAGCAGCTTGCGCACAGTCGCGATCTCGCGCTCGGCGATGTTGGGCGCCAGCGCCGCGAACAATGCCGTGGCGGATACGGACTGGAGCGCACCGCGATCGAGGCAGTCGATCGGCGCCAGCGTGTCCGGCACGATATCCACCTCGATCCGTCCCCCACCGCGCGGATAGAAGCCGTGGCGGACGAGCCGCATCTCGATCTGCGCGCCCATTCGACGCACCACCGGCACGAATGCCTTCGCCATGAAGTCGAACGGCGGCGCCAACATGTTGTGTGTGCCACCCTCAAGGACGAGCCGCGAGGGTCCGCCGGCCAGCAGCAGCGGCATCAGCAGCGTCTGGAAGACCAGTCCGGTGCTCCCCGCGGTACCCACCGCGAAGTGATATTCGCCGGGTGTGACGCGGCCAGGCGTAAAGGTGAAGTCGGACGCGCCGACCGCCACGCCCTCGCAGGCCGCGCTGCCGATCGCGCACGCGGCCTCGATCGCAGTGACGTGCTGACGCATCAGCCCCGGCTTCTCGCGCTTGCCGCGCGCATTGGTGATGCGGAAGGGTTGCCCGGTGACGAGCGACAGCGCGCAGCTGTTGCGCACCACCTGTCCGCCGCCTTCGCCTTCCGATCCGTCGATGATGATCATGTGTTTGTCAGTTCAAGAAAGAGTTGATCCGCGCGATCGACGAAGCGATCGCGCAGCTTGCGTGCCGGCAGCTCGCCTGCCCGATCGAGCTCGCCGCGGATCAGCGCATCGATCTCAGGAAGCCGGGCACCGTTCGCACGTTCGTTGGTGCGCGCCTTGACCTCAACCAGCGCATTGATCTGCTCTACGAGCGTCGACGACAGATCGCTGGCGGCGACCAGCGCCTGCAGGTTCATCGGCGGGCGCGATGCCGGGTTCAGCCGGATTGCACGGATCGCCAGCGCCGGGCGCAGTGCGTAGAAATACTTCTTCACCGGCACTGCATCACCACCATCGAGCCACCGATCCGCAGCCAGCTTGCCCGATCGTGCATAGTGATACGCAATCGCGCGCGGATTGAGCAGATCGTCCGCGAGGCTCCTCAACCGGTCGACAAAGGGATCGTCGGGCCGGTAGCGGATCGGCGATTCGATCCACTCGCTCACAACCGCATTCGACTTGAGCAGCAGGACGAGCGCTTTGCGCGCGTCCCAGCCGTTCAGATCGATCTCGTCCTCGATCGGCGTCTCGATCACGTCGCGGCCGGGCACGAGCGACAGATACCAGTCGCGCGGGCGGACATAGAGGAAGCGAACGTCGTAATCGCTGTCGGGCGAGGGGAAGCCCCAGGCACGCGAACCGGATTCGATCGCGAGCAGCAGGCGCACGCCATTATCCGCCTCGATCCGGTCGAGGCGCGTTTCGATCTCGCGCCGCACGGTGGGAGGGATGGTCTTGTCAGCCTGCGTCATCTTTCTTCTCATCAAACCTGCAGGTGCGCCGCACGCCCGTTACCGGGCGGCGACGCATCCTTTACGGCCCTTTCGGGAAAATCGGCGGTGTGCACGCCGGGCTGACGAGAGCTTTTAGCCCTTCACGCACACCACCTGCTTCAGCGTATGGACGATCTCGACCAGGTCGGCCTGCGCCGCCATCACGGCTTCGATCGGCTTGTACGCCTTCGGCGTTTCATCAATGACGCCTTCGTCCTTGCGGCACTCGACGCCCGCGGTGTCGCGGATGTGCTCGTCGAGCGTCACCAGCTTCTTGGCCGCGGTGCGGGACATCACACGCCCCGCGCCATGGCTGCAGCTGTCGAACGACTCCGCATTGCCGAGGCCGCGCACGATGAACGACTTGGCGCCCATCGAGCCGGGGATGATCCCCAACACGCCCTTGGCTGCGCGGACCGCGCCCTTGCGGGTGACCAGCACATTCTCACCGAAGTGATTCTCGCGCTGGACGTAATTGTGGTGGCAGTTGACTGCCTCCAGCTCCGCATCGAATGGCTTGGCGATCTGCCCGCGCAGCGCACGAATGACATTGGTCATCATCATCCGACGATTGAGCGCCGCAAAGTCCTGCGCCCAGCCGACCGCCTCGACATAGTCATCGAAATGTTCGGTCCCCTCCGGGAAATAGGCGAGGTCCTGATCGGGCAAGTTGATGTACCACTTGCGCATGTCCTGCTTCGCCAGCTCAATGAAGAAGCTGCCGATCGCATTGCCGATTCCGCGCGAGCCCGAATGGAGCATCACCCACACGCGCTGCTCCCCGTCGAGGCACAGCTCGATGAAGTGGTTGCCCGTCCCGAGCGTGCCCAAATGCACCAGGTTGTTGGTGTTCTTGAGCCGCGGGTACTTGTCGGTGATGCGCTGGAAGCGCGTCGCCAGGGTGGCCCAGGCCTCGACAATCGCCGCGGGCGGATCGCCCCACGAGCCCTTGTCGCGCTTGCCACGGCCGACATCGCGGCCGTGCGGCACCGCCTGCTCGATCGCCGAGCGGATGCCCTCCAGATTGTCGGGCAGGTCGCTCGCCACCAGCGACGTGCGCGCCGCCATCATGCCGCAGCCGATATCGACACCGACCGCCGCCGGGATCACCGCGCCCTTGGTCGGGATCACCGAACCCACAGTCGCGCCGATGCCGACATGGACGTCAGGCATCGCGGCGACGTGCTTGAACACGAACGGCATCTGCGCCGCGCGCGACAACTGCGCGCGCGCTTCGTCCTCGACCGGCACGCCGCGGGTCCACATCTTGATCGGCACGCCGCCCTCGACGTGCTGGAAGTCATACAAAGCTTCGGTCATCTCGACCTCCTTCAACGCGATCATGGTGCCGGCGACGATGATTGGCGAGACATCCCGGGCGAACCCGGGGGCGGGGTCGAACCGCCTCGGCCTTTCGGCCTTACCCATGTAGTCCCACCGGCATTCGCCAGCGTTTCATTTGTCCTGTGCCGACGACGATCGGTGGCGAGACATTTCCCTGAGCTATCCGGTTTCCCGGAGGCGGAGTTGGACCGCCGACCTCCCACATCACTGCGGGCGCTCTGACCTGTAGTCCCGCCGGCATTCGCCAGCTTCGAAATATCTGCGGCGACGAGGCAGTGGTGAAACAAGGCCCGTGTCCTGTCCTCTAGACGACGAACCGGTCCGCAATGCGGTGCCGGCCCGGCAGGATTCGAACCCGCGTCTCGGGCGTGCCATGTAGTTCCACCCGCATTCGCCGCATTCACGACGACAAAAGGTGGGAAGGACCGCCCCGAAAGGCCGGTGCTCTAACCAGCTGAGCTACGCGCCCGAACGAATCGAAGGTCCGGCAGGATTCGAACCCGCGACACCCGCATTAGCAATGTAGTCCTTCCCGGCATTCGCCATGATGTTCGTGTTGGGCCGCGGCGACAAGGGTGACGAGAACGTCCTTGAGCTACCGCTGCAACGGGGGGACTCGAACCCCATCTCCCGTTCAGCATTGCTGCCTCCCGGGCGCTCTACGCTGGACTTTCGGGCTTCCCCTTGGAGCAATGTAATCCCGTCGGCATTCGCCGCGACCCTGTTCGTTAGACCTCCGTCTGCTTGACGATGTCCACCCAATCGCGCGTCTCGCCCGAGACAAAGCGCGCGATGGTGTCGAACACCGCGTCGGAGAAGCCCCCGACATTGAGTATGTCCGCCCGGCCCTGCGGCGCCTGGCTGGTGCCGTAGGGCTGGATGTCGACGCACACGAGCTTGGCGCCCGGGTTGCGGTTCCTCAGTCGCTCCCATTCGCGCATCGTCGCGGTCGCGCCGCCCCGAGTGGCGTCCACCCAGGACTCGTTGTCCGAGACGATCACGACCAGGTCGACCTGCGCGCGCTCTGCATTGAGCAGGGCGAGCGGCGCCGAGACGTTGGTTCCGCCCCCGCCGACCGCGGCCAGCTTCGCCGCATTGACGGCGACGCGAGCCTTTGCGTCCAGCTTCAGCTTCATCACCCCCTGCTCGAACGGCAGGACGCGGGTGTCGCGGTTGGTCCGCAGCATCGCCGCCGCGACCAGCGCCGCGACATCGATGCACCGCACCTTCGACGAAGCGCCCTTCCGGTAGCCCGTCGCAGGCGAACTCATCGACCCCGATACGTCCGGGCAGACCACCACCCGGCCCGGCACTACCGGCACGCGGACGAGCGACTGGTCAAGCGCGTCCTCCAGCGCTGCCTGCACCTTGAGCGGCACGCCCTCGCCGGCCTGACCCAATGCCACCATCAGCTGGTAGGGCATGGGTTTGACCTTTCCGAGCGTACTCGCGTCGGCGAGCCGCGCGGCAACCGCATCGGTGACCCCCGCCACGCCGAACGCGCCGTTGCGCGCCAGCGTGTTGAGATTTATCCGAAGCGCCTGCCACCCGATCCGGGTGGAAAGCACCGCCCAGTCATCCGCGGCGAGCGGAAAGGCGGTGAGCCATTCGAACGGCACCGGCGGCAGCGGAAGCGACCGATCGGCCTTCCACCCCTCGAACGCGGCGATCTCGGCGGGCAGCGCAGCGACGTCATAGGGACGCCCGATCAGCCAACCGTAGAAAGCACGCCGCGCCGCATCGGCGGGCTTGGGGTGAACCATGCGGACGATATCCGCCAAGCTCGGGTCCTTGCCCGTCGCCGCGGCCATCAGCTGCGGCATCGACGCCTGCTCTAGCCAGCGCTGGACCAGCCGCTTCGGCCGCGAGCCGAGCGACGTCCGCCCGACCTGGCCAGAACGCATGATCTGCACGAAGTTGCGCAGCATGCGGCCGTTGTCGATCACGCGGTTGAACACCGGGACCGCCAGATCGGGGTCGGCGACCGTGAGGTACGCCGCGAGGAGCGCCGGCATGTCCTTCATCGCGCCCGACCGGCGGGCATAGATGGCCGCCTGCGCCACGAACCAGGGATCGCAAGCGCGTGCCGCCTCCAGCACCTCGGCCAGCTGCGTTTCCGCGGCGCCGTAGAAATTGTCGGCCAGCGTGCCGGTCGCGGCGAGCTGCGCGAGCTTGTGCTCCGGCCCATAGGCATAGGCTGGCGCGAACTCGCGGTTCAGCGTGTCCGCACGCGGCAAAAGCTTCGCCACTGCCGAAGCGAAAAGTCCCTTGTTGGCCATCGTCCAACTCCTCAACTGGTCAGGGCGGCAGGATTTGAAACTGCGACCTCCCGCTCCCAAGGCGGGCGCTCTCGCGCAGACTGAGCTACGCCCTGTGAAATCCTTCCGGGGCGGCCGGCCTATTCCGACCGCCCCGCATCATTTTCGCCGGCTGGAAGGTTCGACCGCTCCCGTCCGACGACAATCTACTTCGCAGGACGCGTGCCAAGTTTCCGGCATCGCAGGCTGAATTCCGCTAAGATACTGATAATAATGCGTTAGATTCGGCGCCGATTCTGAGTTGGCGATCCGCCGCCCGCTTGACGTCCACAGAATCCCTATCGCCTTGGATCAGAGATTAGCCTATCGTATAAGCATGAAGCCCAATGTCGTGATCGGATTCCTCGGCTCCACGCTCGACGCCAGCAAGTTCGGGCCCTCCCGCTGGAACAAGTGGCGCCCGACCGTGGGGCTCGCGATGCATGAGGATCTCCGCGTCGATAGGCTCATCCTGATCCATGGCACCGCGCACCGGCGCCTCGCCGAATATGTCGCCGAGGACATCGCCTCAGTCTCACCCGAGACCGCGGCCGAAATGCGCGTGCTCGATTTCCGCGATCCGTGGGACTTTGAGGAAGTCTACGGCAAGCTCCTCGACTTCGCCCGCGCCGAGCCCTTTGACCCGGAGGCCGAGGACTATCTCATCCACATCACCACGGGCACGCACGTGGCGCAGATCTGCCTCTTCCTGCTCACCGAAGCGCGCTATCTGCCCGGGCGCCTCCTCCAGACCCAACCCGAGCGCGGTACGCTCAACCCTGCGGGCATCTGGAACACAATCGACCTCGACCTGTCCCGCTATGACAGCATCGCCACGCGCTTCGCCGTCGCCGCACAGGAAGGCACCTCGTTCCTGAAATCCGGGATCGAGACCCGTAACGCTGCCTTCAACCGCATGATCGACGAGATTGAGCGGGTGGCGCTCCGGTCCAAGGCGCCGATTCTGCTGATGGGGCCTACCGGCGCGGGGAAGAGCCAGCTCGCCCGGCGCATCTACGAGCTCAAGCGTTTGAAGCATCAGATCGCAGGGACCTTCGTCGAGGTAAATTGCGCAACATTGAAGGGCGATGGCGCGATGTCCGCCCTGTTCGGGCACCGCAAGGGCGCCTTCACCGGTGCGGTTGCGGACCGGCCGGGACTGCTGCGCGCCGCCGACAAGGGCATGCTCTTCCTCGACGAGATCGGAGAGCTGGGCCTCGACGAGCAGGCGATGATCCTCCGGGCCATAGAGGACAAGCGCTTCCTCCCCGTCGGCTCGGACAAGGAGGCCGCCTCGGACTTCCAACTGATCGCCGGTACCAATCGCGATCTCGGGGAGGCTGTCGGCGCCGGCGCGTTCCGCGACGACCTGTTCGCGCGCCTGAACCTCTGGACCTTCCAGCTGCCCGGCCTCGCCGAGCGCCGCGAGGATATCGAGCCCAACCTCGACTATGAGCTCGATCGCTTCGCCGAACGCGAGGGCGACCGCGCAACCTTCAACAAGGAGGCGCGGCAGCGCTACCTTGCTTTCGCGACCGGCCTCGATGCGCTTTGGCCGGGCAATTTCCGCGACTTGGCCGCGAGCGTCACCCGGATGGCGACGCTGAGCCCGAAAGGCCGCATCGACCTGGAATGCGTCGAGGCCGAGATCCAGCGCCTGAAGCGGCTCTGGTCCGGCCAGAGGAACGACGTGGCCGATGTTTTGACGGAGGTCCTTGCACCCGAAAGGCTGGCGGAGATCGACCCCTTCGACCGGGTGCAACTTGCCGAGACCGTTCGCATCTGTCGGATGAGCAGGTCCCTGTCGGAAGCGGGCCGCGCGCTTTTCGCGGCGTCGCGGAGCCGCCGGACATCGGCCAATGACGCGGATCGGCTACGCAAATATCTCGCGCGGTTCGATCTGGACTGGTCGAAGGTGGCATCGCCCTGAGTCACGCGAGATTGCGCCGAGGAGCCAAGCGCATCGCCCGGCGGTACTCGGCCCGATCCGGTTCAACCGCCCCCCTGTTCATCGGCCTGATAGAACATCGGGTTGCGCAGCCAGGCGTTGACGGCGGATTCGCGCCATCCGACGCAGCGCGTGCTGATCCGGATGTTTCCGGGGAACGTGCCGTTCTCCATCTTTCGGTACATGGTCGAGCGGCTGAGGCCGGTGCGCTTGAGGACGGTCTGAATCCTGAGGATGGTGTCGGGAGTGTCGGTCTGCATTGGCATCACCTTGCATCATGTGCGGGTTAATGGTGCGCCCCGCCACCGTGGACCTCTCGAACTAGGCGGAACCCGGACATGACGGATCCTGCTGCTGCGCTGGCCATGGCGAAGCCGCTCACCGGCGCGACGCTTATTTTCGCGGCGTTGCTGATTGGCCTTGGTAATTTCATCGTCGTTCTCGACTCGAGCATCGCGAACGTGTCCATCCCGCATATCGCCGGTTCGCTCGGCGTATCGGTGACGGAGGCGACCAGGGTCATCACCTTCTATGCGGTCGCCGACGCCATAACTGTACCGCTGGCGGGTTGGCTGGCCAGGCGCTTCGGCGAGCAGCGGATGTTCATTTCGGCCTTTATCGCCTTTGGTGCCATTTCATTGCTGTGCGGCCTGTCCCGCTCGATCGAGATGCTGATCGGGGGCCGGATCCTGCTGGGTCTTGCCGGCGGTATGATGCGACCTCTCTCGCTGACACTGCTGCTGCGTGTATTTCCCTCCGAGAAAGCGACGCTGGCGACGATTATCTGGGCGATGACCACCACGGTTGCGCCCATTGCCGGACCCATCCTGGGCGGCGTGATCTCCGACAATGCCGGCTGGGAGTGGATATTTTTTATCAACGTCCCGGTGGCTGCCTTTGGTGCGGCGAGCCTGTCCTATCTGCTGCGTGGGCGACACGAGGGAACAGTCCGGTCGCCGATCGACGTGGTTGGACTCGCCCTTCTCGTCACGTGGGTTACCTCCCTCCAACTTTTACTCGATGAGGGGCGTAATCTAGATTGGTTCGCAGCGACTGAAATACGCTTGCTGGCCGTTGTTGCGGCAATCGGCTTCATCTCGTTCCTCATCTGGGAACTGACCGAAAAACACCCCATCGTAAACTTGCGTGTCTTTCGGCACCGCGGTTTCGTCGTAGCGTCGGTCACATATGCAATGAGCTTTGGTGCCTTTTTCGCGACGATCGTCCTTATTCCACTGTGGCTTCAGCAGAACATGGGCTATACTGCGACTTGGGCCGGCTATGCGACCGGGATAATGGGTATCTTCGCAGTGTTCGCTTCACCGATCATCGGTGCTGCTGCGGCAAAAATCGACCCGCGCTTGATTATCTCCACCGGAATAGGAGGGCTGGCGCTTATCTCGGTTTGGCGCATCGGCTTCACGCCCGATATGACTTTTCTACAGATGGCCTGGCCGATGATGTTGACAGGCCCGTTCCTCATGATGTTGTTCATTCCTATCACCGGCTTGTGTATCGCCAGCGTCGATCCCGACGAGCAGGCCGACGCGGCCGGGATCTCCAATTTTCTGCGCACGCTCGCCACCGCCTTCGCCGCGTCTCTGGTACAGACCGGGTGGATCAACGCCGCGCGGGTCAATCAGTCCGAACTGGCCGGCGCCATGCAACAGGGGCCCTCCACGATCGAGGCGATGGTCGCGTCGGGCCTGTCTCGAGAAACGGCGACCACCTTGCTGACCAATGTCGTCGAAAGCCAAAGCGTGATGCTCGCCACACTCAACATGTTCGCCATAGTGGCATTGTGCCTTGCCTTCACCGGCGTGTTGATCTGGCTGGCACCTAAGCCGAAAGGTCCGATCGATACGAGCGGCGGGCATTAAGGCAAGGAGTTCGTCGGACGATAGGCTGAGTTGAGCCCCCTACCGGCGTCCGATGCGAATGATCGCGGCGAACGTGAGGCACGCATCGACGTGTGGACCATCCGAAGGATTCTGTTTGAGAGCCTCACCCTCATACCCGCAGTCCTGCCAATGGCAGCTTTTGCCAAGATCGGACGTCCGCGCGGTGCCCGCCATACGGCAAGGTCTAGTCGGAAGCGGTCGCCGTCGTTCGGAACTGGGACGAAGGAGATTGGAGCGAGGATCTCCATGGCCAATCACGGCCGCGGAGAAGAACAATGGGACATTCATACTACGACCCCGCGATGCAGAGCCGGCCTGCATGGAATGCTGGGAAGATGGTCGGTGCCAAGCGGCCGCTCACGCAGAAACAGATCTGGGCTGTTCGTTTCTTCCTTGATCGTGAAAGGCGGCTTCGTGATCGGGCGCTTTTCGATCTCGCTCTCGACAGCAAGCTACGGGCTGTGATCTAGTGAAGATCAAGATCGGCGACGTCGTATCCGGTGCAGAGATCAGGACCAGATCGATCATAATCCAACAGAAGACGGGCAAACCCGTACAATTCGAACTGACGACAGATGTCCGCGCAAGCCTGCTGGCTTGGCTGGAACGTCGTGGCGGTTCGGTGGGCGACTACGCTTTCCCAAGTCGGGTCGATCGCTCGGGCCACTTGAGTACCCGGCAATACGCGCGCCTCGTCGACGAGTGGGTCACAGCGATCGGCCTGCGATGCGCTGAATATGGCACGCACTCGCTCAGGCGCACAAAGGCGGCCATGATCTATCGGGCTACTGGCAATATCCGGGCGATTCAAATCCTACTTGGCCACACAAAAATCGAAAACACGGTCAGATACCTCGGTGTGGACATCGAAGACGCGCTGCTACTCGCGGAGAGGACAGAAATCTGATCCAGGCGGCCCATCGAGGACTCGATGGGCCGCTATGCCAACTGGTCAGCAACGCGCCCCAATTTCGGTCGCTAATGTCTTTCCGTTGAAACATTAAAAGCGGACGTCCTCTGGGCAGTGCGGTGACGGTTGCTAGCGCCTCGGCGTCGTCGGCCGTTAAAAAGCACCAAGCTGCCGGAACGATTGCGATCGGGTGTTTTCGCCGACATCGCCAGTATGGCATCCTGCCTATACGCCCGACAGGCACGTCGTGCCCGCGAACAAGCCGACAATGTGCGCGGCAGGTCGCGTGCCCCCGAGCCAGCCATTCGGTCCGCCTTCCCGCTGGAAGCTCGGACCGACGCCGCCATTGGCCTGGTCGCCAGGATCGGTGAAGATGTCCGGATACGCCTTTCGCAACGCCGCCACCGTTGCCCCGACGCGAATGCCGCGATCGGTGGCCAATACCGTTCCGTCTTCCGTCCAGCCGGAGAGGCGGCCGCTGACGAAGGATAGCTCGAAGCCGCGTCTGAACTTCGCGTAGCCGATCACGTCGCCCTTGGCCGCAATCACCATGGCTACCGGTCTCCACTGGCTTGCCCAGCACGGCGGTGACGGCGGCGACCGCATCTGCTCGGGTGGTCTTGCCGAAGGTCAGTTTTCTGCCGGAGGCGGCGAGCCCATTCCCGCTCAGGCGTAAAGCCGGTTTTGGGGTCGCACCGACCAGTAGGCCGGCGGCGAGGGCCAGCGCGGTGAGGCGAGAGACTTTCATCCAGGGTCCTTTCGCTTGTCTTCAGGGGAAAACGAATCCGGCGGACGAAGAAGGACAGTGGCCAGAGCGAGAATCCACATCGAAGATGCCGCTTCACCTGCTTCGCCGACGCGATATGATGCCGCCGGCAAATGCGTCCGGGGGGAGGCAGCATGGATGATCAGTTGATTGCCGCGATTCGGCTGTTCGAGGAACTCGAGCCGCTGGACGAGGTGAAGCGGCGCGAGCGGCTGGCCGAGCAGCCCGCGGAACTCGTGAGTCAGGTCCGTGCGCTACTCGACGGCGCCGCGCGGCGCGGCGTGCTTGACGGCCCGGCGCCATCGCTCGGCGATGTCGACGCCGCCGACTCCCGCGCCTCACTCGCGCCGGGCACCCGGATCGGGCTCTTTTCGATCGTCGCGCCGATCGGCATGGGCGGGATGGGCGAAGTGTATCTGGCCGAGCGCAGTGACGCCGGGTTCGTCCAGCGGGTGGCGCTCAAGCTGCTGCGGATCGATGCGATGCCCAACGCCGCGCTGTTCGCCAGCGAGCGGCGGATGCTGGCCCAGCTCGAACATCCGGCGATCGCGCGGCTCATCGACGGCGGCATCACGCCCGAGGGTCGCCCCTGGATGGCGATGGATTATATCGAAGGCGAGCCGCTCGATCGCTGGTGCGCGGCGAATCGTCCGCCGCTGGAGGCGCGGCTCGCTATTTTCACGCAAATCTGCGAGGCGGTGGCGCACGCCCACGCCAACCTAATCGTCCATCGCGACCTCAAGCCCTCGAACGTGCTGATCGACGCGGCCGGGCGCCCGCATTTACTCGATTTCGGCATCGCCAAGCTGATTGGCGACGGCAACGAAGCGGCCGCGACGACGCTCGCGCTCGCCACGCCCGATTATGCCGCGCCCGAGCAGTTCGACGCCGGACCGATCACCACTGCCACTGACGTCCACGCGCTGGGCGCGCTGTTATTCGAGATGCTGACCGGGCGGCGCCCCTGGCAGGGCGGGGGCTCGCTGCCCGCGATGGTCCGGCGGATCGTCAGCGAGGAGCCACCGGTGCCGAGCAAGGTGGCCGGCGCAGCGGCGGAGCCGCCGGTACCTCCGGGCCGGCTCAAGGGCGATCTCGATGCGATCGTCGCCCAGGCGATGCGCAAGGAACCCGCTCGGCGTTATGGCACCGTCGATGCGCTGCTTGACGATATCTCGAGGGCGCGGACGCTTCGGCCGGTGCGCGCACGCCAGGGCAGCCGGCGCTATCGTTTCGGCCGCTTCGTCAGACGGAACCGGGTGCCGATGATGGCTGCCGCCGCGGTCGTCGTCGCGCTGCTCGGCGGGATCGCGACAACCGCGATACAGGCCCATCGCGCTGCGGTGGCGCGCGACCTGGCGCTGGCGGAGGCGCGGCGATCGGATTCGATCGTGCAGACCCTGACCCTGATGCTCGGCGGCAATCCTGGTGCCGCTTCGGACCTGACCGTCAAGCAGACGATGGACCGTGCGGCAGCGCGCATGCTGACGACGCTCGATCGTTCCGAACAATCCGGCGAAGCGGTGACCGCGCTCGGCGACCTGTTCGCCAACATGGCCGATGTCAGCGGCGAGTTCAGCCTGTACCAAGGAGCGCTCGCGCGGCGGATCGGCGCAGACAGCCCGCTGCAGACGGCTCGGATGCAGGCCAATCTCGGCGATGCAGCGGTCTCGCTGAGCAAGCTCGACATGGCCGCGCCGCTGCTCGATCGAGCCGATGCGTTTTTCCGGACCGATCCCGATCGCTTTGTGGCCGATCATCTGCAGGTGCAGATGAGCCGAGCCGGCATCGCGCGGCGCAAAGGCGATTACGATACGGCGATCCGCCTGATGAGTACCGATCTTGCCGGCGTCGAGACGGCCCTTGCCGGCAACGATACGGCCTTGCTGACGCGCTACAACAACCTGTTCGTCTATCTGATCGAATCGAACCGCCTCGACCAGGTACCGCCGCTGCTCGCCCGGATCGATCGGGTGCTTGCTCACCCTGGCGCGCGCGACACGATTCAGGCGATCGGGCTCGAACAGTTGCGGGGCGTGTACCTCCTCCGCAAGGGGGATGCTGCCGGTGCCGAGCGCGTCACTGCGAACGTCGTCGCGCGCGAGCGCAAGCTGTTCGGGGAAAATTCCGCTCTGGCCTCGAGTCTCACCCAGCTCGGCAAGAGCGAGATCGCGCAGGGCAAGTTCGTCGCCGCGGAGACCGCGCTTGCGGAAGCGCAGCCGATGGCCGAGCGCTATATGGGCGGGGCATTGCCGGCGATCGTCACCACCCTGGCGCTCGCGCAGACCCGGGCCGAGCTCGGCAAGCTCGATGCCGCGCGCGCGACGCTCGCCATTGCCGAAAAGGCACTGGCGCCGCTGCCCAAGGTCAATCCGCTTACCGGGCAATATGAGCTGACCAAAGCCGTGGTGGCGCTCGCTTCGGGCCAGAAGCCGCTTGCCCAAGCGGCGGCGGGGCAGGCGCGCGCCGCGTTCGAGGCGATGGGACCGGCCGGGAAAGCGGGGCTCGCCGGACTGACCAGCATCGACCGACGCATCGCGGCGCTGCGCTAAGTTACTCGGCGGCGATCAAGCCGCTGTGGAGGATCGCGCGCGCCTGGGTCCATAGCCGGCGGACGGTGCGATCGGTGACGCCGAGCACGTTGGCCGTTTCACGTTCGTTGAGCCCCGCGAAGAAGCGGCAGTCAACCACCTGCGCCAGCCGCGGCTCGAGCTCGGCCAGACGACGCATCGCGTCGCCCAAATTGGCGACTTCGTCGTCGTCGGCGATCTCCGCCGCTTCGCACGCCAGCGCTCGTGTGAAATCCCCGCGGCCGCCCGCCCGCTTGCCGGCGATCCGCGCGCGGGCGGCGTCGATCAGGATATGCCGCATCGCCGTCGAGGCGCAGGCCAGGAAGTGGCGATCGCTGTCCCAATCCTCCCGCCGACGGATCTTGAGATAGGCCTCACTGATCAGCGCGGTGGTCTGCAACGTCATCGGGCTGCCGGCACGCCGATGCTCCCGCCGGGCGATCCGGTGCAACTCGTCATAGAGAAGACGGACAAGCTGCTCAGACGACTGCATAGGAGACCCCCGGCCCGGCGCGATCATCCTTCGCCGGAGGCGCGAATGCAAGCCTCGTGCGTCGCGCGGTCAGCGTTTGACCAGTTCGACCCGCCGGTTCTTTGCCTTGCCCGCTTCGGTGCCGTTGTCGGCGATCGGCTGGGTCTGGCCGTACCCCTTGGCGGTCAGTCGCTCGGCGGCGATTCCCTGGGCGAGCAGTGCGGCCAGCACGGCGTTGGCGCGGCCGCCGGACAGGGTCTGGTTATGCGCGGGCGTGCCGCTATTGTCGGTATGGCCCTGCACTTCGAGCTTGAGGTCCGGGTTTGCCTTCAGCAGCTTGACGATCTCGGCGACTACCGGCTGGGAGTCCGGCTTGATCGCCGTCGCATCGGTGTCGAAATTGATGTAGAGCGCGACATGGCCGTCGGCGTCGAGCGCCGCCTTCATCTCCTCGGCGTCGAGCATCTTGGCCTTCATCTCCAGGCCTTTCTTCTCGACCACGGTCAGCCAGTAGGAATCGTCATTGTCCTGCCAGCGCTTCCAGACCTCGACCCAGATTTCGCCGCCCGATGGGGTGCGGACCATATAGGTGCCGCCCTTCTCGCTCTCGAGATTGTAGAGCCCGCGGTGGCGCTGCTCGGCGAACTTCAGCTTGGCGTCGGCGATCTGCTGGCCGGTGCCTTCCCATACGGTGACTCCGCCGAGATCATGGACCAGCTTCTCATAGGTCTTCTGTGCCTGGAAGATCGAGGCGCCCTTGCCGATCGCCTTCACCGTATAGAGCCTGCCCTCGACCGGGATCAGCTTCTTGCCGTCGAAGAACTCGTAGCGATCATAGGCGACATCCTTTTCAAGGTCGCGCGCAGCATCGCCGGGGTTGTTCTTGATCGAAAGCGGCTCATAGCCTTGCATCAGGCTGAAATAGGGCCAGGCGCCGTTCGGCGTGGAGCCGATGGGAGCGCTAGCGGGGTCGAAGCCCTCGACCCACTGGGCTGCGGGCACGGATGCGTTCGACACGGCATTCGCCATTGCGGCAGCGTTCGCAGCGGGCTCGGCCTGAACCGCGTTTTCCGCTGTGGGCTGATGCGAGCAGTTCGCCAGCACCGCGGCCATTGCCGCCAGCCCAATCTTTGATCCGGTCCCCATCGCCGCCTCCCTCGCTGCTATCGAACGGCAAGACGGGCGGCGGCGGGGAAAGCGGACAATCCACCCAT
Organism: Pseudomonadota bacterium; assembly: GCA_023400405.1. GTDB lineage: Bacteria > Pseudomonadota > Alphaproteobacteria > Sphingomonadales > Sphingomonadaceae > Sphingomonas. The sequence continues at coordinate 63,167 of JAEXFD010000064.1, forward strand.
TTATTTGCGCGAATGTCCGCTTTGCGCATGACCCGCCGTCTTCCTCGACGATCGCCGCGCTGAGCGCGGCCGCAGCGGGGAGGGGAACCGGGCGGTCGCCCTCCCTCATGCATTTAGCAAGGGAGAAGGCAGATGCGATCTTCGAAACTACTCTACGCGGGATTGGCGACGAGCCTGGCGCTGGCCGGCTGCGGCGGCTCGAACGGCGATCCGGATAACGGAAGCACTTCGGCCGCTGCCGGCACGGGCGGCACGGGAAATGCCAGCAAGCCGATCGACGCCTGCAGCCTAATCAGCGCCGAGGAAATGACCGCGATCACGACCGACAAGGTCACTGCCGTGCAGCCGACCGATGCGGGCGCGTGCGACTATAAGAGCGAACCCAACGACGCTACCCAGATCAAGGCCGTGGCCAGTGGCGGCGCCAAGCAGATGGAGACGGTGCGCAAGTCGATCACGCTGCTCGGCGGAATGGGCGCGGCGGTGGCTGACAAAGGCGGCGCCGGGTCCGACGTCAATGCGATGCTCAAGCCCGATGACTCGAAGGCCCCGGCGATCGGCGACGAGGTCGTCTGGGAAGCGAATGACACGCTGGCGGTGCGCAAGGGCGACGCCTTCGTCGAAGTGTCTCCGCCGATCATGCACGATCCGGCCAATCACCCCGGCTATCCACTGATCTCGAAGGCGGAGAAGCGCGCGATCGCCGAGAAGGTCGCGGTGAAGCTGCTCGCCAAGCTGGGTCAGCATTGAGGTCACGCCGGAGCGGCAAGCTCGGCACGTCAGCAAAAAAGTGATCGGGGCATGTCCGCTATACGGCGGAGACCCCGTCTCTCGCTTTCGACAGTTGGGGAGGACTGCCGGCATCGGCCGAGCAGAGGACGAAATGGGCCGGACCCTCCCCTTCGCCGTCGCTCACGACTGTAGAGGGGAATGAACATCATGAAGACCATCCAAACCACGCGCAACATTGCCTTGCGGGGCCTGGCGACCGTGTCCATCGGCGCCATCGCGATGATGCTGGCGACCGGCGAGGCGCAGGCGCAGAATGTCCAGTGCCGCGACGCGGCGAACAATCCGGTAGGCTCGATCACGCCCGGCTCTACCGACACCACGGTCTGCGGAGATTCACTGGCCAACGGCACTTCCAACGTGGCGATTGGGTCTTCTCAGGTCGTTGGCGATTCGAACGTGGCGATCGGCGATACCGCGATCATCTACACGGCGACCTTAGGGCCGGTTACGAACGCGGTGGCGATCGGCTCGAACAGCGCGGCGACTGCCGATGGCGCGATCGCGCTGGGCTGGCAGGCGCAGGCGGGGGGCGCATCCTCGATCGTGCTAGGGGAAAATGCCAGCGCGAGCCTGGCCGACAACATCATCCTCGGCCGCTCCGCCTTCGGCACCGGATATGGCGCGATCGCGATGGGCTATAACGCCCATGCGGCCAACCAGTCGCTCGCGATCGGCTTTCTTTCGGCGGCGACCGGAAATGCCTCCTCGGCCTTCGGCCTCGCCTCCCAGGCGACAGGCGCCGGCAGCACCTCGCTGGGCACTTCGAGCACGGCCTCGGGTGATTCGTCGGTCGCGCTGGGCCTCGGCACACTGAGCAGCGGGGCAAACGCAATCGCGCTCGGGACGCTCACCGCCGCCAACGTGCGTACCCAGGCGCTTGGCAACGACACGGTGGCACTCGGCGCGGGCAGCATCTCGGCCGGGACGGGCTCGATCGCGATCGGGGCCAACGCCAGCACCAACAACGACGATTCGCTGGCACTTGGCTACAATGCGACGGCGACCAACTTCAATTCGACGGCAATTGGCGCAGGTGCTCAGTCGGCGCGGTCGGCAACGGCGCTCGGCCAGGGAGCCAATGCCGGCGCGATGGGTAGCGTGGCGCTCGGCCTGGGCGCGGCGGCGACGAACCAATTCGGCCTCGCCGTTGGCTTCACTTCGGCGGCAACCGGGGAACGAGCCGTCGCGCTCGGCCTCAACGCCACCGCCTCCGGCACCTTGTCGGTCGCGGTTGGTGGTCAGAGCGGTAGTGGCGCGTCCACCGTCGCGTCGGGTGAACGGAGCACGTCGCTTGGCGCGATTGCCCAGGCGGTGGGAACGGACAGCGTCGCCCTGGGCTATGGCAGCGCCGCGACGGCGACAAACGCCGTTGCGCTAGGTAACGGTTCGCTGGCCGATCGGGCCAACAGTGTTTCGGTCGGCACCGTCGGCAATGAGCGGCAAGTGACGAACGTCGCCGCCGGGACCTCCGCGACCGATGCCGTCAACCTGGCGCAGCTCGACGTCGTCCGCGCAACCGCCAACACCGCGCTCGCCAATGCCGCGACGGCTCAGAGCACGGCGCAGAACGCCTTGGCGGCGGCGACGGCCGGTGGCGCTACGGCGGACCAGGCCCTGCTCGCCGCGAATGCTGCGCAGGGAACCGCGAACTCGGCGCTGGCGAATGCCGCGACTGCGCAGAGCACGGCCGACACCGCGCTCGCCAACGCAGCGACGGCGCAGGGAACCGCCAACACCGCGCTCACCAATGCAGGCGCTGCGCAGAATACGGCGAACACGGCGCTGGCGACGGCGAATGCCGCTGCCGCCAATGGCGCCTATTTCCGATCCAACATGACCGGCCCGGGGCCGCAGGCGACGGGTGCCAATTCGATCGCGGTGGGCAGCAATTCGGTCGCGGGCGGCGAGTCCTCGGTGGCGATCGGCAATGGCGCGCGGGCAGTAACCGGCCAGGCCGTCTCGATCGGCGCGGGCAATGTCGCGAGCGGCAATGGCGCGGTTGCGATCGGCGATCCCAACACCGCCACCGGCCAGGGCGCGGTCGCGATGGGTCGCAACAACAGTGCTACCGGACAAGGGGCCGTGGCACTCGGGAACCAGAGCGTCGCCAACGGTGCTTCGGCGATTGCGATGGGTGACGGGGCGAATGCCGGCGCGGCGGGAAGCATCGCGATCGGACAGGGCGCGACGGCCACGCGCGCCGGGCAAGTCGCGATGGGCTCTGCCACATCGACTTACACGATGGCGGGTATCGCCTCTTCCGCCAGCCGTGCCGCCCAGCAGGGTGCGCTCAGCCTGGTGACCAGTGACGCCGCGGGCAATCTCGCGACGACGACGCTCGATCTGAACGAGCTCGGCACGCTTGGTACGCGGATGACCAACGCCGAAAACCGCATCGATCTCAATGCGCGCCGGGCCAATGGCGGCATTGCAGCGGCGATGGCCCTCGCGGGCACGACGATCCCTTCCGACATGACCATTGCGGTGTCGTTCAATCTTGCCACCTACCGGGGTGAACAGGGCTTCTCGGGCGCTGCGATCGCGAAAGTCGATGATCACGTCTGGGTGAGTGGCGGCTTCGCCGGTTCAACCGTCAAGGGCTCCACCGGTGGCCGCGTCGGAATGACGTTCGGCTGGTAAATTGCCGACGACCCGGTGGCTCGGCATCGCACGGGCCACCGGGTGCGTTTGGGCGGCAACGCTGTTGAGGCGCCGGCAGGCGTGCCCCCTTCCTTCTCGACGATCGCGTCTCGTCGGCGCCATCACAGGCCAGAGATCCGAATAGGACTCGAGCGTCTTCGGGGATCGTCGGTCATCCTGAAAGGCAGCTTCCGTTTCAGGATAGATTCAATAGGTGGGCACTCGGTTCACTCTCTCGCTTCCTAGCATTTGCGCCCTAGCTCCGCTCGCTAAACAGGCGATGGCCATCGGGTACTTCGGTGGAAGGCCTTTTGGCCGCCGAGATGGGCGGAGACCGGTCGGCGGCTTTGCCATCTTCGAGCGCGCTAAGCAGACAGTCTGCTCACGGCCTATGAGCCGCCGGACCGCTTTGAGAGCAATTTGCCTGTCGGGACGGGGCCCCAGACCGGTCAACCGTCAGAGTAACGCGGGTGCCCGAAGGCGGGCTTTGCTGGCCATCGAAATCGCCGGTGGATGGCCCGTATTTCATCCCCAGCTCCAGCGAGCCAAGCTTTTAGCGGGGCGGTTGCGTCCGTTCTACTTCCCGCTCCAGGGCGGCGGTGAGCCGCTCTATCCGCCGGGTCATCGCAGCATACGCCGACGGGTCCGCGACATCGAAGCCCGCCTGTTTGAGAAGGGTCGGGCCGTCTTTGGAACCACCCGCCCGCATCAGGTCCTTCAGACGATCCGCGACTTGATGGTCGCCAGCGGCGATCCGCTCGGCAAACCAGGCGGCGGCGCTTGTCGCCAGGAGGTAGCGGTAGAAATACATGTCGTAATAGACGTAAGGCTCGGTCACCCAGCCCAGGCAGTCATGCTCGCCACGCTGGATCGTCGATGGCGAGAAGCGGTCCCGAGCGTCGCAGTAGAGTTTGCTGATGGCTTCGGGCGTCAAAGCGCGCCCCTTGTCTGCCGCATCGCGCACCGCCAGGTCGAACGCGGCTTGGGCCACCACGCCGATATAGGGACTGCGCAGCGCATCTATCGCGGTGGTCAGCGCAGCTATACGCTCGGCGGGAGTCTTCGCCCGCGCGATCTCGGCGTCCGTGACCAGCATCTCGTGAACGAAGGTGATCAGGTCGTTGGTCGTGGTTTCGGGCGCCAGCGTCTCATATGGCCGGTTCGCCTCGCGGGCATAGTCCCAGTGCAGCCAATGCCCCCATTCGTGGGCGAAGATCGCTAACCCGGGCGCGTCCTCGGAATAGCTGATCGAGATATAGGCTGGCACGCTCGCCACGCCGTAGAGAGTGAGGCCGCCAGGCGCTTTGGTTGGTCCTGGATGCCAGTCGATCCACTTCCCCGCAAACCCGCGTGCCAGGCGCTGCTGGTACTCTTGTCCCATTGGCGCCACCGCCGCGAGCGTCAGCGCCTTGGCATCGTCGATCGTGTAGTGCCGCGTGTCGGGAGCGATCGGCGCCGCCAGGTCGTAGGTCGCGAGCGCGGGGAGGTGGAGCGCACGGGCCTTGAGCGCGACATAGCGCGTCAGCGGCCCGCGCGCCGCGCGCTCCGCTTCCGCGCTCAAGGCGGAGAAGGCCGCCGCCGGCACCGGGTCGGACGCCGTCACCATCTCGGTCTGGCTGGCCCAGCCGCGCTTCTTTGCCTCCCACGCCACTCCGGACAGGTAGCTCGACAGTAGGGCCGCTTGCGTGAGCTTGAAGCTGTCCTGCGTGGTCGTGAATGCGTCCCATGCGGCCTTGCGCGTTGCCCGGTCCGGATCGGTCAGCGACCGCCTCAGCGCGCCCGGTCCGAGCCGTCGCGGCTCGCCCTTGATGGTAATGGTGGGATAGGGCAGCTCGACGTTGAACAGCGTATCGCGCACGCTCGCTGGCTGGCGCAGCAGCGGCTGTACACTGGTAACCAGCTCTTCCTGGGCGGTCGGCAGCACGTGGCTGGCCCGGATCCGCAGAAGCGTCAGCGTTTTGGCGTAGGCAGCGAGTTTTTCGTTTCGCGCAAGTTCCGCCAGCCGCGCGTTGCCGAGCGCAACCAATTCCGGCTCGATATATGCGGCCGTTGTCTCGATATTGGTGGACAGGTCGGTCGCTGCCGCCAGGTCCGCACCGGCCGCCTCATCGCTTCCGTCGCGGCTTACGCGCAACATAGCCCACGCATAGTAGCGCGCAAACCGCATGCGGAGCGCGGATCTCGCCACCAGCGCGTCTCGGATCGACTGGGCGTCGACGAGCTTGCCCTTCCACCGGGCAAGACCGGGCATTTCAGCCTCGATCTCCGCTCGGTCCTTGGCCGCGGCATCGGCGCTTGGGTAAAGTGCACTCAGGTCCCAGTCAGGCGGTGCTGCCTTCGGCGTCGCACTCTGGGTTTGACCGACCGAGGCAGCCGCCGCGAGCGCCAGGACCAACAGCCGCATACCACCCCCTTTGTATCGGTGCCGATCCCCCCGGCGCCACGCCTACTATTCTTTATCCGACCTTTCTCGACAAGGCGAAACAATCGTTTCGGCTACTGTCCTTGGCGCAGTTTCGTCGGGGTGATTCTGAACGATTTCGCCGTCGCTCGCGCAGCGCGACTGAGATCGCTCCTACCGCAATTTGCCGCGCTCGCCGCTCGCATCCGGTTCGGCCATGTGCGGCGCCTGATACGGACAGTCTGGTTCCGGCCCATACTCAGCCATCAATGCCCATCTACATGCCCATTTGCGACGCGGATGGATCCGTACGTCCGCGGACCTTAAGGGCCGGCCAGCGCAATCTACCACGCCTTTAGACTAAACCTTAAACAAGGCCACGAACGAGAGCGGGCTTTCCCGGACAATATGCGCAAGGACTCCCGCTCCGCCATCACCTTTGCCAGGTTTTTGAAAATGCTATAAAAATGCCGGGTAAGACTGTTCGACCAACCTGACGCCGAACAAGCGGACAGCTATCGGCAAATCTCACAGGTCTGCGAAATGTCGGGTATCGGAGAAGCGCGCGCGGAGCGGACGTCGCGCTATGAGCCTGCATGGGTAATTTGGTCGCAAGCGAACGAGCCTAGGCAGGTGCCAATTCTCGGATACCCCGCTCGCAAACGCCGTTGTCAGGCAATCCGCCCCTGATACAGGCGAAGGCCCGAGGTCCCGGCCGCCGGGCTTCCGTCGCGGATCGTCGCGGCCTGGGGGGTTAGGGCGACGCTGCGGGGAAACGCTTCCAGCACCTGCTTCGCGGTACTGCGGTTGCCGACATTCATGCTCAGCAGTCGCGGGCCCGCGTTGTTGACCAGTAGCACGTAGACGAACCCGAAGCGTTCGCGAACCTCGACATGGCCGATGTCCGAAAAGGCAAGGCGGCTCTCGGCGAACACCCGAAACCGGATCCCGTCGGGCGCAATCGCGAAGCGGGGGTTGATGTTGTTGTGCGACGTGCCCCCCATGATCCCCGCACGGCGCAGATAGAGGCCGCGGATCGGCACGATCATCGTGCCGTCCGCTGCCCTCTCGAACGGTGCCGAAGGGGCTTTACGGGTCGCGACCCTGCGCAGGAGCAAGATCATGCCGATCGCCACGAACACCAACAGCGGCAGAACGGTGGCGAGCGCCATCTCATTCACGATCGTAGACCTCAGGTTCCACCAGCTGCATCCGCGCGAGCGCCCTGCGCACGGCGGGGCTGTCCGCAACGGGATCGAGCCGAAGCGAGGTGCGCATCAGGCCCATCGATGCCCGAATCGCAAAGATCAGGATCGCGCCCGGCGCAATCCTGATCTCGAGCGGCGCTGTCGCAGAGTCGCCGGGGGCTCCGGCGACATCCGCGAACAGGCGATGCGTTCCCGAAGGCAGGGCAATCATCGTGAAGCGCTTCGGCATCAGTTGCGTGACCACCTCGTCGTCGACCGCCACGTCGAAGCCGAGGGATGATGCGACCGTCGCCTTGTCGCGCATCACCACCACCCAACCTGCCCCCTCGCGGGGCGGAAAGCCGAGCAGCTCCGCCTTGCGCGCGTCGTTGGCCACCGGGAGCCGGCGATTGCCCGCCTTGGCGTTCAATCCCGCGAACAATCCGCTGCCGAGCACCATCGGCAGAACATACTTGGTGGCCCCCAGATCCAGTCCGGGGGTGCTGGCCTCGAGATAGGCCAGGAGGAGGAACAGCCCGCCGCCCACGCCCACGGCGATCGCGAGGTTTCGAAGCTTCTTCATCTCACAGTCCGAAACTGATGCCGACGCGCCCGGCGGTCGACTTGCGGACGGTCGAGCCGCCGATGCCGGCATTCACATAGACCTTGGGCGCGAGGCGGCCGACGACCGCGCCGGAGAAACCCTGTTGCCCACGATAGGTGGCAAGGTTGAACGAGATCGACACGTTGCTCTCGGGCACCACCATCGTGCCGCCCAGCGCCACCGCCGCGGCGATGCCGGCATTGGCCTGCTGGATATTGCGGCGCAGGCCGTTCACCGAGGTCTGGAGATTGCCGACCTGATCCTGCAGCGTGTTGATCTGGTTCGATTGCATCGTGTTCACCGATTCGATCGCCGTCATCCGCGAATCCTGCCCCGCATTGACGGCGTCGATCGCAGCCAGGTGGGAGTCCTGGGCGGCATCCCGGCTGTCGATCGCGCTCAGATGGGTTTCCTGTTGAGTGTTGACGTTCTGCACCGCGGTGATCGCGGCGGTCTGTTGCGCATCGGAGGCTTGCAGGGACGAAATCTGCGAACCCTGGTTGGCGAGCGTCGTGCCGAGCGTGTTGTCGACGCCCAGCGTGCCGCTGGCATCGACCGTGACGATCCCCAGCGCGCCGACCTGTGCCGCGGTGCTGGCGGCGATGTCGCCGACGGTCACCGAGCTGCCGGTGCCGCCGAGCACCACCTGATTGGCGCGGGTCGTCGTCGCGCCGGTGCCGATCGCGCTGCTGTTGGCATAGCCCGCGCTGGCATTCACCCCCAGCGCCACGGCGTTGCTGCCCGCCGCGTTCGCCTGGAGGCCGACTGCGACGCTTTGCGCGCCGGTTGCCTTGGTTGCCGAGCCGATGGCGATGGCATCGCCGCCGCTGGCTTCCGAATAGACGCTTCCGATGGCGTTGCCGATCGCCACGTTTCGGTTGGTATTCGCGTAGTAATAGTTCCTCCCGTCGCCGGTATATCCGGCGTGGGCACCCGTCCCCAGCGCAACATCGCCGTTCCCACCGCTCTCGCTGTTGTGGCCGATCGCCGTGGAATTTCCGTTCGCGGCAATGGCGCTGCTCCCGAGCGCGATGCTGTAGTCGCCCGTCGCTCCGCCGTTCGAGCCCACGGAAACCGAGAACAGGCCGGAGGCCATGGTGGAAGTGCCGATGGCCGTGCTGAACTGTCCGGATGCGGTCGTATCAGCACCCAGCGCCAAGGCGTAGAGGCTGCTGGCATTCGCACTTTGTCCTAGTGCAGTCGAGTATGAGGCGCTGGCCCGGGCGAGTGCCCCCAAGGCCACGCCATAATGCCCTGTCGACTGGGTGCCCGTGCCGATGGCGATGCTGTCGCCGCCATTGGCGAAGGCGCGTGTGGCATCCGCGGCGCCGTCCGCGGTCGACGTGTCGGTGCCGATCGCGATATTCCCCTTGGTGCCGTTGGCGGTGAGGCCGGACTGACTCACCGTTCCCGTCTTGGCGCCCCCGGCAGCGAAATCCCCTGCTCCCACCGCGCCGCTATACATGCCGATGGCGGAGGAGCGATCGCCGATGGCCTCCGTGCTGAACCCGCTTGCCAGGCTTCCATAGCCTAACGCTTCCGCGCTGTCTCCCAGGGCAGTACTGCCGGGGCCGCTTGCGATCGTCTGGTAGCCCATCGCGATGGCGGCGCCGCTCGATGCCCTTGCGCGCACGCCGATCGCGACGCTGTCGTTGGCCGACGCAGCGCTCCCCGGTCCCATCGCGACGGCAGAATCTCCCGATGCGGTGGTCTGCACGCCGATCGCCACGGTGCTGCCGGCCGAAGCGCCGCTCCTCGCGCCGATCGCGACGGCAGAAGCTGCCGATGCGCCACTCCCCGGGCCGATTGCGACTGCAGAACCGCCCGATGCAGTGGCGCCCACGCTGCAGGCAAGGTCAGCAGACACGTCCTGGTTGCAAGGCGTATTGTTGGCCAGGTTGCCGCCGTTGGCCTGAGCCATCGCCGCGCGCGGCATCAGGCACAGCGCGCCGAGCGCGCAGGTGGTGGCAAGAGCCAGGTTCAGTTTCCGCTTCATGGTTGTGATCCCTCATCTTTGGTGGTCGGTGTGCGACGCAGGTCGGTCTTTGATCAGCGGCACGAGGCTTCGGGGCGCTCGGTTCGGGGTGGCGTCTGCGAAATCCTGCGTGGATCGTGGTCGATGCGGCCATGTCGGCCGCGCTAGCTGCGTGGCGGCCTGGCTCCGGCAGGAGGGACACGATTGGCGGATCGGCGAATGCGCGATCCGTCCCTCGCCATGGGATGGATCGCGTGGTCCCCCGTCTCCTGTTGGACCTCCCGAAACAGCGTTTGCGCGTTAGTCATTCACGGTCCCCTTCTCGCCCTGCAATCAGGGATACGGAAACCGCCGGCCAACCCGGCCAAGTAAAAATCTCGTCCAACGCGTTGAGGATAGGGCCTGTTTGCGCTCTCGCTTATGCTTCGCCCAATATCTGCGCTATCGGGGACCTGGCGCTTGTGGAGGGCGGGAGGACGGCATTGGCAATGCGCGATCGGAAGGGCGGATCGGCCATGTCATCGGAAGGCGGACGCGAGCCGGCCGCCAAGCGTCAGCCATCCCCGGAGGAATGGGCCGCAATCTGGAAATTGTTCGACGCCCTGTGCGATCTGCCTGAGCGGGAACGCGAGCAGCGGCTTCGCGCCGCGCGCGCCGGCCCGCTGGTATGCGACGAAGTCCGGAGCCTGTTGCGGTCGAGCGAGGGGCAAGGGTTCCTCGATCAATCCCTCGAACGCGAAGACGCCGAACCCGTGAACCACGACGCGTCCCTCGCGACCGGGACGATGGTCGGGCAATTCCGCATCCTGCACCCGATCGGCCGTGGCGGCATGGGGGAAGTCTATCTCGCACAGCGGGCCCAGGGCGGATTCGACCAGCGCGTTGCGCTCAAGCTGCTGCGGGCCGAGGCGGTCACGGGCGCCGCCTTGTTCGAGTTCGAACGGGGCATCCTCGCCGATCTCGAGCATCCCGGCATCGCGCGCCTGATCGACGGCGGAAAGACCGAGGACGGCCGCCCCTTCATGGCATTGGAATATGTCGAGGGAGAAGCGATCGACGACTGGTGCGAGCAAAGGCACGCGAGCCTGTTACAGCGGCTGAAGCTGTTCCTCGATGTCTGCGACGCCGTTTCCTACGCGCATGGCCGGCTGGTGGTCCATCTCGACCTCAAACCGAACAACATCCTGGTCGATCGCGAAGGTCGGGCGCGGCTGCTCGACTTCGGGATTGCGCGGATCGTCGGCGAGGGGAACGACCTGTCGCGCGCCAAGACGCTGCTGACTCCGGACTATGCCGCGCCCGAGCAACTGGAAAACAAGGCGGTGACCGTCGCGACCGACGTGTATGCGCTGGGCGCGGTACTGTTCAGGCTGCTCACCGGCCGCGGCCCATGGCAATCCGAAGAGGCCGCGCTCCCCGCGACCGTGCTGCGAATCCTGCGGGGCGATCCACCGCCGCCCAGTTCGGTGCCTTCGCGCGGCGAGGCCTGGCCGATTCCTGCGCGAGCGATCGCGGGCGACCTCGACGCGATCGTCGTCAAGGCGATGCGACCTGAACCAGCCGACCGATATGCCAGCGTCGCGGACCTTTCCGCCGATATCCGGCGCCATCTTGCCCACAGGCCGGTGCGGGCGCGAGGAGAATCCCGGCCCTACCGGGCGCTGCGCTTCTTGCGCCGAAACCGCGTTGCTTTCGGCTCGGCCGTTGCGGTCGCTCTCGCCGTGATCGCGGGGGTCGCGGGCATCGTCTTGAAAGCGCGGGAAGCTGCCTGGGAAAGGGACATCGCTCGGGAGCAGGCGACCCGCCAACGCGCCGCCGCAGGGACCATGCTTTTCCTGCTGCGCGACGCTTATGACGAAAAGAAAGCCCGATCGACATCGGTCGGCGAGATGATGGCCATGACGACACGGAACCTGGTTCAATCCTTGCCCGCGCAATCGCCGGATATTGCGGTTCGGATCGAAACACTGGCGTCCATCGATATCGCCACCGGAAACTGGCGGGCGGCGAAGCCGCTTTTGCTCGGCGCCCTTTCCCGCGGCATCGAGCGGACGGATCCTGCTGGCGCCGCGCGACTGAAGGTCGAGTTGGCCGTCGTCTATTTGCGGGAGGGCGATCTGAAGGGGGCGGGATCGGCGCTCGATCAGGCAGAGCATGTCTGGAGAACCGACCCGGACCGCTTCCTCAAGGAAGCTGCGGAAACGATCGACGCAAGGGCCTATTGGCTTCGGACGGCAGGAAAACTCGATCAGGCGGTGACATTGTTGAAGGGAAATCTGCCCGACGCCCAACGCGCCTACCAATACTACTATTACAACTTGCCTTGGCGATATTCGAACCTTGCCACGTATCTGGGGATGCTCGGCCGCCTCGACGAAGCCGACAGGCTGCTCCAACGCGGCGAAGAGTTCATCGAGGAAAGCGATAGCGACCGACGCGACGGGGCCATCGTCCTCTATGTCACGCAAGCTGGAATCGCGCTTCAAAAAGGCGACCTGGGACGGGCCGGCATGCTGATGCGACGGGGCATCACCGCCCAGCGCAGGCTCTATGGCAGGACGCTGACCTTGGTCGAGTATCTTGCCTCATACGGGCGATTGCTGGTCACGATGAATCGGTGCGACGAGGCACTGCGCGTGCTGGACGAGGCATCGCAAATTGCCGCGACGTTCGATCCGAGCAACCGCCGCCTCTTGTTTCAGATCGACACCTCGAAAATCCAGGCCTTGGCGGAGTTGGGCAGGGTCGATGAAGCCGAACGGCTGTTGGCCCCCACGGCCGGCAGTGTGTCGGACATCCCCGGCCGCAAAATGAGTGAGGGCCTGCTGCTTCGCGCCCGTGCGGCGCTGCGAATTGCGCAAGGCAGGTGGGCAGAAGCCGCCACCGATCTCGATGCCGCGACCCTGGCGTTCAAAATGGTCCCTGCGCCCACCGCACTGGCCGACATCGCGCGGCTTCGCGCGAAGCTCAATCGGCTGAAATCTCACGGTGGATCCACGCCCGCGCCTGAGACCAGCGGCGGCGCACGGTCCGTTCGCTGAGCCCCATCACGTCCCCCGTCTCGCGCTCGCTCAATCCGACGAAGAATCGGCAATCGACCAACTTCGCAAGGTCCGGGTCCACTTGTTCCAGGCGTTGCAGCGCACCGCCAACGGCTACCAGTTGCAGATCTTCTTCGGCATGCGCATCGCGATCGTCCTCGACGTCGTCGAGTGGAATCGGACGAAGGCCGCCGCCACGCTTCGCGCTCATCCGCTCTCGCGCCGCGTCGATCAGGACATGCCGCATCGCCGTCGCAGCCGTCGCCAGGAACTGCTCCCGGCTTTCCCAGGCATGGCGATTGCTGAGCTTGAGATAGGCTTCGTGCAGGACGGCTGTGGTCTGCAACGTGTTCGGCCGCCCGGCCCGGAATCGCTCCCGGCGCGCCGCTTGCCGCAAATCGGCATAGAGCGCGTCTATCGCTGAATCGGAGGCCATGTCGCTCGACAGTTCATCGCCGCCGTATCCACCCCCAGCGCCCGCGTTTGTCAACCGACGGCAGAGAGGCCGAGTATAGGGTCGATCGTCGGCGCCGATCAAAAGGAAGGGCGATCCCGATCGGTCCGACAAGCTGATGCGGGGCGAACTGCATGGTCTCCAGGCTCGACCTTCATGTGCCAGAACAGCCGCGATGACGTCAGGCCCGCAGCCTTCTCCATTCCTGTAAGCTGCGAGTGATTACCATGACTCGAGCGGCCGCTTGCAGGCCCATCGAAGCGCCCCTCGTACGGCTATTAGTGAGGCGCATAGCGGACGCGCGCCATGTCGCGCCGGCTCATAAAGCTCACGCCAAGTGTGGGCAAAATGGGGGGCATCTCAGATACCGAGGTACTTGATTGATTTCACGAGGGGATGCCCCCGCGCCGCCATTTGCCCCGGACAACACGTCCTGCCCGCGATGCTTTCGGAAAGGTCCGTCGCCTCGGCGCAGCGCGTCACGAAGGGGCGGGCTCAGCCCGGCACCCTAAAGCCGCCTACGATGCGCCGCTGAAATGCGCGTGCAGGGCATGATAGCCCTGGATGCAGGCGCGGCTCGATTCGACCGGCGCGGTGACGATGCCTAACCGGGCCAATCCGGCGGCGTAGAGTGAGGTGACGGCGCTGGCCCCGATCAGCGGAACGGCCCGGTCACGCAGGTCCGGGTAGAGCGCCAGGGCGTCGGCGATCTCCGATCCGATCAGGATCCCACGCGCAAAGGAGGCCGCATCGCGGCGTGCCAGTTCGCCGCGCACCACGCGGGCGCGCACGCCGAACAGCAGGTTGCCGAGGCCCAATTTGCGATCGGCACCCAATGCCACGCCAGCGGCGAAGGCGTCGCCATCGGTGGCCTCGCCTTCGATCACCGAGGCGAGCAGGCCGTTCGCGGCCAGGCGGTCGTAGATCTCGCCAGACATCGCCGTGGCGAATTCGGCGACGCGTCCGTCCTCTAGCCGCACCCATTTGGTATGCGTGCCCGGCAGCGCGACATAGCCGGTGCGCTCCTCGGTCATCGCCGCGAAGCCCGCCAGTTCGACATCCTCCCCGCGCAGCACGTCGGGCGCGTCGTCCATAGCGCGTCGGCACGCGATGCCGGGCATCAGGGTCACGTCGACCGTGCCGATCGCGACCGTCTGCGCGGCGGCCGCAAGTTCGGCGATCCCGGCGGGCGCCTCGACATAGGGCAGCTCGACCCAGCCGATGTTCGACGTAATCATGCCCGAGGCATAGATCGGACCATGTGTCGGCCACCGTTCGGCCAGCGCTGCCATTTGCGCCGCGATGCCGGCGCGATCGAGCTTGGTGACGCCGGCGGGGCTATCATAGGTGTCGATCAACGCGCCCGCCGCGTCGATCCGATAGGCCCGGAAATTGGTGCTCCCCCAGTTCACGCCGACGAACTCACCGCCGCGTGACATGGGCGCCTCCGTCGATCGGGTAGATTCCGCCCGTGATCCAATCGGCGCGGTCCGAGGCGAGGAACAGGGCAAGCTCGGCCACCTCCGCGGGCGCACCGAGCCGCTCGAGCGGATGGCGCTTGGCGTTTGCTGCAAGCGCCGCCTTGATGTCGCCGCTCGCTTCGTACGACGCGCGCAGCAGCGGCGTGTCGATCGATGCCGGGGCAATCGCGTTGACTCGAATCCCGTCGGGCGCAAGCTCGAGCGCGGCGGTCTTGGTCAAATTGTCGAGCGCCGCCTTGGTCGCGGCATAGGCCGCCAGGGTCGGCGTCGCGAAGGCGGCATTGATCGAAGAGAGCAGCACCACCGATCCGCGCCCCTTGGCGCGCATGGCCGGCACGCATCGCTGCAACAGGCGTACCGCACCGATCAGGTTGACGTCATAGAGGCGCGCAAAATCGGCCGGGTCGGTGTCGAGCACGCCGCCGACGACCGACATTGCGGCGGCGTGGACCAGCAGGTCGGGCGCCCCGACCGCCGCCACCATCGTCGCATACGCCTCGCCCAGCGCGTCGTCGCTCCGCAGGTCGGCGGTGAGCGAAAGGTCTGCGCCGGGCGAAGGCGCGAGGTCGAGCCCGGCCACCACCGCCCCTTCGGAACGGAACCGGACGGCGATCGCCGCGCCGATCCCGCCGGCCGAACCCGTCACCAGCGCGGTGCGGCCTTCAAGCAATCGCTCGCTCACTCGAGTCTCCAGTCCGGCGCGCCTCAGAATTTGAGGCTGACGCTCGCCTTGTACATCCGGCCGAAGAACACGTTGGTGCGCAGCGCCTCGGCGGTTCCGTCATAGGTCCGCTGCTTCTCGTTGAGAATGTTGTTCGCCTCCACGCCCAGCGAGAGGTTGGGCGTGAAATCGTAGCGGAAGGTTGCCGACAGATCGGTATAGGAGTCGTTGTAGATGCCGTTGTTCGCCGCCGACAGGCTGACGAGATAGTCGTCGCGCCAGTTGTAGGCGACGCGGAGGCTCACCGGCCCCTTTTCGTAATAGCCGACCAGATTGGCATTGTTCTTGGAAAGGCCCGGGAAGGGCAGCACGCGCCCGACCCCGTCGCGCACCGGCGTGGTCGAGTCGATGTAGGAATAGGTCGCCATCAGGCCGAAGCCGTCGAACGGGCCGGGCAGGAAGTAGAAGGGCAGCTGGACCAGCGCCTCGACGCCCTTCACCTTGGCGCCGTCGCCGTTGATCCGCCGGTTGATCAGGTAGTTGACCCCCGAATAGGTCTCCGCGCTCTGCCGCGACAGAATGAAGGTCGAGACGTCCTTGTAGAACAGGCCGACCGAGACGAGCGCCTGCTTGCCGAAATAATATTCGAGCGAGGCATCGACCTGGTTGGCCTTGTACGGATCGAGGTTCGGCGCACCGCCATTGCCGGTGCCCGGCGTCACCTGCACGCCGCCGACGAACACCGCCGTGTTGAACAGCTGCAGGCCGTTGTTGAGATCGGCGGTGTTCGGGAAGGCGACGACCTTCGCCGCGCCGACGCGCACCACCATGCCGCTGCCCAGATCGAACTTCGCCGTCGCCGAGGGCAGCCATTCGTCGTCGCCGCGCTTGAAGGTGGTCGGCGTCGCCCCACCGGCGCTGTTGATCAGATTGCCGATCGACGTGAGGTCGCGATGCAGGTAGCGCACCCCGATATTGCCGCTGAGATCGACTCCGCCGAGATTCGAGGCAAAATCGAGCTTGCCATAGGCTTCGGTGAACTTCTCCTTGATCTCGTAGGTCCCGGCGAGCGCGCTGGTCGTCGCCGTCGGGTTGAGGCACGCCGCCGCCTGCGATACCGCCGGAAACGCAGTGAATACGCTGCAGCCGGGTGTCACGGAGTTGTTCGAGGTCAGGAAGCTGCGCGGAATCCCCTGGAAGTCGCCCTTGGCGAAGTCCGGATTCGAATAGACCGTCAGGAAACTCGCGAGCTGCGTCGCCGGGATGCCGCCGGCCGGGCGGATATCGGCCAGGGCGGGATTGGTGCGCGTATCGAGATGCTGATAGCGCGCGCCGAAGCTGAACTTGCTGAGGAAGCCGCCGAGATCGACGCTCCAGTCGGTTCGCGCGGCGGTCGCCTCGGTCTTGGCGCGGTAGAGATTCTCGAAGAAGATCGTGAAGCGTAGCTGCGCCGGATCGGTCAGGTCGATGCCGCTGATATTATACGCGCCCAGATCGCCCCGCGAGAGGTCGAAGGTCACCGATGGCGTGATCGTGGCGATCGGCTGGAGGCGGAAATAGATCTGGCGATAGCTCGACGTCGAACGGTCGTAGGAGATTTCGGCGCTGGCGTGGACGCCCTCGGCAACGTCGAACTTGCCGTGCAGCGCCGAGGACCAGGTGTCGGCCTTGGTGTCGGCGAACTCGGTATTCGTCAGCACTGCCGTCGCCGCGGTGCCCGAGATCAGCACGTTGTTCGACGAATAGCTCGGATTGCGGAGGCCGGTGAGCGGATTGAACGACAGCCAGTAGCGGTCACGATCCGAGGTCAGCTTGGAATAGAAGCTGTCGAGCGTCAGCTCGACGCCCGGCGCGGGCTTCCATTGGACGACACCGTCGAGCCCGAGCTTGGTGCGGACTTCCTTGATCTCCTCCGGGCGAATGTCCGAATTGCCGAAATGGCTCGCGCCGGCGCCGTCGGTGAACTTGGTGTAGCCGGCAAAGGTATCGAGACCCTGCTGCGAGAGGTGGCGTCGGCCGTAGGAGGCGGAGAGCAGCACGCCCAGGCTGTCGTCCGCGAATTTGTGCGAAGCGAGGCCGAACAGTTCGTAGCTCGCCTTCTGGGTCAGGTCGTCATAGGTCAGGCCCGCCTTGGCGGCGAGCTGGTTCGGGCCGTCGAGCGGCTTGCGCGTATCGATATCGACGATGCCGCCGAGCGACCCGGCGAACTGGTCGGCACCGGCGAGCTTGGTCACTTCGAGCCGCGAGATCAGCTCCGACGGCACCAGCGCGAGGATGCCATAGGTCGAGCTGCCGAGCTGATCGAGGCCGACGCCGCCGCGGCCCGTGGCATCGACGATCTCGCGCCCGTTGAACAGATAGACGTTCTGGCGAAGCCCGCGCACCGAGACGTTGGTGCCCTCCGCGATGCCACGATCGACTTGAATGCCCGAAACGCGGGAGAGCGATTCCGCAACGTTGCGGTCGGGAAGCTTGCCGATATCGTCCGAGACGATCGCGTCGACGAACTGAGCGGATTCGCGCTTGATGTCGCGCGCGGCGCCGAGGCTCTGGCGGATGCCGGTGACGACGATCGCGTCCCCGTCGTCGGTCGGTTCGCTCGTCTGGCCGCCCTGCGGAACCGCCGCATCGGCAGCCGCCGGCGCGGTCTGCGCCGCTGCCGGAGCGGCCAAGAGCGCCGCGGTTGCCAGCATGGTCGATGCCAGCAATCCCTGAACCACGCGATCCTTCATATCCTCTCCCCTTCCAGCGGCGCGGCCTTTTTCGGCCGTGGCATCCAATTGCGTCTCTAATAAAGCAACACTCGACCCGGTGCAATAGTGGTTTTGCGGTTGACAGTCGGCATCATCGACTTATGAAATGACATATATAGCAACACTATCAGGGGACGGGTGTGAGCGAGCTGCGGGGCGTATTGCCGATTCTGCCGACGATCTTCACTGCCGATGGCGCAGTGGACGAGGCCGGCACGCGGCGCGTGCTCGACTATATCGTCGCTGCCGGCGCGCATGGCGTGGTCTTTCCCGGCCTCGCCAGCGAATATGATCTGCTCACGCCCGAGGAGCGCCTCCACCTGACTGGGCGGATCGGCGAGTGGCTCGGCGGCCGCATCCCCTTCGTCGTCGGCGCCAGCACCGGCGATACCGACGAGGCGATCGCCTATGCGGAGGCAGGCGCGCGGGCCGGCGCGGTCGCCGCGATGATCCTCACGCCCAAGACCTTCGCCGACGATCTCGAGGCGATGGCCGGCTTCTTCGAGGCCGCGCACCGGGGATCGGGCATCGCGATCATGGTCCAGAACGCGCCCCCGCCGATGGGAATTGGCCTGCCCCTGGAGCAAGTGGCGGTTCTCGCCCGAAAGGTGTCGGGAATCCAGTTCGTCAAGGAAGAGGCGCCACCCTCCGGTCAGCGCATTACCCGCCTGACCGAGCTTGCCGGCGGCGCGCTCGAGGCGGTGTTCGGCGGGGCCGGCGCACGCTACGTCATCGACGAGCTGGCGCGCGGCGCACGCGGCACGATGCCGGCCTGCGAGATCACCGAACTGCATGTCCGGATGCTCGACGCGTTCGCCGCGGGCGAGCAGGAAACCGCGCGCGACCTGTTCGAGCGCACGCTGCCGCTGCTCAACATGCAGGCGATCTTCCGCTGGCGCCTCACCAAGGCCGTGCTCCAGCGCCGCGGACTGATCGACAGCGCCCATGTCCGCGCGCCCGGGCCCGAGCTCGACCGTCACGACCGCGCCGAACTGGACGCGCTGCTCGATCGCCTGGCAGACCTGCTGCCGATCGAAGCACCCCAGGGGGCCCTCGCCTGACCATGCGCATCGCCGCCGTCGACACCTTCATCGTCACCGTCCCGCGCGACACGCCCTATCTCGGGCCGCTGGGACCGGGCGAGCGAGTCAATGCGCGCGGCTATGTCGTGCGCAGCGGCAACGGCACGATCTACCCGACCTCGGACCGTTCGATCGTCGTTCGCCTCACCGCCGAGGACGGCAGCGTCGGCTGGGGCGAGACCTATGGCCTCTGCGCCCCGCGCGCGACCTGCGAAATCGTCAATGATCTGCTCGCGCCCGTCCTGCTCGACACTGAAGTCACCGATATCGGCGCGACCTGGGACCGGCTCTATGGCCTGATGCGCGTGCGCGGCTGCTGGAGCGGCTTTCATGTCGATGCGATCGCGGCGATCGACATCGCGCTGTGGGACCTCAAGGCCAAGACCGAGCACAAGACCGTCTCGGCGCTGATCGGCCCTGCCGCGCATGCAGCCGTTCCAAGCTATCTCTCCGGCCTCCCCGCCGCCAGCCTCGACGAACGCGTCGCGCTGGCGCGGCAATGGCAGGCACGCGGCATCGACGCGTTCAAGTTCGCCGCCGTGGTCAGCCATGAAGGCATTGTCGAGGAGATGGCCGCGCTTCGCTCCGCGCTCGGCAACGAGGCCGAGATCCTTGTCGACCTGCACTGGAAGTTCGACGTCGCCGAGGCGCGCGCGCTGATCGATCGCCTCGCGCCCTATCGCCCGGGTTTTGCCGAGGCACCGGTCCGTCCCGAGGATGTCGCCGGCCTCGCCGCCCTCGCCGCCGACAGCCCGGTTCCGATCGCGGCGGGCGAGGAATGGTACACCGAATATGAGGCCGCCAATCGCCTCGCTGCCGGGCCGCTGGCCTATCTCCAGCCCGAAATGGGCCATACCGGCATCACCCAGTTCCTGCGCATCGCCCGTCTGGCCGCGGCCAAGCGCGTCGCGGTCGCGCCGCACGCCACCATCGGCACCGGCATCTTCCTCGCCGCCAGCCTCCATGCCTCCGCCACGCTGCCGCAGCTTTGGAAGCATGAATGGCAGCATTCGGTATTCGAGCGGAACCTTGCGCTGCTCGATACCGACATGGCGCATGGCGCGGGCGGCTATACACTGCCCACCGGCCCGGGCTTGGGCGTCGAGCCCAATGCCGCCTTCTGGGACCATGCGGAGCAGGTCCGGTGAGTTTGGCGCCCGCCCGCCCAAGGTGCATAGGGTGGCGCCATGCGCGCTAAACTCAACGCCCAGCCCAATCAGAGCCTGATCGACGGGATCACGACGCTTCAGGCGCTCGCCACTTCGCCCGAGCCGGTCGGCTGCCGCGAGCTGGCCCGGCGGCTCGGTGCCGACCCGACCAAGATCAACCGGCTGCTCAAGACGCTCGCCTATCTCGGCATCGCGCGGCAGACGGCGAACCGCAAATATACCGCCGGCCCCGGCATGCACGTGCTCGCCGCGCAGAGCCTCTTCGCCTCGGGCCTGATCCGCCGCGCGCTGCCGGTGCTCGAGGGGCTCCGCCGCTTCGGCCACACGGTCGCGCTCGGTGTGCTCTGGGGCGACAGCGTCAGCTATCTCTTCCACGCCCCGCCCGGGATCGAGGCCTCGCGCGGGCTCGGCCGCATCGGCCTGCTGCCGGCGACGACCAGCGGCATCGGCATCGTCCTGCTGTCCGAGCTCGAGGACGAGGAAGTGCGCGAGCTGTACAAGGACCATGCCGAGATCCCGATGTTCCCCGAGGGCATCGATCAGCTGCTCGCCAAGCTCGCCGAAGTGCGCCGGCTCGGCTATGCTCGCGTTCATGTCGCCGACGAGCGCGACCATCACATCGTCGCGGTGTCGACCGGAGATCCGGCCCATGCCGGGATCGCGCTGTCGGGCTGGATCCCCGAGGCCGGCACCGAGGAACTCGTCGCCGCGCTGCGCGAAGCCGCGCCCGAGATCGCAGGCTGAGCATGGCGGCAACGGGACTCGAACCGATCGAAACGCGTCCCGCCGAGCGCAGATACAGCCCGATGCGCTGGGCGATCCTGGCGCTGCTCTTCGCCTCGACCGTGCTCAACTATGTCGATCGCCAGACGCTCTCGATCCTCGCGCGCACGGTCCAGGACGATCTGCACATCAGCGACACCGGCTATGCGCACATCGTCCAGCTCTTCCTGATCTTCTACACGATCGCCTATCTCGGCGCCGGCTGGGTGACCGACCGGCTGGGCACCCGGGTTTCGCTCGCGCTGTTCGTCGGCTGGTGGTCGCTCGCCAATGTGCTGACCGGGCTGGTGCGCAGTGCCGGGCAGCTCGGCGGCGCGCGGGCGCTGCTCGGCCTCGGCGAGGCGGGCAACTATACCGCCGGGCCCAAGGCGATCTCCGAACATTTCCCGGCGCGCGAACGCGGCTTCGCCTTCGGAGCCTATACGGCCGGTGCGATGGTCGGGGCGACGATCGCGCCGCCGCTGATCGGCTGGCTGGCGCTCAGCCATGGCTGGCGCGCCGCGTTCATCGCCACGGGCGCGCTCGGGCTGGTCTGGCTGGTCGCCTGGCTGGCCATCTATCCGCGCGACAAGGCGACGTCGGCCGGCACCCGCGAGCCGACGCCGTGCCGCGCGATCCTCAGCGAGCGGCCGCTCTGGGGCCTCGCGCTCGCAAGGCTCGTCGCCGACCCCGTCTGGTATTTCTATCTGTTCTGGTTCCCGAAATATCTTGGCGACCAGCGCCATCTCGACTTGGCCACGGTCGCCGCGACGGCCTGGATCGTCTATCTCGCCGCCGATATCGGCAGCATCGGCGGAGGGCTCTTCTCGGGCCGGCTGATCCGGCGCGGCATGACGCCCGCGCGGAGCCGGCTGGTCGCGATGCTCGTCGCCGGGCTGCTCGCACCGATGGGCATGCTGCTTTCGACTTCGCCCGCCATTCCGCTGACGCTCGCGATCGCGGCCCTCGTCGCGTTCGCGCACCTGATCTTCCAGATCAACCTCAGCACGCTGGTGGTCGACCTCTATCCGACGCGCGTCGTCGCGACCGTGTTCGGCTTCGTCGCCGCGGGCAGCGGCCTGGGCGGCATCTTCTCGACCCAGCTGGTCGGGCAGCTCGCCCAATCGGGCAATTATGCGCAGATCTTCGTGCTGATGGGCCTGCTCCATCCCTGCGCCGTGCTGATCGCCTGGTTGTCGCTGCGCAGCCAGCCGCGCTCGGCGCTCCGCAGCTAGAAGCCGCTAGGCGAGCCCGTTCCGCACCATCCAGCGCGCCGCGAGGTTGGGCCAGTCCGACATCGGCCAGGCGGGATTGCCGCGCAGCCCCAGGCCGTGCGCGCCATCCTCGAACAGATGCAGGTCGATCGCGCCGCCGCACGCCCGCACCGCGGCAAACAGCGCGAGCGACTGGTCGACGGGCACCACGCGGTCGTGCACCGCGTGCGCAACGAACATCGGCGGAGTGATGCCGGGCAATGGGCCATCGAGCGACCAGGCGGCCATCTCGGCAGGGCTCGGATCAGGTCCAAGCAGTGCCGTGCGTGATCCGACATGGGCATGCGCGCCCATCGACACGACCGGATAGAGCAGCACCGCGCCGTCCGGCCGAGTCAGCAGATGATCGGCATCGTCGACCGGATCGTATGTCCGGTCATAGACCTTCACGCACAGGCACCCGGCGAGGTGCCCGCCGGCGGACCCGCCGAGCACGGTCACTCGCTTGGGATCGACCTGCCATTTTCCGCCGGCGCGGATCAGCCGCATTGCGCGTTGCGCGTCCTGCAACGCCACCGCCGGCCCCGCCCCCCAGCGATCGCCCGGCAGGCGGTAGCGCAGCACGAAGGCATGCACGCCGATCGAATTGAGCCAGCGCGCGCTCTCATAGCCTTCGCGGTCGATCCCCACGCGAGTATAGCCGCCGCCGGGGATGATCAGCACCGCGGCACCGCTTGGCCTCGGGGCGGCGAAGAACGCAATGCTGGGCCGCGTGACCTGCGCCGCGACTCGGTAGCGAAGCCCCGCCGTGTCGGTCTGGTCGTCCACGCTCTCCTTGATCTTCGGCGCCGGGCCACCGGGCATCCTCGCCTCGGCCCAGAGCGGCACGACCAGGTCCGGCTCGCGCGAGTCGATGGAGAAGCGGGCGAAAGGCGCAGTGTCGCCTTCCTGCGCAGCCGCGCACCGCGTGCCGGTGGCCGCCGCCACCGGGAGCATCGCCGCCGCAGCCAGAAAGCCTCGGCGCCCCCGCTCTGCCTTGTCCCGCATGCGTCCCTCCTTTTGTAACACTGGTAGCAACATTCAGCTGAAATACAAGCAGATATACTCAGAATCTGTTTGGTATGTTGCTAACTAAGCGATAGTCTTTCCTGCGGACAAGAGCGTCGCCGCTTGTGCGGCCCGACCGGGAAGCCGGCCCCGGAAGAATGCCGGCAATGGAGAGGAGAAGACGACCATGAAGTCGACCTTCCGCCGCGCATCGCGGCCATCGCTCGTCGCCGCCGCCACCGCGGTGCTGATCGCCCCCACCGCCGGCCTCGCGGACCCGCCGACGACGCAATATGGTCTCGCCTGGGAAGAGACGTTCAGCGGCACCAGCGTCGATACGGCCAAGTGGAACTTCAGGACCGACGTCAAGGCACTGAGCGCCCAGCTCGCCGCCAATGCAGTGATCGACAATGGCCAGCTCAGCCTGTTGATGAAGCAGGAGAATGTCAGCGGAAAGAGCTATACCGGCGCCGGCATCGTGTCGAAACAGGCATTCGGCTATGGCTATTTCGAGGTGCGCGCCAAGAACACCACCAGCACGGGTTGGCACAACAGCTTCTGGATGATGGCCGGCGACGGCAGCACCACCTTCGGCGCCGGGCGCTATCTCGAGATCGACCAGGCCGAGATCGACACGGCCGATCGCACGCACATTCCCAGCGGCCTGCAGATCTGGAACGGCACGACCAGCGGCTCGCCGATCGGCGGACCGCGCTGCACCACCTACGCCGCGGGCATCGACCTGACGGCCGCCTACCACACTTATGGCGCCGATTGGCGCGAGGGCGCGATCGACTTCTATTTCGACGGGATCAAATATTGCACCGAGCCCTATTCGACCACCAGCTATCGCCAGGATCCGATCAACATCTGGCTGACGGCGATCGCCTATCAGAACCCGGTCTCGGTGGGCGGCACGCCGCAATATTACGACACGGTCCGCTTCTACAAGAAGGACCAGTACGTCATGAATGGCCGCTACGGCTATAGCGAGAGCGGCACGGGCTGGGCGGATTCGACGATCGCCGGCTTCGGCCTCATCCCGCAGCGCTATTCATGCACCGCCGGCGCGAAATCGACTTATGCGCCTGGCTTCAATCAGTCGGGCAATTACCACGTCTATCTCTGGAAGACGGTCAACGCCAATGCCGACACGGCAGGCGAGGTCAAGGTCATGGACGCGTCGGGCACCACGACGACGACGATCAATTTCACGACGGGAACGTCGGGTTGGGTCGATCTCGGCACGCATGCCTTCGTTGCGGGCACGAGCGATCCGGCGATCGGCGTGACCAACACCCTGCATTCGGGCTGTCAACGCGCCGGTGCGGTCAAGTTCGTCCGGGTCTGAAGCGAGAGGGGCGCCGCCGCATGTCCAGCCGCCTCGTCCTCGCGCTTGCAGGGATATTGCTGGCAGCCGCCGTCGGCGGCGCCCTCTACTTCACCTCTTCGCCGCCCCCCGCGAAAACCGGCGTGGTCAGGATCGAGCCTGCACCGCCGAGCAAAGCAACGATCATAGCGCCGCCAGAGGCTCCTCCGTCGCTATCGCCCCCCAGTCCGAGACCGACGAGCGAGCCGGGAATTGATCCACCCGCGCCGCCTCAGGAGCCCAACTCGCCCAATTATGCGAAGATGGGAGTGCAACCGGCGATATGAGCCGAGGACGGATGGTGATGCCCGCAAATAACGGCGCTCGCGGGCCCGCGCGCCCGGTCGCCCGGTCGCCTTCAACCCCCGCAGGATTCGCGCACGATCAACTCGGTGGGCAGGCGCTTGCTTTCCTGGTGGCCGTCCTTGTCCATGATCCGCGAGACGAGCAGGCGGCCGGCCTCGAACGTGTCCTGGCGGATCGTGGTCAGCGTCGGCGTGCTGAGGCGGCTGAGCAGCATGTCGTCATAGCCGACGACCGAGACCTGCTCGGGCACCGAGACGCCGGCACGGCGCAGCGCCTGCATCGCGCCGAGCGCGATCAGGTCGCTGCTGGCGACGATGCCGTCGAAGGGCACGCCGCGGCGGAGTAGCCCGCTGACCGCGGCGAAGGCCGATTCGAGTTCGAACTCGACCGTCAGCATCCGTTCGGGCGCCGCTTCCAGCCCGCTTTCCTCGAGCGCGTCGAGATAGCCGCGGCGGCGCTGCTGCGCTTCGGGATCGCTGCCGCCGAGGAAGACGATCTGCTGCCGCCCCAGGCGGGCGAGGTGCAGCGTCGCGCGACGCCCGCCGAGCAGATTGTCCGAACCGATCGAGCAATAGAGCTGGCCGGGCATCTGCGCGCCCCAGACGACGAAGCGCGCATTGGTCTCCACCAGCCGGTTGAACGCGTCGTGCAGCGCGCTTTGCCCGAGGAAGATCACGCCGTCCGCGCGGCTGGTGGTGGCGGCGATCACCAGATCGTCGAAGCTGGTCGGCGAGGTATGGCTGACGGTGAAATCGCAATCCCGTTCTCGCGCCGCCTCGCCGATATGGGCGAGCAGCTCGAGGAAGAAGGGGTGCGAGAGCGGCAGCGGCCGCCCGCGCGTCACGGGCGTGACGATCGCGATCGATCCGACCGCGCCGATCGGCGCCGCGGTCATCGTCGGCTTGAACGGATAGTCATGGTCGCGCGCCAACGCCCAGACGCGCTGCTTGGTGCGCGTGCTGATCAGCGGATGATCGTTGAGCGCGCGCGACACGGTCGACACCGACACGCCCGCCATCGCCGCCAGATCCTGCAAGGTGGTATTGTTGTTGCTATTGCTGCCCATCGGACCCAAGCTGACCGGGAGGTCGGAACCCGGCCCTTTTAGCCCATCGGGAGGGGGCCTTTGCAAGCGATCAGGGCGCGATCGCCGCGCGCCGCCGGCTGGCAGCTCTGGAACATGTGCCTGGGCCTGTTCGGCGTGCAGGTCGTCTGGGGCCTGCAGAACGTCAACACCAGCCGCATCTTCCAGACGCTCGGCGCCGATGTCGACGAGTTGGCCTTGCTGTGGATCGCCGCGCCGATCACCGGGCTGATCGTCCAGCCGGTGATCGGCCATCTCAGCGATCGGACCTGGGGCCGGTTCGGGCGGCGGCGGCCCTATATCGTCGCGGGTGCGCTGCTCACCGCGACGGCGCTAGTCGCGATGCCGAGCGTCACCACGCTCTGGTCCGCCTCGCTGATGCTGTGGCTGCTCACCGGCGCGATCAACGTCGCGATGGAGCCGTTCCGTGCGCTCGTCGCCGATACGCTGCCCGAGCCGCGCCGCACCTCGGCCTTTGCGCTCCAGGTCTTCTTCATCGGAGCGGGCGCGGTGTTCGCTTCGGCGCTGCCCTGGATGCTGAGCAACGGGTGGGGTGTCCGCGATCCGGTCGACAGCGCCTATGCCATCGGGGCGGTGGCGCTGCTGCTAAGCGTCGGCTGGTCGGTGGCGACCACCTCCGAGCGCCCGCCCGACCAGCTCGCCGCCGCGCCGGGCCAGCCGGTCCTGCCCGACGTGCCGAGCCCGAGCGGGACCGCCGCGCTCGTCCTGAGCGGGATCGGCTGGACGCTGGGCGGCGGCGCGCTGGCGGGGATCACCGCCTGGCTGGGGGCGGCGCGCGAACTCTATCTCGTCGCGGGAATCGCGGCGCTGTTCGGGCTGCTCCAGCTCGGCGCAGTGGCGCTGCGCCGCAGCGGCCGCCGCTCGATCGGCGTGATCGTGATCGTCGAGGACATCCTGCACATGCCACCGGTGCTGCGACGGCTGGCGGTGGTGCAGTTCTTCACCTGGTTCGGCATGTTCGCGCTGTGGGTCTATGCGATCCCCACCGTCGCCGCGCTGGACTTCGGCACCGCCGATGCGGCCTCGCCCGCCTATCGCGCGAGCGCGGATTGGGTCGGCATCCTGTTTGCCGAATATAATGGCGTGGCAGCGGTGGCGGCCCTGCTGCTCCCAGGCCTTGCCGGCGCGATCGGGCGGAGGGCCTGCCATGCCTTGTGCCTTGCCGCCGGCGCGCTCGGGCTGCTCGGCTTCGCGACCGTCCACCAGGCCGGCAGCCTCTGGATGCCCGCGCTCGGGATCGGCATCGCCTGGGCGGCGATCCTGTCGCTGCCTTATGCGATGCTCTCCGATGGCGTGCCGGCGCTGAAGATGGGCGTCTATATGGGCATCCACAACATCTTCATCGTGCTGCCCCAGCTCTTCGCCTCGGCGACGATGGGCTTCCTCGTGCGCGGGCCCTTTGCGGGCCAGGCCGCCGGCGCGCTCGCCAGCGGGGCCGCGGCGCTGGCGATTGCCGCCATCCTCGCGCTCACGATTCCCGCGGCCCGGCCCAGGAATTAATGCAAGCTTGCATAAACGAGTAACGTGGAATCGCAGAGCTCAGGGTCAAAGCGTTGCTCACTCTCTTGCAAATTACGCTTGCGCGGAATGCAAAAATACGCAAATCAGTGCAAGCGATCGGAGCGGGATGGGACCTGCTGCGACGGGCCACCGCGACAGGCGGGGCAGAAATGGGGAGGATAAGATGAGAAATCTCGATTCGCGTATCCGGCTTCGTGCGCTGTGCGGCGGCGTCTCGCTCTGCGCGATGCTCGCAAGCTTCGGCGCGACCGCGCAGGCGCAGACGGCGGATGGCGCGTCCGTGCCGGCACAGCAATCCGCCGAAAGCGACGATTCGGACCCCGGCATCGTCGTGGTCGGCGTGCGGGCGGCGCTCGCCACGTCGCAGAACATCAAGAAGAACGCCGATACCTTCGTCGATTCGATCACCTCGACCGACATCGGCGCCTTCCCCGACAAGTCCGCATCCGAAGCGCTGGCGCGCGTGCCCGGCATCACCGTCAACCGCCTCCAGGCCGCCGACGACAGCACCCACCCCTCGGGCGAGCCGACCGGCGTGCTGATCCGCGGACTCACCCAGGTCCGCACCGAATTCAACGGCCGCGACAGCTTCTCGGCCGATTCGGCCCGCGGCCTCCAGTTCAACGACGTCTCGCCCGAGCTGCTTGCAGGCGTCGATGCCTATAAGAACCAGACCGCGGACATGATCGAAGGCGGCATCGCCGGCACGGTCGATCTGCGCACCCGGCTGCCCTTCGATCAGAAGGGCACGCTGATCACCGGCAATTTCCGCTACAATTACGGCGACCGCTCGGGGCGCTGGACGCCCGAATTTTCGGGCCTGTTCAGCGGCAACTGGCAGACGCCGATCGGCCGCTTCGGCCTGCTCGCCTCCTATGCCCAGAGCCATGTCGTGACGCGCACGGAAAGCGTGATCATGGACAAGATCGACACCTATTGCTCGGCCGGCTTCGGCACACCGAGCGCGGCGTCGATGAGCGGCGGCACCGTCAACTGCACCGCCAATCCCTTTGGCGGCACCGGCTTCGCCTACGCCCCCGACGGCGTCCGCTATTCGCAGACCGATTACGACCGCAAGCGGCGCGGTATCGCGCTGGCCGCGCAATATGAGAACAACTCCGGCACCCTGCGCGCCACCGCGCAGTTCATCGACTCGCACTATCGCAACGCCTGGTACGAGCGCGCGAGCCACGCGATCCTCGACGGCAATTATTTCGGCACTCCCGCCTTCAACCCGCGCACCTCGACCACGCTCGGCCCCGCCGACGGCACCGGTACGCTCAAGTTCGGCGCGGACCGCATGCTCGAATCGGGCACGCTGACTCAGCCGCACGGCAGCTTCAGCGGCACCTATGAGAGCGTCCAGGCCGCGATCAACGCAGGCTCGGCCGTCGCCGGCATTCCGTTCGTCAATTATTGCGGCGCCGGGGCGAACTGCACGACGCTGCGCGACGGCCTCTACCTTCAGAACGAAGCCCGCAAGTTCGGCCATAGCGAAGGCACGCGCGACTTTTCGGCCAACATCAAATGGGATCCGAGCGAGCGACTGCACGTCAGTCTCGACGGGCAGTATATCAACGCCTCGACCTACAATAACGACATCCTGGTCGCGACCGGATCGATGGCCAATTACCAGTATAGCGTGAACGACGAAGGCACGCCGCAGATCAAGCTGCTGCCGGGCTCGAACGTCAATTACGCGACCGGCGGTCTCGCCAATGCGCATAATTACTGGCTGCCCTTCATCCAGGGCCATGTCGAGGACAACAACGCGCACGAATACGCCCTGCGCGGCGATGTCGAATATGCGCTCGGCGACGGCAGCTGGCTCGATTCGCTGAAGGTCGGTGTCCGCTATGCCGATCGCAACCAGAAGGTGCGCTACTCGACCTTCAACTGGACGCCGGTCGCGGCGAGCTGGAACTGCAACGGCCCGGGCTTCAACATCGACAACACCACCGGCGGCGCCTACCCGACGAATTCGGGCAATTGCGGCGGCAATGCCGGTCATCCCGCCTTCCAGGGCTACGGCGCGGGGATCTGGGAATCCTATTCGATGAATGGGTTCTATGACGGCGCCGTTTACGAGAACGGCCCGCTCGTCTTCATGAACCGCGCGACGCTCGACGATTTCGGCAAGCTGATCAATTCGGTCGGCGCGCGCACCAATTCGCCGATCGCGCCCGGCTACACTGCAATCTGCGACCGCACCGAAGCGACGGTGGACGACTGCTTCACCCCCGGCGAAGTGCTGAAGGTGCGCGAGCAGACCAAGGCGGCCTATGCGATGCTGCGCTTCGGGGGCACGGACAAGACGATCTTCGGCGGCGTCAACGTCACCGGCAATGTCGGCGTGCGCGTGGTGCGGACCGAGGAGACCAGCGACGGCAGCGTCGCCTTCCCGCAAGCCAGCATCTTCAACAATCTGCCGGCCTGCGGCACGCCGCTCAGCGGCACCGCGATCGTCAATCCGGCTTGCTATCTGACGCCCGCGATCCTCGGCTTCGCCAATGGCGGCACCACGCCGAACAGCTACAAGACCGGCTACACCCACTGGCTGCCGAGCTTCAACGTCCGCTTCGGCCTGGATGACAAGGACTTCATCCGCTTCGCCTATTCGCGGGCAATGTCGCGGCCCGAATTCGGCCTGTTGCGCAATACGGTGGCGATCAATGCGCCGGTGCTAAATACCGGCCCGGATTCGCCCTATATCGTCTATAACTCGCCGACGGCGGCGCACACCGCGGCCAATGTCACCGGCTATAATTTCGTCTTCCAGGCCAATTCGGGCAATGCCGGGCTGAAACCGATCACTGCGGACCAGTTCGATCTGTCGTTCGAACGCTATATGGGCCGCAGCAGCTCGTTCACGCTCACCGGCTTCTACAAGAAGCTGCAGAACAGCATCGCCTTCGGCCAGTTCAGCCGCACCTTCACCAACAACGGCTCGACCCAGACGGTGCAGCTGCTCGGCCCGCACAATGCCGATGACGGCGGCAAGCTGATGGGCCTCGAGGCCGCCTACCAGTCCTTCTTCACCTTCCTGCCCGGTGCGCTGAGCGGGCTCGGCGTGCAGCTCAACTACACCTATGTTCACCAATCGGGCATCAACAATTCGAACCTGCTCAATGCCTCGTCGAGCGGCGATGTCGGTGCAGTGGGCGCGGGCCAGCCGGCGCTGGGCGGCACCGGATCGGTGATCGACTCGCATCGCCTGGCCGGGATTTCGGACCATACGTTCAATGCGGTCGCGCTGTACGAGAAGGGGCCGGTCGGCTTCCGCCTCGCCTATAACTGGCGCTCGCGCTACCTCACCCAGAATCTCGATTGCTGCATCGGTTTGCCGGTGTTCCAGAAAGCGTCGGGTTATCTGGACGGATCGCTGCGCTTCTCGGTCAACCGCTATGTCGAGCTCTCGCTGGACGCGACCAACCTGCTCAACACCACCAGCGTGTACGAACAGCAGATCTTCGGCGACTCGCCGGCAACGCCGGGTGCCAAGCCAGTCTATCGCGACTCCGCCTGGAGCCGCGTGGACCGCCGCTTCCAGTTCGGCGTGCGCGCCAAGTTCTGAATACCCTCCTTGCGCCGCCGTACTCCCTTGCGGCGGCGCAGTTTTTTCGAGGATCGGATGACCGGTCATGTCCGGGGGTGAAGCGAGCGGACCGCTGGAGGTCGTGATCCTGGGCGGCGGCACCGCCGGCTGGATGTGCGCGGCCGGGCTGGTTCGCCATCTCGATCCGCGCGACTATCGCATCACCCTGGTCGAATCCGACGAGATCGGTACCGTCGGCGTCGGCGAAGCCACGCTTCCCCATATCAAGCGGTTCAACGACGGCCTGGGTATCGACGAGGCCGAGTTCATGGCGGAGACCCGCGCGACCTTCAAACTCGGCATCGAGTTTCGCGACTGGGGCCGCCTCGGCGACAGCTATATCCATCCCTTCGGTGCATTCGGCGAACCCTGGGGCGGCGTTGCGTTCCAGCATCACTGGCTGCGGCTGAAGGCGGTGGGGGTGCTGGTGCGCCCGCTCGAGGCCTATAGCTTCGCCATCGCCGCGGCCCGGCGGCGCGCCTTCGACTTTCCGGACCCTGATCCCGCCTCGATCCGTTCGACCTTCTCCTATGCCTATCATTTCGATGCCGGCCGCTACGCCGCGTTCCTGCGACGTTGGGCGATCGATCGCGGCGTCACGCGGATCGAAGGCCGTGTGGCAGAGGTCGAACGCGCTCCGCAAAGCGGCGACGTCGCAGCCCTGGCCCTGGCGGACGGAAGCCGGGTCGAAGGCGACTTCTTCATCGATTGCAGCGGCTTCCGCGCGCTGCTGATCGGCGAAACGCTGGGCGCCCCCTGGGAGGACTGGCGCGAATGGTTGCCCTGCGATCGCGCCTGGGCAGTGCCGAGCGAGACGGCGGCGGACTGCACGCCTTTCACCCGGGCCACCGCACGCGAGGCCGGCTGGACCTGGCGGATCCCGCTCCAGCACCGCACCGGCAACGGCTATGTCTTTTCGACGCGCTTCACGGATGAAGCGCGGGCGCGCGAACTGCTGCTGTCCGTGCTGGGCGAGCCGGCGCTCGGCGAGCCGCGGCTGCTCCGCTTCGAGGCCGGACGGCGCAGCGAGTGCTGGCGCGGCAATTGCGTCGCGATCGGGCTGGCGAGCGGCTTTCTCGAGCCGCTCGAATCGACCAGCATCTATCTGATCCAGGCCGCAGTGCAGGACCTGATCGCGTTGATGCCCGGGCGGGGCGGAAGCGACCCGAGGCTGATCGCCGAGTTCAACCGCCTGACCGCACTGCAATATGACCGGATCCGCGACTTCCTGGTGCTCCACTATGCCGCCAATCGGCGCACGGGCCAGCCGCTCTGGGACCATGTCCGCACGATGAAGCTTCCGGACAGCCTGGCCGAGAAGATCGCGCTGTTCGAGGCGCGCGGCGCTGTGCCCGATTACCGGCTCGGCCTGTTCTCCCCCGACAGCTGGCTGGCCGTGCTCGCGGGGCAGGGGCTCGTCCCCCGCGCCTATGATCCCCTGGCCGACACGCTGCCGCTTGACACCGTGGCGGACAGGATGGCGGACTTCGCCGGGCGGATCGATGCGGCGGTGGCGACGATGCCCGATCATGCCGCGTTCCTTCGCGGCTATTGCCCGGCGGAGGTGGCGGCATGAGCACGGCGCCGAACCGGATCGTCGTGATCGGGCAGGACGCGCCGCTCTGGCTTGCCGCCAACGTGCTGCGGGCGGCGCTCGCGCCGGCAGGCGTCACCGTCGAGGCCGTCGAGCTCGCCTCCGCGGCGGGCGCCTCGCACGTCCATGTCACCCAACCGGCGCTCGAGGCCCTGCACAACCGCCTCGGCATCGCGGAACAGCGCCTGCTCCGCGCCACCCGTGGCAGCTATTCGCTCGGCCAGCGCTTCATCGACGCGAGCGGGGTCGTCCCGCCTTTCTTCCACGGCCATGGTGCGATCGGGCGGCCGATCGCGGGCATGGAATTCCTGCCCTTCTGGCTCAAGGCGCGGGCGCATGGGCTGGCGGCGGGGCTCGACGATTTCAGCCTGACCGCGGCGGCGGCGCTGCACGGGCGGGTGCTCCAGCCCGATGGTGAGACCGAACGCTTCGGCCGCACCGACTATGGCTATCACCTCCCCGCCGCCGCCTATGCCCGCAGCCTGCGCACTCTCGCCATGCAGGATGGGATCGCGATGCACGAGGCGGCGCGGCTCTCGGTCGAGCGGGACGCGGGCGGCCGCATCGCCGCGCTGCGGCTCGACGCGGACCGCCTTGTGCCCGGCGACCTGTTCATAGACGCGAGCCGCGACGGCATCCTCGGCAACGACGCCGGCTGGCAGCGCTGGCGCGACGCCTTTCCCGCCGATCGGGTGCTCCATGCCCGCGGCCCGCGGATGCGCAGCGTGCCGCCCTATGGCCAGGTGATCGCGACCGATTGGGGCTGGGCGAGCCTGCATCCGAGCGCCGAGAAGACCCATGTGGTTGCGGCCTTCTCCGCGGCAACGGCGGAGGAGAAGGTGTTCGACAGCCTGCCTTCGCTATGCGGCTTCGTGCCGCGGGAAGTCGCCTTCGAAGCCTCGTCGCCCGGTCAACAGGCCGAGCCCTGGCAAGGCAATTGCTTGGCGATCGGGCCGGCGGCGGCGCGGTTCGATCCGGTGCACGGCGTCGACCTGCTCGCGCTGCAGCTCGGCCTCGTCCACCTGATCGCGCGCGTCCCCGTCGATGCCGAGGGTGCGGCCGAGCGGTGCGACTATAATCGCATCGTGCCGCAGCTCTTTGCGCATCTCGCCGATTTCCAGGCGGCGCATTACCGGCTGGCCCGATATGCGGGCCTGTTCTGGGAGACGGCGCGAAGCGGCGCGGCCTCGCCCGATCTCAGCCACCGCATCGCCACCTTCGCCGCGCGCGGGCTGATCGCGCCATACGAGCATGAAAGCTTCGCCCCCGAGAGCTGGCAGGCGCTGCTGCTCGGCCATGGCGTCGTACCCGATCGCTGGTCGCCGTCGATCGACCGCGTCGCGCCCGAGCGGATGCGTGCCGAGTTCCGCGAAATGCTCGGCTTCATCCGCGACAAGGTGCTCGCCCAACCCGAACATGACCGGCTGCTCGCTGGACTCGCCGCATGATTTCCCGCCTTCGTGACAAAGGACTGCCGATGACCTTCCGAACCGCCGCGCTGACGATCGCCGCCCTGCTGTCGAGCACCGCCCTCGCCCAGGCGCGCGAATGCGCCCAGTCGCCAAGCGGCGTGCTTGAGCTGTGCGTCGACGTGGCGGACGGCAAGGCGCTCTATACGATCAGCCGCAAGGGCACGCCGCTGTTCGCGCCGGCCGAGCTCGGGCTGACCTTCGAAGGCGAGGAGGCAGCGCGCTACACGACGCTGTCCGATCCGCAGCGCAAATCGGTCGATACCAGCTGGGAGCAGCCCTGGGGCGAGCAGCGCCTGATCCGCGACCGCCACAACGAGCTGCGCGTGACGATCGGCGGCGATACCCCGCTCAATCGCGCGGTCGACGTGACCTTCCGCCTGTTCGACGACGGCGTCGGCTTTCGCTACGGCTATGCCGGCGTGCCGCAGGGCCAAGCAGTGAAGGTGAGCGGCGAACGCACCCAGTTCCGCCCGATCGGCAGCTATCAGGCCTGGTGGTACCAGGCGCTGGGCCAGGAACGCGACGAATATCTCTATACCCAGACCGACGCGCGGCGGATCACGCTGGCCGAGACGCCGCTGACGCTGAAGGGCGCCAATGGCGTCTATCTCTCCTTCCACGAAGCCGCGCTGATCGACTTTCCGAGCATGCTGCTCGCCGGCAACGGCACCGGCACGCTCACCGCCTCGCTGATGCCCTGGCCCAGCGGCGAGGCGGCGCGGCGCACCGGGCCGTTCGTCACGCCCTGGCGCACGATCCTGATCGGCGACACGCCCGGCGCGCTTGCCGACAGCCGGATCGAGCTCAACCTCAACGAGCCCAGCAAGCTGGGTGACGTCTCCTGGTTCAAGCCGGGAAAATATGTCGGGGTGTGGTGGGAGATGCACCTCAAGCATTCGACCTGGGGCAGCGGCTATCGCCATGGCGCCAACACCGAGAACGTGAAGCGCTATATCGATTTCGCGGCGAAGAACGGCTTCGACGGCGTGCTCGTGGAGGGCTGGAACCAGGGCTGGGATGGCGACTGGATCGCCAATGGCGACAAGTTCAGCTTCACCAAGCCCTATCCCGATTTCGATCCCAAGGCGCTCGCCGCCTATGCCAAGGCCAAGGGCGTGCAGCTGATCGGCCATAACGAGACCGGCGGCGCGGTGGTCAATTACGAGCGCCAGCTCGAGGACGCGATGACCTTCTATCAGAACCTCGGCGTCCATGTCGTCAAGACCGGGTACGTCAAGAACAGCGGCGAGATCGTCGATGCCGAGGGCGGCAAGCAATGGTTCGCCGGCCAGTATATGGTCCGCCACAATCTCCATGTCGCCGAAGTGGCCGCGAAGCACCGCATCGCGATCGACGCGCACGAGCCGGTGAAGGACACCGGGCTGCGGCGGACCTGGCCGAACATGATCAGCCGCGAAGGCGCGCGGGGGCAGGAATACAACGCCTGGGGCGTACCGACCAATCCGCCCGAGCACCTGACCATCCTGCCCTTCACGCGGATGCTGGGCGGACCGATGGATTTCACGCCGGGCATCTTCGACGTCGCGCACGGCCAGACCGACGTGACCCTGCGCGTCCAGTCGACGCTGGCGACGCAACTCGCCGAATATGTCGTGCTCTATTCGCCGGTGCAGATGGCGGCGGACCTGCCCGAGAATTACGAGGCGCATCCCGACGCGCTCCAGTTCATCCGCGACGTGCCGACCGATTGGGAGATGACGCGCACGCTCCAATCCGAGATCGGCGACTATGTCGTGGTGGCGCGCCAGCAGCGGGGCGGCGGCGACTGGTATCTCGGCGCGATCACCGACCAGAGTGCCCGCACGCTCGACCAGCCGCTCGATTTCCTCGCGCCGGGCAAGCGCTACGAAGCGCAGATCTATGCCGACGCACCCGGCGCCGACTACCGCGTCAATCCGCTCGCCTACCGCATCGAAAAGCGCATCGTCACCCGCGCCGACCAGCTGAAGCTGGCGCTGGCACCGGGCGGCGGCACGGCGATCCGGTTCAAGCTGCTGGAGTGAGCGGCGGACGGCGCGGGCGATCCAGCGAGATTGTCAGTTGAGGGGAATCTTACTCGTCGAGCGGAGGCGCGGCGAAGGGCTCCGGGCCGGGCGTCCGCGAGAATTTGATGGCGCGCGTCACGCCGCGATAGCTGCCGAGCCGAGGATGCTGGATCGTCGCAACGATGCCTTCGGCCCGAACCTGGGGGTGATCGAACATCTCCTCGATCGCGCGCACCGCCGAGCAGGGCACGACATCCCCGAGCACTTCCTCCCATTCGAGCGCCGTGCGCGCCAGGAGCGCGCTTCGCAGCGCGGGGAGCAGTTCGGCTGCGTTGGCGGCGCGCTTGCGCACGGTGTCGTAACGCGGGTCGCTGGCCAGATCGGCCAGCCCGGTCCGCTCGCACAGCGCTGCCCAGAAATGCGGGGTGTTGGCCGAAAGATAGAGATAGCCTTCGGCGGTCGGGTGAAGGCCGGTGATGCCGCCGGAGCGCATGTCGCGCGCGATGTCATGCGCCTCCCCCGTCGCCTGGATCATCCGCGCCGACTGCATCGCCAGCGCGCTGCGCAGCAGCGACACGCCGACATATTGCCCCACGCCGCTGCGTTCCCGCTCGTACAGCGCGGAGGCGACGCCGGCCGCGACCAGCGCGGCCGCATAATAGTCGACCGGCGACCCGTAGGTCAGCTCCGGCACCGGCGGCTTGCCCTGCAGCACACACATGCCCGTAAATGCCTGCAGGACCTGGTCGTAGCCCGCGCGCGAGCGCATCGGCCCTTCCTCGCCATAGCCCGAGACGACACAATAGATGAGCCGCGGGTTCAGCGCGGCGAGGCTGTCATGGTCGATCCCCAGCCGCTCGGCGACGCCGGGGCGGAAATTGTGCACGAGCACGTCTGCCTCGGCCACCAGATCGAGCAGGATCTGCCGCTTGGTCGGATCCTTCAGATCGAGGACCATGCCGCGCTTGCTGCGATTGACTCCCAAAAAGGCGCGGTTGTCTCCTACCAGCGTCGAAGGATAGGCGCGAAGATTGTCTCCGCCGGGCGGCTCGATCTTGATGACGTCCGCACCCTGGTCGGCGAGCAGCGAGCAGCCATACGGGCCCGCAATATAGGCACTGAGATCGAGGACCCCGATGCCGCTGAGCGGTCCCGGCGGCCCCTCCCGGTCAGGGTTGCTGAACGCGGTGCGGCGTCCTTCGGCTAATGGTGCGGTCACCGCTCAGGTCCCTGGTTGCGTGTAGGAATAGCGCGCGAAAAGCTCCCGCTGCCAGCGCCGCGGATCGCGTTCGATGCGGCTGCGCACATCAAACATCATCGTCTCGCGCTGGTCCAGCGTATAGGCGGGCCAGCGCTGCAGGCCGCGCGGGCTTGGGTCCCCCGTGGCGGCAAAGGCGAGGAGGTGATCCTGCATCCGGCGCGACAACGCCTTGGCTTCCGGGCCGGTGCCTGTGCCGGCGTCCGCCGCACCGAGCGTCCCGAAGAACAGCGCGATGTCGAGTCCGTGGAAGGCCCCCCGCCCGGGGCGCGTCGCGGAAGCGAAATCGAGCTGGTAGACATGGGCAGGCCGCTTGGCGCGAGCGCGCGCTTCGGCCTCCAGTATCTGCGGCCTCCAGCTGCGCCCGTCGGTCGTCGCACGATAGAAGATGTCGGCGGGAGTCGCCGTCGGCAGGTGCCGGCGATAGGCGGTGACGACTTCTGAGACAGGGGCATCCGTCGGGAGTTCGGCGGCGAGGCGGCCGGGCAGGTCCGCCCAGCTCAACTCGCGCATTTCCCGCGAGGCGGGGTCGAAGAAATCGCGAGTCTCTTCGCGCGTGCCTCCCAGGATCAGGTCGATCCCGAGGCCGTTCGCATTGGCTTCCGGCGAGAATGGATGACCGTTGAGCCAGGTGCCGTCGAGCACCGGACCCATGTCGACCGAGCCCGGCCCCAGGGGATCGGGCGCATCCAGCGCATCCAAGATGCGCTCGGCCGGGATCGCCATCAACTCCGCCGGCGCTCGGGCATTCAGCCGGGCAAGAAGCGCACGAGCCCGCTCCGTCGCACGGGCCGGCGTCGTGACCCGCACCTGCTGACCGCTCATCGTCACGGCCCGGTGGAAGAGTCCGCGCGCCGCGGGCATGGCCATCAGCGTCGCGATCTTGGCGCCGCCGCCGGATTGGCCGAACAGGGTCACTCGCGTCGGGTCGCCGCCGAACGACGCGATATTGTCCCGGACCCATCTGAGCGCGAGGACCAGATCGAGCTGCCCGGCATTGCCGCTATCCGGAAGACGCGGATCGAGCTGGGCGAGATAGAGATAGCCGAATGCATTGAGCCGATGGTTGACGCTCACCACGACGGCACCGCCCCGTTCGGCCAGCGCCTCGCCATGCGTCACTTCGTCGCCGGCGCTGCCCAGGGCATAGGCGCCGCCATGGATCCAGACCAGCACCGGCAAGCGGGCTCGCCGGTCGGGATCCACGGTCCAGACGTTGAGGAACAGGCAATCTTCCGACTGCGGGTGACGCTTGCCGCGCTGGGGGCAGGCGGGACCGAAAGCCCTGGCCTCCAGCGGCTCGCGGACGCTGGGGGCGGCGACTGGCGCACGGAATCGCTCGGCACGGCCATAGCGGATACCGCGAAAGGCGCTCACCGAACCGACCTGCTCGCCGATGAAGCGGCCGGCCGGGCACGACACCGTCGTTCCGCGCGGGACCATCACGCCGCCCCGCGCGCTTCCGGCCCACAGTGCCGCACCGGCGAGCACCTCGCGCCGCGTCGTCACGCCGCGTCCGTCACGGGGGGCGCCGTCTCGAGCCAAGTAAGCCGCCAGCTCCCATCGCGTCGCCCGCCGGTCAGGTACCAGGGCGTGAAGCGGATGGGCGGACGACCGGCTGGGCGAACGAGCAGCGCGTCGTCCCCTTCCACGATCACCTCCTCCTCGCCGGAGAACCGCACGGTCTCGGCACGCTTGAACCCGTCGATCAGCTCGGTGGCATAGACCAGCGGCCCGCGCGTCACGGCGATCCAATCGCGGTGCAGCACCTCCTGGGCAACGGCTTCGCCCCCGGGCGCGCGCGATTCCTGGACGTTGTGCTGGGCGGCGTGATGGACGACCGCCGGCATAGGCAGGTGGAGCGTGACCACGTCCCCCGGCCGCCAGCTCCGCTCAACGCGCGCATAGTCGCCCGGCAACACCGCGATTTCCTCGCCACCGACAGTCAGCCGGGCGTTCGCGGCCCAGTCCGGCACGCGGATCGCAAGCGCGAAGCGCGCCTCGCCGGCAGGCTCGACATGGATCGCGAGCGGACCCGGATAGGGATAGGCGCCCTCCTGGCGCAGCGTCACGGGCCCGGCCCCAGGCAGCTCCAGCGTGGCGCTGCCCGGCCCGAGCAGGTTGATGGCCGCCGCGCCGTCGCGCGTGACGCCATAGGCTATGGCCGGCAGTTCCTCCAGGGCCATCGCGCCGCTCGACTTGCAGCAGCGCCAATAAGTGGTGTGGGTTCGCCGGCCGTTCGGGAATTGATAGTAGCACCAGTCTTCGCCGTCCGGCGCCTGCGCCCCCAGCAGGTCGTTATAGGCGCTCCGCTCGATCTCCTGCGCGAACGCCGCGTCGCCCAGCACGGCGAGCAGTTCGCGATTGAGCTGAATCCAGGCCATGACCGAGCAGGTCTCCACATAGCCCTCAGGGCTCCAGACGCTGCCGGCATTGAAGACTTCGCGAGAACGATGTGCGACGCCGCCCCATGGCCCCCCGCCCAAGGTCAGATGGCGTTCGCGCACGGCCTCCCACTGCGCCCGCACCGCCGCCAAATAGCTGGGCTCGCCCGTCGCCCGGTAGAGCTTGGCCAATCCGACCAGGTTCCAAAGCAGTTGATAGGCCTTGCCGGTCGCGATCTCCGAGGGATCGGCCTGGGCCAGCGCCATGCTCGGCAGGCGATTGCGCGGTTCGGCCTCCATCGCGGCCACCACTATCTCGCCAAGCGCGCGATAGCGTTCCTCATGGGTCGCTTCCCACAGCTCCATGGCGCCATCGAGCAGCACCGTCGCCGACAGGCCGAAGTGGTTGCCGAGATCGATGATCGATATCGTTCCGCCCTCCAGCGTCCGCCACGCGAGGTCCCCGATCCCCTGCGCGGCGGCGAGGTATCGAAAATCGCCCGTCCCGCGCCACAGCTCGACCAGGCCGAGGATCAGGTAGGTGTGGGTCCAGACGTCCCAGGTGCGTAGCGCGGGGGCGCCGTCCCAGCTCAGCGGCTTCGGCGGCTGCGGCACGGTGAACCTTCGCTCCGGCGCATAATTGCCCAGATAGCCGTCCGGCCCCTGGCGCTCGATCAGCCAATCTGCCACGCGGCGCACACGGGCGAGCAGCGCGGCATCGCCCGCGCGCGTCGCGGCCCGCGTCGCGGCGACCAGCCACTTGCCGGCATGCTCGCCATACCAATCCCCCTCCTCGTTCGTCGCCACCTGATCGGGGCTGAACAGCGCGATGGCGGGGCTCGTCTCGTCGGTGATGAACGTCGAAAGCCGACCCAGGCGGTTCGCTTCCAGCGCCTCGCCGAGTAGCCCACCAAGCTCGACCGCCCCTGCCGGCGGGAAGACCATTCCGCGATCAGAGATCGACGACACAGCGGAACCCGATGCCGGCCGAACGGTCCTTGGCGGGCGCCATCAGCAAATATTTCCCGTGCTCGTTCAGCGCATAGGCCTGCGGGAAATACCAGTGCGACGTCTGCGGCTGATAGCTGTTGCCGCCCCGCAGCACGGCACCGCGGACATGGCGGTCGCGATATTCGTCGGTCCATTGCCAGATCACGCCGACCAGATCCTCGACGCCGAACGGGCTCGCCCCACTGGGATGTGTGCCGACCCGGGGAGGATCGGGCATCCGACGGTCCAGACAGGGTTCGGGCGCGGCGTCCGTGCGCCAGTCGTCGCCCCAGGGGTAGCGACGGCCGTCGGTGCCCTGCGCCGCATATTGCCATTCCCATTCGCGCGGCAGGCGCTTGCCCGCCCAGGCCGCATAGGCGCGCGCATCCTCGATCCCGACCCAGGTGACCGGCCGGTCTTCCCAACCCGGGCGGGGCGCCCCGTCGATCCAATGCAACAGGAAGTTCTGCGCGTCGCGCGGCGCATAGCCGCTCGCATCGAGGAACGCCTTGAATTGCGCGTTGGTGACCGGGTGGCGATCGATCGCGAAGGCGTCGATCGCCATTCTGTGGCGATGCGCGCGACGCGGCGACGTTTCCCAGGGATATTGGACATCGACGCCATCGGCCTGATAGCCTTCGATGACGACGCCGGTCACGGCGAAGTCGAATTCGGCGGCAGGGATGGCGACCATCCCCTCCGGGGCCGCGTCGTAGCGCGCCGTGGGCGCGATCGGCACCAGCTCCTGCTTCGCCGAGTGCCATTTCGACGAAAGGTCCGGCAGCGGCGTCGCCGTCAGCTTGCGCATCGTCGCGAGATGTTCGGTCAGGTCGTCGCCGGTCGTGTCGCAAAGGAAGGCGGCGAAGCCATTCGCGTCTATATGCGCGCTCAGCACCGCGCGGTCACCGTCGATGCGCGGCTCGATCTTCGCCCCGTTCC
This sequence comes from Pseudomonadota bacterium, assembly GCA_023400405.1. GTDB lineage: Bacteria > Pseudomonadota > Alphaproteobacteria > Sphingomonadales > Sphingomonadaceae > Sphingomonas. Next base: position 104,969 of record JAEXFD010000064.1, read on the forward strand.
ACACGTCGTAATAAACCGCGCCGGCCAGATAGGGCACGCTCAGCTGCTCGCCGACGATCGCATATTCCTGGCGATTGATCAGCGTCCACAAGGTCCGCCCGTCGCCCGGCCAGCGGCTGGCAAAGATGCCCGCCTGCAGCGTCTGCTCGTACGGCCGCCATTCGGAGCTGACGAGCAGGGGCGCGAACCGCCGCTGGACCGTTGCGACGCGGCGCAGCGTCTCGGCATCGCGTTCGGTGAACAGGTTCACGAAGCCGAACACATTCTCCCAGGCGACATAGCCGATGCCGTTGAAGAAGGCGTGCTGCAGGTCGTGCGTGCGGTCGCGGCTCCAGCGGTTCTCGATGTTGATCATGTGCCGCGGCTCGAGCCACTTCAGCTTGATCACCGTCGGGATGCTCTCGTTCGGGATCCGCTTGGTCCAGCTCTGGACATTCCAGGGCAGATGGTGATCGCCCGCATGCGCGGTCGACTCCGGCTGGAGGACGATGGGGCGTCCCCGCGCCTCCGCGGCGGTCTGGAAGGCGAGCGGCACGCCCGAATAGGTGTCGCCGTTCACGCCGTCGGCGCCGGTCGCCATGACGAGGTCGACGATGCGGTCCCAATCGGTCGCGCCGCCGTCCCGCGTGCCATTGTCCCACGCCATGGTCGGCAGCAGCACCTTGACGCCGCGGCGATGGAAGTCGTCGACCACGCCTTTCAGCGCCTCCACCCCGCCCGGCAGCGCATGCGCCAGGTCGAACTGGTTGCGGTCGTCCACGCCGATGTTCGGATAGATGTACCAGATGAGCACGCTGTCGATGCCGCCATAGCGCGCCTCGAGATCGTCGAGATAGCGATCGACCGTGTAACGGCCCGTCTCGACGTCGTAGAAGTAGCGGTCCTCCACCATCATCTGCACATGGACGAAATTGCGCTGTGCCCATTGCAACTCGGGATGGCGGTAGAGGCGATCGTCGAACCCCATCCGGATATGATGCTCGCGGCGCCATTCGGTGAGGCCCTGGACCCATTCGTCGCTGGCGCCGTTGACGTCGATCCGCCACCGCCCGAGCTCCTGGAAGGGCCAGCCGAACGACCCGCCGGGCGTCGGGAAATAGGGCCCGGTCAGGGCATGACTCATCTTTACATTGGTGCTCGTCCGGTGGGGCGAGTTGGTCATTGTGTCGCTTCCGTCAGAGGGGTGCGGCAAGGCCGCAATAAGTGGCAATCGAGGCAGGGCTATGCTGATCGCCGTCACCGGCCAGCAACGCCGCGACGGCGGCATGGTCCGGTATGCTCGTCTGGGCGCCGGCACGCGTCGTGGCGAGCGCCCCCGCGGCGGCTGCCGCGCGCAGGGCTGCCTTGATCGGCTCTCCCCTCGCGAGGGCCGCGGCAAGCACGCCGCAGAACGTGTCGCCGGCGGCCGTGGTATCGACCGGATCGACCGGGAAGGCCGGTTGCAGCAGATAGTCGTCCGCCACGCGCGCGCAGCATCCCCGAGCGCCGAGCGTCACGACCGCACAGGGCACCCCCGTCGCGGCCAGGGCTTCGGCGATCGAGCCGTTGTTGCCGACGATCGTGGAAAGTTCTTCCTCGTTGACGACCAGCACGTCGATCGCCGCGAGCAATTCGGTGGGGAGCGCCTGTGCGGGGGCTGCGTTGAGCATCACCGACACGCCCGCGGCGCGCGCGGCCCGCGCGAACGCCAGCACCGTCGGCAACGGCGTTTCCAGCTGCATCACCAGCCAGGCGACGCCGGCCAGGTCGGGCAGGTCCTCCGGCGCGAGCGAGGCATTGGCCCCCGGCGCGACGGCGATCGCGTTTTCGGCATCGTCGGAGACCATGATCAGCGCGGCCCCGGTCGGCCGGGCCGATCGAACGGCGTGCAGTTCCACTCCCGCTGCCGCGACGGACGCGGTCAGCAGCGCGGCATTCGGGTCGTCTCCAAGCGCCGCGAGAAAAGCGGTCGGCGCACCGCCCGCACGCCCGCTCGCAACCGCCTGGTTCGCGCCCTTCCCGCCCGGCACGACGACGAGATCGCCGCCGAGCACCGTTTCGCCCGGGGCCGCGATGTGCGGCACCCGGACCACGAAATCGATATTTGCCGACCCGGCGACCAGCACTGCGCCGCGTTGCCCGCTGCTGGCCATCCGAGCCTCCTAGAAGTCGCTGCGCAGGGTGAGCGTTACCGTGCGGCCGCGGCCGGCAAAGTAGTTCTGGAAGAAGTCGATCTGCGAGAAGGCCAGGAAATAATATTTGTTGAAGAGGTTTTCCGCGGCCAGCGACACCGTACCGACGCCCGCGACACGATATTTCGCCGTCAGGTCGAACAATGTCCGTCCCTTGATGTCCTCAGGCGGCGACGAACCGGCCTGCTTGCGGCTCATCGTGTTGTCCATGCCGAGCGACAGCGAGAAGTCCTTGATCGGGATCACCGTCGCGGTCAGGTTGAGCTTGTCGAGCGGGATGTTGGTGATGCCGAGCGGCGTTTCGACCGGGGTCGTGACGTTGTTGGCCGCGGTCGTCTTGCCCTTCACATGGCTGTAGACCCCGTTGAGGCGCAGCCATTCGGTGGGCCGTACCTCGGCCGTGGCGTCGATGCCGGTGATACGCACGGGACGGCGGATCAGCACGAAATCGAGCGTCGCCGGATCGATGCCCAGGCTCGATCCCAGCTTCGAGAAGGAATTATAATAGGACGCGCCGAAGCTGCCCCAGCGCCCGCGCCAGTTCGCCCCGACTTCCTTGTTGTCGAAGATCACGGCCTTGAGATCGAGGATGCCGGCGACCGATTGTCCCGGATAGTTCACGTTGCGCAAGGGGATGCCGACGTTCGGCAAGGTGAAGCCCTTGGAATAGGAGCCGAATACCGAGAACCCGCCGCCCAGCCGGGCGATCGCGCCGACATTCGGCAAGGTGTTGGCATAGGTCAGCTTGCCGCCCTTCACGGCGACGCGGTTGCGATAATAGGTGGTCGTGTAATCGTCGACCTTCACCTGGCCATCCTCATAGCGCACGCCGCCCGACAGCGTCACCGGCCCGATGTCCCATGAAAGCTGAACATAGGGCCCGAAGCTGGTGTACTTCAGCGGCGGCACCCACACCCGATTGGTGAGCGCGAGACGCTGCTCGGTCTCGTCGTGAACCGCATCGATGCCGAAGCGCATTTCCAGTCCGTCGATCAGGAAATCCTTGTGCGCATAGGAGGTCCGCAGGCCGAACTTCTTCGAGCGGATTTCGGATTGATCGACCAGCTTGCCCAGCGGCGCGATGAGCGGGTCCTGGCGGTCGGCGCCATTGTCCCCCGGATAGCGCATCGACTGCTTCGCATAATAGGCGGTCGCGACCAGCGTGCCGCCCAGCAGGTCGTTGTGCGAATAGTTGAGGGCGGTCTGGATGAACTCGTTATATTCCGCACGGGTCACATCGACGCCGTTGACCAGCAGCGGACCTGGCTCGGCCGTATCCGGCAGGCCCGTCGCGCGGTTGCCGGCGACATAATGGTAATTCTCCTTGCCCTCGAGCTTGAAGTAGCTGCCGGTGAGCTCCAGCCTCTGCGTCCCTGCGGAGCCGAGATCGGTGCCCACCTTCAGGAAGAAGTTCTTCTGCGTGGAATCGGCGAGCGAGCTCGAGGCGGAGAGGCCGATCCGCCGCCCCTTCGCATCATAGGTCATGCCGCGATCGACATAGGCGGCGGCGGCGAAGACATCGAAGCCATCCGCCTTGTAGGCGATATCGCCCTTGATGCCCCAGATGCCGCTGTCGTCCCGGAACTGCGTGCCGAGGCGGCCGCCGACATTGGCGTGGAAGCCGTCCAGCGTCGCGCGCCGCGAGATATAGTTGATGACGCCGCCGGCCGCGCCAATGCCCTCGGACGCGGACGCGCCGCCGATCACTTCGATCCGCTCCACCGTCGACATGTCGGTGAAGGTGGCGTTGCGGCTGCCGTCCCGCAGCGGCGTCGATTGCGGGATGCCGTCGAACAGATAAAGCGCCGTGCGCCCGCGCATCGTCTCGCCCAGGGTGTTCAGCGCCTGGCTCGATTCCGAATAGCCGGGGACCGTCTTCGACAGGACCGCGGTATTGTCTTCGGTGAGCGCCAGCGAGCGCTGGACCTCTGCGGGCGTGACCACGGTGATCGCGCCCGGGATCTTGTCGATCGCCTTGGGCGCGCGATTGCCGGTGACGATGAGCCCCGCGTCGTTCGAGGCGTCCCGCGTATCGTCCTGGGTCGTCGTCTCTTGCACGGCCCCGGCGGATTGTTGCGCGGTGGTGGGCGGCGGCCCGGCCTCTTGCGCCTTGGCCCCGGTCCAGGCCGCGCTGACCATGAGTGTGCTTAGCGTCACGCGAGCGAATGTCCGCATATCTCTCCTCCCCCGCGCGGGAGATTATGTCCTCCTCGCGCTTTCGGGGCATTCTACCGTTCGCGGAATGGCAATAAACCGGCGCGGGCTTCGTTCAGACGCAAGCAAATCCGGTTTCCGCTCTCCCTCCTTTGTGCGCTACAACACGCAAAAGCTGTTGTCTGGGCAAAGCCCGGGGAGACGGCGGAAGCAAGGAGAGGGTCGTGCGTAGCAAGTTGTTCGTGCCGTGCTCGCGCCCGGAACTGTTCGCGAAGGCGCTGGCGAGTGCCGCCGACGCGCTGTCGTTCGATCTCGAAGACGCCGTCCCCGAATCCGGAAAGGCCGAGGCCCGAAACGCGCTCGCCGATCTGCTGCGTTCCGACGCGATCCGGCACTCGCCCAAGACCCTCATCGTGCGGGTCAACGGCCTGGGAACGGCCCATTTTGCCGCCGACGTCGCCGCGCTTGCCGGATGCCGCGTCGATCTCGTCAACCTGCCCAAGGCCGAACGGGCGTCCGACGTCCACGATGCGGTCTCGGCACTGCCCGCGGCGATGACCGCCGACCTGCTGGTCAATATCGAAACCGCGCTGGGCCTCTCCAACGCCGTCGAGATCGCCGGTTCGCACCCCCGAGTCGCGGGGCTGCAAGTGGGTCTCAACGACCTGTTCGCGGCGCTTCAGATCGATCGCGGCGACGAACGACATGGTCACGCGGCCTTGTGGAGCATCCGCGTCGCCAGCGGCGCCGCGGGCCGCTTCGCCTATGATGGCGCCTGGCCCGACCTCCGCGACGAGGATGGCTTCAGGCGCGAAGCGGAGCTGGCGCGCAGCCTGGGATATCGCGGCAAGAGCTGCATCCATCCGCGCCAGGTGCCGATCGCCAATGCGGTGTTCGATACGGACTCGGCCCGGATCGCAGCCCGCCGCCTCCTCGCGGCCGCGGCGGCGGCAGAGGCGGAGGGCCGAGGCGCCTTCACGCTCGACGGAAAGATGATCGACCGGCCGGCGATCGAACAGGCACGCGCGCTGCTGGATTCGCAGCCTTGATCGGCCGGCTGATCCTCGCGCTGGCACTGGCGGTCGGCTTCGTTCGGCCGGCGTGCGCGGAGGACCATACTTCCTCGATCCGGCGGACGGCGCTGGCGACGCTGCCCGGCGACGCGTCCCTCCCGTTGCTGATCACGCTCGGCGGCCGGCCGATCGCGATCCAGTCCAAAGGTGCCAGCGAGCTTCGCGCCGATGGACGCGCGTGGGACAGGCTTGATTCGCCCCTGATGGGCGACATGGCCCGCATCCGCCGCGTCACAAGCGGCGGCGGTCGCGCGGCCGCGCTGCTGGGAACGGCCGGTGGCATCGACAGCGTGGCGCTGATCGAGCGCACCGGCGGCACGTTGCGGCTGCAAGCCCTGCCCACTCTGCCCACGCGATTGCGAGGCGCCACGGCGGTAATCGAGGCAGACGCTGTCGCGATCGCCGGCACGGCCGGTGACGGCACTGCCGTCCTGATCCGGCTCGCGCTCGACACGCCCGGCGCGAACTGGACGACCGTGCCCCTTCCGCCCGCCGTCGGTCCGCCGGCAGCCTTGGCGGGACAGGCCGGCGCCTATTACCTGACCGCAGCCGACGGCCATCAATGGCGCTGGACGAGCAAGTCTGGCTGGCAACCCCGCACCGCTGCGCCGGGCTCCGCCGCATGGGCGCGGCCCATCGGGCAGGCCAATCTCCTCTACCTCGTCCCGCGCGGCGGCAACGCCACTCTCTACAGCTATAGCGGGATTACCGACGCCTGGGCGCCGCTGGACGAGTCCGTGCCGGCGATTGGCGTCGTCACGTCCTACGGCAATGGGCTGCTGGCGCTGAGTGCCGCGCCCGGAGGCTGGCGCGCCGCGGCGATCGAGCTGCAATTGCAGCGCCGTCCGCTCGGCTGGCTCGATTGGACGATCATGGTCGCCTACCTCGCCGCGATGCTGGCGATCGGCTTCTACTTCTGGCGGCGATCGCGCATGGGCTCGACCAGCGAGTTCTTCCTGGGCTCGCGATCGATCCCCTTCTGGGCGGCCGGCGTCTCGATGTTCGCCGGCAACACCAGCTCGATCAGCTACCTCGCGGTGCCCGCCAAGGCCTTCGACACCGACTGGCAGTACATGATGTCGAAGATCGTGACCGTCATCGGCCTGATGGCGGTGGCCTTCTGGATCATTCCGATGTTCCGCCGCCTGAACCTCGTATCGGTGTTCAACTATCTGGAAATGCGGTTCCATCCGGCGATCCGTATGCTGTCCTCGGCGCTGGCGATCACGATGCATGTCGGCGGCCGGATGGGCGTGGTGCTGTTCCTGCCGGCGCTTGCCATCGGGACGATCACCGGCACCAATGTGACCGCGTGCATCGTCGTCATCGGGCTTTGCACGATCGTCTATACCGCGCTCGGCGGGATGAAGGCCGTGATCTGGACCGACTTCTTCCAGGTCGTGGTGCTGATGGGCGGTGCGCTGTTCGCGATCGGCTTCATGGTTCATGCCGTCGGGCTGGGCCAGATCGTCGAAACCGCCCAGGCGTTCGACAAGACGAAGCTGGTCAATGTCAGCACCGATTTCACGACGCCGACCCTCTGGGGCTTCATCATCCTCATCACGCTCGACACCGTCCTGACCTTTCCGAAGGACCAGGTGCTGATGCAGCGCGCGCTATCGACTCCGTCCGCCAAGCAGGCGAGCGCCTCGGTCTGGACCTTCGCGGCGGTGCTGCTGCCGGGCGGCCTCATCTTCTACGTCATCGGGACGACGCTGTTCGCCTATTACCGCGCCAATCCAGGGCGGCTCGATCCGCTGCTGCCCGTCGATGCGGTGTTTCCCGCCTTTATCGGCACCGAGCTTCCCCACGGCGTCACCGGGATCATCATCGCGGGGCTGTTCGCCGCGGCGATGGGCACGCTGTCCGGCACGATCAACTCGGTCGCGACGTTGCTCTCGGTCGACTTCTACGCCCGGTTCAAGCGCGTGAAGCCGACGCAGAAAGAAGAGGTGCGCTTCGCCGAGTGGATGACCGTGCTGGTCGGCCTGATCGGGATCGCCATCGCCATCGTCCTTTCCTGGCTCGACGTCCGCTCGCTGCTCGACCTGACGATCGAACTGTTCGGGCTGTTGGGCGGCAGCTGTGCCGGGTCCTATACGCTGGGCATGTTTTCGAAGCGCGCCAATTGGCAGGGAGTCGCGATCGGGATCGTGGCGGCCTCGCTGGTCACGCTGGTCGCCTGGATCTTGGGCCTGGTCCATCCCTATTTCTACCTCGCGATCGCGATCGTCGCTTCGATCGTGATCGGCTATGTCGCCAGCCTGTTCTTTCCGCGTCCCGACGAGGCAAAGCTGCAGGGACTGACCGTATTCACCGGCGGCGGCCGCCTGGGGGAGAAGACGCCATTGATATAAGCTTCCTCCGCACCTTCGTGACCGTGGTCGATTCGGGTTCGATGGCGGCTGCGGCGCGTTCGCTCAATCTCAGCGCCTCGGCCGTCGCGCAGCAGTTGCGCGCGCTCGAACGCGAACTCGAAGTGCCGCTGCTGATCCGCATCGGGCGGACGGTGAAGGTCACCGATCAGGGCAGCCGCATCCTCAACCATGCGCGCCAGCTCGTCCGGGATAGCGCCAATCTGCGCGGGCTGGCGCATGACGGTTCGATCGGCGGCGAATTGCGGCTGGGCGCCTGCAGCACCGCGTTGATCGGCATCCTGCCCCAGCTGATGGCGAAAGTCGGCGGCAAATATCCTGACATCCGCTTTCGCGTGGAGTCTGCGAATTCGGTCCAGCTCTACACCCAGATCCTGGCGGGCAATCTCGACGCCGCCTGCGTGCTGGAAGCGCCCTACGCCCTTCCCAAGACCTGCGAGTGGCTGCTGATCCGCGAGGAACCGCTCACCGTCCTCGCGCCCGCGCGCCTGGCGGATGCGGACCCGCTCGACCTGCTGCGCAACCAGCCCTTCATCCGATACGATCGCAACAAATGGGGCGGCCGCGGCCCGGACAAATATCTGCGCGAGTTCGGCATCCAGCCGCACGAGCGCTATGAAGTCGACATGCTCCAGGCCATCGCGGTCATGGTCGATCTGGGGCTTGGCGTGTCGCTGGTACCCGATTGGTCGGCGCCCTGGCCCACCGGGCTGAACATCGTCCGCCTTCCTTTGCCCGAGCGGCGCATCGGCCGGCGGATCGGCATCGTCTGGTCGCGATCGAGCGTCCGCATCAAGCTGGTGAACGCCCTCCTCGCCGAAATCGACTGACGACCGTCAGCCCCTCGAGCGAGTGGGCGGGCGGCGGGAAGAACAGGCTTGCCAGATAGCCGACCGTGATCGTCATGAAGATCGCAATGGCGAGATAGAGATAAGGATGCACTGCCTGCATCGCCCAGATCGTCACCGTGACGATCACGGAAACGACGATGCCGATCGCCGCCCCCTGCCAGTTGCTCCGCGTCGAGAACATGCCGAGCGGGTAGGCCCCGGCGAAGCTGCCACCGAAGACGCCGCCCAGCTCGATGGTGAGGTCGAGCAGCGAATGGACGTTCATCCGCGAAAGTAGGATCGCCAGCGCGATGCCGATGAGTCCGACGATCACGCAGACCAGCTCGGAAAAGCGGACGACCTGCTTCTGGGTGCGTGCCGGGCCGAAGCGCTCGTAGAAGTCGACCGAGACCAGCGTCGCTACGCTGTTGATGATCCCCGAAAGCACGCCCATGGCCGCAGCCAGCACGCCGGCGACCACGAGGCCGATCACACCATGTGGCAATTGCGTGCCGATGAAAGTGGGGAAGACGGCATCGATCGGAAGCGTCGGATCGAGCTGCGCCGGGTGCGCCCGGTAAAAGGCGAACAGCGCCGTGCCCGTGCCGTAGAACATCACTGCGCTCGGCAGCAGCACCGCTGCAAAGGTGAGGATCGACCAGGTCGCTTCCTTGGGCGATGCCGTCGACAGCACCCGCTGCATGACGATCTGGTCGCGCGGGAAGCAGAGGATGCCCTCGAGCACCGCGAGAAGGAGGAAGGACCAGATCGTCGGCTGGTGAACGTCGAAGCTCAGGTTGATCGCCCGCGTCTTGTCGAATTCCATCGTCGTCTGGACGACGGTCGCGATGCCCAGGTCCCAGAAGATATAGCCGATCGCGAACAGCGCGCCGCCCACCAGGACGAACACCTGCACGACGTCGGTCCACACCACCGCGCGCATCCCGCCAAGCGCGGTGTAGACGATCGTGAACAGGCCGACGGCGACGATGCAGGTCACGATGTCGATCCCGGTCATCGTGTTGATCGCGAGTGCGGGCAGATAGAGGATGATTCCCATCCGCGCCGTCAGTTGCAGGATGATCCACAAGCCGCTGGCGAGCAGCCGGATGCCGAGATGGAAGCGCGCCTCGAGATAGCTGTAGACCGAAACCAGGTTCAGCCGGCGGAAGAACGGCGCGAGGAAGATCGCGACGATGACCAGCGCGCCGACATAGGTGACCTTCGACATCAGATATTGCCAATCGGTCTCGAACGATTTCGCCGGATAGGCGAGGTAGTTCACCGATCCGATCGTCCCCGCGAACATGCTGAGCCCGGCCGCCCAGAAGGGAATGCGGCGATTGCCGAGGAAGAACTCGCCCGCGCTGTCCTTGTTGGCCCGCGCATAGAAGTAGAACCCCATGGCGAGCATCGCCAGCATATAGGCCGCGATGATCGCGGCATCCGCCAGGGCGATGCCGGGACTGGAGGAAGCCATTCGCACGCGCCACAGGCGCAGTTGCCCCGCCATCGGCGCACCGATCACCAGCCCGTCCGCGGTCGCCGCCACGTCGGTAACCCGGTCGGTCGGCAGATCGGCGACCCGCGCCCAGGCATCCGTGATCGTGCTGTAGCTGTAGAGCGTCGAGCGCTGCTGGACCTTCACGACATAGAGCAGGTGCGCCTGGCCGATCGGCGCCGCGGAGCCGATGACGTCTCCGGGCGCTCGCACCGCCGCCTTCCATCCGGAAGCCGCCGACCAACGCCATTGCCGCCCGTCCGAGGTGATGACGAGCCGGGTCCGATTGTGGGCCGCGAGCACGACCGGCGCGCTCCGGCCGGGCCATGCCGCTGCCACCGTCCACTGTCCCGACGGTTCGAGCCGGAACAGGCGCGGCGACCCGTCGGCCGCCATGCCGGCGACAAGGACCGCCCCGTCCTCCCAAGCCACGTGGGCCGCACGGAGCGGCACGGGTAGCGGCGTCGTGTCCGCGACTGTCAGGCGAGCGTTCGCCAGTCCGACAAGCTGGAGCTTCTGCACCTCGGCCCGCGTGCGATCGATCGCAACCGCGCGCTGCCCATTGGAGATCATGCTTGCTTGGGCGGGCAGTGCCGGCGAGTTGGCCAAGTGCGACCAGCGCGAGCCATCCTTCGACAGCACCCAGGCCTTGGCGGGCGACACGGCGACGGTTCGCCCGTCCAGTGTCGATACGGTCACGCCGGTTGCGCCGGGCAACGGCGGCAGCGGCACCGAATTTACCGCGCTGGCCCAGGCCGGCGCGACGATCGCCCAACACAGGAAGAGAATTGCCGCGACGAACCCCGCCGCCTTTGTCTTTCCGCTCACCCGTCCCCCGATCTTTTTCGTGTTTTGTCTCATCAAACGCCGCCGGGGAAAAGCGGCGCGGCCGGTTTTCAGAGCGCGCGGAATGTTGGGTTTGCTCGTCCAACAGTTTAATGCCGGAGGGCGTGGCTCCCTACCCGTTCTTCGGCTTGCCAAAATGGCCTGTCACAGGTGGGACCAACATGCCCCCCGCGGGGGCGAACGTGCTGGATGCCCGCGTGCCGCTCTTATTGTCTTATCTCGCGGCTAGCCGCCGCGCCGTGCGGACCGCGCGCGCCTCCAGCGTGGGGGCCATCGTCTCGCACCGCTTGTTATGGTTGCGATCCGCGCATAACCGATCTGGTCAACGGCAGCCTTTCGCTGCTTGCTGTCGCCCAGGGCGGGGACACGGGCGCTAATGATCGAACAACATTATGGTCGCTGACGTGCGCCCCTGAATGTTACCACTCAGGGGTAGAGTCCGGCTCCTTCATGATGTCGGTCGATGGGATGGCAACTTGACCGGGGTATGCCCCCGGACAAGTTGGCCGGCGATCTCGGGGTCTTCCCGCCCAGTGTCGCCATGCCGGCCTCCTGCTCCTTCAAAATCGCAATGATCTACTCTTCGCTGAACCTGCCGCGCTTCATATCCGTCCGGCTCCTTTGGGTCGGACTCTACCTTTTCGCGGCCGCATTTCAGGGGCCCTCATCACGATGTTGCCCGGTGTCAGCGCGGAGACGACCGGTCTGCCGTTATCGTCGACCAAACAATGGATCTTGCAGGTCCTGCCGCTACGCGAGCGGCCTATCGCTTCTCAAGATAGCCCGACGCTTTCGCCCCCCGATGCCGCTCGCCCTACCCAACCTCCGCCGGCTGAGTCGTCCAGCCGAGCCGGGGGATGGTGATCGAGCGCTTGCCCGACAGATCGGTCCGCGTGACGAACAGCTCGCGGCTCTCGATATACTGGAGCAGCCGCCGCACCCGGCCGAGCGAGCTGGTGCCGTAGGTCGCGGCAATCTCCGCATCGCTCGGGCAGGGCGCGCCTTCGCGGGCGGCGCGGGCGACGAGCAGGAACGGGCCGAGCATGTCGTCGGGCAGCGCGCGCGCCGCTTCGAGGGCCTGGGCCCAATCGGCATCGGGATCGCCATGGATGCCGGCGCGCGCCGCCGACAGCCGGCGGACGAAGCCCGACAGGTCGAGCGGCGGTCGCGCGAGGCCGACCATCCGGCAGCGCACCAGGAAATCCTGGTAGAGCACCGCGGGCGAGCGGAACGCGCTCTCCTGATCCTCGACGATGTCGCGCAGCACCTCGGCGATCTTCTCCGCCGCCTCTTCGGGATCGACCTCGGGCGCCGCCTCCTCGCGCGCCGGCACCGATCGCGCCAGCGCCTCGAGCAGCCGGTCCGAGGCGAGCTGCGGCGCCTGGGCGGGCGCGGGCGGCGCCGGCGGCGTCCATTCGGGCTCGGCCGGCGCGAGCAGCAGGTCCTTGAGCTCGGCGGTGGGCGCGGCCGGCAGCGGCGTCAGCTTGGGGCTGCCGCTGCGCGCACTGGTCTCCACTGCGCCGATCTGCACCGAGACCGGCCGGCGCGACACCGCCGGGCCCAGCGCCAGGAAATGCCCGCGCGCTAGGTCGCGGATCGCTTCGGCCTGGCGCCGCTCCATGCCGAGCAGATCGGCCGCGCGTGCCATGTCGATGTCGAGAAAGGTGCGCCCCATCAGGAAGTTCGAGGCTTCGGCGGCGACGTTCTTGGCAAGCTTGGCGAGCCGCTGGGTGGCGATCACCCCGGCCAGCCCGCGCTTGCGCCCGCGGCACATCAAATTGGTCATCGCGCTCAGCGAGGCGCGGCGCACGTCCTCGGCCACTTCGCCGCCGCCCGCGGGCGCGAAGAGCTGCGCCTCGTCGACTACCACCAGCGCCGGATACCAATGGTCGCGCGGTGCATCGAACAGCGCATTCAGGAAGGCGGCGGCACATTTCATCTGCCCCTCCGCCTCCAGCCCCTCCAGGCTCAGCACCACCGAGGCGCGATGCTCGCGAATCCGCGTCGCGAAGCGCGCGATCTCGCGCTCCGAATAATCCGCCGCCTCGATCGAGACGTGGCCGTATTTGTCCGAAAGCGTGACGAAATCGCCCTCGGGGTCGATCACCACCTGCTGGACATGGCCGGCGCTCTTTTCGAGCAGGCGGCGCAAGAGGTGCGACTTGCCCGAGCCCGAATTGCCCTGGACGAGCAGCCGCGTCGCCAGCAGCTCCTCAAGGTCCATCGCGACGGCCTCGCCCCTGCCGTCCACACCCATGTCCACACGCACCGTCATCGCGCCGAGCCTTGCCGCATCCGCTCGCTCCCGGGCAAGCGCGATGCGGCGAAAAGCTGTGGGCGGTACGGCGGCGGAACCGCGCCGCGGGCGGCTCGTGTCGTTCGAACGGCACCGCATCGCTAACGGGAAGAGGGAGCTCGGCGGGATGGACCGCAGCTCGGGTCCCACTTGCGGACATTCCCGACGCCGGTAACTTCATACGATGCGGACCATAACAGCCCTTTTGCTTTACCTTGCCATTGGGACAGGCGCAGCGGCCGGTAGCCCAAGAGCCGGGGCCAGTCTTTGGCCTTGCCATTGGGTGCATGGCCGCATGGCTTATGGGACCGGGACTCCCGCAACGCGGATATGGCCAAGCGGCACCCGCCGAATACTGGGCGTCGTCAGTCGCGAGCATCCCATGCCGGATGACGCATTTTCGCCGGACATCCCTCGCAATGCGGCAAAGCTGCTGACTCCGAAAAATGATCGGCTGTGGGGAGATTTCTATGTGTGCCCGGTGACCGGCGAACGTGCCGGCTGGATGCGTCTCGTGGTGGTGAGGAAGGCCTCACACCTCTTCGTCACTCCACGGTGACCAACGCCTGCCGGCCGCGCAAATTCTGCCGTTCAGGAATAGGCTGAAGCACTCAATTCGGTGTCCGCGTCAGCGCCTCAACCCCCGCAGCACATTTCCCTCGGTCGAGAGATAGCCCCGCCGATAATCGAAGCGCTTGCAGCCGGAAAAGGCGAGCCAGTAATATTTCATCTGTTCGGACCACCAATAGCCCGGGCAATGATCGGCCTGCACCTTGGTCGTCACGTCGGCCATCACCGCATAGCCGTGCGGCGCCTTGTTCCATCGCTGCATCGCGCGGAAATGCCGGGCGATGATCGCGCGCCATTCCGTCCGCCCGTCGATCAGCCAATGGTTGAACGCGGCGTCGGCAAGCTCGGGGCGCAGCGCATTGGTGCTCGCGGTCGGCACTCCTTTTTCCGGATCATAGCCTTCGGGCAGGATGCCGTAGCGGTCCTGCACGCCGCTCCAGGCGCGGGTATAGGCCGCCCCAACCGCGCGCGCGCCGCCCTGGGCGAGCAGCCCGCCATAGAAGGAGGACAGCTCGTCCTGCTCCCAGCTCAGCCGCGCGCCGGTTTCGAAATCGACATCGACGAACCAGGTCGCCTCGCCCAGCCTTGCCTGCTGGGATTTGAGGATCGCCGCGGTGCAGGCGCGATACATCGCCAGGCAGTCGCGATCGCCGAGCAGGTCCCAGCCGTCCCACAGATATTCGTAATAGCTGTCCGAAGGCGGGCCGATCGTCGCGCGGCGGCTCTTCCATTCGCCGGTCATGCAATCGACTGCGTCGGGGATCAGCCCGATCTTCGATCGCCGATCGAACAGCGCGGTCAGCGCGCGCTTGGCCGCGGCGACATAGCGCTCGTCGCCGGTCGCGCGGCTCAGCACCCCGAACTCGGCGATGCAGCTGCCCACTTCCGCGGGATTGGTGACGGTGCCGCGCAGCGCGCCGGTGCTGAGGTTCACATAGCGGTGCGGCAGGCCGATCGGTGAGGCCTCGAAGCTCGGCATCAGCCGGTCGGCCAGGTCGCGGGCCTTGGCGAGCAGCACCGGATCGCCGCAGGCCAGCCAGGCCGAGAGCAGCCCGCCGACCAGCCGGATGATCGTCTCGAACACCGAGACTTCGCCGTCCAGGTCGAAGTCGAGATGCGCCTTGATCCAGTCGACCCCGTCGCGGAACTCGGCATCCAGCTCCATCAGCCACAGCGTGTCGATCGCCTCGACCAGGCTGAGCCCGACATGGCGACCCTTTACGGAAAAGCTCTCGGCGCCGCCCGAGATCGGCATGATCTGGTCCTTGCCCCAGGCGCGCGCGCGATACTCGCCCCACGCCCAGCGCATCGCCTCGCGCACTTCGTGCGCCAGCCCGCGCCAATCCTCCTCCGCCGCCCCGGCGGAATGCGGAAGCAGCGTGGCGGCACTGCCGGCGATCAGGCCGCGTCGGCCGATGCGGAACGAGCTCATGGGGCGGAGGCTAGGCGAGGGCCGGGGCGTGCGCAAACCCCGGCTTGCCGCCGGCCCGCGTCGGGCGGATAGTGGCGCTGAGGGAGAACGATATGCGCGGATCGATAGCGTTGCTGGCGGCGCTGACCATCGCCGCCCCGGCTCAAGCACAACGTTTCGCGATCCTGCCAGGCAGCGAGGCGACGCTGGCATCGGTCGATGGCGATTTCGCGCCCGTCGCCTCGGCGGCCGCCGAGCCAGACGCATTCGAGACCTGGGCGGCAAACGCCTTCGCCCGCGGCGCCATGCCCGACGCGACCGGGCCGAACGCCGCCGCGGTCCCCAAGGGGCCGCCTGCGCCGACGCCGCCTGCCAACCGGCTCATGTTCCGGCTGCTCGTGCTGCCGGGCGAAAAGCCCAGCACGCTGCTGATCGTGCGCAACGGCTTCGATCGCGCCCTCGTCTATCGCGCCGAAATGCGGGTGAAGGGCAAGCAATCGCCGACCGATGTCTGCCTCGTGATGCCCGGCAAGACCGGGATCGAGCACTGGCCCTATGCGATCGACCAGCTGGTGCTCGACGATCTGAAGCTCGTGCCCTGGAAGCCCGGCGATCCGGTTCGCTGTGCCTGAAGGCCTTTCCTTGGCATTGCCGGACATCGCGCCTAGGTCCGCGCAGGTGACCGATCCGCGCCAAACCCTCCAATCCGTCTTCGGCTTTCCCGATTTCCGCGGCGTCCAGGCCGAAGTCGTCGATCGCGTGCTCGCCGGGCGCGGCACGCTCGCGGTCATGCCCACCGGCGCGGGCAAGTCGCTCACCTATCAGCTGCCCGCGGTGATGCTCGACGGCACCTGCGTCGTCGTCTCGCCGCTGATCGCGCTGATGCACGATCAGTTGCGCGCGGCCGAGGCGGTCGGCATCCGCGCCGCCACTCTCACCAGCGTCGACGAGAACCGGGCCGAGACGCGCGGGCGCTTCCTCGATGGCGATCTCGACTTGCTCTATGTCGCCCCCGAGCGCGCCTCCACTGCCGATTTCCGCGAGCTGCTCGATCGCGGCCGCGTGTCGCTGTTCGCGATCGACGAGGCGCATTGCGTCTCCGAATGGGGGCATGATTTCCGCCCCGATTATCGCCTGCTCCGCCCGCTGCTCGATCGCTTCCCGCAGGTGCCGCGGCTCGCGCTCACCGCCACCGCCGATGCGCATACCCGCGCCGACATCCTCGAACAGCTCGGCATCCCGGCCGAGGGGCTGATCGTCGCCGGCTTCGATCGGCCCAACATCCGCTATGCGATCACCCCGCGCGACAACACCACGCGCCAGATCGTCGACCTGATCCGCGAGACGCCCGGCCCCGGCATCGTCTATGCCCAGACCCGCGCCGGCGTGGAGAAGCTCGCCGAGCGCCTGGCAGCGGAGACCGGGCGGCCCGTGCTCCCCTATCATGCCGGGCTCGATCCCGCGGT
Source organism: Pseudomonadota bacterium (assembly GCA_023400405.1). Lineage (GTDB taxonomy): Bacteria > Pseudomonadota > Alphaproteobacteria > Sphingomonadales > Sphingomonadaceae > Sphingomonas. Next base: position 121,662 of record JAEXFD010000064.1, read on the forward strand.
GCGCCGGCGCAACCAGGCCGCCTTCGTCGCGTCCGAAGACATGGTCGTCGTCGCCACCGTCGCCTTCGGCATGGGGATCGACAAGCCCGACGTCCGCTTCGTCGCCCATGCCGGGCTGCCCAAATCGATCGAGGCCTATTATCAGGAGACCGGCCGCGCCGGGCGCGACGGCGATCCCTCGGTCGCGCATCTCTTCTGGGGGGCGGAGGATTTTGCCAAGGCGCGCCAGCGGATCGGCGAAGTCGAACCCGCGCGCCAGCCCGGCGAGCGCACCCGGCTGACCGCGCTCGGCGCGCTGGTCGAGACCGCGGGCTGCCGCCGCCGCATCCTGCTCAAGCATTTCGGCGAGGAGCCGCCCGAACGCTGCGGCAATTGCGACAATTGCCTGAACCCGCCCGCGGCCGTCGACGTCACGGTGACGGCGCAGAAATTCCTCTCCGCGGTGTTCCGCACCGGCATGATGTTCGGCATGGGCTATGTCGAGAGCATCCTGCTTGGCCAATCGAGCGAGCGCAGCCTGACGAACGGGCATGAGAAGCTGTCGGTGTTCGGCATCGTCGAGGGCGAGGAGGCGGCGCTGCTCAAGCCGGTGTCGCGCGCGCTGCTGCTGCGCGATGCCTTGCGCGCCAATCCGCATGGCGGGCTCGAATTCGGGCCCGAGGCGCGGGCGATCCTCAAAGGTGGCGCCAAGGTCGAGCTCGTCCTGCCGCCCAAGCGCGAGCGGCGGCGGCGCGGCGGCGCGGCGGGGGCCGCCAATCCGATCGGCAATCCCCTGTTCGAGGCCCTGCGGGCCAAGCGGCGCGAGATCGCGCAGGAAGCAGGCCTGCCGCCCTATGTGATCTTCCATGATTCGGTGCTGCGCGACATGGCGCTGATGCGGCCGGAGAGCATCGCCGCGATGGGCCGTATCTCGGGCGTTGGCGCGCGCAAGCTCGACGCCTATGGCGATGCCTTCCTCAAGGTCATTCGCGAGGCCGCATGAAGCCGATCCTTCCTGCCCTGTCACTCCTGCTCCTCGCCGCCTGCGCGCCGCAGGGCCGGCCCCAGGCTGCCGCCGGCGCGCCCGGTCGGATCGCGATGGAGCGCAACAGCTGGGGCCGCCCGGTCTCGCGCTGGGCGATCGCGGCGGACGGCACCGGCCGATACACCGTGGCGGAGCCCGATGCGTGGAAGCCCGAGCGCCTGGTGACGCGCGGCTTCTCGGCGGGCCGCGCCGGCTTCGTCCAGATCCGCGAGCTGCTCGCGCTCGGCGAGGCGCATGCCGGCCGCCAAATGGAATGCGGCGATCGGATCACCGATCAATATTATGGCACCGTCCGCTGGGACGGTGCGAGCCTGACCTACGACATGGGCTGCCAGACACCCGCGACCGAGGAAGTGCTGAAGGGCATCACCGCTGCCGAGCGCCAGGTCGCCGCCTGGGCCGCGAATCAACCGATCCTCGAAACCCGGAAGGTAGAAAGCCAATGAACCTGCGCCGCGTCGATGACAGCATTTCGGTCTCGCCCCAGATCGCGCCCGAGGACGTGCCGCTGCTCGCCGAGCAGGGCTTTTCCTTCGTGATCAACAATCGTCCGGAAGGTGAGGAAGCCGGCCAGCCGAGCGGCGAGGCGATCCGCGCCGCCGCGGAGGCCGCCGGGCTCGGCTATGTCGCGATTCCCACCGTGATGGGGGGCATGACGTCGCAGCAGGTCGAGGCAATGGCCGCCGCGCTGGCCGGGGCCAAGGGCTCGGTGCTCGCCTATTGCCGTTCGGGCACGCGCTCGTGCAACCTCTGGGCGCTCGCCGAGGCGAGCCGGGGCGGAGATCCGGCCGAGATCACTGCCAAGGCCGCCCACGCCGGCTACGACCTCTCGGGCATCCGCCCGCTGCTCGACCAGCTTTCCGGCAAGGCATGAGCCAGCTCGGCATCCTCGCCGGCTCGGTCGGCGCGGTGCTGCTGCTGGCGCTGGCCGCCCGGCTGCTCGGCCTGGGCGGCGGAGAGGGGCTTGCCGGCGCGGCCGAAGCGATCGCCGAGGCGGAAGCGATGGTGCCCGGCTTCGAAGGCGTCTCGGCACTGCTCGGCAGCGATGGCCGCGCCGCCTTGGTCCGCGGGGCGGCGGGCGACGCCGTGCTGCTCAAGCGCCACGGCGCCCGCCTCGCCGCCCGCCACATCGCGCTCCCCGCCGATCATCGCCTCACCGCCGACGGCCTCGAGATCGACAGCGGCGACCCGCGCTTCGGCCCGGTCCGGCTCACCGGAATCCGCGAGATCGCCGGCTGATTATCCGGACGCCGTCCGCGCTACGGCGCCGCTGGTCTGGGCGGCGCCATCGCGAATTCGGCCGGCGCCGTGGCGATTAGCGAGATGCGTGCTCCTTCGAACGTGACGAAGCTCAGCAACGCGAGCTTTCGGTCTCGCATCCATTCGATGCGTATGCGGCCGTCGCGCAAGCGATAGGGCGCGTTGTGGCGAAGACCGGCCGGCACGTCCCACGCCGTCAATGGACGCAGCGTCGAGCACGCCTCTGACCAAGTTTCACAACTTCGCGCGTGCGCATTTTCAGCTCGCACGTCCGCCGGGATCGGCTTCGCGGCATCATAGGCCTGCAGAGCACCGCGGATCACGCGCGCCTGCTCCTCCGGCATCGACGGGACGGGCCCCGGCGCAGGGAGCGGTTGCATCATTGAAAAACCCTTGCCGATCTCCGTGTTCGTTCCGACGCACATGCCCTCTGCGGGGCCATCGACGATCACTTGGCACGGCGCGGCGGAAGCGGTCTGAGGCGGCGGGAGAAGCAGGATCATGCCGCATTCCTATGCAACGTGGCGGGCGGCGGCAACATGCTGCGCCGCCGCGTGACACGTTACTGACACTCGGGTAAGCAAGCCGGCGATGCCGCAGCTGCCCGATCCGATCAACTATGCGATCCCCGGCTTCGTCCTGCTGATCCTGGGCGAGATGCTGGTCGCCCGGCTCGTCGATCGCCGCCGCTATTGCCCGCGCGACACGCTGACCAGCCTCGCGCTCGGTTTCGGCAGCACGATCGCGGGACTGCTCACCGCGGGGCTGGTCTATGCGCTCTCGATGTGGGTCTATCAGTTCCGCTTCTTCACGATCGGCTGGGCTTGGTATTGGTTCGCGCTCGCCTTCGTGCTCGACGATTTCGCCTATTACTGGATCCACCGCACCGGCCACACCGTGCGCTGGTTCTGGGCGAGCCACGTCATCCACCACAGCTCGCAGCACTATAATCTGTCCACCGCGCTGCGGCAGACCTGGACGGGTTTTTTCAGCCTGGGCTTCCTGTTCCGCCTGCCGCTGTTCCTGCTCGGCTTCCACCCGGCGATGATCTTCTTCGTCGCCGGCCTCAATCTGATCTACCAGTTCTGGATCCATACCGAGGCGATCGGGCGGATGCCGCGCTGGTTCGAGGCGGTGATGAACACGCCCTCGCACCACCGCGTCCACCACGCGACCAATCCGCGCTATCTCGATCGCAACTATGCCGGCGTGTTCATCGTCTGGGATCGCCTCTTCGGCAGCTTCGAGCCCGAGCGCGACGACGACCGGCCGCGCTATGGCATCGTCAAGGATCTGGGCAGCTTCAACGTGCTGTGGGCGGCGTTCCACGAATGGATCGGCATCGCCCGCGACGTCTGGCACGCGCCCGACTGGAAAGCCCGGATCGGCTATATGCTCGCGCCGCCGGGCTGGAGCCATGACGGCAGCCGCGATACATCGGAGACGATCAAGGCGCGCTGGCAGGCGCGGCAGCAGCAGCGGGAGGGGGCGTGGACACAGCCGACATCGTCGTCATCGGCGGAGGATCGGGCGGGAGCGCCGTCGCGGGCCGCCTGAGCGAGGGCGGCAAGTACAAGGTCGCGCTGCTCGAATCGGGTGGCCGCAATACCGGCATCAAGACGCTGATGCCCGGGATGCTGCCCTTCCAGGGCCCGGCCACCAACTGGGCCTTCGAAACCGTGCCCCAGCGTGGGCTGAACGGCCGCCGCGGCTATCAGCCACGCGGCAAGGGGCTGGGCGGATCGAGCGCGATCAACGCGATGCTCTATATTCGCGGCCACCCCCGGGACTATGACGAGTGGCGCGATCTCGGCTGCCCCGGCTGGGGCTGGAGCGACGTGCTGCCCTGGTTCAGGGCGAGCGAGCACAATGAACGCGGCGCCGATGATTTCCACGGGAGTTCGGGCCCGCTCTGGGTGAGCGACCAGCGCTCCCCCCACCCCGGCAGCGAAGCGTTCATCGCCGCGGCCGAGGCGCTGCAGATCCCGCGCAACGCCGATTTCAACGGCCCCCGCCAGGACGGCGCGGGGCTCTACCAGGTCACCCAGCGCGGCGGCGAGCGCTGGACGGCCGCACGCGGCTATCTGACGCCCCGCGACAATCTCGACATCCTCACCGAAGCGCATGTCGAGCGCATCCTGTTCGAGGAAGGCCGCGCCTGGGGCGTCGCCTATCGGCGCGACGGCGTGGCGCGCGAAATCCGTGCCCGCCGCGCGGTGGTGCTCGCCGCCGGCGCCTTCCAGACGCCGCAGCTGCTGATGCTCTCCGGCATCGGCCCGGGCGAGCATCTGCACCAGTTCGGCATCCCGGTGCGCCGCGACGCGCCGGCGGTCGGCGGCAACCTCCAGGATCATCTCGACTATGTCGCCGCGTTCGAGACGCGCGGCAGCTTCTTCATCGGCCGCTCGGCGCTGGGCACTCTCAAGTCGCTCGGCGCGATGGCGCGCTGGCTGTTCGCGCGCAGCGGCGCGATGACCTCTCCCTATGCCGAGGCGGGCGCGTTCCTGCGCACCGATCCGGTGCTCGACCGGCCCGACATCCAGCTCCATTTCCTCGTCGCGATGGTCGAGGATCATGGCCGTGCGCAGCTCAAGGGCCATGGCTTCAGCTGCCATGCCTGCGTGCTCCGCCCCGAAAGCCGCGGCACGGTGCGCCTCCAATCGCCCGATTCGCGCGCGGCACCGCTGATCGACCCGGCGTTCCTCAGCGCCCCGGCCGATCTCGAGCGGCTCAAGCGCGGCGTCCGGCTGATGTACCGCATCCTCGAGGCGCCGCCGCTCGCCCGCTTCCAGGGCCGCGACCGCTATCCGATCGACCTCGCCGACGACGCCGCGCTCGAACGGCTGATCCGCGCGCGATCGGACACGATCTACCATCCGGTCGGCACCGCGCGGATGGGGTCGGACGAAGGCGCGGTGGTCGATGCGCGGCTGCGGGTGAAGGGCGTCGAGGGGCTCTATCTCGCCGACGCCTCGATCATGCCGCGCCTGATCGGTGGCAACACCAACGCCCCGACGATCATGATCGGCGAACGTTGCGCGCAATTCGTCGAGGAGGACTTGGCCGGTTAGCGGTTGTGCCTGCAGGCCAGCCCGGCCGCATAGGCGCGCCAGCCCGCCACCGACTGTCGCCGTTCGGCTTCCGATCCGCCATTGTAGATGCCGCTGAAATACTGGCCGGTCAGCTGGTTCAGGATCGCGTCAAGCGCATCGACGATGAGCTCGGGTCCGTAGATGCGGAAGGCCTCGAATGCCTCGGCTGACCTATTGACCAGCCGGATTTCCTGCACCGCCAGCGGTCGGCGGTCATCCATCTGCGCGATGATTGCGGGCGCAGCGGAGGGCCCTAGGGCTTCGAGCGCGTGGAACAGCCGTGCCTGCGCGTCTGCCTTTCGATCATCGGGGAGCGGGCTGGCCTTCAGCGCGGCGAGCGCTTCGATGATCCGACGGACCGCGGCCATATGGGCAGGTTTCGCCTGGCTCTGGCAGGCCGGGGTCGTCTGGCCGGGAACGGCCTGGGGAGCGGCAAGTGCAAGCGCAAGGATGATGAGCATCGCGCGATCATAGCCGCCGAGGCGCATGAAAAAAGGGCCGATGCTTTCGCACCGGCCCAGTCGTCCGCAGGAGGAACCTCGGTTGGGCGCCCCGCCTCGCAGGAGAGGAGGGAGGCGGGGCGCCCGATCTCGTCAGTAGTTGTAGGCGCGCTCGCCATGGGCGTTGATGTCGAGACCTTCCATCTCGACCTCGACGCTCGGCCGCACCCCGATCGTGTATTTCAGCGCCATGAACAGCACGAAGCTAACCCCGCCCGACAGGCCCAGCGTGACCGCGACGCCCGTCGCCTGGACGACCAGCTGGTGCGCCAGGTCGTAAGTGCCGGCGACGGCAGGGATCTTGCTGAAGTCGATGACGCCCTGGCCGCCCAGCGCCGGATCGCCGACGATCGCCGTGCCGAGCGCGCCGATGATGCCGCCGACGCAGTGGACGCCGAACACGTCGAGCGTATCGTCATAGCCGAGCTTGTTCTTCACCGTGGTGACGAAGAAGAAGCAGACCAGCGAAGCGACCGCGCCGAGCACGATCGACGTCATCGGCGCGGCGAAGCCCGCCGCCGGGGTGATCGCGACCAGGCCGGCGACGACGCCCGAGGCGGCGCCGAGCAGCGACGGCTTGCCGTGCACGACCTGTTCGATGATCGCCCACATCGCGCCCGCCGCCGCCGTGGCGACCATGGTGTTGATGAAGGCGAGCGAGGCGAACTTGTTGGCCTCCAGGTTCGAGCCGGCGTTGAAGCCGAACCAGCCGACCCAGAGCAGCGAGGCGCCGATCATGGTCATGGTCAGCGAGTGCGGCGGCATCGGCTCGCTCTTGTAACCGGTGCGCTTGCCGATCACGAGGCAGCCGACCAGGCCCGCGATACCCGCATTGATGTGAACCACGGTGCCGCCCGCGAAGTCCATCGCGCCGAGGCCCCACAGATAGCCATGGTCGGTCGGATTGGCGGCGGTGAAGTCCGGACCCGGCCAGTACCAGACCATGTGCGCCATCGGATAATAGACGAGGATCGACCAGATCACGACGAACAGGATCAGCGGCGTGAACTTCACCCGCTCGGCAAAGGCGCCGACGATCAGCGCCGGGGTGATCATCGCGAAGGTCATCTGGAAGACGACGAAGGTCGTCTCGGGCAGATAGACGCCGTTCGAGAAGGTGGCGGCGAAGCTGTTGGCATCGACGCCGTGCATCAGCGCCTTGGAAAGCCCGCCGACGAACGCATTGAGGCTGCCGCCATTGGTGAAGGCCAGCGAATAGCCGATCGTCACCCAGAGCAGGCCGGTGACGCAGACGATCGTCATCACCTGCATCAGCACCGACAGCATGTTCTTGGTGCGCACCAGGCCGCCATAGAAGAGCGCCAGGCCCGGCACCGACATCATCAGCACCAGCGCCGAGGAGACGAGCATCCAGCTGACGTCGCCCTTGTTGACCATCGCATCGGTCGGCACGACCGGCGCGGCCGCGGCCGGCGCCTGCGCCAGCGCGGGAACCGCGGCGAACAGGGCGCCCAGCCCCGCACCCGCGGCAATCTTCATCGCAAGTTTCATCTGGACCCCCATCTTACAGCGCCGTCTCGTCGGTCTCGCCGGTGCGGATGCGCACCGCCTGGCCGACATCGAGGACGAAAATCTTGCCGTCGCCGATCGCGCCGGTGTTCGCGGCCGCCTGGATCGCCTCGACCGCGCGGTCGGCGATGTCGGCGCCCACGGCCACCTCGATCTTGATCTTGGGCACCATGTTGGTGCTGTATTCGGCGCCGCGATAGATTTCGGTCTGGCCCTTCTGCCGGCCGAACCCCTTCACCTCGGTCACCGTCATGCCCGCGACACCGACTGCGGTCAGCGCCTCGCGCACTTCGTCGAGCTTGAACGGTTTTATGATGGCGATGATGAGTTTCATGTCGCCCCCTCTGGCGGTTATCCCGGGGGCTTCGTCGCAAGCACCGTGCCAAACGCAAGAATCGCGCGAATCCGTGCGGCGGGCAGCAATCAAATGTTACGCAGAGGTAAATTTTTGTGCAGTTGCGAAGGCTTGCTCAAAAAATGGGCAGGGATGACGCGGCGCGGGGACAGGTCTAGGAGAGTGGCATGATCCCGCTCGCCGCACTTGCCCTGATCGCCCAGGATGATCTTCCCCCGGTCCGCTATCCCCCGCTCCCGGCCGAGGCGGTGAGCGCGAAGGGGTTCGTGCCGCGCGGTTGGACGCTGGAGACGGAAGCGAGCGGCGATCTCGATGGCGACGGCAAGCCCGATCTCGCGCTGGTGTTGCACATGGCCGACCCCGCCAATGTCGTGAAGAACGAGGGCGGGCTGTGCGGCGAGACCCTCGACACCAACCCGCGCATCCTCGCCGTCGCGCTCGCGCGCTCAGGCGGCGGCTATCGGCTGGTCGCGCAGGACCACAGGCTGGTGCCGCGCCGCGACAATGCCTGTGCCGAGGATTGGCTGGCCAAGGATGGCGAGGGCGGAAGCGGCGGCGTGACGATCGCGCGCGGCAATGTCGTCGTCACGCTCGGCCGCTTCATGAGCGCGGGCGGATGGGGCATGGGCAGCACCGCCTTCACGCTGCGCTGGCGCGAAGGGGCGATGCGCCTGATCGGCTTCGACGTCCACAACGTCCAGCGCAACAGCGGCGAGACCTCGGCGCTCAGCATCAATTACTTCACCCGCAAGGTGCGGATCGAACACGGCACGATCGACAGCGACAAGGTGACGGTGCGCTGGTCGCGCCTACCCGGCAGCGGCCTGCCCACCCTCGACGCGATCGGCGACGGCCTCGCCTATGATCCCGGCGGGCTGGTCGGCGCACTGTGATGCTGCTTGCCCTGCTCCTCTCCGCGCTGGCGATGACGCTGATCGTCGGAGTGCGCTATCTGCTCGCGAGCGGCGGCTTCGCGCTGGCCACGCGGCTGCGCCATCCGGGCCTCTATCGCGGGCTCGATCGCCAGATCCGCCGCGAGATCGGCTGGAGCCTCGCCTCCGCGGCGATCTATGGCGTTCCGGCAGGGATCGTCGCCTGGGGCTGGCAGGCGCATGGCTGGACGCGCATCTATGCCGATGTCCATGCCTGGCCGCTCTGGTACCTTCCCGTCTCGGTGCTGCTCTATCTGCTCGCGCATGACAGTTGGTTCTACTGGACGCATCGCTGGATGCACGTGCCGGCGCTGTTCCGCCGGATGCATGCGGTCCACCATGCCAGCCGCCCGCCCACCGCCTGGGCGGCGATGAGCTTCCACCCGCTCGAGGCGATCACCGGCGCCGTGGTGATCCCGGCTTTGGTCTTCCTGATCCCGATCCATGCCGGCGCGCTCGGGCTGGTCCTGGCGATCATGACCGTGATGGGCGTCACCAACCACATGGGCTGGGAGATCTGGCCGCGCTTCGTCTGGCAGGGGCCGCTCGGCGCCTGGCTGATCACCGCGAGCCACCACCAGCGCCATCACGATGCCTATCGCTGCAATTACGGCCTCTATTTCCGCCATTGGGACCGGCTGTGCGGCACCGATGCCGGGCTCGGCAGCTTCGAGGCGCGACGCCGCGCCTGATCCGAAGTGATGCGCAAATGCCACAGCTGCGCCAATCGCGTGCGGCGTCGCCTGCGTTATGGAGCAAATGTCGCATAGTCGCGTTTCGCGGTCGCAACATGATCCCCCCGTTGGGGCCCTCACAGGGAGCGTACCGTGACCAAGAACCTTCGCCGCGCCGCACTGGCGTTCAGCCTCCTCGCCGCCGCACCTGCCTTCGCGCAGGAGTCCGATCCCGCCGCGGCCCCGGCCTCCGCGCCGGAGAATCGCAACATCACGATCGTCGGGGTCGGCGCCGCGGTGCTGCCGGACTATGAAGGCTCGAACGATTATCGCTGGGCCCCCGCGCCGGTCGTGCTCACCAAGGTCGCCGGCTTCGGCTTCGAGCTGGTCGGCAATCGCGCCAGCATCGACCTGATCAACGATCGTTCGGATTCGGGCCTCGACGTCCAGTTCGGCCCCACCGCGACGCTCAATCTCAACCGCACCAGCATCAAGAGCATCGACGATCCCCGGATCAAGGCGCTCGGCGAGCTCGACACCGCAGTCGAAGTCGGCGGCTTCTTCGGCATCTCGCAGTCCGGCGTGATCACCAGCCCCTATGACCGGCTGTCGGTGCGCGCCTCCTATCGTCACGACGTCTCCAAGGTGTCGCGCGCCGGCGTCTTCACGCCCTCGGTCACCTATATGACCCCGCTCAGCCGCAAGGCGCTGGTCACCACCTTCGTCTCGGCCAATCGCGTCGAGCACGGCTATGCCCAGACCTATTTCGGCGTGACGCCGGAAGGTTCTCTGGCCAGCGGCCTGCCCGTCTACAATGCCCAGGGCGGCTGGAAGGACTGGACCGTCGGCCTGGGCGGCGCGATGTCGCTCACCGGCGATCTCACCCATGGCCTGCAGCTGATCGGCGGCGGCACCTATCGCCAGCTGATCCACGGCTTCGGCGATTCGCCGATCGTGCGCACCGCCGGTTCGCGCAACCAGTGGATGGGCATGGTCGGCCTCGCCTACAGCTTCTGATTGGTGAGGCGCCGGCCCGCTCCCCCACCCGGCCACCCAACGGCAGTATCTTATGG
>JAEXFD010000023.1 GCA_023400405.1 Pseudomonadota bacterium
TCCCCACAAAAAAGCAGGAAGACCCTGGAACGACTTATGCTTACCGAGCACCTTGCACCTAGAAGCTGCAAGACCCGGAGCCGCCGCCCACATGTCCCTTCATCAAAATCACTATGTCAAAGAGCGAGCAATCCGAAGGCCGGGGCTTTCGGTTTCGACATCTCGACAGTGCGCGAGCACTGTTGAATGTAGAGATTTGCTCTGGCCGTTCGGCCACCCGGCGAAGAAGCGATACCTCGTCGCCGGGAGGGCGCCATCTATGACCCGAATCGCTAGCCGTCAACCCCGTTATCGAAGAAAATGAAGATTGTCGGACTTTCGCGCATTGCTCGCCAAACCGCGCACGCAACGCTCCTCTCGGGGCGAGCGGGGACCAGGCGATGGGATCGGGCCGTGGGCCCGCGCCCATCGCGTGTCGTCAATCAGGTCGCAAAAAGCTGGCCGATGTCGCGAAATGCCTTGAACTCGAGCGCATTGCCGGCCGGATCGAGCAGGAACATCGTCGCCTGCTCGCCCGGCTTGCCCTGGAAGCGAATGTGCGGCTCGATCACGAAGTCGGTACCCGCCGCGTGCAGCCGCTCGGCCAGGGCGTGCCATTCGTCCCAATCGAGCACCAGCCCGAAATGGGGCACCGGCACGGCATCGCCGTCGACCGCGTTGCGCGCGCGCACGCCCGCCCCTTCGCTCTTGTGGACGACGAGCTGGTGGCCGCGGAAATCGAAATCGATCCAATGGCCCGGATCCTCGCGCCCCTGCGGGCATTGCATCACGCCCCCATAGAAGCCTCGCGCCGCTTCGAGATCGTCGACGGGGATGGCGAGGTGGAAGAGCGGAGCGGGCATGCCCCCAAGATAGCGCGGCCGCCGCGACGCGAAAAGCGCGGTCGCGCGAGCCGCTGGGAAACCGGTTTCCTCACGGCATCCGGCTTTCTATATCGAAGCGATGGATGCGCTGTTTCAGATCGATCCGCGCGACGGCGTCGCGACGGCGTTGCGCGATGTCGTTGCCGGCGAGCGCTCGCTCGGGGTCATCGTCGGTCAGGCCGTCGCGAAGGGGCATAAGGTTGCTTTGAAGCCGATCGCCGCAGGGGAAGCGGTGCTCAAATTCGGCTTTCCGATCGGCCGCGCCACGCGCGCGATCGCGCCGGGAGAGCATGTCCACGTCTACAACCTCGCGACCGCGCTCGAAACGAGCGGCCGCTACGCCTACCGCCCTGCCCCCGCCGCGCCGGCGACGGCGCCCCTAGGCCATTTCCTCGGCTATCGCCGCGGCGATGGCCGCGTCGGCACGCGCAACGAAATCTGGGTGATCCCGACGGTCGGCTGCGTCGCTCGCACCGCGCAGAAGATCGCCGATCGCGCGGCGCGAGAGTTCGCCGGCCAGGTCGACGGCATCCATGCCTTTGCGCATCCGTTCGGCTGCTCGCAACTCGGAGACGATCTGGACGGCACTCGCGCGATCCTTGCCGCCCTGGCGAGCCACCCCAATGCCGGCGGGGTGCTCATCGTCGGCCTGGGCTGCGAATCGAACCAGGCCAGCCGGATGCTCGAAGGCGTCGCCCACGCCAATCTGCGCGTGCTGGGTGCCCAGCAGGCCCGGGACGAGGTCGAGGAGGGAGTCGCATTGATCGCCGCGCTGATTGACGGTGCGAAGGCTGAGCGAACACCGCAACCGCTGGCCTCGCTCGTGCTCGGCGTCAAATGCGGCGGGTCGGATGGCTTTTCGGGCCTCACCGCCAATCCGCTGGTCGGCCGGATGAGCGATGCGGTCACGGCGGCCGGCGGCACCGCGATCCTCACCGAAATCCCGGAGATCTTCGGCGCCGAGCAATTGCTGATGGAACGCGCGGGCGATGCGGCGGTGTTCGATGGCCTCGTCGCGCTGGTCAACGGCTTCAAGGCCTATTTCACGCGCCACGGCGAGCCGGTGTCGGAGAACCCCTCTCCCGGCAACATCGCCGGCGGCATCACGACGCTCGAGGAAAAGTCGCTGGGCGCGGTGCAGAAGGCGGGACACGCAATCGTTACCGACGTGATCGGCTACGGCGCGCGCGTACGACGTTCGGGACTGACCCTGCTCGAAGCGCCGGGCAACGATGCGGTCTCCTCGACCGCGCTCGCTGCGGCCGGGGCGACGGCGATCCTGTTCACCACCGGCCGCGGCACGCCGCTCGGCTTTCCGGTGCCGACGATCAAGATCGCCTCGAACAGCGATCTCGCCGCGCGCAAGCCGGGCTGGATCGATTTCGATGCGGGAAGCGTGCTGCAAGACGGGATGGATGCCGCCGCAGACGATCTGCTCGCGACCATCCTGGCGATCGCATCGGGCCGTGAGACTGCGGCCGAACGCAATGGCGAGCGCGAAATTGCGATCTGGAAGCGCGGCGTGACACTCTAGCCCGTTGCCGAGCCATCCTAGACTTGGTGCCGTGCCCCGCGCGAACGGAGCACATATCTCGGCTAGTTCACCGTTTCGCCAGGATCGGTGCCCCAGATATGGGGCTGTTCGACATAGCCGCCGCGGCCGTGCACGTCGAACCAGCACCAGCTGCCGTCGCACCGGCTGATCCGCCCGACCACGCCGGGGGCTGCGCGCCAGTTCACGCGCCCGCCCGGCCCCGGCGACGCGCGCATCTCGATCGGCGTGCCGACCACCATCGCGGTGCGCCGTTCGTCGAGCAGGTTGGCGAGCATCCAGCCCTGGGTCCCGTCCGGGTCCTGGACCTTGCGCCACTCGCCATAGACGTCGACCACCTTCAGCGGCAGTTCCTTGCGCTGATAGAGCCAGCTCGACGGATAGTTGCGCCCGGGTCCCGTGCGCATCCGCGCCTGGTTGGCCTTGATCGATACGAAATAGGGCGCCTTGCGCTGGGCAAGCACCGGGGCAGCGAGACCGAGCACGGCGATGCCAAGCACCAGGCGTCCGAAAATACGCATGCAATCCCCTAGCCAACCGATTGCGACCTTTACGCCCGAGGCGCTCGCGGCTTCAACCGTTGACTGATGCCCCGGCTGCCGCCAATCCGCTCGCAATGGCACATGGCCCGCGCCCTTCCCGCCCCCGGGTGATCGTCACCCGCGCACTGCCCGAAAGCGTCGAGGCGCGCATGGCCGAGCTGTTTGAAGTCGAGACCAACGCCGGCGACGCGCCGATGGGCGCCACCGCGCTTGCCGCGGCGATGGCGGATTGCGACGTTCTGGTCCCCACCGTCACCGATACGATCGACACGTCGCTGATCGAGTCGGCGCCGGCGCGGCTGCGGATGATCGCCAATTACGGCAATGGCGTCGGCCATATCGACCTCAAGGCGGCGCGCGAGCGGGGCATCACCGTCACCAACACGCCCGGCGTGCTGACCGAAGACACCGCCGACATGGCGATGGCGCTGATCCTGGCCGCCCCGCGCCGGCTGGTCGAGGGCGACAAGCTGGTGCGCTCCGGCGGCTGGACCGGCTGGGCGCCGACCTCGATGCGCGGCCACCGCATCGGCGGCAAGAAGCTCGGCATCCTCGGCATGGGCCGGATCGGCCAGGCGGTGGCGATGCGCGCGCGCGCCTTCGGGCTCCAAATCCATTATCACAACCGCCATCGCCTGCCCGAAGTGCCCGAGGCACAGCTCGGCGCGACCTGGCATGCCGATCTCGATGCGATGCTCGCCGCAGTCGACATCCTGACCATCCACACGCCGCACACCGAGTCGACCACGGGCCTGATCGATGCCCGCCGTCTCGACCTGCTCGGCCCGCGAGGCTGGCTGATCAACACCGCGCGCGGTGCGATCGTCGATCCCGAGGCACTGCTCGCGGCGCTCGAGCAGGGCCGGATCGCTGGGGCCGGGCTCGACGTCTATGTCGACGAGCCGGCGGTCGATCCGCGGCTCATCGCGCTCGACAATGTCGTGCTGCTCCCGCACCTCGCCTCGGCGACCTTCGAGGGACGCGAGGCGATGGGGATCAAGGTGATCGCCAATATCCGCGCCTGGGTCGATGGGCACCGCCCGCCCGACCAGGTGCTCGACGGCTGGATCTAGGAGTCGTTTTCCGGTTCGCGGCTTGGGCGGCGCGGCACGAAGCTCAGCCGCCCGTCGCGCTCGATCCGCACCTCGCCGGCCTCGTCGAGCGAAGCCAGCCCCTTCTCTCGCGCATCTTCTTCGAGGTCGTGCAGGGTGAGGTGTTCGGCGCGCATCGCCCGCCAATCGATCATGCCGTCACGCATCAGCGTGCGGTTGCTGCCCTTGACCAGGAAGCCGAAGCGCCGCGAATGCATCGCGCCCAAGGAAAGCAGCCAGTGGAGCGCCACCAGCGCCGCCATCGCGCCGATCGCCGGCAGCACCGGCGTCCCGCCAACGATCGCGCGCGCCGCGATCGAGCCGAGCACGACCGCGATCACCACGTCGAACGGCGTGTTGCGCCCCAGGAAGCGCTTCTTGCCCATCCGGATGATCGCGAGCGCCGCGACATAGACGATCGCCGCACGCGCAATTGCATCCCAGACATCGATCGTGCCGCTGCCCAGCAGATTGGCGCTCGCGAGCCACGCCGTCATCGCGCGGATCAGTCTCCGGTTAGGATGCGGTCCACCAGCTGCTTCACCGTTGGCACGAACCCGTTCGAATAGAAGGGATCGCGCTTGAAGTTGTATGCGGCGTGGCCGGCGAACATCAGGTTGCGGTCGGTATCGCCGCCATGGGCGATGTCCTGCAGCGTCTTCTGGATGCAGAAGCTGCGGGGATCGGCGAGCCGGCCGGTCGAGTTGGTCTCGGTGTCGGCCCAGGACGAGAAGGCGCACTGGCTGAGGCAGCCCATGCAATCGGCCTGGTCCTTGCGGATCACCGCCTGTTCCTCGGGCGTGACGAACACCAGCGTGTTGTCCGGCGTCTTGAGCGCGGTGGTGAAGCCTTCGCCGAACCACTGGCGGGCGCGCAGCAGGTCGTTGCGCGTCACCCAGAAATTCTTGCCCTTCACACCGACGTCGAGCTGGAAGGTGTGGTCGCCCGCCGCCTCGGTCGAATAGGGAATCTGGCGCTCGCTGCGCGCCTCAAGATTGCGCAGGAACGGATTGCGTACCGCCGAAGAATAGAAGCCGGTCGGCGAGAAGCGGTGGAGAAGCACGTCGCCTTCGTTGATGTCGAGCAGCTTGGCCTTCCAGCCTTCGGGGATCGGGCTTTCCTTGGTCAGCAGCGGCCGCGTGCCGAACTGGAAGGCGATCGCACCAAGCTCGGGATTGTCGATCCAGTCGCTCCAATCGCGCAGGTACCAGACGCCGCCGGCCATCACGATCGGCACCTGGTCGGAAATGCCGCCCTCGCGCATCGTATCGCGCAACGCCTTGACGCGCGGATAGGGATCCTGCGGCTGGAGCGGGTCCTCGGCATTGCTCAGGCCGTTGTGCCCGCCGGCGAGCCAGGGGTCCTCATAGACCACCGCCGCCAGCCATTCCTGCGCCTTGGAATAGGCCCGTTTCCACAGCGCGCGGAAAGCACGGCCCGAGCTCACGATCGGCAGGTAGTTGACGTTGTACGACGCCGCGATCTCGGACAGCTTGTAGGGCATCCCCGCACCGCAGGTGACGCCGGACACCATCCCCTTGGTGCGCTCAAGGACGCCATGCAGCACGCGCTGGGCACCGCCCATTTCCCACAACACGTTTATGTTGATCGCGCCCTTGCCGCCGGCGATCTCGAACGCCTTCTTGACCTGCTGCACGGCCCCTTCGATCGCATATTGGATCAGCTCTTCGTGCCGCTCGCGCCGGGTGAGCGCGCGATAGACCTGCGGGATGATCTTGCCCTCGGCATCATAGCTGTCGGCGTTGACCGCCGAGACCGTGCCGATGCCGCCGGCCGCGGCCCAGGCGCCGGCGCTGGCATGATTGGTGGCGGCGACGCCCTTGCCTCCCTCGACCAGCGGCCAGACTTCGCGGCCGTTATAGGTAATGGGAGAAAGACCCTTGAACACGATACCTCCAGAATAAATTCGCGCGACGCTAGCGGCAACGCTCGCAACATGCGAGCAACAATCGTTATTGCAGTGCGTCAGGCCGTCCCATCGCGGCGCCATACAGCCGGGCGTAGGCCGCGATCATCTGACCTTCGTCGAACAACGCGCGGGCGCGCGCACGGTTCTCTTCGCCGACGAAGCGCCGCTCGTCGGGATGCTTGGCGAACATCTCGATCCGATCGCGCAGCAGCACCTCGCTGCGCTCGGGCGGCAGGAAATGCAGGTTGCGCGGGCCGACCATGTTGGCGATGTCGCCCACCTTGGGCGCGATCACCGGCAGCCCCGCCGCCATCGCCTCGATCACCGAGACCGGCGCCTGCTCGCTCTTCGAGGAGAGTGCGAACACGTCGAACAAGCCCATATATTTGTGCGGCTCGGGGAGGAAGCCGGTGAGGATCACGTCGTCCTCCACGGCCATCGCCTCGGCAGCGTCGAGGATCGTCTGCCGCTCGGGGCCCTCGCCGACGATCACCAGCTTGAAGCGCGTGTTGAGCCCCGCCACGGCGCGGACCAGCATCGGCAGGTCCTTGACCGGCCGCAGCCCCGCGACGCAGCCGATGACGAGCGTTCCGTCCTTCTTCTTCTGCAGCGCCGGGATCAGCTTGGGATCGGGCTTGCCGGCATAGAGCACGGTCGGCACGCCATTGGCGATCCGGACCAGCCGCTCGGCCGGCTGGCGCCAGTGCCTGAGCGCGATCCGCTCCAGCACTTCCGAAGGCACCACCAGCGCATTGGCCGCCGGCAGCGCGATCCGCCGATACATGTTGCGCACCGGATTGAGCCGCTCGGCCTCGTCGGCGTTGAAGCCGTCCTCGTGATGGATCACCGGCGGCAGCCCCTTGCCGAACACGCGCGCCGCCATCACCCCGTCGATCGCGCCCCAATTATAGGTGAGCACCAGATCGAAGCGCCGCATGAAGCGGGCGATGTCCTCATAGCGCTTGACCGAGGGCCGGCCGGAAAGCGGCGGGGGATCCTGCGCAATCTCGTATTTGATCCCCTTGGCGATCATGTCCCGCGCGCCCAGCCGATCGGGCATCGCCGAGACGATGGTGTGCCGCGCCTTGTCGCCGAATGCGTTCATCAGCCGGACGGCGCGCGCTTCCTTGCCGCCAAGGTCGAAGGTCGAATGGAGATGGAGGATATGGACGGACATGGGAACCGTCCGATAGCGGCGTTGCGCCGCCGCGTCATCCGGAGTGTTGCGGACCCACCACCCGTCCCGGGGGCCGAGCGGTGGGTCGCGCCGATAGCGTCAGCTCACTTTGGGGGTGGCCGATCCGGCATCGCACTCGCCAATGCGCTTGCCGCTGATCTGGGTCTTGGTGGTGACCTTTCCGCCGCCGGTGGGACCGCCCGGCATCGCCGGCATGTCCATCGTCGCTTCGCTGGTCAGGTCGTAGCTGGTGCTCGAGAAACTGCCCTAGGTGGTCGCGCGCATCTCGCCGGCGGGCATGCCCGGGCCGTTCTTGCAGACCAGCGTGCCGTCCATCTTGCCGCCGCTCATCTCGAACTTCTCATAGCGGCAATTGTCCGCGGCCCCCAACATGTCCGTCGGCGGCTTGGCGGCCTGTTCGGGGGTGAGGCAGGTCTCGACCTTGTGGGTCTGCTTCTGCTGCTTCATCTGCGCGGCCATCGCCGGAGGCAGGCCGGGGCCTTCCATCGACAGCATCGTCACCGACGTTTCCCACTTGCCGGGCTGGAGCTTCACGGCGTTCTGCGCGGCGGCCTGGACTTCGCCGACCGACGCATTCTCGGCCTTGACGCTCGGCCCCGAATTGCAGCCCGCGAGCAGCGCGATCGCCGGCGCGGCGAGCAACAGACGCTTCATCCTCTTCTCCCTCTTGCAGCGAACGATCAAAGTCGTTCGGGCTGCGTAACGCTGAAGCGAGGACGAATGCTCCCGATTGATGCAGGTTTATTTAGGCTGTGCGGGGATTAACCTTCGGAGCCCGCAGAGTCAGGCGTCCGCCACCCGCACCAGCAGCCGCTCGATGCCGGCCACAGCTTCGGGCTCGTCGAGCGTGGGCGCGTGGCCCGTGCGGGGCACCGTCACCAGCGCGGCGCCGGCCACGCGCGCCACCATCTTCTCGGCCGTCGCTTCGCTCAGGATGTCGGATCGCTCGCCGCGCACGATCAGCAGCGGCCGGCCGGCCATCGCATCGATCGTCGGCCACATGTCGGGTCCGCTCTCGCCGCCCGGCACCCGGAACGGCTCGGCGATCTTCATGTCGTAATCGAGCACGATCCGGCCAGAGCTGTTCACCCGATAGAGCCGCTTGGCCATCGCCAGCCAGCCTTCGGTACCGAAATCGGGATAGACGTCGCCATTGCTCTCCGCGAGTGCGCGCGCGGCGTGCATCCAGGTGGGATACCAGACCGGCTTGCCGACATAAGTGCGAATGCGCGCCAGGCCCGACGCTTCGATCTCGGGGCCCACATCGTTGAGCACCACGCCGGCCAGCTTGTCGCGCTCGGTCGCGGCGAGCAGCATCGTCACGATGCCGCCGAGCGACGTGCCGATCGCGACGAAGCGGTCGATCGCCAGTTCGGCGAGCAGCGCCTCCACATCCTGGAAATAGGTGAGCGGCACATAGGTCATCGGATCCTTGGCGTAGCCGCTCTCGCCTCGCCCGCGGAATTCGACGCACAGCACCCGCCATTGCCCGGCCAGCCGCTCGGCCAGATTGGCATAGTCGCGCGCATTGCGGGTGAGCCCGGGGAAGCAGAGGATCGGCGGCTTGTCCGCCGGACCGGCATAATCGCGATAGTGGAGCCGGATTCCGTCCCGCGACCACCAATATCCGTCCGAATAGTTGCGCCGCTCTGCCATCGCTCCCCATATCGCCGCATGGCCTTCACTCCGCAACAGGCGATCCTCGAGCTCGGCGACGCCTTTTACGATCCCGTCGCCGCCGCGGCCTTCCCGCAGACGGTGCTGCGCTTCCGCAACGATCGCGCCGCGGCGGAGGTGGGGCTCGATGGCCTGTCCGATGCGGAATGGATCGCGCATTTCGGCCGGTTCGAACCGCTGCCGGGCAGCCTGGCCCAGCCGCTGGCGCTGCGCTATCACGGCCATCAGTTCCGCGTGTACAATCCCGAGATCGGCGACGGCCGCGGCTTCCTGTTCGCGCAGATGACCGATTCGCGCGGGCGGCTGATGGACCTCGGCACCAAGGGATCGGGCCAGACGCCGTACAGTCGCTTCGGCGACGGCCGGCTGACGCTCAAGGGCGGCGTGCGTGAGATCCTGGCGACCGAAATGCTGGAAGCGCTCGGCGTCGAGACCAGCCGCAGCTTCTCGCTGATCGAGACCGGCGAGCAGCTCCAGCGCGGCGACGAGCCCTCGCCCACCCGCTCCTCGGTGCTGGTGCGGCTTAGCCACGGCCATATCCGCATCGGCATGTTCCAGCGCGCCGCCTTCTTCAAGGACGGGGAGAGCCTCAAGCGGCTGACCGATTACGTGCTGCGCCATTATTTCGGCGAGGAGCCCGGCAGCGACGGCCCCGCGCGCCTGCTCGCGCAGGTCGCACGGCGCACCGCGCGGATGGCGGGGCGTTTCATGGCGGCAGGCTTCGTCCATGGCGTGCTCAACAGCGACAATATCAACGTCACGGGCGAGAGCTTCGATTATGGCCCTTGGCGCTTCGCGCCCAGCTGGGATGCGCGCTTCACCGCGGCCTATTTCGATCACGCGGGCCTCTACGCCTTCGGGCGGCAGGCCGAGGCGATCTATTGGGATGCGATGCAGCTCGCCATCTCGCTCCGCCAGATTGCCGACGAGGACGCTTTGATCGAAGCGCTGGACGGCTTTCCCGAGGCCTATCGCAGCGAAGTCGCGGCGGCGTTGCTCTGGCGGCTGGGCGTGCTGCCGCAAAGCGCGGAATCCGATCGTGCGCTGGTCGCTGCGCTGGAAACGGCCTTGGCCGAAAGCCAGGTTCCGCTCGACCGCTTCTTCTTCGATGCGTTCGGCGGCCATCTGCCGGAGTCCTATGGCGAGGCCTTTGCGGAACTGCGCGGCCGGCTCGCCGGCTACGCGCCCCGCAAGGGTCGCGACCATCCCTATTGGTCGGATGCCGAGCCCTGCGCGATACTGATCGACGAAGTCGAGGCGATCTGGGCCCGGATCGCCGAAGCGGACGATTGGGGCCCGCTCGAAACCAAGATCGCGGCGATTCGCCGCCTGGGCGAGGCTCTGGCCTAGCGCCGAAATTTCGTGCAAGAGCAAGGCAACTCCCGCGAACGAGCCCCAAAACAGAACCGAATGCCCGGCACGGAAATCATCTCGACCGAACCTGCGACCGGCGCGGTTCTGTGGCGCCAGCAGATCGGCGACGCCGATGCCGAGGTCGCGCGGGCCCGCGCCAGCTGGGCCGATTGGGCGGCCCGCCCCCTCGCCTACCGGATCGAGGCGCTGCGCCGCTTCGCCAATGTCGTGCGGCAAAAGGCCGACGCCTTTGCCGATCTGCTCGCGCGCGAAACCGGCAAGCCGCTGTGGGAAGCGCGCAGCGAAGTCGAGACGGTGATCGCCAAGGTCGATATCTCGGTCACTGCCTTTTCCGAACGCACCGGCCAGCGCCGGATCGACGCCCCGATGAACGCGCGGCTCGCCCTGCGTCACAAGCCGCACGGCGTGCTCGCGGTTCTGGGACCCTATAATTTCCCGATCCACTTGCCCAACGGCCACATTGTGCCCGCGCTGCTCGCCGGCAATGCCGTGGTGTTCAAGCCTTCGGAAAAGACCCCGGCTTCGGGCGCGATGCTGGTCGATTGCTTCCATGCCGCGGGCATCCCCGAAGGCTGCGTCCGGCTGCTGGTCGGCGGGCCGGACGAGGGCAAGGCGCTCGCCGGCCACCCGGATATAGACGGGCTGCTGTTCACCGGGTCGGCCAATACCGGCATCGCCCTCAACCGCATGTTCGCCACGAAGCCCGAGAAAATCCTCGCGCTCGAAATGGGCGGCAACAATCCGATCGTGGTGTGGAACACTCCCGATCTCCATTCCGCCGCGGTCCTCGTCGTGCAGTCCGCCTTCACCACGGCCGGCCAGCGATGCACGGCCGCGCGGCGGCTGATCGTCGATGAGAAGCTGTTCGAACCGCTGATGGCGGAGCTCAGCAAGCTGATCGGCCGGTTGATCATCGGCGAGCCGCATGCCGATCC
The DNA here is from genome assembly GCA_023400405.1 of Pseudomonadota bacterium. Taxonomy (GTDB): domain Bacteria; phylum Pseudomonadota; class Alphaproteobacteria; order Sphingomonadales; family Sphingomonadaceae; genus Sphingomonas. The sequence goes on from JAEXFD010000023.1 coordinate 11,163, forward strand.
CGCCCCGTTCATGGGCCCGGTCATCGACAACGACGCCGCCGACATGCTCACCGAGAGCTTCCTCGCGCTCTCCACCATGGGGGGCCGTCCGCTGCGCCATATGGAGCGGCCGATCGAGGGCCGCCCCTTCCTCACCCCCGGTGTGATCGACATGACCAGCGCGCTCGAGAAGGTCGATGTCGAGCTGTTCGGCCCGATCCTCCAGGTCTATCGAAAGGCCAGCTTCGAGGAAGCGATCGTCGAAGCCAATGATACGCGCTACGGCCTGTCGGCGAGCCTGGTGAGCCAGGACCCGCAGCTCTACGACCAGTTCTGGGCGAACATCCGCGCCGGGATCGTCAATTGGAACCGGCCGACCAACGGCGCCTCGTCGGCAGCGCCGTTCGGCGGTGTCGGCTGGTCGGGCAATCACCGCCCGAGCGCTTACTACGCCGCCGATTATTGCGCCTATCCGGTGGTATCGTCGGAGAGCGAGTCTGCCAGGGCGGCGATCGGGCTGGGCCTGCGGGACGCCTGAGCGCCAGCGCCGCGCAGGAATCGATCCACCCTTGAAACCCTCCCCGCCGCTCGCTAGTTATACATCTGCGGACCGGGCCCCTCTGGCGAGGGCTTTCTCAAGCCCTCGTGATGTCGGACCGCATCGAGCGCGCTCGGTGCAGGTTCGGACGGCCTAGTCCCCCTTCCCCACCACCGAAGCTCCACCGGGCCGCTCGATCGATTGCAATGGCTTTCGATTGGAGTTTGACCACGTGAACCCTGTCTCTCAGATCCCCCGCACCGGAGCGGCCGCGGCGGCCTATGACGAGGGCCTGCGCCGGCACATGCTCGGCATCTACCAGAATATGGGCATCGGCCTCGCCATCACCGGCCTGGTCGCCCTCGCGATCGCCAGCACGCCCCCGCTGGTCGCGCTGATCTTCGGCACCCCGCTCAAATGGGTCGCGATGCTGGCGCCGCTCGCCTCCGTCTTCTTCTTCCAGTTCCGCATCGATCGGATGAGCGTCGCGGGCGCCCGCACCGCCTTCTTTGCCTTTGCCGGCGTGATGGGCGTGTCGATGGCCAGCATCTTCCTGGTCTTCACCGGCCAGAGCATCGCCATGGCGTTCTTCGCTGCCGCCGCGATGTTCCTGGCGCTGAGCCTGTTCGGCTACACCACCAAGCGCGACCTGACCGGGCTCGGCACCTTCCTGTTCGTCGGCCTGATCGCCGTCGTGCTGGCGAGCGTCGTCAACCTGTTCCTGGGCTCCTCGATGCTGCAGATGCTGCTGTCGATCGTCGGCGTGGTCGTGTTTGCCGGCCTCACCGCCTGGGACACGCAGCGGCTGAAGAGCGAATATGCCCATTATGGCCGCAGCGAAGCGGCGGACAAGCTCGCGATCATGGGCGCGCTGTCGCTTTACCTCAATCTCATCAACCTGTTCCAGCTGCTGCTGGGGCTGATGGGCCAGCGCGAGGAATAAGCCATGGCAAGCTTCACCTGTCCGGTCGACGGCACCGTGCTGGTGCCGATCGAGCGCGCCGGGATCGAGATCGACCATTGCCCCGCCTGCCGCGGCGTGTGGCTCGATCGCGGCGAGCTCGACAAGATCATCGAGCGGAGTGCGGCGCCGGCGCCGTCGTCGCAGCGGGAGAGCTATCCGCGCCAGGACGAGCGCTACAGGGGCCATCCTCCCAAGCGGCGCAAATCGTTCCTCGAGGAACTGTTCGACTGATCGCGGCGGGGAGCGGCATGCCGGTCCGCTCCCCCGCCGTGGCGCCAGGGCCCGAGCTAGTCCAGCCGTGCCTGGTAGAGCGCATGGTGGGTAAGGACGAACAACGTCCGCCCGTCACGCCCGCCAAGGAGGAGCTGTAGCGGCCGCTCCGGCACGTCGATCCGCCCGACCTGGCGCCCGTCCGGCGCGTAGACGAACACCTGCCCGTTGGCGACATAAACGCGGCCCTGCGCATCGCTGGTCACGCCCTCCCCGCCGCGTTCCGCGAAGACTTTGAGGTCGGCGATCGTGCCGTCGGCGCGGACCGTGCCGCCATAGGTGCGGTTCTCCGCGCCGCTGGTCACGAACACACGCTCGCCCGGCTTGGCCTGCACGAAGCCGTAGGTGTCCAGCGCATGCGAGAAGCGCAGGCCGCGATGATCGGTCGGCCCGAGCGCGAAGACGCGCCACGCGGGCAGCGCGATGCTGCCATCTGGCGAGAGATATTCGCGCGCGTTGGTCGCGCCGGCATCGCGCGCGAACATCTCGGCCAGCGTGGTGAATCGGTAGGTGTCGGGATCGAGCTGGTCCTTGAACTCGCCATTGACCCACCAGGTGACCGGCAGCACCGCCGCGGCATCGGGATGCGAAGCGACCGGGGTCGGCGCGATCACGATCATCTCCTCGTCCGGCGCACCGGGGCGGAAGCTGTAGACCGAGCCGTTACGGCCATAGGAAGAGAGGACGAGCAGATTGCCCGAACGATCGATGGCGAGGTTCACCGGATCGAGCGCCGCGTCACGGACCAGCTCGAGCCGGCCGGTATCCGACCAGCGCCAGATCCGCTTGAAGATACGATCGACGAAATAGAGCCGCCCTTCGGCATCGACCACGCCGCCGCCCAGTGCCTGAAAGCCATCCGCAAGCCGCTCGACCTTGGCGCCGTCGATCGTCGCCGGCTTCGGCGGGGCGGGATCCGCGGGAATGTCGAGCGTCGCGAATTCGCGCTCGCGCACGTCGATGCCATGGGTCACGTCGCGCAGCGCATTCTCGAACGGGAATTTGGTGAGCCGCAGGAAGGTCGCGCAGCCATTCTCGTCGCAAGTGCCGACCCCGCTCTCGCCGTTCACATGGACGTTGCGCAGGCGGATGTCGTGCGAATTGTAGAGCGTGATCGCGGTCGGCGCCGCCCGGCGCGTGCGGGTGACGCGATAGCCGTGGAAATTTGCGATCAGGATGTTGCGCGAATCGCGGATCTCGATCGCGACGGTGTCGGTGCCCTCGCCGCCCTCCTCCTCGGTCTGGGGCGCGAGCAGTTCCCAATTGGCGACGTGATTGAAGCCGATCTCGGTTCGGACATGATGCTCGACCGAGGCCTGGATCAGCCGGCCCGGCGTCTGCGTATCCGAGACGAGGATGCCGGGGTGCGCGAAGCTGCTCGGGCTCCACACATTGGCGAAGGTGCCGCCGCCGCCATCGGTGACCCACAGGCTGGCATATTGGCCGTCCCAGCGCCGCGCCGCATCGGGATCGGCGGTGGCGTTGTTGTTATAGGGATTCACGCGCGAGCCGTCATAGGCATTGGTGCCGTGCCCGCCCTGGAACTTGACGTCGTTGACCATGGAGGCGGCGCCGGCCTTCCACAGCAGCGCGGTGGCGCGGGGATTGGCGCCATTGGTGTTGAGGCCGAGCCCGGCGACGATCGCGTCGCCGCCCTTGGCGCTCTCGATCAGCGGCTTGGGGCTGCCGATGCCCTGATAGGCGGGCGTGCCATCGGGCAGCACGATCTGCGTGAGGCTGGGGTGCAGGCCAATCAGCACCGTGCCCGGCCGCAGCCGCAGCGTGTCGCTGACCCGGTAGAAGCCCGCGGGGAAATAGACGACGCGGTGCGTGTCGATTGCCTTCTGGATCGCCGCCGTATCATCGGTCTTGTCGTCGCCCTTGGCGCCGGACCCGCGCACGCTCACCCATTCGGAGACCGGCGGCAGCGCGCGGATCGCTTGGCGACCCGGCGCCGGGAGGCCGGGGATGCGCGCCGCGTCCATCCGGGTACGCAGCTCGCCCATCCTGCCCAGGCCGGGCAGCGCGAGGCCGTGGTTGAACTCGGCGACCTTGTAGGCCGGCCCCGCCCCCTTCACCGTCTTGCCGCTCTCGCGGAAGCGGGCGAAGACCGGGGTGTTCGCCGCGACGGCATTCTGGAAGCCGATCTGGGTGTAGACGCTCTGCTCGTTCGAGATGATCACCCCGGCGTTCGAGACATTCTCGAAGCGTACGTCCTGGCCCCACAGCCAATCGCCATAGCCGCGATCGATCTCGATGCCGACCGGCACGTTGCGGAAGGCGACGTTGAGCAGGGTGAGGCCCGCCTCATGCTCGCGGATCGCCGCATCGCGCTGGCCCTCGAAGCTCGAATCGACCAGCGCGAACGGCCAGGCCGGCGAGGTCTTTTCCGCCAGGATGCCATAGCGGCCGCCGCGGAAATGCAGGTCCTCCGCCTCGTTGGCGACGTGATAGAGCCCGGCCAGACCCGAGCCGAGGTCGAAATCGGCATGGCTGACGAAGCTGTGCTGCGCGGTGTGGAAGCGGATCGCCGTGGCGGCGGGATTACCGTCGAGGATGCGGAAATCCACGTTGCCGAGCGCGGTGTAGAAGGTGCCCGAATTGGCATCGGGCACGTCCTTGTCGAACGGCACGCTGCCCGGCGGCGGGAAGGCGACGGTCATGCCCGGAGGGAGGTCATGCCCCGGCCGGCCGCCGGCGAAGATCATCATGTGCGCGACGCCGCGCTGGAATCCTGGCGTGTTGGCACCGAGCAGGATCACGGGGCGCCTGGCGCCGATGCCGAAGATGCGCACGCCCGGCCAGAGATAGATCGTCCGGCTGATCCGATACGTGCCCTGGGGCAGGAAGACGATGCCGCCGCCGGGCTTGTCCGCCGCCTTGTCGATTGCGCGCTGGAGCGGGGCGCTGTCGTCCGCCCGGCCGTTGCCCACGCCCGCGACGCGCACCGCCAGCGGCTCGTCCGGCGCGGTGAGATAGACCGATTGCGAGGCCGAAGCGGGCCGGGCCAGGGCGAAGGCCGCCAGCAAGGTTGCAAGGGCGACGATCAGTCTGCGGTCCATGGCGCTCACTCCAGCACGAAACGAATGTCCCGGCCTTGCGGGCCGGGACGAGTTTAGGGGCAATGCGAAGGGGTTAGAAGTTCAAACGGACGCCCAGGCGATAGGTGCGGCCGAGCGTGTCGTAGAGCGCCGGGTTGACGTCGAGCCCGGTGTTGGTCTGCGGCGACGGCGCGGGATCGTGATCGAACAGATTGTCGACCTTGAAATAGGCGCGCACGCCCTTGGCCAGGTTGTACGATCCGCCGACGTCGACGTAGAAGGCGCCCTTCATGAAGTTGCGGTCGATCGTCGGATGGTTGCCGGTCGATGCCGGGCACCCCGAGCTGCAGACGACATATTGATGGCCGAACACGCCGTCCGAGAACCAGCGTTCCTGGACGCTGAAGCCGAACCGGTCGTTCTCGTAGCTCTGGATCGCCAGCCACTTCCAGTCGGGAGTGTTGCCCGTATTCGCCCCGGCCTGGTCGACCCGATCGACTCCCGCCACGCCGGCATCGACAAGGAACTCGCGAATATGCGTCCCGAGCGCGCGCAGCGTGAAGCTGCCGGGCAGGCCAAACGGCCGGCGCCATTGGTAGCTTGCCTCGATATCGAAGCCGCTGGTCTTCCACGAAGCCAGGTTGAACGGCTGGACATTGATGAAGTTGCCGCCCTGAACCGGGCTGTTGAGGACGAAGCCGCCGCAAAACGCCTGGTTGCCTTCGAAGCAGAAGCGCACGATCTGGTCCGCGGTCAGCGTCGAGACCACGCCGTTCAGCTTGATCTTGTAATAGTCGAACGAGAGGCTCAGTCCCGGCAGCCAGGACGGGTTGGCGAGCGCGATGCCGATTTCGGTGTTGCGCGCGATTTCCGGCTTGAGGTTGGGATTGCCGACCGTGTTCTGGAACGCCTGCACCGCACCCGCCGGCGGGAAGGGATTGGCGAAGCTCGGCAGCGTCGTCACCGTCGGAGCCGCGAACAGTTCGGACAGGTTTGGCGCACGAACGTCGCGCGACGTGACGGCGCGAACGCGGATGCCGTCGAACGGCGTGTCCCAGGTGCCGCCGACCTTCCATGCCCAGACTGTGCCCGAGGTGCTGTAATGCGTCACGCGGGCGGCGCCGTTCAGGTTCGCGCGGCCGATGGCCGTGCCATTGAATAGCGGCAGGTTGAGCTCGGCCGAGCCCTCGTACACGTCATAGGCGCCGGTACCGTTCTTGTAATTGCCCGCTGCCCAGTTGCTGCCCTGGGCGGAGTTGAGCAGCGGATCGGCCGGATAGGCGCTGCTGTTCGGGCTGATCGAGCTGACGCCGGCACCATAGGGGTCGGCATTCACGCGGTAGAATTCGTGCCGGTATTCGCCGCCGAACGCGAGCGAGAGCGGCCCGGCCCACAAGTCGAACAAATTGCCCGCAAAGTTGACGCTCGCAACGTCCTGAGTGAGCTTGGTGTGCTGGAACGGCCCGTTCGCCGGCATGATGTACGCAAGCGCCGCGGCCGAGGGCGTGAAGTTGCCGAACACGTTGATCGGCTGGCAGCCCGCCGCGCGCGCGGTCGCATCGGCGCAGACGATCGCGCCGTTCAGCGAGATTGCATTGCTCGCCGCGGCATAACGGTTCTGCAGGACAATGTTGTTGACGTTGATGTCGGAGATGGTGGTGCCATGCTCGTAATAGGCGTCATAGCCCCAGTCGCCGCCGGCCACGCCCAACTTGCCCTTGAGGCCGCCGACAAAGCGATATTGCCGCCGGTCGGTATAGACGCGGGTATCCGGGAACGAGCCGTTGCTGCTGCCGAAGTTGAACGAAGTGATTCCGGCGGTGGTGCACCGGTCACGCACGAGCTGCGGCAGGAACGCATTGGCGCACTGCACGGTGAGGTTCGGACGGTTGTAGCCCGGGCTCGGCTGGTTGTTGGTCTTCACCTGTGCGACGTTGACAGTGACGTAGAGCTCGCTGTTCTCGCCGAGATCATAGCCGATCCGGCCGTAGCCGTTGATACGCTGGAGCGCCGAGGCCAGTGAGGCGCCCGAACCGGGCGCGCCGGACAAGTCGCCGCCGACGCAGAAGCTGTTGCCGGGGTAACAGTTGCTCACCCGGCCATTGCCGAGTGGCGTGCCCCCCGACCCATAGTTGAAATTGACCGGCGCGCCGCTTGCATCGAACGCAATGCCCTGGAGCGGGCCGTTGTTGATCAGGCCGTACAGCGCATATTGATAGGGCTGAGCATAGTCGCTGTAGACATATTGCGGCAGGCCGTTGTTGGTCTGGCCGGTGTTGAGCAGCGTGGACGCGCGATACCAGTCGCGCTTGCCGGCGAGATCGGTGCCGAAATTGCCGGGGCCGACGCCCTGGTCATGCGCATATTCGCCGCTCAGGATGACATGCAGCTTGTCGTCGAACAGCGCGCCGCCCCAGGCGCCCTGCGCCAGGATCTGCGCATTGTCGCCATAAGTGGTGATGCCGCCGAGAACGTTTGCCTTGAAGCCCTTGAAGCGCGTGTCGGTAATGAAGTTGACGACACCGCCGACCGCGTCCGAGCCGTAGGTGGCCGAGGCGCCGCCGTTCACCACATCGACGCGCTTCACGAGCAGCTGGGGGAACAGGCTGATGTCCGGCACGCCGGTGACGTTGGCGCCGACGACGCGCTGGCCGTCGAGCAGCGTCAGGGTGCGGATCGGGCCGAGGCCACGCAGCGAGAAGGAGCTGAGGCCCTGCTGGCCGCTTGAGGTGCTGAACGTGCCGGTCGCCGTGCCGGTCGAGCCCTGGAGCGAGGGAAGCTGCGCGATCGTGTTGAAGATATTGGGCTGTGCGTTGCTGGCGATCTGCTCTTCGCCGATCACCGTGGTGGGCGTCGGCGCAGTGAAGCCGCTGGCGGTGATGCGCGATCCAGTGACGATGATGTCGCCGGCCTGGGCGTCGGGAGAGTCTGTCTGGTCGGTCGCTGCGGGCACGCTGTCCTGCGCCGCTGGACTGGTTTGCGCGTGCGCGGCGCCGGCCAGCGTCATTGCAGCGAGCGCAATCAGGCTCGCGCCGTGCAGCGGCCGTTGCAATGCGGAAATCGCTTTCATTGATCCTCTCCTCCCTTTGCTTTCTTTCGGCGGAGATCCCCCGCCGCGATTGTCCTGAAAGGTATCGCTCGCGCAGGTTCGCCGCACGTAAGACATAGGTCGTAGCCGCCCGCTCAGGGCCGGGCAGCGTAGAGCGCGTGATGAGTCAGAATGAACAGCGTGCGCCCGTCGGCGCCGCCGAACAGGATCTGCAGCGGCCGTTCGGGCACGTCGATCCTGCCCGTCTCGCGACCGTCGGGCGCATAGACGAAGACCTGGCCGTTCGCGACGAACACCCGCCCCTGCCCGTCCACCGCGACGCTCTCGCCGCCGCGATTGGCGAAGGGCTTGAGATCGGTGAGCGTGCCGCCGGACCCGACCAGCCCGCTATAGGTGACGTTCTCCGAGCCGTTGGTGACGTAGAGCCGCTCGCCCTGGCGGGCGCTCACCAGCCCGTTGGCATTGAGCGCGTCCGACCAGCGCCAGCCGAGATGATCCGCGGGACCCTGTTGCCACACCCGGAACGCGGGCAGCGCGATGCTGCCGTCGGGCGAAACATATTCGCGCTGCTTTGGCGTCCCGACATCGCGCGCGAACATCTCGGCGAGCGTGGTAGAGGCATAGGTCTGCGGGTCGAGCTGGTCGCGGAATTCTCCATTGTTCCACCAATTGACCGGCAGCAGCGTGCGGGCGCGGGCGTTGCCTCGCACCGGCGTCGGCTCGATCCGCTTGAATTGGTCCGGCGGCCCGTCCGGGTCGAAGGAATAGACGCTGCCCTTGGCGCCGAGCGAGGACAGCACGAGCAAATTGCCCGAACCATCGATCGCGAGGTTGACCGGATCGAGCGGCGCATCGCGGACGACCTCGAGGCGCTTGCCCTCGCTCCAGCGATGGACGCGCTGGAAGCGCCGGTCGATGAAATAGAGCGCGCCCTTGGCATCGGCGACCGCGCCGGAGATCGACCAGAAGCCATCGGCGAGCTTCGCGACCGGGACCGAACCGGGTGCCGGCGCGGCGACCTGACGATCGGCCGGACCGATGTCGAGCCGGGCGAATTCGCGCTCGCGCACGGTGAGGCCACGCGTCACGTCCTCGATCGCATTGTCGAACGGATATTTGCTGGCGCGCAGGAACGTGCCGCAGCCCTCGTCGTCGCAGCTCGCATAGCCGCTTTCGGCGTTCACATGGACGTTGCGGAAACGGATGTCGCCCGAGTTGAACAGCTTCACGGCGCTGCGCGCCGGGTGATAACTGCGCGTGACCCGATAGCCGTGATAATTGGCGAAGAGGAGATTGCGCGAGTTGCGGATCTCCATCGACACGGCATTGGGCCCGTCGCCCACCTCCTGCTCGGTCTGCGGGGCGAGGAACTCCCAATTCTGCACGTCGTCGAGCACGAATTCGTTGCGCGCGTGATGCTCGACCGACATCTCGTAGACATGGCCCGGCGTGCGGGTGTGGGTGACGTAGAAGCCAGCCTGGGCGAAGGTGTTCGGGCTCCACACGTCGGTGAAGGTGCCGCCGCCGCCATCGGTGACCCAGATGCTCGGATATTGCGCGTCCCACCGCCCGTCCGCGACCGGATCGCCGCTGCGGCCCTGCTGGGTCCAGAGCGGCTTCCCGTCCGCCGTGGGCGTACCGCCGCCGCCCATGATCTTCACGTCCTGAACGAGGCTGTGCTCGCCCGAGCGCCAGAGCAGGGCGGAAGCCCGCGGATTCACGCGGCCGGTGAACAGGCCGAGGCCGGACAGGATGTTGTCGCCCCCGCGCGGCGTCTCGAGGATCGGAACGACGGTGCCGAGCCCGGCATGGCGGGGATTGTTATCCGGGACATAGAGCTGGGTGGTCGCCGGATGCAGGCCGATCAGCACAGAGTCCGGCCGCAGCTTGAGCGTGTCGGTGACCTTGTAGAAGCCGGACGGGAAATAGAGGATGCGATGCGTGTCGATCGCCTTCTGGATCGCCGCGGTATCGTCCGTGTTGCCGTCGCCGGTAACGCCGAGGCTGCGCACCTCGCTCCAGCCCGCCATCGCCGGCAGCGCGCGGATCGCGGGGGCGCGGCGACGCGGCAGGCTGCGCAGCGGCGCGATCTCGACCTGGGTCTCGTATTTACCCATCTGGCCGACTTCGGGCACCGCCAGGCCGTAGGAGAAGGCGCCGACCTTGTAGGCCGGGCCCGTGCCCTCCACCGCGCGCCCGCTGTCGCGGAAGCGTGCGAAGACCGGCGTCTCGGCGGCAAGCGCGTTCTCGAAACCGATCTGAGTGAAGACATTGTTCTCGTTCGAGATCAGCACGCCGGCGCGGCTCACCTTCTCGAAGCGGACGTCCTTGCCCCACAGCGAATCGCCATAGCCGCGGTCGATCTCGATCCCGACCGGCGTGTCGCGGATCGCGACGTTGACCAGCGTGAGATCAACCTCATGCTCGCGGATCGCGGCGTCGCGCTGGCCGTCGAAGCTCGAATCGATCAGGGTGAACTGCCAGGCGGGCGAGGTCTTCTCGGTGACGATGCCGTAGCGCCCGCCCTGGAAACGGACATTCTCGATGACGTTGCCGGCCTGATAGACGCCGGCAAAGCCGCTGCCGATGCGGAAGTCCATGTGGCTGAGGAACGCGTGCTGGGCCATGCGGAAGCGCACCCCGGCAGCGGCAGGATTGCCCGCGCCGATCTCGATATCGACATTGCTCATCGAGGAATAGAAGGTGCCCGAATTGGCATCGCGCACGACACGCTCGCGCGGCACCACGGTGGGCACCGGCACGGGCACCTGGCCCACTGCATATTGATCGTCGCCGATGAAGACGATCATCGTCGAGACGCCCTGCTGGAATCCGGGCGTGTTCGCGCCGAGCAGGATCACCGGCCGGGTCCGCCCGACGCCATAGACGCGCACGCCGGCAGGGACGGTGAGCGTGCGCGTGATCCGGTATTTGCCCGAAGGCAGGAAGACGATGCCGTGGCCGGTCTTGTCGCGCGCCCGGTCGAGCGCCTGTTGCAGCGCCTCGCTGTCGTCCGCGACGCCGTCCCCCACTGCCTTGACGGTGACGGCATCGGGCTCGGCCGGCGCGGTCGGGAAGATCGAGGCGTTTTGGGCCCGTGCGGCGGCCGGGAGGGCGGTCAGGGCCGTCGCGGCAAGCGACTGGACCAGAATGCGGCGCAGGATCATCACGACACCTCCCTGCCCTCGAACCTTGGGGCCCGGTCTGGCTAGACCCCGGCCGGACAGGTGGCACGTGCGACCAAGGTCGTAGTTTGCAGCGCCGGGAGCCGGCGCCACAAGGACGGCGACCGATTTCTCCCCAAGGATGCCCTTTGCTCCCCTCCGCCGCCCCTGCCACGCCGCTCGCGCTGATCGTCATGGGGGTCAGTGGCTGCGGCAAATCGACGCTCGGCAAGCTCCTCGCCGAGGCGCTGGGCGCTCCGTTTCTCGAAGGCGATGATTTCCACTCACAGGCGGCGGTCGCCAAGATGCGCGGCGGCGAGCCGCTCAGCGACGCCGATCGCTGGCCCTGGCTCGAACGGCTCGGCCTGGCGACGGCGGAGGCGATCGCCGCGCACGGCAGCGCGGTCGTCGCCTGCTCCGCGCTGCGCAAACCCTATCGCGACCGGCTGCGCGCGGTGATCCCGGCGCCGGTCCGCTTCGTGCTGCCGGACAGCAGCCGCGAGAGCCTGCTCGCTCGCCTCGCGGGGCGCGAGGGGCATTTCATGCCCGCAAGCCTGCTCGACAGCCAACTCGCCACGCTCGAACGGCCGGTCGCGGACGAGAACGCGATCGTGCTCGGCGTGGAGGCCTCGCCCGAAACGCTGCGCGACCACGTCCTCTCGCGGCTGCGCTGAGCAACCTAAGGCATCAGCCGCCGCCGCCCCTCTCCCAGATGCCAGCGCATCGCCAGCGCCGCGCGTTCGGGGTCCTGGGCGCGGATCGAGTCGACGATCACCTCATGCTCCTCGAGCATCACGGCGATCACTTCGGGCGGCCGCGCGCGCGAGATGTCGACGCCGGCCCGCATCACCTTTTCGACGTCCGCCCAAAGCGCGTCGAACGCCTGGAGGAAAGCGGGATTGCCGGTCGCCTCGGCAATGCGGCGGTGGAGTTCCATGTCCTCGGCATGGGCCGGCGCGCTCGACAAGAGCGCCTCGCGCAGCGCCGCCATCGCCGCATCGAGCTCGGCCATCTGCTCGGCCGTGCGCCGCTGCGCCGCCAGCCGCGCCGCCTCGGCCTCGAGCACGAAACGGACCTCGTAGCTGCCGAGCGTGGTCGGCAGTTCGGCGAGCGGCATGAACGCCGTCAGCCGCTCGGACGGACGGCTCTTGACGAACGAGCCGGCGCCGCGCCGTGCCTCGGTGATGCCGTCGGAGGCGAGCCGCACCAGCGCCTCGCGCACGATCGCGCGGGAGACGCCGAACATCTCCGCCAGCCGCGCCTCCGAGGGCAGCCGCGCACCAACTTCGAGATCGTCCAGCTTGATGATCTCGACGATGCCGGCATAGGCATGGTCCGAAAGACGCAACTGGCTCATCCCGCCCGCCTCACAACACGCTACTCGCGACCAGCACCAACGCAAGGCCGACCACGGCGACCACCGTCTCCATGATCGACCAGGTCTTGAAGGTCCCCGGCATGTCGGTCCCCAGATAGCTCTTCACCAGCCAGAAGCCCGGATCGTTGACGTGCGAGAAGAACAGCGATCCCGCGCCGATGGCAAGCACCATCCATTCGGGCTCGATGCCCGCCGAGGCGACGAGGCCCTGCATCACGCCGGCGGTGGTGATCGTCGCCACCGTCGCCGATCCGGTCGCGAGGCGGATACACACCGAGACGCCCCAGGCGAGCAGCAGCGGCGAGATCGCGCCGCCCGCAGCGAGGCGGACGAGCATGTCGGAAAGTCCGGCGGTCACCAGTACCTGCTTGAGCGCGCCCCCCGCGCCGATCGCGAGCAGCACGCCGCCCGCGGGCACCATCGCCTCGGTCCATACCGCATTCTGGATGCCGGCATCGAGCATGCGCCGGCCGAACAGCAGCGGCAGCGCGACCAGCGTCGCGATCAGCAGCGCGGTGACGGGATGGCCGACCAGGCCGAGCCAGTGGAAATGCGGGGCAACGGCGGGCGGCAACAGCGTCACCGCCTGCCCCGCGGCGATCAACAGCACCGGCAGCAGGATCGCGAGTAGCGCACGGCCAACCGAAGGCGTCGGCACGGCGACCTTCGCGGGCTCTAGCAGCGGTGCGCTCAGCTTGACGCCCCGCGCCGTGAAGCGGGCAAGCAACGGGCCGGCGATGATCGCCGTCGGGATGCCGACGAGCAGCCCGTAAGCCAGCGTCTTGCCCAGGCTTGCGCCGAGCGCATCGACCGCAAGCAGTGGCCCCGGATGCGGCGGCACCAGCGCATGCACCACCGAAAGCCCCGCCAGCGCCGGCAGCATCAGCCGCAGCTTGGCGGCATCGTCATTCTGGCCCTGGGGCAGCAGCGCGGCGGCAGAAGCGACGATCGGCAGCAGCAGCACCAGCCCGGTCTCGAAGAACAGCGGCAGGCCGATGATGATCGCCGTGAACAGGCTCGCCCAAGGCGCGCCGCGCGTGCCCGAGAGGCGAAGCGCCGCCCGGGCGAGGCCGCCCGCCCCGTCCGAAAGCTGGAGCATCGCGCCAAGGCCGAGCCCGAGCGCGACGACCAGTCCGGTGCCGCCGAGGATCGCGCCGGCCCCCTTCTCGATCGCCTTGGCCGTCTCTTCCATCGGCAGGCCGGCGATCAGGCCGACGGTGAAGGCGCCGCAAAGCAGCCCGACGAACGGATGGAGCCGGCCGCGAATGATCAGCACGATCGACAAAGCGATGCCGGCAAGCGCCGCGCCGACCAGGCGATAATCGGCCGGCGTCATGGCCTGTTACGCCCATGGCGATATGCTCGGGTGCGCGGTTGCAAATGGCGCGACATCACCTCTCCCCCTCCGGTTGGCCGCCCTGTCGGCGATCACAATCTGTTGGACAGCTTCTATCGATCCGGGGAATTTGCAACCGTAAAATGGCGAATTTTGCGGCGAACGCCTAAATTTCGGCTTGAATCTGTCTGACTAGTGGATTTACGTTAGCGCTAACGAATCCAGAGGCGGTCCGGCTCCCGGGCGGATGCGCGACTCGCAAAATGGATCGGGAACGGGAGAGGAAGATGCAGGCCGCAATCGATTTGCACGGCGATCTCGACCACGCCAACGGATGGAATTCCGAAGCGGCCGCGCCGCCGCGGCTCACGCCCACCCAGATGGAAGTGCTCCGCCACGTCCATTCGGGCCTGCTCAACAAGCAGATCGCGCATGAGCTCGGCATCGCCGAGGCGACGGTCAAGGTCCACATGACCGCGCTGATGCGCAAGCTCAACGTCCGCAATCGCACCCAGGCAGCGATCGTCGCCGGCAATCTGGGCTGGTCGCGCTCCTGATCGCGGCGCTTGGCTCAGGCGCGGGCGAGCAGCGCCTCGGCCTGTTTGAGGTGCGGCCGGTCGATCATCTTGCCCTCTAGCTTCAGCGCGCCGGCGCCGGGATTGTCCGCGAAAGCCTGCACCACCGCGCGGGCATGGGCGATCTGCTCGACGCTGGGCGTGAAGCCGGCTTTGATCGCGGCGATCTGCGCCGGGTGAATCGCCATCATGCCGGTGAAGCCGTCGCGCGCGCCAAGGGCGACATAGGCGGCGAGCCCCTCCACATCGGCGATATTGGGATAGACCGTCTCGATCGCCGCCACGCCCGCGGCATGCGCGCCGAACAGCGCGAGCCCGCGCACCATCTCATAGGGCGGCGTATAGCGCCCGTCCGCCTCGCGTGAGGTCGCGGCGCCGATCGCGGCGGGCAGGTCCTCGGCACCCCAGGTCAAGCCGAGCAACCGATCCGCGACTGCGCCATAGCTGCCGAGCTGGAACAGCGCCGCGGGCGTCTCGGTCGCGATCGGCAGGATCGGCGGGCATCCCTCCCCTGCCAGCGCGACGAGTCGCCGCACCGCTTCCGCGCCCTCGGCCTTGGGCAGCACCAGCCCGTCCGGCACGCCGGCGAGCACCGCCGCGAGATCGTCAGCGATCGCGTCGCTATCAAGCGGATTGACGCGGACCAGGCACGGCACGCGCCGCTCGTCCGCCAGCCAATCGGCAACTGCCCGGCGTGCCTCGGGCTTCTTCTCGGGCGCCACCGAATCCTCAAGATCGAGGATCAGCGCATCGGCGCCGCTCCCCGCCGCCTTGGCAAAGCGTTCGGGACGGTCACCGGGGACGAACAGCAGGGATCGCAGCTTCATGCGCGCCTCATCGCACCGCGGGGCTCATTCGGGAAGCCGGCAGACATCGACCCAGTTGGCGCCGGTCAGTGCCGCCAGCCGATCCGGCGCGATTTCGATCGAGGCGGTGCGCGATCCCGCGGCCGGGAAGACGGTCGCGAAATCGCGGATCGAGACGTCGCAATGCACGGGAAGCGGCGTCGCCAGCCCGAAGGGGCAGACGCCGCCGACGGCATGGCCGGTACGCGCCAGCGTCTCCTCGGCATCGAGCATGCGCGGCCGCCCGCCGAACGCCGCCTTGGTCTTGGCATTGTCGAGCCGCGCATCGCCGCGCGCGACGACCAGCATCACCGCGTCGCCGACGCGCAGCGCCAGCGTCTTGGCGATCCGCGCCGGCTCCACGCCGAGCGTCGCCGCGGCTTCCGCCACGGTCGCGGTACTCTCCGCTTGTTCGATCACCGCAATGTCGGGCGCATGTTCGGCCAGCCAGGCCCGCGCACTCTCGAAGCTCATTCCTCGATTTTTCTCCGGAACGTCTCGGGCAGCAGTAGCAACCCGATCACGAAGGTCGCCGCAGCGGCGACGACCGGGTACCAGAGGCCGTAATAGATGTCGCCGGTGCCCGCCACCATGGCGAAGGCGGTGGCCGGCAGGAAGCCGCCGAACCAGCCATTGCCCAGATGATAGGGCAGCGACATCGAGGTGTAGCGGATGCGGCTCGGGAAAAGCTCGACCAGCATCCCCGCAATCGGACCATAGACCATGGTCACCAGCAGGACGAGCGCGAACAGGATCGCCACCACCAGCACATGGTTGATCCGGGCGGGATCGGCCTTGGCGGGGTAGCCGGCGGCGGCGAGATCGGCCTTGAGCGCATCCTGGAAGTCGGCGATCGCGATCGACCGCGGGACGCTATCGGCAATCGGGTCCTTGCGGGGATCATAGACTGCGAGGGTGCGCGCGCCGATCTGCACCATCGCGCTGGTCCCGGCGGGGGCGGCGCGATTGTGATAGGTCACGCCGGCCTTGGCGAGGAACGCCTTGACGATGTCGCAGCTCGTGCGGTCGAACTTGTTCTTGCCGATCGGATCGAACTGGAACGAGCATTCCGCCGGATCGGCCGTTACCGTCACCGGCGCGGCTTCCTGCGCCGCGGCCAGCGCGGGATTGGCCGCGCGGGTCAGCGCCGAGAAGAGCGGAAAATAAGTGAGCGCGGCAATCAGGCAGCCGGCGAGGATGATCGGCTTGCGTCCGATCCGGTCGCTCAGCCAGCCGAAGAAGACGAAGAAGGGCGTGCCCAAAGCCAGTGCCACCGCGATCAGCACGTTCGCGGTCATCCCGTCGACCTTGAGCGTCTTTTCGAGGAAGAACAGCGCGTAGAATTGCCCCGTATACCAGACCACGGCCTGGCCGACGACGGCGCCGAACAGCGCGATCAGCACGATGCGCAGGTTCCCCCAGCGCAGGAACGCCTCCGTCAGCGGCGCCTTGGAGGTGTTGCCGCTCGCCTTCATCCGGGCATAGACCGGGCTCTCGTTGAGCTGGAGGCGCACCCAGAGCGAGACTCCCAGCAGCAGCACCGAGGCGAGGAACGGCACCCGCCAGCCCCAGGCCGCGAAGGCCTCCTCGCCGAACGCCGATCGCGTCCCGATCACCACCAGCAGCGCCGCGAACAGGCCGAGCGTCGCGGTCGTCTGGATCCAGCTCGTGTAGAGGCCGCGCTTATGATTGGGGGCGTGTTCGGCGACATAAGTGGCGGCGCCACCATACTGCCCGCCCAGCGCCAGCCCCTGCAGCACGCGCAGCGTCACCAGCAGGATCGGCGCGGCGACACCGGCGGTGGCGAAATTGGGCAGCAGCCCGACCGCGAAGGTCGATCCGCCCATGATCCCCATGGTGACGAGGAAGGTGTTCTTGCGGCCGACCAGGTCGCCGATCCGGCCGAACACCAGCGCGCCGAACGGCCGCACCGCGAAGCCCGCGGCAAAGGCAGCGAGCGCGAAGATGAAGGCGGTGGTGTCGTTCACCCCGGCGAAGAACTGGGCCGAGATCGTCGTTGCGAGCAGCCCGTACAGGTAGAAGTCATACCATTCGAACACGGTGCCCAGCGAGGAGGCGGCGATCACCATCTTCTCGTTGCGGGTTGCCCTATGGTGCTGCGGCAGCGCGTCCTCGGCCATCACTCCCCTCTCCATTTTTGCTTTTCCTCAGCCAATCACAGTCTTGGCCGGATGTCATCGCCTTTCCCGCCCGCTCTGGCCGGGCCGGGGATGACGCGGGCATTCGGAAGGCATAGGATCGCCCCATGATCGATCGCCTGTTCCTCTCGCATCCGCGCAGCGTCGGCGAACGCTACGGCGAACATGCCGCCACCGCCGCGCGTTTCGGCTTCACGATGATTCTGGGCGGGGCGGCCTGCGTGGTCCACGCGGTGCTGCCCTTCCTGTTCGTCCGCACCGCGAGCGATTCGGTGAAGCGGCTCTATGGGCAGATGATGGCCCGACAGCCCAATTTCGCTGAGCGCCAGCCCGCCTTCCACCAGCCCGAGTGGCAGATCGAATACGAAATCTGAGATGATCGAGCATGTCGCGATCATCGGTGCCGGTTTCTCCGGCACGCTCCAGGCGATCAACCTGCTCCGCCACGAAGGCCCCCGCGCGACGCTGATCGAGCGCGCCCCGGTCGCGGGCACCGGCCTCGCTTATGGCGCTGCGCATCCCAGTCATGTGCTCAACGTCCGCGCCGCCGGGATGAGCGCCTTCCCCGACGACCCCGGCCATTTCGTCCGCTGGCTCGAAGCGCGCGGTGTGCCGAACGCGGCGACGGCCTTCATCCCGCGCGTGACCTATGGCGAATATCTGCGCGAGCTGCTTGAGGCGGCGCTCCGCGACTCCAACGGGCGGCTCAGCCTGGTGCGCGGCGAAGTGGTGGACCTCGATTTCGCCAATCGCGTGAAGGTCCAGCTCGCCGACCGGACGATCGATGCCGACGCCGCCGTCCTCGCCGTCGGCAACCTGCCGCCGCACGACCCGCCCGGTCTCGATCCGGAAACGCTCTCGTCCGCTCATTACAAGGGCGATCCCTGGGACGTCAGCGTGCCCGAGGGCCTTCGCCCGGACGACACCGTGCTGATCATCGGCACCGGGCTCACCATGATCGACGTCGCGCTGCTGCTCGATGCGCGCGGCTTCAAGGGCCGGATCGTTGCCCTCTCCCGCCGCGGCCTGCTGCCGCGCAGCCATGCGCCGGGCACGGACTGGGAACGCCGCACCGAGCGGCCGGAAACGATCGCCTCGCAGCTCGTCCATGAGGTGCGGGCGCGCGCCCAGGCGATCGGCTGGCGCAACGCGGTCGATGAGCTGCGTCCCTTCACTCAGGCGATGTGGGGCAATGCGACCGAGGACGAACGCGCCCGCTTCCTCCGTCACCTGCGCCCCTGGTGGGACGTCCATCGCCACCGCCTCGCGCCCGAAGTCCATGCCCGGCTCACCGCGCTGACCGAACGCGGCCAGCTCGAGGTGATCGCGGGCAAGACGCTGGGCTTCACGGAAACGCCTAAAGGCGTCGAGGTGACGCTGCGCCGCCGCGGTGCCGATGCGGCCGAGACGCTGCGCGTCCAGCGCATCGTCAATTGCACCGGCCCGCTCGGCGACCTCGCCCGCACCGAGGAGCCGCTGCTCCGCAAGCTGGCGGCGGAAGGCAAGATCCGCCCCGACGCCGCGCATCTCGGCATCGACGTCGACAATCAGGGCCAGACGATCGACGCCCAGGGCCGCTCGAACGCCAATCTCTATGCGCTCGGCCCGATGACGCGCGGCGCCTTCTGGGAAATCGTCGCGGTGCCCGACATCCGCACCCAGACCTGGAGCGTCGCCCGCCGCCTGTCGAATGCGCACTGGGTCGGCGGCGAAGGGCTCTAGCCTCGCTCGAAACACTTAGTATCAATTGACACTAACTGGCTGCGGGCGTAGTTTCCCGCCATGACCGATCCGCAAAATCCGCTCGGCCTCAACGGCTTCGAGTTCGTCGAATTCACTTCGCCCGATCCCGAGGCGATGGCGCGGCAGTTCGAGCAGATGGGCTTCGTCGCGAGCCACCGGCACCCGCGCAAGGACATTACCCGCTATAAGCAGGGGCGGATCAACCTGATGCTGAACCGCGACGAGAGCGGCCGCGTCGCCGAGTTCCGCGCGGCGCACGGGCCGTCGGCGAGCGCGATGGCATTCCGCGTCGCCGATCCGGCCAAGGCGCTCGAATGGGCGCTGGCACATGGCGGCGAGCGGACCGAGGAGGACGATACCGTCATCCAGGGCATCGGCGGCTCGTATCTCTATTTCATCCAGGACGGCACCGATCTCTATGCCGATTGGGACGAGATTCCCGGCTGCCAGCAGGCGGAGGCGGAGAACAATGTCGGGCTCGACCTGCTCGACCACCTGACCCACAATGTCCGCCGCGGCCAGATGCGGGTGTGGAGCACCTTCTACCGCACGCTCTTCGGCTTCGAGGAGCAGAAATATTTCGACATCAAGGGCCAGGCGACGGGCCTGTTCAGCCAGGCGATGATCGCACCCGACAAGGCGATCCGCATCCCCTTGAACGAGAGCCAGGACGACAAGAGCCAGATCGAGGAATTCATCCGCGAATATAAGGGCGAAGGCATCCAGCACCTCGCGCTGACCACCGAGAATATCTACGAGACGGTCGAGAAGCTGCGCGCCCGCGGGGTGAAGCTGCAGGACACGATCGAGACCTATTACGAGCTGGTCGACAAGCGCGTCCCCGGCCATGGCGAGGACCTGGAGCGGCTGCGCAAGAACCGCATCCTGATCGACGGATCGGTGGAGAACAATGAGGGCATCCTGCTCCAGATCTTCACCGAGAACATGTTCGGCCCGATCTTCTTCGAGATCATCCAGCGCAAGGGCAATGAAGGCTTCGGCAACGGCAATTTCCAGGCGCTGTTCGAAAGTATCGAGCTCGACCAGATCCGCCGCGGCGTGATCAAGGTCGACGCCTGAATTTTGTTCGCGCAGAGGCGCAGAGCGCGCAGAGAAATTCAGGGCCTAGTCACGGCCGGCGAAACGCCTCTGCGTCCTCTGCGCCTCTGCGCGAAAAATAATCGGTTTGGAGGGGAGAGCCGGGACAACCCGGCCCAGCAACCGCAGGAGGATGAGGGGGACCAGCGCCCCCTCATCCGACTTCCCGATCCGCGGGGTTGAGCTAGGATGAGGCGATGACCGACTATTTCCCCGGCTTCGGCAACCATGTCAGCACCGAAGCGGCGCCCGGCGCGCTGCCGGTGGGGCGCAACAGCCCGCAACGGCCGCCCTTCGGGCTCTATTCCGAGCAGCTCTCGGGCACCGCCTTCACCGCGCCGCGCCACGAGAACCGCCGTTCCTGGCTGTATCGCCTCCGCCCCAGCGCCGAGCACCCGCCGTTCACGCGCTACAAGGGCGCCTCGGGCTTCGCCCCCGGGACGGTAAGCGATCCCCTGCCCCCCAATCGCCTGCGCTGGGACCCGATCGCCGCGCCCGCCCCCGGCACCGACCTGATCGACGGCATGACCACCATGCTCGCCAATCGCGATCCCGCCGATCTCGAAGGCGTGGCCGTGCATGTCTATGCCGCCAATCGCGACATGGAGACGCGGGTCTTCTTCGATGCCGATGGCGAGCTGCTGTTCATCCCTCAGGCCGGGCGGCTGGTGCTGCTCACCGAAATGGGCCGGATCGACATCGCGCCCGGGCAGATCGCGCTCGTGCCCCGCGGCGTCCGCTTCCGTGCGCTGCTCCCCGATGGCGAGGCGCGCGGCTATGTCGCCGAGAATCACGGCGCCCTGTTCCGCCTGCCCGAACTCGGCCCGATCGGCGCCAACGGCCTCGCCAATGCGCGCGACTTCGAGACGCCCGCCGCCTGGTTCGAAGACCGCGACGAACCTTTCGAGCTGGTCCAGAAGTCGCTCGGCAGCCTGTGGACCACCACGCTCGATCACAGCCCGCTCGATGTCGTCGCCTGGCACGGCAATCTCGCCCCCTGGCGCTACCATCTCGCCCGGTTCAACACGATGAACACGGTGAGCTTCGATCATCCCGATCCGTCGATCTTCACCGTGCTGACCTCGCCCAGCGACGTGCCCGGCCGCGCCAATGCCGACTTCGTGATCTTCCCGCCGCGCTGGATGGTCGCCGAAGACACGTTCCGCCCGCCCTGGTTCCACCGCAACGTGATGAGCGAGGCGATGGGGCTGATCACCGGCGCCTATGACGCCAAGGCCGAGGGCTTCGCGCCCGGAGGGCTGTCGCTGCACAACCTGATGGCCGGGCACGGCCCCGACCTGGCGAGCTGGGAAGGCGCGACCAATGCCGCGCTGAAGCCGCACAAGATCGAGGGGACAATGGCGTTCATGGTCGAGACCTGCTGGCCATACCGACCGACCCGATATGCCCTGGATCATGCCCAACCCGATTACGACGCGGCCTGGACGGGCTTCCCCAAGGCGCAGCTGCCGTGATCGCAAATTCCTCCCCGGAACGGGGAGGGGGACCGCGGCGCGTAGCGGCGTGGTGGAGGGGGCCCGCCCTCTGCCAGCGTGTCCTATCGAACGCCGCGGGCCCCCTCCACCATTCGCTGGCGCGAATGGTCCCCCTCCCCGTTCCGGGGAGGATTTGAGATGGAACGCCTGACCCAAACCCCCGCCGGCATCCCGCTCGGCCCGCTCGACCTCATCCCGGACGGCAGCGCGCGCAACTTCGTCCTCGAACTGCGCGCCGGTCGCTTCCACGGCTTCGTCGTGCGCCGCAGCGACACAGTCCACGGCTATGTCGATCTGTGCGCGCACATGGCGCTGCCCCTCGCCCAGCAGCTGGACCAGTATCTCACTCCCGATGGCCGCCATATCCAGTGCAGCTGGCACGGCGCGCTCTATCGAATCGAGGACGGCGAATGCGTCGGCGGCCCGTGCGTGGGGGCACGGCTCCGCCCCTGGCCGGTGGGCGTCGCCGACGGCATGATCGTCACTGCCTGACTCCGCTTGCGCTCGCCGCGCGGATCGGCGACAAGCGCTACAAATAGGTCAGCACTACTGACTATCCCGGAGAGAGAAATGGACCCGACCCTCGATTTCGCGCTCGGCGACACCGCCGACATGATCCGCGAGACCACCCGCCGCTTCGCCGCGGACAAGATCGCGCCGCTCGCCGCCCGGATCGATGCCGAAGACTGGTTCCCGCGTGACGAACTCTGGCCGGCGATGGGCGAGCTCGGGCTGCACGGCATCACGGTGGAGGACGACCAGGGCGGGCTCGGCCTCGGCTATCTCGAGCACGTCATCGCCTGCGAGGAAGTGAGCCGCGCCTCGGCCTCGATCGGGCTTTCCTATGGCGCCCATTCCAATCTCTGCGTCAACCAGATCCGCCGCTGGGCCAGTCCCGAACAGAAGGCGAAATATCTCCCCAAGCTGATCTCGGGCGAGCATGTCGGCAGCCTGGCGATGTCCGAGGCCGGCGCCGGCAGCGACGTCGTCTCGATGAAGCTGCGCGCGGAGAAGACGGATCGCGGCTATCTGCTCAACGGCACCAAATTCTGGATCACAAACGCCGCCTATGCCGACACGCTGGTCGTCTATGCCAAGACGGGCGAGGGTTCACGCGGCATCACCACCTTCCTGATCGAGAAGGACATGCCCGGCTTCTCGATCGGCCAGAAGATCGACAAGATGGGCATGCGCGGCTCGCCCACTTCGGAGCTGGTCTTCGATGATTGCGAAGTGCCCGAAGCGAATGTCATGGGCCCGCTCAACGGCGGCGTCGGCGTGCTGATGTCGGGGCTCGATTACGAGCGCACCGTGCTCGCCGGCATCCAGCTCGGCATCATGCAGGCCTGTCTCGACGTGGTCCTGCCCTATCTGCGCGAGCGCAAGCAATTCGGCCAGCCGATCGGCAGCTTCCAGATGATGCAGGCCAAGGTGGCGGACATGTATGTCGCGCTCAATTCGGCGCGCGCCTATGTCTACGCGGTCGCCAAGAGCTGCGACGCGGGCCGCACTACGCGCTTCGACGCGGCCGGCGCGATCCTGCTCGCCAGCGAGAATGCCTTCCGCGTCGCCGGGGAGGCGGTGCAGGCGCTGGGCGGCGCCGGCTACACCAAGGACTGGCCGGTCGAACGCTTCCTGCGCGACGCCAAGCTGCTCGACATCGGCGCGGGCACCAACGAGATCCGCCGCATGCTGATCGGGCGCGAACTGATCGGCGGGTGAAGCCCGGCAGGCGCGTCAGCCTGCGCTGACGGCCTCCACCGCCTCGAGGATCGCCGCCGCGACCGCCTTCGGTTGCGACAGCAATGAAAGATGGCCGGCCTTGAGTTCGGTCGTCTTGGCCTTCATTTGCGCCGCGAACGCCCGTTCGAGGTCGACATTGACCACGCGATCCTCGGAAGAGACGAGGTACCAGCATGGCTTGCTTTCCCACGCCGCGGCGCTCGCCGCGTCGTTGAAGGTGCTGGCGGCGAGCGGTGGCTGCACCGCCGCCAGAACGCGCGCTTCCGCTTCGGGCAAATCGTTGGCGACATCCTCGATCCAGCCCTGCTCGCTGATCGTGAGAAAGCCGGCACCGTCGTCGCTGATCTTGCCGAGCGCGGGCGGAGCGGGATGCGCGCCAACCAGTGCGCCGAGCGCCTCGCCTGCCTTGGGCGCGAAAGCGGCGACATAGACCAGCGCGCGCACCTTGTCGTGCATGCCCGCCACGGTGATGACGGCGCCGCCCCAGCTATGCCCCACGAGGACCACCGGGCCCGGCACCGCATCGAGGATCCGCTTCGTCGCCGCGACATCGTCCGCGAGCGCGGTGGTCGGGTTCTGGACGGCGACCACCGCCAAGCCCTTGGCTTGCAGCAACGGAATCACGCGCTGCCAGCTCGATCCGTCTGCCCACGCACCATGGACCAGGACCACGGTGGGATTGATGTTGTCGCGATCCATTGGCCAATGCTCCGAACGATCGCCGCGTGCATTGCGGCGATGTCGGTCGTCCGCCTTCCGGGGTTTCGGATCAATTCGGCATTGCGGGTAGCCGTGGTCACCCGAACGAGCGTTGACTTTCGCAAACACGGCGCCCGCAACGACGGGCGCCGCTGCGCGATCACCAGATCTTCACGCGCTTGTCCGGCGCCAGATACAGCTTGTCGCCCGGCTGCACCCCGAATGCCGGATACCAGGCGTCGAGGTTGCGCACCGTAAGGGCCCGCCAGCTTCCCGGCGCGTGCGGATCAGTGGCGACTTCCGCGCGCAGGGCTTGCTCGCGCTGCTTCTCGCGCCAGCTCTGGGCGAAGGCGAGGAAGAAGCGCTGGTCGCCGGTCAGCCCGCCGATCACCGGCGGCGCCTTTCCGCCCAGTGAGGCATGATACGCCTCGTAGGCCGCCGTCAGCCCCGCGACGTCGGCGATGTTCTCGGCGAGCACCTGCTTGCCGTTGAGGAATAGTCCGGGCAGCACTTCATAGCCGCTATACTGCGCCGCAAGCGCCGCCGCCGCCTCCTGGAAATGCTTGAGGTCGGCGGGCGTCCACCAGTTGCGCAGCTTGCCGTCCGCGTCGAAGCTCGATCCGGTATTGTCGAAGCTGTGGCTGATCTCATGCCCGATCGTCGCGCCGATCGATCCGTAATTGGCCGCCGCATCCGCCTTGGGATCGTAGAAAGGCGCCTGCAGGATCGCGGCCGGGAAGTTGAGCGCATTCTGCAGCGGCAGGTTCACCGCATTGACCGTCTGCGGCGTCATCCACCATTCGCCCTTGTCGACCGGCTTGCCGATCTTGGCGAGCTGGTGCTTGGTCTCGAACCGCTCGGCGCGGCGCAGATTGCCCACCGGATCGTCCGCCTTCACCTCGAGCGCGGCATAATCCCGCCAGCTCTCGGGGTAGCCGACGCCGACGCGCATCGTCTCGATCTTGCGCCGCGCCTCCTTCTTGGTCGCGTCGTCCATCCAGCTCAGGTTGGCCACGCGGTGGTCGAACGCCGCCTTGATGTTGTTGACCATCGCCTGGATGTCGGCCTTGGACGAAGCGGGGAAATAGTCCTTCACGTAAAGCTGGCCCACGGCATCGCCGAGCCAGGTGTTGACGCTGGAGATCGCCCGCTTGTCGCTCGGGCGCTGCTGCTGCTGGCCGTTGAGCTGCTTCGAGAAGAAGTCGAACCGCGCCTGATCGAATGCCGCGGGCAACACCGCGGTCACTTCATTGATCCGCTGGAAGGTCAGCCAGTCCTGCCAGGCCTCGATCGGCTCGCTCTCGACCAGCCGTGCGAGCTTGGCCGTCGCCTCCGGATGCCAGACGATGAAGTCCTGCTGCTGCCCCAGCCCGGCCGCAGCCCAGAAGGCATCCCAGTCGATCCCCGGCGCCTTCTTGGCGAAGTCCGCCTTCTTCCACTTGTTGTCGGCGCGGTGGACGTCCTGGCTGGCGACAATGTCGGTATGCGCCTGGGCGATCTTGGTCTCCAGGTCGAATACCCGCTGCGCCCGCGCCGCCGGATCGGGCCGCTTGGCGAGCGCGAAGACCTGGGTGAGATAGGCCTTGTAGCCCTCGCGTGCCTTGGCCATGTCGGGCTTGGCCGACAGGTAATAGTCGCGGTCGGGCAGCCCCAGCCCGCCCTGCAGCACATAGGGCATCGTCACGTCGGGCTGGTCGAGCGCCTGGGTCACCCAAAGGCCGAACAGGTTCTCGGTCTGGAAATTGGTGTTGTTGAGCGGATCGACATCGACCTGGACATTGCCGCCGAGCATCCGCGACAGCGCCTTCCTGTCGGCGATCGCGGCGATTGCGTTCATCTCGCCTTGCAGCGGCGCCAGCCCGCGCGCCTCGATCCCCGCGGTATCGGTATAGGCCTTGTACCAGTCGGCGATGCGCCGTTGGTCGGTACCGGTCGCAGCATTGGCCTTGGTCGCCGCGTCAATGATCGCGACATTGTTCGCCTCGGCCTTGTTGAACACGTCGAGAAAGGCCCCGGTCGAGGTGCGATCAGCCGGGATCTCCGCCTTGGCGCGCCACCCGCCATTGGCATATTCGTCGAAATTGTCGCCCGGCTTCACTTGCTTATTCAGCCCCGCCAGATCGACGCCGATGGCGGTGCCGGCGGCGACGCTGGTGCCGCTGCCGTTGGGCGCCGACGAGGTGCAGGCGGTAGTCGCCAGCAGCGCGGCGAAAAGGATCGATCGAGGGTTCAAGGCATCGACTCCGGACTATGTGTATGATCAAGTCGCTACACCCGCGCCAAGGGCCGCGCCAGCACCTTCCCAACCGGCTCCCGCGCGTGTAGGCAGGGAAAAAACTAGGACAGGAAGGATGCCCTAATGAGCGCGCCCGTGCTCGAGACCAAGGTGCAGGCCGAGAGCGACGAATTCCGCGCCCGTGCTGCGCACAATCGCGCGCTTGCCGAGCGGCTGCGCGGCGACGTCGCCCGCGCCGCGCTCGGCGGCAGCGAGGCGGCCCGCGCCAAGCATACTGCCCGCGGCAAGCTCCTCCCCCGCGACCGCGTCGAGCGACTGCTCGATCCCGGCGCGCCGTTCCTCGAGATCGGCCAGCTCGCCGCCGGCGACCTGTATGAAGGCGAAGTCCCCGGCGCCGGCCTGATCGCAGGCATCGGCCGCGTCTCGGGCCGCCTCTGCATGATCGTCTGCAACGACGCCACGGTGAAGGGCGGTACCTATTATCCGATGACGGTGAAGAAGCACCTCCGCGCCCAGGAGATCGCCGAGCAGAACCGCCTGCCCTGCATCTATCTGGTCGACAGCGGCGGCGCCAACTTGCCCCACCAGGCCGAAGTCTTCCCCGATCGCGACCATTTCGGCCGCATCTTCTTCAACCAGGCCAATATGTCCGCCAAGGGCATCCCCCAGATCGCCTGCGTGATGGGCAGCTGCACCGCCGGCGGCGCCTATGTCCCCGCCATGTCCGACGAGACGGTGATCGTGCGGAACCAGGGCACGATCTTCCTCGCCGGCCCGCCGCTGGTCAAGGCGGCAACGGGCGAGGAGATCAGCGCCGAGGATCTCGGCGGCGGCGATCTCCACGCCCGCAAGTCCGGCGTGGTCGATCACCTCGCCGAGAATGACGAACATGCACTGACCATCGTCCGCGACATCGTCAGCCACTTGCCCGCCGATCGCGCGCCCGACCTCGCGCTGCGCGACCCCCGCGCGCCGAAATATGCCGCCGAGGAGCTGTACGGCATCGTCCCCGAAGACGTCCGCGCGCCCTATGACGTGCACGAGATCATCGCGCGGATCGTCGATGCGAGCGAATTCCACGAATTCAAGCCGCTCTATGGCAGCTCGCTCGTGTGCGGTTTCGCGCATATTTGGGGCATTCCGGTCGCGATTCTTGCCAATAACGGCGTTTTGTTCAGCGAAAGTGCGCAAAAAGGCGCGCATTTCATCGAACTTGCGTGCCAGAGACGCGTCCCCTTGCTGTTCCTCCAGAACATCTCGGGCTTCATGGTGGGCGGCAAGTACGAGGCGGAAGGTATCGCCAAGCACGGCGCCAAGCTGGTGACCGCGGTGGCGACCGCCAGCGTCCCCAAGCTCACCGTGCTGATCGGCGGCAGCTTCGGCGCCGGCAATTACGGCATGTGCGGCCGCGCCTATTCCCCGCGCTTCCTGTTCACCTGGCCCAATAGCCGGATCAGCGTGATGGGCGGCGAGCAGGCGGCGAGCGTCCTCGCCACCGTCCACCGCGACGCCGACAGCTGGACGCCCGAACAGGCCGAAGCCTTCAAGGCCCCGATCCGCGCCAAATACGAAGACGAAGGCAATCCCTGGCACGCCACCGCCCGCCTTTGGGACGACGGCATCATCGATCCCGCCCAGACCCGCGACGTGCTCGGCCTGGCCCTGGCCGCAACCCTCAACGCCCCGATCCCCGAACGCCCCCAATTCGGCGTATTCCGGATGTGAGCGCGGCGGGTGGCCCTCCTTCAATCCTCCCCGAGCTCGTCTCGGGGAGGGGGACCGCCCGGCGCAGCCGGGTGGTGGAGGGGCAGGCGCGAACGCGCCTCCGAGACGATCCCCCGAACCACGGCATCGAGATCGTACAACACCTCGGCGGCCGGGACACGCAAAGTCGCGATCCCAAAGCGCGACAGCCAGGCGTCCCTCCGGGCATCGCGCGCCAGCCGATCTCCGAATTCATGCCCCTCGCCATCCACTTCGATCGCCAGCCGCGCATCGCCGCAATAGAAGTCGAGGCTATACTCGCCCGTCGCATGCTCATGCCGAAACTTGAGCCCGGCGGGCCGCTTGCGAAGCGCCTGCCACAGCAGAACTTCCGGCAGACTCATGTCGCGTCGCCGCGCGCGGGCACGCTCGACGCCGCGCTTGCTCCCTTTCGGCGATCGATCCTTGAACATCGCGAAAGCCCCTCCACCATGCTTCGCATGGTCCCCCTCCCCGAGACAAGCTCGGGGAGGATCTAAGAAGGAAACCCCGATGCGCGTCCTCCTCGCTCTCGCCCTCCTCGCCCCCCTCCCCGCGCTGGCCCAGTCCGGCCCGGTGACGCCCACCCCGAAGCTCCCCCCGGCCAATCCCCTTCCCTATGAGGATCCCGACGCCGCCGCCGTGCTCGCCCCGATCAACGCGATGTTCGCCGGCCTCACCGCGCGTGATTCCGCAGCGGTCCTCGCCCAGGTCCGGCCGGAGGGCGGGGCCACCGTGGCGATCGAGCAGGCCGATGGGGCGCGCCACGTCCGCCGGCTCAGCTGGGACGAATTCACCGCCGGCCTCAAACCCGGACCCGAGCGGATGGAAGAGCGGCTGACCCTGCCCGCCGTCGAAGTCGACGGCGATATCGCGATGGTCTGGTCGCCTTATGTCTTCCTGATCGACGACAAGGTCGAGCATTGCGGCGTCGATCATTTCGACCTGGTCCGCGAAAAGGGCAGTTGGAAAGTGCTCAACGTCACCTGGACCCAGCGCAAGACCGGATGCCCGACGCGATGAGCCACGACACGCTGTTCCTGCTCGAAAACGACTGGCCCGATCCCGCCTATGGCGGCGCGCGCCGTTTCTACTGCAAGGATTCGGTGACGATCGAAGGCCTGCTCGCCGCCTTCCCCGATCGCGCGGCGAACATCGATATCGTGCGGGTCGCCTGGCCCCGCCCCCGCGCCGCGGTGGTCGCCCGGCTCGGCGAGTACAACCAGAACCTCCCCGCGCTCGCCTTCGCCGAGGGTGGGTTCGTGGGCGACATCGAGGGCCTGCTCGCCGCACTCCACACCCGCCATGGCTTTCCGGAGCGCCATCCATGATTCTCGCTTCCACAATAGGATTTCGCGTGGTTCGATCGGCTGCCATGCCGCCCGCCGTCCGCATCGCTTCCGTTCGCTTGCCGGAACTGGCGCATTGCGGAGGGGGGAAACGAAGGGGACGTACCCTAAACTTCCTAAACTTCCACGGGGTGCGCCCATGATCGAATCGCTGCTCATCGCCAATCGCGGCGAGATCGCCTGCCGCATCATCCGCACTGCCCGGCGGCTCGGAATCCGCACCGTCGCGGTCTATTCCGATGCGGACGCGAATGCGCTCCACGTCCGCCAGGCGGATGAGGCCGTGCATATCGGCCCGTCGCCGGCGCGCGAGAGCTATCTGGTCGGCGAAAAGCTCATCGCCGCTGCCCAGGCGACCGGTGCCGAGGCGATCCACCCTGGCTATGGCTTCCTTTCCGAGAACGCCGATTTCGCCCAGGCCGTGATCGACGCGGGCCTGATCTGGGTCGGCCCCAGGCCCGACAGCATCCGTGCCATGGGCCTCAAGGACGCTGCCAAGGCGCGGATGATCGCGGCCGGCGTGCCGGTGACGCCGGGCTATCTCGGCGAGGACCAGTCGCCCGAGCGCTTGCAGGCGGAGGCCGATGCGATCGGCTATCCGGTGCTGATCAAGGCGGTGGCCGGCGGCGGCGGCAAGGGCATGCGCCGCGTCGATGCTGCGCAGCATTTTGCGGAAATGCTGCAGTCCTGCCATCGCGAGGCCGCGTCCTCGTTCGGCGACGATCGCGTGCTGCTGGAAAAGTACATCCTTTCGCCGCGCCACATCGAAGTGCAGGTGTTCGGCGACACCCATGGGAACGTCGTCCACCTGTTCGAACGCGACTGTTCGCTCCAGCGCCGCCACCAGAAGGTGATCGAGGAAGCCCCCGCGCCGGGGATGGACGAAGCGACGCGCGAAGCGATCTGCGCGGCCGCCGTCCGCGCTGCGAAAGCTGTGGACTATGTCGGCGCCGGCACGATCGAGTTCATCGCCGACGCCAGCGAAGGCCTGCGCGCCGATCGCATCTGGTTCATGGAAATGAACACCCGCCTCCAGGTCGAGCATCCGGTGACCGAGGAGATCACCGGGCAGGACCTGGTCGAATGGCAGCTGCGCGTCGCCAGCGGCGAGCCCCTGCCCAAGCGCCAGGACGAACTGGCGATCGACGGCTGGGCGATGGAGGCGCGATTGTATGCGGAGGACCCGGTCAAGGGGTTTTTGCCAAGCATCGGCCGGCTAGATTACTTCAAGCTGCCGAGCCTGCATGGCAAACGTTATCGCATCGAGACCGGGGTGCGCGAGGGGGACAACGTCTCGCCCTTTTACGATCCGATGATCGCCAAGCTGGTCACCCATGCGCCCACGCGGGTCGAGGCAATCGCCAACCTTCGCGAATTGGCAGGCCGTACTGAGTGCTGGCCGGTCAAGTGCAATGCCGGTTTCATCAACCTCTTGCTTTGGGACGAGAGTTTCGAAGCAGGTGAAATGGACACCGGCCTGATCGCGCGCCGCGGCGACGATCTTATTCCAGACGTGGAAGCTTCGAACGATGTCCTTCAATCGGTCGCTCAGCTCGCGCTCGATAATGTTCTTGGAGGCAAAGCGCGCAATATTCGCGAGACGTGGCTCACCGTCGAATCCGGCCCCTGGAGCAAGCGAGGTTTTCGATTGAACCGCTCGCCCCTGCCTACTCTCCTGCGTTTGAGGGAAGGCCGACGCGAATATGACGTCGTGTTCGAAGATCGAAGCATCGACAATTGCCAATGGGTGGAGTCGATCGACGAGGGAATGGTGGTCACGCAAGATGGGGTAACCCGTCTATTCAACCTGTATCGGCCAGGCGGCAGCGGCGCCGCCACCGTTGCAGACGGAGCCATCCTCGCCCCCATGCCCGGCCGCATCACCGCAGTCGAAGTTGCGGCCGGCGACCGTGTCACCAAGGGCCAGCGCCTCGTCACGCTGGAGGCGATGAAGATGGAGCACAGCCTCACCGCCCCGTTCGACGGCACCATCGCCGAACTCAACGCCGAAACCGGCGGCCAGGTCAGCGAGGGCACGCTGCTCGTCCGCGTGGAGAAAGCGGAATGAGCCTCAGCTTCCGCGAAGCCGGCGCCGCCGACCTGCCCGCTATCGTCGCGATGATCGCCGACGACGAGACCGCGCGGCACCGCGAGGATCCGAGCGAACCGCTCGATCCGCGCTACCTCGCAGCATTCGAGGCAATCGATTCCGATCCCAACCAGCAGCTCATCCTTGCCGAGCTGGACGGTCGTCCGGCGGGCACAATGCAGCTCAGCTATCTCCCCGGCCTCTCCTTCCGCGGATCGTGGCGACAGCAGATCGAGGCCGTGCGCATCGCCAGCGACCTGCGCGGGCATGGGCTCGGCGAGGAGATGATCCGCTGGGCGATCGACCAGGCCCGGGCGCGCGACTGCAAGCTCGTCCAGCTCACCTCGACCTCGACCCGCATCGCGGCGCACCGCTTCTACGAACGGCTCGGCTTCACCAGGAGCCATGTCGGCATGAAAATTCACTTGAGGGACTGAGCATGGCCGGACGCTTTTTCGACGAATGGCAGGTCGGCGGTCGGATCGAGCACGAACTCCGCCGCACGGTGACGGAGACCGACAACCTGCTCTTCTCCACTCTCACCCACAATACCCAGCCGCTCCATATCGATGCGGAGGCGGCCCGCGCGAGCGAGTTCGGGCAAATCCTCGTCAACGGCACTTTCACCTTCAGCCTGATGGTCGGCATCACCGTGGGCGACACGACCGCGGGAACGCTCGTCGCCAATCTCGGCTACGACAAGCTGGTGATGCCCAAGCCGGTCTTCCTCGGGGACACGCTGCATGCCTCGTCCGAAGTGATCGAGCTTCGCCCGTCCAGGTCGCGCCCGGGCCAGGGAATCGTCACCTGGCGGCATCAGATGCACAATCAGCGCGGCGAGCTGGTCTGTGAATGCCTGCGTTCCGCGCTGCTGCGGAGCCGCGGCGCGTGACGGGCGTTGCGCCGTCCATGGATGAAGTCGATGTCGCGATCGTCGGCGGCGGCGCGGCGGGCGTCGCGGCGCTGCGCCGGCTGGCCGAAGCGGGCAAGAAAGTGCTGCTGCTCGAGGCGCTGGACCGGCTCGGCGGGCGGGCGCATACGGTGCACATTGCCGGGCTCCCAATCGACATGGGCGCCGGCTGGCTCCACTCCGCGCCGCGCAACCCCTGGGTCCCGATCGCCGAGGCCCGCGGCTTCGAGCTTAACCGCGCGCTGCCCCGCTGGCGCGAGCAGTGGCGCGAGGCGGGCTTTCCCAAGGCCGAACAGGAAGCGGCCTGGGCAACCTTCAGGACGTTCAGCGAAGCCCTTCAACGCCAGAATCCGCCGGGCGACCGCGCCGAGGCGCTGCGGCCGGAAGACCCCAGCTGGCACCCGTATCTCGACGCGCTGAGCGGCGTCATCAACGGTGCAGCGATCGCCGAGATGTCGGCGGCGGACTGGGCCGCCTATGACGCCGCCTCGCGCGAAGTCGATTGGCGCGTGATCGCCGGCTATGGTGCGCTGGTTTCCTCGCACGCGGCTGGCCTTCCCGTCGCGTTGGCGACTCCGGTGACGGCGATCGACTCCACCGAAAGCCGGCTGCGGATCGAGACTCCGCGCGGCACGCTGCGTGCCGGCGCCGCGATCGTCACCGTATCGACCAACGTGCTCGCCAGCGGCGCGATCGCGCTTCCCGGCCACGACCCGGTCCTCCATGCCGCCAGCCGGCTCCCGCTCGGCCTGGCCGACAAGCTGTTCTTCGCGCTCGACCGTCCCGAGGACGTCGATGCCGATGCGCATCTTCTCGGCAATCCGCACACCGCCATGACCGGCGCCTATACGCTCCGCCCCTTTGGCCGACCGATCGTCGAATATATGATCGGCGGCATCGCCGCACGCGCGCTGGAGAAGGAGGGCCTCGACGGCGCGGCGAACTTCGCGATCGAGGAGCTATGCTCGCTGTTGGGCAGCGAGTGGCGCGGCCGGCTGCGGCTGATCGCCGGATCGGCCTGGGGCCGCGAGACACACATTCTGGGCGGCTACAGCCACGCCCTGCCCGGCGCGCATGCCGAGCGCCAGGTCTTGAGGACGCCGATCGATCCGCGCATCCACTTCGCGGGCGAAGCCTGTTCGGACGCCGATTTCTCCACCGCCCACGGCTCCTACGAAACCGGGATCGCCGCAGCCGAGGCACTGCTGGCCGGGCGCGAACCGGCGTGAACGCCGCGCAACCCAGGCCCTCCGAAACGCAGTCGGGGCGCGAAACCCCGAAAGGTCCGCGCCCCGAGCAAACCAGTTCGGAAAATGCCTTACTCGGCCGCCGCAACCTCTTCGGTGCGGACGTCGCGGCGCTCGGCGATGCGGGCCGACTTGCCGGTGCGGCCACGCAGATAATAGAGCTTGGCGCGACGCACGACGCCCTTGCGGACCACGTCGATGCTGTCGATGTTCGGCGAATAGAGCGGGAAGACGCGCTCGACGCCCTCACCGAACGAAATCTTGCGCACGGTGAACGAGGAGCCCATACCCTTGTTCGCGCGGGCGATGCACACGCCCTCGAAATTCTGCACGCGGGTGCGCTCGCCTTCGACCACCTTCACGCCGACACGCAGCGTGTCGCCGGGGCGGAATTCCGGAATCTTCTTCGCCTCGTTGAACTTGGCGATCTGCTCGGCCTCGAGCGTCTGGATCAGGTTCATGTTCAGTCGTCCCGTTTTCGTTGCCGCGCGCCAGAGGGAGGTTGGACCCGAGCGCCCTCATGGCGCTCCCAAAGGTCCGGCCTCCTTAGCCGTGTATCGGTCTCGGCCATCTGGCGTCGCCAGGCCTCGATCCTCGCATGATCCCCCGATCGCAGCACCTCGGGGATCGTGCGCCCTTCCCATGTCACTGGTCGGGTATATTGCGGATATTCGAGCAGCCCCGTTTCGAAGCTCTCGTCCATGCCGCTGGAAGCCGCGCCCATTACGCCGGGAATGAGCCGAATGCAAGCGTCGAGAAGCGTCAGCGCCGCCATCTCGCCGCCCGACAGGATATAGTCGCCGATCGAGACCGGCTCGATTCCCCGGCCCTCGAACAGGCGCTCGTCGATCCCCTCGAACCGGCCGCAGATCAGCACCGCGCCGGGGCCGGCCGCGAGATCGCGCACGCGCTGCTGGGTGAGCGGCGTGCCGCGCGGCGTCATCGCGAGGATCGGGCGGCCCGGGGCGACGCTGTCGAGCGCGGCGGCAAGCACATCGACCCGCATCACCATCCCCGCCCCGCCCCCGGCCGGCGTATCGTCGACCGAGCGGTGCTTGTCGGTGGCGAAGTCGCGGATCTGGACGGTGTCGAGCGACCAAAGCCCCTCGCGCAGGGCGCGGCCGGCGAGCGAGGCGCCGAGCGGGCCGGGGAACATCTCGGGGTAGAGAGTGAGGATGGTGGCGGCGAAGGTCATAGGGTCCAGTCTTCGACGCGGAGGCCCGCGATCGAGAAATCCTTGAGGTTGCGGCTGATCAGCGGGACGCCCAGCGCCAGGGCATGCGCCGCGATGAGCCGATCGAAATTGCCGCGTTGGAATGGGAGGGTGGCATAGGCCTGGGCCGCGGCGGTGTCGAACGGAACGACGGCGATTTCCTCGACGAATGCCCGAAGCTGCTCGGGTTCGGGCGATTTGCCGTGATGCGTGCCCAACGCAATCTCGGCATAGCTGATCGCGGAAATCGCCAGGCTACCGGCAGGCTGATCGGCGACGCGCGCGATCAGCGCCGGATATTCGCCCGCGAACAGATAGATGCAGCTGTTCGTATCGAGGAGATACTTCACGATTTGTCGGTGCGCCCGTCGAGCAGATGCCAATCGCGCGGCGAATCATCCATGGTTGAAGGCAACGGCTTCAATCCCGGCGCCGTGCCGACGAACTTGCTGACGTCGATCTTGCGCGGGGTGGCCTCCGCGGGCTCGAAAACATAACGGCCCTGCTCCTCGCGCACGCGCATCTCGGTGCCGTCCTTGAGCCCGAGATCCTTGGGCACGCGGATCGCCAGCGAATTGCCCGACTTGAACACCTTGGCGCGATATTCCTCGCCCATTTGAGCCTCCTGTATATACTCTATGTATATACAGCCCTCGTACGCGTCAAGGAACCTCGCCCCTTCCCGCGCGCTTGGCGGCGGATGGACGACTGCATTATCATCGGCGGCGGGCCGGCGGGGCTGACCGCGGCGATCTATCTCGCGCGGTTTCACTTGAAGATTCGGCTGTTCGATTGCGGATCGAGCCGCGCGGCGCTGATTCCCTGCACGCACAATCATGCCGGCTTTCCCGACGGGATTGCGGGCAAGGAGCTGCTCGCGCGGATGCTCGCTCAGGCCGAGAAATATGGCGCGGTACGCGAGGCGGCGGAAGTGACCGGACTGCGGCTGCTCGACCAGGGTTTCGGCGTGCGGATGGGCGAGCGGGAGGTCGGCGCGCGGACGGTGCTGCTGGCGACCGGCGTGGTCAATCATCGGCCGAAGATGGACCCGGCACTGCACGATGCGGCGCTGGCGCGCGGGCTGATCCGCTATTGCCCGATTTGCGATGGGTATGAAGTGACCGACAAGAAGATCGGCATCATCGGCACCGGCGACCATGGCGCGCGAGAGGCGATCTTCCTGCGCGGCTATAGCGCCGACGTCACGCTGGTCGCGCCCGAGGCGGCGCATGAACTACCCGACGAACAGCTTGCCGCGCTCGGCGACGCGGGCATCGCCCATGTCGACGGGCCGTGCGGCGGCTATGCGATCGAGGGCGAGCGGATCGCGTTCGATACGGCGAGCGGGCGGATGGCGTTCGACAGCGTCTATCCGGCGCTGGGATCGCGCATCCGATCCGAGCTGGCGATGCAGGTCGGCGCGCGCGGCGACGAGGCCGGCTGCCTAGAAGTCGACGACCATCAGCGGACCAGCGTGCCCGGGCTGTTCGCCGCGGGCGACGTCGCGCGCGGGCTCGACCAGATCAGCCATGCAATGGGCGAGGCCGGCGTCGCGGCGACGACGATCCGCAACTTGCTGGCGGAGCAGCAGCCGATCCGGCGTTAGGCCGCTCAGCCCTCGGCGAAGGCGGCGCTCACCACCAATCGCGCCTCATCCCATTCGGGCACGGCGGCCGGCTGCATTGGGACCATGAAGCGCTTGCCGGTGGGACGCTCGATCTCGAGCACGTCGCCGGCGCCGTAATTGTCGATCGCGACGACCATGCCGAGCGGCTCGCCATCGTCCGAGACGGCCGGGAGGCCCAGCAGGTCGACATGGTAATATTCGCCCTCCCCGAGCGGCGGCAGCGCGCTGCGCGGCACTGTCAGTTCGGTGCCGCGCAGCGCCTCGGCGGCGTTGCGATCGGCGATCTCGGCGAAGCGCGCGATCGCGCCATTGGGCCCCTCACGCAGCGACTTGAGCGTCAGCGCGCCGCCGTTGAAGCGGCGATGCGCCGACAAATCCTCGGCGAAGACCTTGAGCCGGACCTCCCCTGCGATGCCATGCGCGCCGATCACCGCGGCGAGCGTGACGCTCCGTTCAGCCTGCGGGCGAACCGGGCTGGCGGGGGGATTCGTCCTCGCCGCCCTCGGCGGGCTCGTCGGCGGAGACTCCGCCGGGCTTTCGGGCGGGGTTGGGCTGGGTGTCCCCCGGCTCATTGCGTTCCTGCTCGTCGGGGCCGGTCTGGGGCTTGCTGGCCATCATGCGCTCCTCTGGGACATTGCTGCCCCGGACAACGCATGACGGCCGGCAAGTGTCTCATTCGATCAGGCGTCGGCGGGCGGGGTCTGCTCCGAGACCTCGTCGGCGACCGCTTCGGCCTCCGGCGTCGCTTCCTCGGTGGCAGCTTCGACCTCGGCGGCCATCACCGCTTCGGCTTCCTCGTTTGAGCCCTCGGCAGGCGCCGACGCAGCAGCAGCGGCCTCGGCAGCGGCTTCCTCGGCAGCCTTGGCCTTCTCGGCACGCTCCTCGGCGCGCTCCTTGGCCTTCTCGCCCGGCTCAGCCTTTTTCGGGTTGCTGCGCGCGGCGCGCTCCTTGAGGCCGGCGGCATCGAGGAAGCGGGCGACGCGATCGGTCGGCTGCGCGCCGACGCTCAGCCAATGCTTGGCGCGATCGCCGTCGAGCTTGATGCGCTCGGGCGAATCCTTGGCGAGCAGCGGATTGTAGGTGCCGATCTTCTCGATGAACTTGCCGTCGCGCGGGGACCGCGCATCGGCGATCACGATGCGGTAATAAGGACGCTTCTTCGAACCGCCGCGCGACAGACGCATGGAAAGGGCCATTACTTCTTCCTTCTTCTTATCTTCGTCACCCGGCGAAAGCCGGGGTCTTGTGGTTGCTGGGTACTCTACCGCCTGAGATCCCAGCTTTCGCTGGGATGACGGTCATTTCTTCTTCAAAAAATTCTCGAAACCGGGGGGCAGGTTGGCGCCGCCGGGAAGGCCCGGCAGGCCGCCGGCACCGCCGCCCATCTTGCCCATCATCTCGCCGAGCTCGGGGCCGCCCAGCGCATTGCCGACGCCGCCCATGCCGCCGCCGGGTCCGCCCTTGCCGAGCAGGCCGGCCAGACCCTTGAGGCCGCCCATCTTCTTGATCCGCTTCATCGCGGTCTGCATCTCGAGATGCATCTTCAAGAGCTTGTTGACGTCCTGGACGGTGGTGCCCGAGCCCTTGGCGATGCGGATCTTGCGCTTGGCGTTGATCAGCTCGGGCTTGGCGCGCTCCTTGACGGTCATCGAGGTGATCATCGCGTCCATGCGCAGCAGCACCTTGTCGCCGCCGGCCTGATCGACTGCCGCCTGGGCCTTCTTCATGCCCGGGATCATGCCGGCGAGCGCGCCGATGCCGCCCATCCGGCGCATCTGGGCGAGCTGGCCGCGCAGGTCGTTCATGTCGAACTTCCCCTTGGCCAGCCGCTCGGCCATCCGCTCGGCATCTTCCTCCTGGATCGCCGCCGCGGCCTTCTCGACGAGGCTGACGACGTCGCCCATGCCGAGAATGCGGCCGGCAACGCGCTTGGGATGGAAGGGCTCGATCTGATCGAGCTTCTCGCCCATGCCGGCGAACTTGATCGGCTTGCCGGTGACGGCGCGCATCGACAGCGCCGCGCCGCCGCGGGCATCGCCGTCCATGCGGGTGAGGATCACGCCGGTGAGCGGCACCTGCGCCGAGAAGCTCGACGCGACGTTCACCGCGTCCTGGCCGGTGAGGCTATCGACGACGAGCAGGATCTCGTTGGGCTTCGCGATGTCCGCGACCGCCTTCATCTCGTCCATCAGCGCCTGGTCGACATGAAGTCGGCCGGCGGTGTCGAGCATCAGCACGTCATAGCCCTGGAGCTTGGCGGACTGGAGCGCGCGGCGGGCGATGTCGACCGGCTGCTGGCCGGCGACGATCGGCAGCGTCGCCACCTCGGTCTGGGTGCCGAGCACCGCGAGCTGTTCCTGCGCGGCCGGACGGTTCACGTCCAGCGACGCCATCATCACCTTCTTGCCCTGGCTCTTGCTGAGCAGCCTGGCGAGCTTGGCGGTGGTCGTGGTCTTGCCCGAGCCCTGGAGACCGACGAGCATCACCACCGCGGGCGGGGTGACTTCGAGCGCGAGCTCGGCGGTGTCCGGCCCGAGCATGTCGACCAGCGCGTCATGGACGATCTTGACGACCTGCTGGCCCGGCGTGACCGAGCGGAGGACCTGCTGGCCCACCGCCTGCTCGGTCACCTTATCGACGAACTCGCGGGCCACCGGCAGCGCGACGTCGGCTTCGAGCAGCGCGATGCGCACTTCGCGCATCGCTGCCCGGACATCGGCTTCGTTCAGTGCGCCGCGACCGCGCAGGCGCTCGAAGACGCCGCCTAGCCGATCGCTCAGACTCTCGAACATGGGACCCAAGACACTCCAAATCCAAACCGCGACTCGCCAAACGCAAAACGCGCCGGCGGACGAAACCTCGTCGGCCGGCGTCACCCCTCAGGGTGGCCTGTCTCGCGTTCGCCATGGAACGGTTGCGGCTGCCCCTATCGGATTGCGGCCGTGGAGGCAAGTCCGCCCGCAGCAGACGAAAAATGTTGCGGTTTCGAGACGCAACTTAACCCGTTCTATACCCTGGCCGTGGGAAGGCCCGTCAGGTTTGGAGCTTTGGGGGTGAGATCCGGGGATGACGCTGGATCAGGATGAATTGGCGATGCGGAGCGATCCGGCGCGGCCAGGCCTGTTGTCGGGGGCCGTCAGCGTCGCAGCCATCCTGCTGTTCGTCGGCACCGGCAGCGCCGTGCTGTCGAAAACGCTCCAGCATTACTTCCAAGGCGGCGAGCCGGCCGATCGGATGCTGGTCATCGCGCTGCTGCTCAACGTCGCGCTGATCCTGATCGGCTGGCGTCGCCACGCCGCGCTGAGCGAGGAAGTGCAGATTCGCGCCGCCGCCGAGGAGCGCGCCCACCATCTGGCGAGCCGCGATCCCCTTACCGGCTTCCTCAATCGCCGGAGCCTTGCCGAAGAAGGCGCGGCGATGTTCGTCCGGGCCCATCGCCGCCGCAAGGCGATGGCGATGCTGATGCTCGACCTCGATCATTTCAAGACGATCAACGACATGCACGGCCATGCCGTGGGCGACGCGCTGTTGCGCACCGTTGCGGCGGAGATCGCCCAGGTGATGCCGCCGATCGCCCTCACCGCCCGGCTGGGCGGGGACGAATTCGCCTGCGGATTCCTGTTCGACCCGAGCGAACCGGCCGTTGTCGAGCGCATCGCCGACAAGCTGGTGAGCCGCATGGCCCAGCCTTTCGAGGCCGAAGGCTTCCGGCTGCACATCTCCTGCTCGCTCGGCATCGCCCGATCCGACTTCGACTGCCCGAGCATCGACGCGCTGATCCGTTCGGCCGACATCGCGATGTATGCCGCGAAGAAATCGGGCCGCAACCGCTGCGCCTGGTTCGATCAATCGATGGAACGCGAGCTTCAGGTCCGCAACGAGCTGGAAAGCGGCTTGCGCATCGCCATCCCGCGCGGAGAAGTCGTCCCCTATTTCGAGCAGCAGATCGACCTTTCGACGGGGCGGCTGCACGGATTCGAAGTGCTCGCCCGCTGGGAGCATCCGCAGCGCGGGCTGATCAGTCCCGAACAGTTCATCCCGATCGCCGAAGAAACCGGCATGATCTCCGACCTGTCGCTGTCGATCATGCGTCAGGCCTTTCTGGCGGCGCGCGACTGGGACCCGTCCATCGGCCTGTCGATCAACATCTCGCCCTGGCAGCTGCGCGACGCCTGGCTGGCGCAGAAGATCATCAAGGTGCTGACCGAAACCGGCTTCCCGGCGAGCCGCCTGGAAGTCGAGATCACCGAGAGTTCGCTGTTCGACAATCTGCCGCTCGCCCAGTCGATCGTCGGCAGCCTGAAGAACCAGGGCGTGCGGCTGGCGCTCGACGATTTCGGCACGGGCTATTCGAGCCTTGCGCACCTGCGCGCGCTTCCGTTCGATCGGATCAAGATCGACAAGAGCTTCGTCACTTCGATCAACGACAGCCCCGATTCGGCGGCGATCGTCAATGCCATCGCGCGGCTGGGCGAAAGCCTGAACCTGCCGGTGACGGCGGAGGGCGTCGAGGATGCGGCGATCGAGGAGCGGCTGCGCGCGATCGGCTGCGCCAAGGCGCAGGGCTGGCTCTATGGCCGGCCGCTGTCGGTGAGCGGCGTGCGCCGCCTGCTGGCCGAACGGCGGCTGATCCAACAGCCGATGGCGGTGACCGCGCCGACCCCGGCCGACGCCGCTACCAGCCAGCGCCTGGCTGGCTGAGGAACGCTTCCTCTTCCGGCGTGGCGGCCCGGCCGAGCGCCTGGTTGCGACTCGGGAAACGGCCGAAACGGGCAATTACTTCGGCATGCTTGCGGGCGTAATCGAGCCATTCGGCATTGCCCAGCGTGGCGATCCTGGCGACGCTCAGCGCCTGCATCGCGCCATCCTCGGCATGTTCGAGCGGCAGATAGACGAACAGGCGACGCTCCGGCGGCAGGGTCTTGTCCCATCCCCTGCCGATCGCGTCCTGCGCGAGTTCGAGCGCGAGCGGATCGGCGGCGAAGGCCTCGGCGCGGCCGCGATGGATGTTGCGGCTGAACTGATCGAGCAGGAGGATCGCGGCGAGCAGCGTATCGGGATCGTCGCGCCAGCCCCTGGCGCCGGTTTGCAGCACCGCGTCGCGCCAGGTGCCGAAGCGCGTGGCGATTTCGGCATCCAGCTTCGCCGACACCGCGAAATGCTGCTCGGGCGTCAGGGCGAACCAGAAGCCGAGCACTGCGCGGGCCTTCGCGTGGACATCGCCCGCCGCTGCCCCTAGATCGTCCGCCAATGCCGTCCCCTCATGTCATCAGCCTGGGCTGCCGCCTGAATCTCGCCGAGAGCGAGACGATCCGCGCGCTGCTGCCCGGGCGCGACACGGTCGTGGTCAATAGTTGCGCCGTCACCAACGAGGCCGTCAAGCAGACGCGCCAGGCGATCCGCCGGGCGCGGCGCGAGCGGCCGGGGGCCGAATTGGTCGTCACGGGCTGCGCGGCGCAGATCGATCCGGATGCGTTCGCGGCGATGCCCGAGGTCGATCGGGTGATCGGCAATGCCGACAAGCTGCGCGCGCCGGCCTGGGCGTCGGCCGCGCCGGTGATCGTGCAGGATATCATGGCGGTGCGCGAGACGGCGCCGCACCTCGCCGCCGCCTTCTCCACCCATGCCCGTGCTTTCGTCGAAGTGCAGAATGGCTGCGACCATCGCTGCACCTTTTGCGCGATCCCCTATGGCCGGGGGAACAGCCGGTCGGTGCCCGCCGGGGCGGTGATCGACCGGGTGGCGATGCTCGCCGAGAGTCATGGCGAAGTGGTGCTGACCGGCGTCGACCTGACCAGCTATGGCCCCGACCTGCCCGGCACGCCGAGCCTCGGCCAGCTGGTCGAGCGGATCCTTGCGCATGTCCCGCGGCTGAAGCGCCTGCGGCTCTCCTCGCTAGACGGAGTCGAAGTCGATGAGCGGCTGTTCGCGCTGCTGACGCAGGAGCCGCGGGTGATGCCGCACGTGCATCTCTCGCTCCAGGCCGGCGACGACATGGTGCTCAAGCGGATGAAGCGGCGGCACAGCCGGGCGCAATCGGTGGCACTCACCGAGCGGCTGCTGGCG
Source organism: Pseudomonadota bacterium (assembly GCA_023400405.1). Taxonomy (GTDB): domain Bacteria; phylum Pseudomonadota; class Alphaproteobacteria; order Sphingomonadales; family Sphingomonadaceae; genus Sphingomonas. Next base: position 53,720 of record JAEXFD010000023.1, read on the forward strand.
GCCCGGCCGGAGATCGCGATCGGCGCGGACCTGATCGCCGGCTTTCCGACCGAGGACGAGGCGATGGCGGCCAACACGCGCGCGCTGATCGCGGAGTGCGGCATCGTCCATGCCCATATCTTCCCCTATTCGCCGCGCACCGGCACGCCCGCGGCGCGGATGCCGCAGGTCGCGCCGGCGGTGGTCAAGGCACGCGCCGCGGCGCTGCGTACCGAAGCCGCGCGGTTCCGCTCGGCCTGGCTGCAAAGCCTGGTAGGCAGCACGCAGCAAGTGCTGGTAGAGCGCCCCGGCGACCGCGGTCATGCCGGCAATTTTGCGGAAGTTCGCCTGTCCCCCCACCCGCCCGGAGAAGTTGTGAGCGTCAGGATCGAGACTGTGATGGACGGAAAGCTTGTGGGGAGCGTCGCATGAGCACCCCCTCCTGGCACCAGCGGCTGCTCGGCGGCTTTCGCAAGACCTCGGACCGGCTGATCGGCAATCTCGCCGGGCTCGGCCTTGCCCGGCTCGACGATGCGACGCTCGACGAGATCGAGGAGGCGCTGATTGCGTCCGACCTTGGCCCGGCCACGGCGGCGCGGGTGCGCACGCGGCTCGCCGAGGGACAGTATGAGCGCAACATGGAGGAACTCGGCGTCCGCCTGGTCGTCGCCGAGGAAGTCGCCAAGGTGCTTGAGCCGGTCGCCAAGGGCTTGGAGATCGAGGCGTTTCCGCGGCCGCAGGTGATCCTGGTGATCGGAGTCAACGGATCGGGCAAGACCACGACGATCGCCAAGCTCGCCAATCTGCTGATGGAACAGGATTATTCGGTGATGCTCGCCGCCGGCGACACCTTCCGCGCCGCCGCGATCGGCCAGCTGCGCACCTGGGCCGAGCGGATCGGCGTGCCCATCGTCTCGGGCGCCGAGGGCGGCGATGCCGCGGGGATCGTGTTCGAAGCGGTGAAGAAGGCGACCGAGATCGGCACCGACGTGCTGATCGTCGACACCGCCGGCCGGCTGCAGAACAAGCGCGAGCTGATGGACGAGCTCGCCAAGATCCGCCGCGTGCTCGGCCGGCTCAATCCGGCGGCGCCGCACGACGTGGTGCTGGTGCTCGACGCGACCACCGGCCAGAACGCGCTCTCGCAGATCGAAGTGTTCAAGGAAGTGGCCGGGGTGACCGGCCTCGTCATGACCAAGCTCGACGGCACCGCGCGCGGCGGCGTGCTGGTTGCCGCAGCCGAGAAATACGGGCTGCCGATCCATGCGATCGGCGTGGGCGAGAAGGTCGACGACCTGCGCCCGTTCGACCCGCAGGAAGTCGCGCGGATCATCGCCGGCGTGGAGGAAGTGTCCCATGGCTGAGGCCAAACCCGCTGCGCCCGGCGTGCGCATGCTAATCGATTACGGGCCGCTCGCGGTGTTCTTCGCCGTGAATTCGCTGACCAGCGGGCCGGTGATCGCGCGGATCTTCGCGGCGACGATCGCCTTCATGGTGGCGATGGCGGCGGCGATCGCGCTTTCCTGGTGGAAGACGCGCCACGTCTCGCCGATGCTGTGGATCACTGCCGCCTTCGTGCTGATCTTCGGCGGGCTGACGCTCTATTTCCACGACCAGACCTTCATCCAGATCAAGCCGACGATCATCTACGCGATGTTCGCGGTGGTGCTCGGCTATGGCGTGATCGCCGACAAGCCGCTGCTCCAGATGCTGCTGGAGACGGCCTATCCCGGGCTTTCGGCCAAGGGCTGGCGGCTGCTGACGATCAACTGGGCACTCTTCTTCGTCGCCGCCGCAGTGGCAAACGAAGCGGTGCGCCATTTCGTCACCTGGGACCAATGGGTGGTCTTCAAGACCTGGGTGATGATTCCGGCGACGCTGGTGTTCGCCGCGCTCAACATCCCAATGCTGCTCAAGCACGGGCTGCAGCTGGAAAAGCCCGAAGAGGCGCCGATCCCGCCGCAGGAGTGAGCCGCGCATGTCGCGCTCGCTCTATCGCACCGTGCGCGCCGCCAATGGGATGCGGCGGCTGATCCGCTCGAGTGGCTGGGGCTTCCTGGCGCTGGCACTGCTCGTCGGCATCGGTGCGGGCATCGCCGCGATCGCGATCGGTCAGGTCTCTCGCGGCACCCAGCGGCTGTTGTTCGGCCTGGCGAGCGGCGAGCATCTAAGCGCCGCCGATGATGTCGCGCCCTGGCGGCTGATCGCGCTGCCGATCGGCGGCGCCCTGCTGGGGCTGACGATCTGGTGGCTGCGGCGGCGGCGCGCCGTCGATATCGTCGAGGCGAACGCGCTCCATGGCGGCCGCATCCCGGCGCGCGACACCGCGACGGTGGTCGGCCAGACGCTGCTCTCCAATGCCTTCGGCGCCTCGGTCGGCCTCGAGGCGGGCTACGCCCAGGCCGGCGGCGGGCTGGCCTCGCTGCTTGGCCAGAAGGTGAAGCTGCGCCGCGGCGACTTGCGCACGCTGATGGCGGCGGGCGCGGGTGCGGCGGTGAGCGCGGCGTTCGGCGCGCCGCTCACCGGCGCCTTCTATGCCTTCGAGATTGTGCTCGGCGCCTATAGCCCGGCAACCGTCGCGCCTGTGATGCTGGCCGCACTCTCCGCCGCGGTGCTCGCGCGCGGGCTCGGCATGACTCCCTATGTGATCGCGGCGGGGGGCATGCACCCGATCGGGACGGCGGACTATCTGCTCTATGCGCTTCTCGGGCTGATCTGCGCGGGCGTCGGCATCGCGCTGATGCGGCTGGTCTCGCTGGTCGAGCTCGGCGTGCGCCGCCTGCGCATCCCCCCTGCCCTCGCCCCGGCGCTGGGCGGGATGCTGCTGATTCCGCTGGCGCTGATCTCGCCGCAGACGCTGTCGGGCGGCCACGGCGCGCTCAATCTCGACATGGTCACCGAAGTCACGATCGCGGGACTGATGTTGACCATCGTCCTCAAGATGCTGGCGTCAGCCGTGTCGCTGGGCTTCGGCTTTCGCGGCGGGCTGTTCTTCGCCTCGCTGTTCCTCGGCTCGCTGATCGGCCGCCTCTACCAGGTCGTGCTCGCGCAAATCCCGCATCTCCACATCCTCGCACCCGACGATGCGACGGTGGTCGGCATGGCGGCGCTCGCCGTGGCGGTGGTCGGCGGGCCGATGACGATGGCGCTGCTCGTCCTCGAAGTGACGCACGACTTCGCGATCACCGGCGTCACCGTCACCGCGGCACTGATCTCGGCGACGGTGGTCCGCGAGACCTTCGGCTACAGCTTCTCGACCTGGCGGCTGCACCTGCGCGGCGAGACGCTGCGCAGCGGCCGCGACGTCGGCTGGATGCGCGCGCTGACCGCAGGGCAGATGATGCGCCGCGACGTCAAGCAGATTGCCGCGGACGTGAGCGTGACCGCCTTTCGCGAGCGCTTCCCGCTCGGATCGACGACGCGCGTCGTGCTGCGCGACGGCGAGGGCCGCTATGGCGGGATCGTCGAGACGGCGGCGGCCTGGTCGCCCGAAGTCGATCCTGCGGCCGAGATCGGCACGCTGGCGCAGCTGCGCGAGGCGCGGCTCGCCCCGGACTTGGGGATCGGCGAAGTGCTCGAACGCTTCGATCAGGTGGCGGCGGACGATCTGGTCGTCACCGGATCCAACGGCGCGATCCTGGGCCTGATCACCGAGCGGCACGCGCGGCGGCGCTATGCCGAGGAGCTGGAGCGATCGCAGCGCGAGCTCTACGGCGAGGCGTGAAGGATCAGCGCCGGCCGCTGCGCTTGGCGATCACGTCGGCGCGCAGCGCGGCGCGGCGATTGGCGAGCTCGGCGGCCTCGGAAGCGCTCAGCCCGTCGCGGCCGAAGCGATCTTCGAGCGCGTCGATCTGGAAGGCCTCGCGCTTGAGCTGGCGGGCCTCCTGCCGGCTGAGCTGGCCGGATTCGCGGCCATTGCGGATATCGTCGCGGATCTTGCGCGTCTCGCTATCGCCGTTGATGCGCGCGGAGGCGGCGAGGTCGTGCGCCATCGACCCGCCGGACGGACCAGCCATCGACGGGCCACCCCAGATCTGGGCGGAAGCGGGCGCGGCGAACAGCAGCAACGGCGTCAGGAGCAGGTAGCGGCGCATGTCGTCCATCTCCCCGATTGAGACGGAGGATGGTCGCGTAAGTGATTTGAATGGGGGGTTAACGTGAAAGAAATCCTCCCCTGGACGCTGCGCGTCCGGGGGAGGGGGACCATGCGCAGCATGGTGGAGGGGGTCCACTGTCGGCGAGTAGACCCCCTCCACCGCCTTCGGCGGTCCCCCTCCCCCGGAGCCGCAGGCTCCAGGGGAGGAATTATAGAAAAAGGGCGCCCGGTTTCCCGGACGCCCCTTCCCCAAACCGGTTGGCCCGATCAGCCTTCCTGGTCGGCGCGGCTGATACCGTTGCCGTCGAGGTTCTGGGCAACGAAGTCCCAGTTGATGATGTTCGCGGTGATCGTCGCGAGATATTTCGGACGCGCGTTGCGATAGTCGATGTAATAGGCGTGCTCCCACACATCGATGGTGAGCAGCGGCTTCATGCCCTCATAGGCGACGGGCGTGTCGGCGTCGTGGAGCGAGGTGACCTTGAGCTGATCGCCGTCGAGCACCAGCCAGCCCCAGCCGTTCGAGAAATGGTTGGTCGATTCGGTGACGAGCTTCTTCACCAGCTCGTCGGTCGAACCGTACTGGCTCGAAATGAGGTCGGCGAGCTTGCCGGTCGGCGCCGCCTGGTTTGGCGTCAGGCACTGCCAGAAGAAGCTGTGGTTCCAGATCTGCGCGGAATTGTTGAACAGCGCCTTGTCGTTGGTCGACTTGGCGTGCGCGATCACTTCGCTCAGCTTGCGGCCTTCCAGGCCCTTTTCGGCGATGAAGCCATTGGTCTTGTCGACATAGGCCTTGTGGTGCTTGCCATGGTGGAATTCGAGCGTCTCGGCCGACATGTTCGGCGCCAGCGCGTCCTTGGCATAGGGGAGTTCGGGAAGTTCGAAGGCCATGGGATCCCTCCAGTTGGAATGATGCGTCGCCCGCCTAACGCATCGGCAGCCCGTGCGCCGCAATAATTTTCTTTTCGCAACGATCGACTGGGTCGATCGTACGATCAGCCCCCTGCCCCAAGCAGCTCGTGGCGCTTGAGGGCGTGGCGGAGCTGATCGTAGGTGAGGCCGAGGGCTTCCGCCGTCGCACGCTGGTTGAAGCGGTGATCGGCGAGCGCGCGCTGGAGGACTTCCTTCTCGAACCGGGCGACGCGGGTCTTGAAGTCGGTCGAGCCGCCGATCGGCACGACCGGCTCCTCGACGGCCGACACGGGCGGCGCTGCGGCAGCGGGCGCCGGGCCAGCTTGACCCGGCATCGGCCGCGGACGGAAGGGCGACTGGAACGGGTCGATCTCGATCGCATCGATCGGCCCCGCCTCGTCCCAGCGATAGACCGCACGCTCGACCACGTTGCGCAACTCGCGGACGTTGCCGGGCCAATCATAATGGACAAGGATGTCGATCGCGTTCGGCCCCCAGCCCGGCCATTCGACCCAGCCGAGCTCCGACGCCATGCGCCGGCCGTAGAAATCGGCGAGCACTTCGACGTCGCCTGGCCGGTGGCGCAGCGGCGGCAGCGTGACGACTTCGAAGCTCAGCCGGTCGAGCAAGTCGGCGCGAAAGGTGCCCTTCTCCACGCGACCGGGCAGATGCTCGTTGGTCGCCGCGACGATGCGGACATCGACCTGGATCGGACGCGACGCGCCGATGCGGGTGACTTCGCCATATTCGACCGCGCGCAGGAGCCGCTCCTGCGCGCCCATCGACAACGTGCCGAGCTCGTCGAGGAACAGCGTGCCGCGGTGCGCCTCCTCGAAGCGGCCGGTGCGCGCCTTGGTCGCGCCGGTGAAGGCGCCGGCTTCATGGCCGAACAGCTCGGCCTCGATCAGCGTCTCGGGCAGCGCGGCGCAATTCATCGTGACCAGCGGCTGGTCCCAGCGCGGGCTGAGGCGATGGAGGCGCTCGGCGACCAGCTCCTTACCGGTGCCGCGCTCGCCGATCACCAGCACCGGGCGATCGAGCTGCGCAGCGCGGCTGGCACGTTCGAGCGCGTCGAGAAAGGCCGAGGACTGGCCAATGACCTGCGTGGTGCGCTCCATGCCAAATCCTTGGCGTATTTTCCCAACACTTGGCAAGATGCTTTCGGCGGCGAAACGCACAATCAACGCTGAAAATGGCTGATTTCTGCGGTTTTCAGAACTTGGCACGCATCCTGCTGAGCATGTGGCAAGCCCGCGAACGGGCGAACGAAACACCAAGGTTCAGGGATACGAACATGACCACCACCGCCGCTTATTATCGCAACGCTTTCTTCGCCGTCGCTTTCTCGGCAGTCGCCGGCCTGATCTTCATGGCCGGTGCCATCGGCCCCGCGATGATCGCGTAACCCCACACCCCGCTCGCCGTCCCCAGCGGCGAGCGGGACCCGCCGGAAGGGGTCACCCCCTAGATCCCTTCCGGCGTCCCAAAGTACGAAGGAGTTAGAACGAAATGGGTATCTTCTCGCGAACCCGGGACATCATCGCCGCCAACGTCACCGATCTGCTCGACAAGGCGGAGGATCCGGCGAAGATGATCCGCATGATCATCCTCGAGATGGAGGAGACCCTGGTCGAAGTCCGCGCCAGCGCGGCGCGCACCATCGCCGACCAGAAGGAAATGCGCCGGCACATCGCCAAGCTCGAAAAGCTCCAGGAGAGCTGGACCGAAAAGGCCGAGCTGGCGCTGAGCAAGGGCCGCGAGGACCTGGCCAAGGCCGCGCTGGTCGAGAAGCAGAAGGCCGCCGACATGTGCGAGCAGCTGGGCGAGGAGATCGCAGTGCTCGACGAGGCGCTCAAGGCCTCGGAAGAGGACATCAACAAGCTCCAGACCAAGCTGCGCGAGGCCCGCGTCCGCCAGAACTCGATCGTCACCCGGCTGGAGAGCGCGAACAACCGCTTCCGCCTGCGCGAGATGACCAACGGCCAGAAGATGCAGGACGCCTTCTCGCGCTTCGACGTGCTCGAGCGCCGGGTCGACCTGGCCGAGGGCCGCGCCGATGCCGCCGGGCTGGGCGCGGTGCCCAAGACGCTCGAGGAGGAGATTGCCGAGCTCCGTTCGTCGGAGAAGGTCGATGCCGAGCTCGAGGCCCTGAAGGCCCGCCTGAACAAGGGAGCGTGATCCGATGGAGGAAGTCTTCCTTCCGATCGTCATCGTGGGGATGCTCTTCATCGGGCTTCCCTGGGTGATCTTCCACTACATCACCAAGTGGAAGACCGCGGCGACCATCTCCGGCGAGGACGAGAAGCTGCTCGACGAGCTGCACTACACGGCTCGCCAGCTCGAGGAACGCCTGCTCACCGTCGAGCGGATCATCGCCGCCGACAACCCCGATTTCCGGCCGCTTCGCGACGCCCGTCCCGAAGAGAGCCCCTACGATATTTCCAGGAGGAACTGAGATGTCGAGCCGCACCCGCTTCTATCTCGACAAGACCAATGCCAAGTGGCTGGGCGTCTGCTCGGGGCTGGCGGACTATACCGGGATCGATGTGATCTGGTGGCGCGTGGGCATGATCCTGCTCACCTTCAGCACCTTCCCGATGGGCCTGATCGGCTATCTGCTGATCGCCTGGATGGCGCCGAGCCGCCCCGCCGGCCTCTACGAAGGTCCGGAAGAAGCCAAGTTCTGGCAGGGTGTCCGTTCGAACCCGAGCCGCTCGACCGCCGAGGTCCGCTCGAAGTTCCGCGACATCGATCGCCGCCTGGCGGACATCGAGATGTACTATACGAGCCGCAACACCCGGCTCGCCGACGAGATCGACAGCCTGCGCTGAGCCATCGCCAGGCGGTCAAAGGGAGGAAGAGATGAAGGAATTGAGTTGGCTGGTCCCGGTGCTGATCGTCACTGCGGTGATGGCGTCCCGGGCGTTCCAGACCTGGGTCCGCGCCAAGCACGGCTACCCGATCGAGGACGAGAGCAATTGTGGACGCCGGCGCGGCTTCCGCGGCCAGGCCGGCCAGGACCTGGAGGCCGAACGCAAGATCACGCTGCTCTCGACCGAGAACGAGCGGCTGACCGGCCAGATCAGCCGGCTGGAGGAGCGGATCGCAGTGCTCGAACGGATCGCCACCGATCCCGCCGAGCGGGTCGCCCGCGAAATCGACAGCCTGCGCTGAGGAGAGACGACGATGGAAAAGGTCGTGATCGCACAATCCATCCTGCCCATGCTCTTCCCGATGATCGCCGTGATCGTGTCGGTGGCGCTGGGGGCCTGGGTGTTCACCACCTGGCTGCGCATCAAGAACGGCTATCCGCTCGACGGGGCCTGGGGGCAGGCGATCTATCCGCAGAAGAACGATGAGGCGATGGAGCGGATCAAGCTCTTGAGCCAGGAGAACGCCCAGCTCCGCGCCGAGCTCGGCTCGATCAAGGACCGGCTCGCCAATGTCGAGCGGATCGTCACCGACAGCGCGCACAGCCTCGATCGCGAGATCGAAGCGCTGCGCGGCAAATCGAACTGAGGGAGCCTACGCCATGCCCGTCTCCGCCCTGTTCTTCTTCTTCATCGTGGTGGGCCTGCCCGTGATCGGCGGGATCGGCTTCGCCGCCTTCGAGAAGTGGCTCAAGCACAAGGAGCAGATGAGCCGGCTCCTCGCCGAACAGACCGCCGAAAAGGCCGCGCAATATGCGGCGCAGACCGAGCGGCTGGAACAGCGAGTGCGCGTGCTCGAACGGATCGTCACCGATCGCGGCGTCGACCTTGCCGCCGAGATCGACCAGCTGCGGGATGCCCCGCCGCTCAACTGAACCGAACCGCCGCGACGCCGGCAGCGTCGCAAGCCTAGAGGGAAGCCAGACATGTTCGCCATCATCGTGTTCGCAGTGCTGACGGCACTGTGCGGGGGAGCTATTGCCCTTGCAGAAAGCCGCGATCGCCCCGTCCGCCGCGCCCTGCGCGAAGCCCAGGCATCGCAGAACTGAAGCCCAGCGCGTCTTTTTGAGGGAGTAAGACGAAAATGAATCCGGCTGAGATGGTTGTCGCGATCGTCATGATCGTCGTGATCGGCAGCGTCCTCAAGGCGCGCTACGGCGTCCACAAGGACAAGCACGGCAACGAAGTCTATCGCGGCGGCACCGAGCCCGACGCAGGCGCCGCTGCCGAAAATGCCCGCCTCCGCGACGAGGTCCGCGCCCTCAAGGAGCGCGTCCAGGTGCTGGAGCGGGTGATCACCGATACCGACGGCAGCCTTCGCCTCGATCGCGAGATCGAATCGCTGCGCGACAAGAACTGAACGTCTGACCAAGGAGCCACGACGTGACCCAGGATCCGACCTTTTACCTCACCCTCGCGGGTTCCGGCCTGGCCGGCATCGCGATCCTCTCCACCGCGGGCCTTTCGGGTTGGCGCGGCTGGCTGGCGCTCAAGCGCCAGGAACTCGACCTGCGCCAGCATGGTGAGCCCGCCCCCGCCATGCCCACCGCCGCCTCGCGCATCGAGATCGCCGACCTCAAGGAACGCATCCGCAAGCTCGAAGCGATCGCCGCGGGGGTGGATTTGTAAGGACCGATGCCGTCGCCCCAACGAAAGCTGGGGCCTCCCGCCGCACGCCGAACGGCATCGGCGAGAGATGCCAGCCTGCGCTGGCATGACGATGAGGGAGGGCGACGCCAGCCCTAACCCAATGGCGATCGGCCCTAGCCCTGCCGCCAACCCACGCTATAGCGCGCGCATGACCAGCCTCGCCGATCTGCAGGACGAATATGCGTTTCTCGAAGCCGATGACCGCTATCGCCTCCTGATCGATCTGGGCCGCGGGCTCGAGCCGATGCCCGACGCGCTCAAGACCGATGCGACGCTGGTGCGCGGCTGTTCGGCCTCGGTCTGGGTGTATCCGACGCGGCGCGAGGACGGGACGCTCCACTTCCTCGCCGATTCGAACGCGGCGATCACCAAGGGCATCATCGCACTGGTGCTGCTCACCGTTCAGGACGCGCAACCCGCGGCGATCCTGGCGCGCGACATCGAAGCGGCGCTGGCACCGTTCGACCTCCGCAACCAGCTGAGCTCGAACCGCACCCAGGGCATCCCGAACATGATCGCCCTGATCCGCGAGACCGCCGTGCGCTATGCCTGAGGCAGGCGTCACGCCTCGTAAACCATTGCCGGCCAAAGCTATCAGGATCATCGGGGGAATCGGTGTGGATCAGGCAAGAAGCTTTTACGGGCGCATCGCCGCAGTGCTGGCCAATCCCGCCTACCCGCACGACCTGCAGGCGCTGCTCGATGCGGCGGCGACTCCGGCGGAGCGCCAGCGGCTGACCGATTTCTGCGCCGCGCTCCGGCCGGGCCAGGTGGCCGACCCCCAATTGCGCGCCCGAATCGCGGACTTGCTCGTCGAAGGCGGCAGGCCCGCCGGGGCAGCCGCCTGGCGAGACGCGCGCCCGGGATCGGCCGAGATCATCGACTTCGCGGCAGCCCGCGCCCGGCGCATTGCCACCAAGCTCGGCTGACGCTCAGTCGCCCTGGACGAACGCCTTCACGCCGAAGGCACAGCGATCGGTCTTGCACGCCACCATCGTCACGCGTGCCTGATAGGTGCCCGCGCTGGTCGTGCCGACGATGGGGAAATCGTCCTTCTTGTCGTCCTTGTCGACTTCCTTGCCGGCGCTGTCGAGCAGCTGGATGTCGAGATCGTCGCAATCATTGTCGCAGACGCCGACGAGCTGGAAGCTGCTGCCCCCCGTCAGGGTGACCTTGAACAGCTGCTCGCCCTTCGCCGCCAGCTTGCCCTTCTGCTCCCAGCCGGTCGGCTTGTATCCCTGTTCGCGATAGGCCTCGAGCGCCTTGGCGAAAAGCGTGGTGATCGTATCGTCGTCCTGGGGCTGACCCGCGCTCGCAGGCAGGGTCGCGGCCACCAGCGCGAGCGCGGCGATCATCGGCTTGTACATCGGCATTCCCCCAGGTTGATCCGCTGGGTGTCCCGTCAGCGGGCCGGCAAGTCAAGCCGCGCTATTCTCCGCCGAGATCGAGGCTGGCGGCGACCGTATCGAGATCGGCGCCCGCCGGCACCAGCAGCCATTCGCGCGCATCGCCGCCGTTGACCACCTTCACTGCACCGCGCGGGCAAACGCCCAGGCATTTCACCTCGACAATCCCCGCCGCGCCCTTGCGGCCCTTTTTCAGCCCGAGATGCTTGCGCAGCGCCTTGGCGAGCGGCTGCCTGCCCTTGGGCCCGAAGCCGCCGCCCAGCTTCTTCGAGCATTTGGCGCAGACGAGGACGGCATGTTCCCAGTTCGAGCGAACGCGCAGCGTGCTCAATCGGGCTTCCAGGTCCGGCGCTCTTCGGCGGCCTTGAGCACGTCATAGGCCGCCTGGATCGCCTGGAAGCGCTGGGCCGCCTCGGCGTCGCCGGGCTTGACGTCGGGATGGTTCACCTTGGCGAGTCGGCGCCAGGCGAGGCGGACGCTTTCGAAATCGGCATCGACTTCGAGTTCGAGCACTTCGAGCGCGCGGATCTCGTCGCGCGAGCGCGTGCCGTCGCCCGGCCCGGCCCAGCCATTATATTTGGCCTCGGCATAGCCCGAGGAATCGCGCCGCTCGTCGGCTTCGCGCTTGGCGGCTTCCTCGGCGGTCAACCCCGCGAAATAGTCCCAGTTGCGGTTATATTCTGCGGCGTGGGTCTCGCAGAAATACCAGCGCTCGCGGCTGTTCGGCGATTTGGGCGCCGGCCGGTCGCCCGGCTGGTCGCAGCCATGCCGGTCGCACAGGCGCACCTGCACGGCCTCGCGCTCGGCGCCATAGCTGCGCCAGCGAGGGAAGCCCCAATCGGTCGATCGCGTCTGTCGTGCCATGCCGTTCCGCAGATAGGGGCGCGGCGCGGGATGCGCCAGCGCCAGAGGTGAATATGCCAGAGGGCCTGTAAGCCGGGTTCTGTCCACCGCCGAAGCGGATGGGCGACCATTCCTCTAGGCGACGGATCGCTCCGCCGCTCCAGCAACCAACCCGGACGACGAGGCGGAACACCCCATATGCCGTCCCTATTCGGTCTTGCTCCCGGTGGGGTTTGCCGTGCCGCTTCCGTTGCCGGTCGCGCGGTGCGCTCTTGCCGCACCCTTTCACCCTTGCCTGCCCCGAAAGGCGTCGGCGGTCTGCTCTCTGTGGCACTTTCCCTGGGGTCGCCCCCGGCGGGCATTACCCGCCACCGTGTTTCCGTGGAGCCCGGACTTTCCTCGCGGCACCGAAGCACCCCGCGGCCGCCCGGCCCTCTGGCCCCGCCGCTCTAGCGGGATCGGAGGCAAGCGCAAGCGTCGTCGCAGTCACGCCCCGGCTAAGTCAGGCGTCGTCGCTGTTGACGGTGGGATAGACCGAATAGGGCGAGGCGGCGAGCGTCGTGGCATCGACGCTGGCCGGCGCCGGGTCCGGCAACGCGGCCTGCGCCGCGCCGGTAGGATCGATCGGCTGCCCCGTCGTGTCGGCGGGCACAGCGCTCGCTTCCGGCTTGGCCGCGCGATCCTGGCTGCCCTCGGATGTCGCCGCTTGCTCCGCATCCTTGGCGCGCTCGGCATCCTCGCTGCGTTTCGCCTCCTCGGCGCGCTTGGCCTCGTCCGCCGCCTCGGGATCGGGTTCGGGCGCCGCTTCGACGGTGCCCATCGCCGTGCCCCAAGCCTGCACGTCGATCCGCCAGGAATGCGACAAGGGCCCGGCGGCGAGCGCGGTCCGGCGATAATCGGACGCGACGCTGACCACCTTGTCGGCCCCGCTCACCCGCGCGATGCGATCGAGTTCGGCGCGCGCGTCCGAAAGCTTGGGAGCGTTGATCGAAGCGACTTCGTTGCCATGCGAATCGCTGCGGATGATGCCGCTCAGCCGGACCCGTACCGGGCCCATCGGCGCCACGACAGATCGGATGCCGGTGATGCTCAAAATAGGAACCTCCGTGTTCCTATAGATCATCCTTTAATTGTGATTGTGTCACCATCGATGGTGAACGGCGCGCATACCCTAATCGTCGCCCTGGGGCTTGGGCAGCAGCAGCGCGAGCAGCAGGCAGCGGCATTCCATGTCGATCTCGCCATCGATCATCTCCGGCCGAAAGCGGCGCTGGAACGCCCGCACGGCGGCTTCCCCGTCCTCGACATCATAGCCGAAACGCTCGAGCGCGAGCATGAAGCCGGCATCGGGCCAGCCGGGATCGACGAGATTCTTGGTCGGTCGGGGCAGCGCGAGCCGCAGCCGGGCGAGCGCGTGCCAGTTGAACAGCTCGCCGGGGTCGGTCTTGCGCGCCGGGGCGATGTCCGAATGGCCGACCACGTTGCCGCGGGTGATCGCATGGCGTTCCTTGATCTCGGCGACCAACGGAATCAGCGCGCTCATCTGCGCCTCGGGAAAGTCGCGATAGCCCAGTTCATGGCCGGGATTGACCAGCTCGATGCCGATCGATGCCGAGTTCACGTCCTGGATTCCGCGCCAATGCGACTTGCCGGCATGCCAGGCGCGCTTGTCCTCATCGACCAGCCTCAGGATCGTGCCGTCCTCGTCGACCAGATAATGCGCCGAGACCTTGGCCGCCGGATCGCGCAGCCGGTCGATCGCCGCCTGGGCACTCTCCATGCCGGTATAGTGGAGCACGATCATCGTCACGGGCAGCGCGCGCGAATCGAAGTTCGGCGACGGCAGGTCGATGATCGGGAGTCCGGTTTCCATGGCGGAAGGTTAATGCCGGCTTGGCGTTGCGATCAACCCGCGGCGATGCTGGGTGCGGCTGGGTCCTCAGTGGCCCGGTAGAAGCCGCGATAGCGCTCGCAGGGGGCGAAACGCTCGGTCTGGCCGATCACCGTCTCGCCGGCGCCGAGGACGAGCATGCCGCCCGGCCGGATGGCGGCGTGGAGCGTGTCGAACACCTGGCGCCGCACGGCGAGCGAGAAATAGAGCATCACGTTGCGGCACAGGATGATGTCGAACTTGCCGGCCGGGGGCGGATCCTGGGTCAGGTTGTGCTGGCGGAACTGGACCTTGCGGACGAGCTCGGGCCGCGCGACCCAATCGCCGCCGCTGCCTTCGAACCAGGCCATCATGCGCCGCACCGGCAGGCCGCGCTGGATCTCGAACTGCGAGAAGCGGCCCGCACGGGCGCGGGACAGCGCGGCGGGCGAGATATCGGTCGCAATGATCTCCGGGTCGGGCAGCGCCCGCTCGGAAATGAGCATCGCCAGGCTCAACGGCTCCTGCCCGGTCGAGCAACCTGCGGACCAGATCCGCAGGCGCCGCGGCCCGGCCAGGGCCTGCATGTCGCGCGCCGCTTCCGCCACGACGTCGAGGACCGCGGCATCGCGGAAGAAGCTGGTTTCCTGGTTGAGCAGCGCGTCGACCACGATATCGGCAAGCTCGCCGGTGCGCGCGGCGATCAGCTGGGCGACGAGTTCATCGAGCGTGGCAATGCCACGCGCGCGCAGCACCGGCTTGAGCGCGGTCTCGATCCGCCAGGTCCGATTGGCGGCGATCTGCTGGCCGGTGCGCTGTTCGAGCAGCGCGGCGATCATGTTCATCGCCGCGGTCGATGTGGTAGGGCCGCCGCCGGGAGCCGTCACTTGACCCTCCCGCCGCGCGCGATCAGCCGGCCGATCTCGTCGGGCGGCAGCACCGCGCTGGCACGGCCCGCATTGGCCACGGCCCCGGGCATGCCCCACACGACCGAGCTGGCGCGATCCTGGACCAGGACGCGGGCGCCGGCTTCGGCAAGGCCGCGGGCGCCTTCGCAGCCGTCGCGACCCATGCCGCTGAGCACGACACCCAGGGCGCGGGCGCCGAACACCTCGGCAACGCTTTCGAACATAGGATCGACCGACGGCATGCAGCCGCTCAGCGACTTTTCGTGGTTCAACCGGATCGCCGCGCCGTCCGAGGTGCGGACCACGGCCATATGCGCGTCGCCCGGCGCGACGACGATCCGGCCCGGGCGAATGCGCATGCGATCCGACGCAACGTCGCAAGGCCGGCTGCCAAGCACGGCGAGCTGCGTCGCGAAATAGCTCATGAACGAAGGCGGCAGATGCTGGGTGACGAGGATGGGGATCTGGAAGCTCGCCGGGATGGCCCGGAGCAACTGGCTGAGGGCATGGATTCCACCCGTCGAAGCCCCGATGGCGACGATGTCGAACTCGCCCGGCGCCGCGACGGGGCCATAGGGCGCGGGAACGGGATCATGGGCCTCGAGCAGCCGCGACAGCCGCTCCTCCAGCACCTCGGCAAAGCGTCCGCCAAAGGCACCGATCCCCGGCTTGACGAGCGTGTCGGCCGCCCCCAGCGCCAGCGCCTGGACGGTCACCGCCGCACCGTCGTCGACCGACGAGGAGACGACGAGCACCTTGGCGCCCCTGCCCGTCGCCAGGATGTCGGGAAGCGCGGTCAGCCCGTCGATCCCGGGCATTTCGATGTCGAGCAGGACGATATCGACGTAATGCGTCTTCAGATAATCGAGCGCGGCGCGGACGTCGCTGAAGGCGGCCGCGACCTGGAAGCGGCGCGTCGCCTCGACCATCCGCCCGAGCACCGAGCGCGCAACCACCGAATCGTCGACGATGACGACTCGGGCTGCTGCCAGGGGGGCGCTCCCGAATCCGGTTTCCGCAAGATTGGCATGCGCCACAGCGTTTCCCCGCGCGTCGCTCAGGCGACGCCGACGATCTGCAGCTTGCTTTCCAGCGTCTCTCGATCGAACGGCTTCATCACATATTCGTCGGCACCCGCTTCGATCGCCGCACGGATATAGGCCATGCCGTTCTCGGTGGTGCAGAAGACGACCTTGGGGCGCTGGGGCAGACCGGAGTCCTTCAGCGCGCGCAGGAAGTCCATGCCGCTCATGACGGGCATGTTCCAGTCGAGCAGGATCACATCGGGCGCGGTTTCCAGGCACGAATCGAGCGCCTCACGGCCGTCGCCGGCCTCGCGAACCTGGAAATCCAGCGTCTCGAGAATGTGTCGGGCGACCTTCCGGATCACCTTCGAATCGTCCACGACGAGACAAGTCTTCATGTTCCCCTGTTTCCCCGTTCAGGCCTCTAGGCGGCGACTGTGCACAAAATCCGTAAGCGCCACGTTAATTCGCTTCAGTTGAGCCCGGCATGGCCAGGGACGAGACTGGCGAGATCGATCGCGAGGATCGGCTCGCCGTCGCGCTCGACGATGCCCCGCCCGGCTTCGCGCCACGCCGCATCGAGCGTGACTCCGCTGGCGAGCGGCAGCAGGTCGAACGGCGCGACATCGTCGAGCGCGTCGACCAGCATCGCGTAGTGATGCCCCTCCACTTGCGTGATCACCGCACGCTTCGCCGCGGCGGCCGCTTCGAGGCCGAGGGCAGACTGCGTATCGACGACGGTCACGACCCGGCTGCGCAGCGCCGCGAGGCCGCGGACATGGCTCGAGGCGCGCGGCACGGCGGTCACTTCCCCGATATCGACCACCGACTCCACCTGGTTGGAATCGATCGCGACGGCGCGGCCTGCGATCTGCGCGATGAGATAGAGGTGCGCCATCAGCGGCCTGCCTTCCCGGCCACCTTGGCCCGCAGCGCGGAAAGCAGTCCCGCGCGATCGTAGCGATAGACACTGTCCTCCCCCGCCTGGGCGACGCGCTTGCGCCGCAGCCGGACCACCGGCGCGGACTCGACCGGCCCGGCAATGGCCTCGTCGGTCGAAAGCACCACGGCGGGCGTCTCGCCCGGGGCAAGGCGCGTGGTGACGCGATATCCCGACGCTTCGAGCAGCGGCTTGACGAACGACGCCATCCAGCCCTCGCTGTCTCCGGCGATCAGGCAGAGCGGCGGCGCGTCGTCCCCGTCGTGGTCGGCATGCTCGTCGAACACCCAGAGCATGTCGAGCAGTTCGATCTGCTCGCCTTCCACCAGCACCACTCCTGCGATCGGGCCGGGCTCGCGCGCGGGGGCGATTTCATCGGGAAGCAGCACGATGTCGAGTGCCTCGTCGATCGCGTAGCTGACCTCGGCCGTGCCATCCTTGAGCCGGAGCACATTGACGCGGCCCTGCCCTTCGAAATCCCCCTGTGCCGCAAGCGGCAGGATGCGGCCGTCGATCGTGACGCGGAAGCGGCCCGCGGCAAAGCGGATGCCCGCGGCGTCGACCTGCTCGACACGGTCGACCGTGGCGAGCGGCACGGCCCGGCGGGCGCCGTCCAGGTCGCGGAACAGCAGCGCGGGCAGCCCCGTCTCGGCAAGGACCTCTTCCACCTCCTCGAAGCCCTGTTGGGCATCGCGGCTGAAATCGAGCCCCGCGACATGCGCCATCCCGGCGCAATCGAGCAGCAGCATCGGCAGCCCCGAATCGGGCAGCGTCTGTCCGGCATAGAGGCCCGTCGACATCACTGCCGGAGACGCCGGCTTGATCACCAGCTCCTCATTGTCGATCACGGTATCGACGGCGAGCGCATAGCTTCCTTCGCTGACGCTGACGATCGCGAGCATCTGTCCCTCGCCCGGCGCGCGCAGGGCGAACCCGCCCGAGCCGAGGCCGAGCAATTCGGCCAGGTCGATCAGCGGCATCCGCCGCTCGCGCACCGTGGCGACCGGCGTCCCGCCGATCACGTCGATGCGGATCGCCTCGCCGCGCTCGGTAACGATCTCCTCGATCGACTGGCGCGGAATGGCGAAGCGCTGGCCGCCGGTGCCGACGATGATCGTCGAAATGATCGAGAGCGTCAGCGGCACATGGATCGCGAGGCGCAGGCCCCTGCCCGGCGCGTTGTCGAGCTCGACCCGGCCCCCGATCTGCTCGATCGCGGCGCGCACCACGTCCATGCCCACGCCGCGGCCCGAGACTTCGCTGACTTCATCCTTGGTCGAGAGGCCCGGCTGGAACACGAGATCCAGCTTGGCGCGGGGCGAAAGCCCGCGCAGCTGGCGTTCGTCGCGGCCCTGCGCAGCCTGCTTCTGGATCAGCCGCTCGACATCGATGCCGCGCCCGTCATCGGCAATCTCGACGATGATCTGGTTGCCCGACTGGCGCGCCGAGACGCTGAGCCGGCCATTCTCGCGCTTGCCGAGCGTACGCCGCTCCGCGGGCGATTCGATGCCATGGTCGATCGCATTGCGGATGATGTGGACCAGCGGATCGCGCATCACTTCGATCATCTCGCGATCGAGTTCGACGTCCGCGCCGTCGACGTGCAGGGTGACGGACTTGCCAAGCCCCGCCGCGGTGTCGCGCACCAGCCGCGGGAGCGCCGAGAACAGCGCATCGATCTTCTGCATGCGAGTCCGGGTCACGGTGTCCCGCATTTCGCCGACAGTCAGTGACAAGCGCTCCAGCGCCGCCTCGATCGCCGGGTCGATTTCGCCCTGACGCAATCGCCGGGCCAGCTCGTTGCGGGCCAATACCATGTCCGACATGCCCGACATCATCCGGTCGAGCAGGTCGACGTTGAGCCGAACGCTGCGCGCCGGAGCGCGGGCCAGGCCGGGCGCTGCCGATTGGGCGACCTCTTCGGCACCCTCGGCAAGCGCGGCGATCAGCAGCTCATCGCCGCTGTCGTCGAGGCTCGCGCCCGACTCGATCGCCTCGACCAGTTCGCCGATCCGATCGACCACCGCGAGCACGGCATTGACCAGCGCGCGATCGGGCGCGCGATTGCCTTCGCGGACCTGCGACAGCACATCCTCGGCGGCATGGCTGAGCCGCCCGAGGCGCGGCAGGTCGAGAAAGCCGCAGCTTCCCTTTACGGTGTGCACGAAGCGGAAGATCGCATCGAGCCGCGCGCGGTCCTCCGGATGCGCTTCCCAGGCGACGATCTCGCCCGAAAGCGCCTCGAGCGTCTCGCGCGTCTCGGCGATGAATTCCTGAATCAGGTCGTCCATGGGGCCCCGGTGGAAGATTCCGCGGCCGTCATGGGCTGTGCACAGTTAATTCCGGGTTAGTTTCTCGAGCTCCCGCGCGTCAGCCGACCCGGAAGCTCGCGCCGAACAGCAGCACTTCGGCATCGGGCGGGCTCACCTGAAGCATGCCGCCCCCCTGGGTCACGAGTTCGTGCACGAGATAGGCCGCGGCGGCGCGCGGCGTGATCGGCAAATCATCCTGGCCCCCCGCCAGTGCCGCGCGCAATTCTGGATCGAGGACGATGCGCGGCCCATCGGCGCGCACGACGATCTCGATCTGCCCATCATGGATTTCGGCGCCGATATCGAGCTGGCCGCCGCGGATCAGCGCATCGCCGCCGATCAGCGCGAGGTTCATCAGCACCTTGATCGCCTGTTTGGGTAGGACCGGATCCTCGACCATCCAGCCGACCTTGACGCGATGATTGTCGCCGAACAGCCCCTCGATCGCGCCCTGCGCCTCGCGGGTATCGACCGTTTCGCCGAAGCCGCCGGCAGCGCCGAACGCCAGGCGGAAGAATTTGAGCTTGTTGGCACTGGCCCGAGCGCTCTCGTTCAGCAGCTCGAGGCAGCGCGCGCGCATCTCGGGATCATGCTCGTCGGCGAGCAGCTCCAGCCCGTTGTTGAGCGCCCCGACGGGGCTCAACAGGTCGTGGCACAGACGCGAGCACAACAGGCTCGCGAAATCGGTCGGGCTGATGTTCAAAGGATAAGGCTCCAGCTTCCCCGCGCCCTCTTTGAAGCAGCGCGGGGGAAGCTGCAACCCAAAGGGGCGTCAAACCACGCGGCGGCCCGAGAAGAGCTGGATCAAGCCGACGACGAGCGCAATCACGAGCAGGATGTGGATGATCCCACCGGCAATGTGGAACGAGAAACCGAGCAGCCAGAGGACCAGAAGGATGACGACAATCGTCCAAAGCATGGCAGAGTGCTCCTAACAAGGGTTAGGGCTGAACGTGGGCCGCCCCCGAAACGTTCCCTGCGATTTTCTCGACAAGTCAAACGCTTCGCGGAGCGGCACGAGCCCGCATCACTTGCAATTGTCGGCCAGGGAGCCGAAGCCGCTTTCGACGAGCGCGCCCGCATTGCCGACGGGCTCGGGCTGGGGCTTTTCGGGCACGCCGATCAGGTGGGCCGAGCCGCTGCCGTCGTCGATCGGAATGATCCGCTGGCTGCCTTCGATCCGGGCTGCCCAATCGTCGACCTTGCTCCAGTCGATCGTCGCCGTGCCGCTCGCGGTGGTGATCGCAGTATGGCAGCGGTCGCTGAGCTTGAAACCGGTGATCCGCGCACCGTCGAGCGTCCCGACCTTCACCAGAATGTCGCCGATCACCTTCGCGCCGGTCTGATTGGTGCGATCGAGCGTGTAATCCTGCTGCTGGTTGTCCGTCGCTACGGGTGCGGCGGCGGGCGTGGCCGGACCTTCGGGTGTGGCCGGGGCAGCCGGCTCGGCCGGAAGCACGGCCGTCGCGTCGTTCGCCGCCGAGGCGCTTGGCGGCTGCGATCCGCAGGCGGCAAGAAGGATACCGGCGCCGAGGGCGAGGTTGCGCAGGGCCATCATTCATATTCTCCATAGAGGAACATCTTCGCTTCCGCATCGCGGCGGCGCACCAGGCTCTTGATCAGCTGGCCCTTCGAGCGAACGTGGCGCTTGATCTCGACCATCGCGTCGTGCGGCTTACCCTCGTTAACGAGCTGGGTCGTCTTCCGCCAGCCGCCGCCCGGATTATAGGCATAGGAGACCAGCGCATCGAATTCATATTGATGCAGAGGCACCTTGATCGCCCGCTTCACCATCGCCTCGTAATGCGGGGCGATATGAACGAGCAGGTCCTGCTGCTGGCCGGGCGACAGGTTGAGCGTATCGCGATGTTCGCGGACGAATTTCGAAGCGGCCTCGCCCGACTTGCCCGCCCCCTGCGCCGCCTCGCGCGCCGCCGCCTGCGGCACGCCGACGGCCATCAACGCCTGCTCGACCGAGGACGCCGTGCGGTCCTTCATGTCATAGCCCGGACCGATCGTGACCCCGCTGCCCGAAGACGGGTGGTGCAGCCGGTTGCTCACGCCCGCCTGGGCTTCGTGCTCGTAGATGAAGCGGCGGCCCTTGCGCGAAAGCAGCATGCCGCCGACCGGGCTGACGACGCCGCTGGGCATCGGCGCCGACTGTGCCCGCACGCGCGAGCGTCCGACCGCGGACGTCAGCCGGCCGGGATCGCCCGCGCCGGCGACCGCTGCGCTCTGCGCCGCCGCCTGGGCCTGGCGGACGGCCGGCGCCCGCGAGGCGGGAACGGCGACCGAGCGCGTCGGAGTCGCGGCGCTGCCACCGCCGCCGTTGAGCGCCCGCATCGTGATCGGCCCGGCGATGCCGTCGGGAGGATAGAGGCCGTTGCGCCGCTGGCTCAGCCGCACCGCCCGCTCGGTCATGGGCCCATAGATCCCGTCCACCCGCAGGCTCGGGTCATATTTGCGAAGCAGGGTCTGGAGGTTGGTCACCTCTTTCCCCTCGCTACCGATCCGAAGTATCGACAAGGCGCTCCCTCCCCTCATTCGCAGAGAAATCGACGCACGGGGAGGCTCCTCCCCTGCACGCGCGGAAACGCTTCGAAACGGCGGATGCTCCCGTGGCTGTTTCGGTTCGTGGAGCGGAAAGCGCGGTTCGTCGCGTTCTCAGGCGGGAACGAAGGCAACCGGATCGAACCGGCCATGCAGCTGCCCCACCGCAACGGTGCGCCATAGCGTGATGGTCCCACCCCCCACGATCAGCCAGAGCTTGCCGTCGGGCACTGCCATCTCGGCATCGGTGGGGGACGGCACGGCATCGCCGCTCGGGTGCGAATGCCAATAGCCGATGATGCGCGGCCCTCCGCCCCGCTCGGCACGGAGCGCGGCGAAGAGCGCGGCGGGATCGATCTCGAAGTGCGTCCCGGGCTGCGGCGACACGTTGCGGACCAGTTCCGCACTCCGGATCGCATCGTCATCGCCGAACAGCAGCCCGCAGGCTTCGAGGGGCGCCGCCGCGGCCGCTTCCCGCCGGATCGCGTCCAGCACGCCCCTTGAAATTCCGCACCGCATTCCCATCTACAATAAAACATGAACCGGGGGGTTTCCATCATCGAAGCACGCATCGCGGACACGGCCGATGGCTGGCGTCTCGATCGTGCGCTTGCCGATGCGGTGCCCATCCTGTCGCGCGAGCGGCTGAAGGTGCTGATCGCCTCGGGCGCAGTGACGGGTCCCCAGGGCCTCGTCCGCGATCCGGCCAAGAAGGCGGCGGGCGGTGCGCTGTTCAGCGTCGCAGTGCCCGAACCCGAGCCGGCGCACAACGAAGCGCAGGACATCCCGCTCAACGTCGTGTTCGAGGACGAGCATCTGATCGTCATCGACAAGCAGGCCGGACTGGTCGTCCACCCCGCCGCCGGCAATCTCGACGGCACGCTGGTCAACGCGCTGCTCCATCATTGTGCCGGGCAGCTGTCCGGCATCGGCGGCGTCGCCCGTCCCGGCATCGTCCATCGCATCGACAAGGACACGTCGGGGCTGATGGTCGCGGCCAAGACGGATCGGGCGCATGAAGGGCTCGCCCGCCAGTTCAAGGCGCACTCGATCGACCGGCGCTATTTGGCGTTGACGTCGGGACCCTTGAAGCTGTCGGAGGGCAGCGTCGACGCGCCGCTGGCGCGTTCGCCGGTCAATCGCAAGAAGGTCGCGATCGTCAAAAACGGCAAGCGCGCGGTCACGCATTGGCGTCGGCTTCGTCAGCTGGACGACGCCTCGCTGGTCGAATGCCGGCTCGAAACCGGGCGCACCCACCAGGTCCGCGTCCATATGGCATCGATCGGCCATCCGCTGATCGGCGACCCGGTCTATGGCAGCGCCCGAAAGGCGCATCGTGAACTTCTGGAAACCCTGAATTTCAGGCGCCAAGCCTTGCACGCGGCCCATCTGGGGTTCATTCACCCCGTCAAAAGCCACGCTTTGGCGTTCGAAAGCGAAATGCCTGCTGACATGCAGGAACTGTTCAACAAGCTCATCGTATGAATTTGATGGCGCTTCGCCCGATGGCTGGAGCGCCCATAGAAGGGAGAAACGATCATGGCTAGCGGCAGCAACGTCCCGGCGACGATCCCCGCACTTGGCGGCGAGGCCAGCCTCAACCGCTATCTGGCCGAGATCCGGAAGTTTCCGATCCTGGCGCCCGAGCAGGAATATATGCTCGCCAAGCGCTTCCAGGAGCATGGCGACACCGATGCGGCGGCGCAGCTCGTCACCTCGCACCTGCGCCTCGTGGCGAAGATCGCGATGGGCTATCGCGGCTATGGCCTGCCCGTCTCCGAGCTGATCTCGGAAGGCAATATCGGCCTGATGCAGGGCGTGAAGAAGTTCGAGCCCGATCGGGGCTTCCGCCTCGCCACCTATGCGATGTGGTGGATCCGCGCCTCGATCCAGGAATTCATCCTGCGCAGCTGGTCGCTCGTGAAGATGGGCACCACCGCGGCGCAGAAGAAGCTGTTCTTCAACCTGCGGCGGATGAAGGCCAAGCTCGACGCGTTCGAGGACGGTGACCTGAGCCCCGAGCATGTCGCCAAGATCGCCACCGATCTCGGCGTCACCGAGGAGGAAGTCACCTCGATGAACCGGCGCATGGCGATGGGCGGCGACACGTCGCTCAACGTGCCGATGCGCGAAGATGGCGAGAGCCAGTGGCAGGATTGGCTCGCCGACGAGGACCCGCTCCAGGACGAGCGCGTTGCCGAGGCGCAGGAAGCCGATGTCCGCCACGACATGCTCGTCTCGGCGATGGAGGACCTCAACGAGCGCGAGCGCCACATCCTCACGGAGCGGCGCCTGACCGACGATCCCAAGACGCTGGAGGAGCTCTCGCAGGTCTATGGCGTCAGCCGCGAGCGCGTCCGCCAGATCGAAGTGCGCGCGTTCGAGAAGCTGCAAAAGGCGATGATGCGGATCGCCGGCGAAAAGCGCCTGATCACCGCCTGACGATCCGCATGGGGGGCGAACGGGACGAAGCGGCGACCGGGCCGGCGCGCGACTTGCCGCCGGCATCGGCCGCCTCTGCCCCTATCCCTCCGCCATCAGCGCCAAGGCCGCGCAAGCCGCTATGGCGGCGGCTGCTGTTCCTGCTGCTCAAGCTGGTCCTCGGCTTCCTGCTGGTGTCGATCGGCATGACGTTGATCTACAAGTTCGTGCCGCCGCCGATCACGTGGACGGAGATCGGCGACATCCTCGGCGGGCATGGCGTCAACAAGCGCTGGATGTCGCTGTCGCGGATCGATCCGGACATGCCCCGCGCCGCGATCGCCGCCGAGGATTCGCGCTTCTGCAGCCATCACGGCTTTGATTTCACGGCGATCGAACAAGCCTATGCCCGCAACCAGAAGGGCGGGCGCATCCGCGGCGGATCGACGATCAGCCAGCAGACCGCCAAGAACGTCTTCCTGTGGCAAGGCGGCGGCTATGCCCGCAAGGCGCTGGAAGCCTATTTCACCGTGCTGATCGAGAATATCTGGGGCAAGCGCCGGATCATGGAAGTCTATCTCAACGTCGCGGAGACCGGGATCGGCACCTATGGCGTCAATGCCGGCGCGCTGCGCTATTTCAAGCACGACGCCTCCCAACTGAGCCCGCAAGAGGCGGCGCGGATCGCCGCAGTGCTGCCGCTTCCCAAGAAGCGCGCCGGCGTGGATCCGCGGGGCTTCACGCGCCGCTATGGCAATGCCATCAATCGCCGCATCGGCGTAGTTGCGGGCGGCGGGCTCGATGCGTGCTTGAAGTGAACCCACCGATCCGCATCGCGGCAGCGCTGATCGACGACGGCCAAGGCCGGATGCTGCTGGTGCGCAAGGCAGGGACCCGCGCCTTCATGCAGGCGGGCGGCAAGATCGAACCGGGCGAGACGCCGATCGAAACGCTGCGCCGCGAGTTGGCCGAAGAGATTGGGCTGACCCCAGCGTGCGAGCCGGCTTATCTCGGCAGCTTCGAGGCACCGGCAGCTAACGAACCCGGCCGGATCGTCGAGGCGGAGCTGTTCCACCTCACCACCAACCACGCGCCACACATCGCGGCGGAGATCGCTGAAGCGCGCTGGGTGGAAATCGCCACTGCGGACGAACTCGATTTGGCGCCGATGACGCGGACGAACGTGCTGCCGATCGCCCGCGCCTTTGGCTGAACGCTTAGGGAACCGCCTTCTTCGCCGCGTCGCCGACATCCTTCGCAGCGCCGCCGACATCCTTGGCCGCCGCGGTCACCGCGTCGGTCTTGGCATTCTCGCGATTATTCTGGTTGAACAGATAGACGCCGCCGATCACCACCGCGATCAGCAGGACGATCGCAACCAGGATCCCGGCGCCGCCGCCGCTGCGTTCGACCACAACCGTGCCGTTGCCGCCGGTCTCGGTCACGCGCTCGGCCGTAACGCCGTCGGTTCGTTCGGTCACTCGTTCCACCATTGCATCCTCCTCGAACTGTGCCGCAGCAACCGAGAAGGAGGCGAGATGGTTCCGATAGGGTGCGTTATCAGAAGGGTAGCTTGAAGCCCGGGGGCAGCGGCAGGCCGGCGGTCATCTTGCTCATCGCCTCGCCCGAAGCGGCATCGGCCTTGGCGCGCGCATCGTTGAACGCGGCGGCCAGCAGGTCTTCCAGCATGCCCTTTTCGGAGACGTTGAGCAGCGAATCGTCGATGCTGATGCCGATGATCCGCCCCTTGGCCGAGGCCTGGATCTTCACCAGCCCGCCGCCCGACGCACCCTCGACTTCGATCTTGTCGAGATCGGCCTGCGCCTTGGTGAGTTCGGCCTGGACGTTCTGCGCCGCGGCCATCAGTTTCTCGAGATCCATCTTCAATCGCTTCCTGTCTTGCTCCAGCCGATCAGCTCGGCTTCGGGAAAGGCTTCCATCGCGGCGGCGACCAGCGGCGAGCGGAGCACCGCGTCGCGCTCGGCCGCTTCCTGCGCCGCCTGCTGCTCGCGCAGCGTCATGCCGGAGGCCGGCACGTCAACGCTCCGCAGCCGCCAATTGACCCCGGTGAACTCCTTGAGTGCGGCGCCGAGTTCCTTGAGGAAATCATAGGGCAGCGGCCGCGCGGCGGCGAACTCGACTTCGCTGCCCTCGAACCGCACCGGGCGAAGGAAATCGCGAACCTGGGTGGCGAGCTGGAAGCGGCGCTTGTGCTCCAGCATGTCGGCGAGTTCGGCGAGGCTGGTGGGCAGCGACGGGCCCGCCGGGGCGGTGGACGCGGCGGCAGCCGGTGCCGCAACCGCAACGCCGCCGCTGGCGATCTGCCGGGCAAGCTCGCCCGGATCGGGGAGCTGCGAGGCGTGGATCACCCGGAGCAGCGCCATTTCCGCCGCCTCGATCGGCAGCACCGCGCGCGCCACTTCGTCATGGCCGCGCAGCAGCAGCTGCCACAGCCGGTGCAGCGCCGGGAAGCTCAGGCCCGCCGCCCAGCGTTCGAGCGCCTTGAGCTCCTCGGCCGACTGGCCAGAACTCGCCTCGGTGCCGAGCTTGGCGAGCGTGACGGCATGGACGGTCTCGAGCAGCGTGCGCAGCACCGCCTGGGGATCGACGCCCAGATCATATTGCCCGCGCAGCGAGCCCAGCGCGCCGGCCGCGTCGCCTTCGAGCAGCAGCGCGAACAGCGTCCGGATCGCGCCGCGATCGGAAAGGCCGAGCATCTGCCGCACGGCCTCCGCCTTGACGCCCTCGCCTTCGAGGCCGGCATGGGCGATCGCCTGGTCGAGGATCGACAGCCCGTCGCGCGCCGATCCCTCGGCAGCGCGCGCGATCAGCGCCAGCGCCTCGGGCTCGGCTTCGAACCCTTCGGCCGCGGTGACCTTGGCGAAATGGTCGGCGAGCAGTTCAGCGGGAATACGCCGCAGGTCGAAGCGCTGGCAGCGCGACAGCACGGTCACCGGCACCTTGTTCACTTCGGTGGTGGCGAACAGGAACTTCACATGCGCCGGCGGCTCTTCGAGCGTCTTGAGCAGCGCATTGAACGCGCTCTTCGACAGCATGTGGACTTCGTCGATGATGTAGATCTTGTAGCGCGCCGATACGGCCGCATAGCGCGACGCCTCGATGATCTCGCGGACATCGTCGACGCCGGTATGGCTGGCGGCGTCCATTTCGATCACGTCGATATGGCGCCCCTCCGCGATCGCGCGGCACGGCTCGCACACGCCGCACGGATCGATGGTGGGACCGCCCTGCCCGTCCGGGCCGATGCAGTTCAGCGCCTTGGCGATCAGCCGCGCCGTCGAGGTCTTGCCGACGCCGCGGACGCCGGTGAGCAGGAAGGCATGGGCCAGCCGATCGCGCTTGATCGCGTTGCCCAGCGTGGTGACCATCGCATCCTGGCCGATCAGCTCCGAAAAGGTCTGCGGCCGATATTTGCGCGCGAGCACGCGGTACGCATTTTCGCGCGGCTGCGGGGGTTCGTCGAGGCCAAGCAGGGAATCGGACATTTCGGGAACTATCTAGGCATCCCCGGCGCGATTGTCGAAGGCGAACCGATCGGCGGCGGCACGCGAATCGCCGTTCGGCCACGCGCGCTCGCCAATGCCCAGAGGAGCAAGCCGCCGCCCCAGCTCATCACCGCGGCGGAGACCAGCGCGGGTACCAGCCCTCCCAGCTCCGTCGCGGTGCCGAAATTGTAGAGGCTGTGCCACAGCGCGACGGCGAGCACGCTGCCGCCCGAGCGTGCTGCGACCTGCGCCAGCACGAATGCGCCGAGCACCAGGCCGAGCCCGAAGCCGAACACGATCATCGCGGGCGGCATAGCGCGGTAGGTGGCGAGGATCAGGAACAGCGGCGCATGCCAGGCAAGCCAGATCGCCGCCTGAGTTAACACGCCGCCGACCGCCCCGAAGCGCCGCTGCAGCCGCGGCAGCAGGAAGCCGCGCCAGCCGCCCTCTTCGCCGAACCCATTGACGAGGAGGACGATGAGGAAGAGCCAGGGGAGCGGCAGCACCGGCAAGCCGCTGAAGCGCCGGATCGCGTCGAGATCGACCGGCGCGCCGAGATGGGGCGAGGCGAGGATCGCCAGCGCCACGAGCACCGCCGGCGACAACGCCAGTGCCCAGCCCTGCCCGCCCTGCGGCAGCCGCACGAGCCGCGCCAGCAGGTCGCGCCGGCCGGCCTTTCTCCGCAATACCCAACTCGTCGCCGATGCCGCGACGAGCGGCCCGAGCAGCCCGGGGAAATGGGTCGGCAGGCTCGCTGGATGCACCGTTATTCCCGCGGCATGCATGGCCAGCCAGATTGACCAGGAGAAGCCGAAGGCAAAGGCACAGAAGAGCAGGATTTCCACCCCTTCGCCTCGGACTTCGCTTCCGCGCATCGCAATCTCTCCGGAGAAACCGACGCGTCCCTAGATGGCCGGTCGGCGCGGTGGAATTCGGACAATCACGCAGACGGTCTCCGATCCGCCAGCGGTCGTCGATCGCGGGGCCCGTTTCGCGCCCTATGCCATTTCTCCGCGCCGGGCTCCGGCTATAAGCACAGCGAAATGTCTCGCTCGGAACGCCTTTTCGACCTGCTGCACGTCCTGCGGCGACATCGCCGTCCGGTGAGCGGCCGAGTCTTGGCCGCGGAAATCGGAGTCAGCCTGCGCACGCTCTATCGCGATATTGCGAGCCTCCAGGCGATGGGCGCCGCGATCGAGGGCGAGGCGGGGGTCGGATATGTGCTGCAGCCCGGCTTCCTGTTGCCGCCCCTCATGTTCACGCCCGAAGAGATCGAGGCCCTGGTGCTCGGTTCGCGCTGGGTCGCCAATCGCGCCGACGATCGGCTGCGCGATGCCGCCCGCAGTGCCCTTACGCGGATCGCCGCGGTCCTTCCCTCGGATCTCCGGGATGAACTCGACACCTCGACGCTGCTGATCGGGCCGGGCGCGCCCCTTCCCCTCGACACGATCGATGCTTCGGTGCTGCGAAACGCGATCCGCGGCGAACGGAAGCTGTTGCTCGAATATCGCAGCGGTGCCGGCACCTCGTCCGAGCGGGTGGTCTGGCCCTTCGCACTCACCTTTTTCGATACGGTGCGCGTGCTGCTCGCCTGGTGCGAGCTCCGCCAGGGCTTCCGGCATTTCCGCACCGATCGGATCGCCCGCGCGATTTCGACCGGGGCACGATATCCCACGCGGCGCCAGCACCTGTTGAGGCAGTGGCGCGAAACACAGGGCATCACCCGCCGGCTCGATTGAACGCTGCTGCCGGAAACTGACAGCAGGCTCCGCTAGAGCGGGCCCACCAATCGTGGATGGAGCCTCTCATGACCAGCAGCAACACCCTGTTCCTCTATGTCGCCGACGCGCCGCGCAGCGCGGCATTCTATGCCGATCTGCTCGCCGCAAAATCCATCGAGGCAAGCCCGACCTTTGCCCTCGCCATTCTTCCTTCCGGGCTCGCGCTGGGCCTTTGGCGCAAGGACGATGTGCAGCCTGCGCCCACCGCGGCGGGCGGCGGCAGCGAGATCGGCTTCAAGGTAGACGGCGCGGCCGCGGTCGACGAGACCCATGCGGAATGGTCGGCCAGGGGTGCCGTGATCGCCTTTCCTCCGACCGACCTCGATTTCGGCCGCAGCTTCGTCGCGCTCGATCCCGATGGGCATCGCCTGCGCGTCTATGCGATGGCGGAGGAGCAGTAAGCGCGCGGCTCAGAAGCTCGCGGTCATTGCCACGCCGGCCGTGACCGCGAGCACGCCGAGCACCTGCCGCGGCGTCAGCCCCTCGCGGAAAAGACGATGGCCGGCGAGCGCGGCGATGGGCATCTCGATCACGCCGAGCGCACGAACCGCCGCGGCCGGGGCCAGGACCAGGGCGAAGAACCAGCCCGAAGAGGCAAGCGCGCCGCACAGGCCCGCCCCGAGCGATTCGCGCCAATCCCTGAAAACTGCGGCCAGCGCCGGGCGATCGCGCCAGGCCAGATAGAGGCCGAGCCCGCCTGCCTGCACGGCCTGAACGATTGCGACGCTGGCAAGCGCCGCGAACAGGGGGTGATGCGGCTCGAGCCGGAGCCCGGCATGGCGGAAGGCGTTCAGCGCGAAACCGAACATCAGGCCCGATGCCACGCCGAACGCGATGCCGAGCCCGGCACGATGCGTCCCTTCGACTCGTTTCGGCCAGACCAGGACGCCGAGGCCCAACGTCGTGACGGCAACTCCCGCCCATCCGAGCGCCGACAGATCGTCGCCGAAGACGAGCAGGCCGGCAAGCGCCGCGAGCGGGACCGAGCTTTGCTGGAGCGCCGTGCCCACCGCGAATCCGGCATGGTGCATCGCCAGCAGCAGCGCCGCAGTCGCGAGGACCTGGGCGAGCGCGCCGGTGAGCGCCGGCCACCAGAAGGGCCATCCGAACGAAGGATGGACCGCCGGCCCAAAGGCAAGCGCCCCGCCAAGCAGTAGCAGAGAGAAGGGCAGACCGAACAGGAAGCGAACGAGCGTCGCGCCCCACGGCCCGGTTCGCGACATCATCCCGCGCTGCAAGGCATTGCGCGCGACCTGGAAGCCGGCCGCGGCGATCGTTGCGGCTGCCCAGAGCATCGCGTTCCCCTTTCGGCCCCGGGCCTAGCCGCAGTGCGGGGCCAGCCGCAAGCCATGAGCCCAGCTAATGGCTGCCACGAGAAATGCGCGTTTGCGATGAGGTCTGCGAAGCGGCCAGCTTGGCCGGACCTCAGGGAGAAGATGATGATCCGCGCCGTCCTGCTATTGCCCCTCGCCGCACTCGCGCTCACCGCCGCGACGCTCCAGTCCGACGATCCGTTGACGCGCCCGATCCCCGACGGCGACCGCTGGACCGTCCCGGCGGTGCCGATCCGGGTGTTCGGCAACTTCTACCTGGTCGGGTTCGAGAACGTGAATGTCGGATTGATCGACACGGGGGCCGGGCTGATCCTGATCGACGGCGCGGTGCCGCAGGGCGTGCATGCGATCGAAGCCAATCTGCGCACGCTCGGCTTCCGGATCGAGGACGTGAAGTACATTCTGAGCACCGAGCCGCACTCGGACCATGCGGGCGGGCTCGCGGCCCTGGCGCGCGACAGCGGCGCGACGGTCATCGCGGGCGGGGCTGCGCTGGAGACGCTGCGCGGCAAGATGGATGCGAGCGATGCCCAGGCGGCCTGGCTCGGGCCGTTCCCGGCCGTGACTCGGCTGCGCGGGGTGCGCGACGGCGCGACGCTGCGCCTCGGCAACGTCACGGTGACGGCGCGGGCAACGCCGGGCCACACGCGCGGCAGCACGAGCTGGACCTGGCGCAGCTGCGAGCGGCGGGACTGCAAGACGATCGTCTTCGCATCGAGCCTGACCGCGATGGCGGCGCCCGGCTACCGCTTCAGCGACCATCCGGAAGTGGTGGCGCGCTTCCGCACCAGCTTCGCACGGCTGCGGACCCTGCCCTGCGACGTCCTGGTCACCGCCCATCCCGGCCAGTCTGACGGCGACGCGAAGCGCGATGCGCTCGCCGCCCGGCCGGCCAGCAATCCCTTCGTGGATCCCGGTGCGTGTCGCACGCTTGCCCGAAGCGCCGCGCAGGCGCTCGACGCCACGCTCACGAAAGAGCGTCGCGCGCCTTGACCCAGCGCAAAGCAGCGGTCCGTCGGCCAGCGCATCCTCCATGCGCCGACCCGGTATTGCCGCGCGACGCCGCCGGCTTCCGCCCGAGCCGGGGCCGAGCTAAGCTCGCGCCAAGGAGGAGCATGACATGGCTGATGGCTATTCCGGCACACCCCTCGCCCAGAAGCTGGGATTGAAGCCCGGCATCCGCGCCTGGTTCCACAACATGCCCGACAGCGTGCGCGCCGAAATCGATCCCGAAGGGCTCTCGATCGAGGAGCAGGCGAGCGCATCGGACGGGCTGCAGCACGCCCATCTGTTCGTCACCGATCGCGATCGGCTGGAGCGCGAACTGGCGGCGGTGCAACCGTTGATGCAGCCGAACGGATGCATCTGGGTCTCCTGGCCGAAAAAGGCCGCCAGGGTTGAAACCGACGTGACGGAGGATGTGATCCGCGACGTGGCGCTGCCGCGCGGCCTGGTCGATACCAAGGTTTGCGCGGTGGACGATCGCTGGTCCGGCCTCAAGCTGGTGACGCGGCGCGAACACCGCTGATCCGGGAAATCCCGTAATCGTATTTGACGGGCCAAGCTGCGATGCGAGCCCGGGGTCGTATGCAAGAACATAATATGCAACCGTGGCAGCCCTATGAGGCAATGACCGATGGCGAGCGGATCGAACGCGTGCGGGCCTTTCGCGAGCTGATGACGACACGCCGCAGCTGCCGCGCCTTCAGCGACCAGCCTGTGCCCCGCGAAGTGATCGAGGAAGCATTGCGCACCGCGAGTTCGGCGCCGAGCGGCGCGAACCACCAGCCCTGGCATTTCTGCGTGGTCGAATCGCCCGAGGCCAAGGCCGCGATCCGGGTTTCGGCCGAGGAAGAGGAACGTCGCTTCTATGCCGGCAAGGGCGGCCGCGCCTGGCTCGATGCGCTGCGCCCGCTCGGCACCGGCGCCGACAAGCCCTTCCTTGAAACCGCACCCTGGCTGATCGTCGTGTTCGCGCAGCGCTTCGGCGGCCCGGAGCCCGAAGATTTCCTGCAGAATTACTACGTCACCGAAAGCGTCGGCATCGCCTGCGGCATGCTGCTCTCGGCGTTGCACGCGGCGGGGATCGCGACGCTGGTCCACACGCCCAATCCGATGCGCTTCCTCAATCGCGTGTGCCGTCGCCCGGAACACGAAAAGCCGCTGATGATCATCGTCTGCGGCCATCCATCGGCAGACGCGACGATCCCGAGCGAGGCGCTGCACAAGAAGCCGCTGGAGGATGTCTCGAGCTGGCTGTAGCGCTGCGGAAATGCCCCCCGCCCCATCTGCCGGCTGCCCCCAACAGGAACGCTTCGCGCTGCTCGACATCGTGCGCGGCGTGGCGGTGCTCGGCATCCTGCTGCTCAACATCATCGGCTTCGCCATGCCCGAGGCCGCTTATTTCAATCCCCGTGCCTATGGCGGCTGGCATGGCGCCGATCTCGTCGCCTGGCTGGTGAACTTCGTTTTCTTCGACGGGCGGATGCGGGGGCTGTTCTCGTTCCTGTTCGGCGCCTCGCTGCTGCTGATTGCCGAACGGGCCGAGGCGCAGGGCGAGAGCGCGGCGCGGCTCCACTATCGCCGCATGGTCTGGCTGCTCCTGTTCGGGCTCGCGCATCTCTACCTGGTCTGGTCGGGCGACATTCTCGCGCACTATGCGCTGGTCGGAATGGTGGCCTTTGCGATGCGTGGGCTGCCGGTAACGCGGCTGCTGGTGCTCGGCACGATGCTATGGGTGCTGGCAGTGATCGACTTCGCCGCGATCCCGCTCGAGGTGCTGCGGCTGCAGGGCGAGCACGGGTCTGCCACGACGGCGCTGGCCGGCTATGCCGAAGTGTTCGGGGTGCCCGAACCGACGGCGATCGCGCGCGATCTCGCGACCTATCGCGGCAGCTATGCGACGATCCTTCAGGCGCGGATCGCCGAGCATCTGGCTGATCCGCTTCAGCTGCTGCTGGTCTTCGGGCCCGAAACGCTCGCCTATATGCTGTTCGGCATGGCTGCCCTGCGCAGCGGGCTACTCCGCGGAACCTGGTCCCGCGCCAGGCTGGTCCGCGGGGTCTGGATCGGCTGGGGCCTCGCACTGCCCGCGGCCGCCGCGGTGGCGGTGTGGCTGATCCACAGCCGGTTCGCGATCGCAGCGGTGGCGATGGCGGCCTTTCCGATTGCCGCGCTCGTGCGGCCGCCGATGATCCTCGGCTGGATCTGCCTGATCGCATTGGCGGCGCGGCCGGGCGGCGCGATCACCGATCGGATCGGCGCGGCGGGACGGATGGCATTCACCAACTACCTCGCGACCAGCCTGATCTGCACCAGCCTGTTCTATGGCTATGGCTTCGCCTGGTTCGGCGATTTTTCGCGCTGGCAGCTCTATCCCATCGTTGCGGCGATCTGGGTGGCGATCCTGCTCTGGTCGAAGCCTTGGCTGGCCCGCTTCCGCTACGGGCCGCTCGAATGGCTGTGGCGGAGCCTGGTGCGTGGACATCCCGTCCCGATGCGCCTCCGTAAATATGCGAATAGCTCGCATTAGCCTTGCGAATCGGTCGCATTAGCCCTAGTTCATGCGCAGCGAGGAACGAGGGCTTCATGGTCGTCTGCGTCTGCAATGCAATTCGGGAGCGCGACGTGCGCGAAGTCGCACGCGGCGGGGCGACCAGCGCCTGCCAGGCTTATCGTGCGCTCGGCTGCCAGGCGAAATGCGGCCAATGCGTTCCCTTCGCCCGCGAGATCATCGCTCAGGAGCGCGCGGCTGCGTAGCATTCTCAACTGAAAAAAACCGCAGATTTCTGCGGTTTTCAGCGTCCTCTTTTGCCGCTACGGTCCCCGCAGATTCCAAAAGGGGTGCCGCGATGAAGGGCGACGCGAAGGTCATCGAATTTCTCAACGAGACGCTCAAGAACGAGCTGACCGCGATCAACCAATATTGGCTGCACTACCGGCTGCTCGACAATTGGGGGATCAAGAAGCTCGCCCATTTCGAGCGGAACGAATCGATCGACGAAATGAAGCATGCGGACAAGCTTGCCGACCGCATCCTGTTCCTCGACGGCCTGCCCAATTTCCAGCTGCTCGGCCGGCTGCGCGTCGGCGAGACGGTCGAGGAAATCCTGCGCGCCGACCTAGCGCTCGAAATGGAGGCGATCGCCGTGCTGCGCGACGCGATCCAGCATTGCGAAAGCGTGCGCGATTATGTCTCGCGCGACCTGTTCGCGGAAATCCTCGAGAATGAAGAGGAGCATGTCGATACGCTGGAAAAGCAGTTCGACATGATCGCGCGGATGGGGCTGGAGAATTACGTCCAGCTCAACAGCAAGGCGCCCGAAGAGAGCTGAGCGCCGGTCAGCCCGCCAGCGAGCGACGACCGAACACCGGGCGGCGCTCGACCAGCGGATTCGACTCGCGTTCGAGCAGCGCCAGCGTCGCTTCGAACATCGGGCGAAGCTGCACGACCTGCTCGAGCGCGCCGGTCGGCGTATCCTGGCGCTCGACGCAGGCGCGGGCCGTCATTTCGATCGTCTCGGCAAGGTCGGCGAGCGGTTCCGCACCGAACTGGCGCGATTCGCCCTTCAGCGTGTGAGCGGGAATCACCATGGCCGCAGCGTTCTGGGCGCGCATCGCATCCTCGATCCGCGAGACGGACTTGATCCCGTCCTCACGGAAATAACTGAGAATCCTGACGAAATTGGCGCCCAACTCGGATCGAGCCTGTGCAAAGCTCGTCCAGTTCACCAATTGATCGCCACCCGTCATAGCGTTCATCAAATCCAACTCCGCCCACCGAGCCGGGACAAATTAGCCGGTCGTGTGTAAACAGCCGGTTGATGCGACGCGAAGTCGTTACGGGTTCGGCGTCAGCCCTTGTCGCGATCGAAAGGATTTTTCGGGGCGCGCAGGTTGAGCCGCACCGGCACCGCGCCGAAATCGAACTCGCGCCGGAGGCCGTTGATCAGATAGCGCTGGTAGCTGGTCGGCAGCAGGTCGACCCGGGTGCCGAACAGCACGAAGGTCGGTGGTCGAGTCTTGTTCTGGGTGACGTAGCGCGGCTTGATCCGCTTGCCCCCGGGCGCGGGCGGCGGATTGGCCTCGATCGCCCGTTCGAACCAGCGGTTGAGCTGGCCGGTCGAGACGCGGCGCGACCAGGCCTCGCGCGTTTCGAAGGCGACCTTCATCATGGTGTCGAGCCCCTTGCCGGTCACCGCCGAGACGGTGAGCAGCGGCACGCCCTTCACTTGCGCCAGTCCCTCGTCGAGCGCGCCCTTGACGCCGTTGAAGAGGCTGGAGGCGTTTTCGGCGACGTCCCATTTGTTGAGCACGATGATCAGCGCGCGGCCTTCCTGCAGGACCCGATCGGCGATCTTGAGGTCCTGGACTTCCAGCCCGCGCGTCGCATCGAGCAGCAGCACCACCACTTCGGCGAAGTCGATCGAGCGCAGCGTGTCGGCGACCGACAGCTTCTCGAGCTTCTCCTCGACCCGCGCGCGCTTGCGCAAGCCTGCGGTGTCGATCAGCCGCACCTTGCGCGGCCGCTCCTCGAAATCGATCCATTCCCAGTCGATTGCGATCGAATCGCGCGTGATCCCCGCCTCCGGGCCGGTGATCATCCGGTCCTCGCCGAGCAGCCGGTTGACCAAGGTCGACTTGCCGGCATTGGGGCGCCCGACGATTGCGAGCTTGAGCGGCGCGTCGGGGTTTTCGGGATCCTCGTCCTCGGCTTCGTCCTCGTCGCGATCAAGATGCGGAAGCAGCGCCTCGAACAGATCGGCGATGCCCTCGCCATGTTCGGCGGAAAGCTGGACGGGGTCGCCGAAGCCGAGCGCCATCGCCTCGATCACGCCGGTCTCGCCCGCCCTGCCCTCGGCCTTGTTGGCGACGAGGACGATGGGCCGGTCGGTCGAGCGCAGCCAGCGGGCGATTTCCTCATCGAGCGGCGTCACCCCGGCGCGCGCGTCGATCAGGAACAGCGCGACATCCGCCTCGCGCACCGCCGCCTCGGTCTGCTGGCGCATCCGGCCGGGCAGCGTCGCCGCATCCTCGTCCTCATAGCCCGCGGTGTCGATCACGCGGAATTCGAGGCCGAGCAGCGTCGCCTCGCCCTCGCGCCGATCGCGCGTGACGCCGGGCTGATCGTCGACCAGCGCGAGCTTCTTGCCGACCAGCCTGTTGAACAGCGTCGACTTGCCGACATTGGGCCGCCCGATAATGGCTACGGTGGGAAGGGGCATGTTTTGACTCACTCCCCTCCCTGAAAGGGAGGGGCTGGGGGTGGGTGCGCGC
The DNA here is from genome assembly GCA_023400405.1 of Pseudomonadota bacterium. Lineage (GTDB taxonomy): Bacteria > Pseudomonadota > Alphaproteobacteria > Sphingomonadales > Sphingomonadaceae > Sphingomonas. The sequence goes on from JAEXFD010000023.1 coordinate 90,459, forward strand.
GTCTGCGCGCTTAATAAGCGTATTCCGCCGGGCAAGAAAAGCGA
>JAEXFD010000031.1 GCA_023400405.1 Pseudomonadota bacterium
GTCCTTCACGTTGATGAAGAACTGCGAGGTGGCGGAGTTCGGGTCGGAAGTGCGCGCCATCGCGATCGTGTACTTATCGTTCTTGAGGCCGTTCTTGGCTTCAAGTGGAATGGGCGCGCGGGTGGGCTTCTGGCGAAGTTCCGGCGTGAAGCCACCGCCCTGGATCATGAATCCGTCGATGACGCGATGGAAGATCGTGCCGTCGTAGTGCTTGTCGTTGACGTACTGGAGGAAGTTCTCGACCGTCTTCGGCGCCTTGTCCGGATAGAGCTCGACCACGATGTCGCCGGCCGAGGTGCTGAGCTTGACGCGAGGCGCGGCGGCCTGGGCCCACCCGATGGTGCTGGTGCCGGCAATCGCCAGTGTCGTGGCTGCGATCAGCGCCGTGCGGCGCGAAAGAATTCGAAGAGTCACGGGAAGTTCGCTTTCCGAAAAGGCGCCGGGGCGCGGGGGAACATGGCCGACTTACTTGCGCAGGGGCTTGCGTGCCGTCTGCGGGGCGGCGGGCGGCAGATCGCCGGCAGCGGGCGTGCTGCTGAACATCTGGCGGATCAGCGCGAGCTTGGGTGGTACGGTCGTGTTGCCTGCCTCGAGCTGCTTGGCGCGGCTGTAGGACTCCGCAGCGAGCCGCACGTACACATCGCCGAGGTTCTCGTGTGCCGTCGCGTAGTCGGGGTTGAGCTTGACGGCCATCTCGAGCGCGGCACGAGCCTTGTCGAACTGGCTCTGCGCGGCATAGAGCGCCGCAAGGTTGTTGTAGGGCTCAGGCAGCTCAGGGTAATCCTGGGTGAGTTGCGTGAATGCAGCGACGGCGTCGGCCTGCTTGCCTTGCTCGGTGAGGATCACGCCGCGCAGAAAGCGCATCTGCGGATCGCGGGGCTTGCCGCTGATGTAGGCGTCGGCCTTGGTCAGTGCCTCATCCGCCTTCCCTTGCCGCAGCAGGGCGTTGACGTCGCCGTAGTCATCGGCATGCGCGGCGCCAATCGCCAGGGCCAGCACAAGGGTAGGGAAAACGCGGAGGAGGGAAGCAGAGGAGAAAGCGGCAAGCTGCATGGAGCCTCGAGAGTGAGAGGGGACACAGGCCGCGCAAAACACGCGGAAATATCCGTCGGTGGCCGTTTATACTGCGGGGCATTGTAGCCGAGGGGTCATGCCGAACCGCTCGTCTGCCGAGCACTTCCACCCCTGAAAATCAGCTGTCCTTCGCCCGTTTCTGCACGAGCGCGAACTGACGCTCCGAACCTCATGAGTCTTCGCATCTACAACACGCTGTCGCGTGAACTGGAGGAGTTTTCTCCACTGCAACCCGGCCGGGTTCGCATGTACGTGTGCGGAATGACCGTCTACGACTACTGCCACCTGGGCCACGCGCGCTCGATGATCGCGTTCGACGTGGTGCAGCGATGGCTCAAGGCCTCCGGCCTCGCGGTCGACTACGTCCGCAACATCACGGACATCGACGACAAGATCATCCGGCGTGCGGTCGAGAACGGTGAGAGCATCCGCGCGCTGACTGACCGCATGATTGCTGCGCTGCACGAAGATGCCGATGCACTCGGGATCGAACGACCGACGCACGAGCCGCGTGCCACCGAATACGTGCCGCAGATGCTTTCGATGATCGGCACGCTCGAGCAGAAAGGCCTCGCCTATCGCTCTCCCAACGGCGATGTGAACTACGCCGTGCGCAAGTTTCCGGGCTACGGCAAGCTCAGCGGCAAATCGCTCGACGAACTGCATGCGGGCGAGCGCGTCGCGGTGCTCGATGGAAAGGACGATCCGCTGGACCCCGTCCTCTGGAAGAGCGCCAAGTCGACCGAGCCCCAGGAGGTCAAATGGGCGAGCCCATTCGGTGCGGGCCGACCCGGGTGGCACATCGAATGTTCGGCGATGGCCTGCGAGCTGCTCGGCGAAACGCTCGACATCCACGGAGGTGGCGCGGATCTGCAGTTTCCCCATCACGAGAACGAGATCGCGCAGAGTGAAGGCGCGAACGGCAAGCCGTTGGCCCGCGTCTGGATGCACAACGGCTTTATCAACATCGACGATGAGAAGATGTCCAAGAGCCTGGGCAACTTCTTCCTCATCCGCGATGTACTGAAGGAGTTCGACGCCGAGACGATCCGGTTCTTCGTGGTGCGGGCGCACTATCGCAGTCCGCTCAACTACAGCGACGTGCATCTCGGCGATGCGCGTGCGTCGCTCAAGCGGCTTTACAACGCGCTGCATCTGGTGCCTCCGGCGGAGGTTCGAATCGACTGGAGCAATCCGTATGCTGCGCGCTTCAAGGCGGCGATGGACGAGGATTTCGGCACGCCCGAAGCCGTGGCGGTGCTGTTCGACCTGGCCGGGGAAGTCAATCGAACCCGGTCGCCGGAACTCGCGGGGCTCCTGAAGGCGTTAGGCGCTTGCCTGGGCATCCTTCAGTCGGAACCCCAGGCATTTCTGCAAGCCGGCGCGACACTCGACGAGGCCGCCATCCAGGCCTTGATCCAGCAGCGCGCAGATGCCAAGGCTGCAAAAAACTTTGCCGAAGCGGATCGCATCCGCAATGATCTTCTCGCGCAAGGTATCGTGCTCAAGGATTCACCGACCGGTACCACCTGGTCCTCGGCTCAGTGAACGCGACCAAGACGATGCCCCCTGCAAAGAAGCCGACCATCGAGGTGTTCACGCCCGATTACTGGGAAGAAGCCTGCAAGCACCTGGCCAAGAAGGACCGCGTCATGAAGCGGCTCATCCCCCGCTTCGGCGACGCCTGCCTCGAATCTCGCGGTGATGCCTTCACGACGCTGGCGCGCAGCATCGTGGGCCAGCAGATATCGGTGAAGGCCGCCCAATCCGTCTGGGACCGTTTCGCGAAGCTGCCGCGCAAGATGGCGCCTGCGAGCGTGCTCAAGCTCAAGGTCGACGACATGCGCGCGGCAGGGCTTTCTGTGCGCAAGATCGAATATCTCGTCGATCTCGCGCTGCATTTCGACTCGGGCTCGGTTCACGTCGACAAGTGGAAAGACATGTCCGACGAGATGATCATCGAGGAACTCGTCGCTATCCGCGGCATCGGTCGCTGGACAGCCGAGATGTTCCTGATCTTCCACCTGATGCGTCCCAATGTGCTGCCGCTGGACGACCTCGGGCTCATCAATGGCATCAGCCACAACTATTTTTCGGGCGACCCGGTCAGTCGAAGCGATGCGCGCGAGGTGGCTGTCGCCTGGGCTCCATACTGCAGTGTGGCGACTTGGTATATTTGGCGATCGCTCGACCCGCTTCCGGTCGCATACTGAATAACAGGAGAAGACGTTGGCGAAACGAACCTTTCTCGACTTCGAGCAGCCCGTTGCTGAACTCGAAAGCAAGATCGAAGAGCTGCGCTATGTGCAGACGGAGTCCGCAGTCGATATCTCTGAAGAAATCGACCAACTCGGCAAGAAGAGCCTTCAGCTCACCAAGGAAATCTATAGCGACCTGACGCCCTGGCAGATCACCAAGATCGCAAGGCATCCGGAGCGCCCCTACACCCTCGACTACATCAACGAGATCTTCACGGATTTCGTCGAACTGCATGGCGATCGTCACTTTGCCGACGACCTGTCGATCGTCGGCGGTCTTGCACGATTCAACGGTACGCCCTGCATGGTGCTTGGTCACCAGAAGGGCCGCGACACCAAGGA
>JAEXFD010000052.1 GCA_023400405.1 Pseudomonadota bacterium
GCGCTGGCCCGGGCGGTGGCGCCGGCCCCGGCGGCGGCGGGCCACGCTTCGGCGGCGGCGGTTTCGGCGGTGGCGGTCGCGGTGGCTTCGGCGGACGCGGCGGCGGCGGTAATCGCCTGTTCTTCAACGCTTTCCACACCTGGACCCTCAAGGACGAGGTCCAGATCCGCCCGGGCCTGCCCGTGCTCGACCAGCTCAACGGCGATGGCACCGGCAGCGGTGTTTCGGCGCATCAGGTGCAGGTCCAGGCAGGCATGCGCCGCGATGCGCTGACCTTCCGCATCGACGGCAACTGGCAGAGCGCGACGCACGTCAACACCGGCACGCAGGCCAGCGGTGACCAGCTCAATTTCGGCAGCCTGGCGAAGGTGAACCTGCTCGCGGAGTTCAATCCCGGCCAGGATATCGACCTGCTGCTCAAGCACCCCTGGCTGCGCGGCACGCGCTTCACCCTGCGCGTCGACAATCTGTTCGACGCCCGGCAGCGCGTGACCGATTCGAGCGGGCTGACGCCGGCGGCCTATGCGCCCAATCTGCGCGATCCGATCGGCCGCGTCGTGCGCATCGGCGTGCGCAAGCTGATCTTCTAGAGTCTGCTTCAGCTTCGCTGGAGCGGGCTGGTGCCGCGCCCGTTTCAGCCTGGCTGAAACAGATTCTAGCGCGCGTCGCCGATCCGGCTGGCGCGCAGGCCGGGGCGGAAGCGGCCCTGCGGATCCTGGTCCATGATCCGGCGATAGAGCAGGGTGATCGCGACCCGGCGGTTGCGCGGATCGGTGGGCGTGTCGGTGATCAGCGGCTCGCGATCGGCGACGCCCTCGATCCGTTCGAAGCGAGTCTCGGCGACGCCGCCCGAAAGCAGCCGGCGCCGCGTTGCCTCGGCACGGCCGCTCGACAGCATCCAGTTGTTCATCGCCAGCGGATCGCCATAGCCGAGGCTGTCGGTATGGCCGCGGATCATGATCGGATTCTCCATGCCGCGGATCGATTCGGCGATCGTCCCGATCAGCGCGCTCGCGGCGGGCACCAGCGCGGTCGTGCCGAGATCGAACATCGAATAATTGGCATCGTCGAGCAGATCGATCCGCATCCCGTCGCGTGTCGGCACGAAGCGGACATGGTTGGCGAGCTTGGCGAGCTGCGGCGTCGCGCGCATCCGCTGCTGGATGCGCTTGGCCATGTCGCTGAAATTGCGCTGGTCCTGTTCGGTCAGCGCGCGCTGGTCCTTGAGCGTGCCCTTGGCGCCGCTGCCGACATTGTCGCCGCCCACGCTGCCCACCGGCACGGTGAGTGCGCGCGTGCCGGTCTGCGAGGCCTTGCCCGGATAATTGTCGCGCTGGTTGATCGCCTCGCCGCCGAACAGGCCGTTCGAGCCGGCGCTGTTCTGCTTCAGCTCGACCAGGGTCGGCGCGAAATAGTCGGCCAGCGCCTTGCGCTGCTTTTCGGTGGTCGCGCCCAGCAGCCAGAGCAGCAGGAAGAAGGCCATCATCGCGGTCACGAAATCGGCATAGGCGACCTTCCAGGCGCCGCCATGGTGGCCGCCATGACCCTCTACGAAGATCTTCTTGACGATGATCTTCGGCGGCTGGTTGCTCCCGTGCGGCGCGCGCGCGGCGGCCATTTATGCGGCTCCCGCCGATGAGCGGCACCGGCCCGCTCCCCCACCCGGCCACCCATGAGAGTAACCTGGTTGGGTGGCCGGGTGGGGGAGCGGGCCGGTACCGTACGACATCAGCGCCCCCTCAGCCCGTCGAACACTTCGCCGAAGCCCGGCTGGTTGGCGTGCGCGATGCCCGAGCGGGCGGCTTCGATCACCAGCGGCTGCGGATGGCCGTGCAGCGAGGCGATGATGATCTGCTTGACGACATGGTAGATCGCCGCGTCGGCGTCGATCACCTGCTGCAGCCGGCCGGCGAGCGGCGCGACGATGCCATAGGCGAGCAGAACGCCCATGAAGGTGCCGACCAGCGCCGATCCGATCATTCCGCCCAGAATCGCCGGCGGCTTGTCGATCGACCCCATCGTCTTCACCACGCCGAGCACCGCCGCGACGATGCCGAGCGCGGGCAGGGCGTCGCCCAAACCCTGGAGCGTGGTCTGCGGGCCCTGGACCTCGTGATGGTGGGTCTTGATCGCATTATCCATCACTTCCTCGACCGCATGGACGTCGAGCGTGCCCGACGAGACGACGACGAGGCGCAGCGTGTCGGTGATCAGCCCGATCAGCGTGTGATCGGCGAGCAGCCGCGGATATTCGGCGAAGATCGCGCTGGACTTGGGATCCTCGACATGCGGCTCGAGCGCGATCGGCCCCTCCGTCCGCAGCATCTTCATCAGCTTGGAGACGAGGAAGATCGTGTCGAGATAATCCTGCTTCTTGTACTTCGGGCCCTTGAAGACCTTGGCGAGCCCGCCGCCGAGCGCCTTCAGCTCCTTCATCGAATTGCCGATGATCAGCGCACCGGCCGCGGCGCCGCCGATGATCAGCATCTCGTGCGGAATCGCCTCCATCACCGGGCCGAGCGCGCCACCGGTGATGGTGAAGCCGCCGAAGACCATGGCGAGCAGGACGACGAGGCCGATCAGCGGATACATGGTGTTAGCGAATTCCCCCGGGTGCCGCTTCGGTTAACGGCCGTTTCGCCGCTACCTTCAGCCCAAAATCATGGTTAATTGGTTAGCGCGCGGCTCATTTCAGGTAATCGAACAGCGATACGCTGCTCAATTTGGTGAAACTGGCCTGGGTCGCCTGAAGCACGGTGAGCGTCTTCTGGAGCTGGGCGACGGCGGTGGGGATGTCGGTATCCTCGATGCCGGAGCGGGTGGTCTCGCGCGTTTCGGCCGCATCCTTCAGCCGGTCTTCCTCGATATCGAGCCGGGCGCCGCGCGCGCCGATCGAGGCGCGGCCGAGCGCGACCTGGTCGAGCGAGGCATTGATCCCGTCCAGCGCCTTGCCCGCGGCCGCCTTGACGTCGCCTCCCTGCGAGAGTGCTGCTGCGAAATCGCCGAGCACGGCGAACATGTCCGCCTGGCTCGTCGTGAAGACGCGCGTGCCGCTCACCGAGGGCTGCACGCTCTCGCCGTCGCCGACCGGGATCGCGGCCGGATCGCCCGTGCCAGCAAAGCTCACCGATCCGTCGGCGTTCTTCACATAGGCGGTGTCGCCGCTCGCGCCGCCGAACAGCGGCTGGCCGCGAATGTCGTCCTTGGTGTTGGCGAGCCCGAGCAGCGAATCGCGGATCGCGCCGAGTTCCTCGCCGATCGCACTGCGATCCGAATCGGACAGCGTGTCGTTGGCGGCGCGGGTGGCGAGCTCGAGCGCGCGCTGGAGCTGGGTCTGGACGCCGTCCAGCGCGGTATCGGCCTGGGCGAGCACGCCCTTGGCGATGTTGATGTTCGCGGAGTAGGCCGCATCGCCGGTGGTGGCTCGTCCGATCTGCTGGAGCCGGACATAGGCGGCTGCATCGCTGGCGGCGGTGACGCCGAGCTTGGTCGTGGCGATCTGCGCCTGAGTCTTGTCCGCCTGCGCCGTGAGCTGGCTCATCAGCGAAGTGGAGCGATCATAGAGCTGGGAAGTGGCGATGCGCATGGCGGTTACCTGATATCGAGGATCGACTGCAGCGTTTCGCGCGCGACCTGAATCACGCGGCTCGAGGCCTGATAGGCCTGCTGGAAGCGCATCAGGTCGACGGCTTCCTCGTCGATGTTGACGCCGCTGACCGAATCGCGGGCCGACACGGCGGAATCATGGATCGCGGTCTGCGCGTCGATGACGCCGTTGCGACCGGCGAGTGCCGCGCCGTTGGCGGCGGTGAGATCGGTGACGCCGTCCTCGAACCCGCCGCTGCTGCGCAGCGTGTCGAAGCCGGCGAGATTGGCATTGCTGCGCGTGCCCCCGCCGCGCGACGCCGCGGCGATGCCGCGCGGATCGTCGAGCACCACCGAGAGCTTGTAGGGCGGATCGCCGACCGCGAAGATCGGCTTGCCCGCCGCGCCCGAAAGATCGTCGCCCGCGGCCTGCACGGCGTTGACGCCCTCGGCGAACTGCTTGGCCATGTCGCCGATCGCATCGCGCGCCGCGGCGATCCGCGAGCCGCTCTCGGCGATCCCGGCAAGCGCACCACCCTGCGGCAGCATCGCGCGGGTCACCCCGTCGCGCTGGACCGCGAACGACATCGCCCCTTCGTCGTTCATCGCGAAGCTGGCCAGGCTCGCCTGCGCGCCCTCGACGAGCACCGGCCCGCCGGCGCTGCCGCCGCGCACCGTGGCCCGGCCATAATCGTCGAACTTCACGTTGACGTCGGTGATCGCGCTCATCTGCTCGAGCAGCTGGTCGCGCTGGTCGAGCAGCGCCGCCTGGCCGGCGGTGCCGGCGTCGGCGCGTGCGAGGCCCGAATTGACCTTGGCGAGGCTCGCCGAAAGATTGTTGAGCTGGGTGACGGCCGCGCCGGCCTGATCACCCAAATCGTGCATCGCGGTATCGAGCGCCGTCCCGGTCGCGCTGAACGCTGCCGCCGCGCTCGACGCCGCTTCGAGCATCGTCGCACGCGCGGGCAGCGCGGTGGGATCGGCGGCGACGGTCTTGGCCGCGGTGAAGAAGCCGGTGAGCTGGTCGCCCAGCTTGTTGCCGGTCAGCGCCGAATCGATCCGCTGGAGCCAGGTGGCGCCCGCCATGGTTTTGGCGAGATCGGAACCGCTGGCGCGTACTTCGGCGCTGCGGAAGGCATCGGCAGAGCGCGTCACGCCGGCGACCGCGACCCCCAGGCCCGAGGCCCGCGCCGCCGTATTGCCGCCCGCCGCGACCAGTTCGCGCACGGTGCCGACGCGGCGCGAATAGCCCGGCGTCGCCGCGTTCGAGATATTGTCCGACGTGGTGGCGAGCGCGCTCTGATAGGCGAGCGCGCCCGAAGCGCCGATCGACAGCAGGTCGGTCATTTCGCAGCCCCTTCAGCCGGCGCCGACGTGCCCCGCGTCGTCGCCGCGGTCTCGGTCTTCAGCCCCTTGGCAAGGAAGGCGGTCATCGCCTTGCCGATGCCCATCGGGGCATGCACCGCCATGTTCTGGGCGAGCGCCTGGTCCTGCATGTCGCGGAACTGCTCCTCGGCCTTGCTGTCGAACAGCCCGTCGCCGAGCTTTGCCTGGCGCATCGATTTCAGCATCATGCCCGTGAAGATCGCCTCGAAGCGCTGGCCGGCGGCTTCGAGATTCTCCTTCGAGGCGAGGCGCGACGTATCGCTCGCGCCGGCCGACGGGCTGCCGATGGAGAGCGCCGCGCGGGTCACAGGACGATCAGCTCCGCCTTGAGCGCGCCGGCTTCCTTGAGCGCCTCGAGGATCGCGACCAGGTCAGCCGGCGACGCGCCGATGGCGTTGACGGCCTTGACCACGTCCGAAAGCTTGGGACCGGGCTCGAGCAAGAACATCGGATGCTTCTCCTCCTCGACGCCCACGGTCGAATGTTCTTCGGTGCGGGTCTCGCCCTTGCTGAACGGCGCGGGCTGGCTGGTCTGCTGGTCCTCATCAATACGAACGGTGAGTTTACCATGTGTTACCGCGGCGGGGCTGACCCGGACGGCCGAGTTGATCACCACGGTGCCGGTGCGGGCGTTGACGATCACCTTGGCGGCGGCCTCGGCAGCCTCGACCTCCAGATTCTCGACTTCGCTCATGATCTCGGCGCGCACGTCGCGGCCTTCCGGCGCCTGGATGGCGATCGACACGCCGTCGATCGCGCGGGCACGCCCCATGCCGAATCGGCGGTTGATCGCGTCCTGGACGCGCTGCGCCGTCGTGAAATCGGCGCGGGCGAGGTTGAAGGTGAGCACCGGCGAACGATCGAATCCGGTATCGACGCTGCGCTCGACCGTCGCACCCTCCGGGATGCGGCCCGAGCTGGGCGTGTTGACGACGATCTGCGAGCCGTCCTTGCCCTCGGCACCCAGCCCGCCGACCGCGAGATTGCCCTGCGCCATGGCGTAGATCTGGCCGTCGGCGCCCTGCAGCGGCGTGAGGATCAGCGTCCCGCCGCGCAAGGATTTGGCCTTGCCCATCGACGAGACCGTGATGTCGAGCCTCTGGCCGGGCTTGGCGAAGGGCGGGAGATCGGCCGTGATCATCACCACCGCCGCGTTCTTGAGCCCCGGCGCAACGCCCTGCGGCAGCTGCAAGCCGAAGCGCGAGGCGACGCCCTTCATCGACTGGACGGTATATTCGAGATTGTCGTCGCCGGTGCCGGGCAGGCCGACGACCACGCCATAGCCGGTGAGCTGGTTGGCCCGGATGCCTTGGAAGCCGCCGAGATCCTTGATCCGCTGGGCCTGGGCGGGAGTGGCGAACAGCCCCAGGGTGGCGGCTGCCAACGCCAGCCCCAACCCCGTTCGTGCTGAGCCTGTCGAAGCACGGCTCTTGGTCGCGGGTGTCGCAAGAGAAGAGCGGCCCTTCGACAAGCTCAGGGCGAACGGGAGGAAGCGTAAGCCCTTAAGGAACAGATGCATCATGGCTGCGGCCCCCTCAAAACGGGCTGATGACCGAGAAGAACCGGCTTAGCCAGCCCTGGCGGGAGGCGCGGGCGACGTCGCCCTTGCCGGTATAGGCGATGCGGGCATCGGCGACGCGGGTCGACGGCACGCGGTTGTTCTGGTCGATGTCGGCGACGCGGACGATGCCCTTGATCTGGACGAACTCGTCGCCGCGATTGAGCGTGACGCGCTTCTGCCCCTGCACCAGCATCGTGCCGTTGGGATAGACCGCAGCGACAGTGACGCTGACTTCGCCCGACAGCGCGTTTGCCTGGTCGGCTGCGCCGGTGCCGGCGAAATTGCGTTTGCCGCTGACGCTCGCGTCGGTGTCCTTGAACAGCGACAGGGCCCCGGTGGTCGGCGGCGTCAGGCCGAAGCCGCCGGCGCTGTCGAGCTTGGTGCCCGCCGATTTCGATGCCGTGGTCTTTTCGACCAGCACGATCGTCAGCGGATCGCCGAGGCGCCGGGCGCGCTGGCCCTCGTAGAGCGCGGCATAGCCGTCTTCGGCCTGGAAGATGCCGCCATTGGCCGGCCGTGCCGCGGGCGCCTGAGGCGCGAGCGTTGCGGAGAAATCCTCCTTGGGCTTCTTCTTGCCGCCGATGCCGAGGAACTGGGCGTGCGCCGGCGCCGGCGCGAACGCCAGGGCGATCGCGATGAGGCTGCCGACGGCCAGGCCGGCGAGGAAGCGCGCCGAGCGCGTCTCAGATGTTCTGGTTGACATTTTTCAGCATCTCGTCGGTCGCCGAGATCATCTTGGAATTGACCTCATAGGCGCGCTGGGTCTCGATCATATCGACGAGTTCCTCGACGACATTGACGTTCGAGCCTTCGAGCATGCCCTGGCGGATGTTGCCGCGGCCGTCTTCACCCGCGGCGCCGAGCGCCGGGGCGCCGCTGGCCGGCGTCTCGATCTGGTAATTGTCGCCGCGGGCCTGAAGCCCGGCAGGATTGGCGAAGTTGGCGACCTGAATCTGGCCGATCTGGGTGAGATCGGTCTGGCCCGGCATCTGCGCCGAGACGGTGCCGTCGGTGCCGACGGTGACCGAGATCGCGCCCTCCGGGATGGTGACGCCGGGCATCACCTGATAGCCCTCTGCCGTGACCAGCTGGCCCTCGGCCGAGCGCGAGAAATTGCCGGCTCGGGTATAGCCGAGCTGGCCGCCGGGCAGCTGGACCTGGAAATAGCCATTGCCGTCGAGCGCCATGTCGAGCCCGTTGCCGGTGGTCTGCAGCGATCCCTGGGTCTCGATCCGCTCGGTGCCCTGGATGCGCACGCCGGTGCCGAGATTGAGGCCGGTGGCGTATTTGGTCTCCGCGGTCGAGGCGGCGCCAGGCGTCGTGACGACCTGATAGGCCAGCGTCGCGAAGCTCGCGCGATCGCGCTTGAAGGCCGTCGTGTTGACGTTGGCGAGATTGTTCGAAATCACCCGCATCCGCGCATCCTGGGCATCGAGCCCGGTGCGTGCGACGTGCATTGCCGATGAACCCATCGTCTGTCTCCCTTAAGAGGGCATCCGCATCAGCGATGCGGCGCTCTCGTCCATGTTCTTGGCTTCCTTGAGCAGGTTCGCCTGCACTTCGTAGCTGCGCTGGTTCTCGATCATGTCGACCAGCGCCTGGGTCATGTTGACGTTCGATTGCTCGAGTGCGCCCGACTGAACCTTGGCATCCATGTCCTCGGGCAGCACGCCGCCGCCCTTGACGTGGAGCAGGTTGTCGAGACCCTTGGAGGTCTGGCTGCCCTGGGTGCTGACCAGCTTGATCTTGTCGAGTTCCTGGGGCTGCATCGGATCGCCGCCGCGCGGGACGATCGACAGCGTGCCGTCGGCGGCGACCATGATCTTGTCCGCGGGCGGCACGGTGATGGGGCCCCCCGACCCCATCACCGGGAAACCGTCGCCGGTTTCCAGCACGCCCGAGGCCGCGATCTGGAGATCGCCGCGCCGCGTATAGGCTTCGCTGCCGTCCTTGGCCTGGACCGCGATCCAGCTGTCGCTGGTGACGGCGACGTCGAGCGGGCGCGCCGTCTGCATCACCGCGCCGGCGCTGCGATCGAAATCCTCGACCTGTTCGGCCGCCATCTGGCGCGATTCGAGCCCGGACCCTTCGAGCACCATGCGATCGAAGCTGACCCGATCGGCGCGATAGCCGATGGTCGACGCGTTCGCGATGTTGTTCGCGATCGTGGTCTGCGCCGCCATCTGGCTGCGCAGCCCCGAAAGCGCGGTGTAGACGAGACGGTCCATGTCCGGGTGCCCTTCCGCGCCTCAGCTCAGCTGCGGATGTTGAAGATGGTCTGCGACATCTGGCTCGCGGTATCGAGCGCCTTCGCGTTCGCCTGGAAGTTGCGCTGCGCCGCGATCAGATTGACCAGCTCTTCGGTGATGTCGACGTTCGAGCGCTCGATCGCGCCCGACATCAGCCCGCCAAAGCCATTGGTGCCCGGCTCGCCGAGGCGCGAATCGCCCGAGAAGCCGGTGGCCGCCCAGGTCGAGTTGCCGAGCTGGCGCAGGCCGGCATTGTTGGTGAAGTTGGCGAGCACGACCTTGCCGAGCGCCTGGGTGTCGCCGTTCGAGAAGCTGGCGGTCACGGTGCCGTCGTCGCCGATCGTCACGCCTTCGATCTGCCCGACCGGCGAGCCGTCCTGGCTGCTCGAATTGAGGCTGAACGGCGAGCTGACCTGGGTGGTGCCCTGCGACAGGTCGAGCTTGACCACCTGTTCCGACGTCGCGCCCGGGGCAAGGAAGCCCTGGAAGGTCAGCGGGCCGGTCGGCTGGGAGAGCTTGCCGGTGCTGTCGAACTTGAGCTCGAACTGCTCCATCTTGTTCGGATCGGTGCCGGCGTTGAGCTGCTGATCGCCGACGAAGGAATAGACCTTCCAGCTCGACGTGGCGTCGGTGTCGGTCGGCTTGGTCTCGCGGACGAAATAGTTGGTCAGCGTCAGCGCATTGCCGTTCGCATCGTAGATCGTCGTCTGGACCGACTGGTTGTAGGTCGCCGGATCGAAGCGATCGAACTTGTAGCCCGCATCGGCGAACTTGGGATTGTCGGCCGGGATGCCCGAGCCGGCGTTGAGGTTGAGGCCGAGCTTGACGTTGTCGGTCGCCTCGGGCGTGCCGCTGGTCTGCGGCAGGCGCAGGCTGACGGTCGAGGACAGGCCGGTCGCGACCACTGCGCCCGAGCCATCGACCGGATAAACCTGCAGCTTGTTGCCCTGCGCATCGACGACATAGCGATCGGCATCGACCTGGAAGCTGCCGTTGCGGGTATAGGCGACGCCGTTGCCGCTCTTCTCGTCGCCCTTGACGATGAAGAAGCCGTCGCCCGAGATCGCGACGTCGAGCGCCGACGAGCTCTGGGTGAAGCCGCCCTGACCGAATTGCTGGCGCACCGCCTTCACCACCACGCCCGAACCGACCATCTGGGTGGGGTTCATGTTGGCGGTCGACGCGATCACGTCGGCGAACTGAGTCGAGCTCTTCTTGAAGCCGTTGGTCTGCACGTTCGCAAGATTGTGCGAGATCGTCGACATGTCGGTCTGTGCCGCCTGGAGGCCGGAGAGCGAAGTGAAGAAGGACATGGGGTATTACTCCTGCGAAAGGGGGTTCAGGCGATCTGCCAGACGTCGTCGGTGGAGACGTTGCCGATGCTGGGAAGGGTGAGGACGGGCTTGCCGTTGGCGCCCATCGAGACGGAGGTGACCGGCGCCCAGACCAGCGGCGCGGCCTTGACCATGCCGGCGCCGTCGCTGGCGGTGACCTTGACCTTGAACGGGCCGTCGCCGGCGGGATCGCCGGTGTCGGTCTTGCCGTCCCAATCCCAGGCGACCGCGCCCTTGTCCTGCGCGCCCATCTCGATCGTCTTGAGCGTCTTGCCCGAGCTGTCGCTGATCGTGACGGTGACGTTGGTCGCCTTGGCCGGCAGCGACACGGCGCCGGCGAGGCCGCCCGAAGTGCGCGGATAGGCGGTCGAACCTTCGACCAGCACGGTCTTGCCAACATAGCCGAGCGCATCGTTGAGCGTCGTCGTGCCGAGGCGATCCGAGATCGTCTTCAGCGTCGAATTCATCGAGGTGATGCCCGACAGCGACGAGAATTGCGCCATCTGGGCGACCATCTGGGTGTTGTCGACCGGCGCGAACGGATCCTGGTTCTTGAGCTGCGCGGTCATCAGCGACAGGAAGTCGGAGACGTCCATGTCGGTCTTGCCCAGCCGCGAGGTGTCCTTGGTCGGCAGGGTGGTGCCGCCCGTGGCCGGCTTGGTGCCCTGGCGCGGAATGCCCAGATTGGCGAGGGTGGTATCGAAATCGCTCATGATCAGCGGCCCAGCTTGAGGGTGTCGACGATCAGCGACTTGGCGGTCTGCATCACTTCGACGTTGTTCTGGTAGGTCCGCGCGCTCTCCATCATGTCGACGAGCTCGCGGGTTTCATCGACGGCGGCTTCCCAGACATTGCCGTCCTTGTCGGCCATCGGGTTGCCGGGATCGTAGCGCTTGGTCGGGTCCGAGCCGGCCGTGACGACTTGTTCGACATCGACCGTGGACATGCCGCTTGCCTCGTCGAAGGCGGTGCGAAACACCGGCTTGATCGTGCGATAGGCGGCCTGGGCGCTCGAGGCGACGGTGCCGACATTGGCGAGGTTCGACGCGGTGGTGTTCATCCGGACGAGCTGCGCGCTCATCGCGCGGCCCGAGACCTGGAAGATCGAAAGCGGCTGGTCGCCCATGGCTTACTCTCCCTTCAGCGCGCGGGTGATCTGGCCGATGCGGCCATTGAGGAACGACAGCGTCGTCTGATAGGCGACGGCGTTCTCGGCGAAGGCGGTCTGCTCGGTGGCGAGCTCGACCGTGTTGCCGTCGGCCGAAGGCTGGAGCGGCACGCGATAGAGGGTGGCGTTCTCGACGGCGCCGTCGACCGAGCCGCCCGGCGTCTCGGCCGAGGCGAGCGCGGCGCGGAAGTCCACGTCCTTGGCCTTGTACCCGGGGGTCGAGGCGTTGGCGATGTTCGAGGCCAGCATCCCCATGCGCTGCGAGCGCACGGCCAGCGCTGCACCGTGAATGCCGAAAAGGCTGTCATTGGGCATCTGCACGTCTCCCGCACAAAAGTTCGCCAGCCTCTCTGCAATGGCCGTGCCAAATTGGCGGGGAGCCCCGAAAACAAGTGAATTGCCGGCAAAGCAGCAGGGAGCGGCAAGGCCTTGCCGGGTGGCCGGCAACCGGCTGCCGCCCGTTCCCGCGCTTGCCGGGGCGCGGAGAGGAGGCGCGAGTTGGCCCGCTTCGTGCATCCACGGGCGCATGGACATTGCAGCCCTTCCGAGCCTCGGCACCTTCCTCGATCCGGCCGCGCTGATCATCGTCGGCGGCGGCACGCTGGTCGCGACCGTGCTGCGCAATGCGGCCGGCGACCTCGGCCGCGGGCTGACAGCGCTGCGCGACCTCGCGCGCCGGCCGTTCGATGCCGAGCCGCTGGTCGCCCAGGCCAATGCCTTCGCCCGGATCGCGCGGCGGCACGGCGTGATCGCGCTCGACCGGGCGGTGATCGCCGATCCCGATATCGCCGCCGCGGTCAACGCGATCGTCGACGGGGCGGGGACGGAGCAAGTGACGACCTTGCTCGAGGAGCGCCGCTGCACGCGGTTCGAACGCCAGCGCGGGGCCTGGGAAGTCTGGTCGGGCATGGCCGAAGTCGCGCCCGCGATGGGCATGGTCGGCACGCTGATCGGGCTCGTCCAGATGTTCGCGCAGATGAAGGACCCGCAGGCGATCGGCGGGGCGATGGCGGTGGCGCTGCTCGCCACGCTGTACGGCGCGCTGCTCGCCAATCTGGTCGCGCTGCCGGTCGCGACGCGGCTCAAGCGCCGGGCTCGGCACGAGGCGCAGGAGCGGCTGCGGCTGCAACCGCCGCTTGCGGCGCTCGCGACCGTCGATCCCGGCGCGCGCATCCACGAGGTTGCGGCATGACCGTGTTCGACGAAGAAGAACCTTCGCGCGCGGTGTGGCTGACCACGCTCGCCGACCTGTCGCTGCTGCTCGTCGGCTTCTTCGTCTTCCTCCAGGCCAATCGCGTCGAGCCCGCCAAGCTCGCCGCCGGCATCCGCGCCGGCTTCGGCGTGCGCGCCGAGGCGCCGGCGATGCCGGTCGAGATCGCGGCGGCCAACGGCTTCGCGACCGGCTCGGCCGTTCCCGGCGACATGGCGGGCGCGATCGAATGGGCCCGCACGGCGACGCGCGACCCGCGCACGCGGCTGCGCGTCACCGGCGAAGTGGATGGCAGCGCCGCGGACGTCGATCCCGCCACCGGCAGCGGCGCGATCCTTGCCGCCGATCGCGCGCGCATCGTCGCCGCCAACCTCGTCCGCGCCGGCGCCGTCGCGCCCGGCCGCCTGACCCTTTCCACCGGCCGCGGCCAGCGCCGCGCCGTCCTGACGCTTGCTTTCGAAGGAGACCGGCAATGACCCTCCGCATCCCAGGGCTCGCCCTGATGGCACTCGCCGCGCCGCTGCCCGCCCAGGCCCAGGCCTTCCAGTCGACGGCGCTGATCGACACGATCGTCGCGCAGTTCACCGGCGCCGCGATCGGCACCCCGGGCGGCGCGCTTGCCAGCGTCGATGCCCGGCTGAAGCTGGCCGCCTGCCCGGCGCCGCAGCTCGAATGGCGCACCCCGGCGCATGACGCAGTGGTGGTCCGCTGCCTGGCGCCGCAATGGCGGCTGTTCGTGCCGGTCGGCGTGGTCAAGGTCGCCAAGGCCGAAGCTGCCCCGGCTAGCCCCGCGCCGGCACCCGCCGCCAAGCCCGAAGTGGTGATCCGCCGCGGCGATGCGATCACGATCGAGGCGGGCGGCGCCGGCTTCGCGATCACCCGCGAGGGCGTGGCGATGGCGGATGCCCCGGCCGGGGGCAGGCTTGCAGTCAAGATCGACGACAAGAAGCCGCCGGTGCAGGCGATCGCGATCGAGCCGGGCCGGGCGCGGCTGCCCGGCTGGGGCAGCTGAGATTTTCCGGTAAAGTTTTGCCGGCGGCAGCCGTTCTCCGGGCTGCAGAGATGAAGGATCGGCAGGCAATGGTGGATGCGATCGGGAACAAGGCGAGTGCGGTCGGCGACCGTCGCGTCGCGCCCGTCGATGCCGCCAGGCACGTCTCGGCAGCGCGCGGCGTCGCCGACGAGACCCCCGAATTGCGCAGCGCCGCGACGGCGATGGCCGGGACCGCGGCCGCGCGGCCGCCGGTCGATACCGACCGCGTCACCCAGCTCCGCGATGCCATTGCGAGCGGCCGCTATCCGATCGATCCGAACAAGATTGCGGCGCGGATGCTCGCCGCCAAGCAGGAATGGGATGCCCATGGACCGGCGTGAGGCCCTTATCCAGGTGATCGACGCGCTCCATGCCGAGATCGCCGCGCTCAAGGCGAACGACATCGCCGGGCTGGAAACGGCGACGCGGACCAAGCTCGCCGCGATCGACACGGTCGCGCTGTATGACGGCGAGGCGCCGTCCGCGGAGGTCAAGCAGCTCGCGGCCGAGGCGCACCGCCTCAACGAGACCTGCCGGATCTACGTCAACCTGATGGCGGCAAATGTCCGCCGCCGGCTGCAACTTCTTTCCGGCCAGGATTTGCCGGCCTATAAGCCGGTCGGCTACGCCATCGCCTGATCCCCTCCCGGCGCGGTCGCCGCGCCGGCGATCGTCCCGACTGGCACGCTCCTTGCTCTGATGGGCCCACCATGGGCAATCGGACTGCAAATCGATGAGCGTCGCTTCGGTAAGCGCCCGCGCGGGCGTCCAGACCGCCATCGCCACGGCGAGCCGCAAGACCGGTATCGACTTCAATTACCTGCTCGGCCAGGCACAGGTCGAAAGCGGCCTGCGCGCCGATGCGCGCGCCGGCACCTCGTCCGCGACGGGGCTCTATCAATTCATCGAGCAGAGCTGGCTCGGCGTGGTCAAGCAGCACGGCGCCGAGCATGGGCTGGGCTGGGCGGCCGACAGCATCAAGCAGACGAGCACGGGCCGCTATGTCGTGAGCGACGCCGGGACGCGCCAGGCAATCCTCGGGCTGCGCAGCGATCCGCAGGTCTCGGCGCTGATGGCCGCGGAGCATGCCGCCGACAACAAGGCCGCGCTCGAGCAATCGCTCGGCCGCCCCGCCACCGGCACCGACCTTTATATGGCGCATTTTCTCGGCCTCGGCGGCGCGGACAAGTTTCTGAGCCATCTCGCCGCCAATCCGGACCGCAGCGGCGCGAGCCTGTTCCCGGCGGCGGCGCGCGCCAATCGCAGCATCTTCTTCGCCGGCAACGGCCAGCCGCGCTCGCTCTCCGAAATCTACAGCCGCTTCGCCGGCAAGCTCGACAAGGGCGCCGCCGCGGTCGGCGCGACCGGGCTCGCCTCGGACGGAGTCGATGCCGGCTTCGACGCGGCGGCGCGTGCCTGGTCCGACGGCGGCAACGAAGTGATCCTCGGCAATGGCGCGGTCGATAGCGACCGGCACTGGGTCGAGACCACGCTCGCCCAGCTGAACGTCGCGCATTCGAGCGCCGATCCCGCACAGGGCCAGGCCGCGATCGATCCGGCGCTGCGCCAGCGCATCGATCCGCTACGCCCGACGCCGGCGACTGCCCGGCTCGCCTATCTCATGCTCGCCAATCTCGGAGCGTAATCGCCAGTGACTGCTTTCGCGCTTCCCCAGGGAGTCGGCCCCGCCGCCAGGAGCTTCGCGCTGCCCGGCGCGATCATGCTGCTCGTCGCGCTGATGGTCGTGCCGATCCCGGCCTTCCTGCTCGACGCCTTTTTCGTGCTCAACATCATGATCAGCCTCGCGGTGCTGATGGTCGCGCTCAATGCGCAGAAGCCGCTCGATTTCTCGGCCTTCCCGACCGTGTTGCTGTTCGCGACGCTGTTCCGCCTCGGCCTGAACGTCGCCTCGACGCGCGTCGTGCTGGTCCATGGCCATGAGGGCGAGAGCGCCGCGGGCCATGTCATCGAGGCGTTCGGCACCTTCATGATCGGCGGCGACTATGTCGTCGGCCTGGTCGTGTTCGCGGTGATCGTGATCATCAACATGATCGTGGTGACGAAGGGCGCCGGCCGCGTCTCCGAAGTCTCGGCGCGCTTCACCCTCGATGCGTTGCCCGGCAAGCAGATGGCGATCGACGCCGATCTGAACGCCGGCCTCATCACCCCGGACGAGGCGCGCGCGCGCCGCCAGGAAGTCTCGACCGAAGCCGATTTCTACGGCGCGATGGACGGTTCGTCCAAGTTCGTGAAGGGCGACGCGATCGCCGGGCTGCTGATCCTCGGGATCAACGTCATCGGCGGCCTGATCCTCGGCGTCGCCAGCCATCATATGGCGGTGGGCGAGGCGGCCTCGACCTATGTGCTGCTGGCGATCGGTGACGCGTTGGTCGCGCAGGTGCCGGCGCTGCTGCTCTCGATCGCGGCCGCTGCGATCGTGACGCGAGTCACCTCGAGCCACGATCTTGCCGGCCAGATCGGCAGCCAGTTCGGCAGCCACAAGACCTGGACCCCGGTTGCGATCATCCTCGGCCTGCTTGGCGTGTTCCCGGGCATGCCGCACCTCGTCATCCTGCCCGCTGCCGCCGCGTCGGGCTTCGTCGCCTGGCGGATGCGCAAGGCCGCCCGTCGGCCGGCGCCCGCGCCGGTGGTCGCCGCCGAGCCGGTCGACCAGTCGCGGATCGGCTGGGAGGAAGTGACCGACAACATGCAGGTGATGCTCGACATCGGCTATGGCCTGGTGCCGCTGGTCGACGAGCGCCGCGGCGGGCCGCTGATGGGGCGGATCACCGGCGTGCGGCGCCAGCTTTCGAAGGAACTGGGCTTCGTCGTCCCGCAGGTACGGGTGCGCGACGACATCAACCTTGCGCCCTTCACCTATCGCATCGTCATCGGCGGCGTGGTGATCGGCGAGGATTCGGTGTCGCCCGACGAAGTGCTCGCGCTCGATACCGGCCAGGCGGCGGGCCGGCTGCACGGCAAGCGGGTGAAGGACCCGACCTTCGGGCTCGACGCGGTGTGGATCGCGCAGGGCGATGCCGATGCGGCGACCGGCCTGGGCTATCTCGTCGTCGATCCGGGCACGGTGGTCGCCACCCATCTCAACCAGTGCCTGCTGCAAAGCGCGGCGGACCTGCTCGGCCCCGACGAGGTGCAGGCGCTGCTCGACGGGCTCAAGGAGCGTTCGGCGCAGCTCGTCGCCTCGCTCTCGCCCCAGCCGGTGTCGCTCACCATCCTCACCCAGGTGCTGCGCGGGCTGCTTGCCGAGAATATCTCGCTCAAGGAATTCCGCCGCATCGCCGCCGCGATCGCGCTCGCCGCGCAGAAGACGCTCGATCCCGAGGAGCTGATCGAACTGATCCGCCCCGAGCTCGGCCCGCTGATCATCCAGAAATTGTGCGGCGTGCGCGAGCCGCTGCGCGTGATGACGCTCGAAGGCCAGCTCGAGGCGCTGCTCGGCCAGGCGGTGCGCTCCGATCCGTCGCGCCGCCACGCGATCGAGCCCGATCTCGGCCGCCGCATCGCCGAGGCGCTGCAACGCGCCGCCCAGCCGCTGGTCGCCGAGGCGAAGCCCTTCGCGCTCGTCGTCCAGCCGGCAATCCGCATCGCCATCCGCAAGCTCATCAAGACCGTGCTGCCCGATACGCCGGTGATGAGCTTCTTCGAAGTGCCCGAAGACAAGGCCGTCGAAGTGGTGGCGGTGATCGGTGCGCCGGAGGCGCTGGCCGCATGAACGCTCTGACCCCAGGGAAACTCGACGACATGGCGTCACTCGCACTCGCTCCCTCGCCCCTGCTTTACACCCCTGCGCCGCCCCGCCGCGACGCCGAAGCGCTGGCGCGCACGCACTTGCCGCTGGTCCGGCGGATCGCCTGGCACATCCATGGCTCGATGAGCGCGATCGTCGAGGTGGAGGACCTGATCCAGGTCGGGCTGGTGGCGCTGCTCGAGGCAGCCGAGGCCTTTGAGGATCGCGGCCAAGTGAGCTTCGAGCAATATCTGGCGACTCGCCTGAGGGGCGCGATGATCGACGAGCTGCGCCGCCAGGCGACGCTGACCCGCGGCGCGATGCGGCGGCGCAAGGCCTATCAGGCGGCGGTGGGTTCGCTCGCGGCGGCGCTGGGCCACGCGCCCGACGAGGCCGCGGTGGCGGAAAAGCTCGGCATCACGGTCGAGAAGCTGCGCGCCGACTATGCCAGCGCCGAGGCGGTGCGCTTCGAATCCATCGACGAGCATTATTCGGACGAGAGCCCCTGGTTCATGGCCGACGAGCCCAATGCCTTCGACCAGCTCGCCGAAGCCGGGCAGCGCGAGGCGCTGGTCGCGGCGATCGCCGCGCTGCCGACGCGCGAGCAGCAGGTGATCCAGCTTTATTATGTCGAGGAATTGAACCTCGAAGAGATCGGCCAGGTGCTCGGCGTCGGCGCCGCGCGGATCTGTCAGATCAAGGCATCGGCGCATGCGCGGCTGAAGAAGGCGCTCGCCCGCCGCATGGGCTGATCGCCCGGCCCCGCTTGCACCGCCGCGGCGCTTGCCCCAGACCACCTCCCGAAACCAGGGAGGGAAGTGCATGCGGGGAATGGCGAAATTCGTGCTGGCGGCGTCGGCCGCGATGCTGCTGCCGATGGCGGCCGGCGCGCAGACCGCGCCGGCGCAGGGCTGGACGGTGCGGCCCGAATGGGTGCGCGCGCATGAGAGCTTTCTGGCGAGCGACGCGCTGCAGGGCCGCGGCAGCGCGACTCGCGACGAGGCGATCGCCGCCGCCTATGTCGCTTCCCAGTTCGAGAGCTTCGGGCTGAAGACTGCGCCGGGCATGGCCGGCTATCTCCAGCCCGCGACGATCGTGCGGGCGACCCTCAAGGGCGCATCGCTGGTCTCGGGCGCGATCAACCTGCCGCAGATCGCCGTGCTGGTCGGTGCGGCGGAGGGGACGGGGGGCAAGTCGGTCGTCTATGCCGGCAGCGATCCCGCCGGGCTGCCGGCGGGCGAAGTGGTGCTGGCCTCGGGCGACCCGGACATCATGGCGATCTACCGCGCCGCCGCGCGCAAGGACGTGAAGCTCCTCGTGCTGCGTGAAAGCGCCCGGACCCAGGCGATGGTGAAGGCGATGGGCGGCCAGCCGCGGATGCCGACCTTCCTCGAGGGCGCGCCGAAGGAGCCGCGCACGGTCGTCGTCGTGGTTCCGGCCGCGCAGTTCGACGCGCTGGCGAAGAAGCCGGGTGCCGACGTGCAAGTGAAGCTCGACGTCGCGCGCGAGACCAGCATCACCACCAATGCGATCGGCTGGCTGCCGGGCACCGATCCGAAGGCGGGCGTGATCCTGCTCACGGCGCATCTCGATCATCTCGGGGTCCGGCCGGACGGGGTGATCATGCACGGTGCCAATGACGACGCGTCGGGCACCACGGCGGTGCTGGAACTGGCGCGGGCGCTGGCCGCGGGCAAGCCGTTGAAGCGCGGCATCCTCTTCGTCGCCTATGGCGCGGAGGAGATCGGCGGCATGGGCTCGACCTGGTTCGGCCTGCACCCGCCGGTGCCGCTCGCCGACATGGTCGCCAATATCGAGTTCGAGATGATCGGCGCGCAGGATCCGAAGCTCCCCGCGGGGCAGATGATGATGACGGGGTTCGAGCGCTCGAACCTGGGCGAGACGCTGAAGAACCACGGCGCGCTGGTGACGGCCGACCCCTATCCCGATCAGCATTTCTTCGAGCGTTCGGACAATTATTCGCTCGCGCTGCAGGGCGTGGTTGCGCACACGATCTCGGGCTGGGCGGTGATCCCGACCTATCACACCCCGAAGGACGATCTCGCCAGCCTCGACATCGCGTTCATGACGCGTGCGATCCAGTCGCTGGTCGAGCCGATTCGTTCGCTGGCGAACAGCGCCGACAGACCGGAATGGAAGCCCGGCGGGAAGCCCGGCAGCCGGTAATTCGACAGGCGGTAATCCCACAGGAAAAACCCCGGTGGTCCCTAGGACCACCGGGGCTCCCCATGCGCCCCCTTCGCGTGCGAAGGGGTGACCGGCCTCGGTGCCTGTCAGGGGGGTGACACCCCGACCGGCACGCGCTTAACGAAGCAGCGAGAGAACCGACTGCTGGCTCTGGTTCGCCTGGGCGAGCATCGCCGTCGATGCCTGAGACAGGATCTGGGCCTTGGCGAGCGCCGCGGTTTCGGTCGAGTAATCGGTGTCCTCGATCCGGCTGCGGGCGTCGCTGAGGTTGTTCACGTTCGCGCTCAGATTGTTGACCGCCGACTCGAGCTGGCTCTGGCCGGCACCGAGCTTGGCGCGCGAGGTGTTGACGGTCTTCAGTGCATTGTCGATCGTCGTCAGCGCGCTCGACGCGGTGGTCGAGCTCGAGATGCTGACGGCGGTCGCGGACGACAGATCGATCTTGCTGAAATCGAGCGAGACGGTGTTGCCCGAAGCCGAGCCCGTCTGGATCGTCACGCTGCCCGAAGAGCCGGCAGTGCCGTCGAACAGCGCCACGCCGTTGAACGTGGTGTTGTTGAGGATGCTGGTGATCTGGGTGGTCAGCGCCGTGACTTCGGTCTGCAGGTTGGTGCGGTCGTCGTTCGAATAGGTGCCCGACGAGGACTGCACTGCCAGCTCGCGGATGCGCTGCAGCATGTTAGTCACTTCGCCCAGCGCGCCTTCGGCGGTCTGCGCCATCGAGATGCCGTCATTGGCATTGCGGATCGCCTGGTTCATGCCGCGGATCGACGAGGTCATGGTCGAGGCGATGGCGAGGCCGGCGGCATCGTCCTTCGCGCTGTTGATGCGCTTGCCGGTCGACAGGCGCTCCATCGCGGTGCTCATCGCCTTGTTGGCGCCAGTGGTGGCGTTGGCGGCGCGCATCGCTGCGGTGTTGGTTCCGATAACGGTCATGTCAGTTACTCCATGCTCGGCAGGCTTCCCGCGTATCCCCCCTGAACGGGAGCCCGGAGCTGCCGAGCCAAGAAACGGCCGCCATTCGATCGGCTTAAGCAAAAAAATTTCGGCTCTACGCGCGCGCGCATAGACGCGCCCGGAACACGGCGGTCTGCGGCTTACGTAGATTTACGGGCCGTTAACCAACGATCCCCCAAAAGGGGCCTCGGGGATACAGGGGGAAACCTTATGGGGTCGATCGTTCCGTCGGCGGCAGTGCTTCGCCAGAAATATTCGCTGGTGTCGGCGCTGCGGGCTCAAGGCTTTGCGATCGGTTCCTGCGAAGATGCGCGGCCGGGCGCGGGGGACCTGTTCCTCGTCGCCGATGGCGAGACGCCGCCCGCCGCCTCACGCACGCTGATCCTGGGCGACCAGGGCTGCCAGGCGATCGCCTTTGGCGACGGCAATCCGGCCCGCCTCTCCTATCCGGCCGAGGAATCCGCCGTCGGCACCGGCTTCGCCACCGCGATGCTCCGCGGCCCGCACGAGCCCGTCGCCGCCGATCCCGAGAGCCTCGCCCTGCTCGCACTCGCGGAGCGGGTTGCCGCTTCCGACATCACCGTGCTGATCAACGGACCGACAGGCACCGGCAAGGAAGTGCTCGCCAAGGCGATCCACAACGGCTCGACGCGCCGCGATGGCCCCTTCGTCGCGGTCAATTGCGCCGCGCTGCCCGAAACGATGCTGGAAGCGATGCTGTTCGGCCATCAGAAGGGCGCGTTCACCGGCGCCTCCTCGGGCGGACAGGGCTTCTTCCGCGCGGCGCATGGCGGCACGCTGCTGCTCGACGAGATCGCCGAGATGCCGCTCAACCTCCAGGCCAAGCTGCTGCGTGCGCTGCAGGAGCGCGAAGTGGTGCCGATCGGCGGGACGATGCCTGAAAAGGTCGACGTGCGCGTGATCGCCTGCGCCAATCGCGACCTGCAGGGCGAAGTCACTGCCGGTCGCTTCCGCGCCGACCTTTACTATCGCCTCTCGGTCTTCCCGCTGGCCACCAAGGCGCTGGCCGAGCGCGACGGCGACATCCCGGCGCTCGCCGCCGCAATGGTCGTCCGCCATGCCGGCGGCCGCGGGGCGATGCCGTGGATTTCGAACGCCGCGCTCGAAGCGCTGCGCGACCATGACTGGCCCGGCAATGTCCGCGAGCTCGAAAACGTCATCCAGCGCGCGCTGCTGCTCTGCGCCGGCGCGACAATCGAGCCCGAGCACCTGATCTTCGATCGCCCGGCCGAGCGCCGCGTCGAGGGCAATGCCGGCGGCTCGCTGTCCAACATCGTCCAGATGCACGAGTTCGCCGCGATCCGCGACGTGCTCGCCGAATGCAACGGCAACCGGATCGAGACCGCCAAGCGGCTCGGCATCTCCGAGCGGACGCTGCGCTACCGGCTCGCCAAGGCGCGCGAGCAGGGTGAGGATATCGACGTCGCCCGGAGAATCTCGGCATGAGCGGAATCGACGGAATCGGCGGCGGCGCGATGAGCGTGGATCGGGTCTTGGCGCTGCGGGCGCAGATCCTCGAGCGCAACACTGCGCTCGCCCGCGCCAACGAGGCGCCCGCCGGCGCCACCGCGGGCGCGACGGGGGCCAAGCCCGCAAGTTTCGCCTCGACGCTCGAAGACGCCTTCAAGCAGGTCAACCAGGCGCAGAACCAGGCCGGCGCGCTCTCCGAAGCCTATGAGCGCGGCGAGACGGTCGATATCGCCAAGGTGATGCTCGCCCGTCAGCAGGCCTCGGTCGGCTTCGAGGCGACCCTGCAGGTCCGCAACAAACTCCTGTCCGCTTACAAGGACATCATGAGCATGCCGGTGTAATCGATGAGCAACGCCCTCACGCCCGCTGATCCGCCCGCGCTGCCCGCCGCCGCGGGGCGCCTTTCCCAGCCGCTCGGCCAGCTGCGCGGCCTGATGGCCCAGCCGGCCGTTCGTCGCGCGATGCCGCTGCTGCTCCTGGTCGGACTGGTCGCCGCCGGCTTCCTTGCGTGGTCGCTGGTCGCGTCCTCGCCGCAGCGCATCCTGTTCGCCAATGTGACGGACGCGGACAAGGCGGCGATCAGCAGCGCGCTCGAAGGCGCCAATATCAAGTCGAGTATCGACAGCTCGGGCTCGATCACCGTCGCCGAGGACGATTACCACAAGGCGCGGATGCTGCTGGCCAGCCAGAACCTGCCCAAGGCGGCGCCTGGCGGCTATCAGATCCTCGACCAGTTGCCGATGGGCGTCAGCCGTGCCGTCGAGGGCGAGCGGCTGCGCCAGGCGCGCGAGACCGAGCTTGCCCGATCGATCGAGGAAATCGATTCGGTCGCCGAGGCCCGCGTCCATCTCGCCACGCCCGAGGCCAGCGTGTTCGTCCGCGACAAGGCGGCGCCGTCCGCCTCGGTCATCGTCAAGCTCCAGCCGGGCCGGGCGCTCGGCGAGGCGCAGATCCGCGCGATCGTCAATCTCGTCGCCTCGTCGGTCCCCGGCATGGCGCCGGAGAACGTCACCATCGTCGATCAGATGGGCGCCTTGCTTTCCAAGCAGGGCGGCGACCCCGGATCGGCGGCCAGCGATGCGCGGATCGACTATCAGCGCCGCGTCGAGGACAAATATCGCCAGCAGCTTATCCAGCTACTGACCCCGCTGGTCGGCGCAGGCAATTTCACGGCCGAGGTGCAGGCCGACGTCGATCTCGACGAAAACCAGGCGACCCGCGAAAGCTATGACAAGGAAGGCGCAGTGCTCGCCGCCGAACAGGGCGCCTGGACTGGCGCCAAGGACGGCGCCGCGCCCGGGGGCATTCCCGGCGCGCTGTCGAACAGCCCGCCGCCCCCCGCCACGATCACCTCGCCCAATGCGCAGCCGACGCCCGGCGCGACCCCGGCGCCCACGGCCGCCGGCGCCGCTCCGGCGACGCCGCAACAAAAGCAGAGCGACAGCTTCACCCGCACCTACGAAACCGGCAAGCAGGTCTCCGTCACGCGCGCCACGCCGGGCGGCATCAAGCGGCTGTCGGTCGCGGTGCTGCTGCGCGAGGAGCCGGGCAAGCCGCGCTCGACGGTCGAGATCCAGCAGGTCACGCAGCTCGTCCAGGCTGCGGTCGGCTATAATCCCGGCCGCCAGGATCAGGTGACCGTGATCAGCCGCAAGTTTACCGGCGCCTCCGATCCCGGAGAGAAGGCCCAGGCCTGGTACGATGCCGATTGGGTGCCGCTCGCGGCGCGCAACGCGACCGCGCTGGTGATCGCGCTGCTCGTGCTGTTCCTCGGCGTCCGGCCGCTCACCAAGGCGTTGCTCAAGAAGCGTGACGATGCCGGCGCGAGCCACCGTCCGGCGCTGGCGATCGGCGGGCATGAGCCGGGCGCCAGCGAGGCCGGTCGGCCCGCGGTGAGCATCGAGATGCTCGACAATGCCGGCCACAGCTATGACCAGCGCGTCGGCCTGGTGCGCGGCTTCACGCGCGACAATCCGGCGCGCGCGGCGCTGGCGGTGCGCGACATGATCAAGGCCGACGGCCAATGAACGCGGTCCGCCATTTCAGCGGAGTCGAGCGCGCCGCCGTGCTGATGATGCTGGTCGGCGAGGAGGAGGCAGCGGCCATCCTCCAGAAGCTCGATCCCGAGGAAGTGCGCCAGCTCGGCAAGGCGATGTTCAACGTCGCCGATGTCAGCGAGGCCGAAGTCGAGACCGTGCTCGACGATTTCGTGTTCAAGGCGCGCGAGCGCACTGGCGTCAGCTTCGATCCCGCCCCGAAGATCGAAAGCATCATGACCAAGGCGCTGGGGCCCGAGCGTGCCTCGGGCGTGCTTGCGCGGGTGATGCCGGCGCAGCAGGCCGCTTCGATCGAATGGCTCGACTGGTTCGAGCCCGAGGAGATCGCCGGGATGATCGAGGAGGAACATCCCCAGATCGCCGCGGTGCTGCTCGCCAATCTCGATCCCGACATCGCTGCCAAGGTCTTCGAGCATCTGCCCGAAGCCGTGCAGCCGCAGATCCTGCGCCGCGTCGCCAAGCTGGGGCCGGTGCCGCCCGAGGCGATCGAGACGCTGAAGACGATGCTCCAGCGCCGTGCCGGATCCGGCGGACGCAAGCCGACCGGCGGGATTCAGCTCGGCGGCACGCGCGAGGCGGCGAAGATCCTGTCGGGCGCCCGCAAGGTCACCGAGCAGCGCGTGATGCCCAAGCTCGCCAAGATCGACCGCGAGCTCGCCCGCGCGATTGAGGAGGCGATGTTCGTCTTCGACAATCTGCTCGAGCTCGACGACAAGAACTTGTCGACGCTCATTCGCAACATCGACACGACGATCCTGGTCAAGTCGCTCAAGGGCGTCGAGGAAGACGTGCGCACGCGCTTCCTCGGCTGCATGTCGAGCCGCGCCGCGGATGGCATCCGCGACGAGATGGAAGCGCTCGGCCCGATGAAGATGGCCGACGTGCTCGATGCGCAAAAGGCGATGATCGCCGTCGCGCGCGGCCTGGTGAAGGACGGGACGATCCAGATGCCGTCCAAGGGCGGGGACGACGACTATGTCTGAGTTCGCGCCGGGCTTTGCCGGCCGCATCCATGTCGCCGAAGACGTGCTGCAGCGCGCGTTTGGCGATCCGGCCGGCTTCGCGCCGTCGTCGGTCGATCGGATCGGCCGGCGCGGGACGGGTGGGGCGGCAGCACCGCGCCACTTCGCGCCTGCCAATCCGGACAGCCGGCCGACCGAGGGCTGGGACCCGTTCTCCGCGGACGTGAAGCCCGGCGACCATGGCGCCTTTCTCGACCCGATCGCCGCGGCCCATGACGCGGGCTATGCCGAGGGCCATGCCGCGGCGCTGGCCGAAGTCGAGGCGGTGCGTGCCCGCGAGGCGGCGCTGCTCGACCAGGTCTCGTCGGCGCTGGCCACCGGTGCGCATTTCGATCGCGAACGCATGGCCGGGCATTTGCGCCAGACCGTGCTCCATCTTGTCTCGC
Organism: Pseudomonadota bacterium; assembly: GCA_023400405.1. Lineage (GTDB taxonomy): Bacteria > Pseudomonadota > Alphaproteobacteria > Sphingomonadales > Sphingomonadaceae > Sphingomonas. Next base: position 25,396 of record JAEXFD010000052.1, read on the forward strand.
GCCTGGTCGGCGAAGTCGGCATCGCGCCCGACGTGCTGGCGCAGCGCATCACCGCCGCCGTCGACCTGCTCGCCGACAATGCCGAATCGGCGCTGCTCCGGCTGCATCCGGACGATGTGCCGCTGGTCGAGGGCAAGCTGCCCGCTTCGATTTTCCCGGTCGGCGATCCGCATGTCGCGCGTGGCGGCTTCGTCGTCGAAAGCGCGTCGACGATCGTCGAGGACGGGCCCGACCTGTGGCTCGAACAGCTCGCCCAGGCGATCGACCGCGTGCCGCTGCCGCCCCTATGCTGAACGATTTCGCGGCGGACTATCTCGCCGGCCTCGGCCATTCCGATTTCTCGGCGCGGCCCAAGGTTTCGGGGCGCCTCGCTTCCTATGACGGGCTGCTGATGGAGGCGGTCGGGCTCACCTTGCCGGTCGGCACGGTCTGCGCGATCGGCGAAGGGGCCGGGCGCGTCGAGGCCGAAGTGATCGGCTTTCGCGCCGGCCGAACGCTGATGATGAACCTGGGCGGCCCCGCGCCGCTGCTCCCCAATGCGCCGGTGCGCCCGATCGGCCCGCCGGGCGAGGCGGAAGTCGGCGCGGCGCTGCTGGGCCGGGTGGTCGATGGCGCGGGCAAGCCGATCGACGGGCTTGGGCCGATCCGCGGCGCCGCCAAATGGCCGCTTTCGGGCAAGCTCCAGTCGCCGCTCGATCGCGGCCGCGTGCTCCAGCCGCTCGACGTCGGCGTGCGCGCGATCAACGGGCTGCTGACGATCGGCCAGGGCCAGCGCGTCGGCATCATGGCGGGATCGGGCGTCGGCAAATCGGTGCTGCTCGGCATGATGGTCCGCGCGGCCGAGGCCGATGTCGTCGTCGTCGGGCTGATCGGGGAGCGCTCGCGCGAAGTCGCCGACTTCCTCGAGACCAAGGTCGCCGGCGCGGCGCGGCAGCGCGCCGTCGTCGTCGCGGTGCCGGCCAATCATTCGCCGGTGCTGCGCATCCGCGGCGCGCTGCGCGCGACGGCGATCGCCGAGGCCTTTCGTGCCGAGGGCAAGAAGGTGATGCTGATCATCGACAGCCTCACTCGCGTCGCCCATGCCGGCCGCGAGATCGGGCTGGCGCTGGGCGAGCCGGCGAGCGCGCGCGGCTATCCGCCCAGCGCGATCGCAATGCTGCCGAGCCTGATCGAGCGCGCCGGCACCGACGTGCATAGCGGCGGATCGATCACGGCGATCTACACCGTGCTCGCCGATGGCGACGACGGCAACGATCCGGTGGTCGATTCGGCGCGATCGATCCTCGACGGGCATATCGTGCTGAGCCGGGCGCTGGCCGAACGCGGCGTCTATCCGGCGATCGACCTCGGCCCCTCGGTGAGCCGGGTGATGACCGATATCGCCGCCAAGCCGCACATCGCCGCCGCGCGGGTATTGCGCCGGCACCTCGCGACCTACGAGGAGAATCGCGACCTGGTGCTGATGGGCGCCTATCGTGCGGGTGCCGATCCGGAGATCGACGCGGCGATCGCCTGCCATCCGGCGGTGATGGAATATATCCGCCAGGGCGCCGACGAAGTGGTAAGCCTGGGCGACTCGATTGCCGAACTGGTCGGCGTGTTCGGCGATGGCTAGGTCCGCCAAGCGGCTCGACCGGCTGCTCCGCGTGCGCACGCTCCAGCTCGGCGAAGTGCGGTCCGCCGAGCTGCGCGCGCGCGCCCGCGTCGATCAGGAAGCGCAGCTGCGCGATCGGATCGCGACCCTCGCCGCCAATGTCGCGCCGTCGCCCTCCGGCGTCGAATTCGCCAACAGCCTGATCTCGGCCGCGCATTATCGCGACCGGCTGCACCAGTCCGCCTTCGCGGCGGATCGGCGCGTCGAAGTCGCCGAACAGGGGCTCGAAGCCGCCGCCGCCGCCACGCGCGAGGCGCGCCGCGACCAGAATGCGATCGAGAAGCTGATCGTCCGCGCCGAGGCCGATGCCGCGCTCGAGGCGCTGCGCGCGCTGGAGGCGCTGCCCCCGCTTGGGAAAAACCGGCACGATCTTTGCTGAGAGGCTCCGTGAGGGATTTCCACGGGGGCCAGAGCTTGATCCAATCATCGACATTGCTGCCCGGCATCGCGATCGGCCCGGTCAAGTCGGGCGCGCCCGCGCTCGCGCTTTCGGGGGAGACGAGCGGCTTTGCGCTCGCGCTCGGGGCATTGATGCCCCAGCGGATCGCGCTGCCAAGCACGCCGAAGGGCACGACGGTCGCGACCGACCCGGTCCCGGCGACGCGGCAGGATGTTGCCGAGGGCGGCAAGGATCTGCCGGAATCGCTGGTCGGGATCGACGACAAGGGGGACGGGGACAGCGGCGAGGAACCGGCGCCGGACCGGGGCGAGCCCGAGGATGCCCCCCCGCCGGCCTTTCCCTGGTTCGCGGCCGCGCCGATCGTGCTGCCACAGCCGGTCCCCGCGCCGACACCCGTGCCCGCCGCGACAGCACCGGTGGCGCCTCGGCAGGCGCCGGTGGCGATCGATCCGGCTGCCCTCAAGCCCGCACCATCGACGCCGCTGGCTTCCAACGCCGGCACGGAAGCGCCGATCGACGTCGCTCCGGCACCCGCTCGCGCCCGCCAGGTCGCCTCGGCGCCCGTAGCGCGTCAACCCGACCGCTCCCCGGCCGCCTCTGCGCCGTCGCCCGCGCCGACACAGGACGCACCCTTGAGCGCGGCGCCGCCGGTACCGCCAGTGGCGGCAGCACCGGTTGCGGCCGGCATGGCTCCGTCAGCGGCGACTGTCGCCGACCTTCTGCCCTCGGCCGACAAGCCGGGAGCCGCGAAGCCGCCACGCGCCGCCGCCGTGGACATCGATCTCGAAGCCATTGCCGCTCCGACCGCCAAGGCCGCTGACGCGCCGGTGCCCGCGCCCGTCACGCCGGCTCACGGGTTTCGCCGCGCCGATGCGCCGGTCGTGCGGATCGAGCCGCAAAGCGTTGCAACGCCCGCGCCGGCCCAAGCGCGCACCGCCGCCGATCTCGCGACCATCGTCCGCGACGTCGCCCCGGCACCCGCCGAGCCGCGAAATCCGGCACCCGCGGGCGCGGAAGCCGCCCCCGCGATCGGCGCCAGCACAGCGGCGCAGACGGCCGCAGCGGTGCTCGCGCCGGCGCAGGACGATCGGCCGATGCTCGACACGCGCAAGCCCGAATGGATGCACGCCATGATCGAGCGGATCGAGACGCTGCGCGACGGCGCCGGTCCCGCGCGCGAGGCCAAGCTGAGCCTGGTGCCCGAAGCGCTCGGCCGGATCGACATCGCCATTCGCCATGACGAGGGCGGCCTGCACGTCCAGTTCAACACCGAGACCCATGCCGCGCGCGAGCTGATCGCCGAGGCGCAGCCCAAGCTCGCCGAGATCGCCGAATCGCGCGGCCTCAGGATCGGCTCGACGAGTGTCGATTCGAGCGGGGTCGGCGGCAATGCGCAATCGAACGGCCAGTCGGCCTTCTCGTCGAACGGCCAGGCTGCCGCCGGCTGGAGCGCCCAGTCGGGGTCCGGCCAACGCCAGGACGGCGGCGCGCGGCAGTCCGCTCTGCCAGCCGCGCCGGCGCGGGCGCACGCCCATGAAGATCCTGCAACCGATAGCGACGAACGCGTCGCCTGATACCGATGGAGACCTTGATGTCCGACAGCAACGAAGCCGCCGCGGCACCGAAGAAAAAGAAGAAGGGCAAGCTGCTGCTGTTCGCCGGCGTGCCGGTGCTGCTGCTCGCCGGCGGGGGCGGGGCGACCTTTTACGGAATGAAGGCGGGCTGGTTCAACGCTGCCGCGCATGCCGAGGAATCGGATGAGCCGCATCTCGTGCCCAAGAGCGAAGAGAAGCGCGCTTCGCTGAAGGCCGAAGGCGGCGAGCATGGCGAAGGCGGCGGCGAAGCGAGCGCGGCCGGCCATGGCGGCAAGCCCACGCCCAAGGGCGAGGGCGGCGACAAATACGCCTCCAGCTATTATCCGATGGAGAAGGAGTTCACCTCCAACCTCCAGGACAGCGTCCACTTCATCCAAGTCGGCATCGCCGTCTCGACGCCCTATGACGAGCGCGTTCTCGAGAACATCAAGACGCATGAGATCGCGATTCGCTCGGCGGTGCTGATGGCGCTGGGCGAGACGACCGAGGACGAGGTATTCACTGCCGAGGGCAAGCGCCACATCCAGGATCGCCTGGCCAAGGCGATCAACGGCGTGCTGAAGGAAAAGGAAGGCTTTGGCGGCGTTAGTAACGTCTACTTTACCAATTTCATTGTTCAGTGAACGGGCATGGTTAACAGCCCTTCAGCGAACGGCACGGCCGAACGGCGGGAACGTCCCCGAGCGAGCGCGGAACACGCGCCGGCGCTCGGCGCGGCGAACCTCAATCCGTTCGGCGACCTGGTCACGCTCCAGCACCTGAGCGCGCGCCTGGCCCGTTCGCTCAAGGGGCTGTGCGAGGGGATGATGCGCCGCGAGCTGCGCGCCTGGGCCGAGCCGCTCTCGGTCCAGCGCTTCGCCGACTACAAGGCCGAGCGCGGCGCGGGACTATCCGCATGGCAGCCGCTGGCGATGGGCAGCGCCCGCGCGCGCGGGCAGATCGTGCTCGGCGCGCCGCTCGTCTTCGAGATGCTCGATGCCTTTTTCGGCGGCGAGGGCGATGCGCCCAATCCGCTGCCGGCCGAATTCACCGCCGCGGCCGAGACGCTGGTCGCGCGTTTCGCCGAAACCGCCTGCGGGCTGCTCGATACCGCCTGGGAGCCGGTGTCCCGCATCGCCTTCCGCGCCGAGGCGAGCGGCAATCTCGCCGCCGGACCTGATCTCTCGGGCGAGGATCCGGTGGTGGTGACTCGCTTCGGCATCGCCGCGGGCGACGCCAAGCCGCACTTCGTCGACATCCTCTATCCCGTCGCCGCCTTGAAGCCGCATGGCGCCGCGCTGACGGTGAAGGTCCATTCGGTGCCCGAGGAGGTCGAGCCGCACTGGCGATCGGGCCTCACGCGTGCGGTGATGCAGGTCACGCTGCCGATCCGCTCGGTGCTCGCCGAGCCGGTGCTGCCGCTCGGCCGCCTGCTCGAGCTCAAGGAAGGCGACATCATTCCGGTCGATTTCGGCCCCGAAGTGCCGGTGATGGTCGCCAACCGGCGGCTCGGCACCGGCCAGGTCGGCACCGCCCATGGCCGCGCCGCCGTGCGCATCACATCGCTCGAACCGATCAACGCAGAGGACTTCCAATGAACGACATGACGGCCGCCTTTGCGGTGGACACGGCGCTGGCGGCCAATTTCCGGCTGCTCCAGGACGTCGACGTCAAGCTCACCGTCGAGATCGGCTCGACGCGGCTTACCCTGCGCGAACTGCTCGCGCTGAGCGAGACCAGCGTGATCGAGCTCGACCGCGATGCCGATGAGCTGCTCGACGTGTTCGTCAACGGCACGCTGATCGGCCGCGGCGAAGTGGTGACGGTGGGCGAGAAGTTCGGCGTGCGGATGACCGAGCTGGTCAGCCCGGACAAGCGCACGGCGCGCTGATCATGACCTGGTACATCGTCAAGCTGATCGTGCTGCTGCCGCTCGTCTGCGGCCTGCTGATCGGCTGCCTCTATGCCTGGCGAAAGCTCGAATCGCGCCTGCCCAAGAATCAGGGGCAGCGGATGGTGCAGCTCAAGGAGACGATGATGCTCTCCCCCGGCCTGCGCCTCGCGGTCATCGAGTTCGAAGGGCAGAAGCTGCTCGTCTCGGTGAGCCGCAGCGGCGTCACCCTGGTCGACAAGCAGGGACGCATCTGATGCGCGCCATGGTCGCCGCGCCGCGCACGATCGGGGGGCGTGCGGCGCTCTTCATCGGGCTGCTCGCCTTCCTCGTGCTGTTTGCCTGCCCGGCCTTCGCCCAGGGCGCCGCACCCGCGCTTCCCGCGCCGGTGCCCACGCCGGGCGTCGGCGACGCGGTCGATCGTGCGCTCGGCGACCTTGGCGGCGGCAATGCGCCGCTCAGCCTGTCGCTCCAGGTCCTCATCATCATGGGCCTGCTCACGGTGCTGCCGGGCATCCTGCTGATGATGACCAGCTTCACCCGGATCATCATCGTGCTGTCGCTGCTCCGCCAGGCGCTGGGCCTCCAGCAGACGCCGCCCAACCAGGTGCTGATCGGCCTGTCGCTGTTCCTCAGCTTCTTCGTGATGGCGCCGACGATCACGACGATGAACGCCAATGCCATCCAGCCCTATGCCGCCGGCCGCATCACCGCGAGCCAGATGATCGCCACTTCCGGGGACGCGCTGCATGGCTTCATGATCAAGCAGACGCGCACGAAGGACGTGACGATGTTCGCCCAGATGGCGAAGAGCGGGCCCTATGCGAAGCCCGACGACGTGCCCTTCTCGGTGCTGCTCCCGGCCTTCGTGACCAGCGAGCTCAAGACCGCCTTCCAGATCGGCTTTCTCATCTTCCTGCCCTTCATCGTGATCGACCTGGTCGTCGCCACCGTGCTGATGGCGCTGGGCATGATGATGATGTCGCCGACGATCATTTCGCTGCCCTTCAAGCTGCTCCTGTTCGTCCTCGTCGACGGATGGGCGCTGACCATGGGGTCGCTTGCCTCGAGCTTTGCGAGCTAGACATGGACGCCGATTACTTCCTGACCGTCGGCCGAGAGGCGATGTGGGTGCTGGCCTTGGCCGCGACGCCGATCCTGGTGCCGGCGCTGATCTCCGGCCTGATCCTGGGGATGGTCCAAGCCGCGACCTCGATCCAGGAACAGACGCTGAGCTTCGTGCCTAAGCTGATCGTGGTCGGCCTCAGCCTGGTGATCTTCGGCTCGATGATCCTCGGCCTGCTCGGCGATTTCACCACGAGCATCTTCGAGCGCATCCCGGAACTGGTGCGGTGATATTTTCCCTCTCCCATCGGGAGAGGGAAGGGGCCCGCTCGGCGAAGCCGAGTGGGAAGGGTGAGGGCGACCTTATCGCCCAGCCACCCTCACCCTCACCCTTCCGCGCCTCCGGCGCTCCCTCCCTCTCCCGTGGGGAGAGGGAGCAACGATGATGGGCTTCGGCCTTTCGATCGAGCCGCAGCTCTGGGCGCTCCTGTTCGCGATGGTGCGGATCGGGGCGGCGTTCGTCGCGGCGCCGGTGTTCAGTTCGATGGCGATTCCGCTGCCGGCGCGCATCGCGCTTTCCGGCGCGATCGGCGTGCTGGTCGTCAACGTCGCGCATATCGTGCCGCCGCCGCAGATTTTCTCGCTCACCACCTTCGTCTCCGTCGCCGCCGAGGCGCTGATCGGGCTGGCGATGGGCTTCGTGCTCCAGATCGCCTTTTCGGCACCGATGGTGGCGAGCGAGATGATCTCCATGTCGATGGGCCTCGGCTTCGCCAATGCCGTCGATCCCAATAGCGGCCATGCCACGCCGGCGATCGGCACCTTCCTGTCGCTGATGCTGACCCTGCTCTTCCTCTCGGTCGATGGGCATCTCGTCCTGGTCGATCTGGTCGTGCGCAGCTATGGCGTCATGCCCCCGGGCAGCTGGATTCCGCCCGAGCGGCTGCTCGGCATTGCCATGTTCAGCGGCTATGCCTTCATGGCCGGGCTGCTGCTCGCACTGCCGATCGGTTTCCTGCTGCTCTGCCTCAACATCATCGTCGGGCTGCTGAGCCGCGCCGCGCCGGCGCTCAACCTGTTCGCGGTCGGCCTGCCCGCCAGCCTGCTCTTCGGCGTCGTCGCGATGCTGCTCGCGCTGCCGGCGATGGGCGATTACCTGCTCGTCATCGTCCACCAGGCGATCGCGGCCATGCAGACGCTGGTGCTCGGCTGATGTCGGAGGCCGGCGAGAAGACCGAAGCCCCGACAGCCAAGCGCAAGCGCAAGGCCGCCGAAGAAGGCCAAATCCTCAGCTCGAAGGACTTCGGCACTGCGCTGATCGTGCTGCTCGGCTGCGCCTGGATGGCGCTGCTCGGCCCCTCGCTGGTGCGCGCCTGCCGCGAAGTGATGACCGCCAGCTTCTCGTTCGGGCGCGCCGATATCGAGGATTTCGAGCCGTGGCGGCCGATCGCCGAGGCCGGGTGGAAGCTCGCAATCCCGATGGGCGGGCTGCTGATGCTCTCGGTTGCGGGCGCGATCCTCAGCCATGTCGGCCTGAGCGGCATCCGCTGGAATCCGGCCTTGTTCGCACCCAAGGCCTCGCGGGTGAACCCGGCTTCGGGGCTCAAGCGGATGTTCGGCCCGAATGGCTGGATCGAGCTCGGCAAGGGCCTGCTCAAGGCAGCGCTGCTCGGCGGGATCGGCGCGTGGATGCTGTGGTCGCTGACCAGCCAGTCGCTCGGCCTGCTCGCCGGGGATCTCGAAGGCGCGGTCGGTGCGCTCGGCGGACGCTTCCTCACCTTGCTGTTCGTCATGGCCGGCGGGCTGATCGCGATCGCCGGCATCGACCTGCCGATCCAGATCGTCCGCCACATGGGCCGGCTGCGGATGAGCAAGCAGGAGGTGAAGGACGAGCACAAGGAATCCGAAGGCTCGCCCGAATCCAAGGCAGCACAGCGCCGACGCCAGCGCGAGATCATCAAGGGCGGCTTCCGCAAGGCGCTGACCGAAGCGCATGTCGTGCTGACCAACCCGACGCACTTCGCGGTGGCGCTGCGCTACGAGCAGGGGCGCGACCAGGTGCCGGTGGTCGTGGCCAAGGGGCGCGGCGCCACCGCGCTGGCGATCCGCGAGCTTGCCGGCGAGATGGAGGTGCCGGTGCTCGAATATCCGCAGCTCGCCCGCGCGGTCTATTATACCAGCCGAGAGAATCAGGAGATCCGCGACGATCTCTATCGCTCGATCGCCACGGTGCTGGCCTTCGTCTTCCAGCTCAGCCAGCGCGCCGGGGCGGCGCAGCCGGCGGTCACCGTGCCGGAAACCGCGCTGTTCGACGAAAACGGGCGCAAAATGGCGCGTCCGCGCTAAACTTCGCGCGCATCCGGCCGCTTAGAAGAGCGGGGGACTTATGGCCATCGAATCGATCGCAAAGACGCTGGGCACCGGATCGGGGATCGACATCAAGTCGCTCGTCGACCAGCTCGTCGAAGTCAGCTTCCAGAACCAGAACCAGGCGCTGACCAGCAAGAGCGACACGCTGACCGCGCAGCTCTCGACCGTCAGCACGCTCAAGAGCAACATCAGCGACTTCGCCTCGGCGCTGGCGTCGCTCACGGCGTCGGGCTCGCTGGCCACCCGGCCGACCAGCTCGAACACCGGCATCCTCAATATCAGCCGTCTGCCGGGCGCCAATCTCGCCGGACTGAGCGCGACGATGGAAGTGCGCCAGCTCGCCCAGGGCCAGGTGACCAGCTCCAAGGCGTTCAGCGGCGGGGGGAGCACGACGCTCGGCACCGGCACCCTCACCTTCACCTTCGGCAATGCGGCGGTCGATGGCGGCGCGATGACCGGCTTCACGCCCGGCGCGGCGACCCCGGTGACGATCGATATCGACGCCAATCACGCCACGCTCCAGGGCGTGGCCGACGCGATCAATGCCAAGCAGGCCGGCGTCACCGCCTCGATCCTCTCCGATTCGAGCGGCGCGCGGCTGGTGCTCAAGAGCGCGACGGGCGCCTCCCAGGCCTTCACGCTCGACGGCACCAATGGGCTGGCGGCGCTCAATGTCGGGACGAACGCGCCCGATTCGACGATCAATTCCGCGGCGCAGGACGCGCGGGTCGCGCTCGACGGAGTCGAGGCCAAATATCCGACCAACAGCATTTCCTCGATGATCCCGGGCGCGCGGATCGAGCTCGTCGCGGCCGCGCCCGGCACCAAGGTGGCGATCGGGGCGACCGCGCCGACCAGCGACATCAGCCAGGCGGTGAGCAATTTCGTCCAGACCTACAACCAGGTGCTCGCCGCCGTGCAGACGGCGGTCGATCCGATCAAGGGCGACCTGCGCGGCGATCCCGCCGCCAAGGACCTGCTGCGCCAGCTGCGCGGGCTCAACCTCACCCAGCTCGTCCCCGGCGCGAGCGACACGGTGCCGTCGCGCCTCGCCGATATCGGCGTGAAGACCAATCGCGACGGGACGCTGAGCCTAGATACCGCCCGGCTGTCGAGCGTGCTCACCAACTATCCCGACGACGTCGAGGCGATGTTCGCGGAAGGCGCCGGCCTCAGCAAGGCGCTGTCCGCAGTGGCGGCGAGCACGACCAGCGCGACGACCGGGCTCGGCGCCAGTGCAGACAATTACAGCAAGGCGCAGACCGACCTCGCCGACCAGAAGGATAAGATCGCCACGCAGACCGAGGCGATGCGCACCCGCCTGACCCAGCAATATTCCGCGATGGACGCCAAGGTTGCCGCGTACAAGGCGACGCAGAGCTTCCTCGAGCAGCAGGTCGCCGCCTGGAACAAGGGGTGATGGTCCGCTACGCCTCGGGGCTGGCCGCCAACCCCGCCGACACTTATCGCCAGATCGACATTGTCGGCCGCACCCAGGGCGCCGATTCGCATACGCTGGTCGGCCTGCTCTACGAGGAAGCTGTCGGCGCGCTGCGCAGCGCGGCCTGGGCGGCGGAGAATGGCCGGCTCGCGGTCAAGAGCGAGCGCGTGACCCGCGCGACCGCGATCCTGTTCGCGCTCGAGGCCGGGCTGGACTTCGACAAGGGCGGCGAGGTTTCTCGCACGCTGGCCGGCTTCTATCATAGCCTGCGTGGCGAGATCGTCCAGGCGAGCCTGGGCACCGATCCCGAACCGTTTCGCGCCGCGGCGGCGAGCCTGGAGGAAATCGCCGCGGCCTGGGCGAGCCTGCGCGCGGCCTGAACCTCACTCCCAACGCGCGAGAATCTCTTCCACCGATGCGCCCTCGGCCGCAGCAGGCTCCGCCGGCGTCGCCGAAAAGCGAGGGGCTGGGCTAGGCTGCATCGCGCCTGCCACCGCGGCGAAGGTGCCGCGCGCGCGGTTGTGCGGATGGAGCGGCGCTTCGGTGAGCGACAGCACCGGCGTGACGCAGGCTTCACCGTCGCCGAACAGCGCCGCCCATTCGTCGCGCGGGCGCGTGGCGAAGGCGGCGGCAGTCGCTTCGCCGAGCGCCGGCCAGCAGCTGCGATCGAGCTGGTCGAAGCGGCTGCCGTCGATACCAAGCCCGCGGCACAGCGCGGCGAACGCAGGCGGATCGAGCGCACCGACCGCGACGTGGCGCCCATCGGCGCAGGCATAGCAGCGATAGAAGGGCGCCCCACCATCGACCAGGTTCGACGCGCGGGCATCGGCCCAGCGACCGGCATCGTGCAGGCCGTAATAGAGGGTCATCAGCGCCGCCGCGCCATCGACCTGCGCCGCTTCGATCACTTGGCCGCGCCCGGTCGCCTGGGCGGCCAGGATCGCCGAAACCAGTCCCAGCGCGAGGAACAGCGCGCCGCCGGCATATTCGCCGACGAGGTTCAGCGGCGGCATCGGTGTGGCCGCGCTTCCGATCGCGTGGAGCGCCCCGGAAAGGGCAAGGTGGTTGATGTCGTTGCCCGGCTTGCCCGCGAGGGGGCCCTCGCGACCCCAGCCACTGGTTCGCGCATAGACCAGGCCCGGATTGGCGGCGAGGCAGCGCGCGGGATCGAGCCCGATCTGCTCGGCGACACCCGGTCGATAGCCTTCGATGACGCCGTCGGCGCGCGCGATCAAGGCCAGTGCGCGTTCGCGTCCGGCCGCGGTGCTGAGATCGAGCGAGACTTCCGAGCGGCCGCGATAGAGCAGCGGCACGATGCTGCTGCCGTCGAGCCCTTCCGGCCGGATGCGCACCACGTCGCACCCGAGATCCGCGAGCAACATTCCCGCGAACAGCACCGGGCCGGGCGTATCGAGCTCGACGATCCTCACGCCGGCCAGCGGTCCGTGCGTCGTGGCTACCATCGGCTTCCCCTGCGCGTCATTTCACGGTCATAGCCGCATCGGCGCGCGCGGGTCCACGCAGTGCTGCGCTGGCGCTGCTCGCGGCTTTCGGGTAGCGCGGGCGCCATGCCGGCTCCCCATATCGTCGCCCTGGGCGGAACCCTTCATGCCGAATCGACCACGGGCCGCCTGCTCGCCGCCGCGCTCGCCGCCGCCGAGGCGCGCGGCGCGCGCACCACGCTGATCACCGGAGAGGCGATCGCCTTTCCGCATTACGAACCCGGCGCAGAAGCGGGCAATCCGGCAATCGCCCATTACCTCGAGGCGCTGCGCTCGGCTGATGGCGTCATCATCGGTTCTCCGGGCTATCACGGCACACTGTCGGGGCTGGTCAAGACCGCGCTCGACTATGTCGAGTCGCTGAGCCGCGACGCGCGACCCTATCTCGACGGATTGCCGGTCGGCCTTGTCGCCAATGCCGCAGGCTGGCAGGCTGCCGTCTCGACGCTCCAGGCCCTGCGCACCATCACCCACGCCCTGCGCGGCTGGCCGACGCCGCTGGGCGTGGCGATCAACAGTTCGGAACCGGGCGATCCGATCGCGCGCTGCAATGGGCAGATCGAGCTGATGGTCGGCCAGATGTTCGGCTTTCTTGGCCGCTAACGCCGAAGCCCGCGCTTAACGGTTTCGAGAGGCTTGGTCGGCTAGGATCGCCGCCATGGATCAGGCCGCAGCACCCACGGGCTCCGCAGTGCGCCGCCGGACGACGCGCACCATCCTCGCCGTCGATGACAGCCGCACCAGCCTGCATGTGCTCGCGCATCGGCTGGGCCAGCTCGGCTATCTCGTCGTGCTTGCCGATTGCGGATCGCAGGCGCTCGAACTGATTTCGGCGCGCGGATTCGACCTGGTGCTGGTCGATCGGATCATGCCCCATGTCGGCGGCATCCAAGTGCTGCAGGAAGTGCGCGGCTCGCGCGACACCGCGGACCTGCCGGTGATCATGGTCACCAGCCAGGACGATCCCCAAGCGGCGGTCGAGGCGCTTCGCGCCGGCGCGGACGATTATGTCGCCAAGCCCTACGAATTCGAAGTGCTCGCTGCGCGGATCGAACGCACGCTGGCGCGGGCCGATCGGCTCGAGGAACTCAAGCGCTCGAACCTCGCGCTCGACGCGCGGATCGCGGCGCGGGCGATCGAACTCGGCGAAGTGCGCGGCGACCTTGCCGCGGTGCGCGCCGAGCGGGGGCGGCTTGCGGCAGCGGTCGAACAATTCAAGCGTGATCGCCGATTGGTCGCCAATCGCTGAGTGTCGCGCCGCCGGCTTCGCGCCGGCTCAGCGATCGAACCAGTGGCGCTGCAGGAAATAGCCGGTGACCGCGACCGCGATCACGACGCACAGCCAGAACACGCCCCAGAACGCCCAGGGCGCATGCGCGAAGGGAATGCCCTCGACATTCATGCCGAGCAGGCCTGTGATGAAGGTGAGCGGCAGGAACACCATCGCCACCACCGCGACGATCAGCGATCGCTGATCGATCTGCTCGGCGCGCAGGTCGGTGAGCGTCTCATGGGTGAGTGCCGAGCGTTCGCGGATGCTCTCCAGCTCTTCGGCCATGCGCGCGGCGCGGTCCGCTGCGGCGCTGAGGTGCAGCCGATCGTCGTCGCGCAGCCATTCGACCGGCAGGCCGGCAAGCTTTTCGAGCGCGGCACGCTGCGGGAACAGGAAGCGGCGCAGGCCGATCGCCTTGACCCGCGTGCGGTTGACCAACCTTCGCAGCTCGAAGGCGCGGTGCGTCGCGATCTGCTCCTCGCAATCGTCGAGCAGGTCGCCCAGTTCGGCGACCATCGGATCGAGCTGCTCGGTGATCGCCTGGGCGATCGCGGCGATCAGGTCGCCGGGATCGAGGATGCGGCCGGCCTCGACCTCCTCGCGCACCGTGGTCAGCGCATCGAGCGGCTTGCGCGTCACCGAGAAGACAGTGGAGCCATGCGCATACATGCGGATCGAGGCGAGCGGATCGGAGGCGGCCATCGCCTCGGACGAGAGCCCGCGCAGGTTGATCAGCGCGCCCGGGCCCACGGCATCGCAGCGCGGCCGCGTCTCGCTGGCGGTCAGCGCGTCGATGATCTGCGGCTGGAGCTTGGCCTCGCCGCCGAGCCAGATCTGGGCGCGCTCGTCATTGGTGGTGAGGTGAACCCAGCTGAGATCGGCGTCCTTGCCCAATGCCTCCTTGAGGATCGGTCGCTCGACCTTGCCGCCGCGCACGAGATAGGCGAAGCCGCTCATGCCTGCCGCTCCACGAAGACCGAGAGGCCGGCACCGGGATCGGCGGGCGGGGCAGGGCAGGCGAGGCGCGGCGCGTCGGCGCGCGCGCGGTCCAGGATCGCAGCGGGCATGTCGGGAAGATGGTACACCCGCTCGGCCTGCGCCAGAGCCCGCGCCTGGCGCAGCGTCAGATCGTCGGGATCGTCCGAGGCCAAGGCGATCCGCACCAGCGCCGGTTCGCCCGACGCGGCAATCCTTTCGATCACCTCGCCGCCGAGTCCCCGCGCCAGCGCCGCGCCGATTGCGCGACGCCGCTCGCCGGCATCGGGGAAGCGAGCCCGCAAGGCCGCGCGCGCCTCGTGCAGCGCGCGGGCGGTGGTGCCGAGATCGGCGGGCAGCTCGGCTTCGAGCCTCTGGCGCAGCGCCGCAGCAAGCCCCGCCGAGACGCCGCCGGTGCCGATCGCGACGAGCACGGGATCGCGATCGACGATCGCGGGCAGCGTGAAGTCGCAAAGATCGGGGCGGTCGACGGTGTTCACCAGCACCCCGCGAGAACGCAGCCGCGCCACGATCGTTTCGGGATCGTCGGCTGCGACGATCGCGAGCGAGGCCGCGGCGTCCTCGCCGACGATCGCGGCGCCCGCACGTTGGAGCAGCCGGCGCTTGGCGTCCGCCGCCTCACCGCTGCCGATCAGCATCACCGGCCGCCCCGCCAGCTTCACGAAGATCGGCAGGGCGGCGAGAGTCACTTCAGCCAGTCCGGCACATGTTCCTCGGCCATGATCGTCTCGGCCGAGATGCGCCCCGCCACCACTTCGAACCGGTCGCCCGAGACCAGCACTTCGGGCACCAGAGGGCGGCTGTTATAGGTGCTCGCCATCGTTGCCCCGTAGGCGCCGCCGCTTTGCAGCACGGCGAGGTCGCCGCTCGAAAGCGCGTCGATCTCGCGGTTCTTGAGGAACACGTCGCTGCTTTCGCACACCGGCCCGGCGACATTGGCGACGAAGGTCTCGCCGGTCGGCCGCACCGCCGCGAAGCCGTGATAGGCGTCATAAAGCGCGACGCGGGCGAGATCGTTCATCGCGGCATCGACGACGACCCAGGGATGGGTCACGCCCGGCTTCACCCACAGCACTTCGGTGAGCAGCACGCCGGCGTTGGCCGAAATGACGCGGCCCGGCTCGAACATCAGCTCGACGTCCCAGTCCTGGGTCACGCGCGCGACCATCTCGCCGAAGGCGGCGGCGGTCGGCGGCACGTCGCCGGGCTTGTAGGCGACGCCGAGCCCCCCGCCGAGATCGACATGGGTGATCGTGTGGCCCGCGGCGCGCAGCTGAGCGACCAGCCGGCCCACCCGCTCGAACGCCGCCTCCAGCGGATCGAGCCCGAGCAGCTGGCTGCCGATATGCACGGCGACGCCGCGCAGGTTCAGCCCCTCCAGGCCGGCGAGCCGATCGAAGATCGCCGGCGCCTGATCGATCGGCAGGCCGAACTTGTTCTCGGCCTTGCCGGTCGAGATCTTCTCGTGCGTGCCGGCATCGACGTCCGGATTGACGCGCAGCGCGGCAGGGGCGGTCAGGCCCTTGGCGGCGGCGATGCCGGCGAGGACGACGCCTTCTTCCTCGAGCTCGAGATTGAACTGGCCGATCCCGGCGTCGAGCGCCTGGGCCATCTCCTTGCGAGTCTTGCCGACGCCCGAGAACACCACGTCCGCAGCGGGGATGCCCGCCGCGAGCGCGCGCGCCAGCTCGCCGCCCGAGACCACATCGGCGCCGAAGCCTTCATTGGCGAGCAGGCGGAGCACCGCCAGGTTCGGATTGGCCTTCACCGCAAAGGCGACGTGATGGCGGCCGACCGGCGCCAGCCCGGCGCGGAAGGCGCGGGCGAAATCGCGGAACGCCTCGGTCGAATAGACGTAGACCGGGGTGCCGACCGCTTCGGCAATGCGGCTCAGCGGCACGCTTTCGGCATGCAGCTCGCCGCCGATGAGTTCGAAATGGTTCACGGAAATTCCTGGAAATATTAGCGGGGCGGGAGGTCGAACTGGTCGCTGCGCCGTTTGTCCGAACTCTCGATCAGGTCGTCGCTGCGCGCCGGCCGGGTCTGGACCGGTGGCTTCAGCAAGTCCGTCGGCGTCGGCGTCGCGGTCGCGCCATAGGGGGCGACCGGCACATTCTCGGGATGCGCGGGTTTGAGTTCCTCGCGCGCGCCACAGCCGGCCAAGGCGAGGGCCGCCACCCAGATCAGTCGCTTCATCGCCCTTCCTCCTCGCGCCGCGCCCGCGCCGCCGCGATCGCCTCGCGCACCCGCACCGGCGCAGTGCCGCCGAAGCTGGTGCGGCTCGATACCGACGCATCGACGCTCAGAACGTCATATACGCGCGCGTCGATCCGTCCGTCGATTTCCTTCAGTGCATCGAGCGATAGCTGATCGAGCCGGATGCCCTCGGCCTCGGCGCGGGCCACCGCGCGGCCGGTGACGTGATGCGCCTCGCGGAACGGCACGCCCGCCTCGCGCACCAGCCAGTCGGCGAGGTCCGTCGCCGTCGAGAAACCCGATTCGGCCGCGGCGCGCATCCGATCGGTGCGGAAGGCGGCGCTCTGCACCATGCCGGTCATCGCCGCGATGCTGAGGCCGAGCAGGTCATGCGCCTCGAACACCGGCGGCTTGTCGTCCTGCATATCCTTCGAATAGGCGAGCGGCAGTCCCTTCATCGTGATCATCAGGCTCACCAGCGCGCCGGCGATCCGGCCCGAATGGCCGCGGACCAGCTCGGCGGCGTCGGGATTGCGCTTCTGCGGCATGATCGAGCTGCCGGTCGACCATTGATCGGAAAGCGCGACGAAGCCGAAGGGCTGGCTCGCCCAGATCACGAATTCCTCGGCCAGCCGGCTGAGGTGCAGGCTGCACTGCGCCGCCGCGGTCAGATATTCGATCGCGAAGTCGCGGTCGGAAACCGAATCGAGCGAGTTGCGCGTCGGGCCGTCGAAGCCGAGCGCCCGGGCGGTCGCCTCGCGATCGAGGTCGAAGCCGGTGCCGGCGAGCGCGGCCGAGCCGAGCGGGCAGCGGTTGAGCCGTGCCCGCGCATCGCGCAGGCGGCCGCGGTCGCGCCCGATCATCTCGACATAGGCCATCAGGTGATGGCCGAGCGTGACGGGCTGGGCAACCTGGAGATGGGTGAAGCCGGGCATAACGCTGGCGGCATGTTCCTCGGCGCGGGCGAGCAGCGCGTCTTCGAGCGCGGCGAGGCCGGCATCGGCCTGGTCGATCGCGTCGCGCACCCAGAGGCGGAAGTCGGTCGCGACCTGATCGTTGCGCGAGCGCGCGGTGTGGAGGCGCCCCGCAGTCGATCCGATCTTCTCGGCCAGCCGCGATTCGGAGACCATGTGGATGTCTTCGAGCGCGAGGTCGTCGGGCACGCCCTGGCCCGCAAAGTCCGCCGCGACCTCGTCCAGGCCAGCCGAGATCGCCGCGGCGTCCTCTTGCGCGACGATGCCCTGCTTGCCGAGCATCGCCACGTGCGCCTTGGATCCAGCCAGGTCCTGCCGCCACATGCGCTTGTCGAACGGGATCGAGGCGTTTATCTCGCGCATCACCGCGGACGGGCCTTCGGCGAAGCGCCCTCCCCACATGCTGTTGGAGCTGTCCTTGCGCTCGGTGATCGGTCTTCTCCTTCTCGGCGCGCTGGCCGTCGGCGGTTGCGATAGGCGCTCGGAGCCAGCGCAGCAAGCCAACGCCGCGGCGCCCGCGGTCGCCCAGGCCGGGGCTGTCGATCGCAGCCACAAGGGCGAGGCGGCGCCCGATATGCCGTTCATCGGCCCGGACGGCAAGAAGACGAGCCTCGCCGCCTTCCGCGGTAAGCCGGTGCTGCTCAATCTGTGGGCGACCTGGTGCGTGCCCTGTGTCAAGGAAATGCCGACGCTCGATGCGCTGGCGGGCCAGAAGGGCGATGCGCTGACCGTAATCGCGCTCAGCCAGGACAGTGACGGCGCGAAGGTGGTCGACCCCTATGTCGCCAAGGCCGGCCTCAAGCACCTCAAGCCCTCGCTCGACACCGACAGCAATTTCAGCCTGGCGATGGCGGCCAACCTGCCGACCACGATCCTGTACGGATCGGACGGCAAGGAAATCTGGCGCGTCGGCGGCGAAATGGACTGGATCGGCGCCAAGGCGGCGGTCTTGCTCGCCGAAGCGCGCTGATCGCGAAAGAGGCAGCCGACCAGGCCGGGTGCCTGGCCGATGTTCGCCTCCGGGAGCTAGAATAGCCCGTCGTCGTCCTCATCTTGCGAAGGATCGCCGCAGGCTGCTTCGTCGATTGCCGGCGTCGCGCCGTCCCCAAGCCTGAAGCGGCGATGGATCTCGCGTTCGCGCGCCATCGTGTAGCTGTCGGCGAGCGAGGCGAGGAACTCGGCCAAGGAGTCGGCGATGCGCTCGGCCGGCTCGTTCAAGGGCGTGCCCAGGGGAGCGAGCCCAGCGACCAGAGTGGCCATCGCGGCATTCATTTCCCCGCAATCGACATTGTCGCCGATAATCGCGAGGATGTTTTTCACCGATGCCGCGTCCTCCTGCAGGGCGGCCATGCCGCAGCGCAGCTTTTCTCCGCCTTCCCGGATGCGTGCAAGCGACTGGCCGAGCGATGAATCGCCCCCGGAAGAGGCTTCGTCGGTTCCACCCCGGATGGCCGCCGCCGCAGCGGACAGGGAGCCGAACAGGGTCGAGATCTTGCTGGAAATGGTCTCGAGCGTTGCGGCGAATCCGCGGATTTCGGACGCGACCATCGCCAGCGCGCGGCCCTCATATCCCATCCGGTTGCAGCGGAGATCGGTGTTCCATGCCATATGCTGGACATCGTCGGTCATGCGGCGCACCTGGCGCATCCGCTCGGTCAGGCCGGCCGCGGTCGCCGACGTGGCGCGCCCCAGTTCGCTGGCGCGGGCATCCGCCAGCCGCAACTGCGCGGTCACCGCCGCGATCTCGGCAACGCTGCGCTCGAGCACGAGGATCGCGGAATCGTCCCCCCCATCGCCGCCTTCGTCCTTGAGGGCGAGCAAGGCCTGGGCGCTCGGCATGATCGCCTGCACATTCTGTTCGAGCAGCCGCGACTCGCGGGCAAGATCGGCGGCGGTGTCCTCGGCCTGGGCGGCGATCAGCGCCAGCACATGGCCGCGGATCGCGTCGGCGTCGCCGGCGTCGATCTCCGGGCGTGCGGCGAGATACGCCTCCAGCGCCTCGATTCCCGCGGCCAAATGTTCGAGCCGCTGGCGGGTGATGTCGCCGATCTGCATCGCGCCCAGCGCCGTCCCGACCCGGCTGTGGACGACGCGCGCCACCTCGGCGATCCGGGCGGCGGTCGCCTTGGCCTCGCTTTGATGCGCTCCGAGCGCGAGCGCGTCCTCCACCAGCTTGGCGGGCACGTGGGGGATCACGTGACGGCATTCGGCCGCAAGCTGCCGATCGACGTCGAGCACCGCGGCGATCCCGCCAACCAGCAGATCGATGTCCCGGCTCATGTCGGCGATTTCGCGCTCGCCGATGTCGAGCTTGGCGAAGATCGTATCGGCAAAGTCCGAAAAGCCATTGGCCCCGGCCGCGGCGACCTTGATGTTGAGCCCGCAGATCCGCAGGAAGCTGAGCAGCCGGGTGACCTGCGCGACTTCGACGCGCAGCGCCTTGCTCACCTGGCCGATCGAGCCGAGCGCCACCTGCCGCTCCGCCTGGGTGGTCGGAAGCGAAATCAACCGCTCGGCCGTCTTGCGCAGCTGCGCGATCACGGCCTCAGCGGAATCGCCATCGAGAGCGTGGGTCACCTCGTCGAGCGCCGCGACCAGGCGTTCGACGATCTCATAGGCGCGCGACAAGGCGTTGCCGGCGGCGACGAAGCGCGCATCGAGGCCGCTCGCGATGCCGGAAAGCGCCGCAGCGGCTTCGCTGGGCGTCTGCCCTGTGCAGGGAGTGCCTTCGGGGATGCTGGACAGATACAAGGGCGTTCTCCGAAAGGCGTCAGCGCGTGGCGGCGGCGAGCAGTTCGCGGGCGATGCTGCCGAGCGGGGCAATGCGTTCGGCGGCACCGCGGGCGATCGCTTCCTTGGGCATGCCGAAGACGATCGAGCTCGCCTCGTCCTGTGCGATCGTCCGCGCACCCGCCTGCTTCATCTCGAGCAGGCCGCGCGCACCGTCGTCGCCCATGCCGGTCATGATCACGCCGACGGCGTTGGCGCCCGCCGAGCGGGCGGCGGAACGGAACAGCACGTCCACGGACGGCCGGTGCCGCGAGACGAGTGGCCCGTCGCGCACCGAGACGTGGTAGCGCGCGCCGCGGCGTACCAGCATCAGATGGCGGCCGCCCGGCGCGATCAGGACATGGCCGCGCAGCACCGGATCGCCGTCCCTGGCCTCCTTGACGCTGACCTCGCATAGCGAATCGAGCCGTTCGGCGAAGGTTCGGGTGAAATTGGCCGGCATGTGCTGGACGACGACGATCCCCGGCGAATTGGCCGGCAGCAGCTCCAGCACCTCGCGCAGCGCCTCGGTGCCCCCGGTAGAGGCGCCGATGCACACCACCATCTCGGTCGTCCGGCTCATGGCCTTCCCGCTCGGCGGCGGGAGCACCGCGTCGGCGGTGAGCTTCTTCTCGGGTGCCGCGGCTTCGCGCGGCGACCGGCTGCGCACGCGCGCCCGCGCTGCCCCCTTCACCACGTCGCGGATTTCGAGATGCTGCTCGAGCAACTGGTCCGCCACGCCGAGGCGCGGCTTCAGGATGACGTCGACCGCGCCCGCCTGCATCGCCTGGAGCAATGTCTCGGACCCCTCCTCCGTCAGCGACGAGCACATCACCACCGGTACCGGGCACTGGCTCATCAGCTTTTGCAGGAAGGTGATGCCGTCCATGCCGGGCATCTCGACGTCGAGCGTGATGACGTCGGGGACTTCCTTCTGGATGTGGCGGGCGGCGCTGAACGGATCGGAAGCCGCCGCCATCACTTCGATCTCGGGGTCCTCTTCGAGGATCGCCGTCATCGCCTGGCGCACGCTTGCCGAATCATCGACGATGAGGACGCGGATCTTCTTGCCCGTCATCGCCTCAGCTCCGCTTGAAGACGGTATTGGCGACCTGCACGATCGGCAGGCAGTGGCCGGCGATCGATTCGGAATGGCCGAGGAACAGGTAGCCGCCGGGCGCCAGGCAATCGGCGAGGCGCGACACGACCTTCATCTGCGTCTCCTTGTCGAAATAGATCAGCACGTTGCGGCAGAAGATCAGGTCCATCGGCTCGCCGACCGGATAGCGCTCGTCCATCAGGTTGAGCTGGGCGAATCCGATCGCGCGGCGCAGGGTCGGCGCGATGCGGACCTCTCTCCGCCCTGGATCGCGAGAAAATCTGACATAGCGGTGTCGGTAGACCGCTGGCACAGGCTCGATCAGGTCCTCGGCATAAATGCCCTTGCGCGCGATCGCGAGCACCTCGGTGTCGAGGTCGGTGGCGAGAATGCAGTAGGATATTCCGTCGCGCGCCTCGGATTGCTCGTCGAGCATCATGGCCAGCGAATAGGCTTCGGGTCCTGTCGAGCAGGCCGCGCTCCAGGCGCGCACGCTGCGCATTCCGCGCGCGCGAAACTCCGGCAGGACGGCCTGCTCCAGATAGCAGAAATGGCCGGGCTCGCGGAAGAAGTCGGTCTTGTTGGTGGTGACGGCATTGATCAGGTGTGTGCGCTCGCCCTCGAGCCCGCCCTCGTCGAACAGGAAGGCGCAATAGTCGTCGAAAGTCTCGATGTTGTTGGCCCGGAGCCGCTTGCGAAGCCGTCCTTCGAGCAGCGTCTTCTTGCTGTCGGGCATCTTGATGCCGGCATGCGCGAAGATGAACGCCGCCAGCCGCCGAAAATTGCGCGGGCTGATCGTGTCGCTGGACGGCGGCACAGGGGCGGCCGCGACGAGGGCAGGTGAAGACACGGACGGAACTCCGGAACAGGCGACGATCATGGCGGCGGCGATACGGGCTCAGGCGGCGGCGGACTGCGCCGCCGGGCCGGCCAGCGCGGCATCTCTGGCAAAGATGTGGGCGAGATCGACGAGCACGACGAAGCCTTGCTCCCGCTTGACCACGCCGGCGATGTAATCGGAGGGCCAGGCCACGCCGATATCGGGCGCACCATCGATCGCCGCCGTATCGAAGCTGCTCACTTCCAGCACCCGATCGACGACCAGCCCCAGCGTCAGCGCCCCATCCGGCAGCGGCACGTCGACCACCAGGATCCGCGTGTTCGGCCCCGGCGCGACCGGCAAGAGCCCCAGCCGGAGCCGGAAGTCGATCGTGGTCACGCCGTCGCCGCGCAGATCGGTGAGGCCGATCAGATAGTCCGGCCCGTTGGGGATGCGGAACGGCTCGCGATAATCGAGGATCTCGCGCACATAGGCCACCGGCACGGCGAACACCTCGGCCCCGAGGCCGAAGGTCACCACCTGGACTTCGGAGGCGGCGCTCACGCCGCTTCCCCGAAATCACGATCCTCGGCATCGGCGCCGCCGGTGCTGAGATCGAGCGCGAAGCCGCTGGCGCGCGCCTGCTGATCCGCGATCGAGTTGCGCTTGGGGGTAGCTCGGCCAACGGCGCGAACCGCGGGCCGGCTCGCGGCAGGCGCGCGCGGCGCCGCCGCGACCGCGACCGCGACCGGCTTGCGCTTCGCCGGCGCATCCGAGACCCGGAAATAGGCGATGCTCGACTGGAGTTCCTCCGCCTGGGCGGCAAGCTCTTCCGACGTGGTCGAGATCGATTCGGAGGCGCCGGCATTCTGCTGGATCACCTGGTCGAGCTGCTGGAGCGCCTCGTTGATCTGCGTGGCGCCGATGTCCTGCTCGCGGCAGGCCGAGCTGATCTCGGAGACCAGTTCCGCGGTGCGGCGGATGTCGGGCACGAGCCTGGTGAGCATCTCGCCCGCTTCGGCCGCGGCGCGCACGGTGTCCGAAGAGACCGCGCCGATCTCCGCCGCCGCCGTCTGGCTGCGCTCGGCAAGCTTGCGCACTTCCGATGCGACGACGGCAAATCCGCGGCCATGTTCGCCGGCCCGCGCCGCCTCGACCGCCGCATTGAGCGCGAGCAGATCGGTCTGGCGGGCGATCTCCTGGACGATGCCGATCTTCTCGGCGATCGTGCGCATCGCCTCGACCGCCCGGCTGACCGCCACGCCGCTCGCTTCGGCGTCCTTGGACGACTGGCGGGCGATCTTCTCGGTCTGCGCGGCATTGTCGGCATTCTGTTTGATGTTGGCGGCCATCTGTTCCATCGATGCCGAGGCTTCCTCGGCCGCAGCCGCCTGTTCGGTCGCGCCCTGCGACACCTGTTCCGAGCTTGCCGACAGTTCCTGGCTGCCCGCCGCGACATTTTCGGAGGCGGCGGTCGCGTCGCCGACGACGCCGCGCAGCCGCTCGATCATCGTGTTGACGTGGCCCAGCAGCTCGGCGATCTCGTCCTTGCCGCGGATCTCGGCATTGCTGGTCAGGTCGCCCTCGGCGACCTGACGCATCGCGTGGCCGGCGGCGGAAAGCCCCGTGTTGATCGTCCAGGCAAGCCAGACTGCAGCAGCCAAGGTAAGCGCAAGCGCGACGGCGCCGAGCGTGAACATGAGGTTGCGTGCGCTCACATAGTTGGCGCCGGCCTCGGCCTGTGCTTCCTCGAGCAGGGTCTGGTTGACCTTGATCAGGTCATCGACGGTCGCGGCCATCGTCATGCCCTTGATGCGGCTTTCTCCCGTGGTGAGCGCCGCCGCGCCGGTCCGATCGTGCTCGCTCATCTTCACGACGCGGTCGGTCGTGCCGCGGAAATCGGCCCATTCGCTTGCGAGCTTGCGCCAGTTTGGCCGGCCGCGTTCAGAGGCATGTTCATTGCCCGCTTCGATCAGCTCGTCGACCTTGTTCTCCCAGGTCGAATGGACGCCGAGGAATTGCTGGCGGACCGCGGGATCGCTGGTCAGGACGAGGTTCTTTTCGGCGCGGAGGACCATGCTGACGCCGCCGTCCACCGATCGGGCGCGGTCGAGCTGGGCGGCGGGGCCATCGACGACGTGGTTGAGTTCGGCGTTCAGGCCACCGAGCCGTATCACGCCAAGCGCGATGACGCAGGTGAGGATGACGAGCAGCGCACCGAAGGCCGCTGCCAGCTTGAGCTTGATGGTAAGGCGCATGATCGGTCTCGCTTCAATGGAGGGTTGCGGGAAGCGGCGCGTCGCCGTTTCCGAGCAGGGGTTGGAAGATGGCGGAGAGGTCGGGGAGCACGACGACGTCGTCGCCGCGGCGGACGAGTTCGCGGACATAGTCGCGCCGCCAGCGCATCCCGACCGCGGGCGGCGCTTCGCTGGCGTCGCGCGACAAGGTGGCGACTTCGTGGACCTTGTCGGTGCGCAGGCCGAACTGGAGCGGCTCGCCCGCCGCATCCAGCTCGATCACGATCACCCGGCTGTCGGCGGTCGCGGCCGCCTCGCCCAGGCCGAAGGCGCGGCGCAGGTCGGCGATCGGGATGATCTTGCCGCGAAAATTGACGACCGAGCCGACCAGCGGCGAGGCGCCGGGAACGGGCGTCTCGGGAAGCGGATCGAGGATTTCGCGGACCATCGCGGCCTCGAGCGCGAAGGTGTCGGGGCCGAGGTCGAAGGTCACGACCTCGAGCTCGCCGCCCTCGTCCCAGCTGGTGGCAGTATGAAGGCTGGATTCGTGCATGGTCATGCCACGGCGCAGAGCCGTGCCTCCTGTTGTTCGCCGAGCATCACGAGCTGGGCGACGTCGAGGATCAGGGCGACGCCGCCGTCCCCCAGGATCGTCGCGCCGGCAAAGGTCGCGACGCCGCGGTGGAGCGGCGACATCGACTTGATCACGGTCTGGTGGCTGCCGATGATCTGATCGACGACGAGCCCGACACGCTCGCCGCCGGTGGCGACGACGACGATCTTCTGGTGCGGATCGGGCTTCGTCCCCGTCTCGAACAGCTCGCGCAGGCGCAGGAAGGGCACCAGCCGCTCGCGCAGCGTGATGAAGCTGCGGCCGCGCGAGCGCAGATCGTCCTCGAGGCCGAGTTCGAGGCACTCCTCGACGGCGAAGAGCGGGATCACGAAGCGCGACTGGCCGACCCGGACGAGCAGCCCGTCGATGATCGCCAAGGTGAGCGGGATGCGCAGCACCACGATGGAGCCCTGGCCCGGCACCGACTGGACTTCGATCGCGCCGCGCAGGCTCTCGATCGTGCGCTTGACGACGTCCATGCCGACGCCGCGTCCCGAAAGGTTGGTGACCTGCGCCGCGGTCGAGAAGCCCGGCGCGAAGATCATCTGGAGCAATTCCGGGTCGCTGAGCGGCTGGCCCGGCTGGATCAGGCCCTGCGCCTCGGCCTTGGCGCGGACGCGCTCGCGGTCGATGCCGCGGCCATCGTCGCGGATGGTGATCACCACTTCGCCGCCGGCCTGGTGCGCCGACAGGCGCACCTCGCCGGCCTCGGGCTTGCCAGCCGCGACGCGGTCGGCCTGCGCTTCCAGGCCATGGTCGCAGGCATTGCGGATCAAATGGATCACGGGATCGGCGAGCCGCTCAACGACGGTCTTGTCGACTTCGGTCGCCTCGCCTTCTGTCACGAATTCGATGGTCTTGCCGGTTTCGCGCGCGAGATCGTGGACGAGCCGCCGGAAGCGGCCGAAGAGCTGCGCGACCGGCACCATCCGCAGCACCATCATCGTGTCGCGCAATTCGCCCGCGAGCCGCTCGATTTCCTCGGAGATCGAACGCAGCGCAACGTCGCCGCGGCCGCCATGGGCAAGCTGGGAAAGGCGGCTCTGCACGATCACCAGCTCGCCGACCCGGTCCATCAACTCGTCGAGCCGCTCGGCGGGAACGCGCAGGCTTTCGCTGGCCTTGGTCGCCCGGGCCGATATCGGCGCGGGGGAAGCAGGTTCGGCGGGCGCAGGCGCGGCGGTTTCGATCGGCGTGCGCGCTGCCGGCGCCGCTTCCCTTGCGGCAATCGCCTCGATGCGCAGCTCCATGTCGTCCATCACGAAGATGAACACATCCTCGATCGCCTCGCGCGTGACGCTGCCGGGAAGCTCGAGGCTCCAGCCAATATGGCATTCGACCGGGTTGAGCTCGGCTAAAGGCGGCACAGCGTCGGTACAGGCGACGAGGCGGCGCGCGCCGAGTTCGACGAGTTCGTCGATCAGCATCAGCGGATTGGTGCCGTTGGCCATCGCATCGGGGGGCAAGCGGAAAAAGACGCGCCAGCCCGATGCGGCGTCTTCAGCGGGAGCGGCCGCCGTGGGGGTGCCGCCGCTTTCGATCGCGCGCTGGAGATCGGTGAGGATGGCATCGCCGGCCGCCTGGAGCGCCTCGGGCGCTGCTTCGCCGGCGATCAGCGCGCGCATATGGTCCTTGGCGGCGAGGATCACCGCGACCAGTTCCTCGCTCGCCGGGGCCAGGCCCTTGCGCACGCGGTCGAACGCGGTCTCGCAATGGTGCGTGAAGCCGGCGAGCGCGTCGAAGCCGAACATCGCCCCAGAGCCCTTGAGCGTATGCAGGCCGCGGAACACGGCATCGACCAGCGCCTTGTCGTCGAGGCGGTGGCCGAGATCGAGCAGGCCCTGCTCGATCTGCTCGAGCAGCTCCTCCGCCTCGATCCGGAACACCGCAACGGGATCGGACGCCGTCATCGGCCGAGCACCTTGCGCGCCACCTTGACGAGCTGCTCGGCGACGAACGGCTTGACCAGCCAGCCGGTCGCGCCGGCGGACTTTGCCTGCGCCTTCATCGCATCGTCGCTCTCGGTGGTGAGGAAAAGGATCGGCGTGCCGCACTGCGCGGGGTTCTTGCGCAGCTCGCGAATCATCGTCAGCCCATCCATGTTGGGCATGTTGAGATCGGTGATGATCAGGTCGAACCGGGCGGCACTGGCCTTGGCGAGTCCATCGGCGCCGTCGTTCGCCTCGGTGACGCTATAGCCGGCGCCAGCGAGTGCGATTCGGATCGCCATGCGCAGGCTTGGCGAATCATCGACCGTGAGAATCGAAGCAGTCATTGCGGCAGCTCTCCGTGAAACCAGAATTGGATGTCTTGCTGAGTGAGCTCGGTGAGAAAGCCGGCGCGATCGAGGAGCGCGGTGACCGGCGCCGGTGCGGGCGCGAGAAGCGCAAGCGTGCGGCCGTCGCGCGCGCACTGTTCGCGCGCCGCGCAAACCATCTGGACGAAACTGAGATCGACCTCGGACAAGGCGTCGAGATCGAGCATGACATCCCCGCTTGATTCGAACGCGGCAAGCAGATCGTGCTTAAACTCCGCTGCTGAGCGCACTGTTACTGAATTCGAAGCGACGACGTTCCGTGACATGAGAGTCCCCCTTGGCCCACGGCCGCGCGTTTATTTCGCGACCGGCAAGCGCCACTGAACATTTTAGGCGGGACTCCGGCCAACCGTGTTAACCGTGTGTCGAAATACGGCAATTTACGTACTAAGGTGGAGTTAATATGCGCGTTATTGAAGATAATGACCGCTTGTTGCTCGACTAATAAGCGACATGTGTACCATCAGGTCGCTGCTTGACGCGTCCGATCCTGCGAGGACCGTCCAATCGAATCGCGCGTCTGAACTGGAGTTCGGCCCGCTTCTTGACGCGGGCTGAGAGCACGCCGGCGATCGGCGGTTTGGCGGCTTTGCCCTATCGCAGAGATCGGCGGGGGGAGGCGCCGAGGGTGCGCGTGAACATCGCCGTGAACGCGGTTGGGCTGCCATAGCCCACTTCCAGGCTCGCCTGGGTTATCGAGGAACCCGTCGCAACCATCGTCGATGCCTTGATGAGCCGGATCTGCCGCTGCCATGCGGCGAGGCTGATGCCGGTTTCCTGCCTGAAGCGACGAGTCAGCGTTCGCCGGCTCATCGCGGCGAGGCTCGCCCACGCGTCGAGGTCCCGGGGATCGCCGGGGTCAAGCAGGATTGCCTCGCAGATCCGCGTCAGCCGAGGGTCGGAAGGCATGGAGATCGCGCACGCCGCGTCGGGCGACCGATCGATCTCATCGATCATAAGGGCAACGATCCGCGCCTCGCGATCGCCTCCGCCGCAAGAGCGCGGGAGGTCGGCGGCTTCCTGGATCAGCGCGTTCAGAGGATCCGAAACCTCGAACGCGCGACACATGCGAGGTCGGGCATCCGCGGCTTGCGGCAAATAGACGATCTGGAGGGAGACTTGGCTTCGGCAGGAAACTTCATGCCGGGTTCCCGCAGGAAGCCACAGCGCGCGCTTCGGCGATAGGAGGAAATTGGCCTGGAGTGTTCGCACCGACATCAGTCCCGCCGAGCCATGCAGGATCTGGACGTGATCATGGCTATGCATCGGGTCCACATATCCTGCGGGATAGGCGTCTCTCGAGCCGAGGCCTGAGGGATCGGCCCAAATGCGATCGGAGCGCTGGATCATGATGTTCCCCCCTGACGCGCGCAGGGTTGGAGGCGGCCGGTCGCCATATGCGCGCCTCTCGGGCCGCAGCGCGAGATATCCCTGCCAGGCCTCGATTGGCCCGATCTCGAAGGCAAGGCGGGCGGTGAAAGACTATAATCCCCGCGCGCGATTGAGAGGAGGACGGCATGTCTGAAGGGGGAGCGACGGCGGGAGATCGGGTCGATCCCGATATCCGCCGCTTCGTCGAGGCAGTTATCGCGGCCTATGCCGCCCATGCCACCGAAGGGCGGGCGAGCCTCGACGCGCGAAGGGCCGTTGCCGAGCGCGTCCGCCAGCCTTGGCGCGAAGGCGGCCCGGCGATGGCTGCGACGATCGAGACGGCGCTGGACGGCCTGCGACTGCGCGTCCACCGGCCAACCGAGGCCAGTGCCTTGTCCGCCATGCTGTACATCCATGGCGGCGGCTGGACGCTGTTCAGCATCGACACCCATGACCGCCTGATGCGCGAATACGCCGCGCGGGCGGGGATCGTGGTGGTCGGCTTGGATTATCGCCTGGCGCCCGAACAACCGTTCCCCGCGGCGCTCGACGATTGCCTCGCGGCGCTCGCCTGGATGCGCGAACAGGCCGCTTCGCTCGGCATCGACCCTGGTCGGTTGCTGGTCGGCGGCGATTCCGCTGGGGCGAACCTGGCTGTCGCATTGTGCCTGGCATTGCGCGACCGGGGTGCGGCGCTGCCGGCGGGGATGCTGCTCAACTATGGCGCCTTCTCGCCCGAACACCTGCCGAGCTACGAACGCTATGGTGGCCCCGGCTTCATGCTCGAGCCCGGCGAGATGGACCAGTTCTGGCACGATTATGCCGGCGATCCCGCGCGGCTTGCCGACCCCTATGTCGTGCCGCTGCTGGCCGACTTGCACGGCTTGCCGAGTGCCTTCCTCGCCATAGCGGAATGCGACATCCTGGCCGATAGCAACCACGCCTTCGCCGCGCGGCTGGGCGAAGCCGGGGTGCCGGTGCAGAGCGTCACCTATCGCGGGGCGACGCACAGTTTTCTCGAAGCGGTGTCGATCTCGTCGCTTGCGAACCGCGCGCTGGCCGAGCAGGCGCTGTGGATCCGCCGGACCTTGGGATTGGGAGACGAAGCATGAACCCGCTGTTCGAACCGCGCCATCCGGCGCTGATCCGCCGGCTGATCAACGAATATCCGCTGGCGATGCTCGTCTCGCCCAGGCTCCATGTCAGCCCCCTGCCGCTGCTCGCCGAGCCGGACGCGGAGGGGGAAGTGAAAGCGCTGTTCGGCCACTGCGCCCGCAGCAATTCGCTGGTCGCCGATTTCGCCGAGGATCGGCGCGGGCTGGCGATCTTCAGCGGGCCGCAAGGCTATATCTCTCCCTCGCTGGTCTCCAAGCCGGATTGGGGGCCGACCTGGAACCACGCGTCGCTGCGCTTTCACGTCGAAGTCGAGTTCGTGCCCGACGAGACGCAGCGCTCGGTCGAGCAGCTTGCCGAAAAGCTGGAAGGCGATCGCTGGTCGCTCGCGCGGCTCGGTGCCCGGGCGGAGGGCATGATGGCGGGCATCATCGCCTTTCGCGCCTGGGTCACCGGTACCGATCACGTCCTCAAGCTCGGCCAGGACGAGAGCGATCAGTCGCATGCGGAGATCGTCGCGGCGCATCCCGATCGCACGTTGGCCGACTGGATGATCGCCACGCGCCAGCGCTGAGGGGCGTCTCCCCACCGGAGAGACGCCCCGCGCTTCAGTTGAGCCGCAGGCGCAGCGTCGCGCCCACCGTCCGCGGCCGGACGACCGATCCCGCGAACGAGAAGGGCGCGTTCAGGATGCCATATTGATCGAACAGGTTCTTGGCGAAGATGCCGACTTCGGCCTTGTCGGCAACGGTGATCCCCGCATTCAGGTCGACGATGTTGAAATCACCCTTTTCCAGCGTCGCGCCGAAAGCCACCGGGGCGCTCGACAGATAGCGGTGCGCGATGCCGATACGCGGCTTGAGCTTGTGGTCGGG
The DNA here is from genome assembly GCA_023400405.1 of Pseudomonadota bacterium. GTDB lineage: Bacteria > Pseudomonadota > Alphaproteobacteria > Sphingomonadales > Sphingomonadaceae > Sphingomonas. The sequence goes on from JAEXFD010000052.1 coordinate 55,946, forward strand.
GAAGCTCAGGTCGAGCGTGTTCGAGATCGTCCAGTCCGATGCGCCCGGCAGCTGGGTGCCCTTGGCATAGCCGCCGCCCGGTGCCGAATTGTCGGGCAGCAGGCTCGATAGACGCGCGTCGTTATACGAAACGTTCGAGGCGAAGGTGAGGTTGCGCATCGGGCGCATCGTCAGGCTGAATTCGACGCCGTCGATGTCCGCCCCGCCGCCATTGACGGTATAGGCGCGGAAGGTGACCGGCGTGAACAGGCGCGCCTGGATGTTGTTCCAATCGACATGATAGGCGGTCACGTCGAGCGTGAGCGCGCCGCCGACTAGGTCGATTCGGGTGCCGACTTCATAATTCTGCGTCGTATCGCCGTTGAAGGTCAGCGGCAGGCCGGGGGTGGCCAGCGAGAAGACGTTGACGCCGCCGATGCGGAAGCCCTCCGAATAGAGCGCATAGAGGCGGATATTGTCGGTCGGCTTGAAGGCGAGGGAGGCCTTGGGGATGAAGTCCGACTTCTTCTGCTCGGCCGGCGCATAGTCGAACGGCGCGATCAGATTGGCGTTGGGCAGATATTGCAGCCGCGGCCGCGTCTCATATTGGAAATAGCGCCCGCCCAGCGTGAGCGTCAGCCGGGGCACGATGTCGAATTCAGCCTCGCCGAACACAGCCTTTTCGGTGACGCGGCTGCTGCTTACCGTGCGCTCGGCGAGGTCGCCGGGGGCGAGAGTCGCGCCGGATTGGCCGCCGAAAAGGCCCGGATTGGCGTTGATATAGGCACCGATCCCCTCGATGAAGGTTGCATCGGTGCTGTTCGAGCGCATCCGGGTGTAGTTGGCCCCGATCAGCCAGCGGAAGCGGCCCTTGTCGGACGATGTGAGCCTCAGCTCGGCATAGTCCGTCTTGGACTTGCCGAAGCTGCTCGCCAGCGAGGGCGTGTTGGTGCGCGGATCATTGCCGCCGAACACCGAATTGTCGAAGGCCAGGTCGGCCTTCTTCTCGGTATAGCTGCCGACCGCGGTCAGCGTCGCGAAGCCCAGCTCCTGTTCGAGCCGGAGGCTGTGCAGCATGAACTGGGTGTGCTGATATTCGGCGACGTTGGTCGCGCGGTCGAAGGTCTTGGGCGGGCCGAACAGCACATAGGTCTGATCGTCCAGGTCATATTCCTGGTACATGCTGAGCGCGGAGATGCGCGTTCCCGCTGTCGGCGTGAACACGATCGATCCGCGCAGGCCGCGGACCCTCAGGTCGTTGCTGCCCTTCCTGCCAAGCAGCGTGTTGTCGAGATAACCCGCGTCCACGCGCTGGAGCGCCACGACGCGCACCGCCAGCTTGTCCTCGACGATCGGCACGTTGACCATCGCCTTGGCCGCATAGCCGAGCTGGCCGTCGGCGTACTTGGTCGTCGAGACCATGCCCTCGGCGCCGGCATCGAACTTCGTGGTGTCGGCTTCGTTGACGACATAGTCGATCGCACCGCCCAGCGAGGACGAGCCGAACAGCGTGCCCTGCGGCCCGCGCAGCACTTCGACGCGATTGAGATCGAAGCTGTCGACGTCCGGGATCACCAGCGGAAAGCCGGGCTCGATCAGCGGCAGTTCATTGAGATAATAGCCGGTCGTGGACTGGTTGGCCTCGTGATAGGTGGTCGAAGCGACGCCGCGCATCACCACTTCGGAGACGCCGGGCTGATAGTCGTTGAACACGACGCCGGGGACGCGGGTGATGTAATCGGAAAGGCTCTGGGCGTTCAGGCGCTGCAGCGCCGCCTCGTTCACCGCCGAAACCGAGCCGCTGACGTCGCGAACCGATTGCTCGCGCTTGTTCGCCGTCACGACGATGTCGTCGGAACCCTCGACCACGGGCTGGCTCGAAGCCGAGACCCCGTCTTGGCCACCGGAGCCGGAAGTCTGGGCAGCCGCCGGGATCGCCAGCAGCAGCGTGCCCGCGAGCGCGGACGTCGCGGAAAGTCGGTTGATCATGTCCCACCTCTTCATCTTGGCGCCGGGGGCAGCTGCACCCGTCGCATCGCTCCCTGTTCCTCCGGTCTCGTTCGGCGTGCCCGGTCTGGTGCCGGTGTCCATCTGACGAGTTACGATGCCGTGGCCGATCTTTTGACGATCGATCCAGCGCCCGAGGGATCCCCGCGGCATTTCGCACGGTCAGGCTAGAGGCTGCCGGTCGCATGTCCAGCGAGTGCTCGATCCACGTAAGGTACTTTGCAAAAAGGAGAAAACGCCAACCGGCAGCGGCTTTTCCGATCTTCGCCGGCGATTAGCGCGATTTGTTCGCCCGGACCGTTTCAGTTCCGTGAAATGTTCGCTACCATCGCCGATGTCCACACCTGTCGTTATCCGGCGCCGCCGGGCTAGGGCGAGGAAGGTTCCCGTGTCGGCCGATCTTGCTTCCAACCGAAACGTTCGGGGCCGCGCCAATCCGGAGTGCGTGCCGGGCGGGCCGCGGCGCGTCTGATGGCGCTGGTAGAACTCGGCCGCTTCGATCGGCAGGAGGCCTATATCGTTCAGGGCCGGCTGGAGGACGATGGCATCATGAGCTTCGTCTTCGATGCCGGGGCCAGCATCGCCGATGGCTCCTATCTGCTGATTCCCGTCCGCGTGATGGTCGATGACGAGGATTTCGCGGCGGCCCGCGCGCTGCTCGATCGCGACTGAGCTTTCGCCCCGCATATGGGTGGCATCGCGCGCCGGGCTGGGCTAGGGCCGCGCCATGGCCGCCACCCTTCATTGCGATGTCGCGATCGTCGGGGGTGGGCTCGCCGGGACGCTGATCGCGCTCGCCTTGCGCCGCAAGCGGCCGGATTGCGACGTGCGGATCGTCGAGGCGGGGTCGGCGCTCGGCGGCAACCATCTCTGGTCCTTCTTCGCCAGCGACGTTGCGCCGGAGGATCGCTGGCTGGTCGCGCCGCTGATCAGCCATGGCTGGACGCGCTACGATGTCGCCTTTCCCGAGCAGGCGCGCACGCTCGCCAATTCCTATTATTCGATCGAATCGCATCGTCTCGACCAGGTCGCCCGGGCCGAGCTGCCGGCAGGGGCGGTCCTCACGCGCAAGAAGGTGGCCGATCTCGGCCCCGCTGCCGTGCTGCTCGCCGACGGAACCGCCATCGCCGCCGGTGGCGTGATCGATTGCCGCGGCATCGGCGACTTGGGCGCACTTTCCTGCGGGTGGCAGAAATTTCTCGGCCGCGAACTCGAACTCGACGAACCGCACGACTGCGAACGGCCGATGATCATGGATGCGACCGTCGCGCAGGAAGACGGCTATCGCTTCGTCTATGCGCTGCCCTTCACGCCGATGCGCATGTTCGTCGAGGACACTTATTACAGCGACACGCCCGATCTCGATCCCGCGCGGCTCGGCGAGCGGATCGATGCCTATGCCGCCACCCAGGGCTGGCAAGCTGCGCGCGTATTGCGCGAGGAAGCGGGTGTCCTGCCGGTGGTAATGGGCGGCGATTTCGATGCCTATTGGCGAGCGGGCGGTGCCGGCGTCGCCAAGGCCGGAGCGCGCGGGGGCTTCTTCCATCCGCTGACCAGCTACACGCTGCCCGATGCCGTCCGCATCGCGAGCCTCGTCGCCACGGCCGGCGACCTGGGTGGGACCGCGCTCCACGATCTTCTCCACGGCCATGCGCGCACCCTCTGGCGTCGCCGGCGTTTCTATCGGATGCTTGCCGCCATGTTGTTCAAGGCTGCCGAACCCGGCGAACGCTTTCGCGTGCTACAGCGCTTCTATCGGCTCGATCCGGCGCTGATCGGGCGCTTCTATGCCGGCCGCTCGACGCTGGGCGACAAGCTGCGCATCCTGTCCGGCCGGCCTCCGGTGCCGATCGGCCGCGCGCTCGCCGCGCTGGGGGGCGGGCGATGAAGCGCGCCGCCGTCATCGGCGCCGGATTCGGGGGGCTCGCGCTCGCGATCCGGCTCCAGTCCGCGGGGGTCGATACCGTCGTCATCGAAGCCCGCGACAAGCCCGGCGGCCGCGCCTATTTCTGGCAGCGCGACGGCTTCACCTTCGATGCCGGCCCCACCGTAATCACCGCGCCCGAGACGCTGGCCGAGCTCTGGAAGCTCTCCGGCCACGACATTGCCGAGGACGTGACGCTGCGCCCGGTCACGCCCTTCTACCGGCTTTCCTGGCCGGATGGCGCGCATCTCGATTACCTCAACGACGACGTTCGCCTCGCCGCAGAGATCGCGCGGATCGAGCCGGAGGACGTCGCCGGCTATCGCGAGTTTCTCGCTTATTCGGCCGACGTCTATCGCGAGGGCTATCAGAAGCTCGGCCATGTCGCCTTCCTCGACTTCCAGTCGATGCTCCGTGCCGCACCCTCCCTGGCCCGCTATGGCGCCTGGCGCTCGGTCTATTCGAAAGTCGCCGGCTTCGTGCGCAACGAGAAGCTGCGCCAGGCCTTTTCCTTCCACACCCTGCTGGTCGGCGGCAATCCGATGACGGCGAGCTCGATCTACGCGCTGATCCACAAGCTCGAGCGCGAGAGCGGCGTGTGGTGGGCCGAAGGCGGCACCAATCGGCTGGTCGCCGGCATGGTCCGGCATTTCGAGCGGCTGGGCGGCGTGCTGCGGCTCGGGGATCCGGTCGCCGCGATCGACACGCTGGGTGATCGCGTCACCGGCCTGCGCACGGCCTCCGGCCAGGCCTTCGAAGTCGATGCCGTCGCTTCCAACGCCGATATCGTCCACAGCTATCGCGACCTGCTCAAGGGATCGCGCAGCAGTCAGCGGGTCGCACAGCGGCTGGTGCGCAAGCGCTTCTCGCCGTCGCTGTTCGTGCTCCACCTCGGCTTGCGCGGGACCTTCCCGGACATCCCGCACCATTCGATCCTGTTCGGCCCGCGCTATCAGGGGCTGCTTGCCGACATCTACGATCATGGCGTGCTGAGCGAGGATTTCTCGCTCTATCTCCATCATCCCAGCGCCAGCGACGCGACCATGGCGCCGGAGGGCCATTCGACCTTCTATGCGCTGGTGCCGGTGCCGCATCTCGGCAAGTTCCCGGCCGACTGGGACGAAGTCGGCCCGCTGCTCGAAGAGCGAATCCTCGCCGAGCTCCAACGCCGGCTGATCCCCGACATCAAGGACCGGATCGTGACCAAGTTCGCCTATGCCCCGCCCGATTTCCGCGACGATCTCGCCGCGCACCAGGGCTCGGCCTTCAGCCTCGAGCCGATCCTGACCCAGAGCGCCTGGTTCCGCGTCCACAATCGCGACGACGCCATCGCCAATCTCTATTTCGTCGGCGCCGGCACGCATCCGGGCGCGGGCATCCCCGGCGTGGTCGGCAGCGCCAAGGCGACGGCGGCGCTGATGCTGGGAGACGGCAAGTGAAGCGCCTCGCCATTTATTGCGGTTCGGCCAGCCCGGCCGATCCGATCTATGTCGAAACCGCGCGCGCGGTGGGGCGCGCGCTCGCCGAGCGCGGCATCGGTGTCGTCTATGGCGGCGGCAGGCTGGGCCTGATGGGTGCTGTCGCCGATGGCGCATTGGAGGCAGGCGGCGAAGTGATCGGCGTGATCCCCATGGCGCTGGTCAACGCCGAAGTCGCGCATCGCGGCCTCACCGAGCTGCACGTCGTCGAGACGATGCACGAGCGCAAGGCGCGCTTCACCGAGCTGGCCGACGGCTTCGTCAACCTGCCCGGCGGCACCGGAACGATGGACGAGCTGTGGGAGGCGCTGAGCTGGGCGCAGCTCGGCTATCACACCGATCCGGTCGGCTTGCTCAACGTCGCCGGCTATTACGACAAGCTCGTCGAGTTCTGGGAGCATATGGGCCGCACCGGCTTCGTCCGGCCGCAGCACCAGCCGATGCTGCTGGTCGCCGAGACGCTCGACGCGCTGCTCGAGAAAATGGCGGCCTATCAGCCGATCGTGCCGATCATCCGCATGGAACGCAGCGACCTGTGAGCGAAGCGGCGCTGCCTTCGCGCGCTGCGATCGTGGCGACGGCGCAGGAGTCGATCGCGCTCGGCTCGAAGAGCTTCTCCGCCGCGAGCCGACTGTTCGATCGCCCGACGCGCGAGCGCGCCTGGCTGCTCTATGCCTGGTGCCGCGCCTGCGACGATCTCGCCGACGGGCAGGATCACGGCCAGGACGCCCGGCCGGTCGATGCCGAGGCGGGGCTGGCGCGCATCCGGCTGCTCACTCGGGCCGCACTCGCCGGCGAGTGGGTCGGCGATCCGGCCTTCGACGCGCTTCGCATCGTTGCGGCCGAAACGCGCCTGCCCCGGCGCTTCATATGGGATCTGGTCGAGGGCTTTGCGCTCGATGCGTCGGGATGGCGGCCCCAGAGCGAAGCCGATCTCTATCGCTATTGCTACCATGTCGCCGGCAGCGTCGGCTGCATGATGGCCGTGGTGATGGGGATCGATCCGGGCGACGAAGCGACGCTCGACCGCGCCTGCGACCTCGGGATTGCCTTCCAGCTCGCCAATATCGCGCGCGATATCGTGGCCGACGCCGCGATCGGCCGCTGCTATCTCCCTGCCGACTGGCTCGCCGACGCGGGAATCGCGCCCGAATCGATCGGCGAGCCCAGTCACCGCGCGCAACTGGCGACGATCGCGGCGCGGCTTGCGGATCGCGCCAGCGCCTATGCCGACAGTGCGCGTCGCGGCACGGCGAGCCTATCGTTCCGCTCGGCCTGGGCGGTGCTCGCGGCGGCCGGAATCTATGGCGACATTGCCAGGAAGGTCGCCGCCGCCGGGCCGCGAGCCTGGGATCGGCGAATCGCAGTGTCGAGCGCGGAAAAGCTCGGCTGGATCGTCCGCGCCGCGATCGACGCCCGCGCGCGCGGGACGCGCTATCCGCCCGAGCCGCGCGCGGCCGACTTGTGGACCCGTCCGAAGGCCTGATCGGGGATCACCCGGTCGGGGTCGCCTTGGCAGCTTGCTCGCGCGCCATCTGTGGGGTCTGGCGCTGGCACGCCGCCGCGATCACCGGGAAATCGAGATCGGTGTTGCGCCGAAGCGCATCCGCCGTCGCTTCCTGGCAAGCGGCGTATGACGTGTACTGCGCGGGCTCGATCCGCGCCTGCTGGCACTGAACATTGTCGTCGCTGCAGCCCATGATCGCGAGCACGTAGAGGACCTGTTGCATCGTCAGCATCCTTTCATGGCTAGAACGGCCGAGGCGGCGAGGCGTTGCATCGCCACGCCGCGCCCCCCAGATTGACGGGCCATGGCTTCCCGACCTTCCGCCCTCGCGCCCGAGCGCCCGCTCTGGGGCACGCTTCGCCGCTTCATGCCCTATCTGTGGCCAAAGGACGCACCCGGCTTGCGCGCGCGCATCGTCATTGCGCTTGGGCTCGTCGTCTTCTCCAAGCTGGTCCAGGTCTATGGCGCGCCGTTCGCGCTCCAGGGTGCGATCGACCGCATGGCTTCCGGCTCGCGCGATGCCGTCTGGCTCGTGACGGCGCTGGTCGCCGGCTATGCCGCCGCGCGCCTCGGCACCGTGCTGTTCGACAATCTGCGCAACGCCGTGTTCGAAAAGGTCGGTCAGGACGCGACGCGCCGTCTCGCCGCCGACGTGTTCCGCCATCTCCACCAGCTCTCGCTGCGCTTCCATCTCGAACGGCGCACCGGCGCGATCACCAAGGTGGTCGAGCGCGGCACCAAGAGCATCGATACGATGCTCTATTTCCTGCTGTTCAACATCGCGCCGACGATCCTCGAGCTGGCGCTGGTGATGGGGATCTTCTGGACGCGCTATGGCGTGTGGCTGGTGGCCGGCACCGGGGCGATGGTGGTCGTCTATATCGCCTTCACGCGCTGGGTGACCGATTGGCGTTCGAAGCTGCGCGAACAGATGAACGATCTGGACACCGGCGCGGTCGCGCACGCCGTGGATTCGCTGCTCAACTTCGAAACGGTCAAATATTTCAACGCCGAGGCGCGCGAGGCCGCCCGCTATGAAAAGGCCGTCACCGCCTATGCCAAGGCGGCGACGACCAGCGAGAACTCGCTCGCCTGGCTCAATATCGGGCAGGCGGTGATCACCAATCTGATGCTCGGTGCCGGCATGGCGCTGGTCGTGTTCGGCTGGGCGCAGGGCCGCTTCACCGCGGGCGACGTGGTGCTGGTCTCGACGCTGCTCAGCCAGCTTTTCCGCCCGCTCGACATGCTCGGCTGGGTCTATCGCACGATCCGCCAGGGCGTGATCGACATGGGCAGCATGTTCGACCTGCTCGACAGCCGGGCCGAAGTGAAGGACGCGCCCGACGCCGCGCCGCTCGTCGTGCGCCAGGGCCATGTCCGGTTCGAGGGGGTGCATTTCGCCTATGATCCCGATCGCGAGATCCTGAAGGGCATCGACCTCGACATTCCGGCCGGCGCGACGGTGGCGGTGGTCGGCCCCTCGGGCGCCGGCAAATCGACGCTCGCCCGGTTGATGTACCGTTTCTACGACGTTACGGGCGGGCGGATCACCATCGACGGCCAGGATATTCGCGCCGTGACGCAGAGTTCGTTGCGCGGCAGCATCGGCATCGTTCCGCAGGACACGGTGCTGTTCAACGACACGATCGGCTACAACATCGCCTATGGCCGCGAAGGCGCGACGCAGGACGAGATCGCATCGGCGGCGCGTGGCGCGGCGATCGCCGGCTTCATCCAGGCGCTGCCCGACGGATTCGAGACGCGCGTGGGCGAGCGCGGCCTCAAGCTTTCGGGCGGCGAGAAACAGCGCGTCGCGATCGCGCGCACCCTGGTCAAGAACCCGCCGATCCTGATCCTCGACGAGGCGACGAGCGCGCTCGACAGCCGCACCGAAGCCGACATCCAGGCGACGCTGGAGGCGATCGAGCATGGCCGCACGACGATCGTCATCGCCCATCGCCTCTCCACCGTGGTCCATGCCGATCGCATCGTCGTGCTCGAAGCGGGCCGCGTCGCCGAACAGGGCACGCATGGCGAGCTCTTGCGGCAAAACGGGCTTTATGCCGAAATGTGGGCACGCCAGGCGCAGGAGCGCGCCGAAGAAGGCGACGCGGGAGTCGCGGCGGAATAGCCTCCGCCGAAGGGGAGGACGCATGTTGCTGCTCGGAGGGATCATCGTCGTCGCGGTGCTGGCGGCGCTGGCCGCGCTCGCGCTCTGGTCGCGCTGGATGACGCGCGCGGTCGAGCGGCTGGTGCCGATGGACGGTCGCCGCGTCTCCGCCGCCGGTATCGACTTCCACGTCATCGAGCGCGGCCCTGCCGACGCCCCGGCGATCGTCATGGTTCACGGCCTGCTCGGCCAGGCGCGCAACTTCACCTACGCGCTCGCCGATCGCATGGCCGTCGATCACCGGGTGATCGTGATCGATCGGCCCGGCTGGGGCCATTCGCGGCTCGCCGGGCCGCGCCTGGGCATAGCCGAACAGGCCGACGCGATCGCGGCGCTGATCGACGCGCTCGGGCTCGAAAAGCCGCTGCTGGTCGGCCATTCGATGGGCGGCGCGGTGAGCCTCGCCCTCGCGCTCATCCATGGCGACAAGGTCCGCGGCCTGGCGCTGATTGCGCCCTACACCCAGCCGGTCGATCGCCCGCCCGCGCCGTTCAAGGGCCTGCTCGTCCCGCACGGCCTGCGCCACCTGATCGGCTGGACACTGGCGGTGCCGATCGCGCTGCGTGCCGGCCGCGCCAAGACGGTCCAGGTGTTTGCGCCCGATGCGGTGCCCGACGATTTCCCGCTCCGCGGCGGCGGCGCGCTCGGCATCCGGCCGGGCAGCTTCGTCTCGGGTTGTTATGAGATCGCGACCGCGCGCGACGCGATGCTCGCCCAGGCGCCGCGCTATGGCGCCATCCGCTTGCCGGTCGGAATCCTCTATGGCCGTGGCGACGCGCTCCTCGAGCCCGCGCTGCATGGTGAGAAGACCGCCGCGGCGATCCCCGGGGCGACGGTCACTCTGGTCGATGGTGGCCACATGCTGCCGATTACCCATGCCGATGCCACCGAAGCGTGGCTGCGGACGCTCACCCCCTAGTTCAACCGAACGGCCGACGCTGCGCGGGCTCGCTGCCGACAGGCTCGCGCTCGCGCAAACATCATCGTCGCGTTATTCACTCGCGCGATAATTAGTGTTGCCAGCAACGGTCCTTTGCGGCATCTTCCCGGCGTCGCGCCGAAGAGCGCGTGCTGGAGATCGGATGTTGGGAGGGTCTTTCATGAACCATCGTCGCTTGCTGCTTGGCGCCTCGGCGCTGGCCCTGGTCTGGTGCGGCGCTGCCGCGGCGCAGACCACATCCCCGCCCGCCGCGCAGGATCAGAGCGCGGAGAATGATCGCGACCGGAACGACGAGAACGAGATCGTCGTCACCGCGCAGCGTCGTGCGGAAAATCTGATGACCACCTCGGTCTCGGCCTCGGTGCTCACCGGCACCGATCTCGATCACAAGGGCGTCGCCAATGTCGATGCGCTGCAATTCGCGATGCCGAGCGTGGTCGTGAACAATTTCGGCCAGGGCAATGATTTCAACGTCCGCGGCATCGGCAAGGCCGAGCACAATACGCAGACGACAACGGGCGTGATCACTTATCGCGACGGCGTGCCGAGCTTCCCGGGCTATTTCCAGATGGAGCCCTATTACGACGTCGCCAACATCCAGGTGCTGCGCGGCCCCCAGGGCACGATCGTCGGCCAGAACGCGACCGGTGGCGCGGTGTTCGTCAACACCAACGATCCGATCATCGGCGGCGGCAATCACGGCTATGTGAATTTCAACTACGGCAATTACAACGATGCCGGGATGCAGGGCGCGGTCAATCTGCCGATCAGCGACACCTTCGCCGCCCGGATCGCGCTGTTCGGCTCACGCCGCGACAGTTTCTACAAGGTCACCGGTCCGAACGGCACGCCCTATCCCTATGATGCCGGCAAGCAGGGGCTGATGGCGGGACGGATCAGCTTCTTGTGGAAGCCGAGCGATCGCCTGACCATCCTTTCCAAGTCGGACTTCGACTATCTCGACATGGGCGCCTATCCGGCCCAGCCCTTCGGCAATTTCTACAAGACGATTCCGGGCACCAGCACGCCGAATCCCAATTATCGCGACCTGTTCGATATCAAGCTCAACGCCCCCCAGGCGGCCCGCGACCAGTTCCTCCGCTCGATCCTCAAGATCGATTACGAAGGCGCCAGCGGGATCAAGTTCCGCTCCGTCACCGGCTTCCAGAACGGCAACACGATGTACCGCGCCGATCTGGACGGCACGGCGTCGGACACGGCCGGCGCTACTAACTCGACCTTCTACGACAGCGTCACCGAGACGCAGTTCAGCCAGGAATTCAACATCATCTCGCCGGACAACCAGCGCTTCACCTGGCTGGCCGGGGCATTCGGGCTGTGGAACAGCTATTTCTTCCTGAGCCCGTACAGCAACTTCACGATCGATGTCTGCCACCCGCTCAACCTGGCGGCATGCAAATACCAGCTCAAGGGCCGCAATCCCGAGCGTTCGCTGGCGGCGTTCGGCCAGGTTGGCTTCCAGATCACGCCCAGCCTGAAGCTCGAACTCGGCGGCCGCTACACCTGGAGCCGCTCGATCAACCGCGTCGATGTGCTGCAATATGGCACCTATATCCGCGACGATCAGCAGACCAAGTCGGAGAATTTCTCCTACAAGGCGTCGCTCGGCTGGAAGGTGAGCCCGAGCCAGTATCTGTACGGCTTCGTCGCCACCGGCTTCCGCCCCGGCGGCCTCAACGTGCCGGTCGGCCTAGGCCTGCCCGCGCCGTTCAAGCCGGAAGAGATCACGTCGTTCGAAGCCGGCTGGAAGGGCAATTTCGCCGGCGGCCACATTCGCACCACGCTGAGCGGCTTCTACAACGACTATAAGAACTTCCAGGTCATCATCGGCTATCCGACTTTCCCGACCTTCGGGATCGAATTGAACGTGCCTGACAAGACCCAGATCTACGGGTTCGAGGCCGAGGCGGAATTCCGCAGCGGCGGCTTCTCGCTCGATGCCGGCATCAACGTGCTCCACAGCGAGCTCGGCACCTTCTACGCCAGCGATCCGCGCGTCGCGAGCACCGGCGCCTGCGATCCGCGCACGGGCAGCCCGACCAACGCCGCGAACTGCATCAATCTCGCCGGCCGTCGCCAGACCTATGCGCCGGACCTCACCTTCAATGTCGGCGCCGCCTATGACATCGAACTCGGCAATGGCGACAAGATCACGCCGCGCGTCAATCTCGGGCATATCGGCAATCAATGGGCGACTTTGTTCGAGGCGCCGACGCGCGGCGATCTGCTCGAGGCGCGCAACATCCTCAACGCGCAGCTCGCCTTCCAGCACAAGAGCTGGACGATGACGGCCTATGGCACCAACCTAACCGACCAGCATTATCCGGCCGCCCTCAACTCCGGCCTCTATTTCGCCGGCGCGCCGCGGCAATATGGCATCAAGCTGCTCAAGATCTTCTGACCCGCTCTCTCCGGCCGCCGGTGCTCCCTCGCCGGCGGCCGCCTTTGTTCCTTTTGCCGTGCAAGGTTTCATGCAGCCCTTTGGTCTGACGATAGACAAGTTCCTCGACCATGCCGCCAAATGGTTCGGTGATCGCGAGGTGGTCGAGGGCGATGCCGGGCGGATCGTCCGGCGGACCGACTATGCGACGCTGCGCGAGCGCAGCAATCGTATGTCCGGCGCGCTCGCGGCGCTCGGGCTGGAGTTCGGCGATCGGGTGGGCACGCTCGCCTGGAACAGCATCCACCATCTCGAACTCTATTATGCCGCGATGGGCATGGGGCTGGTCTGCCACACGCTCAATCCGCGGCTGACCGCGGCGCATCTGGCGACGATGATCAACGAGGCGCAGAATCGCGCGCTCGCCGTCTCGGCGGACCTTCTCCCGCTCGCGCGCGAATTGCTGCCGCATTGCCCGACGATAGAGCAGATGATCGTGCTCGATCAGCCGTTCGACGACGCACAGCCGCTCGGCGCATCGACGGTCCGCGCCTGGGACTATGAAACGCTGCTCGCCACCCACGGCGCGCCGCACGCCTGGGGCGATTTCGACGAGAACACGCCGGCCGGCCTTTGCTACACTTCGGGGACGACCGGCCGGCCCAAGGGCGTCGTCTACACCCACCGCTCCAACTATCTCCACACGCTGCGCGCGCTCCAGGCCGATTCGATGGCGCTCACCGATCGTGAGGCGGTGCTGGTGGCGGTGCCGATGTTCCATGCCAATGGCTGGGGCCTGCCCTTCGCCGCCCCAGCCGCGGGCGCCAAGCTGGTCCTGCCCGGCCGTGGCCTCGACGGCGCCAGCCTCGCTGGGCTGATCCGCGACGAGGGCGTGACGCTCGGCGTGGGCGTCCAGACGGTCTGGCTCGGCCTCGCCGACCAGCTCGATGCTGCCGGTGGTGCGCTGCCGACGCTCGAACGCGTGTTGATCGGCGGATCGAGCTGCCCCGACGCACTGCTGCGCCGGCTCGAGGATCGGCTCGGCTGCAAGGTGCAGACGAGCTGGGGCATGACCGAGCTTTCGCCGACCGGCACCGTCGCGCCGCTTCACGGCCTCGATGATGGCCGCGCCTCGGGGCGCCCGCCGATCGGGCTCGACCTCAAGCTCACCGATGCGGAGGGCAATACATTGCCCGTCCAGCGCGACATTCTCGGCCATCTCAAGGTGAGGGGCCAGAGCGTCATCGATCGCTATTTTGGCGCGGCGGAAAGCGCGCTCGATGCCGAAGGTTATTTCGATACCGGCGATCTGGCGATGATCGACGCCAGGGGCAATCTCACCATCTGCGGGCGCGCCAAGGACCTGATCAAGTCCGGCGGTGAATGGATCAACCCGACCGAGATCGAGGCGATCGTCGGCGCGCACCCCGCGGTGCGGCACGTTGCGGTGATCGGCCGGCCCGACGTCAAATGGGGGGAGCGGCCAGTGCTGATCGTCGAGACCGACGGCGAGGATCCCCGGGCGCTGCTCGGGCTGCTGCACGGCAAGGTCGCCGATTGGTGGATCCCGGCCGAAGTCGCGGAGATCGACGCGATGCCGCTCGCCGCCTCGGGCAAGATCGACAAGCAGCGCCTGCGTGCCGACTATGCCGAGGGGCGAATCGAAGGGGTGCGAGTGGGGCGGTGAAGGCCAGAAGGCCCTCCCCTTCAGGGGAGGGGCTTACACCCTCAATCGCACCCCGCCACCTTCGGCGGCAGCGGCGGCGAATTCAGCCCGACATTCCAGTTCCAGCCGATATTGCCCTTGGCTCGGCGCCGGCAGACGATCGCCTCGTACTGGTCGTACATGCCCGGCATCAGCCCGGTCTCCGGTACCGCCTTGTCGGTGAAATGCAGGAACGAACGCGCGCTGCCGAAGGCCGGCCAATCGGGCGCGCCGGCCGCCACCGGCTTGCCCGTCGCCGCGAAGCTCGTCCAATAGCCGATCATCGCATCGGATAAGCCGCGGTCGCTCTCGGGCATCGCCGGCCAGTGCGGCGGCAGGTCGGAGAAGGTGCCGAACACATAGGGCAATTCGCTGGCGTGGAAGGCGTGGAGCCCCGCCTGGTCCATCGCCGGATAGCCATGATCCCACAGGTACAGATAGGCCGGCTGCCCGATCGCGGTCTGCTTGCGGGCCATCCGCTCCGAGGTCCAGCCATAGAGCGCGTCGCGCGTCGTCGCGAGGATGCTCTCCGGATAATCGGCTGCCGGATAGAGCTTCAGGAACGCGTCGGCGAATTCGCCATAGCGCGCGCGAATGCCCTTCTCATAGGCTTCGGCGCTGTCCGGCGCCTTGGGCGCGAGCGAGCGCAGCGAACGGATCTCGCCCTGGTTGAACCCGGCGAGCACCGGCACCGGCGCCTGGTGGCGACGATCGAACGCCTCGGTCATCTGCTCGGGCAGCACCAGCCCGTCGACATTGCCGAACGGGAAGAAGCCGACGGCGGCGGCCTTGTTGGTGATTTCCTGCGCGTCCATGCCGCGCAGGTCCGAAAGCGTCGTGACCTGGAGCGCCGTGCCGAGCATCTGGCCCTGCGCCTCGGCCGAGGGCCAGCCATGGACGCCCTTCTTCAGCTCGGTCATCGAGACCATATAGGCGCTCTCGGCGATCGCCTTGTGGAACGTGCCGCGCGCGAGCGGCGATTCGAGCAGATAGAGCACGCTGAGCCCGCCGGCGGACTCGCCCGCGATCGTCACGTTCCCGGCATCGCCGCCGAACGCCGCGATATTGTGCTTCACCCAGGCGAGCGCCGCCATCTGGTCGAGCAGCCCGTAATTGCCCGAGACCTTCTGGGGCGATTCGGTCGAGAGAGAAGGATGGGCGAGCCAGCCGAGCACCCCTAGCCGATAATTGATCGAGACGACGATCACGCCCTTCTCGGCCATGCGCTGCCCGTCATACATCGGCTCGCGGCTCGATCCTGAGACGAGCGCGCCGCCATGGATCCAGAAGAACACGGGCGCCTTTTTGGCATTGGTCGGCGCCCAGATGTTGAGCGTCAGGCAATCCTCGCTCGAAGGCAGCGGCGCGGCGGGCGAATAGACCGACACGGCCTTGCTCTGCGGCTGCACACAGGCCGGGCCGAACGCCGTTGCCTGGCGCACGCCCTTCCACGGCTGCATCGGCGCGGGCGGCCGCCAGCGCATCGCGCCGACCGGGGGCACGGCATAGGGAATGCCCTTGAACGTGCGGATCGTTCCGGTCTGCGTGCCCTGGACCGATCCGGACGGGGCCTGGACGATCGGGCCTTGCGCGAGTGCAGGCGCGGCGAGGACGAGCGCCAGCGCGGTGGCGAGGGGACGAAGCAGCATCATGCGGTCACCTTTGCGGATGCTTCGCGGCGCAGGATGCGCGCGAGGATGAGGAACAGTGCGATCGCGATCAGATAGAAAGGCGACAGCGTGTAGAGCGCGAGCTGGAGCCCGTGCTCCGAACCTTGCGCTTTGAACCAGTCGCTAGCGGCGCCGACATAGGTGGGCCCAAGGCCCAGGCCGATGAAGTTCATCACGAGCAGCAGCAGCGCGCCGGAGAGCACGCGCTGATCGGGGCGGACTTCCTCCTGCACCAGCGCGACGGAGGCCGAGAGGTAGAAATAGTTGAAGACGTTGACGACGGTCAGCAGCAGCAGCGCGAGGGGCCAGGCCGGTGCCCAGACGAACGCCAGATAGAAGGGCATCGCCACGGCGAGCGAGATGGCGGGGCCCAGCGCATAGACGGTGCGGCTCCGGCGGCCGAGGCGATCGATCACCCGGCCGGAGACCAGCATCGCCGCGCTCATGCCGAGGCCGACGACCAGCGCGTACCAGATTGCGATCTGCGGCAGGGTCATGCCTTTTTCGCGGATCAGGAACAGCACCGAGAAATTGCCGAGGCCATAGGTCACGAACTGGGTCGCGCCGCTGCCGAGCGCGGCGAGCATCAGCACCGGATGGGTGAAGAACATGACGACCGTGCCCCAGAAGGGCGCCTTGGCGGCGGCGGGCCGGGCAGGCGCGTCGAGGTCGGTCGCGCCGCGCCTCGGCTCGCGCACGATCAGCGGCACGAATATCGCCGTGACCACGCCTACTGCGCCGATCCCGATGAACGCCATGCGCCAGTCGAGCAGCGCCGCGATCGAGGCGCCGAACGCGATCCCCAGCGCCGCGCCGATCGGCGGCCCGAGATTATAGATGCCGAACGCGGTGCCGCGCTCGCCGGGGCGGAACGTGTCGGTGATGATCGCATAGCTGGGCGGCACGCCGCCGGCCTCGCCGAAGCCGACGGTCATGCGGGCGATGACGAGCTGGGTGTAGCTGGCCGCGAGGCCGCAGGCGATCGTGGCACCGCTCCAGATCGCGCAGGCGAGCGACAGGATCGTCAGCCGGCTGGTGCGATCGGCAAGCCAGCCGATCGGGATCGCGATGAAGCAATAGAACATCGCGAAATAGAGCCCGCCGATCAGCCCGAGCTGGCCGTCGGTGACGTGAAGCGAATCCTGGATCGGCTTGGCGAGGATGCCGAGCAGCTGGCGATCGAGGAAATTGAGGACATAGACGAAGGTGAGCGTGACGAGCACGATCCAGCGGCGGCGGCCGGCGACCTCAGGTTCCACGCATTCCTCTCCCGCGGCGCTATCGTGCGCCGTTGCCGCCATCATGCCGACGCCCGCGCCGCTGTCAACCAATCCTATCACGCGTGTGAATGAAATCCGCGGCCCGGTCTTGACGCTCGCCGTCCGAGGCGGGAATGACGGGGTGTGACCGAGACCGCCAAGCCCGTTCGCCGCTCGCGCAAGGCCGAGCAGCGCGCCGAAACGATGGAGCAGATCCTCGACGCCGCCGAGCAGCTCTTCTCGCAGCACGGGCTTTACGGCGTCACGCTGAAGGACGTCGCCAAGCAGGTCGGCGTCCACCACACGCTGCTCAACTATTATTTCGCCGACAAGAAGGCGCTGTTCGACGCCGTGTTCGCGCGCCGCGCCGCGGTCACCAGCGAGCGGCGGATGCAGGCGCTCGACGCCTATGAGGCCGAATGCGGCGACCGACCCACCGTCGAAGGCGCGCTGCGGGCATTTCTCGATACCGATCTCGACACCTATATCGAGGGTGGCGAGGGCTGGAAGAACTATGCCAAGCTCGGCGCCCAGGTCGCCAACACTCCCGAATGGGGGGCCGAGCTGATGGACGCGCATTTCGATCCGGTGGTGCTGCGGCTAATCGGCCTGCTCAAGCGCGCGCTGCCCGATTGCGCGGAGGCCGACATCTTCTGGGGCTATCACTTCGTCACGGGCGCGCTGATGCTCACCCTCGCGCGTACCGGACGCATCGACAAGCTTTCCGGGGGGCTGTGCCATTCGGACGACTTCATGGCGGTGAAGGAGCGGATGGCATCGTTCATGGCCGCCGGCTTCCTCGCCATCTGTCGCAAATAGCGACTCATCAGTATATTCGTTCTCTTGCTAGTGAATGTCTTCACCGCTAGGAATCGCGCGCCCTTAAAAGAACGGGAGAGCAGGGATGTCGCTAGCGGGTCGAGTAGCCATCGTGACGGGATCGGGCGGCGGATTGGGCCGCGCCCACGCGCTGTATCTGGCGCGCCAGGGCGCGCGCATCGTCGTCAACGACCTGTCGCAGGAAGCCGCAGACACAGTCGCGGCCGAGATCGCAGCGGCGGGGGGCGATGCGATGGGCATCGCGACCTCGGTCAGCGACGAAGCGGGCGTCGCGGCGATGGTCGAGGAAGTGCTGCATCATTGGGGACGGGTGGACATCCTGGTCAACAATGCCGGCATCCTGCGCGACAGGAGCTTCGCCAAGATGAGCATCGACGATTTCCGAACGGTGATCGACGTCCATCTGATCGGCGCGGCGATCTGCACCAAGGCCGTATGGGAGCCGATGCGCGAGCAGCGCCATGGCCGCATCGTGATGACCAGCTCCTCCTCCGGGCTCTACGGCAATTTCGGCCAGGCCAATTACGGCGCCGCCAAGATGGCGCTGGTCGGGCTAATGCAGACGCTCGGCATCGAGGGCGAGAAATACGGCATCCGCGTGAATTGCCTGGCGCCGACCGCGGCGACGCAGATGACCCATGGAGTGCTGTCCGACGAGAGCCTGGCGCTGCTCGATCCGGCACTGGTCAGCCCGGGCCTGCTCGCGCTCGTCGGGGACGATGCGCCGACCCGGGCGATCCTGTGCGCCGGCGCCGGCCATTTCGCCGCCGCGCATGTTACACTGACCGAGGGCATCCAGGTCGGTGGGGGTGCGGATGCGGGCGAGGAGGTCGCCGCGCGGTGGGCTGCGGTCAGCGATCGCGCGGGCGAGATCGTCCCGGCCTATGGCTTCGTGCAGGCCGAGCGAGAGTTGGCCGCCGCAGGTTATGCCGCGCCGGTGGCCGCCACCGTCCGCTAATCGGACCGGCAGCCGCCGAGTGCCGGCCGGGGGAGTCACCGCAAGGCTTGCGGCTGGCACCTGGTCATGTCGGGTGCGCATCTTCCACGAAGCTCGACGATGACTCGGCAAAGCCTTGCAGGCACTCGGCTTCTAGCCGCGGCTCGGCCTCACCAGATTTCGACCAGCATGACGAGCGGCGGGCCACCGCGGCTGTGTGTGCCGGTCATGCGGATGCGGCTCGGGACGATGCTGTGGCCCTTATAGTCCGCGTCGACGCCCAGCTGGTCGATCAGATCCTGTTCTGCCGCCTTGCGCAGCGTGCCGATCGCGAGCCTCCGGGCTTGCGCGGCCGCGGCCGCAATGAAACTGCGATTGCGGGGATCTTTCGGCCCGCCGAGTTCGGCGGGAAAGAGCCAAATCTCGGCGAGCTCGCCTTGCGACACGAGGCGTTTCGCCGCGGTGAGGCTGATAACGGCGCCGAAATCTGGTCGCGCCATCGCCTTCGCCGGCAGCGCCAATGCCGCGAGCCCCCCGATCACCCCCCTGCGCATCATGTCCCGCCCTCCTGGAATGACGGGGTAACGCTATCACGCAAGTCGCTCGATTTCGGACCAAGCTGTATCCGTTTCGGATGCGACTCGCCCGCTCAGCCGAGCGTCTTGGCGGCGCCCTTCAAATCCTCGACAAAGGCGGCGAACTCGTCCTCGGCGCGCGCCTTGTCGGGCATGCGCAGCAGGAAGCTCGGGTGGATCGTTACCCAGCCGAGACCGCCTTCGGCCAGCTCGATCGCCCGCCCGCGCGTCGCGCCGATCGCTACGACCTTGCCGAGCATCTGCCGCGCCGCGGTGGCGCCGAGCGCGACGGTGATCTCGGGCTTCACCAACAGGCGCTCCTGCTCATACCACCAGCGACAGGCCTGGATCTCGCCGCCATCGGGCTTGGCATGGATGCGCCGCTTGCCGCGCGGCTCGAACTTGAAATGCTTGACCGCATTGGTGACGTAGACGCTGGCCCGATCGATCCCCGCCGCGCCGATCGCGCGATCGAAGACCTGGCCTGCCGGGCCGACGAACGGTCGGCCGGCCAGATCCTCCTGATCGCCCGGCTGCTCGCCGACGAACATCATGCGTGCGTCCACCGGGCCTTCGCCAAACACCGCCTGCGTTGCATGCTTGTAGAGATGGCAGCGCGTGCAGCCCGCCGCCTCGTCGCGCAACGCGTCCCACGCCGCCTCGATATTGCCGCCGATCGCTTCCCGCGCCGTCGCTACCATCGCGCTCTCCCGCTGGCGCGCGCCCGCGACCAGCTGCTTCACCAACGCGGTTTCGGGCATGTTTTTCCAATATTTGCGGGGCATTTCCTTGAGCATCGCGCCGGTCTTGAGCCGGGCCGGATTGAAGATCGAGGCGTAATAGGTCTTCCACAGATCCTCGACCGGATCGCCGGTGGGCGCGTCGCCGCGCGTGGCGCCCGGGCCTTCGCGCAGCGTCTCCCCGTCCCAATGCAGCGAACGCTCGGGGGTCAGGATCGACCAGCCCATATTGGCGAAGCGATCGACGAAAAAGCGGGCATTGGCGCGGACGATATGGTGCTCGGGCTCGAACCAGGCGACGTAGCGCGTTCCCGGCTCGCCGGTGCCCGGGAACGGCGCCGCATCCCGCACTTCGCGAAAGCGCACGAAGGCCCGCATCTTGTGGATGTCGCGCCGGACCTCGCGCGCCATGCCCTCAAGCCGGCGGACGAGGGGATCGGCCCGATCTTCGATCCGGTGCGGATCGTCGGCCAGCAGCGTGTAGAGCAGCGCGAAGCGCTCCGGATCGGCATGGAGCACCACCGTTTGCGCCAGCTCGACAAAGGCGCGCGGCACCTTGAGCGGTCGCGGCGCCACGGGAGCGAGCACCGCCTCGCCGCCAAACAGGTCGGTAGGCGCTTCTCCCACCTGCCAGACGATCTCGCCCGGCGCGACGCCTGCCTGGGCGAGCGCCCGCGCCGCGTTGCGCCAGCCGTCGAAATCATCCTCGCCGGCCAGCGCTACGACGCGCATCGCACCTCGCTAGCGCCGGGGATCACTCGCGCTCGTCGCCCGGCGGATTGGCCTCGGCGCGCTCGAGCTCGGCCGGCTTGCGCGCCTCGAACACCTTGCCCAGCCGCTCCTCCTCGGCGGCCGAGAGCCGCTCGTCGGCTGCGGGGAACATGTCCTGTTCTTCCTCGTCGATATGATGTTCGTAGCGGTGGCGCATCTCACCGAACTTGGCGTCCCATTCCTCCGATCCGAACTCGAGATCGAGCAGCTCGCCCAGGAAATCGTCGACTTCCTTGTGCTCGGACACCGAATGGCGCGCATCCTCGCGCAATTCGGGATCGGCGAGCATCGTCGCGTAAAGCGACTCCTCCTCGGCCGCGGCATGGGCCTGCAGGTCGAGCCGCAGCACTTCGAACGCTTCGCGGCGCGGTCCATCGGTGCCCTTATGGTCGCCGACGCGCTTGAGCAGCGCGCGCTGGCGGTCGTGATCGGCCTTGAGGTCGGCGAAGATGCGGGCGTCGGCCATGATGGTCTCCTCGGGGGTTCCGGGCCACAACCGATCAGGCGGCAAACAGTTCAAGCTGGTTCGCAGCCGGCTTCACCCAGGCGCCGAGATCCGCCTTGTCGGAAAGCGCCACCGGCCGCCAATCCTCGGCGATCAGGAAGGGGCGGACCTTGGCGACCGACACCGTGAGCCGCGCGATATCCGCCAGGTGCAGCCGCCGCCAGCGCCGCGCCGCCAGGATCGCGTCCACCGCCTTCACGCCCAGCCCGGGCACGCGCAGCAGCGCGGCGCGGGGCGCACGATTGACGTCGATCGGGAAGCGATCGCGGAACTTGAGCGCCCAGGCGAGCTTGGGATCGATGTCGAGCGGCAGCATCCCCGTGCCGGGATCGACCGCCTGCGCCACTTCGCCGGGCGCATAGTCGTAGAAGCGCATCAGCCAGTCCGACTGGTAGAGCCGGTGCTCGCGCATCAGCGGCGGGCGGCGCAGCGGCAACACGGCGCTGGCATCGGGGATCGGGCTGAATGCCGAATAGTAGACGCGGCGCAGCTGGAAACGATCGTAGAGCCCGGCGGCGCGCCGGATGATGTCGCCATCGGTGGCAGCATCCGCGCCGACGATCATCTGAGTCGATTGCCCCGCGGGCGCGAATTTCGGCGCAGCCTTGTAGCGGCGCTTCGCATCGGAGCCGTCCTCGATATCGTGGCGTACCCTGGCCATCGCCCCTTCGATCCGCGGCGCCGATTTCTCGGGCGCGAGCCGCGTCAGCCCGGCGACAGTGGGCAGCTCGACATTGATCGAGACGCGATCGGCATAAACTCCTGCCTGATGCACCAGTTCGGGATCGGCATCTGGAATCGTCTTCAGATGGATATAGCCGCGGAAATCATGCTCTTCGCGCAACAGCCGCGCGACACGGACGATCTGCTCCATCGTATAATCGGACGAGCGAATGATCCCCGAGGAGAGGAAAAGCCCTTCGATGTAATTGCGTCGATAGAAGTTCAGCGTCAGCTCGACAACTTCCTCGGGCGTGAACCGCGCGCGGCGCACGTTCGAGCTCTTGCGGTTGATGCAATAATGGCAATCGAATACGCAGCTGTTGGTCAGCAGGATCTTGAGCAACGAGATGCAGCGCCCGTCGGGTGCATAAGCGTGGCAGATGCCCATGCCCTCAGTCGATCCCAGCCCCTTGCCGCCGGGCGCCGACTTGCGCTTGGCCGTGCCCGACGAGGCGCAGCTCGCATCATATTTGGCGGCATCGGCAAGGATGGCGAGCTTGGCGCGAAGATCGAGCTGCGACATGTGTTCACTCTATGTTCTTGAACTTGCGGAGTCCAGCCCGTCGTGACAGAGCCGCGGCGAAAGGGGCGCGCGATGCGATTGGCGGTGGACCGGGGCTTGGCGATCCTGATGCTGGGCCTGGCGATCACGTGCTTGGCCGGTCTCGCTTTCAAGGCACATTGCACGCCCGGCGGCTGGACCGGCGGCGAGCAGTATACGACCGGCTGCTATAGCGACGCGGTCCCCTTTTGGACGGCGCGCGAGATCGATCGCGGCAAGATCCCCTATCTCCAAAGCCGGATGGAATATCCGGTGCTCACTGGCGGCGCGATCTGGCTGGAGGGGGCCGCGGTCCGCACGCTGTTCGGCACGCGTGCCAACGCGGGCGATTTCCTGGTCGCAGTGACGCTGGTCAATGCCGCGCTTGCCTTTCTGGTGCTGTGGCTGTTGTGGCGCGCGGGGCTCGACCGCGCGCGGCTATGGTGCTGGGCCGCCGCGCCGCCGCTGATCCTCTATCTCGGGCACAATTGGGACATGATCGCCGTCGCTTTTGCCGTGACGGCGATGCTCGCGGCCTGGCGCAACCGGCTCGTCGCGGCGGCCGCCACGGCGGCGCTCGGCGTCGCAGCCAAGCTGTTTCCGATCCTGCTGCTGCCCCTGCTCGGCCTCGGCGCGCTGTTCGAGCAAGGCCGGCCCTGGCGCGCGCGCCTGGTGCGGGCGGCGCAGGTCACCGCGGCCGCGATCGTCACCTGGACGCTGGTCAATTTGCCGATCGCATTCGGCGCGCCCGAGAATTGGAGCGAATTCTACCTGTTCTCGCAATCGCGCGGTGGCACCGCGGGCGCGACCTGGGACGTGCTCGCGAACACCGGCTGGCTGCCGATCGCCGGCGAGGACAAGAACCGCTTTGCCGCAATTGCGCTGCTGATCGGCACCGTAGCGATCGTCGCGCTCGGCTGGCGGCGCCATCGCGAGCGTCTCTGGGTGCTGTTCACGCCGCTGCTCGCCTGGTTCCTGCTCACCAACAAGGTCTACTCGCCGCAATACGACTTGTGGCTGTGGCCGATGCTGGTGATGACCGCGCCGCGCCTCTGGCCGCTCGCGCTGTATGCGGCCACCGGCATCGCCGCCTATTTCGCCGAATTCTGGTGGTTTGCCGCGATGGAGGGTTTCTCGCCCGGGGCGAGCTATGCCGATATCGCCTGGGCGGCGTTGGCCCGAGCGCTGGTACTGCTCTGGCTCATCGCCGATTGCGTGCGGTGCGACCCGCCTGAGTGGATTGCCCGGGCCGGCGTCCGGGACAACTTGGTGCATGTCCGAGAGCGCTAAAGCGCCCCGTTCGCCCTGAGCTTGGCGAAGGGCGGTGTTCCTATTGCCCTCCTGCCGAAACAGGACTGCCCTTCGACAAGCTCAGGGCGAACGGACGGGAAAGGTGATCCGTTGAAGTTAAGGCAGCGGCAGGTTCGTCTCGGCCTTGCGGCGGGCGCGCGTTTCGGCGCGGGCCGCGGTCGCCTGGCGGACGAAGCAGCCGGTCTGGCCGCCGGCGCCGACGGTGGAGCAACTGCCGGTGCCGAAGCTGCCGGTGCTCAGCGCGTCCTGCGAGCGGGTCGCCCAGCTCTCGGTCTTTTGCGGCGGGCCCGCCGGCTCGCGCAGGTTCGACGGGATGCGGAAGCGCTCGCGCTCGTCGAGCCGCTGGCACACCACGATTTCCTCGCCGTTAGAGTTGGTCGGGCATTTATCGTTGCCATAGATGACCAGCACACCGTTCTGCGGCGCATTCTGCGCATGCGCGGCGGCGGGCGCCAGCAGCGGAACCGCGCCGAGCGCGCCTGCGATCACGAGTTGCTTGAGCATCCTGGCCTCCTTGCTGGACCTATCCCACCGAACGGCTGAACCGCGGCTTTATATCCGTTTCGACAGCGCGATCGCAGCCCGGCAGCCCGCGCGGATCAATCCGGAGAGCAGCGGATAGCCGAAGGTCGTCTCGGCGCCATGCGTGATCGCCGTGTCGCGATGTTCGAGTTCCTCGTCGCGAAAGCGGGCGACCGCTTCGGAAAGCTCCGGATCGCTCTCGCCCAGCTCGGTGAGCTGGCGCTGATAATGCCGGTCGATCTCGGTTTCGACCGCGGCAGTGCAGGCCATCGCCGCTTCGGGGCCGAGCGCAGCCGTCGCTGCGCCGAGCGCGAAGCCGGCGACGTTCCAGAAGGGTTGGAGCGCGGTCGGCCGCACGCCGCGCCGCGCGGTCATCGCGTCGAAGAATTCGCGGTGGCGCTGCTCCTGGTTCGTCATCCCGGCGATCATCCGCGCCATCGGCACCCGATCGCCCATCACCGCGAGCTGGCCGGCATAGATTCGCGTCGCGCCATATTCGCCGGCTTGATCGACGCGCACCATCGCGGCGCTGCCTTCGCGACGGTCGCCTGGCTTCCAGCTCACCGACGGCCCCGTCGCGCCGCCAGCGCGAAGATTATGGCCGCTCCCGATAGTGAGAAGATCGCGTTGAACCCGGCCAGGCTGATCCCGAACAGCGTCCATTGCGGCACGTCGCAGCGGATCAGCGGACGGCGCAGCGCCTCGGTGAGCATCGCCATCGGATCGGCGCCCGCAGTCGGGTGCGCGGTGCATTGGGTGATGCCTTCCCACCAGCGATATTCGACGCCGGCATGGAACACGCCGATGCCGCCGCTGACGGCAATCAGCACGGCTGCGAACAATACGAACAGCATCCGCGTCGGGCGGTGGCGGATCGCGAAGGCGGCCGCGGCGACCAGCACCGCGGCATAATGCGGATAGCGCTGCCACCAGCACATCTCGCACGGCACCAGCCCGAACCGCTCGCTCAGATGCGCGCCGCCGACCAGCGCGACCGGCAGCAGCAGCGCGACGATATTGGCGGTGATCAGGCCGTCCCTACGCATCGCCTTACTTGCTCCGCGTCGCCACCTGGGGCGACTTGCTGCCCAGCCGGGCGATCGTCTGCAGCGCGTAATGGAGCTGGAAGTCGTCGATGCCCTGCTTCTTGAGTTGATCGGCGGTCATCGCGAAGCGCGGATCGGTGCGCTGGTCTTCCTCCAGCATCGCGTCGTCCATCTTCTCCGGATTGACGAGGTGCGCGCGCAGGTCTGCCTCGCGCAGCACCGGCCGGTCCTTGTAATCCGGATCGGAGATCTGCGGCACGATCAGGTCGGGCCGGATGCCGCCCTCCTGCACCGAATGGCCCGAAGGCGTGTAATAACGTGCGGTGGTGAGCCGCAGCGCCGCGCGCGCGCCCATGGGCAGGATCGACTGGACCGATCCCTTGCCGAAGGTCCGCACGCCCATCACCAGCGCGCGGTGATGGTCCTGCAGCGCGCCCGCGACGATCTCGGAGGCCGAGGCGGTGCCCGAATCGACCAGCACGATCACCGGCAGGCCGCGGGCGATGTCGCCGGGCACCATCGATTCGGCATAATAGCGCTCGATATCGCTCTTCTCGCGGCCGCGCTGCGAGACGATCTCGCCATGGGTGAGGAACGTGTCGGAAACCGCGATCGCCTCGCTCAGCAGGCCGCCGCCATTCTCGCGCAGATCGACGATATAGCCGAGCGGCTTGTGGCCGAGCTTCTGGTCGATCGACTGGATCGCCTTCACCGTGTCCGCGCCGGTCTGCGCGGTGAAGGTGTTGATGTTGATGATGCCGACACCGTCCTTCACGTCCCATTTCACCGGGCGCTGGACGATCGTCTCGCGCGTCATGGTGAACGTCAGCGGCTTTTCGGCGCCGGGGCGGACGATGGTCAGCGTGATCTTGGTGCCGGGCTTGCCGCGCATCTGCTCGATCGCATCGTCCAGGCTGCCGCCGACGATGAACTTGCCGTCGATATGGGTGATATAGTCGCCGGACTTGATCCCGGCCCGCGCGGCGGGCGTGTCTTCCTGCGGCGCGATCACCTTCACCGCGCCGTTATCCTGCGTGACGGTGAGGCCCAGCCCGCCGTAATTGCCGTCGGTCTGGATCTTCAGATTGTCGAACTCCAGCCCGTCGGCATAGCTCGAATGCGGATCGAGCGCGGCGAGCATCCCCTGGATCGCGCCCTTCATCAGCGTCGCGTCATCGACCTTGTCGACATAATTGGCCTTCACCTGGGCATAGACCTCCATGAAGGTGTCCAGCTCCTTGAAGCCTTGGGTATCGACCCGCGCCATCGCGCCCGAGGCGATGGGGACGAGCGCGAGCGCACCGACGGCGGCGGTGACCTGAAGCAACGAACGCAGCATTTTACGACTTTCCGGCATACCCATTCGCTCGCGAATCTAGGACAGGATCACGGCAATTGCACGGCGATTCAGCCGAGCATCTGCACGAGGTCGATCGGCTGGCCGCGGCGACGCAGCTCGACCGTGACCTGCGCCGCTTCGCCACTCGCCGTCCGGCCGATCGGCTGGCCCTGCGCGACGGCGTCGCCGACCCGCACCGCCGCGGCGCCCAGCCCGGTGATCGAGCTGGTCCAGCCGTCGCCGTGGTCGATGATCACCACCCAGCCATAGCCGCGGAACGGCGCGGCATAGAGGATGCGGCCTCCCGCCGGCGCGACGGCGGGCACGTTGGCGGCACAGGCCAGGGTCACCCCGCGGGCGCGCACGCCGGTGCTCGATAGCTCGCCCATGCCGGTCACGACGCGGCCGGAGACGGGCAAGCGATACGGCGCCGTTGCAGTGGAGGCGACGGGGCTCGGCATCGCGCCGGGGCGCGGCAACGGGCCCGGTAGCTGGGCGAGATCGCCCTGGGTCGCGGCCGCGACGCCGCTCGCGTCCATCTGGTCGAGCAGGTCGCGCGTGCGCTCGCCGAGCGCGATCGCCCGATCCGATTCGACCAGCGCGCTGCGCCCCAGCGCCAGCGAGCGAGCGCGATGCTCGGCCTCGAGCTTGACCAGCGAGAGCCGCTCGTCCTCGGTCCGCGCGCGAGCTTCGCGAAAGCTCGTCACCGCCGCGCGCGCATCGCGGCGCAGTGCGCGCACCCGTGCCATCTTCACGCGGACATCGGCCGTGCGCGCCACCACCACCGGCATCACCGTGCCGAGCACGGCGCGGACATGGACCATGTCCTCAGTGCTGCCGGGCTGGACCAGGCCGAGCACGGGCGGCCGCCGCGCCATTGATTGCAGCGCCGCGATCAGCCGCAGGATCGGGCCCTGCCGCTCCGCCAGTCGGACTCGCTGGGCGGAAAGTGCCCGGTCGGCGATGGCGTAGCGTGCGACCGCCGCGGCGATATCTGCCTCGGCCGCCTTGATCCGCTCGGCGGCAGCGGCCTCCTGCGCCCGGGCCCGCGCCGCCTGATCGCGCTCGGCGGCGGCCTGGCGTTCCAGCGCTTGGCTGCGCGCCTGGGCGGCGCGGGACTCGGCGTTGGCGGCGCGCAGCCGGGCCTGCTGATCGCCCAGGCTGAGTGGCTGGGCTGCGGCGAAGCTGCCCGCGGCCAGGATCGCGATCAGGCTCGCGGCAAAGGCGAGCGGGCGAATCAAGGCCTAACCTTCGCGGTGATAGGGGTGGTTGGCGAGGATCGAGGTCGCCCGCCACAATTGCTCGGCGAGCATGGCGCGGGCGAGCATGTGCGGCCAGGTGGCATGGCCAAAGCTCAGCAGCAGGTGCGCCTGTGACCGCTCGACATCGTCGAAACCGTCGGCCGCGCCGATCAGGAAGCGAGTTTCGCGGATGCCGTCATCGCGCCAGGCGCCGAGCCGTTCGGCGATCACCCGCGACGTCAGATTCTCCCCGGTCTCGTCGAGCATCACGACACGGGTGCCGGAAACGAGTTCCGGCATCTTGCCGCCGCTGTCGGGCAATTCGGTGACGCGCGTCGGCCATTGCACGCGCTTCAGATAGCGCTCGACCAGTTCGCCCTCCGGGCTGCGACCGATCTTGCCGCGCGCAACGATGTGGAGCAGCATGTCGGCCGCGCTCGATGTTCAGGCCTGGCCGGTTTCGCCGAAGGACCACATCCGCTCGAGATTGTAGAAGCTGCGCACCTCGGGGCGGAACAGGTGGACGATCACGTCGCCCGCGTCGATCAGCACCCAGTCCGCCGTCGGCAGTCCCTCAACGCGCGGCGTGCGGCCGAACTCGGCCTTGATCTTGTCGGCGAGCTTCACCGCCATCGACGCGACCTGGCGCGTCGAGCGGCCCGAGGCGACGACCATGTAATCCGCGATGCTGCTCTTGCCGGCGAGCGGGATCGAGACCGTCTCGACCGCCTGATCGTCGTCGAGCGACGCCATCACGAGCTTGTGCAGTGCCTCGATGCCATTGGCATCGGACGAACGCAGGACATTGGGCGATGTGGCCAAGGGGCCTCCTAGGGTTGCAACGGGCCTGTGCGAGCTTGTGGTGGAGCCGACGTGGAAAAACGCCGATGCCAGGCGGGATCGGCAGCCCGAAGGCGTGTCGCCGAGGTCGGATCGGGGCGGAAGCGCAACAGCACGAGGGCCGGCAATCTCCAACGCGTCCAGTTCTTCGCCTGACCTGCGGGCCGCACAGCGCGCCGCAGCCAACCCATTGCAGGACTTGCATGGGCCTCGCGATCATAGCCCGGACGCGCGATCACCGCAATCGGAACCTGACGGGCAATGTGGCGCCAGCGCTCCCAGCGATGGAATTGCGCCAGATTGTCCGCGCCCATCAGCCAGATGAAGCGATGGCGCGGGAAGAGCCGCGGCAATTTGGTCAGCGTATCGGCGGTGTAGCGTGTCTTGAGCCGCTTCTCGATGGCCGTTACGCGGATCGGCGCATGCCGCGCCATCTGCCGCGCCGAGGCCATCCGCGCCTTGAACGGTGCCATGCCGGCCCTGTCCTTGAGCGGATTGCCCGGCGAGACCAGCCACCACACTTCGTCGAGCTCGAGCGCCCGAAGCGCGTGCAGCGAGAGCTTGCGATGCCCGAGATGCGCCGGATTGAACGAGCCGCCGAGCAGGCCGATGCGCTTCATTCGGGGAAGCGCCTGGCGACCTCGATGGGCCCGACGATGGCGGCGTTGAACGCGGGCAGGTCTTCTGCCGGAATCCAATATTCACGATGCGCGCGCCCGCCCGCTTCCTCGATTCGGTATCGGTCAAGGAATTCCCGACGAACCTCAAACCGAGTCACGAACCCGGCGCCGCTTTCCGGTACGTTCCAGTCACGCGCGATCTTGATCGCATAGGCTTCGGTCGTGACTGGATAGAAGATCGGTTGCTCCGGAAGCCGCGGCGGGAACGCCATCATCCCGCTCGCCTCGATCAACGCCAGTTCCGCTGGACCGACCGGCCGCCAGAGCGTTGCGGTCTCACTCAAGGCCGTGCCTGTCCCGTGCCGCGCACCACCCATTTATACGTCGTCAGCCCTTCGAGCGCGACCGGGCCGCGGGCGTGGAGGCGGCCGGTGGAAATGCCGATCTCGGCACCCAGGCCGAACTCGCCGCCATCGGCGAATTGGGTCGAGGCGTTCCACATCACGATCGCGCTGTCGACACCGGCCAGGAAGCGCTCGGCGGTCGCCTCGTCCTCGGTGACGATGGCGTCGGTATGGTGCGATCCGTGCGCGGCGATGTGCGCCATCGCGTCCTCGACACCGTCCACCCGCTTCACCGAGACGATCGCGTCGAGATATTCGGTGTCCCAATCCTCGGCATTGGCGGCGATGGCGCGGGGCTCGATCGCACGAATCTCCGCATCGCCGCGCAGCTCGCAGCCGGCATCGGCCAGCGCGGCGAGGATCGGGGCGGGATCGGCGAAGCCGCGGTCGATCAGCAGCGTCTCGGTCGCCCCGCAAATCCCGGTGCGCCGCATCTTGGCATTGAGCGCGAGCGCCTCCGCCATCGCCGGCTCGGCCGCGCGGTCGATATAAGTGGCGTTGAGCCCGTCGAGATGCGCGAGCACGGGCACCCGCGCTTCGGCCTGGACGCGCGCGACCAGCCCCTTGCCGCCGCGCGGCACGACCATGTCGATCGCCCCTTCGGCGGTGAGCATCGCCCCCACTGCCGCGCGATCGGTGACGGGCACCAGCTGGACGGCGTCTTCGGGCATCCCGCCCGCCGTCAGCCCCTGGGCCAGCGCGGCGTGGATCGCCCGATTCGATCGGATCGCCTCGGAGCCGCCACGCAGGATCGCGGCATTCCCGGCCATCGCGCACAGCGCACCGGCATCCGCGGTGACGTTGGGCCGGCTTTCGTAGATGATTCCGATCACCCCGATCGGCACGCGGACGCGCGTGAGCACCAGCCCGTTGGGTCGCTCGCTGCGGCTGATCGCGGTGCCCACCGGATCCTCGAGCCCAGCCACGGCCCCGACGCCCGCGGCCATCGCTTCGACGCGGCCCGCGTCAAGGCGGAGCCGATCGAGCATCGCGCCGGACAGGCCGTTCGCCTCCGCCGCCGCCATGTCCTCCGCATTGGCTTGCAGAATCGTCGCAGCGTCGGCGCGGATCGCCTCGGCAGCGGATCGCAGCGCCGCGCGCTTGGCGTCGCTCGGCATCGCCGCGAGCCGCCGTGAAGCGGTGCGGGCGCGGGCGGCCATGTCGGCGATCAGCGAGGCGATCTCGGTCATGCGGCACCCGCTAGCATGGCATTAGCGATGCTGGTAGGTCCATGCCGATGGCGGGGGAAATCGAAGTCGCGGCCGATTTGGCGACGGGGGCGCTGCTCGGCCGTGCGGTCGAGCCGGGTGCAGGCGAAGGGCATGGCGACGGGCACGGCCTCTGCCTCAATTGCGGCACCGCGCTGATCGGCGCGCATTGCCATCGCTGCGGCCAGGCGGGGCATGTCCACCGATCGCTCGGCGCGGTGGGGCACGAGATCCTGCACGGCGTCTTCCATTTCGAAGGCAAGTTCTGGCGCACGCTGCCGATGCTCGCCTGGCGACCGGGCGAACTCACCCGCCGCTATATCGATGGCGAGCGGGCGCGCTTCGTCTCGCCGATGGCGATCTTCCTCTTCTCGATCTTCGCCATGTTCGCGGTGTTTTCTTGGGCCGGAATCTCCGCGCCGACGGACCTCAACACCGGCTCGGGCAAGCCCGCCGCTGCGATCGAGCAGGCACGCGACCATGCAGAGAAGCGAGTCGGGGAGTCGCGCGCGAAACTCGCCAAGCTCGATGCGAACGATCCCGATCGCGGCAAGTACGAACAGCGCATCGTCGAGGCGCAAAACGACCTGAACGGCCTGGCGGTCGCCGCGAAGATGGTCGCGCCCGTCAGGACCGACGACGAGCCCAAGATCGACACCGGTTGGCACGCGCTCGACCACGGCATCGAGAAGTGGCGGAGCAACCCGGCGCTGATGCTCTACAAGCTGCAATCGGCGAGCTACAAATTCTCCTGGCTGCTGATCCCGCTGTCGCTGCCGTTCCTGTGGCTGCTCTTCGCCTGGAAGCGCCAGTACAAGCTCTACGATCACGCGATCTTCATCACCTATTCGATCGCCTTCATGTCGCTGTTCTTCATCGTGCTGACGATCGCAAGCGCGATCGGGGTGGGATCGGGCACGATCGCGCTCGCGAGCATTGCCGTTCCGTTCGTCCACGTCACGCGCCAGCTCAAACAGGCTTATGCGCTCGGCTGGCCCTCGGCGGTGATCCGCGCGATCATCCTCAGCTTCTTCATCCTGATCGTCCTGCTGCTGTTCGCGCTGATCCTGCTGGCGCTTGGCATGTTCGGCTGAGCGACCGAGTCGCGGGGGCTGACCGAGCCGGAAGTTTAGGAAGTTTAGGGCACGTCCCGATCGTTTTCCCCCGCCCGAAGTGCCCAGAGCCGGCAGCAGGAGGGAAGGCGGGCAAGTCATCCCCGAGGCATGCCCATTCGGCCAGTGTAGGACAGTGCCAAGAGAAAGGGCCCCTCTCCGCGAGGAGAAGAGCCCTTCGATCGCTTGGGAAAAGATCAGGCGCCCTGTGGCGCGGGATTGCCGAATGGGCCCTTGGGCTTGCGGATCTTGGGGATCGAGGTCCCCGCGACCACCGCGGGCTTGCTCGGCGCGCCCGGATCGGCCCGGCCGATATCGTCGCCCGCAATCAGTCGCTTGATCTCCTCGCCGGTCAGCGTCTCATATTCGAGCAGCGCCTGGGCGATGGTGTGGAGCTGGTCGATATGGTCGGTCAGCAGCTGGCGCGCGCGCGTCAGCCCCTGCTCGACGAAGCGCTTCACCTCGCTGTCGATCAGCCGCGCGGTCTCGTCCGACATCGGCTTGGAGCGGGCCATCGAATAGCCGTAGCTCTCTTCGCTCTCGGAGAAATCGAGCGGACCGACATTGTCGGAAAGGCCCCATTTGGTGACCATCGCTCGGGCGAGGCGGGTCGCCTGCATGATGTCGTTCGAGGCGCCCGACGAGACCTTGTCATAGCCGAAGATCAGTTCCTCGGCGACGCGGCCGCCGAACGCCACGGCGATATCGGCATGCATCTTGTCGCGGTGATAGCTGTACGAATCGCGCTCGGGCAGCGGCTGCACCATGCCGAGCGCAAAGCCGCGCGGGATGATCGTCGCCTTGTGAATCGGATCCGCGGTCGGCTCGTGCGCGAAGACCAGGGCGTGGCCGGCCTCGTGATAGGCGGTCATCCGCTTCTCGTCGTCGGTCATCACCATGCTGCGACGCTCGGCGCCCATCAGCACCTTGTCGCGCGCATCGTCGAATTCCTGCGCCGCCACCAGCCGCTTGCCGCGGCGCGCCGCGAGCAGCGCCGCCTCGTTGACCAGGTTGGCGAGATCGGCGCCCGAGAAACCCGGCGTGCCGCGCGCGATCACCCGCGCATCGACGTCCGGCGCGGTCGGCACCTTCTTCATATGGACCTGGAGGATCTTGATGCGGCCCTCGATGTCCGGACGCGGCACCTGGACCTGGCGATCGAAACGGCCTGGGCGCAGCAGCGCGGGATCGAGCACGTCGGGCCGGTTGGTCGCGGCGATGATGATGATGCCTTCGTTCGCCTCGAAGCCGTCCATCTCGACGAGCAGCTGGTTGAGCGTCTGCTCGCGCTCGTCATTCTGGTTGCCCAGGCCAGCGCCGCGCGAACGGCCGACGGCGTCGATCTCGTCGATGAAGACGATGCACGGCGCCGATTTCTTGGCCTGTTCGAACATGTCCCTGACCCGGGACGCGCCGACGCCGACGAACATCTCGACGAAGTCCGAGCCCGAAATGGTGAAGAAGGGCACGCCCGCCTCACCGGCGATCGCGCGGGCGAGCAGGGTCTTGCCGGTGCCGGGGCTGCCGACCAGCAGCGCGCCCTTGGGAATCTTGCCCCCCAGCCGGGCGAACTTGGTCGGGTCCTTGAGGAACTCGACGATCTCCTGCAGCTCCTCGCGCGCCTCGTCGATGCCGGCGACGTCGTCGAAGGTGACCTTGCCTTCCTTCTGGGTGAGCAGCCGCGCGCGGCTCTTGCCGAAGCCCATCGCGCCCGAGCCGGAATTCTTCTGCATCTGCCTCAGCACGAAGAAGGCGATGCCGAGGAACAGCAGGAACGGCAGCGACTGATAGAGCAGGTAGAACCAGAGGTTCGGCCCTTCCTCGGGGCGCACGTTCACCAGCACGTTCTTCTCGCGCAGCGTGCGCATCAGGTCGGGATCGTTGGTCGGCGCGTTCGTGCGGAACTTGCCGTCATTGCTCATCGTGCCGGTGATGAGGCCGGTCGCATTGGCAATGTTGACAGCCTTCACGTCGCCCGACTGAACCTTGTCGAGGAACTGCGAATAGGGGATCGGATCGCCCGCCGCCTGCGTCGTCCGGCTGTCGAACAGGTTCACGAACAGCGCCAGCGCGGCCAGGATGCCGACCCAGATCAAGAGGCTCTTCATCCAGGGATTTCCTCCGTTCTCGGGGCCCTGCTGCTGCTTGTCGTTGTCGCTCATGCGGAATCGGTACCTTTCACGCCCCAAGATAGGCAGCGCCAGGTTAATGGCAATGGAACAGCGCGGTCTTTGGGTCGATCAGTGTGATCGGCGCGGTGGCGCCAACATGAAATGCCAGATAGCGGCTTTCGGGCGCACCAGCACTTCCGCAATCGTACCGGTCCCACCGGCGTCTAGCGTGGCGATCAGGCGATCGAGGCCATCCTCGCGCCACGCGCCTTCGAGACCGCGGGCGGCACGAAGGGCGGAGACCGCGCGCTCGACCAGGCGGCGGCGCAGCTCGCGAGGCAATCCGGCCGCCTCAAGATCGATCGCATCGCTGCGGACCGCCGCTCGTGCGTCCCACTCGCGGGCCGCGATCCATTGAAGCGCCTCTTCGGCATCGCGCAGGTTGCGCGCCGCGGCGGCGAGGCGTTCCACGGGAAGTTCGCCCGACCCGGCGAGCAATGCGCGAATGCGGGCACGATCGAAACGCGGATCGGCGTTCGAGGGATCGGCGACCGGCGCGATGCCGGCGGCGGTGACGATCGCCGCGAGCTCGGCGCGCGGCCAGGCGAGCAGCGGTCGAATGAGGAGCAGGGGGGACTTATCTGCTCCCCGGCGAAGGCCGGGGCCCAGTTTCGGCACAGCAGCGGAATCTGGAGCACGCTTCGGCAAGCGCGCGGCAGCTGGGCCCCGGCCTTCGCCGGGGAGCAGATTCGGCGAAAAGAGGGGCCGCACGGGAGCCATTGCCGCGAGGCCGCCGAGCCCGGCGCCGCGGCGGGCACGCATCAGGAAGGTCTCGGCGACGTCGTCCTGCTGGTGCGCGGTGGCTAGGGCCGCCGCGTGGTTTGCTACCGCCCAGTCGCCTAGCAGGCGGTAGCGCAGGTCGCGCGCCGCGTCCTGAAGGTTGCCGGGAGCGACGGTGCCGGCGAGGGATTCGTGGGAGACCCCGAGATCCCCACAGACTTGCGCGACGAAGGCGGCTTCCGCGGGGGCTTCGGGTCGCAATCCGTGATCGACCGTGGCGGCGATCACGGCGCCGGGATAGGCCGCGTGGGCGAGGAGCAGCAGCGCCAGGCTGTCCGCCCCGCCCGAGACTGCCACGCCCAGCTTGCGCTCGGGCGCCGGCGCCGCGCCGGCCAGCACCTCGACGTCATGACGGAACCGCTCGACCGCCGCCGGGTCGAGCGTCACCGGCTCACTTGCACTTCTGGCTGGCACGGCCTTCGGCGACGCCGGCACGCATCTCGGCGGAAAGCTTCTCGCCATAGAGCTGGTCGAGCTCGGTGTAGACCTTGCACACTTCGGCGGCCGGCTTCTTCAGCTTGATCAGCGCCTGGGCGAGATAATAGAGGCTGTCGGGCGCGCGCTCGCCCTTCGGATTGGTCTTGTAGTTCTGGTAGAAGGCGACGGCGGCGAGGCTCGGCGCATTGGCGTCGAGATAGGCGCGGCCGAGCAGGTTCTGCGCATAGCTGGCGCGGCGATGATTGGGATATTTGGTCGCGACCGCTTCGAGCTCGCGCCGCGCTTCGGGATAGAGCTTGGCCTGCCACAGGCGATAGCCATAGGTGTAGCCGTCTTCGGCAGGATCGCCGGTATTGGGCTTTTCGATCGCCGCGACCTGTTGCGCGCGCGTGCCGCCCGCGGCGCTCGCGGCCGATCCGGTCGGCTTGACTGCGGGCGGCGGCTTGATCCCAGCCCCGCGCGGCACTTCGCCGGTATCGCCCACCGCGGCGCTGTCGATGCCGTCGCGGGTCGCCGCCGCGGTCGCGCCGTTTTCCAATGCCTTCAGCCGGTCGTCGGTCGAGCGCTTATAGGCCGCGAAGGAATCCTCGAGCTGGCGCAGGCGATACTGGTTCTGTTCGGCCTGGCCGGTGATCGTGCGCAGCTGCTCTTCCATTGCCGTCACGCGCTGGGTGAGGTCGGCGAGCGGTGAGGTCGACGGCGCACCCGGGATCGTCGTGTCGGTCTCCGGCGTGATCTGCGGCTCGAGGGTCTGGCCGGCACCGCCGGGAAAGACCTTGCGCTGCACGGCGCGCATCTCGCGCTCGAGCCGGTCGACCCGGCCTTCGATCGCGGTCTGGGCCTGGGCAGCGCCGCTGGCGGCAAGGGCGGCGGCGGTGGCGGCCGCGGCGAGGAGGAACTTACGCATCGAGTCTCACACCCCCCGGTGGATTATCGTCATGGAAACAAAAGCCTATAGCGGCAGCAAGCGGGTGGCCGCCAGCCTTTACGGCGTGCCGGCGGCATTGCCCGGTACAACCTCTGCCGGGGCGGCACTCGGCGTCGGACGGGGCGTCGGGCGCGTTACCGCCGTGCGCGGCGTCCGGGCCGCCGGGCTCGGAGTCGCACTCGGCGTGGCTCCGGCCTGGCCGCGATTGCGCAGGGCATCCGCGCTCACTTCGGTCTCGACCGTCTCCCCGCCGGGTCCGAGCGGGTCGACGTTCGAGCCGTTGAGGGTCACCTGGATCTTCTCCGGCCCGCCGGTGCGCACGCGCGGATGATCGGCATCGGCGGGAACGTCATAGCGCTCGCCCGGCGCGAGTTCCTTCTCGAACAGCTTCTGGCCCTTGGCATCGGTGACGCGGATCCAGACCTTGTCGAGTGCGACCAGCGAGACCTGGCCGCTGCCCGGTGCCGTCACCGGCGCCGCGGCATTGGCCATCGCGCCATTATCGGGCGTGGCGGTATTGGCGTCCTCGAGCGTCAGCGTCTCGGTCGCCGGCGCGCCGCCGCGGAACCAGTCAGTGCCGTACCAGAGGCCCAGCCCGATCGCGAGGGCCAGCGCGATCAGCACGCCGGCGATCGCGATCCCGCGCGAGGGCACCCGCGACGGGTCGCTGGTCTCATAGGCGGGGATCGGCGCGGCGCGTTCGGGATTGCGGTGCAGCTCGCTGCGCACGTCGCGCGCGATCGCCACTTCGTCGGCGCCGACCGCCCGGGCATAGGCCTTGGCGAAGCCCAGCGCATAGGTGATCGACGGCAGGCCGGCATAATCGCCGCTCTCGATCGCTTCGAGGTGGCGCAGCGGAATGCGGGTGCGCGCCGCGACTTCGGCGAGATCCAGCCCCTGCGCCTCGCGGGCGGCGCGCAGCTTCTCGCCCACGGTCGCGGGAAACAGCGTCGGGTTCTCGGCGGGCTCGCCTTCCATCATGTTCTCCGGCGGAAGGGCTGCTCGGGGGCTCCCGCCTCTCGCCCCGCGGTGTCGGCCAGCGAACCGCGCCTGTCAACGCTGCCGCTACCGAATCCGGCCGTGTTTCAGTCCAGTTCGACCGAATGTTCGCGCGCCCATTGTTCGAGCCGTTCGCGCAGCGGCGTGCTCGCATCGGCGAGCATCGCGTCCATCGCCGCGATCAGCGCGCCGCGATCGAGCGAGCGCACCATCGCCTTGATCGGCCCGACCGCGGCCGGCGTGATCGACAGGCGCTCGATGCCCAGCCCGATCAGCGCCATCGCTTCCAACGGCCGCCCGCCCATCTCGCCGCACACCGCCACCGGCTTGCCCGCCGCATGCGCCTGGTCGCTCACTCGCTTGAGGAAGCGCAGGATCGACGGGCTCAGCCAATCGTAGCGCAGCGCCAGCTTGGGATGCGCGCGATCCGCGGCGAACAGGAACTGGGTGAGGTCGTTGGTGCCGATCGACAGGAAGTCGAGCCGCGGCAGCAGGAGGTCGAGTACTTCGGCGAGCGCCGGCACTTCGAGCATCGCGCCGTAGCGGATGTCGCTCGGCATCTTGCGTCCGCGCGCGCCGAGCCATTCGCGCTGCGCCTCGAACAGGGCCTTGGCCTGGTCGAACTCCCAGGGTTCGGAGACCATCGGGAACATCACGTTGAGCGTGCGTCCGCCCGCTGCCTCGATCAGCGCGCGCGCCTGCGCCTTCATCAGCCCGTCGCGGTCGAGCGCGAGGCGCAGCGCGCGCCAGCCCATGGCGGGGTTCTCTTCCTCGCCGTCCTCGTCATGGTTGAGATAGGGCAGTGCCTTGTCCCCGCCGATATCGACGGTGCGGAAGGTCACCGGCCGGTCGCCCGCGGCTTCGAGCACGTCCTTGTAGAGCCGGCGCTGGCCCTCGCGCTGGGGCAGGGTGGCGGAGACGAGGAACTGGAACTCGGTGCGGAACAGCCCGATCCCGTCCGCGCCGGTCAGGTCGAGCGCCGCCATGTCGTCGCGCAGCCCGGCATTGATCATCACCGCGAGGCGATGCCCGTCCTTGGTCACCGGCGCCTCGCCGCGCAGGCGGGCGAAGGCGGCGCGGCGCTTCTGGCCGAGCTCGAGCTTGGCTTCGAACGCTTCCTGCATCGCCGCAGTGGGGCGGATGAACACGCTCTCCTCGGCTGTGTCGAGCAGCAGCATGTCGCCCTCCGCGACCAGCCGGCGGACGTTGCGCACCCGGCCGAGCATCGGCACCCCCATCGCCCGTGCGACGATGGTGACGTGCGCGGTCAGCGAGCCCTCCTCCAGGATCACGCCCTTCAGCCGACGCCGGTCATATTCGAGCAGTTCGGCGGGGCCGAGGTTGCGCGCGACCAGGATCGAATCCTGCCTCAGCCCCATCTGCGCCGCGGTGCCGAGCTGGCCGGAGACGATGCGGAGCAGCCGGTTCGACAGGTCCTCCAGATCGTGCATGCGGTCGCGCAGCAGCGGATCGTCGATCTCGCGCATGCGCTGGCGGGTGCGCTGCTGGACGCGCTCGATCGCCGCCTCGGCGGTGAGGCCGCTGTCGATCGCTTCGTTGATCCGCCGCGACCAGCCTTCGTCATAGGCGAACATTTTGTAGGTCGCGAGCACCTCGTCATGCTCGCCGCCGACTCCGAATTCGGCCTGGCTCGCCATCCGGTCGATCTGCTCGCGCATCTTGTCGAACGCGGCATAGACGCGGTGGCGTTCGGCCTCGACGTCTTCGGCGACGGTGTGCTCCACCACCACCCGCGGCTGGTGATAGACCGCGACGCCGGCCGCCATCCCATCGACCAGCTTGAAGCCCTGGGCGTGGCTCGCTGCGGTCGACTGGGTGCGCGTCGAGGCGGCATTGGCGGTGTCGATCAGGTCGGCATTGGCGATCAGCTCGGACAGCACCATCGCCACGGTCTGCAGCGCCTCGATCTCCTCGCTGGCATAACGGCGCGATTCGGCGTGCTGCACCGCGAGCACGCCCACCGCGCGCTCGCGCCGGATGATCGGCACGCCGGCAAAGCTGTGGAACGCCTCTTCGCCGGTCTCGGGCCGATAGGCGAAGGCGGGGTGGAGCTCGGCCTCGTCGAGGTTGAGCGTCTCGACATTGGCGGCGATCGTGCCGACCAGGCCCTCGCCCAGCGCGAGCTTGGTGACGTGCACTGCTTCCTGCGAAAGCCCGCGCGTCGCGAACAGCTCGAGCACGCCTTCGCGCAGCAGGTAGATCGAGCAGACCTCGCTATCCAGCGCCTCGCCGATGATGTTCACCACCGAATTGAGCTTGGACTGCGCCGGCAGGCGCCGCGCCATCACGTCATGGAGGCGCGTGAGGATTTCCCGGGCGGAGGCGGCGGCGGACACGGGCATGGCCCCATGCGCTAACAGATTGTTCCTCCCCGCGCCATCGCAGGGACGATCTTCACAAAGTACCTTGCATCGCACAGTACAATGCGTCATACAGTGTGTGACGTACACGATGCGAGGCATGGCAATGCCGATTGAAGAAGACCTGTTCGAAAAGCTGCGGGTGGAGCTGCGTCGCGGCTCGCTGATCCTGGCGGTGCTCGGGGCGCTGCGCGAGGAGCGCTACGGCTACACGCTGCGCACCAGCCTGGAGGATGCCGGGCTGCCGATCGACGAAGGCGCGCTCTATCCGTTGCTCCGCCGGCTCGAAGCGCAGGGGCTGCTCACCAGCGAATGGCGCGAGGAGGCGAAGCGCAACAAGCGTTTCTACCGTCTCTCGCCCGAGGGCCTCAAGATCCTCGCCCGGCTGCTCGCCGAATGGAACGCCATTTCCGAATCGATTGTCCGCCTGACCGAGGGAGACAAGTAATGGACCTGATCGAACGCTATCTCGGCGCGGTGCGCTGGAACCTCCCCGGCGACAAGGCCGACGATATCCTTGCCGAACTCTCCGACCTGATCGCGGCGCGGATCGAGGATCGCGAGGAAGCGCTTGGCCGGCCGCTCGACCGCGAGGAACTGGGCCAGCTTCTGCGCGAGTTCGGCCATCCGATCGCCGTCGCCGGACAATATCACGGCCAGCGCGCGCTGATCGGTCCGGAGCTCTTCCCCTTCTATTGGTTCGTGCTGAAGATCGTCCTCGCGGTGATGGTCGCGGTCGAGGCAATTCAGCTCGTCGGTCGCCTCGTGACCAGCCATGACGGCTTCGCCGCGGCCTTCATGCACGGCTTCTGGAACGGCGCCTCGTCGCTGCTCGTCAATGCGGCGCTGGTCACGCTCGCCTTTGCCGTGATCGAGCGGACCGGCTGGCTGACCGACTATCTCGAGAACTGGAAGCCGCAGGATCTGCCGGAACTGCCCCGCCTCCAGCTCCCCGATTCGAAGCGTGGGCCCTGGCAGGTTGCGGGAGCGGCGGTCATGAGCATCGCCTTCTGCGCCGCCTTCCTCGCCTGGTGGTTCGGTGCGATCGACGTGCCGGTCTTCCCGCGCGACGCCCGGGTCGTGGTCCAGGCCGCGCCCGTCTGGACCCTGTTGTTCTGGCCGGTCGCGGCGCTGATCGCGACACGCATGGTGCTGGGTCTGGTCACGCTGCTGCTCCCGCGCTGGAAGCCATTGCGGGGCGCGCTGATCGTCGGCTGCACGGTGGGTACGCTCGCGATCGTCGCGGTGCTGCATCAGGCGGGGCGGATGTTCATTGTGACCGGCATCGATGCGGAAAAGGTCGCCAAGGTCCAACTGGGCCTAGACAAGTCGCTGCCGATAACGCTGATCGTGATCGCGGCGCTGACGCTGTTCGAAGGCGCCAAGGAGCTTTGGCAGCTCCATCGGGAGCGCGCCGCCCGCGCTTGACCGAAGGCTCAGGCCGCGCGCTTCTCCAGGGCGTGCGCGGCCTCGGCCATCAGCGTCGCGATGATGTCCGCCACCGGCTCTTCCTTGGTCACCATGCCCACCGACTGGCCCGCCATCACGCTGCCATGCTCGACATCGCCGTCGATCACCGCGCGGCGGAGCGCCCCGGCCCAATAATGCTCGATCTGGAGCTGGGCTTCGGCCATTTCGACTGCACCCTGGTCGAGCGCCTGGGCGACTTCGCGCTGCTTGGCGGTGAACAGCTCGCCGCCGGCATTCTTGAGCGCGCGCACCGGGATCACCGGCAGGCGCGGATCGATCTGGACGCTGGCGACCGCGTCGCGGGCCGAGGCGCGGATGAACGCCTTCTTGAAATTGGGATGGGCGATGCTCTCGCTGGCGGCGGCGAAGCGGGTCCCGAGCTGGACGCCGGCCGCCCCCATGTCGAGATAGCCGGCGATCGCCTCGCCGCGGCCGATCCCGCCGGCGACGAACACCGGCACCTGCTCGGCCACTTCGGGCAGGATCTCCTGCGCAAGCACGCTGGTCGAGACCGGGCCGATATGCCCGCCGGCCTCCATCCCCTCGACCACCAGCGCATCGACGCCCGATCGGATCAGCTTCTTGGCGAGGCTCAGCGCCGGGGCGAAGCAGATCAGCTTGGCGCCCTTGCCCTTGATCGCGTCCAGGCTCCCCGCCGGCGGCAGCCCGCCGGCCAGCACGACATGGCCGACGCCATGCTTCGCGCACACCTCGATCAGATCGAACAGCTGCGGGTGCATGGTGATCAGGTTCACGCCGAACGGCTTGGCCGTCAGCGCCTTGGTCCCGGCGATCTCGGCGTCGAGCAGCTCGGGCGTCATCGCGCCGCAGGCGATCACGCCGAAGCCGCCGGCATTGGAGATCGCCGCGACGAGGTTGCGCTCCGAAACCCAGGACATCGCGCCGCCAAGGATCGCGACCTCGGAACCCAGGAATTCGCAGCCACGTGCCATGCGGCGGGCCAGGCGCTCGGCGCCGACGGAAGAAGCGTTGGTCATCGCCCCCGGTTAGCCGGGCGGAGCGGCGCCGGGCAAGTCACTCCTTCAGCATCTCGTAATCGATGTGGATCACGATCTGGACGTCCCATAACTCCTGGCCGTTCCTGCGCGGCGGCCGCACGCGGAACTGCCATGCGGCCTGGCGCACCGATCCAGCCCAGCCCGATCCGCGCGGGCTTTCGGCCAGCTCACGGCAATCCTCGACGCGATAGCCGCGCACGATCGTGCAGACGATCTCGCCCCAGCCCGAATTGCCCATCGCGCGCGCCGACAGATAGCCGTTGAGCTCGGCGCGGGTTGGGCGGCGATACCAGTCGGCAGCATACAGCGATTCGCCACGGGGACCCTTGCCGATCGGGTCGTCGGTCACGCCTCCGGCGCCGCGCCGCTGATCGTCGTCGCTCGAGCCGCTATCGGGGTGCGAGGCGAGCTTGCCGATGTCGGCCGCGCGATAATCGTTGCGGCTCATCTTGAGGAAGGTGGGCGGTCCCGGCGGCACCGGCTCGGCACTGGGCGACGGAACGGGTACCGGCGGCTTCGTCTCGGGCTGCTGCGCGACGCGCTTGCGCTCCGCGCTGCGCGGTCGCCGGCGGCTTTCGGACTTGCTGGTCTCGCTGGCATCGGTCGCGCCCTTGGGCGTCTCGATGCCGAACACCGCCATCGGCACGATTTCCTTCTTGGCGGTCAGTGCCGGCGAGAGGAAATAGAACAGTGCGAGCGCGATCAGCCCTTCGACCAGCAGCGCGAGCAGCGCCGCGCCGCTGCGCTCTCGGGTCGGCCGCCATCGGGCGAAAAGGCGGCCGGGGGAGAGAGTCACGGCCGCCCAGAAACGCCGGCGATGCGGCGGCAGCGCGACCGAATCATGTCAGGATCGGACCAGCGGTCAGGCGGCGTCTTCTGCGTCCAGGCCATAGGCGGTGTGCAGGATGCGCACGGCCAGTTCGGTCTCGTCCTCATGGATCAGCACGCTGACCTTGATTTCCGACGTGGTGATCGCCTGGATATTGATCCCGCGATCGCCCAGCGTCCGGAACATCGTCGCCGCGACGCCGGCATGGCTGCGCATGCCGACACCGACGACCGAGATCTTGGCCACGCGGGTATCATGCGTCAGGTCGGCAAATCCGATCGACCCCTTGGCCTGGTTGAGCGCCTCGATCGAACGGGCGAGGTCGGCGCCGGGCACAGTGAAGGTCACGTCGGTCGCGCTCGCCGAACCCGCGCTCTGATGCGCGATGTTTTGGATGATCATGTCGACGTTGATGTTGGCCTCGGCCAGCGGATTGAAGATCGAGGCGACCGCACCGGGCTTGTCGGGCACCGCCGT
Source organism: Pseudomonadota bacterium (assembly GCA_023400405.1). Classification (GTDB taxonomy): domain Bacteria; phylum Pseudomonadota; class Alphaproteobacteria; order Sphingomonadales; family Sphingomonadaceae; genus Sphingomonas. Next base: position 99,753 of record JAEXFD010000052.1, read on the forward strand.
CAGGGTGATCTTGGCCTCGTTCTTGTCGTGCGCGATGCCGGTGATGAGCTGGCGTTCCACGTCCTGAATCTCCTCTTCGCCCACGATCATCGTTCCGGGCAATGTGTCCGCCATCGGTGCGTCGTCGCCGGTGAACGACGAGAGCACCTGCACGCGGACCTGTTCCTTCATCGCCAGCCCCACCGAGCGGGTCTGGAGCACCTTGGCGCCCACCGAGGCGAGCTCGAGCATTTCCTCGTAGGTGACCTTTTTGAGCTTGCGCGCCCTGGGCACGATGCGCGGATCGGTGGTGTAGACCCCGTCCACATCGGTGTAGATGTCGCAGCGATCGGCCTTGATCGCCGCCGCCACCGCCACGGCCGAGGTGTCGGATCCGCCGCGGCCGAGCGTGGTCACCCGCCCGTCATGCATGCCCTGGAAGCCTGGCACGACCGCCACTTCGCGCGCGCCCATGCTGGCGAGCAGCCGCTCGGTCTCGATATCCTCGATCCGCGCCTTGGCGAAGGCGTCGCTGGTGTTGACCGGCAATTGCCAGCCGAGCCAGGAGCGCGCCGGCACGCCGATCGCCTGGAGCGCGATCGCGAGCAGCCCCGAGGTGACCTGCTCGCCCGCCGAGACGACGACGTCATATTCCTTCGGATCGTAGAGCGACGAGGCTTCGCGGCAAAAGTTCACCAGCCGATCGGTCTCGCCGGCCATCGCCGAGACGACGACGGCGATTTCGTTGCCCGCGTCCCATTCGCGCTTCACGCGCGCCGCAACGCTGCGGATGCGCTCGATTCCGGCCATCGAGGTGCCGCCGAACTTCATCACGATGCGCGCCATGGGAGCCTTGTCTGCTTGCGGGCCTTGGGAAAGATGGGGCTGCCTGATAGGAGCGGCGCATGGCGAGCGCAACCAAAGCTACGATTGACCCGCGTGAAGCTGAGCATTTCGGCCGGCTCGCGGCCGACTGGTGGAATCCGAAGGGTTCCTCGGCAATGCTTCACCGGCTCAATCCGGCGCGGCTGCGCTATGTCCGCGAGGCCGTGGACGCGCATTGGGACATCGCGTCGGAAGGCTTCACGCCGCTGGCCGGCAAGACGGCGATCGATGTCGGCTGCGGCGCCGGGCTGCTTGCCGAGCCGCTTGCCCGGCTGGGCGGCGCGGTCACCGGACTCGATGCCGCGCCCGAGAATATCGGCGCGGCGCGCGCCCATGCCGCGCTTTCGGGGCTCGACATCGATTATGTCGCCGGCGGAATCGAGGATCTGGCCGGGCGCCGCTTCGATCTGGTCGTGTCGATGGAAGTCATCGAGCATGTCGCCGATCCCGCCGCCTTCGTGGCTGGGTTGGCCGGCGCGCTGGCCGAGGGCGGGCTGATGATCCTCTCCACCCCCAATCGCACCCCCTTGTCGCGGCTGGCGATGATCACGCTTGGCGAAGGATCGGGCGCGATTCCGCGCGGCACCCATCATTGGGAGCAGTTCCTCCGCCCCGACGAGCTCGAGGCGCTGCTCGCCGATGCGGGATTGAAGGTGATCGACCGGCGCGGACTCGGCTTCTCGCCGGCGCGTGGCTTCGTGCTCAGCGAGGATCTGAGCCTGGACTATCTGGTGACCGCAACCCGCTGAGCGGCGAGGGCGTTGGGCGGGCATGAGCGATGCCGCCGAAACCCATGCCAAGATCGCCCGCGGCGCGCGGACGATCGAGCGCAGCCAGGTCGAACATGTCGATAGCGCCGACCGGCGCACCGAGCTTGCCGCCGACCGCACCGTGCTCGCCGCCGAGCGGACCTATGCCGCATGGGTGCGCACCGGGCTCACCGCGCTGGCTTCGGGGATCGGCGCCCGGGCCCTGCTCGGCGGCGTGATCCCGACCTGGCTCGCCGCCGCCACGGGCGCATTGCTGATCGTCTTCGCCGGCTTCGCCTTCGTCGCGGCGGTGTGGCGCGAGCTCTATCCGAGCGTCCAGCCGCCCAAGCCGCGCGCCCGCCGCTTGCCCAGCGCGATGCTGCTGCTCGTCAACGGCTTCCTCGTCCTCGTCACGCTCGCCGCGCTGGTCGGAGTGTTGATGGCCAAGGGCTAGAACAGCCGTCCGCCATTCGGCACCGGCTTCGAAGGCTGGACGAGCACGACCTTCCCTTCCGCGTCGGGGAAGCCGAGAGTGAGCACTTCGGACATCACCTTGCCGATCTGGCGGGGCGGGAAGTTCACCACCGCGGCGACCTGCATTCCCGGCAGTTCGTCGAGCGCATAATGCTCGGTGATCTGCGCCGAGGAGCGCTTGCGGCCGATCGCCGGACCGAAATCGATCAGCAGCTTGTAGGCGGGCTTGCGCGCTTCGGGGAAGGGCAGCGCCTCGACGATCGTCCCGACGCGGATGTCGACTGCCAGGAACTGATCGAAGCCGATCGTCTCGGCGGCCGCGGCGTCGGGATCATGGGTGACGTGCATTGCTAACTCCTTGGAACAGCGGCGGCACCAGCCCGGTTGATGCCGCAGGAGTCAAGGGAGACCCGATATGCCTGCCAAGTCCGCCGCCCAGCAAAAGGCCGCCGGCGCCGCGCTCAGCGCCAAGCGCGGCGATACGCCCAAGTCCGAACTCAAGGAGCCCTCCAAGCACATGGCCGAGAGCATGACCGAAAAGGAGCTTGAGAAGATGGCGCATACCAAGCGCAAGGGGAAGCCCGAGCATAAGGGCTAGGCTTGCGCCCCGGCGAGCGCGGCGGCGACCACCGCCGGCCGCGCTTCGCTGCCCAGTTGCTCCATCGTGCACTGGCGCGGCGCCTTGTCGGGGCGCCAGCGCAGGAAGCCGGTGCCGTGGCGGAAGCGGCGGCCGGTGACATGATCATAGCGAACCTCGGCGACCAGCTCGGGGCGCAGCGGCTGCCACTCGGCGCTGCGTTCGGTCGACCAGCGGCTCGGCCCGCCGGGCGCGTCGCCGGTGAAGCCGGGCGCTTCGACCAGTGCTTCGAGCTGCTTCGTCAGCGCCGGCCGATCGGCGGCGGCGATCGCCGAAGTGAAGCCGACATGGTGGAGCAGCCCGGCATCGTCATACAGGCCGAGCAGCAGCGACCCGACCTGCCGGCTGCCGCTCGCATAACGGAAGCCGCCCACGACACAGTCCGCGGTGCGCAACCGCTTGACCTTGAGCATCGCCCGTTCGCCCGGCCGATAGGGTTCGTCCCGCCGCTTGGCGACGACGCCGTCGAGCGCCCCTCCGGCACCTTCGAGCCAGCGGCGAGCGACCTCCGGGTCTTCGGTGAAGGGCGACAGGCGGAGCGTGGCGGTGCCATGCTTGGCATGGAAGCGTTCGAGCGTGGCGCGCCGCTCGGCGAGCGGGCGGCCCGCCAAGTCCTCTTCCCACCCCAGGCAATCGAACAGCATGAGCTGCGCCGGCGTCTCGGCGGAAAGGCGGCGGACGCGGCTTTCGGCGGGGTGGAGCCGCATCTGCAGCGCCTCGAAGGAGAGTGTATCGCCGACCGGGATGAGCAGCTCGCCGTCGAGCACGACGCGATCGACCGCCAGCGCGCCGATCGCCGAGGCGATCTCCGGAAAATAGCGGGCAAGCGGCTTGCCCGACTTGGAGACCAGCGCCACCTCATCGCCCTGCTTGAAGGCGAGACAGCGAAAGCCGTTCCATTTGGGTTCGAACTGCCAGCCATCCCCTTCGGGCAGCGTTTCGACGAGCTTGGCCTCCATCGGCGCGAGTTCGGGCGTTATGCTCATGGCCGAGGCAACGCCCCGGCGGCGGCTTCGGGTTCGAGGGAAGGAACGGCCATGGCGGCGGAAGGATTGGAGCGCTTCGTCGAGGCCCAGGCGCGCAACTATGCCGACGCGCTCGCCGAGCTGCGGCGCGGGCGCAAGGCGAGCCATTGGATGTGGTACGTCTTCCCGCAGATCGCCGGTCTCGGGCGAAGCGACATGGCGCGCTTCTATGCGATCCGCGACCGCGACGAGGCCCTCGCCTATCTTGCTCATCCGCTGCTCGGCCCGCGGCTCGCCGAGGCGACCGATGCCGTGCTCGGCCATGCCGGCCGCCATTCGGCCGACGCGATGCTGGGGCCGATCGACGCGGTGAAGCTGCGTTCTTCGATGACGCTGTTCGAGGCCGTGGGTGGCGGCGCGCGGTTCGGAACGTGCCTCGACGCCTTCTATGGCGGCGAGCGCGACGGCGAGACGCTGCGGCTGCTCGCCGGCGCGGATTGACAGGGCGGGCGCCCGCGAACAACTGGGCCCATGGGGGACGTGAAGCTGCATCCGAGCTGGCTCGAACCGCTCAAGAGCGAGTTCGCCGATCCGTATATGGCGGCGCTGCGCCAGTATCTCCTCGCCGAAAAGGCGGCGGGCAAGCGGATCTTCCCGGCGGGAAGCGAGTGGTTCCGCGCGCTCGACCTGACGCCGCTCGACCAGGTGCGCGTCGTCATCCTGGGGCAGGACCCCTATCATGGCGAAGGGCAGGCGCACGGCCTGTGCTTCTCGGTGAAGCCGGGGGTGCGCACGCCGCCGAGCCTCGCCAACATCTACAAGGAAATGGAGGCCGATCTCGGGATTCCGCGCGCACGGCACGGCTTTCTCGAGCATTGGGCCGAACAGGGCGTGCTGCTCCTGAACGCGGTGCTCACCGTCGAGATGGGGCGGGCGGCGGCGCATCAGGGGCGCGGCTGGGAGCGGTTCACCGACGCGGTGATCCGGCTGGTCAACACCAAGCCCGAGCCGGTGGTCTTCCTGCTCTGGGGCAGCCATGCCCAGAAGAAGGCGGCGTTCGTCGACTCGATCGAGCGCGGCGGGCGGCATCTGGTGCTCAAGGCGCCGCACCCCTCCCCCCTTTCGGCACATTCCGGATTTTTCGGCAGCCGGCATTTCTCCAAGACCAATGCGTTCCTGGAGAGCCGGGGGCAGAAGCCGATCGACTGGGCGCTGCCGCCGCTTTGATTTTGGAGAATGACGATGACGCCTGGCGACGACGAATATGTGTACGACGAAGCGCGCGGCGAGTGGATCAGCGCCGCCGAGGCCGCGGGCTGCGGCCCCGGCGCGACGCCGCTGGCGAGCCCCGAAATCGAAGTGCGCGATTCGGTCGGCAACCTGCTTGCCGACGGCGATGCGGTGACTCTGGTCAAGGACCTGAAGGTCAAGGGCACCAGCCAGACGCTCAAGCGCGGCACGTTGGTCAAGTCGATCCGGCTGACCGGCGACGCGCAGGAGATCGACTGCAAGTTCGACGGGATCAAGGGCCTCGTTCTGCGCGCCGAGTTCGTCCGCAAGCGCTGAATTGCGCGTTTCCGGGCGGAAACAGCCCGCGCCCCACCGGCCACCCACAAGATACTGCCGTTGGGTGGCCGGGTGGGGGAGCGGGCTGGTGCCGAGGCCGAAACAAGGCGCCGGCCGCCCATCAGAACGCCCCGGGAACCTCGCGCTGCATCGTGCTCGGGCGATCGGGCATCAGCGGCTCGCGCTTGCTGGTGACCGCCAGCGCGGTCTGGCCGGCGCTCGCGCTGATCGGGGTGCAGCTGCGCCCGGCGAGGAAATCGATCGCGGCCTTGGTCGAGGCCTCGTTCGGATCGCCGAGCGGATAGGCGATGTCGTCGCCCGCGCGGCAGGTGACGTCCATCTTGCTGGCCAGCCCGTCATAATAGGCGCCCTGGTGATCGCGATTCTCCACCGCGAAGGCGATCACGCGCAGGCGATCGTCGCACGCGCTCTGGTCGACCGCGATCTGGCCGACCGGCTTGCCATAAGTGTTGCCGCCGACCAGCGCCTCATTGGCGTGGAGATAGGGCAGCATGCCATTGATCGTCATCTCGCTCGCCGAGGCCGTGCCGCTGGTGCCGATAAAGGCGATGCGGGTGGGGGCGATCGATTGCGGCTGCGGCGCGAAATAGCCGATCGTGTTGTTCGACGACTTCTCGGCACGGAAGGTGGTATATTCGAACACGTCCGACGTGCTGCGATTGGCGCCCATCAGCTTGCCGAACAGCTCGGCGATCGAGACCAGCCCGCCGCCATTGTAGCGCAGGTCGACGATGATGTTGGTGACGCCGGCCGCCTGGAACTGGCTGAAGGCGCTGCGCAGCGCGGGATCGGCGGTATCGATGAAGGTACGCAGGTTGACGTAGCCGACCTTCTGCCCGCCATTGTCGAGGATCTTCACGCCATAACGGTTCGAGACCGGCGTCAGGTTGAAATCCGCCTTGGCGACGGTGAGGTCGCGCGTTCCCGCGGCATCCTTGACCTTGAGCACGCGGGTGGTGCCCGCGGTCGAGGGGCCGAGCGCATCGCTGACCGCCTGGGCGCCGCCGCTCGCCATCAGGCTGGCGACGGTCTGCTCGTTGGCGGCGCTGGTGCCGATCGCCAGGATCTCGGCGCCGCGATCGATTCCGGCGGCGAGCGCGGGCGCGCCTTCGAAGCTTTCGACGACGAAGACGCGGGAGGCCGCCGTGTCATAGGTCAGGCGCACGCCGAAGCCGGCGCTCGAGCCCGAATTATAATAGGCATTCTCCGCCGCGATCGAGGTCAGGTAGGTGAAGAAGCGATCCTTGTGCTGGGCGCGCGCGGTGGCGGTGAGCGCATCGATATAGGAGCTGACGTCCGGATAAGGCGTGGGATCGAGGCTGGCGGGAAGCGTATCGGGGAAGAGATACCATTCCTTGAGCGTGGCGAACGCCCAGTCCTGGCGGGCGCGCAGGGTGCAGCCGGCCGTGGTGCCGGGCGTCGGCGTGGGGGTGCCGCCGCCGGTGCTTCCGCCTCCCGCCGCGACCGAGCCGCTGCCGCCCCCGCCGCTGCATCCCGCGAGCAGGGCGGCGAGCGAGAGAAGGGTTCCGAATTTACGCTTGCTGGCCAAGGGCTTATCCTTTCCTGGCGCAAAGGACTCAATGCGGCGAGGTTGATCCAGGCGGCGGGGATTGGCAAGGGGCGATGCGGGCGCCGACCCCTCGGAAGTTTAGGAAGTTTAGGGTACGTCGGGCTCGATTCCTTCCCCCGGACCGTTCCTGCGCTCGAGCGCTTCGGCCCGCGCCCGCTCGCGCGCCTCGCGGCGGCGATCGGCGGCCTCGCTTTCCGCGTCGAGGCGCTCGGCACCCGATCGGATCACGGTGATCGGCGAAAACCCCTGCGGCGCGGGCCATTCGCCGAGTTCGTCGAGCGCGGCATCCTCGACGACGCGATCGTTTTCGCGGGCGAGGCGGATCGCCGCGGCATCGAACGGCTTTTCCGCCTCCATCGCGTCGAGCCAGCGGCCATAGCGGGCGGGATCGCGATAGCGCAGGATGAACATGGTGAGCCGCTCGTCGAAATGGCGGCGTTCGCCGATCTGCTGGCCCTGGTAGAAGACCGGCCGCGCGACGCCGTGGATCGCGCGGCTGAACGCCGCGTCCGACAGGCGCTGTACCGCGACTTCGAGCGCGACGTCCCAGGCGACCCGGAAGGACTGGGCGCGCAGATCGCGGCGCAGGGCATAGACCGACTGGACGCTCATCCCGACGCGCTGGCAGGCATGCTCGACGCAGCCGCTCTCGGCGAGGGCGTGGATGAAGGCGTGTTGCTTCTCCGGCGTCCAGCCGTCGGCACGGCGGCGCAGCGGCGCCGGATCGAAATCGGGGGTGCGCGGCGTTCGCGCGGCGGAGGCCGGGTCGCGCCCGGCGATGCGGCTGTGCTTGCTCATCCGACAGGATGGAGCAGGTGAAATCCTACTTTGCCAGAAGATTCTCGAGTTGACCGGTTACGGGCAACGCCTTGGAGATTGCGACCGCGAAAAGCACTCTTGGGACCATCGACATTTGGCGGCTTCCCGAAGCCCCCAATATCGTCACCCCGGACTTGTTCCGGGGGCCGCTCAGCCCCGCCGGCTGGACGAGCGCCTCTTGACCATCGCTTGCCTCCCCGTGGACCCCGGAACAAGTCCGGGGTGACGATGGAATCGAGGGAAAGGCGCCCTCCATCCGAATGGTCGATCGGCGCTAAGGGTGGTGGCGGAGTCTCGGCATGTCGGGCGGCGGCGGGAGGGCGTTCCCGCGGCGCGAGCGCGAAGCGCGGACGATCGGCGGCACCGAGAGCAGGATCGCGGCGACGAGCCCGCCGACGGCGAGCAGCCCGAGCGGCGTCGCCCGCGCCTCGGCCTCGATCACGATGCGATTGCCGAAGCGGATCGTGGCGCGGGCGGTCTGCGGGGCGGTGAGGGGAGGGGGCGGTTCGCGGTCCATGGGGGAGGCAATCCTTTCCGGCGATCGGCGTTCCCTATGCCGCCGCGGCGCCTGTCGCGCGATCGGCATGGAGCAGCCAGGCGAGCAGCACGGCCCCGAACAGGAGCGCGGCGACGTCGCCGGGCAGATGGCCCCTGTGCATTGGCTGGGTGAGCGACTGGATCGCCATGATCCCCGCATGGATCAGGCTCGACCAGATCGCGAACAGGATCAGCGAGCGATTGGCCGCGGGATCGGCGGCGGCGCGGATCATGAAGATGCCGAGCGTGATGTAGAGGCCGACGATCATCATGAAATAATCGGAGGCGGCGGGCGGCCCGTCATGCCAGGCCCAGCCCGACGGCCAGACGATCGCAAGCGGATAGAGCAGGCAGCAGGTTGCGCCGAAGAAGATCAGCGCGGCTTGCAGGAGCTTGTGCGTGGTCATGGGGTCCCCTCCGTTGGCGGCCAAGTATAGCGCGTCGATCGGGCAGGTGAAATGCGGTCGGCTTAGCCTCGGGCGGGGATCGAATTCGGCGCCAGGCCTGGCCCGCGGCGCTAGCCGGTGCGGAGCGACCAGCGACCATGTTCGACATGGCTCGCCTTGCCGACGACGCTTTCGACCAGGAGGATCGTGTCGACCCGCCACCCGATCGGCGCGATCTTCTCGGCGCGAAGGCGATCGCCGGCACAGTTGATCGTGACGTGCGGCTCGGGCGTGGTGCCGAGCATGATCGGCGCGCGGCGCTCGACCAGGTGGCGGACCAGCGCGGCCTGGAACGCGCGGGCTTCGGTCAGCGGCGCGCGGCTGCGCAGCGTGACCGCCTTGCGGTTCTCGATCCGATCGAAGGCGAGCGGGAAGGCGGGGGCATCGAAGCCGTCGAGCGCCGCGATGACGGCGGGCAGCCATTCCGGCGGGGCATGATGGCGGTCGAACAGCGACATCAAGGTGACGTGGAGCAGCTCCGGCCCGCGACCGGGATCGTTGCGCGGCAGCGCGGCGATCTGCGCCTGCACGTGCGCGGGCGGCTTGGCCTGGATGTAGAGCGGATTCCGGGCTCGCATGGGCTCGTGCATAGCAGAACGCGCGCCGCGGGGTCTCGCGCATCCGCGCCGGCTACCCGCCGAGCGGCGGGCTCAGCGCGGATTCTCGGCGAACCAGCGCCGGGCCCAATCGGCCGGGCCGGGGACTTCTGCGGGCAGCGGCGTGCCGGGGCTGGCATTGTCGCACACGAAGGCGCGCACCCGGGCGATCGGCGACTGCGCGTCGAGCACCGGCGGGCGCCAGCTGCGATCGGGGGCATTGGCGCGCAGTACGCGGAAGCCGGCGTCGCGCACGCCCTCATATTGGTCCGCCCAGCGGCCGCTCGCGCAATCGACGCGGACGCGATAGGCGGTGCTCGACGCGCCATCGGGATAGGTGCGTTCATAGACCGTGGTGAGCCAGGCGGCGCCGACCGGCCCGCCGCGCTCGGCCGTCGTGCTCTCAATGAAATAGGCATAGCGATTGTCGGGCTTGGCCTCGATGCCGACATGGAACCAGCTGCCTTCGATGACGAGCTCGGTGCCGGGCGCGCCCGTCGCCGAGGCGAGCGCGGGGGCGCCATTGCCGCGGCGGCCGAACAGGCTGCCGAAATCGGGGAAGCCGATCGGCGGCGGCCCGGGCTGTTGCGGGCGGCCGAGCACGCGATCGTCGAAGCGGCGGGCGACCTCGGCCTTGCAGGCGTCGCGGATGGTCTGGTCGTCGCGGGTGCGCTGGCCGAACCGGCGCAGCGCCAGTTCGTCCCGATGCTTCTCCTCCGCGAAGCAGCGATTTTCTTCGTCGGCGGTGGTGCGGATCTGGGCGTGGGCGGCGCCGGAGAGCCGGTGGCGGCGGCAATGGCGGCGAGCATCGGAAGCTGGCGCATGACTGGTCCCCCCGTATCTTCACCGGAAAAGCCCCCCGGCGGCGCGACTATCATACGCGCAAGGGGAGGGCGCGGCGTGTCCAAATTTTGCCGAGGGTTGGGAGGTTGGTCCGGATCGGCGGGGTCAAGGCGCGACTACGTCGGCGCCGCGATGCCTATCAGTGAATTTTTACGACCGCTTCCAAGACCTTGATCGTATTGGTATCCGGCGTGCCAGGAAAGCTTCGTAAGGTCTTGAGAGCTGATCTCGCTACGCCTTGTACCGCTTCTTGAATTTCCGGCCTTGCTTGCGCCAAAGTCTGCAGCAGCAGAGCTGCTTGATAGAAGACAAAGGGTGCTTCTTTGGGGAACCTATCGGCGATCCATGACAAGTCGGCCTTCCTCGTGTCCATTTGCATGATCGCTAGCGCTGCAAGCCGCTCTCCAGCACTCCCTGAGGACTTAAGATCATTAACTAAGAGGGATAGCGACGGACCTAGCACCCTCATTTGGGCCATTATTTTGTTCATAGCCCTCGTTCGTTCCGTTCCGGCGGGCATTGCTGCCCTGAGAGTGTCATACTCTTTCGCGAGCCGCTCAAGGTGCGCCCGGATATAATCAAAGCTTACTTCCTGAGAGAACACCTCGAGCTTAGCGGCGGAGGTAATTTGCTCTGCGGATACGCGCCCTTGCTCGCGATCCGCTATGGCCGGCGCAGCTTCCGCCTGGGCCCGGAGTTCGAACTCAAACATCCCAACTTTAGCTTTTTCAGCGCGATGAATCATCGTCGGAAGCTGATCAAATGCTGCTCGGATTGGCCTTCGATACATGATCAGGAAGATTAGTATCAGCGATGGCCAGAGGATTGCGCCAATTAAGGCGGCGAGCGCGGTAATAAGTGCTGCAAACTCAACCACGTTTGCCCCCTTGGCCGGGCTTTTACCCTGAGGTCCTCAGGTAATCTCACCCATCCCAGCGAAGGCGTCAATCATGATCCCTTCCACCCGCCCCCATATAAAGCTCGCGGCCGGTCTCGTTGTAGAGCTTGCTCATCGCGGCCATGCCGGCTTCGGCTTCTTCGGCGACGAGGGAGGGCTGCCCTTCGACGGGCTCAGGGCGAGCGGTGGGGGTGTCAGCGCCGGCGGCTAGGAACTGGTCGCTCGACTGGTTCTGCTTCGCGGCGAAGTCGCGCACCTCTTGCGTGATCTTCATCGAGCAGAATTTCGGGCCGCACATCGAGCAGAAGTGCGCGGTCTTGGCGCCTTCGGCCGGCAAGGTCTGGTCGTGATACTGCTCCGCCGTGTCGGGATCGAGCGACAGGTTGAACTGGTCGCGCCAGCGGAATTCGAAGCGGGCGCGGCTCAGTGCGTCGTCGCGGACCTTGGCCGCCGGGTGGCCCTTGGCAAGATCGGCGGCGTGGGCGGCGAGCTTGTAGGTGACGACGCCGACCTTGACGTCGTCGCGGTCGGGAAGGCCGAGATGCTCCTTGGGCGTGACGTAGCAGAGCATCGCCGTGCCGTACCAGCCGATCATCGCGGCGCCGATGCCGCTGGTGATATGGTCGTAGCCCGGCGCGATGTCGGTGGTGAGCGGCCCGAGCGTGTAGAAGGGCGCCTCGCCACAGGCTTCGAGCTGCTTGTCCATGTTCGTCTTGATCTTGTGCATGGGCACATGGCCCGGGCCCTCGATCATCACCTGCACGTCCTGGGCCCAGGCGCGCCTGGTGAGCTCGCCCAGCGTGTAGAGCTCGGCGAACTGGGCTTCGTCGTTTGCATCGGCGATCGAGCCGGGGCGCAGGCCGTCGCCGAGGCTGTAGGCGATGTCGTACGCCTTCATGATCTCGGTGATCTCGTCGAAGCGCTCGTAGAGGAAGCTCTCCTTGTGGTGCGCGAGGCACCATTTCGCCATGATCGAGCCGCCGCGCGAGACGATGCCGGTGACGCGCTTGGCGGTCATCGGGATATAGGGCAGGCGGACGCCGGCATGGATGGTGAAATAGTCGACGCCCTGCTCGGCCTGCTCGATCAGCGTGTCGCGGAAGATCTCCCAGGTCAGCTCCTCGGCGATGCCGCCGACCTTTTCGAGCGCCTGGTAGATGGGCACGGTTCCGATCGGCACGGGCGAATTGCGCAGGATCCATTCGCGGGTGTCGTGGATGTTGCGCCCCGTGGAGAGGTCCATGACGGTGTCCGCGCCCCAGCGGATCGACCAGACCATCTTGTCGACTTCGCTCGCCACGTTCGAGGCGACGGCCGAATTGCCGATATTGGCGTTGATCTTGACCAGGAAATTGCGGCCGATCGCCATCGGCTCGCTTTCGGGGTGGTTGATGTTCGAGGGGATGATCGCGCGGCCGCGGGCGACTTCGTCGCGGACGAATTCGGGGGTGACGTAATCGGGGATCGAGGCGCCGAAATCCTGGCCGTCGCGGATGTACTCGGCGAGGCGTTCGCGGCCGAGATTCTCGCGCACCGCGACATATTCCATCTCGGGCGTGACGATGCCGCGGCGGGCATAGTGCATCTGGCTGACGTTCGCGCCGGGACGGGCGCGCAGCACGGTCTTGCGGACATTGGGGAAGGGCTGGACGCCGCCGGAGCGATCGGGCCCGAGCTGGCCGTTGTCCTCGGGACGCAGCTCGCGCTGGGCGACTTCCTCGACATCGCCGCGGGCGCGGATCCATGGCGACCGCAGCTCGGGCAGGCCGGCCATGATGTCGATGCGCGCGTTGGGATCGGTATAGGGGCCGGACGTATCGTAGACGCGGATCGGCGGCTCGCCCGAGGACGGCTCGAGCGCGATCTCGCGCATCGCGACGCTTAAGGGGCCGACATGGATTTTCTTCGAGCCGCGAATCGGGCCGGTGGTGACGGCGAGTTCGGTCTTGGCGGGGATATCGGCCACAAGTCTTCTCCATCTGGGGAGAAAACGGACCTCGGGTGAAGCGCCGCTCCCTCCCTACGCCGGTGTCAGCCGGATCAGGTTCGGCGGGTCGGAGGCTGCGGCCTCCCTCTCAACCGCGACGAAGCGGTCCCCCGGGGATAAGCCCTTGTAGCAGCTTGGCGGCGGAGCGAAACCCCGCCGCCGAGCCCTTTTCAGCTTCGCTGAAGCGGTACCGGCCCGCTCCCCCACCCGGCCACCCATAAGATACTGCCGTTGGGTGGCCGGG
>JAEXFD010000007.1 GCA_023400405.1 Pseudomonadota bacterium
CGCGCCCATCGCGAGGCGCATGAGCCGCAGCCCGGTGATTTCGTCGATCGGCCCAAGCGGCCGCCCCGTCCGCGCGGCCCCGGGCGTCCCACTGGCAAGCCCGGCGCCCGTCCGCCGCGGACGCGCAAATGAGAGTCATCGCCGGCGAATGGCGCGGGCGGCCGCTGGTCGCGCCCAAGGGCGACGCCACTCGGCCCACTGCGGATCGCACCCGCGAGGCGCTGTTCTCGATGCTGGCCTCGCGGGTCGGCAGTTTCGAAGGGCTGGCGGTGGCGGACCTGTTCGCCGGATCCGGCGCCCTGGGGCTCGAGGCACTGTCGCGCGGCGCCGCATCGTGCCTGTTCGTCGAGCAGGACCGCGCCGCACTCGACGCGCTCAAGGACAACATTGCCCGGCTCGGTGCGAAGGGAGCGGAGGTGCGGCCTGGCTCGGTGCTCGCGCTCGGTCCCGCACGCGCGCCGCTCGACCTCATCCTGATGGACCCGCCTTATGGCACCGGTGCCGGATCGGTGGCGCTCGACAAGCTCGGGCGGCTCGGCTGGACGGGGCCGGCAACCTGGATCAGCATCGAGACCGCGCGCGACGAGACGCCCGAAGTGGCGGGCTTCGAGGTCGACGCCAGCCGCGTCCACGGCAAGGCGCGACTCACCCTGTTGCGGGCGAGCGCCTAGAGCCAGGGCGCCAGCGTGTAGCGCACCTCGCGCTGCACGCCGCCGCGATCGACGTTGAGCACGACCGTCTTGCCCGCGTTTCCATTGATCGTGCGGATCATTGCGCTCAGGTCGCCGCCGACGAGCATTTCGCCCTTTTGCAGGCCCGCCCGGGCCGCGGGACTGCCGGTGCCGACGTCTCCGATCACGACGCGGTCCTTGCGCTCCTCCAGCCACAGGCCGGACAGCGGATATGCCTCTTGTGCCGCAAGGCGACCGTTTTCCTTGGCATAAAGGACACCGCCCGAAACGTCGGTGCTGAGCTGCAATTGGCCGAGCAAGTGGAGGCCGATCAGGCCGTCCTGCTCCGAGCCGATCGAACCCGGCTGATCGAGCTTCACCAGATGGCCGTCAAAGGCGAAGGGGCCGATCATGATCCGCCGGCTTCGCACGATCCGGGCCGGAATCGCCCCGGCGCCGATTCCCCGCGACATCGCCGGCGCATAGGGCTTGCTGTCGTCCCACAGTCCGCTGCGCTTTGCTGCGCGTCCGTTTATCGAAAGATTGTTGGGCGCGCCGGTATCGAGCAGAAAATCGCCGGTGAAGCCGTCGATCGATGCCTCCGCGACGATCGAGGCGCCGCCCACTCCCTTGGTGAAGCGAGACTTGAGTTTGACCAGCCCGTCGAAGTTCGGCCGCCCGTCGGGATAGGCGCGCCACTGGCCCTTCTCGAAATCGAGATCGCTGTCATAGGTGGTGAACAGTCCGGCCCCGAGCGTCCCCACGGCATCGGGGCTCGGCCGGCCGCGGATGCCGGCGAACAGCATGTCGGGAAAGTGGATTCCGCTGGCGAGCGCGACGTCGCCGGCATTGTACCAGGATTTGTCGCTCACCCCGCCGACCCCGCGGATCTGCATGCCGGGCACCGGCTGCAGACCGATCGACTTGGCGAAGCCATCGTCGATGAAGCTGACGAACGCCCCGGTATCGACCACGAACAGGTAAGGCTTGGCCTTGATCGTCGCGGCGATCCAGACGCGGCCATCTTCCAGCGCGATCGAGTTCATCACGGGATCGCGGCGGTACGCGGCTCGCGCCAGTTCCGCGGGGAGCGCCGCCAATGCGAGGCCGCTGCCGATGAGTGCGCGCCGATCGATCGCCATGCCCGTCTCCTTCGGGAGCGCAGGCTAGGCGCGGCAGATGACCGGAATGTGTCTATCGCCCGCGCAGCGCGAGCAGTGCGATGAGGCTGACCAATCCCGCTCCGGCAAGGTAGAAGCCGACCGCGCCGAGCCCGCCCTGCTTGGCGAGTCCCTCGGCGATCAGCGGGGTGAGCCCGCCGCCGAGGATGCCGCCGAGATTGAACGTCACCGACACGCCGGTATAGCGCACCCGGGCCGGGAACAGGCTGGGCAGCCAGCCGCCGAGCGGGCCGTAGACGAAGCCCATCACGAACAGCGCCGCCGCCAGCCAGAACGCCACGCTCGCCAGCGCGCCGGGCACCAGCAGCGCCGGCATCGCGAGGCCGATCGGGATCGTGGCGATGCAGCCCCAGGTCAGCACGCGGTTGGCCGAGCGCCGATCGGCATGGAGCCCGGCGAGGCCGATCCCCGCGGCCATGAACAGGATCGCGCCGAGTTCGACCGCCAGCACCGTCTCGCGCGCATAGCCGAGCGACTTGGTGCCGAAGCCGATCGCGAACACGGTCGCGACATAGAAGAGCGCGAAACAGGCGATCGTGCCGACCGTGCCGGCGATGGTCGCCCCCAGGCTGGTGCGCAGCAGCTCACCGAGCGGCACCACCGGCGGCGGCGCCTTCTCGGCCGCGGCGACGAATTCGGGCGTCTCGGTGATCTTGAGCCGCACCCAAAGCCCGAGGATGACGAGCAGCGAACTCGCCAGGAACGGCAGCCGCCAGCCCCAGTCGCGGAACTGGACGTCGGTCATCAGCGCGCCGAGCAGCAGGAAGAAGCCATTGGCGAAGATGAAGCCGACCGGCGCGCCGAGCGGCGGGAAGCTGCCATAGCGATTGGCCCAGCCTGGCGGCGCATTCTCCACGGCGAGCAGGCTCGCCCCGCCCCATTCGCCGCCGAGCCCGAGCCCCTGTCCGAAGCGCAGCAGGCAGAGCAGCACCGGCGCCGCCCAGCCGATCATCGCATAGCCGGGCAGGAAGCCGATCAGCAGCGTCGAGGCGCCCATCAGCATCAGCGAGGCGACCAGAGTCGACTTGCGGCCGAGCCGATCGCCGAAATGGCCGAACAGCAGCCCGCCGAGCGGCCGCGCGACGAAAGCGACGCTGAAGCTCGCATAGCTGGCGAGCTGGCGCAGCGCCGGGTCGGCGCCGGGGAAGAACAGCTCCGGGAACACCAGCGCCGCGGCGGTGGCGTAGATATAGAAGTCGTAGAATTCGACCGAGGTGCCGACCAGGCTCGCGAACAGGATGCGGCGGTGCGATGCGGCGGCTTTGACGGTCATTCGGCTCTCTCCCCTGCCCCTCCCTAGGCGGCAAGCATGCGCGTGGCAAAGCCGTTCATCGCGGCGTCAGTTAATCTGCGTTAGCCACGGATTCGAGGAAGGCCGCCGTAATTAGGGAGACGGACGATGCACGAATCCAACGCGAAGCGCTTTGCCAGCGCCGCATTCTTTGCGATGCTCGCCGGCGTGACCGTGGCGTTCTGGAACCCCATGGATTCGGTCAAGGCCGATCTGCGCTCGGACAGTCGCGGCGTGACCTTCGGCCTGCATCTGGCGGCCGACGCGGTTCGCGACTGCGCGCGCCTGGTCTGACCGGATAAGCCTCCGAACTCTCTGCTTCTCGATCGATATTCGCTCGTAGCTGGCCGGGCATCCGCCCGCGCCGGCCGTGCGGCGTTGCGCTGCCCACAATATGGGCGCGCAGCAGTGGTCGCCACAATCATGCCTCGATTATGGCAGAATTGTGGCTTGACTTATTCCTAGTAGCATGATGGATTATGGCGATATTGTGGCAAGGAGAAGCCGTAATGCGTGCACTTCCTCTGATGATGCTTGCCGCGCTGGCAGGGTGTTCCGCCAGCGAGAACCGCAATTCCGATCCGGCCGCGACGGAACAGGCCTCGCCGCCCTTTGCCGACGTCGCCAAGGGTGACCAGCCGGCCAAGGTCGAAGTCACCCTGCCGCAACTCGCCTACCGGTACTCGCTCGCCTTCGTCCTTCCGAACGATCAGCTCGCCAAGGTCCAGGACGCGCATCGGGCGCTGTGCGACAGCATGGGCCCGGCGCGTTGCCAGTTGCTGTCGTTCCAGCGCGACGACGGCGAGGACCGCGCGGGCGACGCCGAAATGAAGCTGCGCGTGGCGACCGGCGAAGCGCATCGCTTCGGTGACGCGCTGACGCGCAGCGCCGTCGACGCCGGCGGGCGCGCCACTGCGACCAACGTCGCCGCCGACGATCTTTCCAAGGACATCGTCGACACCAAGGCGCGCATCGCCCAGCGCGAAGTGCTCGTCCAGCGGCTGACCACGATGCTGCGCAATCGATCCGGCAAGGTTTCCGAACTCGTCGAGGCCGAGCGCAGCGTCGCCCAGGCCCAGGAGGAGCTCGACCAGGCGCGTGGCTGGCTCAAGGAGCAGCAGGGCCGCGTCGCCATGTCCGACTTCGACGTGCACTATTCGGCCGTGGCGGCGGCGACCAGCTCGGGGAGCGTCGCCGGACAGCTCACCGAGGCGGGGCAAAGCTCGTTCGCGGGCTTCCTGATCGGCCTGCGCACGCTGCTGACACTCGCCATCTACCTGTTGCCGTGGGCGCTGCTGGCGCTGCCGGTGGTCCTGCTCGTGCGGCGGTGGCGTCGCCGCCCCGCTCCGACGGCTTGACCGACCACTGCGCCCCGGGCGGCCTGGCAGATTGCGCCGCCCGGAGCCATTCGATATAGCGCCCCCGAAGCCCCGGCCGGCCCTGCGGATTTCCGCGCCGCCGGGGCGCTGACTTTCAGGGGAATGCGAACCCAATGGCACGTCGCCGGCAAATCTACGAGGGCAAGGCCAAGATCCTCTACGAGGGTCCCGAGCCCGGCACGCTGATCCAGTATTTCAAGGACGACGCGACGGCGTTCAATGCCCAGAAGAAGGGCACGATCAGCGGCAAGGGCGTGCTCAATAACCGGATTTCGGAGCATGTCTTCACGCTGCTCGCCGGCATCGGCATCCCCACGCACTTCATACGCCGTCTCAACATGCGAGAGCAACTCATTCGCCAGGTTGAGATCGTGCCGATCGAAGTGGTGGTACGCAACGTCGTTGCCGGCAGCCTGGCGAAAAAGCTCGGGATCGAGGAAGGCACGCCCCTGCCCCGCACGATCGTCGAATATTATTTCAAGGACGATGCGCTCGGCGACCCGATGGTCACCGACGAGCATATCCTCGCCTTTGGCTGGGCAAGCCAGGAAGAGCTGCACGACATGGCCGACATGGCCATCCGCGTGAACGACTTCCTCTCGGGCCTGTTCGCCGGGATCGGCATCCGCCTGGTCGATTTCAAGCTCGAGTTCGGGCGGATCTGGGACAATGACTATGCCCGGATCATCCTCGCCGATGAAATCAGCCCGGACGGCTGCCGGCTGTGGGACATGGCGACCAACGAGAAGCTCGACAAGGATCGCTTCCGTCGCGACCTGGGCGGCGAAGTGGAAGCCTATCAGGAGGTCGCGCGCCGGCTGGGCCTGCTTCCCGAGGGCGAGGATTCGGCCGTGCTCGACCTCGAAAGCCACCGCAAGCGCCGGGGCCGTTGACGCTTCGGCGGCCGCGCCGTCCTTAAACGCTTCTTAACCACGCACGGGTTAAGTCCCGGCCGAGTTCGGTCATGGGGATCTTTCGATGCGTTCGTTCCGCAACTTCCTGGTGCTTTCGAGCACGGTTATGCTCGCGGCCTGTGGCGGCGACACTTCGCCCCAGACCGTGGGCAGCGTCGCGCCACCATCGGGCGGCACGCCGACGCCGACGCACAGCTTCGTCAATCCGACCGAAGTGAAGACCTATGATGGCCTGGGTGCGGTCCAGCACTACCAATATACCACGGCATCGGCCGAAGGCGCGCAGAGCGGCCAGCTCTATGCGGGCGATTCGAATACGGTTCGCGACAGCGGCATCAGCATCACCTACAACCCGCGAGACGCGATCTTCGAGCTGACCGTCAGCCGCCCGCTCGCCCAGGTTTCCGTGTCGGCCCAGCGCTTCCAGGACCCCGCGCATCGCACGGCCTTCGGCGGCGCGGCGCAGCCCCAGCCCGGCGTGCCCAACTTCGATGCGAGCCGGCAGATCCAGTATCTGCAATCCGGCACGGCCACCGGCAGCGCGCTCTCGCCGGGCAATCCCTTCTACACCCAGGGCTATGGCGCGGCGAATTCGGACTATGTGGTCGGCGCCGACCAGTTCAGCTCGACGGTGCAAACCTTCTTCTACCAGAAGCCCGGCACCACCACGAAATACGTGACCTATGCCGGCTATGTTCGCAATTCGATCAGCGCGGCGACCGAACAGAACAATAGCAACCTGCCCGCGCAGCTGCGCGAGAGCTACAGCCTCGATCGCGCGGCCTTCGTCTTCGGCGAACGGACCGGCAATTCCGCGGTGCCGACCACCGGCTCGGGGACCTATACCGGCGAGATGATCGCGACCGTGGTCTACAATCCGCTGCTGGATACCGACGCGAGCGCACCCAGCTTCCTGCAGTGGATGCAGGGCACCCAGAGCACCACGATCAATTTCGGGAGCGGCGCCGTCACCACGACGCTCGACGGCACGATGCTCGCCCCGGTGCGCGACGCGTACACGAGCGGCATCGGCGGCCTTGCCGCCGGCACGGCCTTCCACGCCCAGGGCAGCGCGACGATCGACCTGATCAACAAGGGCGGCTTCACCGGCCAGTTCGCCTCGGCCTGCTTCGCGACGAGCTGCACGGCGGGCAATTCGCTGCTGATCGCCGGCTCGAGCCTGGACGGCGCGTTCTTCGGCCCGCATGGCGAGGAGATCGGCGCGGGCTTCCGCATCGTCGGCGGCCGCCCCGACGAGCGGATCGACATCCTCGGCGCGTTCACCGGCAAGAAGCCCTGATGCGCATCGCAACGGCGCTCGCCTTCGCGGCGGCGCTGCTGGCGCCGGCCGCGGCCCGGGCCCAGACGCTGCTCGACCAGTGCGTCGCGGCGACGTGCAAGGCGCAGCTGACGCCCGACCAGTTGCTCGGCGAAGCGCAGAAGCTGATCGTCGCCAAGCGCTACGACGAGGCGCGGCCGATGCTCGCCGCCCTCGCGACGCTGCCGCAATATCGCTTCGAGACACGCTACCTGAACGGCATGGTCGCCGCGGCCAATGGCGATCACAAGGCGGCGATGGGCTATTACGAGGCCATCCTCGCCGACGATCCGGCACAGACCCGGGTGCGGCTCGACCTCGCCCGTGAAATGCTCGCGCTCGGCAAGTTCCAGAGCGCGGACCGCCAGTTCAAGCTTGCCCAGCAAGCCGGCGACTTGCCCGAAGACGTTGCCCGCACGATCCGTGCGGTGCGCGATGTGATCCGCACGCGGCGCGCCTGGCGGCTCGACATCGATTTCGGTCTCGCGCCCGACAGCAACATCAACAACGCGACGTCCGCCGAAACGGTGACGGTGAACTGGGGCGGATGGCAGCTTCCGCTCACGCTCGACAGCCGCGCCCGCGCCAAGTCCGGCACCGGCGAGACCGCGACGGTCTCCGGGGGACTTCGCCTGCCCGTGGCGGAGAAGGTGTCCGCGCTGGTCGACCTCGACAGCAGCGGGGTCAATTATGCGGGCAAGGACTATGACGACTATCAGGTGCAGCTCGCCACCGGCGCCGAATTGCGGCTGACTCGCACGGCGAGCGTCTCGCTCGAAGGCGTCGGCGCCCAGCGCTGGTATGGCGGCCACCTCGTCAGCCGGCAGGTCGGCATCAAGGCGGGGTTCCAGGCCCAGATTGGCCGCGCCGACCAGTTCGGCCTCCAACTCGACACGCGCAAGACCGACGCGCGGTTCGACGGCAATTACGACGGCTGGCAGACCGGCATGTACGTCACCTGGGAACATGCCGTCACCCGCAGCCTCGTCGTTTCGGCAGGCCTGTTCGGGCGGCGCGACGCGCTGGTCGCGGAGGCCTATTCGAGCAAGGAAGGCGGGGTCATCGCGGGCTTTGGCGGCGAACTGCCGATGGGCATCACCTTCGGCCTTTCGGGGAGCGCGAGCCGTGCCGTGTTCGACGCGCCGATCACGCTGTTTTCCGACGAGGCCCGGAAGGACTGGCGGTATACGGCGCGCGCGACGCTGGGCAATCGCAAGCTTCGACTCTGGGGCTTCTCTCCCCAGGTGAGCGCCGCCTGGTCGCGAATCGAGTCGAACATTCCCTATTGGAGCAACGACCGGCTACGCTTCCGCTTCGCGCTGGCGCGCTATTTCTGATTGCGGGACTCGCTGCGCGCCGCCATAGGGCGCGCATGAAGCTGCGCATCATCGTCACGCTCAAGAACGGCGTCCTCGATCCCCAGGGCAAGGCCATCCAGCACGCGCTTGGCGGGCTGGGTTTCGACGGAGTTGCCGACGTCCGCGCCGGCAAGATCTTCGAGCTCGACGTGGCGGACGAAACCAGCGACGGGGCGATCGACGAGATGTGCCGCAAGCTGCTCGCCAACACGGTGATCGAGAATTACCGGGTGGAACGGGCATGAAGACCGCGGTCATCGTCTTTCCGGGCTCCAATTGCGATCGCGACATCGCAGTCGCGCTCGAGGCGGTGACCGGGACCAAGCCCGAAATGGTGTGGCACGGCGACAGCGAGCTGCCCGCCGGCCTGGGCCTGATCGCGCTGCCCGGCGGCTTTTCCTATGGCGACTATCTGCGCTGCGGCGCGATCGCGGCGCGTTCGCCAGTGGTCAAGGAAGTGATGGCAGCGGCCGAGCGCGGGGTGCCGGTGATCGGCATCTGCAACGGCTTCCAGGTGCTCACCGAGACCGGGCTGCTGCCGGGCGCGCTGATGCGCAATTCGGGCCTCAACTTCGTCTGCCGCGACGTGCCGCTGACGGTGGACAATTCGCAGTCGATCTTCACCTCGCGCTACCAGTCGGGCGAGACGATCACGGTTCCCGTCGCGCATCATGACGGCAATTATTTCGCCGATGCCGAGACGCTTGATCGGATCGAGGGCGAAGGCCGCGTCGCCTTCCGCTACGCCGCCGACGTCAACGGATCGGCACGCAACATTGCGGGCGTGCTCAACCAGGCCGGCAACGTGCTCGGCATGATGCCCCACCCCGAGCGCCGCATCGAAGCCGCGCATGGCGGCACCGACGGTCGCCGGCTGTTCGAGGGATTACTCGAAGCGGTGGCCTGATCCAATTCCGCCGTGGGGCGGATTCCGGGGGAAGCATGATCCAAAGCCGGTTGTTCGCGGGGGAGAAGCTGCTCTGGAGCGGCGCGCCCTGGCAGGGGCTTTTCCTCCTCCGTCCGGCCGACCTGTTCCTGGTGCCTTTCAGCCTGATCTGGGCGAGCTTCGCCATCGGCATCCCCGGCACGATCGTCTTGCACGGAGGCGCGCTGCCACCGTTTCCCTTCGTCCTCATTGCATTGCTCTTCCCGCTCGTCGGAGCATATGCGGTATTCGGCCGCTTCCTGATTGACGCGTGGCTGCGCAGCAACACCATCTATGCGGTGACCACGCATCGGGTGCTGATCGAGCGCCGAGGCCCGTTTCGGATGCAAAAGTCGCTCGAGATCGACCGCCTCCCGGCGCTCGAGCTCAACGAACGCAGCGATGGATCGGGCACGATCCGTTTCGGAACCACGTCATGGTTCGCCCATAACGGCATGGGGATATGGTCGCCCGCCACCGACCCCGTGCCGCAGTTCCTACGGATCGAGCATGCCCGCACGGTGTATGAGCTGATCGCAAAGCAGCTGCCACGCGGCGTCTCCCCCAAGTAGATTGCGGGGACCACCGGCGCACGCGGCGGCAACCATGCGATGGAATGCGCGGGGTAGCGGTGATCCTCGCCGTGCGCGACGGGGAGGCCGCGTCGGAAGCGCCTTCCCGTCTGCGCGGCCACGCTAGACTCGCGCCGCGACCCACGCCT
Organism: Pseudomonadota bacterium; assembly: GCA_023400405.1. Lineage (GTDB taxonomy): Bacteria > Pseudomonadota > Alphaproteobacteria > Sphingomonadales > Sphingomonadaceae > Sphingomonas. The sequence continues at coordinate 9,759 of JAEXFD010000007.1, forward strand.
CGATGTCGGCCATTACTTCCTCCCTGCCGAGGTCGGCTAGGAGGTCGTGATAATGGCCTTCGTACAGCTTGAGCGTCTTGTCGCTCGAGCCGGCATGATCGAAGAAATATTGGCTGCCCTTGCAGACGGTGGCGTGATCCTCGGTGCCGTGGAGGATCAGCAGCGGCAGGGTGATCTGCCCGAAGCTGTCGTGCAGCCGCTCGTCGGCGCGGGCGAGCGCGGCGACGGTGGCGGCGGGCTGGGTTTCCTTCGCGATCAGCGGATCGGCGTCGAGTGCCGCCACGGCCGCGGGATCGCGCGAGAAATCGGCGTTCTTGAGCGCGAGCACGCCGAGATGGGGCGCCACATGGCTGAGGCCCTTCACCGCCGCGAGCACGAAGCCGGGCGCGGGCACCTGGAAGGCAAAGCTTTCGCAGATCAGCGCATCGATTTCGGCCGGGTGATCGAGCGCGAAGGTGCAGGCGGTGACGCCGCCGGCGCTGTGGCCGAGCAGGATCGTCTTCAGCCCCGGCTCACGCGACCTGGCGAGGCGCACAAAGGCGCGCAGGTCGGCGACATAATCGTCGATATGCTCGACATAGAAGCGCTCGCCGTACGATTGGCCGCGCCCGCGCAGGTCGCCGGCATAGACGGCATAGCCCTGTTCGGTCAGTCGCTCGGCCACCCAGGCATAGTGACCGCTATGCGCATTGAAGCCGTGGCAGATCACGACCATGGCGCGCGCCACCCCTTCGGGGCGCCACCAGCGCAGGAATAGGCCGCCCGCCTCTCCTTCCAACGTCTCGGTACCGGCACGCTCGAGGACCATTTCCATCTTCGCCTCCGCCGCCGCGGGACGCGTCCGACCCCAATGGCCGAAACTGCCACGCGATCGCGCGCAGCATCGCACGAATTCTTCGGCTTGTCAGGGCCTTGGCTAACGGGCTTGGTTTCAGACCCGCGTGGCGAAGGGCGTGAAGTTGGTGCCTTCGTCGAAGACGTCGATGCCTTCGCGGCGCTTGAGGAAGCCGACGACGAGATAGGTCACCGGAGTCAGTACGACCTCCCAGGCAACCTTGAGCGCCCAGTTGGTCCCCATCACCGTCAGCACCTGATCGTTGCTCCACACGCCGAGAAAGGCGAGCGGATAGAAGATCAGGCTATCGACCCCTTCGCCGAAGATCGTCGAGCCGATCGTGCGGGTCCACAGCATCCGCCCGCGCGTCCACAGCTTCATTAGGGCGAGGACATAGGAGTTGACGAACTCGCCGGCCCAGAAGGCGCAGACCGACGCACCGACGATCCGCCAGACCTGGCCGAACACCGCGCTGTACTGCGCCTGCCCGCCCCAGCCGGGCGCCGGCGGCATCGCGACGATGACGCCGCACATCACCGCGGCGAACACGGCCGCGGCGAACCCCGCCCAGATCACCCGCCGCGCGCGGGCATAGCCATAGACTTCGGTGAGCACGTCGCCGAGCACATAGGAGATCGGAAAAAACAGGATGCCGGCGCCGAAGGTGAAGCCGCCCACTTGCGCGACCTTGGCGGCGCCGACGACATTGGACAGCACCAGCACCACGCAGAAGGCCGCCATCGCGAAGTCGTAATAGCGGAAATGGCCGCCCGCCACGTCGCGCGCGGCGATCGGCGCCGGCCCCTCGCTCCCTTCGCTCATGCCCGAAACTATGATCCCGGTTCCGCTGCCGCGCAATCCGTGGCACAGGAGCTCGGCGCGCGCCCGTAGCTCAGTCGGATAGAGCACGAGCCTTCTAAGCTTGGGGCCGCTGGTTCGAATCCAGCCGGGCGCGCCAAGTGGCCTCCGGACGGCAGGCCCCATCGTACTTCCACCTATGTTGCATTTCGGCGACACTGGGTCGAGAAACACACCAGAAACAATCGTTCGGAGCAGCCGAGGTGTTTACACGGGTAAGACACGTCGCCTAGGTCGCGTCAAGCTTTGCCGCAATCGCGCCGATCGCGGCGCACCGGCAAAGCGCGGGGTTCCTCCGGTTGCTTCGGCAGAACCATGGAGAAGGGGAAGATAATGAAGAAGACGCAATCCGCGCGCCTGCGCACCGGCGCGGCGCTTTCCGCGATCGTGCTTGCCAGCACGCTTTTCGCCGCACCTGCCCTGGCGCAGGACGCCGCGGCCAGCGCGACCGACACCACCGTGGCGCAGGACGATAGCCAGTCCAGCCAGGGCGACATCGTCGTCACCGGATCGGTGTTCAAAACGTCCGACACGCACACCGCCCTGCCCGTGACCGTGGTCACCGCAGAGACGATCGAGCGCGCCGGCATCACCAACATCACCGACGCGATCCGCTCGGTTTCGGCCGACGGCGCCGGCTCGATCGGCAACGGCTTCACCAGCGGCTTCTCGGCCGGCGGCGCGGCGATCTCGCTGCGCAACCTCGGCGTTTCCTCAACGCTGGTGGTGATCGACGGCCTGCGTTCGACCAACTTCCCTCTGAACGACGACGGCCACAACGCCTATGTCGACCTCAACAGCATCCCGATGGTCAACGTCGAGCAGGTCCAGGTCCTCAAGGACGGCGCCTCGTCGCTGTACGGTGCGGACGCGATCGGCGGCGTGGTCAACATCATCACCCGCAAGCAGATGGTCGGCCTGGAAGGCGGCATCGAAGGCGGTGCGAGCGAGAAGGGCGATGCGGCCAAGTATCGCGCTAAGCTGCTGGTCGGCTTCGGCGATTATGACACGCAGGGCTTCAACTTCTATATCGGCGGCGATTATGAATATGGCGGTCGCGTGTCGGCCAATTCGCGCGGCTTCCCGTTCAACACGCTCGACCTGCGCTCGATCGGCGGCAACGACAACAACCGCGCCGACGACACGCTGACCACCCCGACGACCGATGCGATCGTCACCCGCGTGACGCAGACCGACCTCAACAACCCGCTGGCGGGCTCGGTCACGAATGCAACGACTCCCGCGATCTTCAATTCGCTCACGCCGCTCGCCAACTGCAAGTTCGGCACCTATTCCGAGAACACGTCGTCGCGCGTCGGCTCGGCCTGCGCCCATGACCTGACTCGCGAATATGCGCAGATCAGCCCGCTTCAGGAGCGCTACGACGTCGTTGCGCGCGCAAGCTTCCGGCTCAGCGACACCGTCGAGGCCTATCTCGCGGGAAGCTACGCCCATAACCGCGTCGACATCATCTCGCCGCCGCGCGGCATCCGCCAGACCCAGGCATTCGGCGGTCAGCCGTCGACCTCGACGAGCAACCCAGGCATCGTTCTGCCGGTGTACATCTGCTCGTCGGGCGTCAACTGTGCCACCGCGGCAGACCGTCAGCTGAACCCCAACAACCCGTACGCTGCCGCTTATGCAGGCAATCCTGCGGCCGGCGCCGCGCGCATCTACTATCTGTTCGGCGATCTGCGTTCGGGCTCGACGCGCAACAACGAGCTCTTCCGCCTCAGCGGCGGTTTGAACGGTCATTTTGGCGACAGCTGGAACTGGAGCGTTCAGGCGGCCTATTCACGCGACAATCTCGACCTGACCCAATATGGCTGGGCGAACCTGAACGGGCTGATCAAGGCGATCAACACCGGCTCGTACAACTTCGTCAATCCGAGCCTGAACTCGGAGGCGGTCCGCAATTCGGTGTCGCCGCCGATCACCTCGCTGTCGCATTCGAGCGAGTTGACCGTCGATGCGCTGGTTTCGCGCAGCCTGTTCGCCCTGCCGGGCGGCGACATGCAGATCGCGGTCGGCGGCCAGTATCGCAACGAGCGCCTGACCAACAACAGCGCCAACCCGAACCTGGACGTTCCGGGTCTCTCGACCGCGCAGGCTTACGGCGCGCGCTCGGTCTGGGCCGGCTATTTCGAGCTCAAGGCGCCGGTGCTCGACACGCTCGAGCTCAACGCTTCGGGCCGCTATGACCATTATTCGACCGGGATCGGGCGTTTCTCTCCAAAGGCGACCGCCAAGTTCCAGCCGATCAAGCAGCTCGGCATCCGCGGCAGCTATTCGGAGGGCTTCCGTGCGCCGACCTTCGCCGAGTCGGATCCGCGCAGCTCCTATTCGGGTTTTGTCGGCTACGCGCCGAACAGCGCGTTCCAAGCCGCGCACCCGAACAACGCGTCCTATTCCACCAGCTATAGCCTCGGTCGCGGTTATGTCGGCAATCCGGCGATCAAGCCGGAGACTTCGCGCAGCTTCACCGCTGGCGCGACCTTCGATCCGGTACCCTGGTTCACGCTCACGGCCGACTATTTCAATGTGAAGAAGTCGAACCTGATCGTCACCGGGCCGCAGACCTCTGACGCGATCAATGCCTATTATTCGGTCGCCAATCAGACCTTCGCTTCGGCGGCTGCCGCAGCGGCGGCCGCTTGCGCCAAGGTTGCGGCTGTCGGCACTGGCTATTCGTGCAACGTCGTCGACGGTGCCGATCCCTTCTCGCCCAACGCGCTGCCCCGCCTGCTCGTCGTCAACGCGCCTTACGTGAACTCCGCCTATGAGATCGTCTCGGGCCTGGAGTTCACCGCCGACGCACGCATCAAGCTGAGCGAAGACCTGCGCTGGGAGAGCCGCCTCGATGTGCAGGAGACTCTGAAGTATGACCTGCATCCGGGCGGCGGCAAGCCGGTCCAGCGCTATGCGGGCACCGTGGGTCCGGAGGATCTGTCCTCGGGTGGCGGCACGCCGCGGTGGCGCGGCAACTGGCAGAACACGCTGGTCTACAACCAGTTCTCGCTGACGGCGACGACCTATTATGTCGGCAAGATCAAGGCGGTTGCGGCGGATCAGGCCAGCTCGGTCAACGGCGACATCTCGTGCAATGCTGCGGTGTACAAGCCGACCGCCGGCAATGCCAACTTCTGCCACGTCAACAGCTTCATCTACACCGACCTGAACCTGAGCGTGCGCGTGAACGACAAGTTCACGTTCTATGGCATCGTCGGCAACGTCACCAACGCGCATGCGCCGCTGTTCGCAAACACGGCCTATACCGCACAGGTGAACACGCTGACCTCCTGGCATGCGCCGGGCCTGATCGGCCGCACCTTCCGTGCGGGAGCGAACTTCCGGTTCTGATCTCCGGATCGAACGGAAAAAATTTGGGGGGCGGCACCTTCGGGGGCCGCCCTTTTTTTGCCCCCTCACGGAGGCATCGAGCCCTACCCGCTCAGTCGCCCCGCCCGGCTTGCCCGCCGAGCCACCTGGCCAGCCCTGCCGTCTGGCGGGCGACGGCGCGGTCATAGGCTGCCACGATCTCGCCGGTGCGGTTGGCGGCGGCGGGTTCGCGATCGGCGAGGGCGTAGGAGGCGCGCTCCTTGCCCGCCTTGTCGAACAGCGTCGCAGTGCCGTCGATCTCGACCACCGGCGGCGCCTTGGGGCCATTTTCGTAGCGCGCTTCGAACCGGTCGATCCGCACGCGCAGGGCGTAATCGGCGTCGCCGCGATGGCGCTCGGTGAGCGGCACCACCGGCCCGCCCGGCGCGAACTGGTTGGCGAGCGCGGCGCGATAGAGGAACGGGCCGGCCGTCACCCAGCGGGCATCCTTGATATAGGAGGCGTTGGCGCCCTCCACGGTAAGGATGCGGTCGCCAGCCGCTTCGATCGGGAAGCTCGGAATGACGAGCTGGACCTTGCGCCCGCCGGCGGGCAGCGGCCCGCCTTGCGCGCCCGTGGTGGCCGCTTCGGGCGCGCCGAAGCGATAGAGATTTTCCGGCTTGCCGCCGAGCAGGCTGCCCAGGCAGCCCGAGAGCAGCAGGGCCAGCGCCGGCGCGGCGATGGCTGGACGGAGAGTGCGGGCGATCATGGCTTCAGCTTCCTTTCCTTGCCGGCGCCGCGGCCGAGCGTGCCGCGCGGATCCTGGCGGATCTGGCGAATGAGTTCGTTGAGTTCCTCGGCAGCGTCGCCGAGCGACTGGATCGAGCCCTGGAGCGAGGGCAAGGTGTCCGAGCGGACCTTGCCGGCGGCACTCGAGATGTTGCCGATCGCGCCGCGCGCCTCGATCGCAGCACGCTTCACTTCGGCCATCGCGTCGGCGGCATTGTCGAAGGCGCGGCGGCCGTCGGTATGGATCACGCCGCGCGCGTCGGCGACGGTCGCCTGGAGATCGTCCATCGAGCGATCGAGCTTGGCGATCGCCGAGCCGGCATGATCGAACATCGCCTTGTTGGCGGCGAGTTCGCCCGAGGTCGTGCGCAGATCGGCGATCACCGCGCTGATATTGGCGAGGTTCTTGTCCGAGAGCAGCCGGTTGACGCGTTCCACCGCCTCGTTGCCGCGCTCGACGATCTGATTGCCGCCCTGGAGCAGCGACGAAAGGCCGCTCGGCTTGCTGCGGATCATCGGCGGCCATTGCTTCGACACGTCCTTGAGCAGCGGGTGCGAAGGCGTGCCGGCGCTGATCTGGAGCGCGTTGACCCCGGAAATCCCCTGCATCTCGGTGCTCGCCATCGAATCGTCGCGCACCGGCGTCTCGCGATCGACGCGGATATCGACCAGGATCTTGCTGGTATCGCCCGGCGCCAGGCGAACGCGCTTGATCTCGCCGACCTTGATGCCGTTGAACTGGACGTCGCCGCCTTCGCTGAGGCCGCGCACCGGGCCCTGGAAGAGGATGCGATAATCGTCGGTGCTCCGCCCGAGCCCCGAGCCGCCGAGCCAGACGACGAACACGAGGCCGGCGATCACCAGGCAGGTGGTGAGGATCCCGACCAGCGCGTAATTGGCGTGCCGTTCCATCAGTCTTGTTCCTTCCGTGCCGCGCGGCCGCGCGGTCCGCTGAGATATTGGCGGATCCAGGGGTGGTCCGATTGTTCGAGTTCGCGCACCGGCGCCACCGCGACGACCTTGCGATCGGCGAGCACGGCGACGCGATCGGTGATCGCGTAGAGCGAATCCAGGTCGTGGGTGATCATCAGCACCGTGAAGGCGAGCGCGTCGCGCAGCTTGCGGATCAGCGCGTCGAATTCCTCGGCAGCGATCGGATCGAGCCCGGCGGTCGGCTCGTCGAGGAACAGGATCTGCGGATCGAGCGCGATGGCGCGGGCGAGCCCGGCGCGCTTGCGCATGCCGCCCGAAAGCTCGGACGGGCGCTTGGCCGCCGCGACCTCGTCGAGCCCGACCAGCTCGATCTTGAGCGCGGCGAGATCGCGGACGAGATCATAGGGCAGCCGGAGATGTTCGAGGAACGGCGCCTCGACATTCTCCTGCACGGTCAGTTGCGAAAACAGCGCGCCATTCTGGAAGAGCACGCCGATCCGCTTCGAAATCTCGACATCGTCGGCGAGATGGACGTCCTCGCCGAGCAGCTCGACCTTGCCGCCATCGGGATCCTTGAGCCCGAGGATGGTGTTGAGCAACACCGACTTGCCGGTGCCCGATCCGCCGACCAGGCCGAGGATTTCGCCCTTGCGCACCTCGAGGTCGAGATCGTCGTGGATCACGGTGTCGCCAAAGGCCGTGCGCAGGCCCGCGACCCGGATCGGCGTGTCCTCCGCGCTCACAGGTCGAGCTGGAAATAGATCGCCGCGAAGATCGCGTCGAACATGATGATCAGGAAGATCGACTGGACCACGGCGGTGGTCACCCGCGCGCCCAGGCTCTCGACGTCGCCGCCGACATCGAGCCCGTGCCGACAGCCGGTGCCGGCCACGACCAGCGCGAAGAACGGCGCCTTGGCCATGCCGAGCCAGAACTGCTTGGTCCCGACCGTATCGGCCAGCCGTTCGAGGAAGAAATCGGGGCTGAGGCCGAGCATCGGCCAGGAGACGAGCATGCCCCCGACCAGTCCGCCGAGATCGCCGATGAAGGTGAGCAGCGGCAGCGCCACGATCGCGGCGGCGAGGCGCGGCACGACGAGCGCTTCGTAGCGATCGATGCCCATCACCCGCATGGCATCGATTTCCTGGTTCATCCGCATCGCGCCGAGCTGGGCGGCGAAGGCAGAGGCGGAACGGCCAGCAAAGACGATCGCGGTGAACAGCGCGCCGAACTCGCGCAGCACGCCGATGCCGACCAGCTCGACCACATAGGCATTGGCCGAGAACATCTTGAGCATCGTCGAGCAGACCAGCGCGAGCACCGCGCCGACGAAGAAGTTCAGGATCAGCACGATCGGGATCGCCCCGAAGCCGGCATGTTCGAGCACGGCGACCAGCGGGGTGATCCGCAGGCGGCTGGGATGGACCAGCACGCGGCCGAGCGCAGTGACCATTCGCCCCGCGAAGATCTGGCCGCGCCACAGCTCGGTGCCGGCCTGGGCGACGCCGAAGCCGATCGCCTCGAAGGTCTTGCGGATCGGATTGGTGCGGACCCGCGGCGTCGGCTCGGCATCGAGCGCGTCGCAAACCAATGCGGTGAGCCGGCGCAGGTCATCGCGCTCGCCTGCCTCGAAAGCGCCGCGCGATTCGGTGTCGAGCGGCCGGAGCGCGGCATAGGCGCCGGCGGTGTCGATCCGCCCGACCTGGGAGAAATCGACCCGTGCCTCGCCCGCGGCGAGCTCACGCTCCAGCCGCACCGGCGCGTCGCCGAGACAGAGCGTGGTCCAGTCGCCGGTCAGGCGGACGACGGCCCCCTCTCCTTCCCGATCGATGCTGAAATCGGCCGGGCTGGTCATCGGCGGAATGACGCTAGGGCAAGCGGGGCCAACGGCGCGCCGAACCGCATCCTATCCCTGGAACAAAAGGAACTTTCGCGCACGACCGGCTTTCTCCTTACGCTCGCAAAATGATTTTATGAGACCAGTGTTCCACATGACGTTCTGGAAAAAGCGGGCGGCCGCGACATGATCGATGCGAGGCAGCGCCGTACGCGCGAAGCCCTGTTCAAGGCGCTCGACCAGTTGCTCGAAGAGCGGCCGTTCCGCGAGATCAGCGTGCGCGAACTCACCGATCGCGCCGGGATCGGCCGTCAGACCTTCTATCGCCATTTCGACGGGCTCGGCATGATGCTCGAGCGGCGGCTCGAGACCGATCTGGCCGAGCAGCGGGCGATCGTCGAACTCCCGGAAGTGCGCGCGCTTGGATTCGTCGAATGGGTGTTACGCGTGCTCGAATTCGGCTTTGCGGGCGTGGCCGAGGCGCCGCATCTCTATCGCGTGATCCTGAGCGGCGAAGCCGGCGGGGGCGCACTCGCCCGCTATCGTGACCAGATTGCGACATTCCTCGCCATTGCCCCGCCGCGCCCGGGCGGGCCCGAGGATCGGCCGCAGGGCGAACTGGCCGAATATGCCCAGAGCTTCTATGCCGGCGCGATCACCGCGATGCTGGTCCACTGGATCGACCAGGGCTGCCGGCCCGATGCTGCGGCGATGAGCCGGCTGTTCCTGACGCTGGTGGTCGCTGGCCGGCCCGACTGACCGGGTTCAGCGCTCCGAATAGCGCTGCTCGGCCCAGGGATCGCCGCGCACATGATAGCCGTTCGCTTCCCAGAAACCGGGCCGGTCGCGGCCGATCACCTCGATCCGTTCGAGCCATTTCGCGCTCTTCCAGAAATAGAGATGCGGCACCACCAGCCGCACCGGGCCGCCATGCGACTTGGTCAGCGGCTGGCCTTCCCAGCGATGGACGACCAGCGCGTCCTCCGAGGCGAAGTCCGAAAGCAGCAGGTTGGTGGTATAGCCGTCATAGCTGTGGAGCATCACCGCCTCGGCCTCGTCGCGCGGCTCGACGAGGTCGAGCAGGTCGCGCGTCGATACGCCGGTCCAGCGATTGTCGTAGCGCGACCAGGTGGTGACGCAGTGGATGTCGCTCACTCGCTCCTGCTGCGGAAGCGCCTCGAAGCCCGCCCAGTCGAGCACCAGCGGGCGGGCGACCATGCCGTCGATCCGGAGCCGCCAGCGCTCGAGCGGCACTTCGGGCTGGCGTCCGAGATCAAGCACCGGCCAATCGCGCACGAGGTGCTGGCCAGGCGGCAGCCGCTCCTCGCCGCTGCGTGCGACGCGGCCGGTGAGGAAACGCCCCTGCTCGGCCCAGGCGCGCTTGGAGCGGGTGAGCTTGCTGTCTTCGGGCGGGAGGTCTTCGGCCATGGCAGGTCCCCGGCGGCGGTTCAGCCGCAGGTTAGCGTAGGCGGATGCGCAGGGCTACTTCTTGCCGCCGCGCCAATAGAGGAGACCCGCCACGATCGCCGCCGAGCCGACGCCGATCGCGGCGCCCAGGCCGATCTGGCCGGCATCGGGCTTCCAGCGCTTCTTCGCCTCGGCGATTTCCTTGGCGACCTGGATCGCCTCGCCGCCTTCATCATGATCGTGCGGCGCCTCCTGGATCGGATAGGTCGATTGGGCTTGCTCGGGGACGGGCGGCTTCTTGCTCATGCGTATTCCTTATCGGCCGGAACCTGAACGAGCGGCTAATGCGGCGGTTGCAGGCAACAATGCAAGCGCCCACAAGGCGGCGCCATGAACCCGCTTTATGCCCGGATGGGCACGACCATCTTCGAAGCGATGTCCGCGCGCGCCCGGGCGACGGGGGCGATCAATCTCGGCCAGGGCTTCGCGGACGGCCGCGGGCCGGAGCCGGTGCTCGAAGTCGCGGCACGCGCGCTGATCGAAAAATCGAATCAATATCCGCCGATGCCGGGTCTGCCGGAACTGCGCCAGGCAGTCGCCGATCACTATCTGCGCCATCAGGCGCTCAACCTGTCGGCCGAGGAAGTGATCGTCACCTCGGGGGCGACCGAGGCGTTGGCCGCGGCAATCCTCGCAAGCGTGAGTCCCGGCGACGAAGTGATCTGCTTCCAGCCGCTTTACGACGCCTATGTGCCATTGATTCGCCAGGCGGGTGGCGTGCCGAAGTTCGTCCGGCTCGAGCCCCCCGAATGGAAGATCGACAAGGCCGCGCTCGAAGCGGCACTCTCGCCGCGTACCCGTGTGCTGCTGCTCAACAATCCGCTCAATCCCGCCGCGACGATGTCGAGCGCGGAGGAATTGGCGATGCTCGCCGATTTCTGCGTTGCGCACGACCTGATCGCGATCTGCGACGAAGTCTGGGAGCATGTCACCTTCGACGGGGCGCGCCACTTGCCGCTGATCGGCTTTGCGGGGATGCGCGAGCGGACGGTGAAGATCGGCAGCGCCGGCAAGATCTTCGCGCTGACGGGGTTCAAGGTCGGCTGGATCTGCGCCGACCCCGCCCTGTCGCGCCCGATCGCCAAGGCGCATCAGTTCCTCACCTTCACCACGCCGCCGAACTTGCAATGGGGCGTTTCCGAGGGGCTGGCGAGCCAGGACGGCTGGGTGCAGCAGGCACGCCAGCGCTTCCAGGCGGGGCGCGACCGGCTGCGCGCGGGGCTGGAGCGCGCCGGCTTTGCCGTGCTGCCGAGTGCGGCGACCTATTTCCTCTCGGTCGATCTCGCCGCCTCGGGCGTGACGCTGGGCGATGTCGCCTTTGCCGACCGGCTGATCGACGAGGCCGGCGTTGCCTCGATCCCGGTCTCCGCCTTCTATGCCGAGGACGCGGTGACCAGCGTGCTGCGCTTCTGCTTCGTCAAGGACGATGCGACGCTGGATGCGGCGATTGAACGGATCGCCGCGGCTCGCGACCGGCTCATCGGCTGAGATCGGCGTTTCGTCGTCTCCAGCGCTCGCTTCATCGACGCACGGGCAACTTGCATCAAATCCGGCACGTTCGCGGCGCCGCGGGATTTGAACAGTGGAGTTGTACCATGCGTAACATGAAATTGCTGATGCGGAGCGCGGCGGTGGCTGCGATCCTGGTCGCCACCCCCTCGCTGGCGCAGAGCCGGATCGATCGGGCGCGGACCGCGGTCGCCGAAGCGACCGCCAAGGTCGAAGCGGCACAGACCGCCGGCGCCGAGACCTATGCCAAGGATTCGATGGCGCGGGCGCAGGAAGCATTGCGCGTCGCCCAGGACCAGCTGGCGCGCGACCACCGCGATTCGACGATCAACGAGGCGCGCCGCGCGTCGGGCCTCGCCGACCAGGCGCTGGCCGAAGCCGAGAGCAAGAAGAACGCGGAGGTCGCCGCCGAGCGCGACGCGCGGCTGAACGCCGAGGCTGCGGCCAACAATGCAGCGACGACCGCCGCGGTGGAGAGCGAGCAGCGCGCCCAGGCCGAAGCCGCGGCAGCCGCGGCAAGCGCCCAGGCGCAGCAGGCCCAGCAGGCGGCGGCTTCGGCTGCGGCCGATGCAGCGGCAGTGCGCGCGGCGGCGGCGACTCCGGCAACCACGACGGTGACGGTCGACAAGACCACCACCAGCCAGCCGGCGCGCACCTATTCGCGCACCGTGAAGAAGGCGCCGGTGCGCCGCACCACCACCAAGGTGACGACGCCGACCAGCACCTCGACCACCACGACGACGACCGTAAAGACCGAGCCGCGCTAAGGGCCTGTTTGGAAATTCGCGGAAATGCGAATTTCCAGGCGGTACCGGCCCGCTCCCCCACCCGGCCACCCATAGAATACTGCTGTTGGGTGGCCGGGGGGGAGCGGGCCGGTACCGCGAACGCGCCGAAAGGTGCGTTTCCGAACAGGCTCTCAGATCCGATCGAGCACCCCGCGCTCGGTGATGTAGCCCGTCACCAGCCGCGCCGGGGTGACATCGAACGCCGGATTGGCGGCGGGGGAATCGGTGACGCGCACCGTTTCGATTTCCCCGTCGCCGGCCGGCCCTGTCAGGCGAGTCAGTTCCTCGGCGCTGCGTTCCTCAATCGGGATGTCGGCGCCGCTTTCGGTGCTCGGATCGAACGTCGTGTAAGGCAGCGCGACATAGAAGGGCACGTTGTTGTCGTGCGCTGCCAGCGCCTTCAGATAGGTGCCGATCTTGTTGCAGACATCGCCGTTGCGGGTGACGCGATCGGTGCCGACGACCACGGCATCCACCTGCCCCTTCATCATCAGCAGCCCCCCGGCATTGTCGGCGATCACCGTGTGCGGGACGCCGTGATTGCGCAGCTCGAAGGCGGTTAGCAGCGCCCCCTGGTTGCGCGGCCGCGTCTCGTCGACCCAGACATGCACCGAAATGCCGGCATCGTGCGCGAGATAGATCGGCGCGGTTGCGGTGCCGTAATCGACCGTGGCGAGCCAACCGGCATTGCAATGGGTCAGGATGTTGAGCGGCCGATCCGGGTTCCTCGCATGGAGGTCGCGGAACAGCGCCAGGCCATGTTCGCCGATCGCACGACAGAGATCGGCATCCTCGTCGCAGATTTCGTCGGCGCGGAGGAAGGCGGCGTCGGCGCGTTCGCCGTCGGGCAGATCGGCCACCGCCGCGCGCACCGCGTCGAGCGCCCAGCGCAGGTTGATCGCAGTGGGGCGAGTCGCGAGCAGCTTCTCATAGGCGGCGGCCAGAGCCGCGTCGCTCGGGTCCACCGCCAGCGCCATGGCGAGGCCGTAAGCGGCGGTGGCGCCGATCATCGGCGCGCCGCGCGTCCACATCTCGCGGATCGCCACCGCCGCGGCATCGACATCGCGCAATTCGACCCAGCGCACTTCCCAAGGGAGCTTGCGCTGATCGAGGATACAGACGCCCTTGCCGTCTTCGGTGCGGCGGATCGATCGGGTCGGCTGGCCTTCGAGGATCATGGCCGCACCTCCGCCAGGCTTTGGACGTCTCCCGCCGCGCCATCGCGATCGATGAGCAGCGCCTGCAAGCCCGCTGCCTTGGCGGCATCGGTTTCCGCCGAGACGTCCGAGACGAACAGGATGTCTCCAGGCGCGAGGCCCAGCGTGGCGGCGATCTTCGCATAGCTGCCGGGCTCGCGCTTGGGGCCGGTGGTGGTGTCGAAATGGCCCGCGAGCAGCGGCGTCAGGTCCCCGGCGATCGAACGGCCGAAGATCAGCTTCTGCGCCGCGATCGAGCCGGAGGAATAGATGTGCGCCGGGATGCCCGCCGCCGCCCAGCGGCGCAGCGCTTCGGGCGTATCGGGATAGACATGCCCCTTGAGCGTACCGTCGGCATAGCCTTGGGCCCAGATCAGCCCTTGCAGCGTCTTGAGCGGCGTCGCCTTGCGGTCCTCGTCGATCCATTCGATCAGCGTCGCGACCGGATCGTCGCCCGGCACTTCCGCCAGGATCGGCGCGGCGACGTCCGGGTTCGCCGCGACGAACCCCGCCAGATGCTTGCGCGCATAGGGGAACAGCTCGTCGGCGACGAAGCTTATGCTGCTCGTCGTGCCTTCGATGTCGAGCAGGATTGCCTTGGGACGGGTCACGCGGTGGCCGGCTCGTGGCGCGGGAAGCGATCGGCGATGGCGTCGCCGGTGAAGTTCGCCACCCAGCCATCGGGATTGGTGAACAGCCGGATCGCGGTGAAGCGCGGGTTCGGTCCCATGTCGAACCAGTGGCGCGTGCCGGCGGGCACCGAAATGAGGTCCCCTTGCTCGCACAGCACCGCATAGACCTTGTCGCCCGCGCGCAGCGTGAACAGCCCCTCGCCTTCAACGAAGAAGCGCACTTCGTCCTCCGAATGGCGGTGCTCGGAAAGAAATTTGGCGCGCAGCGCCGCCTTTTCAGGGTGGTCGTGCGCCATCCGGATCACGTCGACCGCGCGATAGCCCTGCTCGCCCTTCAGCCGCTTCACTTCGGGCGCGAAGGCGGAGAGCACGGCGTCCTGGTCTGCATCGGCGGGGATCGGGCGCGACGGCCATTGCTCGAAGCGCACGCCGAGCGCGGCCAGCGCCGCGGCGATCGCGGCGGGATCGCGGCTGTCCAGCTCGGGCGCGCCGCCTGCCTCGTCGAAGATCCGCAAGTGAGTCATCGCGTCCATGCCCTTTCGGCCAGTTCGGCGGCGATCAGCCATTCGGTGCCTTCGAGCACGCGTTCGGCCTCGTCCAGATCCTTGCCCCAGGCATAGAGCCCGTGGCTGCGAATGAGATAGGCCGGCGCGGTGCCGGGTGCCAGCAGCGCGGGCGCCGCCGCCGCTTCGATCACTGCCATGTCCTGGCTGTTGTCGACGATCGGGAGGCGAATCTCCGCCTCGTGCGTGGCATTGCCGGGAAAGACCTTGAGCATCTCGTGCCCGCGGAACACCCATTCGTGCGCATCGGGAAAGGCGCGGCTCAATCCGACGGCTTCGGGCGAATGGCCGTGGAGGACAGCGCCCGCTTCCGGGAACAGGCGATACAGCGCCATGTGCAGCGCGGTCTCGGCCGAGGGCTTGCCGGGCGTGAGCCCCCTGCCCTCGCCATCCACCCGCATCAACCCTTCGGGGGCGAGGCGGCCCTTGTGCCAGCCGGACACCGTCACGGCGAAGCTGCCGTCGTCGAGCCGGGCCGAATAATTGCCGGCCGTGGCGGGCGCCCAGCCGCGCGAATCGAGCCGGCGGCCGATTTCGATCAGTGCGGCCGTCGCGGCTTCGAAGGACAGGGTCATGCCGCGCGCCATAGCCGATCGCGCGGCGGGCAGGCAGATGGAATTACTGCGCGCCGGCCGGAATCGGCTGGACGATCTCGCGCGCCGGCCCGGCAACCCAGCTCGCCGGCTGCGACGCAGGCGCCTCGGCCGGCGCCGGGCCCGACATCGTCACCACGTCGAACGCCTGCCCGCCCAGGTCGCGCGTGTCCGCGACCAGAGTCGGCGCCGGGGGGCCATAGATGTCGAACTCGGGATCGCTCACCGGCACTTCCACCACCGAGACCGATCCGCCCATCGCGGTCAACTCGTAGAGCTGCTTGGCGAAGGCGGCGGGGAAGCGGATGCAGCCGTGCGACGCGCGATAGCCGGGCAAGTGCCCCGCGTGCATCGCGATCCCGTCCCAGGTCAGCCGCTGCATCCACGGCATCGGCGCGTTCGAATAGAGGTTCGAGCGGTGGAAGGGCTTCTTCTCGAGGATGGTATAGTCGCCCGGTGGCGTGTCGCGACCATCCGATCCGGTGGAGACAGTGCTCGCGCCGACCAGCTTGCCGCCGCGATACACATAGGCGCGCTGGTCCGGGATGCTCACCACCACCGAAACCGGCGTCCGCGGACCCAGGCTGGCGCGGATCATCTCGGGCTGCTCGTACCAGGCGAACCGGCCGTTGCGCAGGCTCGACGGCGACGGCGCCGCGGCCTCCGCCCCGTCGATCTGTGCCCGCGCTGGCAGGACCGCGACGACGGGGGTCAACAAGGCAAGGATCACGGCCAGGCCGAAGCGCATCGACAACATTCTCCGAAACAGCCCCGACCGAATGGCCTGGCCGATTCCTTAAACAACATTAACCCGATTTGGTCGCATCGCCGAATCGGTCGGCACGTCCCGAAAATGGGCGATCGTGCGCCCGAGATCGGCGAACTGCGCCGCGCGTGCGGCGAGCCGCGCAACTTTGGGCAGATGTTGCCCCACTTGCTTACCATCTTTGAGATATAAGATTCTCCAAGGGGCAGAGCAGCGGACCCATAGATGAACGGTTTGAACACGATCCAGTCGCGTCGTGGCTTGTTGAAGTCGGCGCTTGTCATGGCGGGCGGTGCAGCGGTTTCGGCCTGCGCCTCGCGCACCATCGAAACGGCGATGGCGCCGGGGCCGGTGCCGGTCCCCACGCCGGTCCCCGCCATTCCCACCGCGCCTGCCGTCGCCGCCAAGGCGCCGAGCGTGCCGCTGGGCGTACGGCCCGAGCTGTTCCACAAGGCGCTCGCCGCGCTCAATCGGCATTCGATGCGGATCCCGTCGCATGACCGGATCGCGATCGCCGATTTCTCGCTGCCCTCGCACCGGCAGCGTTTCTTCCTCGTCAATCTCGGCACCGGCCAGGCCGAGCCGATGCTGGTCGCGCATGGCATCGGGTCCGATCCCGCGCATACCGGCCTGCTCCAGCGCTTCTCGAACGAAGTGAATTCGGAAGCGACCTGCGAGGGAGCGTTCCTTACCGCCGATTATTATGTCGGCAAGAACGGCGATTCGCAGCGCCTCTATGGCCTCGATCCGACCAACAACAATGCGCTCGATCGCGCGATCGTCGTCCATTCGGCCTGGTATGCCAATGCCGACATGATCGCCAAGAACGGCAAGCTCGGCCGCAGCCAGGGCTGTTTCGCCGTCGGCGAGACCGATCTCGCGCGGGTGTTCGAGCGGCTCGGCCCGGGCCGGATGATTTACGCGACCAAGGCCTAAGCGTTCAGTCGCAGAGCGGCGCGATTAGCCAGCAGGGCGGGCCGAGAGTCCAGCGGCCCGTCAACCGCGCGTATGGGTGCCGCGGAAAGGGGCCGGCGAGCGCGGCGCGCTGGCCGGGACTGCCTCGGGGCCAATCGGCGAGGTTGAGCGGCGGATTGCCGATCCAGCGCGCATCGCCCTCGAACGGCCGCTTGAGCGCGACTGCAAGCACGCCGCGCCCGCCATCGGGAATCTGGTGATAATCGAAGAAGTTGCGCTGGATGCCGCGGGCATCGGCGATGGCCGATCGCGCCATGTAGATTTCGGCCCAGGGTTGCGGCGCGGCGGCGAAGCGCAACGCGCGCGCAGGGCTGTGTTCGCCGGCGGGCACTGGCTGGAGATGGAAGAGCGTCGCTGCGAACAACAGCGCAGCGATGGCGAGACCCGTGCGGCGATGCCCCGGCGCATCCTGCCAGAGACGCACGATGCCTAGCCCCGCCATCGGCAACAGCCATTTGAAATAATGGATGTTGTTGAAGCGCCACATTCCGGTCGGCAGCAGGTCGACATAGGCGATCAGGACAAGCGTGTAGCTCGTCGCGACGAGCGCCATGCATACCCATAGCATCCGCGCGGGTCCGCGCAGCGTGAAGCCGCCGAGCGCGAAGCCGAGCGCCGCGAAGAACAGCCACGGCATCGCTTCGAGCAAGGATTTGCCGCCCGGAAACCACCCGCGCGCATCGACCAGCAGCACCTGGGCCTTAAAGGCGAGATCGCCGAAGTTCAGGCCATATGCGCGCGACAGCAGCACATAATCCGACCAGCGCGCGCCGTAGATGGCGAGGTGCAGCCCGAGATAGAGCAGCAGGATGGCGAGGCCCGCGCCGAGCCCGATCCCACGTTCGCGCCAATCCGCGCGCCAGAGGATGAACGGCGCCAGCGCGGCGGTGACGATCAGGTCGGCCGGTCGGGTCAGCGGGATCAGCGCCAGCAGTGCGCCGAGCAGCGCCGCACGGCCTGGCCCAAGCCGTTCGCGAAAGATCAGCGCGCCTGTGAGGGCCAAAGCGGGCCAGACCAGCGCCGCCGACAGCGTCGTCGTCCAGGGTTCGAGCCAGCGCGGCGCCACCGCCGGATCGAGCAGCGTCGTGGCGAGGAACAGCACCAGCGCCCCCGCCCCGCCGATACCGAACCGGCCGGCAACGCTGCGAAAGCCGGCAAAGGCGAGTCCGAAACAGGCAAGGTTCGCCGGCACGAACGGCGCCGCGAGCAGCCAGGCGAAGGGCGCCGCAAGCAGCGGATAGACCAGCGGATACCAGTGCCGCCCGGGGCTCAGGTCGAGCGCGCCGAACGCGCGGGCCGATTCCAGATAGGCCTTCTGATCCGCCCAGCCGCGCCACCACGGCCCGCTGCCCGCGAACAGCTTCACATTGAGCAAGGCCAGGGTGAACACCAGCCCGACGACGAACACCCAGCGCACCGGATGCGCATCCATCCCACGCCAGGCTCTGCCGAAAAGGACATTGAAATCAGGCAAGCGGCGGAAATCCCCTGGGGCCTGTCGCGTTAACCCGGTCCGGCTGGACGGTCCAGCCTAGCGGGATTAGGGGTGATTTCATGACCGAAACGCTCGTGCTCCTGCTTCGTGTGGCCGTGGCCCCGAAACGCCGATGGTTGGCCGGGGCGCGTTGATGGCCGAGCGTCACCCCTTCCTCGCGCTCCACCGCCAGGGGATGATCCGCGTCGGCGTCTGCACGCCGGTCACCGTCGTCGCCGATCCCGCCGCCAATGCCGAGGCGACGATCGCGCTCGCGCGGCAGGGCGACGAACAGGGTGCCGACCTGCTGGTCTTTCCCGAACTCAACGTCACCAGCTATGCGATCGACGACCTTCATCTGCAGGACACGATCTGCGACGCGACGGAGGCGGGAATCGCCGCGATCGTCGAGGCGAGCGCCGAACTGAAGCCGGTGCTGCTCGTCGGGGCCGCGGTGCGCCGGTCGGGGCGGCTCTACAATTGCGCCGTCGTGATCGCGCGCGGCCGCATCCTCGGTGTCGTGCCGAAGAGCTACCTGCCCAACTACCGTGAATATTATGAGAAGCGCTGGTTCGCGCTCGGCGCGGGGCTCGCGGGGCTCGAGGTGACGCTGGCGGGCCAGACCGTGCCCTTCGGCACCGACCTGATCTTCGCCGCCAGCGACCTGCCCGACTTCGTCTTCCATGCCGAAATCTGCGAGGATTATTGGGCCCCCCTGCCCCCCTCCACCTATGGCGCGATGGCCGGCGCGCTGGTGCTGTGCAACCTCTCCGCCTCGAACATCGTCGTCGGCAAGGCGCGCGAGCGGGCGATGCTCTGCGCCTCGCAATCGGCGCGCGCGGTCGCGGCCTATGTCTATTCGGCCTCGGGCCCCGGCGAGAGCACGACCGATCTCGCCTGGGACGGCCAGGGCATGATCCACGAGCTCGGCGAACTGATCGCAACCACCCAGCGATTCGAGCTGACCACTGAAGTCGTGTGCGCGGACATCGATCTCGAACGCATCCGGCTCGAACGGATGCGGATGGGTACGTTCAACGATTGCGCCGCCGCCGAGGGCGATCCCGAGACTCGCTTCCGCCGCATTGCCTTCGAGCATCGGCCGGATTTCGCCGACAAGGGGCTGATGCGAACGCTCCGCCGCTTCCCCTTCGTGCCCAATACGCCCGCCAAGCTCGAAGAGGATTGCTACGAAGCCTTCAACATCCAGGTCGAGGGGCTGCGCAAGCGCCTCTCGGCGACCGGATCCAAGCATGTCGTGATCGGTGTCTCGGGCGGCCTCGATTCGACTCACGCGCTGATCGTCGCTGCGCGAACGATGGACAGGATGGGCCGGCCGCGCTCGGACATCCTCGGCTTCACCATGCCCGGCTTCGCGACCGGCGACGCGACCAAGGCCAATGCCTGGAAGCTGATGGATGCGCTCGGAGTCACCGGTGCGGAGATCGATATCCGCCCGGCGGCGCGGACGATGCTCGAAGGGCTCGGCCATCCCTTTGCCCAGGGCGAGCCGGTCTATGACGTGACGTTCGAGAACGTCCAGGCGGGGCTGCGCACCGACTACCTCTTCCGCCTCGCCAATCAGCGCCAGGGCATCGTGCTCGGAACCGGCGACCTGAGCGAGCTGGCGCTCGGCTGGTGCACCTATGGCGTCGGCGACCAGATGAGCCATTATACGGTGAATTCGGGCGTGCCGAAGACGCTGATCCAGTATCTGATCCGCTGGACGATCCAGACCGGCCAGTTCACCGGCGAGGCCGCGCGCACGATCGAGGCGATCCTCGCTACCGAAATCTCCCCCGAACTCGTGCCCGCCGATGCCGAAGGCAGGATGCAGAGCACGCAGGACCGCATCGGCCCCTATGAGCTGCACGATTTCTTCCTCCATTATGTGATCCGCCATGGCCTCAGGCCCTCGAAGATCGCCTTCCTCGCCTGGCATGCCTGGAAGGATGCCGAGGCCGGCATCTGGCCGATCGACTTCCCCGAACATGGCCGCAACCAGTACGACCTGGCGACGATCGCCAAATGGCTGCGCGAGTTCCTCTTCCGCTTCTTCCAGACCAGCCAGTTCAAGCGATCCGCCCTGCCCAACGGCCCCAAGGTGCTGGCCGGCGGCGCCGTCTCCCCCCGCGGCGACTGGCGGGCGCCCTCGGACAGCGTGGCGACGGTGTGGCTCGAGGAATTGGAGCGCGGGTTGCCTTGAGCGCCTCGCGAGATCCTTCCCGCCGTTCGCCCTGAGCTTGTCGAAGGGCCTTCTTTGGTTCAACGCAGGGGAGGAACCGGACCGCCCTTCGACAAGCTCAGGGCGAACGGGGTAAGGTATCCGGCGCTAGGAAGCGCGCCAATTCCTCCACCGTATTGAAGTTTGGGATCGGTCCAACCGCAATTGCCGGTATGCCCGCCTCGCAGGCCCAGCCCCGGACCGAGCGATCCTTCGCGACGGCGAGCCAGGCATCCAGATCGCTCGCCAATCGCGCCGGCCATAGCCCGACCACCGGCATTTCCGCGGCATAGCCGGCTTGACCGAACGGCAGCGCCGGGAGCCACGGCACGTCGCACGGTGCGGTCAGCACCGCGTCATAGCCCGGCTGAGTCGCCGCATGCAGCGCCGCATTGATCCCGCCGAGCGGGCCGAGATCGGGCGCCGGCCGATCCGGCACCCAGTCGGCACCCCATTCGCGGCCGCAGACGATCACCGCCTCGCTCCGCGCGGCCAGCGCCGCGACGGCGTGCTCGATCAGCGGCCGGCCGTCGAGCAGCGCCAGCGCCTTGTCCGATCCGAAGCGGGTCGACCGGCCGCCAGCCAGCACGGCGCCGAGGATCCTCATGCCCAGAGCAGTGCGTCGGCGCGGGCCAGCACGACAAGTTGCACACCCGTGCTCTTCGCCTGTTCGGCGGCGAGAGCAGTCGGCGCCGAGATCGTCGCGAGCAGCGGACAATCGGCGAGCGCCGCCTTTTCGACCAGTTCGTAGGAGCAGCGCGACGAGAGCAATGCGAAGCCGCCGTCCCAGCCCATCCCTGCCCGCGCCATCGCGCCGAGCAGCTTGTCGAAGGCATTGTGCCGGCCGACATCCTCGCGCGCCAGGCGGATCGATCCGTCGGCGCCGCACATCGCGGCGACGTGGACGGCGCCGGTGCGCGCGTTGAGCGGTTGGTGATCACGCAGTTCCGCCAGCGCGCGGAAGATCGCGTCGGGCCCTGCCTGGCTCGCCTCGCCTACTACCGGCAGCGGGCGCAGTGCCGCTTCGAGATTGTCGATCCCGCACAGCCCGCACGACGAATCGCTGGTCCGGTGCCGTACCCGCTCGAACACCGGCGCGGCGTCGCGCAGCGTCACGCGCAGGATCACCCCCTGTTCGCCGCGATGCGCCTCCACGGCGTCTGGCCGGCCGAGCCGCTCGGCCTGGAGGAAACCCCAGGCGAAGTCTTCCAGGTCCGCCGGCGTCGCCATCATCACGGCATAGCCGATGCCGTTGAGCTCGATCGCCACCGGCACTTCCTCGGCCAGTTCGCGCTGCACGACGCGACGGGCGCCGCCGGGTTCGATGCGATCGAATGCGATTTCCATGCGTTCGAGGATAGGCAGGCGCGGCGCTTGCGGATAGCCTGGGGGCGAGAAGGAGCGGGATCATGGCGCGGCGCAAGGACGGGACGATCCATTATGCGAGCCCGAGCGGCGGCTATGGCTCGGTGCGAGGCATGGCGCGGGTGCTCGGCGCTGAGCGCAACGATCCCAGCGTGCTCGCCACGCTCGCCCGGCAGAACAAGCCCGGCGGCTTCATGTGCGTCTCCTGCGCCTGGACCAAACCGGCCAAGCCGCACGTCTTCGAATTCTGCGAGAACGGCGCCAAGGCGACCTTCTGGGAAGCGACCACACGCCGCTGCGGGCCCGATTTCTTCGCGCAGCACACGCTCACCGAACTGCGCGGCTGGAGCGACTACGACCTCGAACAGACCGGCCGACTGACCGAGCCGCTGCGATACGACCCCGCGACCGACAAATATGCCCCCTGCGCCTGGGAGGAAGCCTTCGCGGCAATCGGTGCCGGGCTGCGCGCCATGGATCCCAAATCGGCGGTCTTCTATACCTCGGGCCGCGCCAGCCTCGAGACCAGCTATGCCTGGGCGCTGTTCGCGCGCCTCTATGGCCACAACAACCTGCCCGACAGCTCGAACATGTGCCACGAGACGACTTCGGTCGCGCTCAAGCAGACGATCGGGGCGCCGGTGGGCACCTGCGTGCTCGACGATTTCGATCAGTGCGACGCGATCTTCTTCTTCGGCCAGAACACGGGGACGAACAGCCCGCGCTTCCTCCATACGCTCGCCGAGGCGCGCAAGCGCGGCTGCCGGATCGTCACCTTCAATCCGATCCGCGAGAAAGGGCTGATCCGCTTCCGCAATCCCCAGAGCATCGACATGGTGACCGGGCATTCGGACGAGATCTCGTCCGACTATTACCAGGTCAAGGCGGGCGGCGACATCGCGGCGATCCTCGGCATGTGCAAGCACCTGTTCGCCGAGGAAGGGCGGCGCGGCGGCGGGGTGATCGATCGTGCCTTCATCGCCGAGCACAGCACGGGCTTCAACGCGTTCCAGGCGCATGTCGATGCCACGTCCTGGGACGAAATCGAGCATGAATCGGCCCTGAGCCGCGCCGATCTCGAGCACGCAGCCGAAATCTATATCGGCGCCGAGCGGACGATCGGTATCTGGGGCATGGGCCTCACCCAGCACGTCGGCGGCTTCGACAACGTCACCGGCGTGGTCAACCTGATGCTGCTGCGCGGCAATATCGGCCGGCCCGGCACCGGCGTCTCGCCCGTGCGCGGCCATTCGAACGTGCAGGGCCAGCGCACCGTCGGCATTTCCGAAAAGCCCGAGCTGGTGCCGCTCGACCGGCTCGCGGAACTCTATGGCTTCGATCCGCCGCGCGACCATGGCATGACCACGGTCGATGCGTGCGAAGGTATCCTTGCCGGCAAAGTCCGTGCGTTCGTCGGGCTGGGCGGCAATTTCCTGCGCGCGATCCCCGATCACCGGCGGATGGAGCCCGCATGGCAGGGCATGGACCTGACCGTGCAGATCGCCACCCGGCTCAATCGCGGCCATCTGTTCTGCGGCCGCGCCGCCTATCTCCTGCCCTGTCTCGGCCGATCGGAGCGCGACCAGCAGGCCAGCGGCCCGCAGACGGTGACGATGGAGGACAGCCTCAGCTGTATCCACGGCTCGTTCAGCGAGCGAACCCCGGCAAGCCCGCACCTGAAGTCCGAGCTCGCGATCGTCGCGGAGATCGCCAAGGCGACGCTGCCGCCCAATCCCAAGGTGCCGTGGGACGATTGGGTGGGCGACTATGCCAAGGTGCGCGACGCGATCGAGGCGACCTATCCGGACAAGTTCAAGGACTTCAACAGCCGCGTCTTCACGCCCGGCGGCTTCTACAAGGGTAATGCCGCGCGCGAGCGGCGCTGGGAGACGAAGAGCGGCAAGGCCGAATTCACCGTGCCCGGCATGGCCAATGCCACCGGCTTCGCCGAGGCCGAGGGCCGCTACCGGCTGATCACGCTGCGCTCGAACGACCAGTTCAACACCACCGTCTATGGCTATTCGGACCGGCTGCGCGGGATCGAGGGCACGCGCGACGTGGTGCTGATCAACCCGCAGGACATGGCCCGTGCCGGGCTGCTCGAGGGACAGAAGGTCGCGCTGGTCGGCGATGCCGGCGACGGGGTCGAGCGCGTGGTCGAGGGGCTGGCGGTCACGCCCTTCTCGCTCCCCGACGGCTGCATCGCCGGCTATTATCCCGAGCTCAACCCGCTGATCGCGCTCGAGCATCACGATCACGCCTCGAAGACCCCAGCGGCCAAATCGGTGCCGGTGCGAATCCGGCCTTGAGGCGCGCGGGTTAGCTCAACCGAATCCGCCGACCGGCGTGGGCACTTTCCCGTGCGGCTTCGATGATCCGCAGCCCGAGCACCGCGTCCTCCGCCGCCACCGGCGCGGGGACTCCCTCGGCGATCACCCGGACGATCCCGGCATAATAGCCGCGATAGTCGCCGGTCTTGGTCGGGACCGTCTCGTACCGGCCGTCGGCGAAGGTCAGCGTGCCATGGAACGCGGGCTCCTCGTCGCCCAGCCCCGGATCGCCGGGCCGGCCGCCGGCCTTGATCCGCGGCTCCTGGGGATCGAGGCCATGCTTGACGAAGCTTGCCTTCATCCCATGCAGCGCGAAGCGAGGCCGCGCGGCGATCACCAGCCGGCCGGCCGAGAGGATCACGCGCCGCGCACCATAGAACAGCGTCAGCTCGAAATAATCGTCGGCCCGCGCGCCCGGGCGCTGGACCGCGATATCGGCGCTCAACGCCTCGGGCATGCCGAACAGCTGCAGCGCCTGGTCGATCAGATGCGGACCGAGATCGGCGAGCACCCCACCGCTCGCGGGGTCTTCCTTCCAGGCCTGCGCGACTTCGGGGCGAAAACGGTCCCAGCGCAGTTCGGCGAGCATCACCTCGCCCAGCACATCCTCGTCGAGCAACCGCCGCGCGGTCAGAAAATCGCCGTCCCAGCGCCGGTTGTGGAATGCGCTGAGCATCCGCCCCTTGTCCCGCGCGAGCGTTACCAGCGCCTCGGCATCCGCCAGCGAGGTCGCCAGCGGCTTGTCAACGACGACATGCTTGCCCGCCTCCAGCGCCGCGCGGGCCAGCGCGACATGCGTGTCGTTCGGGGTCGAGACCACCACCAGGTCGATCGACGGATCGGCGATCAGGGCCTCGGGCGTCGTCACGTCGGCGCCGGGATGCGCCGCACGCACCGCATCCGCCTGCGAGGTCGCCACTGCCGCCAGTTCGAGCCCCGGCACCGCCTCGATCAGCGGCGCGTGGAACACCCTGCCGCCCAGCCCATAGCCGATCAGCCCTGCTCGAATCATCGCCGCACGCTCCTATCTCGCATCGAAGATCGCCGCCGCCCCGCCATCGGCGGCGAGGTCGAGCGTCAGCGTCTCGCCCGGGGCGACCCGGCGCGTCTCCGCTACCGGCGCATCCGGTGCAAGACCGTCGCGCCACAACCGCATCGTCGCGCCCTTCCGACCAAGGAAATCGAGTGGCACGGTCACTTGCCGAGCCGTCTCGCTGTTCATCGCGCCGAGGAACCAGCGGTTCCCCTTACGCCGCGCCAGCACGATGAACTCGCCGGTCTCGCCGGCCAGGAAGCGCGTCTCGTCCCAGCTCGCCGGAACCGCCTTGATGAAATCGAAGCCTTCGGGGCTCGCGGCATAAGTATCCGGACTGTCCGCGACGCTGCCGAGCGGCGAGAGGAAGACGACATACATCGCGAGGCCATGCGCCCGCGTCGTCTGCACGAACGGCAAGTCGTTGCGGATGCGGAAGGTCTCAGGCGTCAGGTTGCGGAAGCCGCCGGGCGTATAGTCCATCGGGCCGAGCAGCCCGCGCGTATAGGCGAGCATGACATTGTGCCGCGAGGTCACCCGGCGGCTCCATTTGTTGTACTCCGCGCCCATCACGCCTTCCTGGGTCATGAAATTGGGCCAGGTGCGCGCCAGGCCGCGCGGCGGGAAGGCGCCGTGCAGGTCCACCATCAGATGGTGCCGCGCGGCCGCACCGAGCAGCTTGACGTACCAATTGACCATCCACTGGTCGTCGCGGTCCATGAAATCGACCTTGATGCCCGCGATGCCGAGCTTCTCGTAGAGCGTAAGCGCGTCCTCCATCTGCTCGTCGAGCGCCTGCCAATGCGTCCACAGCCACAGCCGCACCTTCTTGGTGCGCGCATAGTCGGCGACGTCTTGGAGGTTGATCGCATCGGCCCATTTGGTGACGTCGACGCCCGGGCGGCGCACGCCGCCCCCGCCCGCGCCGGCATACCAGCCCTCGTCGATCATCGTGTAGGGAAAGCCGTTGGCGGCGGCGAAATCGATGAACGCCTTGGCGACGGCGGTGGTCGTGCGCTGACCCGGCAGGCTGGCGATCACCGGCCCGTTCCACCAGTCCCAGCTCGCCAGCCCGGGCTTGATCCAGCTGGTATCCTCGATCCGGCTCGGGCTCGACAGGTTGGTGATCAGCGTCGATTCGTTGAGCTTGCCCAGCTTGTCGGCGAGCATCACCACGCGCCAGGGCGTGACGATCGGGCTGCCGATCCGGGTGTGGACGGCGATGCGCGGATCGTCGAGCGAAGGCGAGAGCTTGAGCTGCAGCCCCGGCCCGCCGTCGCCGCGGCCGGTGAGATACATGCCGGCAAAGTCGATCAGGTCCGCCTCGGCGATCGCGAAGGCGCCCTTGCCGGTCTCGCAGGCGAAGGGCACGTCGAACAGATTGTGGTCGCGCAGCCGGGTGGTGTCGACGGGATCGAACTCGCCTTCATGGCTCGATCCGAACCTGCCGACATTGAAGCCCCAGCATTTCCAGGCCTGGGGGAAATAGAAGCCGGTACGCTCGTAGCGGACGATCGCGGCGGCGGTCTGCGGCTGGACGGGGACGACGGTGCGGAAGGCGATGCCGTCGTCATAGGCGCGCAGCACCAGGTCCATCCGCCGCTTGCGCCCGGCGCGTTCCTGCAAATGGACGGTGAGCTGGTTGTAATGGTCCCGGCCCGCCGCCGCGATGCCCGCGACGATCGGGTAGCGCGCATCGCCGCTCGCCGCCTCGCTGCCGGTCACGGCCATGCCATAGCCCAGGCTGTCGGCGTCGAGGTCGAGCGTGATCGGCGAAGGCGCGAGGATCGTCTCGCCGTTCCGGGTGACGCTATAGACCGGCATCCCGCCGGCATTGACGGCGAGCGCGATGCGGTTCGTCCCGTCGGGCGACACCGCCTCCAGCCCCTGCGCCGCGGCCGGCGCCGCAATCAGCATGGCCGCAAACCCGAGCCATTTCACGCGCGATGCACCTTGAGCACGGGGCTCAGCACGGCCTCCATCGCGGCATAGCCTTCGGCCACCGGATGCACCCCGTCCGATGCCATGCCGGGCTTCATCGCGCCCTTCGCATCGCCCAGCGCCGGCGTATAGTCGATCAGCGTCACCCCAACGTGCCGGGCATAGGCCTTGATGCCGGCATTGATCTCGCGGATCGGCGCCACCGTCTCCAGGCCGGGACGCCAGGGGAAGTGATCGGCGGGGGGCACGCAGGCGAGCAGCACGGTGATGCCGTTCGCCTTGGCGATCTGGGTCATCATGCGCAGGTTGTTCAGCGTCTGGGGGATCGTCATCGGCCCGGTATTGCCGGCGATGTCGTTGGTGCCCGCCATGATGTGGACGAGCCGGGGCTTCAGGTCGACCACGTCGGCGATCATCCGCAGCACCATCTGCGGCGTGGTCTGCCCGCTGATCCCGCGGCAGACGCGGCCGGGGCGGAAAAAGGCCGAATGCTTCTCCTTCCATCCCTCGGTGATCGAATCGCCCATGAAGACGATGTCGGTCTTCGCGCCGGATCGGCGCAGCTCGGCATTCTCCGCGGCGTAGCGGCCGAGCCAGGGCCAGTCTTCCTTGAGCTGGCGCTCGTGCCTTTCCTCCCAGCTTTCCTGGGCGCGGGCGCTTGTGGCGAGCGGCAGCAGGGCCGAGCCGGCGAGGAAGGTGCGGCGAACGATCGCAGTCATGCGGGGCCTCCAGCGGACGATGCCGCGTGGCATGGCACAGGCCGCACGATCGGGGGAGCGCAAAAAATCCCGCAAGTCGCGCGCCCTCCGGCCGTTTCCGTCAACGAGCCCGGAGTCGCGCGGACCCCGAGCCCGGGTTGCACCGAGTTCCGCGCAGCAGTGCGTTCCTTGCCGCCGGAGGGGAGACCGGGGTCCGGCGGCAAGCGAGCGACGGCTCAGTGGATCGAGGCCATTTCCCCTTCGCGCCGCCGCACCGGCGCACGGCCCGCGGCGAGCGCAAAGCCGCACAGCACGACATAGCAGACCGCCGGAACGACCAAGGCAAACGCATAGCCGTGCAGGTCAGCGACCTTCCCGACCAGCAGTGGCAGCAGCGCGCCGCCGACGATCGCAGTGCAAAGCAGGCCGGAAGTCGATTCCTCGCTCGCAGTCGAACGCTCGAGCGTCAGCGTGAAGATCACCGGGAACATGATCGAATTGAACAGGCCGATCGCCAAGGCGACGAAGCCGGCGCTCACCCCACCGACCGCGAAGACGTAATAGCACATCGCGGCGGCGATGCCGGTGAACAGCGCGAGCAGCCGGTCGGCGCGGAAGCGAGTGAGCAGCACTGATCCGATCGCGCGGCCGACCATGGCGCCGCCCCAATAGAAGGCCACGGCCTTGCCGGCTTCCTGGAGCGACACGCCGTGGATGCCGTCGCTGCCCATCAGCGACCCGAGCAGCGGAACGCCGAAGGGCGCATCCGATTGCCCCCAGATGCTGTTGTCGTTGAGGAACAGCGCCATCTGCGTGCCGATCGACACTTCCGCGCCGACATAGAGGAAGATCGCGCCGGCCCCGAACAGCGCCCAGCGCGACGAGAAGCCCGAGAGGAGCCCGCTTGCCGACGCCGGTGCGGGAGCCGCCTGGGTGACTACCTTGCGGCTGAGGAAGAAGAACACTGCCAGTGCGGCGATCAGGCCGCACAGCCAGAAATAGGCCGAATCGATGCCGGCGAGCGCCTGGGCCCGCACTTCCGCGGTCACGATCGTCCCCGGCTTCACTTCGACGCCCTGGAGGAACAGGTGCGCGCCGAGCAGCGGGCCGAGGAAGGTCCCGAAGGAATTGAAGGTCTGGCTGAGCACGAGGCGAAAATGGCTGCCCTTCGGATCGCCCAGCGCCGCGGCGAGCGGATTGGCCGCAACCTGCAGCACGGTGATGCCGCTCGCGAGGGTGAACAGCCCGAGCAGCACCAGCCAGTAATTGGCGAGGTTGGCCGCGGCGAGCATCAGCAGGCAGCCGGCGATCATCGTGCACAGGGCGAGCAGGATCGAAGGCACCGCCTTCAGCCGAGCAACCAGTGCCGCCGCGGGGAGCGACACGACGAAATAGGCGAAGAAGAAGGCGAAGGCGCTCGCCTGCGCCTGGAAATTGCTGAGCGTGAAGATCCCCTTCACCGCGGCGACCAGCGGATCGACCAGCGAAGTGATGAATCCCCAAGCGAAGAAAAGGGTGGTGACGGCGGCGAACGCCAACACCGTCTGGCTCGATCGTGCGGATGCCAAGCTTGCTCTCCCTGCGTTATCGCCCCGTCGCGGCGCGCGGGCGTTGGGCAAGCCTGGTCCGACAACGCTGACAAAGTCAAGCGAGGCCGCATAATTCCGCAAACAGCCCCTCGCCACGGCCCGCGGCTTTGCATTAATAGGGCGGTGATTCAGGCCTCTCGTCGCGAGAGGGGCGAAGGAGATTGCGAGTGCACAGAGTAAAGCCGGGGCAAGCGGTTGGGCGTTTCATGGCATTTTCGGCGGGAGCTGCGCTGGTCGCGGCGCCGCTGGCTGCACAGCAAACGCCGCCCATTCCCTCGGCGGGCGCCAAGCCGACGGTCCAAGCCGTTCCGGTCGCGCCTCCCGCGCCGGTCATGCCGTTGCCGGTGCTGAGCCCCTCTCAGGCCGCCGAACTGGCACCGCTGCTGATCGAGGCCGGTTTCGCCCAAGGCCTGCGACGCACCGGCGATGCGGCCCCCACGTTCAGGGACAATGAAGCGCTGGTCCGTGCCGCGCTCGATTATGCGCGCGCAGTGCATTCCGGACGCCTCGACCAGGCCGATTTCGACGAGAATTGGGGCCTGCGCCCCGCCGCCTACGATCCCCTGCCCGCCTTTGCCGAAGCGGTGCGGCAGAATCGCATCGGTGCGTGGCTGCGCACGCTGCCGCCGCCCTGGGCCGGCTATGATACGCTCCAAAAGGGCCTGGCGACCTATCGCAAGATCGTTGCGGACGGCGGCTGGGCCAAGCTTCCCGCCGGCCCGGATCTGGGCCTCGGCGCCAGCGGGCCGCGCGTTGTCGCGCTGCGCAAGCGACTGGCGATCGAGGACAGCCAGGTCGCGGCGACGGGCGACAAGTTCGACGCCGAACTCAAGGACGCGGTGGTCCGCGCGCAACGGCGCTACGGCCTCAATCCTACCGGCCTGGTCTCCACCGGCACGCTCGCGGCGCTCAACGTGCCGGCGCAGGATCGCGTCGGCCAGATCATCGCGAATATGGAGCGGTGGCGCTGGGTCCCATCCGAGCTGCCCGCCAAGCGGATCCAAGTGAACATCGCCGCGGCCGTGCTCACCGTGTTCGAAGGCGATGCGCCGATCGCGTCGATGAAGGCGGTGACGGGGCGCCCGGGGAACGAGACCCCGATGCTCCAGTCGAAGATCCATTCGATCGTGCTCAATCCGCCGTGGAACGTGCCGACCGGGATCGCGGCCAAGGAGCTATGGCCCAAGGGCGACGCCTATCTGAAGCGTAACGGCTACAAGATCATCGGCACGGGTGCGAGCCGCCGGCTCCAGCAGCAGCCCGGACCGAAGAGTGCGCTCGGTCGCTACAAGTTCGACTTCCCGAACGAATATGCCGTGTACCTGCACGACACGCCGTCGCAATCGACCTTTTCGAGCTTCAGCCGGCTCGCCAGCCATGGCTGCGTGCGGCTCGAAAAGCCCGGCCCGCTCGCCCAGTTGCTGCTGCGCAACGATCCCAACTGGCAGCCCGAGCAGATCGACGCCGCGCTGGCCAAGGGCGACACGCTGCGCGTGAACCTGCAGCCGCAGGATCAGGTTTCGGTCTATCTGCTGTATTGGACGGCGTTCGCCAACGCGAACGGCACGATGAACTTCCGCGACGATCCCTATGGCTGGGACAAGTCGCTCGCCGCCAAGGTCGAGAAGCGCTCCGCCGTCACCGCGGCGGCCGTCGCGGCTCGCTAAACAAGGGAAATGACCATGAAGACCGCCACCCTCGCCCTGATCGCCGCTGCCGGCCTCTCCCTCGCTGCCTGTTCGGGCGGTGAGAAGGATGCGCCCGAGGCGACCAACGACACGATGATGTCCAACATCGTCGAGCCGCAGAACGAAGCTGCCGTCCCGGCTGAGCCCTCGCCCACGCCGGCGCCCGCCAATGTCGCGCGCGAAGCACCCGCGGCACCGCAGCTCAGCAGCGACGAGCAGACCCAGGAGGACGCCGACGCCACCGGCATGACCGCGAAGGTCGATCGCAACGCGAGCGACGCGGGCCAGCCCGCCCAATAAGCAGGCCTCGGGCCCGATCGCGGAAGCGCAGCCTTACGCTGCCGCTTCCGCGTCGGGTCCTTCGCCGGCATGGCTGGCGAGCAATTCGACCGGCGGCACGGTGTCGAGATCGCGCGCACCGGTCTCGACGTTGAGATCCTTGAGCTTGCGCGCCGAGACCAGCGCGCGGTTCTCCAGGCTGGCGGCGAAGGTGTTGAAATTCTTGACCGCCGTGTTGAGGCCCGAACCCACCACGCGCAGGTCTCCCAACGCCTTGGCGAGGCGATCGTACAGCTCCTTGCCGAGCTCGCCGATCTGGCGCGCTTCCTTGGCGAGCTTTTCCTGCCGCCACACCGCCGCGACCGTCCGCGCGATCGCGATAAGGTTGGTCGGGGTGGCGAGCAGCACGCGCTTCTCGAAGGCGAAGTCCCAGAGCGTCGGGTCGTGTTCGAGCGCGGCGGACAGGAAATGCTCGCCCGGCACGAACATGATCACATAATCGGGCGCCTCGGCGAACTGGTTCCAATAGGCCTTGTTGCCGAGCCCGTTGACGTGCGTGCGCATCGACGCGGCATGGGCGGCGAGGCCGGCGC
Source organism: Pseudomonadota bacterium (assembly GCA_023400405.1). Classification (GTDB taxonomy): domain Bacteria; phylum Pseudomonadota; class Alphaproteobacteria; order Sphingomonadales; family Sphingomonadaceae; genus Sphingomonas. The sequence goes on from JAEXFD010000007.1 coordinate 42,032, forward strand.
GGCGCTCGTCCTCGTCGACCGCGCCGAACGCGTCCTGATAGGCGTTGAGCGAGACCTTGGCGTCGATCACCAGCGCCCGGCCGCCGGGCACGCGGATGATCGCATCGGGACGCAGCCGTCCGCCATCCTCGCCCGCGACATTCACCTCCGTCTCGAAATCGGCATGCTCGGAAAGGCCGCAGGTCTCGAGCACGTTGCGCAATTGCTGCTCGCCCCAGCGGCCGCGCGACTTGGGCGCGTTGCGCAGCGAATTGACGAGCTTGGCCGCCTCGCTGCTCACCCGCTCCTGGCCGATCCGCATCTGCTCGATCTGGCCCTTCAATTCGCCGAACGCGTCGCGCCGCTCGGCCTCGACCTTGGCGACGCCCTCCTCATAGCGCTGGAGCCGCTCGTTGACCGGCTGGAGCAGCGCCTTGAGGTTCTGCCCCGCCGTCTGTTCGGACTCCTTGAACCGCTCTTCGGCGCGTTTGAGAAAGGCTTCCTGCGTTTCGGTGAGCATCGTGCCGGCCAGCTCGCGGAACTGCCCCGCCATCGTCTCGCGCGCGGCCTTGAACTCGGCGAGCCGCTCTTCGAACGCTTCGGCCTTGGCGCGCAATTCGGTGAGCTGGAGCCGCGCCTGGTCGCGCTCTTCGCGCAGCAGCTCGGCGAGGCTGCGCAGTGCCTCCGCCTGGCCCGCGCGCTCCTCGGTCGCGGCGAGATCGGTGATCGCGGCCTTGAAGTCCGCCTCGCGCAGATCGCGCTCCGCGCGCATCTGCGCGGCCGAGCGCCCGCCGAGGAACAGCCCCAGGCCGAGCCCGATCAGCAATGCCGCAACGGCGATCCCCAGAGCCAGAACGTCCAAACCCGATCCTCCCGCCAACGGTGGCGCGCGCCGCCGAAAAAGGGGAACATAGCTCGAACGCGGGAGCGAGGACAGCGAATTTGCCTCGACTGCGACGCCGTTCGTCGCAGTACCGAAAGCGTCAGGCGGCGGCCTTGCGCGCCTTGGCGAGCTTCTTGAGGATCATGTCGCGCTTGAGCCGCGAGACATGGTCGATGAAGACGATTCCCTGGAGATGGTCCATCTCGTGCTGGATGCAGGTGGCGAGCAGGCCCTCGAACACCTCGTCATGCGCCGCCCCCTTCTCGTCGAGCCACTTCACCCGGCAGCGCGCGGGGCGCTCGACATCGGCGAATTGCTCGGGGATCGAGAGGCAGCCTTCGGTATAGACCGACAGCTCCTCGGCAGGATCGAGGATCTCGGGATTGATGAAGACGCGCGGCTCGCGGACCGGCTTTCCTTCATCGTCTTCCTTTTCCTGCAAGTCCATCACGATGACGCGCTTGGGCACGCCGACCTGGATCGCGGCAAGGCCGATGCCGGGCGCATCGTACATCGTATCGAACATGTCGGCGATCAGGTCGCGCAACTCGTCGGTGACTTCCGCCACGGGTTCGGAAATCAGGCGCAGGCGCGGATCGGGCACTTCGACGATGGGTAGGATGGCCATGTTGGAAATTTAGGGGAGCGGCGGATTTGAATCAACCGTTGCTCCCCTTGGGAATGATTTGAGTTCACGCGAAGGCGCAAAGACGCAAAGCGAGCGCTAGGTCCGCGTAAGCGGCAGATCTCCGGAGCGTCGTGAGAGCTGTCGTTTCCATAGTCGCCCGGGAGCAATTTTCTTCGCGTCTTTGCGCCTTCGCGTGAATCATCTTTATCAAGCCACCGGCCGCCTTGCTCGCAGCGCCTGGGCCAGCGTGCCTTCGTCGAGATAGTCGAGCTCGCCGCCCACCGGTAGGCCATGGGCGAGCTGGGTGACGCGGACGGGATAGGTCTCGATCCGCTCGGCGATGTAATGCGCGGTGGTCTGGCCTTCGAGCGTGGCGTTCATCGCGAGGACGACTTCGTCGATCCCGCCCTCGGCGATACGGGCGACGAGGCGATCGATGCGCAGATCCTCGGGGCGGATGCCTTCGAGCGCCGAGAGCCGGCCGCCGAGCACGTGGAAGCGACCGGGGAAAAGGCGCGAGCGTTCGAGGGCCCAGAGATCGGCGACTTCCTCGACCACGCACAGCGAGCGCACGTCGCGGCGCGGATCGGCGCAGATCGCGCACGGGTTCGACGTGTCGACATTGCCGCAGATGCTGCAGGTGGCGAGCCGCTCGTTCACCGCGCCGAGCGCGGAGAGCAGCGGCTGGAGCGCGGTCTCGCGCTTCTTGAGCAAATGGAGCACCGCGCGCCGCGCCGAGCGCGGGCCGAGCCCGGGCAGCCGCGACAGGGCCTGGGTGAGCGCTTCGATTTCGGGGGAAGCCATGCGGCAGGATGTAGCGATGGCGGGGCGGAAAGAAAACTGCCCCAACGTTCCGGCCACCCTCACCCTTCCCACGCCGCGTTGCGGCGCGGGCCCCTTCCCTCTCCCAGCGGGAGAGGGAGGGAGCGGCGAAGCCGCGGAAGGGTGAGGGTGGCTGGCGGAAGCGGCGCAAGACGGGCTAAAGGCCCGCCATGCGGATCATCTTCATGGGAACCCCCGATTTCGCCGTGCCGGTGCTCGAGGCGCTGGTCGAGGCCGGGCATGACGTCGTGGCGGCGTACAGCCAGCCGCCGCGCGCGGGCGGGCGGCGGGGCAAGGCGCTCACGCCCTCGCCGGTGCAGGCGCGGGCCGAGGCATTGGGAATCGAAGTGCGCGCACCCCTCTCCTTCCGCAAGGAGCCGGACGCGATCGGGGCCTTCGCGGCGCTGGACGCCGATGTCGCGGTGGTCGCGGCCTATGGGCTGATCCTGCCCCAGGCGATCCTCGACGCGCCGAAGCAGGGCTGCCTAAACGTCCATGGCTCGCTGCTGCCGCGATGGCGAGGAGCGGCGCCGATCCAGCGCGCGATCCTGGCCGGCGACGAAGAGACTGGCGTCGGGATCATGCAGATGGAGGCCGGGCTCGACACCGGGCCGGTGCGGCTGGAAGGCCGGACGCCGATCGGCCGCAAGACCGCGGGGGAACTCGGCGCCGAGCTCAGCCAGATGGGCGCGCGGCTGATGGTGGAGGTGCTGGGCGATCTCGATCGCTTTCCCGCGGTGCCGCAGTCCGAGGACGGCGTGACCTATGCGCCGAAGATCGACAAGGCCGAGGCGCGGCTCGATTTCACGCGCAGCGCCGTGGAGGTCGACCGGCAGGTACGCGCGTTCAATCCGGCGCCCGGTGCGTGGTTCGAAGTCGAGGGAGAGCGGATCAAGGTGCATCAGGCCGCGCTGCTCCCCGGCGAAGGCCGGGGCCCCGTGGGCAGCGGTTCGGTGATTGACGACCAACTCACCATCGCCTGCGCAGAGGGCGCCATTCGCCCGATCCTGGTCCAGCGCGCGGGGCGTGGCGTCATGACCTCGCAGGAGTTGCTGCGCGGTTTGCCTATCTCCGCGGGAACGCAGCTTTGACGCGCTTCGCGCTAACGGTGGAGTTCGACGGCCGGCCCTTCATGGGCTGGCAACGCCAGGACCATGGCCCGAGCGTCCAGCAGGCGATCGAGGAAGCGGCGTTCGCGGTGACCGGCGAGACGGTGGCGGTGCAGGCCGCCGGTCGAACCGATGCCGGCGTCCATGCCCTCGGCATGCGGGCACATCTCGACATCGCCAAGCCGATCGCGGCCTTCCGGCTGATGGAGGCGCTCAATGCGCGGCTGCGGCCGAACCCGGTCGCAATCCTCGACTGCGTGGAGGTGCCGGACGACTGGCACGCCCGTTTCTCCTGCCTGGCGCGGCACTATGAATACCGGATCGCGATGCGGCGGGCGCCGCTGACCTGGGAGAAGGGGCTGGCGTGGCGCGTTGCGCCCCCGCTCGATGCCGCGGCGATGCAGGCGGGGGCGGAGCGGCTGATCGGGCGGCATGACTTCACCACCTTCCGATCGGTTCACTGCCAGGCCGACAGCGCGCTGCGCACGCTGGACCGGCTCGAGGTGGTGCAGATGGGCGAGCGGATCAGCATCTTCGCTTCGGCGCGATCTTTCCTCCATCACCAGGTGCGATCGATGGTCGGATGCCTGGTGCTGGTCGGCCAAGGGAAATGGTCGCCCGACGACATGACCGCGGCGCTGGAGGCGCGCGACCGGGCCATGCTGGGGCTCAATGCGCCTTCGGACGGGCTGTTCTTCCTGCGGGCGGATTATCCGTGATTTCCTAACGCGAAGCGTGATTTTTTCGCGCAGAGGCGCAGAGGACGCAGAGAAGAAAGGGCGGCGTTGAAGGGCGCTCTCTGCGTCCTCTGCGCCTCTGCGCGAACAATATTCTGGCGCTGCCGCGAATCGACTCAGCGCGAGAACCTCGCCGCCAGCTCGACATGAGTCGACCAGCGGAACTGCCCCACCGGCTGGACCCAGTCGAGGCGGTAGCCGCCCTTTGACAGAGTCTCCGCATCGCGAGCGAAGGTGCTGGGATTGCAGGAGATATAGGCGATCGACGGAACGACCGACCCCGCCAACTCGGCGACCTGTTCGCGGGCGCCGGCACGGGGCGGATCGAGGATCACGGCGGCGAAGCGGTTGAGGTCGGCGGTGGGGACCGGGCGGCGGAACAGGTCGCGATGGTCGGCGAAGACGGCGCGCCCTGCCCCGCCTGCCGCCGCCTTGAGCGAAAGGATCGCGTCCCGCGCGGCTTCGGCGGCAAAGACCTTGGCGTGCGGGAAGGCGAAGGTGAAGGTGCCGAGCCCGGCGAACAGGTCCGCGATCGTCGCGGCATCGCCGACCGCCTCGCGCGCGGCCGCGACCAGCGCGGCTTCGCCTTCGGGCGTCGCCTGGAGGAAGCTCGCGGGCGGAAACGGCACGGCGACTCCCCCCAGCGTCACCGTCACCGGATCGGGCTCCCAGCGCGCGGTGGGGCCCAGCCCTTCGTCGAGCGAGAAGCGCGCAAGGCCGTGGCGCAGGGCGAAGGCGGTGATCGCCTCGGCTGCGGCAAGGCCCTCGGCCTCGAGCCCATCGATCAGCACGTCGACGCCCTGATCGACCCGCGCGAGATGCACGTTGATCCGCCGCGACTCCGGCATCAGCGCGGCGAGCAGGCCGCGGAGCGGCGCCAGCAGCGCGAACAGGCCGGGATCGAGGACGTGGCACTCCATCAGGTCGATCAGCCGGTGGCTCGCCGGTTCGGTGAAGCCGAGATGGACCTGGCGGCCGCGCCTTTCGGCATGAAGCGTGGCGCGGCGGCGGGTGTTGGGCGGCGAAAGCAGCGGAGCGCGGATCTCGGTCTCTAGCCCTTGCGCGGCGAGCGCGGTGCGGACGCGATCGGCGATGAAGCCGCTCCAGGCGGCATCGTCGAGATGCTGGAGCTGGCAGCCGCCGCATTCGGGGAAATGGCGGCAGGGCGGGACCTGGTGATGCGGCCCGGGCGTCAGGCTGCCGTCGGGCGCGACGAGATCGCCCGGCGCGGCCAGCGCCACGTGGCGGCCGGCGGCAGTGATGCCGTCGCCCCGCGCGGCGACGCGGATGACTTCGTCTAGCGACATTGGTCGATCGCCGCGGGAATATGGTCGATCAGGCGGTCGGCCCAGAAGGCTGGGCCGGCCAGCGCGGCGGCGCGGGCGTGGAGCCACACGGCGGCTTCGGCTGCGGCCTTGTTGCCGCCGGCAAGCTGCGCGCCGAGCAGGCCGGCGAGCACGTCGCCGGTGCCCGCGGTCGAGAGCCAGGGCGAGGCGCCGGCGAGGATGCGGACCTGGCCGCGCGGGCTGGCGATCACGGTGTCGGCGCCCTTGTGGACGATCGTGGCGCGGCTCGCAGCGGCGGCGGCGAGCGTGCGGTCGATCTTGCTGCCCTCGCCGGCAAACATCCGCTCGAACTCGCCCGAATGCGGGGTGAGGACGCTCGGCGCGGTGCGGCGATCGAGCCAGGCGGCGGCGGAATTGCCGAGCAGGGTCAGCGCGTCGCCATCGAGGACAAGCGGGAGATTGGCGGCCAGAGCTGCCTTGAGCAGCCCCTCGGCGCGGCGGTCGCGGCCGAGGCCGGGGCCGATCACCACGGCACCGATGCGGCTCTCGGCGAGCAGATCGGCAAGGTCCTCGGCGCCGGCGATGCGGTGGCGGACGAGCGCGTCGGGGCCGCCATTCTCGGGCTCGGCACCGGCGAGTATGGTATAGCCCGCGCCGCCCGCCATCGCGGCGCGGGCGGCGAGCCGAGCGGCGCCGGGCATCGCACCCTCGACCACCACGACCAGCCCGCGATTATATTTGTGGCTGCGCGGGCCCGGCGCCGCGAGGCGCGGGCGGGCGAGCGTGTGCCACGGCGTCTCGACCGGGATGCCGAGTTCGGCGAGCAGGACATGGCCGCTGCGCTCGAGCCCGGCATCGAGCAAATGCGCGGGCTTCAGGGCGGCGAGCGCGAGCGTGGCGGTAATGCCGCGCGGGGCGCCGAGATCGGCGCCGGTGTCGGTCGCGACGCCCGAGGGCAGGTCGATCGACAGGCTGAACTCGGCCTTGGCGACGAGCTCGGCGAAGACCGGCGCGATGCCGCGTTCGAGCGGCCGGGTCATGCCGGTGCCGAACAGCCCGTCGACCAGTACCGGGCGCGGCCGGGCCTGGTAGAGCGAGGCGACTTCGCCCTCCCAGCGACCGTGCATCATGCGGGCGAGCGGGGTGCCGAGCTCCCCGGTGGCGGCGATCGTGACGTCATGGCCTGCGGCCTTAAGCAGGCGCGCGGCGACATAGGCGTCGCCGCCATTGTTGCCGGGGCCGGCGAGGACGAGGATCGGGCGGCCCTGGGCGAAACGCGCAGTTTCGCGGGCGACCGCGGCCCCGGCGCGTTCCATCACCGCCTCCTGCGGCTCGCGGCGGAACACTGCCTCCTCAGCGGCGCGCATCTGCGCGGCAGTGACGATCGGGGCGCCGGCTGGACTCATTGCGCCGCTTTGGCCCCGCGCACGGTCGCGGGCAAGCGATAGCGCGCGCCGCCCAGCGCGACTTCGATACGGTCGGGGCCGAGCGTCATCACCACGGCGCGCTCCGCACCGTCGGCGGCGATCACGCCGCGCCCGTCATGGGTGACGAGCAGCCGGCGAAACCCGCCATCGGGGTGGCGGAGCGTGAGGAACAGGCCGTCCTGGGTCTGGGTGCGATCGATCGTGCAGACGAAGGCGAAGGCCGGATCGCCGGGGCCGGCGCATTCGACATGACCCTCGGCCTGGGCGCGCTTCGCCTGCCGCTCGCTCTTGCGGGCTTCGGCGACCTTGTCCGGCACCGGGACGTGGCAGGCGGTGAGGAGGAGGGCCAGGCAAGCTGCCCTCGCCTTCGCCCCCCGCGCCTCAGATATCCGCGTAGACGTGGCGCTCGGCGCGCGCGCCAGGGTGCGTGACCGCGCCCTGATAGGCCGGCCCGACATTGCGCGCATAGCGCCACAGAGCGCCGGACTGATAGTCATTGACGCGCGGCTGCCATTTCGCGCGCCGTTCGGCAAGCACATCCTCGGGCACGTCGAGGTCGATCGTCCCGGCTTCGGCATCGATGCGGATGATGTCGCCATCCTCGACCAGCGCGATCGGCCCGCCTTCGGCGGCTTCCGGGCCGACATGGCCGATGCAGAAGCCTCGGGTACCGCCGGAGAAGCGCCCGTCGGTGATCAGCGCGACCTTCTCGCCCATGCCGAGCCCGTAGAGCGCCGCGGTAGTCGACAGCATCTCGCGCATGCCCGGGCCACCCTTGGGCCCTTCATAGCGGATGATCAGGACCTCACCTTCCTGGATCTTGCGATGCTCGACCGCTTCGAACGCCTCTTCCTCGCAATCGAAGCAGCGTGCGGGCCCCTCGAACTGGAGCCGGTGCATGCCCGCGACCTTCACGATCGCGCCATCGGGCGCCAGGCTGCCGCGCAGGCCGACGACGCCGCCGGTGGGCGTCAGCGGCGTCTTGACGTCGTAGATCACTTTCTGATCAGGATTCCAGGTGACCTGATCGATGTTCTCGGCCAGCGTCTTGCCGGTCACGGTCATGCAGTCGCCATGCAGGAAGCCGCCGGCGAGCAGCGTCTTCATCAACATGTAAACGCCGCCGGCCTCGTACATGTCCTTGGCGACATAGCGGCCGCCGGGCTTGAGATCGGCGATATAGGGCGTGGTCTTGAAGATCTCGGCGACGTCGAACAGGTCGAACTCGATCCCCGCCTCGTGCGCCATCGCGGGCAAATGCAGCGCGCCGTTGGTCGAGCCGCCGGTCGCGGCGACGACGCGCGCGGCATTCTCGAACGCCTCGCGCGTGCAGATGTCGCGCGGACGGAGATTCTGCGCGATCAGTTCCATCACTTGCGCGCCCGCCGCGTGCGCGATTTGCTCGCGGCTGGTATAAGGAGCCGGCGCCATGTTGCTGTTCGGCAAGGACAATCCGATCGCCTCGGCGACACAGGCCATGGTGTTGGCGGTATATTGCCCGCCGCACGCACCCGCGCCGGGGCACGCGACCTTTTCGAGCTCGTGCACTTCGGAGAGCGGGCAGGCTCCCGCCGCATAGCGGCCGACGACTTCGAACACGTCGACAACGGTGACGTCCTTGTCGTGGAAGCGGCCGGGCAGGATCGAGCCGCCATAGACGAAGATCGACGGCACGTTGAGGCGGAGCATCGCCATCATCATGCCGGGGAGCGACTTGTCGCAGCCGGCAAAGCCGACCAGCGCGTCATAGCAATGGCCACGCACGGAGAGCTCGACCGAATCGGCGATCACTTCGCGGCTGATCAGGGAGGATTTCATCCCCTGATGGCCCATCGCGATGCCGTCGGTTACGGTGATCGTATTGAAGCGGCGCGGCATCCCGCCCGCGGCGATCACGCCCTGGCGCGCGACATCGGCCTGGGCGTCGAGCGTGATGTTGCACGGTGCGGAGTCATTACCGGCCGAGGCCACGCCGACGAACGGCTTGGCGATATCCTCCTCGGGAATGCCCATGGCATAATAATAGCTGCGGTGCGGGGCGCGCTCCGGGCCGACCGAAACGTGGCGGCTGGGAAGCTTGGACTTGTCGAATCGTTGGGTCATGGCGCGCAAGCCTATGTCGCGAACGATGCCGTTTGCGCAAGACTATTGCGTGAATTTTTCACTCGGCCGTAGCGAGCAGATGCCGTGCGAGGCGGGCCAATGTGTCGGCCCAATCCTGCACCCCGGCCTTGTCGCGGATCAGGTCGTTGCGGATTTCGATCGCGGCGGAAGGGATCCCCTGCCCTTCGGCATGGCGGTTGAGCGTCGCGTTGAGCAGGCGGCCCGAATAGGGTTCGTTGTCGCCGGTCTCGAAGCCGCGCTCGCGCAGGAAGCGCACCGCCGGATGCGCGGCGCGCGTGTCGCGGTTGTAGAGCACGCCGACCTGCCAGGGGCGCGGCGTGCCGCCCTGTTCGAGGCAGGGCGTGAAGCTATGGATCGACAGGATCAGGCGCGGGCGCTGACTGCGGACGGTGTCGCGGATCAGCCGGTGATAGGGCGCGTGGAAGCGCGCGATTCGCGCCGTGCGATCGGCGGCCTCGTTGCCGGGGATGAGATGGCCGTCGCTACGATGGGGGATCAGGCCGATATGATCGGGCTCGCGATGCAGGTCGATGACCAGACGCGAGACGGTGGCGAGGATCGCTGGCGCTTCGAGCCGTGCGGCCAGCCCGCGGGTGACTGCGGCCGCGCCGATGTCGATCGCGATGTGATTGTCGAGCAGCGCGGAGTCGATACCGAGATCGATGTCCGCGGGCACGGCGTTGGAGGCGTGGTCGCACAGCAGCAGCACGTCGTCGACGCTGCCCGGCAGCATCTCAGCCACGCTCACCAGGCCGGCCTGCCCCGTTCGCGGAAGGCGGCGAGGCCCTCGGCGAATTCGGGCCCGCCGAATGCGTCCTCGAACGCCTGATCGGTCTGCTCGCCGCGCAGCGTGCGCTTGAGCAGGCGGACCGATTGCGGGGCGTTGCCGGCGATCGCCGCAGCCATGCCTTTCCCCGTTTCCATCGCATTGCGGGTCTTGAGCTCGACCAGGCCGATCTTGTGCGCCTCATCGGGACGGAGCTTGTCGCCGGTGAAGAGCAGCAGCGACGCCATGCCCCGCCCGACCTGCGCCTCCAGCCGGGCGACGTCCTCGCGCGGATAGCCGATGCCGAGCCGCGCCGGCGTGATTGCGAACTCGGCATAGGCGCCGGCGATGCGGATGTCGGCGGCGAGCGCCAGCGCCACCGCCGCGCCGAAGCAGCCGCCGTCGATCGCCGCGATCACCGGCATCGGCAGCGCCGCGACAGCGTCGATCCCCGCGCGCATCGCGCGGCGGAAGCGGCTGCGCAGCGCCGGATCGCCTTGGAGCTGCTCGAACTCGCGGATATCGGCACCCGCCGAGAAGATGCGCGGCACGTCCGAGCAGAGCAGCACGGCACGGGCCTCGCGCACCTCCTCACAGGCGGCGGCGAGCGCTTCCCAGGCGGCGATGGGCAAGGCGTTCTTTGCCTCGGGCCGGGCGAGCGCGAGAGTGGCGACATGACCTTCATGGCTGACGCGGATCATCGCGCGGCTGTGCCCGATCATGGGCGCGGTGTTAAGAGCATCATTCCGCCCCGAGACGCCTTCTGAGAGGACCGGGTCAAGTCAATCGCGTCGGCAGGGTCCACCAGCCGAGGGGTTCGAGGAACTCCGCCGCCGCACGCGCCTGCGCGTCGCTGTCGAACAGCGCGAAGCAGGTCGCGCCCGAGCCCGACATGCGGACCAGGTTCGCGCCCGGTTGCGCCTCGAGCGCGTCGAGCACGTCGCCGATCACCGGCGCGATCGCGCGGGCGGGCGGTTCGAGATCGTTGCGGCCGGCGCGCGGATCGGTGGAGAGCGGTCCGCGATCGGTGCCGTCCCAGCGGCGAAAGACCTCCGCGGTCGATACCGCCACGCGCGGATTGACCAGCAACACCGGCGTGCCCGGCAGGCCCGGCACCGGCTCGAGCCGTTCGCCGCGGCCCCGCCCAATTGCGCTCTGGCCGAACAGGCAGGCGGGGACGTCCGAGCCAAGCGCATCGGCGATCGGGAACATCGCGTCGAGCGGCACGTCGTGCAGCCGGCCGAGTGCGCGCAGCGTCGCCGCAGCATCGGCCGATCCGCCGCCGATTCCGGAGGCGACCGGCAGTCGCTTGTCGAGCGTGATCGCATGGCCGCCGCCGCCGAAATGCAGTCGAAAGGCGCGGGCGGCGCGGGTGACGAGATTGTCGCCCTCCCCGTCCAAGGCCGGTGCGAACGGGCCCGTTACCGCGAAGCTGTCGGCCGCCGCCGGGGCCACGCGCAACTCGTCGCCCTGCTCGACAAAGGCGAACAGCGTTTCGAGTTCGTGATAACCGTCCGGCCGGCGAGCGCGGACGTGCAGCGCGAGGTTGAGCTTGGCGGGGGCGGTCTCGACGATCATTCGAGGCCCTTGGCGAGCTTCTGCCGCAGCCGGTCAAGTGCATCGGCCTCGGCCGTCGCAGTGGCGGCGCGCCAGGCATAGCGCGCTTCGTAATGCCGGCCGAGCGTCCAATAGGCATCGCCCAGATGCTCGTTGACGCGCGAACCGGCGGGGTCGGCGCGCGAGGCGCGTTCGAGCAGCGGTAGCGCCTTGGCGGCATTGCCGCGGCGATACCAGGCCCAGCCGAGCGAATCGGTGATCCCGGCATCGTCGGGCTTGAGCTTGTGTGCGCGTTCGAGCAGCGCCTGGGCATCGGCGAGGTGCTCGCCGCGCGCGACCTGGGCATAGCCGAGATAAGTGAGCGCGCTCGGCTCGTCGGGACCGAGTTCGACCGCCTTGCGCAGCGCCGGCAATGCCTCGGCCCAGCGTCCGGCACGATCGAGCGCCGCACCCTGGAGATAGTGCAGCCGCCACCCGTCACCTGCCCCGGCATGGGTGAGCGCTTCGCCATAAGCGCCCGCAGCGTCGCCATAGCGCCCCGCATCGGTCAGCGCGTCGCCATAGGCGCGCAGCTCATCGCTGCTCGCATCGGCGCGGCCGGCGAGCGCCTTGGCCGCGGCCAGTGCGTCATCGTCGCGATCGGCGCTACGAAGCGCCGCGACGCGGCTCGCCGCAGCGGCGCGGGCGAAGGGGGTGTCGCTGCGGATCTCGGCGAGCGTGGCGAGCGCCAGGTCGGGCGAGCCTTCGCGCGACAGGGCATCGGCGAGGAGCAGCCGCGCCCGGTCTTCGCTCGGATCGAGCAGCAGCGCCGCGCGGCTGAGCAGGATCGACAGCGTATCGAGCCGCTGGTCGGCAAGATCGCCGGCCAGGCCGACGAACAAATGCGCGGCGCCGAACGCAGCATCGGGCCTCCCCTCCTTAGCGATTCGCCGGCGCCAATCGGCATAACCGCCGCCGAGCAGTTCCGCGGCGCGCTCTGCCCGTCCGGCGCGGAGCAGGGCGATCGCCAGGTCGAGCCGGGCGTCAGTCGCCGCCTCGCCTGGAGGCTGGGCAGCGAGCGCGATCATTGCATCGCTTTCGCGCCGCGACGCGATCAGCAGCAACGGGCGATGGCGGGCGGCGAAGCGGGCGCCGATCGGATCGCCGCGCGCCGTATCGAGCAACGGCAGCGGGTTCTCGCCGCGGTCCTGTGCCAGCCACGCTCCCAGCACCGGGGCGAGAAAGGCGAGCGGGCCGTTCGAGAGCCGCTCAACCGCGTTTTCGGCGCCGAGCCAATCGCCGCCATGCAGCGCGATGGCGAAGGCGAGCACATCGCTGTCCGCCGGCGCGACCTTGGCGCGCACCAGCACCGCGGCGCCGCGCGCGGCAAGGTCGAGATCGCCGGCGGCGAGCGCCTGGCGGTAGGTGCGCATCGCGAGCAGCTGGTCGTCGGGCGCGCTGGCGAGCGCGCGGCCATAGCCGGCGGCGGCGACATCCGCCTCCCCCGCCGCGTCTGCCGCGCGGGCGCGGGCATAGTCGGCGAGGTCCTGCGCGCTCGCGGGCAACGCTGCGAGCAGCGCCAGCGCGACGCTACATGTTCGGATAATTGGGGCCGCCGCCGCCTTCGGGAACCACCCAGTTGATGTTCTGGAGCGGGTCCTTGATGTCGCAGGTCTTGCAGTGCACGCAATTCTGCGCGTTGATCTGGAACCGCAGATCATCGCCTTCCCCCACCACTTCGTACACGCCGGCGGGACAATAACGCTGCGCCGGCTCGGCGTACATGGGAAGATTGTAATTCAAGGGGATGTCCGGGTCCTTCAGCGTCAGATGGACCGGTTGATCCTCTTCGTGATTGGTGTTCGAAATGAACACCGAAGAGAGGCGATCGAAGGTGAGCACGCCGTCGGGCTTGGGATAGTCGATGCGCCGCGCCTCGGCAGCCGGGCGCAGCGTCTCATTGTCCTTGTGGCCGTGCTTCATCGTGAAGGGCCATTTGAGGCCGATCAGCTCCATCCACATCGCCACGCCCGAGAAGACCGTGCCCCAGGTGTCGCCGAACTTCTTGACCAGCGGCACGACGTTGCGGACGCCGCGCAGCTCCTCGTACACCCAGCTCGCCTCATAGGCTTCCGGATACGCCGCGAGCTCGTCGGACGAACGACCGGCTTGGACGGCGGCGAAGGCGGCCTCGGCGGCCATCATGCCGCTTTTCATCGCGGTGTGCGTGCCCTTGATCCGCGGCACGTTGAGGAAACCGGCGGTGTCGCCGATCAGCGCCGCGCCGGGCGCGACCAGCTTGGGCACCGATTGCCAGCCGCCGTCCGAAATCGCCCGCGCGCCATAGGAGACGCGCTTGCCGCCTTCCAGGATGGCGGCGATTTCCGGATGGGTCTTCCAGCGCTGCATCTCCTGGAAGGGCGAGAGCCAGGGATTGGTGTAGTTGAGCCAGGTGACGAAGCCGAGCGCGACCTGCCCGTCGGCCTGGTGATAGAGGAAGCCGCCGCCATTGGCCTCGCCTTCGCGCAGCGGCCAGCCCTGAGTGTGGATCACGCGACCGGGGACGTGCTTGGCGGGATCGATGTCCCACAGTTCCTTGACGCCGATGCCATAGACCTGGGGCTGCGCGTCCCGGCACAGATCGAATTCGCGCTGGAGCTGCTTGGTCAGGTGGCCGCGGCAGCCCTCCGCGAAGAAGGTGTATTTGGCGTGGAGCTCGAGCCCCGGCTGGTAATCGGGCTTGTGGGTGCCGTCGCGCGCGACGCCCATATCGCCGGTGGCGACGCCCTTCACCGATCCGTCCTCGTTGTAGAGGATCTCCGCGGCGGCGAAGCCGGGGAAGATCTCGACGCCCATCTCCTGCGCCTTTTCGGCGAGCCAGCGGCAGAGATTGCCGAGGCTGCCGGTATAGGTGCCCTTGTTGTGGAGGAATGGCGGGGTCAGGAATTCGGGGAAGCTCGACTTGCCCTTTTCGCTGAGCACCCAGTGATGGTTCTCGGTCACCGGCGTGCGCGCGAGCGGGCAGCCATCGTCGCGCCAGCTCGGCAGCAGTTCGTCCAGCGCGCGCGGATCGATCACCGCGCCCGAAAGGATATGCGCGCCGACTTCGGACCCCTTTTCGAGGATGCAGACCGAAAGCTCGGCCCCCGCCTCTTCCGCCAGCTGCTTGAGCCGGATCGCCGCGGCCAGGCCCGCTGGGCCCGCGCCGACGATCACGACGTCATACGGCATCGACTCCCGTTCGCTCATCATCGCATCCTTCAACGTCTCGCAAAGGAACCCGCCGCATGCCTGTCGTCGCATGCTGGCCACGTCCTGTCCCTCGGTCGATGGAGGCAGATTGACCCGCCCGTCAAGGCATGACTCTGTGGCCGGGTGGGAGGCGAATACTCAACCGATTGGGGGCGGACGCTCGCCAGCGCGCTCGAATGGTGGCGCGATGCGGGCGTCGAAACGCTTCAGGAAGACGCTGCACGCGACTGGCTGGCGCGGCCGGCGCCGGTGCGCGACGTCCCGGCGGCCGTAGCGTCGCCTAAGCCCGATGCGCTGCCCGATACCCTCGCGACGTTCACAGCCTGGCGGACTAGCGACGAAGTGCCCGAGGCGACCTGGCTCACCCCGCGAATCGGGCCGAGCGGCCCCGCCGATGCTTCGATCGCGATCGTCACCGACATGCCTGAATCCGAGGATGCCGAGGCACTGTTGACCGGCGGCGCGACCGGAAAGCTGTTCGCGCGGATGCTCGCTGCCGCTGGGATCGCGCGTGATTCGGTCTATCTGATGTCGCTCGCGGTGGCGCGGCCGCTCGCCGGGCGCATCCCGGCGGATCAGGAAGCGCGCCTCCTCGACATTGCTCGCCACCAGCTCAAGCTCGTCCAGCCAGGCCGGCTGCTGCTGCTCGGCCAGGCCGCGGCGCGGCTCGCTCCCGACGGAGAGGCACCCGGGGAAGATGGTTTACACTTTGTTAACCATTTTGGCGGAAAGACGCAGGTGGTGGCGAGCTATCACCCGCGGTTCCTGCTGGAACGGCCCGCCGCCAAGAGCGAAGCCTGGAAACATTTGTTGCTGTTGACCCGGGGGAGCCTGTGACCAAGCGTATCCTTCTCGCCGCCACCGCCTTGCTGAGCCTGCCCGCCCTGGCGCATGCCGCCGACGGGCGAGACGCCGGTGCCGCCGCCGCGACCAATCCCGCCAGCCCCGCCCCGCCCGCAATGCGCGATGGCGACGGCATTCCCGATCAGCTCGATTCCGATCAGCGCGCCGGATACCGCAAGGTGTTCGCCGCGATCCGTGCCGAGCAATGGCAGGACGCGCAGCTTCAGCTCGACGCGATGAAGCCCGGCATCCTCCACCCGATCGCCCGGGCCGAGCTCTACACTGCCAAGAATTCGCCCAAGGTCGAGCTCGCGCCCCTTCTCACCCTCCTCTCCGAAGCGCCCGAACTGCCCCAGGCCGAGCAGATCGCGCGGATGGCCAGGACGCGCGGCGCGACCGAGCTGCCGCCGCTGCCGATCGCCCAGCGGCTGATGTGGTATGACGGCGCGCCGGTCCGCCAGCGCGCCCGCTCGATCAAGAGCGATGCCGCCGCGACCGAGATCGCGCTCGCCATCCAGCCCTTCGTCAAGAACGACCAGGGCGTCGAAGCCGAAGCGGTGGTCACCGCGCACGAGGCAGACCTGACGCCCGAGGCGCGCACCGAATGGCTGCAGAAGGTGGCCTGGATCTATTATGTCGCCGGCGACGACGACAATGCCCGCCGCGTCGCCGCCAAGGCGCAGGAAGGGATCGGCGACTGGGCGCCCCAGGCCGATTGGGTCGCCGGGCTCGCCGCGTGGCGCGAACAGGATTGCGCCAGCGCCGATGCCGCCTTTGAACGCGTCGCCACCCGCGCCGCCGACACCGAACTACGCTCGGCCGGCCTCTATTGGGGCTCGCGCGCCGAAATGGCATGCGGCCATCCCGACAAGGTGGCGCCGAAGCTGCGCGCCGCCTCACAATATGGCGAGACCTTCTATGGGCTGCTCGCCAAGGCGGCGCTCGGCATCGAGGAAAAGGCCGCCAAGGGCGACGGCTTCGTCGCACAGGACTGGCGGATGCTCGAGCGGCGGCCCAACGTCCATGTCGCCGCGGCGCTGGTCGAGATCGACGAGCCCGGCCTCGCGGACGAAGTGCTGCGCTACCAGGCCAAGCTCGGCACCGCTTCCGAGCACGCCGCGCTCACCCGCCTCGCCGCGCGGCTCGACTTGCCCCAGACCCAGATCTGGCTCTCGCACAACGGCCCGGCCGGCGCCAAGCCGTTGCTGGAGGCGCGCTATCCCTCGCCGCATTGGACGCCCGCGGGCGGCTGGCGAGTCGACAAGGCGCTAGTCTATGCCCACACGCTGCAGGAATCGCGCTTCAATGCCGAGATCCGCAGCGCCGCGGGCGCAATGGGGTTGATGCAAGTGAAGACCGGCGCGGCGATCGACGCCGGGCGTCGCAAGGGCGTCACCTATGCGGCCTCGGACCTGACCAAGCCGTCGGTCAACATGGAGATCGGCCAGACCTATCTCGAGCAGTTGCGCGACCAGCCCTTCACCCAGGGGCTGCTGCCCAAGGTGATCGCCGCCTATAATGCCGGCCCCACTCCGGTCCAGGCCTGGAACAGCCTGACCAAGGACAATGGCGATCCGCTGCTCTATATCGAGAGCATCCCCTATTGGGAGACGCGCGGCTATGTGATGACGGTGCTGCGCAACTATTGGATGTATGAGGGGAAGGAAGGCCGCAAGTCGGTGAGCCGCGCCGCCCTCGCCCAGGGGCTGTGGCCCAAATTCCCCGGCATGCAGGGCCCGCAGGCGGTCAAGCTCACCACGCGCAGCGCGAGCATCGGATCGGGCCTGGGCCGTGCCAATCGATGAGACGATCGCGTTCCGCCCCGTGCGGATCGCGGTGCTGACGGTTTCGGATACCCGCACCCTTGCCGACGATCGCTCGGGCGACCGTCTCGTCGAGCGGCTGACCGGCGCCGGCCACCACCTCGCCGCCCGCGCGATCGTGCCCGACGATGCCGACCGGATCGTCGCCCAGCTCCATCGCTGGATCGATGATTCGAGCATCGAAGTGGTGCTCACCACCGGCGGCACCGGCGTGACCGGCCGCGACGTGACGCCCGAGGCGCTGGCCCGCGTCCAGGACAAGGAAATCCCCGGCTTTGGCGAGCTGTTCCGCTGGCTGAGCTACCAGTCGATCGGCACCTCGACGATCCAGTCACGCGCCACCGCCGGCGTCGCGCGGGGTACTTATATCTTTGCCCTGCCCGGCTCGACCGGCGCCGTCACCGACGCCTGGGACGGCATCCTCGCGAGCCAGTTCGACATCCGTCACAAGCCCTGCAACTTCGTCGAGCTGCTCCCGCGCCTCGAGGAACGCTGAGCGTTCCCAACCTTATTTGAGGTTGGGCACTTCCTTCTTGAAGAAGTCGGCGAGTTCGCTGAGCTGGCTGTTCCACCAGTCGAGCACGTCGGCGAAATTGGCCTGGTTCAATCCCCCGATCGTCGCGACGTCATAGGCGACCGCGAAAATGCCGTCGTCGCGGACATAGGCCTGGAGGAAGCGCTTCTTCATGTTCCACTTGTTGGCGAGCGCAGCCGTGTTCTCCGGCGCCTTTTCGAAGGTCGACTCGAAGCGCAGCGAATCGCACTTCGCATGCTCCTTGCAGCCATAGAAATAGACGGCGAAGCTGTACGCCGCCTCGCCGCTCTCGATCATCGGATCGCCCTCGCCATCCTTGGAGAGCTTGGGCTTATATTTCGCCTTGTCCATCGCCGCGACCACGGTGGAGGGGGCGCTGGCGCAGACCATGTTTGGGCCGCAGGGCGCCGCATCCTCTGCCGCGGCAGGCGTCGCGAACAGGCAGAGCAGCAGGCCGGCCGAAGCCGCAAAGGTCAGGCGCATGATCGATTCTCCCCCGAAATGAGAGCCGACCCTAGCAGCCGCGTCGCGCGCCGCAATCCGCGTCAGTCGCCTTCGTTGACGAACACGCCCAGTTCGTTCCCCGCAGGATCGCGAAAATGGAAGCGGCGTCCGCCCGGATAGGGGAAGATTGGCGCCGTCACTTCGCCGCCCGCCTGCACTACCTTGCCGAGCGCCGCCTCGAGATCGTCCACCTCCACCAGCGCGAGCACCTGAGCGATCGGCTGATCGTCGCTGCCGTTGATGCCGAGATCGACGTCGCCGCCGGTCGTCGCCGCATAATCGGGCCCGAAATCGGTGAATGCCCAGCCGAACGCCCCCGCATAGAAATCGCGCACCCCCGCGACCTGCTTCACCGGCAATTCCACATAACTGATCCGCGCCATTCACACCTCCGTATGTTCTTGCTATGTTCTACTGTACAAACTAGCCTTGCGCAATGGCAAAGACTCGCCCCACCCGCGGCGCGACCCTCAACGATGTGAGCCATCGTTTCAATCTGCCCGGCCGCGAGGTCGATGGCGACTGGCTCGATGCGCGTGAGGATGTGGACGGCGCCCCGCCCCCGCTCCGCACCAGCGTCACGATCGAGAAGCCACGAACGATCCTTACTCGCAACCAGTCTCCCGACATCGCCTTCGACCGGTCGGTGAACCCCTATCGCGGCTGCGAGCATGGCTGCATCTATTGCTTCGCCCGGCCCACCCATGCCTATCTCGACCTTTCCCCCGGCCTCGATTTCGAGACGAAGCTTTTCGCCAAGCCCGACGCCCCGGCGCTGCTACGCGCCGAGATCGGCAAGCGCGGCTATGACTGCCGGCCGATCGCCTTCGGCACCAATACCGATCCCTATCAGCCGATCGAGGCGCAGTGGCGGATCACCCGCGGCTGCATCGAGCTGCTCGCCGAATGCAATCATCCGATCACCGTCACCACCAAATCGAACCGGGTGACGCGCGACATCGAGCTGCTCGCGCCGATGGCCGCGAAGGGGCTGGCGGCGGTGATGATCTCGGTCACCTCGCTCGATCCGAAGATCGCGATGACGGTCGAGCCGCGCGCGCCGCATCCCGAACGGCGGCTGGCGGCGATCCGCCAGCTCAGCGAAGCGGGCGTGCCGGTATTCGTGTCGATGTCGCCGGTGATCCCGCACGTGACCGATCATGAGATGGAGCATATCCTGGAGCGCGCCGCGGAGGCGGGCGCGCGCGCGGCCTTCTTCCTGCCGGTGCGCCTGCCGCACGAAGTCGCGCCGCTGTTCCGCGCCTGGCTCGACACGCATTTTCCCGATCGCGCCGGCAAGGTGATGGCGACGATCCAGTCGATCCGCGGCGGGCGCGACAACGATCCCGATTTCTTCACGCGGATGCGCGGCCAGGGGCCCTGGGCCGATCTGCTCCGCACTCGCTTCAAGAAGGCGGCGGCGCGCTACGGCCTCGACAGCGAAGTGCTGCGGCTGCGCACCGATCTCTTCCGCCCACCCGCCGGCGCGCAGGGCGAGTTATTCTAACGGCGACGGAGCAAGGCGAGCGGCACGGCGTCGGCCATTGCCTGATATCCCGCGAGCGAGGGGTGAAGCCCGTCATTGTCATAGGCCGCGCGAAGGCGTGTCGGCGCTGCCGGATCGCGAAGCGCGGCGTCGAAATCGATCACCCCGTCGAAATGCCCAGGCGCCCGGATCCAGGCGTTGACAGCCTGGCGATCGGCCTCGTTTGCGGCGTCGGGATGATAATAGGCCGAGCGGCCATAGGGCGTGATCGTCGCCCCGATCACCCGGATCCCATGCGCGCGCCCGCGAGCCACCATCTGGCGATAGGCGCCGATCATTCGGGCGACGAGCGCGGCATGGGCTTCGGCGCTCACGGGCGCGTCGCGCGTGAGGACGCCGAGGTCGTTGACGCCCTCCAGCAGGATTGCGTGCGTGACCCCCGGATGGCTCAGCACATCCCGGTCGAAGCGGGCGAGTGCATTTGGCCCGGTGCCGTCTTCGAGCAGCCGGTTGCCGCCGATCCCCGCATTGAGCACCGCCATCCCGCCCAGGCCTGCTTCGCCCCGCAGCCGGCGCTGCAACGCATCGGTCCAGCGCCGATTGCTGTTCGCCGCGACGCCATAGCCGTCCGTGATCGAATCGCCGAAAACGACGAGGGCAGACCGAGCGGCGGGCGATGCGATTTCGACGCTCGCCAGTTGATACCAGTGATCGGCCTTTGCTGCGCCGGGCAGGTCGGCATCGGCGGTGTGGTCGCCCCCGAGATAGTGGCTGGTCGCGCGCGATCCGGAATGGCCGGTCTGGCCCGCCGGGGCCTGCGGAAAATGGACCGACACCGCGACATCCGCGCCGGCGGGGACGCTGAGCGCGACCGGATCGGACCAGTAATCCGCCCCAGCCGGGATCGTCGCCGATTCCGCGCCTCCGAAGCGAAGCACGCGCAGGCTGGCAGGATCGATGCGCGCAGCCGACGGATCGGGCGCGCGCGCGATCGTGGCATGGTCGATCCGCAGCGGCTTGGTGCCGAAGGCATTGGAGAAGCGCACGCGCATACGATCGCCGGCGATCTGAATGCGGACCACCTGGCGCAGCGTCGCGTCGCGCAAAGCGTCGCTCGGCAAGGCGGCATTGCCTTCGGCGGGCTGCTGGGCACTAGACCACCCGGCGACCCATCGATCGCCCGGGGCAACGGCCCCGAGCAACAGCACCCATGCGAGCAATCCTGCGGCGCGTGCCATGTCCCTCTCCCATGCTTGCGGTCAGCATAGGCGCGTGAGGACGGATCGCAACGGCGGGAAAGGGAGGCCGGGCGACACAAGAGGGATCGGAGTGTCGCCCGGCGGTCTCAGTCGACCCGAGACCTGATGCGAGTGTATAGCGACTCGCGTCGCTCTGCAACATTCCGGAAACATACCATGTTGGGACAGATAGTTGCGTGCCGGTCGAAGCGCTTTTAAGCAACGCTGCCCTTCAAGGATCTTCCATGCGCTCCTTCGCCTTCGCGCTCGCGATCACGCTTCCCGCCCTCGCCCAAGCCCAAGACTCACAGCCGACGGGCAAGCTGCCCGATACGGTTCGGCCGCTCGCCTACCGACTCGATCTCACCCTGATCCCGGAAACTCCGCGGTTCAACGGCCATGCGGAGATCGACGTCGAGCTGAAGCGCGCGGCGCAGACGGTGTGGATGCACGGGCGCAACCTGCACGTCAGCAGGGCAGTGGCGGTGATCGGCGGCAAGGAAGTGCCGCTGAGCTTTGCGCAGAAGAGCCCCTATGGCCTCGCCCAGATCGATTTCGGAAAGACCGTCCAGCCGGGCAAGATCACGCTGAAGTTCGATTATGATGGTGCCTATGGCAGCGGCCCCTCGGGCCTCTATCACCTCAAGATCGACGGCAGCTGGTATGCCTGGAGCCAGTTCGAATCGATCGACGCCCGCGCGGCCTTCCCCGGCTTCGACGAACCCGGCTACAAGACGCCCTTCACCGTGTCGCTGACCACCCGGCCCGGCATGGTCGCAGTGAGCAACGCGCCCGAAGACGGCGCGCCGAAGAAGGTGGGCGATCTGGTCAAGCACCGCTTCCTCGCCACCAAGCCGCTGCCGACCTATCTCGTCGCCTTCGCGGTCGGCCCGTTCGCCACCGCCGCGACCACGATCCCCGCCACGCCCGAGCGCGCGACGCCGCTGCCACTGCGCATCGTCGGCACCAAGCCCAATGCCGGGAGCCTCGATTATGCGCTCAAGAACTCCGGCCCGATCGTCGCGCTGCTCGAGAAGTATTTCGGCCAGCCCTTCCCCTTCCCCAAGCTCGACCAGATCGGCTCGCCGGTGATGCCCGGTGCAATGGAGAATGCCGGGGCCGACATCTATGGCGACGGAATCCTGTTCCTCGACGAGAGCGACACCCGCGACGCCAAGCAGACCTTCGGCATGGTCGTCGCGCACGAGCTGTCGCACCAATGGTTCGGCGATCTCGTCACCCCGGCCTGGTGGGACGATATCTGGCTGAACGAGAGCTTCGCCAACTGGATGGGCTATCGCATCGGCAGCGAATGGCGCCCGGACCTCGACATCGGCGTCGATGCGATCGGCGAAGGCTTTGAGGCGATGGATCTCGATGCGCTCGCCACCGGCCGGCCGATCCACCAGACGATCACCAACGATGCCGATATCGATGCGGCGTTCGACCAGATCACCTATGGCAAGGGCGGCCAGGTCGTCGGCATGATCGCGGAATATCTCGGCGACGAGAAGTTCCGCGACGGCGTGCGGCTGCACATGCAGCGCCATGCCTATGGCAATGCCTCGACCGAGCAGTTCTTCGGCTCGCTCGCCGATGCGGCACACGATCCGCGCGTGCTCGGCGCGCTCAAGAGCTTCGTCGATCAGCAGGGCGTGCCGGTGGTGACGTTCCACCGCGAAGGCGACGCGCTGGTCGCCAGCCAGTCGCGCTTCGCCTATTTCGGCGCCAACCTGCCGGCGCAGCAATGGACCGTGCCCGTGTGCGTCCGCCGCGGCACCGAGCATAGCTGCACGCTGCTCGACCAGCCGAGCGCGACGATCGCCGCCAAGGGCGACGGCCCGATCATGCCCAATGCCGGAGGCTGGGGCTATTATCGCTTCGATCTCGATCCCGCCGATTGGGACGCGCTGATTCAGGCCGGCCCGACGCTGCCGACCGGCGAGGCGCTGGCGCTCGACGACAGCCTGTGGGCGAGCTTCTATGCCGGCAAGAGCGGAGTCGCCCGGCCGATCGCGCTCGCCAAGGCGATGGCGGCACATCCCAAGACGAAGATCGTGTTCGACAATGCCGATCGGCTGCGCGGGCTCGAGCAGCGCGGGCTGGTCGGCGAGGCGGCACTGCCCGCCTATCGCAAGCTCATCGCCGGCACCTATGGGCCGCTGCTCGCGAAGCTCGGCTTCGATCCCGCCGCCGGCGCCTATGCCGCGGAGACGGCAGACCAACGCCAGCTTCGCCACCAGTTCGCCGATATCGTCGCGGTCGCCGGCCACGACGCCGACGCCCGTGCCAAGCTGATGCGCGCGCTCGATGCCTATCTGGGGGGCGATGCCGCGGCGCTCGATCCCGATTATGCGCCGATGGCCGCGGAAGTCGCGATGAACGAGCGCGGCGTCGCCTTCGCCAAGACGCTCGCCGCCAAGGCGCTCGACGGCAGCGATCCGCTGCTCCGCCAGATCGCCTCCTATGGCGTCGGCCATTCGGGCAATGCCGAGGTCGCGCGCTGGTTCCTGAACGACTTCCAGGACCCGCGGGTGACACTGAAACAGCGCATCTTCACCGTCTCGGCGATGCTCGATTCGCCCTATACGCGCGACATCGCGGCCGATTTCACGCTCTCGCACTTCGACACGTTCGTCCAGGCGGGCGGCGGCGGCGGCATCTTCTCGGGCCGCGCGGCGCAGATGTTCGGCAAGCTCTGCTCGCTGCCCCAGGCCGACGCCGTGGCCGCCAAGCTGCGCGACCCTGCCAAGGGCAGCACGCTCAATGTCGACCGCTCGATCGAGCAGATCCAGACCTGCGCGCGGTTCAAGGATGCCAAGGCCGCCGAAGTGACTGCGGCGATCGCCAGCGGGAAGTGACCCTCACCCTTCCCACTCGCCTTCGCCAAGCGAGCCCCTTCCCTCTCCCACCGGGAGAGGGAGGGAGCGCCGAAGGCGCGGAAGGGTGAGGGTGTTCGCGAAGACCGTCGTTACGCCGCGGCCAGCTTGAAGTCCTTGTACTGGGCGCGGATCGCGGTCTTGAGCAGCTTGCCGGTGGCGGTGTGCGGCAGGCTATCGACGAAATGGATCTCGTCGGGCAGCCACCATTTGGCGACATGGCGGGCAAGATGCGCCTGGATGTCTTCTGCGGTCACGTCACTGCCCGGCTTGCGCACGACGAGGAGGATCGGACGTTCCTCCCAACGCGGATGATGGACCCCAATCGCCGCCGCCTCGGCAACGCCCGCGCAGCCCACCGCAGCGTTTTCCAGCTCGACCGAGCTGATCCACTCCCCGCCCGATTTGATCACGTCCTTCGCGCGATCGGTGATCTGCATCGTCCCATCCGCATGCAGCACCGCCACATCGCCCGTATCGAACCAATTGTCGGCATCGATGGCGGGCGCGGTCTCGCCGAAATACTGTCCGATGATCCAGGGGCCGCGCACCTGCAGCCGGCCTGAGCTCGCGCCGTCGCGGGGCAGCACCTGCCCCTCGTCATCGACGACGCGCAGCTCGACGCCATAGGGTACCTTGCCCTGCTTCGCGACCTGGTCGACCTGCTGCTCGAAACTCAGTTCGTCCCAATCGGGCGACGGCGCGCCCATCGTGCCGATCGGGCTGGTCTCGGTCATTCCCCAGGCGTGATTGACGCGAATGCCCATCTTCATCAGCCGCTCGATCATCGCGCGCGGCGCAGCGGAGCCGCCGATCGTGACGATCTCGAGATGCTGCGGCACGTCGCCGGTCGCGTCAATGTGCTGGAACATTCCGAACCACACGGTCGGCACGCCGGCCGAGTGAGTGACCTTCTCGCGGTTCATCAACTCGCACAGAACCTTGGGTTCGTTGACCGCCGAGAAGACGACCTTCACCCCCACCGCGGCGCCGGCCCAGGGCAGGCCCCAGCCGACCGCATGAAACATCGGCACGATCGGCATTGCCACCGACGTGGTCGACAAATCGAATTCGGCGGGCTGGAGCTCGGTTATCGCGTGCAGCACGGTGGAGCGATGGGTGTAGAGCACGCCCTTCGGATTGCCGGTCGTGCCGCTGGTGTAGCAGAGCATCATCGGCTCGCGCTCGCTGCCCGTCACCCAGCGATAGTCGCCATCCTCGGTGGCGATCCAAGCCTCGAATTCACCGTCATCGAAGCAGACATAATGCTCGATCGTCGTCCATTGCGGCTTGAGCCGTTCGACGATCGGGGCGAAGGCCCGGTCGTAAAGCAGCACCCGGTCCCCGGCATGATTGGCGATGAAGGCCAGATGCTCGTCGAATAGGCGCGGATTGATCGTATGGATGATCCCGCCCATGCCCGTCACGCCGTACCAGGCGACCAGG
Organism: Pseudomonadota bacterium; assembly: GCA_023400405.1. Lineage (GTDB taxonomy): Bacteria > Pseudomonadota > Alphaproteobacteria > Sphingomonadales > Sphingomonadaceae > Sphingomonas. The sequence continues at coordinate 67,335 of JAEXFD010000007.1, forward strand.
TGGCGCGCATGGTTCATCGCCAGCGTCGCGACCCGGTCGCCGGGCTTCACGCCGATCCGCTCGAGCGCCTGAGCGAGCCGTCGCGCGTCGCGATGGACGCCCGCCCAATCGGTCCGCGTCTCGCTGCCATCGGCCCAGCGCGTGACGATCTCGCGCGTGCCGTGCTCGCGCGCCGCATGATCGATCAGCGTCGATACCCGAAGCTCGAAATCCTGCATGCCGCCCAGCATTCCACTCTCCGCTTTTCGTTTTGCAGGAGCGTACCGCGCGAGGGTGGCGAGTGTCGAGAGCTCCCGGCCGCACCGATCATCGCGTTTCGAAGCGCCGTCAGGCCGCCTCGGCCAGCTTCGCCGCCGCGCTCTTGAGCGTCGCCCAGCGGACGCCGGGGAGCTGCTCGATCTTCTGCGCAAGTTCGCCGTCGAGGCGGAAGTCGCGGCCGAGCACCAGTTCGGCCTCGCCCTTCGGAATCGGCGCGCGCACTACGATCTCGCCGCGCCCGCCGCGCTGCTCGGCGACCAGGGCCGCCAGCGTCGCGAAGGCACGGGGATCGTCGATCGCGACGTCGAGCATCAGCCGCGCGGTGTTCGCCAGTCCCTCGAACGGCTGGACCCGCTTGACCGAGACCCGCGGCGTATCCTCGCCCACCCGCTTGTCGAGCTCGACCGTCAGCACCGCGCAGCCGCCGGCGCGGGCGCAGTCTTCGAGGTCCTTGGCGGCGAGATCGTCGAAGCAGGTCGCGATCGTCTGCGCCGATTTGTCCGAGATCGTCGCCATCAGGTAGCGATTGCCGCGCGCCGAGGTGCGCGGGCGGCAATCCTCGATCAGCGCCGCGATCGTCGCGCCGATCCGCGCGCCTTCGGGGATCGGAATCTCGCCGAGCGTCGCGATGTCGCGCGCGCCGTGCAGCCGGGCGAGGTGCTGGTAGCGATCGAGCGGATGCGCCGAGAAATAATAGCCGAAGGCATCGCGCTCGGCGCCGATCCGATCGGCGAGCGACCAATGCGCGCTTTGCGGCAGCTGGATCGCGCCGCCGCCCGCCGGCTCGGCATCGCCGAACAGCCCGCCCTGCCCGCTGGTCTTGTTGTCCCAGGTGCGCTGGGCCACCGCGAGGATCGTCTCGGCCGCGGCGAACACGCCGGCGCGATTGTCGTCCAGGCAGTCGAACGCCCCGGCCCCGGCCAGCGTCTCGACCTGGCGCTTGTTGAGCAGCCGGGGATCGACGCGCTTGGCGAAATCGTCGAGCGACTTGAAGCTGCCGCGCTCCTCGCGCTCCTCGACCAGCAGTTCCATCGCCCGCTCGCCGACCCCCTTGAGCGCGCCGAGCGCATAACGGACCGCCAGCCCGTCCTCGGCACGCTCGACGGTGAAATCGGCGAGGCTGGTGTTGATCTCGGGCGGCAGGCAGGTGACGCCCAGCCGCTTCATGTCGTCGGCGAAGATCGCCAGCTTGTCGGTCTGATGGATGTCATAGGCCATCGAGGCAGCGAAGAATTCGTGCGGATGATGCGCCTTCAGCCACGCCGTCTGATAGGCGAGCAGCGCATAGGCCGCGGCGTGCGACTTGTTGAAGCCATAGCCGGCGAACTTGTCGATCAAGTCGAACAGCTCGTTGGCCTTGCCCGCCGGGATCTTGTTGTGCTCGGCGCAGCCCTTGACGAAGGTTTCGCGCTGGGCGTCCATCTCGGCCTTGATCTTCTTGCCCATCGCGCGCCGCAGCATGTCCGCGCCGCCCAGCGTGTAGCCGGCGAGGATCTGCGCGGCCTGCATCACCTGTTCCTGATAGACGAAGATCCCATAGGTCTCCTTCAGGATCGGCTCGAGCAGGTCGTGCGGATAGACGATCTCCTCCGTCCCCTGCTTGCGGCGGCCAAAGCTCGGGATGTTATCCATCGGGCCCGGGCGATAGAGCGAGACGAGCGCGATGATGTCGCCGAAATTGGTCGGACGCACCGCGGTCAGCGTGCGGCGCATGCCCTCGGATTCGAGCTGGAACACGCCCACCGTCTCGCCGCGCTGGAGCAGGTCATAGACTTGCGTGTCGTCCCAGCCGAGCGCGTTCAGGTCGACGTCGATGCCGCGATCGGACAGCAGCTCGACTGCCTTTTTGAGCACCGACAGCGTCTTCAGGCCCAGAAAGTCGAACTTCACCAGCCCGGCGCCCTCGACATATTTCATGTCGAACTGCGTGACCGGCATGTCCGATCGCGGATCGCGATAGAGCGGAACGAGCTGGGCGAGCGGACGGTCGCCGATCACCACGCCGGCGGCATGGGTGGACGAGTGGCGCGGCAGCCCTTCGAGCCGCATCGACAGGTCGATCAGATGCCGGACATCGCTGTGGGACTTATACTCGCCGTGGAATTCGGCGACGCCGTTCAGCGTGCGCTCGAGCGTCCAGGGATCGGTCGGATGGTTGGGGATCTGCTTGGCGAGGCGATCGACCTGGCCATAGCTCATCTGGAGCACGCGGCCGACGTCCTTGATCACCGCGCGCGCCTTCATCGTCCCGAAGGTGATGATCTGGGCGACAGTGTCGCGGCCATATTTCTGCTGGACGTATCGGATCACTTCGCCGCGCCGGGTTTCGCAGAAGTCGATGTCGAAGTCCGGCATCGAGACGCGTTCCGGATTGAGGAAGCGTTCGAACAGCAGGCCGAGCTTGAGGGGATCGAGATCGGTGATCGTCAGCGCCCAGGCAACCGCCGAGCCCGCACCCGAGCCGCGGCCCGGCCCGACCGGGATGTCGTGCGCCTTGGCCCATTGGATGAAGTCGGCGACGATCAGGAAATAGCCGGGGAAGCCCATCTGGATGATGACGTTGAGCTCGAATTCGAGCCGTTCGCGATAGGGCCTGGTCCAGTCGTCTTCTTCAGCGTTCGCGCTGAGCTTGTCGAAGCGCCGTCCTTCCGACTCGCCAGCCGAAGCGGAGAGCGGCCCTTCGACAAGCTCAGGGCGAACGGGCAGGGTTTTCCCCTCCAGCTCGGCGATTTTCTCCAGCCGCTTGCGCAGCCCTTCCCAGCTCCGCTCGCGCAGCATCGCCGCCTCGCCTTCGCGATCGCCGGCGAGGCTGGGCAGGATCGGCTTGCGCTTGGGGGCGGCATAGGCGCAGCGCTGGGCGACGACCATCGTGTTCGCGATAGCCTCGGGCAAGTCCGCGAACAGGTTCTTCATCTCGGTCGCCGGCTTCATCCACGCATCGGGCGAGGAACGCGGGCGGTCGTCCGAGGCGATGTACGAGCTGTTGGCGATGCACAGCATCGCGTCATGCGCCTCGTAGAAGCTCTCCTCGGCGAAGCAGCTCGGATTGGTGCCGACGATCGGCAGGTCACGAGCATAGGCATAATCGAGCAGCTTGGGCTCGGCGCGCCCTTCGATTTCGTCGAGGCGCCGGACGATCTCGACATAGAGCTTGCCCGGGAACAACGCCTCCAGCCGCGCCGCATAGCGTTCGGCGGCGACGTCCTGCCCCTCGGCATAGAGCCGCGCTAGGGCGCCTTCACGACCCGCGGTGAGGCAGATCAACCCGTCCGTTCGCCCCTCGAGCAGTTCGAAGGGCACATGCGCCTCCTCCTCGATCGGCCGGTCGAGATGCGCCCTGGAGACCAAGTCGCACAGGTTGAGATAGCCCTGCTCGTCCTGCGCATAGAGCGCCAGCCAGTCGATCGGCGCCGCGACGCCATCGGGCATGTCGGGTCGCTTGACCGCGAGCAGCGTGCCGACCACCGGCTGCACGCCCGCCTTGAGGCAGGCATCCGAAAAGCTCATCGCCGCATACAGCCCGTTGCGGTCTGCTACCGCGACTGCCGGGAAGCCAAGTTCCTTCGCCCGCTTGGCGATCGCCTTGGGCTCGATCGCACCTTCGAGCATTGTGAAGGACGAGAAGACCCGCAGCGGAACGAAACCGGAATGCATCGCCCGAGTGTAGGCACGCCGGCCGCGCCGCGCCAGTCGCGGGGGGCGATATCCACAAATTTCAAGCGCTCGGGCTCCGGTCTTGTCCGTACGCACGGACTCGGATCGGACTCGACCTGAATGGCGGCCGCGCTGCCGTTGGCGCAGAACCATGGTTAACGAAGGCCGAAGCTCAACGGCGCCGGCCACACACTGCCAGGGGGTAACCGCGATGACTCTCCGTTGTTCGGTGATCGGCCACGCCGCCGCCACGACTCATCACCGCAATCAGGGACTCGACTTTGCCAGCTGCCATCGCTGCGGCTGCGACCTGATCCGCTCCGACGGCGGCGAATGGCGCCAGGTCCCCGCAGGCTTTCGGGTGGTGTGGCGCGAGTTCGGCCGCGCCGGCGATGCGGCTTCGGTCGCGGACCGCATGGCCCGTCTCGGTGCGCCAGCCCGCCGGCGCGGGCCGCGCAACGCTCGCCCCGCGCCGCATCGAGATCCGCGCGGCCGGCCGCTGGCAAGCGCCGGTGTGGTATTTGCCAGCATGACTCGCCTCGGCCGGCTGGTCGACGAGGTCGAGGAAGACATCCAGGGCATCGAGCCCAGCGGCCAATATGTGATTTGCCTGCCGAGCCTCGGCACGCACTGAATTCCCGGGCGCGTCTCGCCCGAGACCCGAGTGGCGGGGGGCGTCCCTCCTCCCTCTCCCCGCCACTCGGGAGTTATCCACCGCTATCGCCTCACGCGTACGCGTACGCGCGCGGGCGCGGGGTTGGCAGGATGTCTCGGGCCCGTTAGAGCCGTGGGGATCATCCAAATTCCGAAAGCGGTGCCCCTTTGACCGACGAGACTGTCCTCGCCGACGATCCTTCCGACATCACCCCGATCTCGATCGTGGACGAGATGAAGACCTCGTACCTCGATTACGCGATGAGCGTGATCGTGGCGCGTGCGCTGCCGGACGTCCGCGACGGCCTCAAGCCCGTCCACCGCCGCATCCTCTATGCCGCCCAGGAAGGCGGCTATGTCGCCGGCCGCGCCTATCGCAAGTCCGCCCGCCTCGTCGGCGACGTGATGGGCAAATACCATCCGCACGGCGACAGCTCGATCTACGACGCGATGGCGCGCATGGCCCAGGATTGGGCGATGCGCGTGCCGCTGATCGACGGCCAGGGCAATTTCGGCTCGATGGACCCCGATCCGCCCGCGGCGATGCGCTACACCGAAGCGCGGCTCGCCCGCGTCGCCTCGGCGCTGCTCGACGACATCGAGAAGGACACGGTCGATTTCGTCCCGAACTATGACGGGTCGGAAAGCGAGCCCTCGGTCCTCCCCGCGCGCTTCCCCAATCTGCTGGTCAACGGCGCCGGCGGCATCGCGGTCGGCATGGCGACCAACATCCCGCCGCACAATCTCGGCGAAGTGATCGACGCGTGCCTGGCGTACATCGCCAACGGCGCGATCACGGCCGAGGAGCTGATGGAAATCGTGCCCGGCCCGGACTTCCCGACCGGCGCCGTGATCCTGGGCCGCACCGGCTGCCGCAATGCCTATTCGACCGGACGCGGCTCGATCATGGTCCGCTCGCGCCACACCTTCGAGCAGCGTGGCGAGCGCCGCTCGATTGTGCTCACCGAAATCCCGTACCAACAGGGCAAGAACGCCCTGGTCGAGAAGATCGCCGAGGCGGCCAAGGAAAAGCGCGTCGAAGGCGTCAGCGACATTCGCGACGAAAGCTCGCGCGAGGGCGTGCGCATCGTCATCGACCTGCGCCGCGACGCGACACCCGAAGTCGTGCTCAACCAGCTCTGGCGCAACACCCCCGCGCAATCGAGCTTCCCGGCCAACATGCTCGCGATCCGCGGCGGCCGGCCCGAACTGCTCAATCTGCGTGATATCATCGAGGCGTTCGTCCGCTTCCGCGAGGAAGTGATCACCCGCCGCTCGAAGTTCGAGCTCGCCAAGGCGCGTGAGCGCGCGCACATCTTGCTCGGCCTGGTGATCGCGGTCACCAATCTCGACGAAGTCGTCCGCATCATCCGCGGCTCGTCGAGCCCGGCGGCGGCACGCGAGGCCCTGCTCGCCCGCGAATGGCCGATCGCGGAGATCGCGCCCTATATCCGCCTGGTCGAAGCGGTCGAGACCGAAGTCAGCGGCGACGTCTACAAGCTCTCCGACGCGCAGGTCCGCGCGATCCTCGATCTGCGGCTGCACCGCCTCACCGCGCTCGGCCGCGACGAGATCGGCGACGAGCTCAAGGGCCTGGCCGATACGATCGCCGAGCTGCTCGAGATCCTCGGCAACCGCGCCCGGCTCTACGAAGTGCTGGTCGAGGAACTGACGGCGATCCGCGATCAGTATGCCACGCCGCGCCGCACCGAGATCGCCGCTGCCGCCGACGGGATCGAGGACGAGGACCTGATCGAGCGCGAGGACATGGTCGTCACCGTGACCATGGAAGGCTATATCAAGCGCACCCCGCTCGAGACCTTCCGCGCCCAGCGCCGCGGCGGCAAGGGCCGCGCCGGCATGGCGACCAAGGACGAGGACGTCGTCACCCATTTGTTCGTCACGTCGACGCACACGCCGGTGCTGTTCTTCTCCACCCTCGGCAAGGTCTATCGCATGAAGGTCTGGCGCCTGCCCGAGGGCGGCCCGGCCACGCGCGGCCGGCCGATGATCAACCTGCTGCCGCTCGCCAATGGCGAGACGATCTCGACCGTGCTGCCGCTGCCCGAGGACGAGAATGACTGGGGCGCGCTCCATGTCATGTTCGCCACCGCCAAGGGTTCGGTGCGCCGCAATTCGATGGATGCGTTCACCAACGTGCCTTCGAACGGCAAGATCGCGATGAAGTTCGAAGGCGAGGATGCCGATGACCGGCTGATCGGCGTGGCACTGCTCCAAGAAGGCGACGACGTGCTGCTCGCCACCCGCGGCGGTCGCGCGATCCGCTTCGCCGCCACCGAGGTGCGCGAGTTCCAGAGCCGCAACTCGACCGGCGTGCGCGGCATATCGCTCCAGAAGGATGACGAAGTCATCTCGCTGTCGGTGCTCCACCGTGCTGGCATCCGCGACCAGGACGAGCGCGAGGACTATCTGCGCCACGCGCCCTGGAAGGCCGAGGATCCCGATCGCACCCCGCGCAAGATGGACGATGCCCGATATGAAGAGCTGATGGGCAAGGAGCAGTTCATCCTCACCGTCTGCGCCAACGGGTACGGGAAGCGTTCCTCGGCGTACGAATATCGCCGCACCGGCCGCGGCGGCCAGGGCATCACGAATATCGACAATCTCAAGCGCAACGGCCCGGTCGTCGCCAGCTTCCCGGCGCATAACGGCCAGCAGCTGATGCTCGTCACCGACCAGGCCAAGCTGATCCGCATGAACGTGGGCGACACCCGCGTCATCGGCCGCGGCTCGGCCGGCGTGCGCCTGTTCGACGTCGCCGACAACGAGCATGTCGTCTCGGCAGCCCGGATCGAGGAGAGCGAGGACGAGGCCGAGCTGAACCTAGGCGACGGCCCGATTGCCACCGAGGCGACGCCGGACGGCACGACGAGCGAGGACCTGTCGGCGGGGCCGGAGGATGGGCAGTAAGGCGCGACGAACGTCATCCCAGCGCAAGCTGGGATCTCCTCTCACGGGCCGTTTGCTATCCTTCGGGAGATCCCAGCTTGCGCTGGGATGACGGGAATAGATGTGAACGCCCCGCCGCGATGCGAACAACAGAGAGAAGCGCGATGCCCGAGAACACCGCCTACAAGATCCTCACCGCGGATCAGATGACCGCGCTCGAAACCGACGCCAGCTTCGCCGGCGCGCCGATCGACCTGCAGGACGGCTATATCCACCTCTCCACGGCCGATCAGCTCCAGGAGACGCTCGACAAGCATTTCGCCGGCCAGACCGACCTCTGGCTCGCGGCGGTCGATCTCGACGCGCTGGGCGATGCCGTGAAATGGGAGCCCTCGCGCGGCGGCCAGCTCTTCCCGCACATCTACGGCCCCCTGCCCCTCTCCGCCGTCACCGCCTACAGCGAAGTCCATTACGAGCCGGACGGCGCCCTGCGCCTCCCCGTTACTGGCTAGCCGCGGACTGATAAAACGGCGCTAACGGCATTGCTATGAATGGCAGCGATCGGGGCGGTTTGCGCCCGTCCGCTCTTGGGAAAACTGTGCGGAACTTGACGGTCTGCTCAGTCCTCTTCCTCCACCCAAAATATGAAGGCGTTGTCGCAGTCAAAGCCAATCAGTCCGCAGTCGAAGGTCGCAGAGGTGAGTGGGTTCCATCCGATCGAATCACCCTCTTTCCAGTGCCCGTTGCTTAGAAAGGTGGCGTCGTCAGCCAAGTCGGCGAGAGCCTCTTTTGCGTCACGGACGTGCCCAGCGGAAGGGGAAGGCTTGCCGTAGGCTAGACTCGTCGTTCCCGCCACGGCAAGGACGTGAGCGGCAGCTGTCCTATCGAGGACAACCATTCGGTCGCCCGCGAATGGATCATCGAGCGCAGTAGGCAAGCCTACTTGCCCCGCGACCGCCTTGGCTACTCTTCCCTCGCGGACGTCCGGTCGCTTGCCGACCCACCAGGTTGCGTTGGGCCGCCGAGCAAGACGGCGAAGAAGTTGTTCGAGCGTCTGCATCCAGGTAGTAGATCGAACACCGCCAATCACTGCAAGTGGGGTGGAACCCGGCCCGTCGCTTTTGCGCGCCCACGACCTAAGCCGCGAACCTCCCTTGGAAGTGAGGGTGACCGCCCCCTCGGTCCATCCCCACTTGCTTCTGCCGCAGCAATGCGCCTAGGGGGCCGACTCATGGGGAACGGGGCAACCACTTCGAGCGGATGGCGGCGCGTCGCGCTGTTGCTGCTCGCCTGTGCCCTGCTGCTCCGCGTACCCGCCGGCTGGATGCCCGAGGCGCGCGCCGATGGCAGCGTGACGCTCGGCTGGTGTAGCGGCACCAGCCATGACGTGCCCGAAGCCGCGACCGCGCTGATCGCCAAGGCGATGGGCGATCGGGGCGAGAAGCCCGCAAAGCCCGCCGCCGAACAGCCTTGCGCCTTCGCTGCCGCCGCACAGCCGCTCGCCGCCGCCGATCCGGCGCCCGCGATCCTCCCGCCCGCGCCGATCGAAGCGCCGGCGCCTGCGCGACTCGCGCTCCTCCCCGGCCGCGGCCTTGCCGCGCCGCCTCCACTCGCCACCGGCCCGCCCTCCTTCCTCGTCTGACGTCGCTGCGCGCCATCGCGGCGCGCCACTGCCTGTCATCCGAGGAATTGTTTCAATGCCGTGCTACACCCGTGCCCTGCTGGGCACTCCGCTGCTGTTCGCCACCCTGCCCGCCTTCGCCCAGGACACCGCCCCTCCCCACAACGACGAGATCGTCGTCAGTGCCGAGCGATTGATCGAACAGGCCATCCAGAAAGTCGGCGAGACGCCCGGCGGCGCCAATGTCGTGTCCGGCGACGATTATGCCAACAAGCAGGCGGTGTCGCTGCGCGACGCGCTCGCCTTTTCGCCCGGCGTCTATGCCCAACCCCGCTTCGGCCAGGAAGTGCGCCTCTCGATCCGCGGATCGGGGATCAGCCGCGGCTATCACATGCGCGGGCTGACGCTGCTCCAGGACGGCATCCCGATCAACCTCGCCGACGACAATGGCGATTTCCAGGAGCTGGACCCCGCCTTCCTCCAGCATATCGAAGTGTTCCGCGGCGCCAATGCGCTGCGCTTCGGCGCCTCGACGCTGGGCGGTGCGATCAACGGCGTCACGCCGACCGGACGCAGCGCCAAGGGCGTGACCGTGCGGCTCGACGGCGGCAGCTTCGGTACGGTGCGCGGCTATGCGAGCGCAGGATTCGCCGATGCGCGCGGCGACGCTTTCCTGGCGATCGCGGGCGACACCTCGGACGGCGATCGCGACCATGCCAAGCGCCGCGCCATCCGCTTCAACGGCAATGCCGGCATCCGCCTCACCGACACTGTCGAGACGCGCTTCTACGCCGCGGTCCAGTCGATCGACCAGCAACTCCCCGGCGCACTGACCTACGCGATCGCCACCTTGCGCCCGCAAACCGGCAGTTTCGCCGGCGACCAGCACCGCAACATCGATTCGCTGCGCCTCCAGAACCGCACCAGCATCGCCTTCGGCCATGGGGGGCTTGATGTCGGTGTCTTCCTCAACGCCAAGAAGCTCTATCACCCGATCTATCAGGTGGTTGACCAGAAATCGCTCGACTGGGGCAGCTATGCCCGGCTCGACCAGGATTTCGGCACCTTCGGCCTCACCGCCGGCGTGACCGCGCGCTTCGGCACCGTCGATTCGAAGCGCTACGTCAATGTGAACGGCAAGCGCGGTGCGCCGACCTTCCAGGCCGATCAGGCGGCGCGCACGATCGACGCCTATGCCGAAGGGCGGCTGCGCCCGCTCTCCCGCCTCACCCTGATCGCCGGCGCGATCTACACCGCGGGCCTGCGCCGGCAGGACCAGAACGTGCCCACCGCCATCACAGGGCGTGAGACGTTCGACCAGCTCAGCCCGAAATTCGGCCTGCTCTACGAGCCGATCAAGGACGTCCAGCTCTACGCCAATCTAAGCCGCAGCCACGAGCTCCCGGGGTTCATCGAGCTGGCCCAGGTCGCCAGCTTCGTTCCGCTCGATGCGCAGCGCGCCTGGACGGCGGAAGTCGGCGCGCGCGGGCGGCTCGGGCCGGTGCAGTTCGACCTCAGCGCCTATCGCGCCGATCTGAAGGGCGAACTGCTCCAGTACACCATCGCGTCAAACATCCCGGCGAGCACCTTCAATGCCGACCGTACGCGCCACCAGGGCATCGAGGCGGGCCTGGAACTCGACCTCGCCGGCTGGGCTCGCTTCCGCCAGATCTACCAATGGAGCGACTTCCGCTTCCGCGGCGACGTGCAGTTCGGCAATCATCGCCTGCCCGTGATTCCCGAACATCTCTTCCGCAGCGAGCTCCGGCTCGGCACCGAGGCCATGAACCTCACGCCGAACCTCGAATGGGTGCCCGAGGGCGCCTGGGCCGATTACGCCAACAGCTTCCGCACCCGCGGCTATGCGCTGATCGGGCTCGGCGCGAGCGCTCGGATCGCCGATCGCGTCACCCTCTTCGCCGATGCGCGCAACCTCGCGAACAAGAAGGCGGCGGGCGATATCGGCGCGGTGATCGCCTATACGCCGGCGAGCGCGATCTTCTATCCGGTCGAGCGGCGCAGCCTGTTCGCCGGCATCCGGGCAGCCTTCTGATGGCGGCCGCGCCCGGAGCCCGCTGGTACAATGCCGTCTGGCGCTGGCACTTCTATGCGGGGATGCTTTGCATGCCCTTCGTGCTGTGGCTCGCCGCGACTGGCACGATCTTCCTGTGGAAGCCGCAAATCGAGGCGGCGCTCGACCGGCCCTATGACCGCCTCGCGGTCATCGGCGCGCGGGCGAGCGCCGCGGCGCAGGTCGCCGCCGCCCTCGTCGCGGTTCCGGGCGCGACGCTTCGAAAGTATCAGCTCCCTCAAGGGCCGCACGAGGCGACGCGGATCATCCTCGCCAAGGACGGTCATGACCTGCGCGTCTATGTGAACCCCTATAGCCGCGCCGTGCTCGCCACGGTGCGCGAGGACCGGCGTCCGCTCTATGTCGTCCAGCAGCTCCACGGCACGCTGCTCGCCGGCGATCTGGGCAGCTATATCGTCGAGATCGCCGCGTGCTGGACGGTGACGATGCTGCTCACCGGCTTGTACCTCTGGTGGCCGCGCGGGCGGCGCGGATTGGCCGGCGTGCTCTATCCGCGACTGCGAGCCGGGCGGCGGCTGTTCTGGCGCGATCTGCACGCCGTCGCCGGCATCTGGGTGGCGGGCTGTGCGCTGTTCCTGATCGCCACCGGCCTGCCCTGGGCGAAGTTCTGGGGCAATTACTTCAAGGACCTGCGCGTCGCGACGGGCACGCTCGACGGCCCGCTCGACTGGACGATCGGCGGCAAGCCCGCGGGCGATCACGCCGAGCATCTCGGCATGGGCGGCGCGGGAGCCGCCGTGCCGGCGGGTCCGGAGATCGACCGCGTCGTCGCGGTCGCCTATCGCCTCGGCGCCGCGCCACCGGTGATGCTCGCCCCGCCCGCCGCGCCGGGCAAGGCCTGGACTCTCACCTCGGACGCCGCCAACGGGCCGCTGCGCACCACGATCACGATCGACGGCGCGACCGGCAGGCCCGTGTCGCAGCGCGATTTCGCCGAGCACCATTGGATCGATCGCGCTATCGGCTATGGCATCGCTGTGCATGAAGGCGCGCTGTTCGGGCTCGCCAACCAACTGCTGGGCACGCTGACGGCGCTGCTGCTGATGACGCTCTCGGTCTCGGGCGCCGTGATGTGGTGGCGCCGGCGACCGCAGGGCCTGCTCGGCGCGCCGATCCCCTTGCGCCGCCCGCGCATGGGGGCGGTGCTGATCGCGGCAATCCTGCTGCTGGCGCTGTGGATGCCGCTGTTCGGCGCGACGCTGCTGGCCGTGCTCGCGACAGAGCGACTGATCCTGCGCCGCCTGCCTGCCACCGCCCGCTGGCTCGGCCTGCGCCACTTGCCGCTTGACGCCCCGGGCGCCGCCCCCTAAGTGGCCGCCTCCACCGCGCATGGCCCCTTCGTCTAGCGGTCTAGGACGTCGCCCTCTCACGGCGAAAACACGGGTTCGAGTCCCGTAGGGGTCACCAGCGATTTCAATCACTTAGCCGCCAAATAGCTGCACGATCGTGCAACTTACTGCAGATTTACTGCAAAACCGTAGCTGGAAATGGGCGGATTTTCGTGGATTGTTCCAGTGCGGCAGCCGATCATGCGGCGCCTCCTCAACGCAAGGTGAGTGTGTGATTCGCGCGGGCCTGTCGGCCGATCGCAGCGACTGCATGCGAAACCCGCAGCGGCCATGATGGCTAAGTATTTTCTCGCCGTCGCAGCGCAGGAGTATGCCCTTGTTTGTGATGATCTCCGGTTGCTCAGGAGGAGGTAAATCAACGTTGCTCCTTGAGCTCAAACGGCGCGGGTACTCGGTTGTGGAGGAACCGGGCCGACGCATCATCGCTGAGGCGCGGGCCAATGGTGATGACAGCACGCTTCCTTGGGTCGACGCCGCGGCCTTTGCCAAGCGCGCGCTCGAAATGTCGATGGCAGACTACGAGGCGGCCAGGGGACTCACGTTTTTCGATCGCGGCGTAGTGGATGCTGCAGTCGCGATCGTGGCTACCGGCGGCGACGACCCGACCTCCGCCATATTGAGTTTCCGCTACGATCACGTCTTCCTCGCGCCACCTTGGCCGGAGATATACGTGAACGACCAGGACCGTCGTCACAGCTTGGAAAAGGCGCAGTCAGACTTTCAGCGAGTGCAACGGACTTACCTCGAAGCCGGCTACGACCCTGTGATGCTTCCCCGTACAACCGTTCAAGCCCGTGCCGATTTTGTTGCAGGCGAATTGAGCATCTAGCCGAAGCGGCGGCTGCTTTGCGCCCCAATCTCGGTCATTCCAGCGATCGGTGAGAGCGCCTGAGAGCAGCCGTCCTTTCAGGTCAGGCTCCGGTGGCAGCTATTGGGTGGAAAGCGGACAGGCGGCTTTCAGACACCGCGGCGGGCTTAGTAGACGGTGATGCGTTCGACGCGAGCGTAGAAGTCAAAGGACACTTTACGCCCCATGCAGGTGAGCGCGCGTTGGCCAGCCTGATTGTTTGCGAAAAGCATTTCTTTGTCGTGGTCAGTGTCTAAGCCGCGCCACTGAAAACGTCGCTGACCGCATTTCAATGCTGCCTCGGTCAAAGCTCGCACAGGATCAACGACTGCCGGCCGGCCTTTCTGATCGACCCAGCGCCACGTTCCCCGAAAAAGCCGCCCGGCGTACTGATCATGTTCACGCGGGTTTGGCACGCTCGGCAGACTTATCACCAGCACAGAGGTCTCTTGGGTCTGCATCTTCGCCTCTGGATGAACGGATTGGAGAAACAGCAGGCTCAACACGGAGACGAGGCTTTTCATGTAACCACCATGTCACCCCTATCGAGCGTCCGCAATTTGGAAGCGCAATGCTTGCAGCGAACGGCCGAGTTTGGGGCGTAAGTCGTCAGGCGGTTCACAGCGCCGGAAAATGAACCGGGACGACAGAGCCCGTTAGAGAGTGAACGTTCGACATTGGTGTGGAATACTGGCGCGGGTGAATGGAACAGGTAACTATTTCGGTGGCCCGACAACGAGCAACCATGTCCCCATACACAGGAGCACTATGCCGGTCAGACCGAGCAATAAGACGCTGGTCCAGTACAAGCCCGGTTGATTGATTCGATTGTAAGTTTTTCCGCGACCGCTGATCTCGCCACTGTACGCACCGGCTACAGCCGACCACACCGAGCAGCCGCCACCCAAAACGCATAGAACGGCGTCGAACACCAGTTGAAGCATCCAATGACTGTCGCGAAGTCGAGCGAGGTTGGCAAGGTTTGCAGCTCTGACTAGTGCCGAGGCTGATTTAGCGGCGCTACGGGCATTGTCCGGTAACGGTGCGCTCCCCACAGCCGGCAACGTCCGCAATTGGGGCGCTAGCAGCCCGCCCGGTTTTGGATCGACCTGGCCCCGGTCGAACGGCTGACTATGCGTGGGAAGCTGACATTCGTCGTGACCGCATGTATCCTCATGGCATGAAGGACGATGATCCGTTCGCAGGGCAAATGCGCGTGCTCGATGCCCTGCTAGATCATTGCCGTCAGCATACGCCGTTCGTCGGAAACGTGGTGCGGGATACGTCCAATCGGTCGAACCGGGATTGGCCATGGTGGAGTGTCCAAGTCGAGATGACGGACGAAGATGGGGCCGACAAACGAAGGGTCAGCGCCACGATCCGACTGAATTTTACGCAGGCGGGTGAACCCGATTCGTATAAAGGGGAATGGCTCGCCCGGGTTTGGCAGGGAGAGAGCGTAGACAGCTTCCGCGGTAAAGGCGGATGGCGGCTACCTTGGGTGCAACCCTCTTCGCAACATCTGCAAGAAGCAATGACGGCGCTGCTTGAAGCCGGGAAAATCGCAATTTCTGAAGCCCGCCAGCACCGACCTTAATGTCCGCCATTGAGGCGTTGGCCGCCTGGCCGCGTTCCGATCGGCCGTCTTACCGCGGGGAGTCCGACAATGTGTGGTTAGCCGACATCCCACTTCAACGCCGATGCGTCGACAAGGTCTGCACGCATGTGGCGGACGAACGCCTCGCGTAAACTGGCTTTATGCTTTTGCCGCTTGGCGGGCTCTGACTGCGGATCGATGCCTTCCGCTTGGAAAAGCCAATCGACAAACTGTTCAGCGCTCACAGGACCAACTGCTGGAATGAGATCATCTACGTGCGATGGCTCGCCGTTAACGACAGCGCCGCACCAGCCAAATCCGACGCAAACCTCATGCATCAGGGCATTGTAGGCATGGTTCTCGCTCATGAGCGATATCGACCACAGAAATGGAATGACCGCAATTAGGGGCGCAAGCAGACGTCGATCGCGCGGCCGCAGGGCGTCGGCTGTGCGCCCGAATAATGGACGTTCGTCGGAATTATCGAACCGCTCGAAGGTGGGTGCTCCCATGTGGCCCGGATGGCGACCATTGGTGATTCGCAGCCTGTCTGCTTCTGGAACAAGAATTCCGCCAGGGAATGTCCAATTCCTGTCGTTTACGTGACTAGGTATTCGCGCACCTGCCTCCGCCACGGTTGCCTAACTCCATACATCGCCGTCCGCCAAACCCATTCCAACGGACCATAATAGTATCGGCGAAGCCACCACCTGCTGGCAAAAGCCTGGGCGGTGAAGATTGCGACGGACATTCCTATACCGGCGACGACATCTACCCGACCTAGTAGGCCGAACCCGTAACCATAGAACAGCAACGTAAGGATGAGGGACTGAGCTATATAGTTCGTGAATGCCATGCGACCGATTGGGGCGATCCACGCCACCAGCTGCGGAGACGATTTATCGAGGTACCAAAGCGCTAGCGAGGCGTAGCCAATCGCAAGCACGATCGGCGCGAATACGCCGATGACTTGCGCCAGATATAGGGGCAACTTCACTGGCGCAGATATCCCTAGGCCGGCCAGCCAACTAAGCAGGAGCCCGAGGAATAGCCCTGTCCAGCCCAGGTTCCTTAGCAGCTTCGTATGTGCTTCGGCGTTGCGAATAAACCCGCTTTTCCAGGCCCATGCTCCAAACAGCACCAGCGCTACGGTCCGTGGAAAGATATATATGAGGAAGACTGCAATGGATGACGTCTCCGTTATCCGAAAGCGCAGCACGTCAATCCAACTTCCATGGCCATAGACCTGACGCGCCTCGATGACGTGCCGCGCCATCCAAACGGGACTTGGGAAGGGCAGCGGTATCAATGGCGATGAGAACGCTAGATACAATGCCAGGGCGGCGGCTGATCCGGCGAGGGTGATTCGCGGCGGCGCAAGAATGAGGGGCAACGCGATCAACCCGACAACGGCGTATTCGGTTAAGATATCCCCGTTCCAGATCAGCAGCAGGTGAACTAGGCCGAACGCGAGTAGCACTAACAGACGACGCGTCAGCAAAGCGGGTACAGAGCCACGTTGCGCGAGCGTCTCGGCTTGGATCGCCAGTCCGACTCCAAACAGCATGGAAAAAATCGTGATAGCCTTGAACTCGATCAGAAGGCTGATCCCGATCTGGCCGAAATGATCGGCCGCGGTCGAACTGTGCGGCAAGAATTGTTCAAAGAACGTGACCCGAAACTCAGTGTCTAGATTGTTGATCAGAACACCGAGGAGCGCCAAGCCTCGCAAGGCGTCGATAGCTTCGATACGATTCGCAGCGCGTTTCACAACGGGCAAATATCAGCGCACCGCCAGGCCAGCTAGAGTATGCGGTTCGGGTCAGACTGCAACGCCAAAAGTCGGCCACTTGAGCGGCGACCTCGTGTTCTTGAAAGCCGGCATTCCGCCTTGGTTGGCCTTCGCAATCGCCTTGCCACGGTGCAATCGAAGGCCGTATCTGCGTCCGGCGGCCCGATCGCAGATCGGATGGCGAAGGATCAAGAAGCAAAAAGGGCACCCGTGGGAAAGCTGATTTGGCTCGCCGTTCCGTTGGCGCTGATCGTGGCAGATGCCAACGCGATTGTTATTCGCCACACTCAGTCGGATGCCAAATACCGCGTTGATCCGCAATCCATTCCCGCATTGGCGGACCTGCCCGACGAGGGTCACGGCACTCTTATTGCTCCGCGTTGGGTCGTGACCGCTGCCCATGCTGTAAGCATGATGCAGATGATGCCTGAAGAGCGGTTCGTCACGCTTAACGGTAAAAGGCGGGCAGTAAGCCGCATCATTGAATATCCGGACTACCCCACTGCCCGAGATGGATGGCAGAAGTTGTTCGGTGGGCTCAAAACGGCAGAGCCCGACACGTTTGCAGCGCAGTATGTCCAGGCAATGGCCGGCATGCACGACATTGCCCTGCTGGAGCTTGCCGAACCTGTAACCGACGTTAGACCGATGCCTGTCTATTGGGGCAATGCCAAGCCGGGGACATTAAGCACGGTATATGGTGCCGGAGCGACGGGCACCGAGGTTACCGGGGCGCCCGACAATGCAAGCCACCGCACGCAATTGCGACGTGCGCAAAACCGCCTGACCCGGACCGACGGGCAGTGGCTTCGCTTCGCTTTCGATTGTGGCCCTCACGCACCGCTTCTCAGTGGCGCAACGGCGGGTGGCGACAGCGGCGGTCCAGTCACGATTGACGTCTCTGGACACAAATATCTCGCTGGAATCACCCACGGCCTCGATGCAACCCTTGCCGAAGAAAAGACAATCGTGCGGCAGATGCAGGGTGGCACGTTTCACATGGGCCTGTGTGGGCAAACCTTCGCGGCCGCGCGGGTAGCCTTTTATAAGACCTGGATTGAGCGGACGATGGGGCAGTGATTCATTTCGCCCGAAAATTCTATCCACATTAGAAAAGGGTCCCGGCGAGCGGCGTCTATGTGCCTCTAAGTGATTAAAAGCCGTCAGGCCGTTTCCAGCCCAATAGCCGCCCTTCCCCTCTCCTTTCACGGCTGAAACACGGGTTCGATTCCCGTAGGGGTCACCAACGATTTCAATGGGTTAGCGACATCGGCGGCCCGCGTGTCAAATATCCATCAAATATCTTTCTGCGGATACGCGTGGCCTCTCGCGGACGAAATTCGCGTCTCGCGAGGGCAAGGCCCCTCCCCCTCCGGTGTCGAATCGAAAGCGCCAACTAATGACCGGGAATGGGCCGTTTGCTGCCCGTCCTCTCTTTAGGGGACCGGCGCGCATAGCTGCCGTTTTGCGCTAGCACGAGCGGAGCGAGCCGCAGTTCGCGCTCAAAGTCGGTCGCTCGGACTTTGGCGCCTGTCTCAGCCGAAAGCTGATCTGGCGTCATAAAGCGGTCCGGGACCGTCACCACGAATCGCCGAGGGACCGGCAGCGGCGGGAATCCCGTAACGGTCAACTATGTGAACACAGGTGTCGATTCGCGTACCGAGCCTGAATCCCGCACGGGAGCGTCGGGGCAAGAAATTAGCCACATGAGTGGAAAGCGGGGATATTTATCATGCCTTCGTCGGCTTACCTGAGCAATTATAGTACGTTCATCCCGCGTCTCAATAAAATTGACAGCCGGAGGTTTTTGGCTGATGCTGTTCAACAGCGTGAACAATTCGTTCTCAATTATGAACGATTGGTCCCGTTCCGAGGCGGAGGTCACTTGAGCGACGAAATCAAATCCGCAGCGCGCGTGCTGGACATGCTGGAGTTGTTTTCAGCCCGTTGCGACGGGCTGACGCTGAGCGAGGTTGCCCGCGGCTTGGAACTGCCGAAAAGCAGTACCCTCGGGTTGCTGCGCACGTTGCACAAGCGCGGCTATCTGGTCCGCGACGACGACAATGATGCCTATCGCCTGAACGACCTGATCCGGCGTGACGGATTTGCGCGTCATGGCCGCATCCTGCGCGTGGCGCCGCCTGTGATGACCACATTGGCCGGGGATGCCGGCGAGACGGTGCTGCTGGGCATGCCCGATACCGCCGGGATGGTCCGCCTGCTCGCCAAGGAAGCATCACCTTCCGACATTCGCTACGACATCGAGCTGCCGCGCAAGGTTCCGGCCTATTGCACCGCGCTGGGCCGGGTGCTGCTGTCGCGGCTGGATTCCGCGGCACTGGACTCGGCGCTCGATGCAGTCCCGCGCGCGGCGCTTACCAAGGCCACGCGGATAGATCGCGCCGCCGTGGAAGACGCCGTGCAGGCCGCCCGCGACACCGGCTTCGCGGTGGTCAAGGACGAGTTCACCATTGGCGGCACCGGCGTGGCCGCCGTCATCCCGCTCGGTCCCGGACAGCCCCTCGTGGCGCTGGAGCTTGCCTGCATCTCCCAGCGCTATCAGCAGGATCCGCC
Organism: Pseudomonadota bacterium; assembly: GCA_023400405.1. Classification (GTDB taxonomy): domain Bacteria; phylum Pseudomonadota; class Alphaproteobacteria; order Sphingomonadales; family Sphingomonadaceae; genus Sphingomonas. Next base: position 86,683 of record JAEXFD010000007.1, read on the forward strand.
GCGCTTCCAGGCGCATCTCGCCGGTGCCGTGTCTCGCATCGCCGAGGCGATGGCCGGCCAGGGCAACATGTAGCGGATGACGAAGACCATGACGCTTCCCAACATCCTGACGCAGTTTGTCCGCCCTCTGACGCTTGCCGGCGCGGCACTCTGCGCGATTTCGCCGGTGTCCGCCCAGACCAGCGCTCCGGTCCCGCGTTCCGATCGCCACGACTGGATCGCGCCGGGCACCAACACCGATCACACCCCGCGCATGATCCCCGAACGGCCCGAGGCGGCCGCCGGGCCGGTCACCGTGCTGCGCGGCGGACTGATCTTCGACACGCAAACCCTTCGGGTCGCACCAGGAAGCGTGTTGATGCAGGGTCGGCGGGTCATTGCCGTGCTGTCGCCCGACAGCCGGGAATGGCCCGCCGACGCTGAGGTAATCGACGTGACCGGCAAGTTCGTGATGCCGGGCCTGATCGACATGCACGTGCACCTGACCTACCCGGACAACGACACGCCCTATGACGTGCAGGCCGAGGCGGCGGACGGCGTGCTGCGCGGCGAGCGCAACCTGCGCTGGTTTCTCGAGGCGGGCTTCACCTCGGTTCGCGACCTGAACGGGGTAGGCGACGCGCCGTATCGCCTGGCCGACTGGGCGGCGCAGGACGCCATTCCCGCGCCACGCGTCTTCACCGCGGGGCATATCATCACCGGCACCGGCGGCCATGCCACCGAACGCCCGGTGCGCCCGTCGCACGGGCCGGACTATGCCTGGGAACGCGATGGCGCTGATGCCTGGCGGGCCGCCGTGCGCGAGACGTTCAAGAAGGGCGCGAGCGTCATCAAGGTCGCCAGCCACTTCGCGCCGGACGAGATCCGGGCGGCAGTGGACGAGGCCCACCGCCTCGGTCTCAGGGTCACGTGCGACTGCGAGACGATCTACACCCAGATGGCGGTCGAGGCGGGGATCGACATGATCGAGCACCCGCTGCCGCGCACCGACGCGACGATCGCCGAGATGGCGCAGCATCATACCGCCTCGGTGCCGACCTTACAGGTCTACCAGAACGTGCTCGACCGTGCGGGCGGATTCTGGGACTCCACGTCGCGGCGCTTCACGATGACCTCGGACGCCAATTTCGAACTGTTCCGCAAGATGAAGAAGGCGGGGATCGTGATGGGCGTCGGCACCGACACGATCGGCGATGCCAATAAGATGACGCCCAACATCTACCTCGCCGAGCTCAAATGGTTCGTGAAGGGCGGCTACACGATTCCCCAGGCGCTGCAGGCCGCGACCCTGACCAATGCGAAGCTGCTGGCGATGGACGACCTGATCGGCACGATCCAGCCCGGCAAGCTGGCTGATGTGATCGTGGTCGACGGTCGCCCGGACCAGGACATCGACGCGCTGCGCAAGGTGGTGATGGTGTTCAAGGACGGGCGGATGATGGTGAAGGACGGCGCGGTCGTGATCCCGCCGCATGTGCCGGCACCGCTCCCCAAGCCTTCGCCCGCTGAAAATCCCTGAGAAGCGAGGAGGATTGCCATGACGACGACGGCGCTTCCCGCCGAGGGGCCTCCTGCGGCTTCCGCACCCGGCCGCAAGGACATTGCCCGGGCGCTTGCCTCGGCGATGATCGGCAACTGGTTCGAACTGTTCGACTTCATCATCTACGGCTATTTCGCCGCGCAGATCGGCATTGCGATGTTCCCGGAATCCGATCCGGTGACGACGATCCTGTCGAGCTTCGCCACCTACGGCGTCGGCTTCGTCATGCGGCCGGTCGGATCGATGGTGCTCGGCTCGATGGGCGACCGTTTCGGGCGCAAGTCCGCATTGGTGCTGACCATGATGCTGATGGCGGGCGCGACCTGTGCGACGGGTCTGATCCCGACCTATCAGTCGATCGGTCTTGCGGCACCGTGCGCGCTGGTCGTGTGCCGCCTGGTGCAGGGTTTTGCCGCCGGCGGCGAATGGGGCGGTGCGACGACCTTCCTCGTCGAATATGCGCCTGCCGGAAGGCGCGGGCTGTTCGGAGCGTTGCAGCAGCTGAGCACCAGCCTTGCGGTGGTCTCCGCCGTGCTGGTGGCACTGCTGCTCAATACCTTGCTTTCGCCGGAGGACCTGCAAGCCTGGGGCTGGCGCGTGCCGTTCGTGCTCGGCATCCTGATCGCGCCGCTCGGCTTCTATCTGCGCGCCAAAGTCCCGGAAACGCCGCACTTCAAGGCCGAACGCGAGCTGCCCGAACACCCGCTGCGCGAGGCGCTGACGATCCACCGCCGCACCGTCCTGACGATCGCCGGGATGGTCGTGATCTGGACCGTGGCGGGCTACACCTATGGCACCTTCCTCGTCAGCTTCGCCAGCCAGGTGCTCGAAGTCCCTTCGCGCTACGCGCTGCTCGGCACGCTGACCGGTGCGCTGTGCAACGTCGCGGTGATCCCGCTGGCGGGCTGGGCCTCCGACAAGGTCGGCCGCAAGCCCTTCCTGCTCGCCAGCGCCGCCGGCTTCGCGCTCGTCTCGATCCCGCTGTTCAGCTTCATGGCGGAGGCGCGCAGCGGCATTTCGGTCGTGACCGCGACCGCGGTGGCAGGCGCGTTCTCCGGCTTGTTCAGCGGCACGGCGCCGACCTACCTGTGCGAACTGCTGCCGACGCGCGTGCGCTACACTGCGCTGTCGGTGGGCTATAACGGCGCAGTCATGCTGTTCGGCGGCTTTGCGCCCTTCATCGCGACGCTGCTGGTGCGAGTCACCGGCGCCGAGATCGCGCCGGCCTTCTACGTCACCGGCTCGGCGGTGCTGTCCTTCCTCGTGATCGCCAGCGTGCACGCGCCCGATCCTGCAAAGGCCATCGATCGATGAGACCGACCCGCGCTTTCCTCCTCGCCGCGACCTGCCTGATGCTCGCAGCGCCTGCACTGGCGCAGGAGACGCGCGTGCCAACGCCCGAGCAGGTGCTGGGCCACCGCATGGGGGAGAACCGCTACGTTCCCTCCTATGACGACATGATGGCCTATTGGAAGGCCGTGGCTGCCGCCAGCGACCGGGTGAAGCTGGTCGATATCGGCCCGAGCACCGAGGGACGGCGGCAAGTGATGGCGGTGGTCTCCTCGCCGGAGAACCTCGCCAGGCTCGACGAGTATCGCGAGACCAGCCGTGCGCTCGGCGCTGCGGAAGGCATCGACGCGGCGAAGGCCCGCGTCATGGCCGCGACGGGCAAGTCCATCGTCTGGATCGACGGCGGCCTTCACGCCAGCGAAGTCGAGGCGCAGACAGCGCTGATCGCGCAGGTCCACGATCTTGTCGCGTCAGACGATCCCGAAGCGCGCAAGATCCGCGACAACGTCGTCACCCTGTTCGTGCCGGATAACCCGGACGGCCAGCAATTCGTGGCCGACTGGTACATGCGCTTCAAGGATCCGATGAAGCGCGAAGCCGACCTGAAATCGCTCCCGCGGCTCTATCACCCCTATGTCGGGCACGACAACAATCGCGACTTCTTCCTCGCGACCCAGGTCGAGACGCAGAACATGGTGCGCGTGCTCTACCGCGACTGGCGCCCGCAGATCGTGATGAACCAGCACCAGACCGGGCCCGCGGGCACGGTGCTGTTCCTCCCGCCGTTCCGTGATCCGTTCAATTACCATTACGAGCCGCTGGTGATCTCCAGCCTCGACGAAGTGGGTGCGACGCTGCAAAGCCGCCTGCTGTCGGAGAACAAGGGCGGCGCCACCAGCCGCGACGGCGCGCATTACGACACCTGGTACAACGGCAACCTGCGCACCTCGACCTATTTCCACAATGCGGTCGGCATCCTCGTGGAGATCATCGGCAGCCCGGTGCCCGAGACGATCCCGTTCGTGCCCGAGCGGCAGGTGCCGGGCAACGATCAGCCACTTCCCGTGAAGCCGGGGCCATGGTCGATGGCGCAATCGGTGTCGTACAGCCTTTCGCTGGCGCGTGGGCTGCTGACCTATGCGGCGAACAACCGCGAGAAGTTGCTGTTCGATCGCTGGCAGATGGGCGTCAACGCCATCGCCAAGGGCTCGGCCGACAGCTGGACGATTTCGAAGGATCGGATCGAGGCAGCGCACGCGGCGCTCGCCGCGCGTGGCGGCAAGCCGAAGCCGGTGCGCACGCGCGGCTGGAGCGAGATCGATGCAGATCTCTACGACTCCGTCCTGCACGATCCGGCGCAGCGCGATGCGCGCGCCTATATCGTGCCGGTCGCCCAGCATGATTTCCCCACGGTGGCGAAGTTTCTCACTTCGCTGTCGCGGCTCGGTGTCGAAATGAGCCGCGCCGAGGCGCCGTTCACGGCGGGCGGGAAGACCTGGCCCGCAGGCACCTATATCGTGCCGGCCGCGCAGGCCTATCGCGCGCACGTGCTCGATATGTTCGAGCCGCAGCATTATCCGAACAATTTCGCTTATCCGGGCGGCCCGCCGATCCCGCCGGCCGATGCTTCGGGTTATACCCCGGCGTTCCAGGCGGCGGTCGAGTTCACCCGTGTACTCGATCCCTTCACCGTCCGGACCCGTCCGGTCCGTGGAGAGATCGTTCCCGACGCGCAGCCGGTGGTCGATGCGGGTGCGGAAGGGGCAACGGGCGGCTGGCTGGTCAGTCACGACCAGAACGATGCCTTCCGCCTCGTCAACCGCCTGCAGGCCGCCGGCATCGCCGTCAGCGCCTACAAAGCGCCGCTTGCGGTCGCCGGTCGTCCGGCGGCACCAGGCGCCTGGTTCGTGCCGGCCTCGGTCAAGGCGCGCAGCATCGTCGAGGACGGCGCGAAGTCCATGGGGCTCACCGTGCAGGCCGTCGCCGCCGCGCCGCAGGGCGCGCGCCTGGAATTGAAGAAGCCGCGCGTCGCCATCGTCGATCTTTACGGCGGGCTGCACCCCACTGGCTGGCTGCGCTGGATCCTCGACGGGCAGGAACTGCCTTATTCGATCGTCTATCCACAGGAACTGGACAAGGGCGGCCTCGCGAAGAAGTTCGACATCGTCGTGGTGCCTGACGCGGCGATCCCGAATGCGCGCTCCGGCGTGGACGGCGGCATGTTCCGCGGCCGCTTCGACAGCCGCCAGCCGGATCCCAAAGACATGCCGGCGAAGTATCGCGCATCGCTGGGCGACATCAGCGCGGAAAAGACGATCCCGGCGCTCAAGGCCTTTGCAGACCAGGGCGGGACTCTGCTCGCGATGGGTTCGTCGTCCTCGGGCCTGGCTGCCCTCCTGAAACTCCCGGTCACCGATCCCCTTCAAGGCGAGAAGGACGGGAAGCTCGAGCCCCTGCCCAGCACTCGGTTCTATGTGCCGGGCGCCCTTTTGACTGCGGATTCAAACACCAGCGACCCGATCGCCTGGGGCCTGAATCCCAAGGTCGATCTTTTCTACGATTCCAGCCCGGTCTTCCGGCCGAACGGGCCCGGAGTGGCCGTCGCGGTGTCCTTTGGTAAGGGCAAGCTGCTCCACAGCGGCTGGGCCTGGCATGCGGAATATCTGAAGGACACCGCGGCCGTGCTGACCGTGCCGCAGGGCAAGGGCAAGGTCGTACTCGTCGGCCCCGAGATCGCCTTGCGTGCCCAGACGCAGGGTGCGTTCAAGATTCTGTTCAACGCCATCGCGCTCTCCGCCGCGCGCCTCGAGGGAAAGTGAGATGCTGCGCGCCGCCGTCATCCAGCTGAACACCCGCAACGACAAGAAGGCCAATCTCGCCGCGATCGAGGCCGCCGTTCGCGATTGCGTGGCGAAGGAGCGCCCGGACTGGGTGCAGCTTCCCGAACATTGCGAATGGCTCGGCGGTTCGAGCGGCGCACCCGCCATCGCCGAGCCCTATCGCGACGGCGACACCTGGACGCTACTGTCCCGCCTCTCCCGAGAGCTGAAGGTTTGGATTCACGGCGGCTCTTTCTACGAGCAATCGGACACGCCCGGCCGTGCCTATAACACCACGGTGGTGTTCGACCGCGATGGCACGGAACGCGCCCGCTATCGCAAGATCCATCTGTTCGATGTGACCACGGCCGATGGCGCGAAATTCCACGAATCCGCAACCGTCGATCCCGGCAAGGCGATCGTCAGCTATGATTGCGAGGGCGTCACCGTCGGCTGCTCGATCTGCTACGATCTGCGCTTTCCCGAGCTTTTCCAGCAGCTGACGCAGCAGGGCGCGGCCCTGATCGCGGCGCCGGCCGCCTTCACCCTCCTGACCGGCAAGGACCATTGGGAAGTCCTGTTGCGTGCCCGCGCGATCGAGACCGAGTGCTGGGTCGCTGCGGCGGGGCAATGGGGCACCTATCCGACGCCGGCCGGTGAGCGGCAGTCGTTCGGGCAGTCGATGATCGTCGATCCCTGGGGCACCGTCGTCGCGCGCGTCTCCGAAGGGGTCGGCAGTGCTTCGGCGGGGATCGACATGCGCATTCTCGACCGTATACGCAGCCAGATTCCTGTCGCGGCGAACAAGGCGATCCGCGTCGAGGCGTCGCTATGAACTGCGTTCGTCCCCATGCTCTGCAGGACCTCAGCCACGCCGCCTTTGCCGAGCGCATCGCACAGGATCGCCCGGTGATCGTCCTGCCGCTGGGGAGCCAGGAGGAACAGGGGCCGCACGCGCCGATGGGCGATTTCGTTGCCGCCGAATGCATCGCGCTGGATGCGGCTGAAGCGGCGGGGGCGATCTGCGCACCGGTCCTGCCGTTCGGCTTTGCGGAGTTCTTCCGCGGCTTTCCCGGCGGCATACAGCTGCGCGGCTCGACGTTTCGCGCGGTACTGCGCGACATGATCGACAGCTTCCTCGATCACGGGCTCGACCGCGTGGTCATCGTCAACGGCCATTCCACCAACGCGCCGCTCATCGCCGAAGTCGTCCATGCCGTGCGACGCGAGACCGGCGTCGTCGTGCCCGCCATCCATCTCTGGCGCTCGCTGCCCGACAGCGTCTGGGAAGAAGCGCATGGAGACAAGGCCGCCGCCGCGCGCGGCCACGGCGCCGATCCGGTGACTTCGGTGATGATGTACCTCGCCCCCGACCTGGTCGACGGAGCGAAGAAGGGCGCCACGCCGCGCAAGCCGGTGTTCGGACTGCCCTCCGACCCGCATTTTGCCAGCGCCCGCTTCGGTGGAAGCTCGGTGGACCTTCCGCTCGACGCGACCGAAGTGGCCGAGGATGGCATAGGATCGGGCGATCCGTCGCTGTCGAATGCGCGGGCGGGGCAGATATTCACGCGCTTCCTGACCGCCCACACGGCCGACTTCCTGCGCCACTTCGCCGGCTGCGACCCTCGTCGCCCCGAGCTCGGGCCCGACATGCCGCTATGACCTTCGATCGACACCCGCTGCCCCCGCAGGCCCCTGACCATCTGGTACGGCAGCTTGCATCTGTGGAGACGTCGACGCTCGGCCACTGGCGGTTGTGGGGCATGTGCGATCCCAAGCTGCGTCCCTTGGCGCCGGAGATGAAGGCGTGCGGCACGATCGTGACGCTGGCTTTGCCCGGCCCGGACGGCGCCTTGCTGCATGAAGCGCTGGCGCAGGTGCGGGCCAATGACGTTCTGGTGATCGACCGGCTGGGCGACACCCTTCACGCCGCCGTGGGCGGCGTGGTGGCGGCAGCGGCGCGGCAGCGCGGCGTGGCGGGGATCATCGTTGATGGCCCGGTGGCTGACCTCGCCGAGATCATCGCCACCGGCCTGCCGGTCTGGGCGCGCGGCGTCAGCGCACGCACCACCCGCCGGCTCGGCCTTGGCGGGCGGCTTAATGTGCCGGTCAGCGTCGGCGGGGTCGTGGCGCATCCCGGTGCCATCGCCTTGGGCGACGGCGACGGCGTGGCGTTCATTTCGGCTGAAGAAGCGGCCGTCGACATCGACCGCGCCGCGGCGGCAGCGCAAAGCGAGCGCCGGATCCGCGACGGACTGGCCAGAGGCATGGCACTGCCGGACCTGCTGGCCCCACCGGCCATGGCGGAGGCGCGCTGATGGTCTCGCCCACCGCCGAAAGGCTGAGCCTGGACGATGCCGACATTCGCATCCTCGCGGCGATTCAAAAAGACGGCACGCTCTCCGTCGCGGCGCTTTCGGAAGTGGTGCACCTTTCGCACAACAGCTGCTGGCGGCGGCTGAAGCGGCTGGAGGCGGCAGGCGCGATCAGCGGCCGCGTGGCGCTGCTCGATCCGGTGAAGCTCGGGCTGGAGCTCACCGCCTATGTCTCGATCCGTACCAGCGAGCATAATGACGAATGGCTGCAGAGCTTCGCCCGTGCGGTGGATACGATGCCCGAGATCGTCGAGCTGTACCGCATGACCGGCGACGTCGATTACCTGATGAAGATCCGCGTCGCCAACATCGCTGCCTACGACGCGGTCTACAAAAGGCTGATCGGGATGGTGAAGCTCACCGACGTCAGCTCCGCCTTTGCGATGGAGGAGATGAAGAACACCACCGAACTCCCCTTGTGCACATCGCCATGCCGATCCGGATGACAAATACCCCGCAGATGCTCGCCCTGGGATGATGATTATCACACCATATCGAGAATCGGCCGAAAAAACGGGTGAGACCATCAACAACCCTATCCGCTAGATGAGAAAATCGAAATCACCTGCAAATTGGGTGAGAACTTACAGGAAATATCGTCAGTGAAGATCGAGGGCGGCAATAAAGGTGAAGCAACGTGCATGATACACCCGCAAACGGGTGACGACCTTTCGCTGCGCACGGCCGCGCCCGTTCTTCAGCGCGGAACTACCATACTTCTTGATGATTACAGCTGCTTTGGGGGGACCGCACCGACCTATGGCCGTAGCGGACTGGCGACGCAGTCAGCGCTGCGCCATGCCCTGTGCGAGCTCGAGGGAGGCGAAGTCGCCGAACTTTACCCTTCGGGCCTGGCCGCGGTGACCGGTGCCATCATGGCGGTGTGCCGCACCGGCGACGAGATACTGATCTGCGACACGATCTATGGGCCGACCCGCCGCTTTGCCGAGACGACCATGGCAGATTACGGCGTTTCGGCACGCTACTTCCCCGCCGATGCCACGCTCGCCGAACTGGCCGCGATGATCGGGGACAAGACCCGGCTGATCGTGCTGGAGGCGCCCGGCTCGCTGACGCTCGACATGCTCGACGTTCCGGCGATCGCGGCGTTGGCGCGCGAGCGCGGGGTGCTGACGCTGATCGACAACACCTATGCGGCCGGCGTGCTGTTCAAGCCCCTCGCACATGGCGTGGACATTTCGGTGCAGGCGCTCACCAAGTACGTCTGCGGCCATTCGGACGTGTTTATGGGCAGTGCCGTCGCCAGCGGCGAAGCGGGTGCGCTGATCCGGCGCAGCGCGCGCAGCATTGGATGGGCGGTGTCTTCCGACGATGCCTATCTGGCGTTGCGCGGACTGCGGACGCTGCATGCCCGCCTGGCGTTGCATGGCGCCGCGGCGAAGGAAGTCGCGTCGTGGTTGCAGGCGCAACCGATGGTGCGCGAAGTGCTCTGCCCGCAGCTGCCGGGTACGCGCGGCCACGCGCTGTTCATGCGCGATTTCAAGGCCGGGAACGGTCTCGTCACGATCGTGCTCGACGGGCCGGAAAGCGCCGAGCACGCATTTCTCGATGCGCTGGAGCTGTTCGGCCTCGGCTTTTCCTGGGGCGGCTTCGAGAGCCTCGCCATTCCGTGCAACGACCAGATCCGGCAGCGGAGCTTTGCCGCCGCTCCCGCCAACCCGGTGATCCGCCTTCATGTCGGGCTGGAAGACACCACGGACCTTATTCGCGAACTCGACGGCGCGCTTTCCGCATATGCGGCGGCGGTCGCCGGGGACGCGCAAACCGAGACGGGTCAACCCGCCGGACACATTGGCAGCGCGAGACGATCGAGCCGCAACGCCCAGGAGGACAGTGTGATCAATCCGGCGACCGCAGGTCCGCCGCCCATCATGGGGGTTTGAATGCGTAGAATTATCATTCGTTCGTCTTTCCTTGCGCTGAGCATTGCCGCCAGCGGCCCGGCCTTCGCCCAGAACGCGGACGAGTCCGCTACGCCGGGCGCCCAGGACATCGTCGTCACCGGATCGCGCGGGCAAACGCGCACCGTTGCCACCAGCCCCACGCCGATCGACGTCATCGGCGGCGAGCAGATCGCGCAGATGGGCGGTGCGATGCAACTGCGTGACGTGCTGTCACAACTCGTGCCTTCGTTCCAGGCGCAGCAGGTCGGATCCTCTTCGTGGAACTCGGTCACCCGCCCGGCCGGTTTGCGTGGGCTTTCGGGCGTTCACGTCCTCGTGCTCGTCAACGGCAAGCGTCGCCACAATTCGGCGCTGATCGATCTCAATTCGGGCTCGCTCTCCATGGGCGGCAATCCGGTCGACCTCGACCAGATCCCCGTCAGCGCGATCGCCCGCATCGAAGTGCTGCGCGACGGTGCCGCGGCCCAATATGGATCGGATGCCATCGCGGGCGTGATCAACGTGATCCTGAAAGACAGCGCGGACGGCGGCAGCGCTGCCATCGAGGCGGGCCAGCGCTACAAGGAAAGCGTCAACGGCAGCGACGGCGAGACTGTCTCCGCCCAGCTCTCAAAGGGCTTCCGCCTCGGCGAAACCGGCTCGATCGTGCTGTCGGCCGAGGGCAAGCTGCAAAAGCCGACGGTGCGCAATTCCGACTACACCGGGCTTGTCTATTCGCGCATCAACGGCGCCAACGATCCGCGCGAGGCGACTGCAGACCGCCGGCGTTATCAGGGCGGTCTGCCTGACCTGAAGTCGATCAACCTCGCCCAGAACAGCCATGTCGAAGCCGGCGATCTGACGATCTACACCAATGCCACCTTCGGCTATCGCGAAGCGCGCGTGGGCCAGGCCGGTCGCTATCCGAGCACGACCAGCGACATCGTCGCGATCTACCCCGACGGCTTCACGCCCTATTACACCATGAAGGAGACCGACTGGCAGGCGACTGCGGGCATGAAGCAGACGGTCGATGGCTGGAATCTCGACCTCAGCACCACCTATGGCCGCGACTACGTGCGGTCCGGCGCGGACAACACGCTCAACGCCTCGCTCGGCCCGTCGAGCCCGACCCGTTTCGACACGTTCAGCGCCGCGTTCGACCAGTGGGCCACCAATTTCGACGTGACCAAGGGCATTCAGGTCATGGGCGGGCGCAACCTGCAGGTGTCGGCCGGCGCGGAGTTTCGCTACGAGAGCTACGTCACCAAATCGCTCGATACCGCATCCTGGGCCAATGGCGGTTATGTGTTCCCGGCGGGCTCACCGCTCGCAAGGCAGCCAGGCGCCATTGGCGCGCAGGGCGCGACGGTCATCACGCCGGCGGATGCGGCGGATGCCAAGCGCATCATCGGCGCCGCCTATATCGATCTTGCGCTCGACGTGACCGACAGGCTGCTCATCACCGGCGCGGGCCGCTTCGAGACGTACGACGACAGTTCGGGCAGCGTCTGGAGCGGCAAGGTCTCGGGCCTATGGAAGGCGACCGACTGGCTGAACTTCCGGGGCGCCTTTTCGAACGGCTTCCGCGCACCTTCGCTGTCGCAGCAGGCCTATGCACAGACCGCCACGCAAGTCTCGCTGGTGAACGGAGCCTATCAGCTGATCGAGTCCAAGATCCTGCAGACGGGCTCGCCGATCGCACAGGCCTTGGGCGCACAGCCCCTCAAGCCCGAAAAGTCGCGCAACTACAGCGCTGGCGTGACGCTGACGCCGCTGCGGGGCTTCACGCTGACCGTGGATGCCTATCAGATCGATATCGATGACCGCATTACCCTCACGGGCCTGCTGTCCAGCGCGGGCGCGCGCCAGATCCTGCGCAACAACGGGTTCTCGGGCGACCAATATGTGCGCTTCTTCGCCAACGCCATCGACACCCGCACCCGCGGCATCGATGCCGTGGCGAACTACAGCTTCGCACTGGGGAACTTCGGGCAGGTTCGGGCAAGCGCGGCGTACAATTACAACAAGACCACGATCACCCATATCGCTGACAACCCCGCGCAGCTGGCCAATCTTGGCCTGACGCTGTTCGATCGCCAGACGCAGGGCTATTTCACGGTCTTCACGCCGCGCGACAAGGTCATCCTCGGCCTGAACTGGTCGAAGGGCCCGTTCTCGCTCAACGCCAAGGAAACGCGCTACGGCAGCTGGAAGGCGCTCGCCAACCAGTCCACGTCGGATCAGAGCTACGGCGCGAAGTGGATCACGGACCTTGAGGCAGGGTATCAGCTGACCCCGGCGATGAAGCTGTCGGCCGGCGCGTACAACCTGTTCAATACCTATCCGGACAAGAACACCGTAGCCAATACCATCGGCAGCTCGCTTTACGGCAGCAACTCGCCGTTCGGTGCCTATGGCGGCTATTATTACGGACGCCTGTCCTTCAACTTCTAACCGATCGTCTTAGCGGCCGGCCCGATCAAGTCGTCGGCCGGCCGCACTTTCCTCCCAACCTACACATCCACGCGCGAGACCTTTGCGTCTCGCGCGGGTGTCGTCCTGCGTCCGGTTCGCCCATGCTGCTGCTTCATAGCCATCCCCTGATCACCGCCATGGGTTGCGGCGGGCTCATCGGACTGGTCCTCGCGCTGATCGGCGGGGGCGGATCGGTGCTGGCGACGCCGATGCTCGTGTATGTCATCGGCCTCGGCAATCCGCATCTGGCGATCGGGACCGGCGCGGTCGGCGTTGCAGCCAATGCAGTGACGGCGCTCGCCGGTCATGCCCGCGCCGGCCGCGTCCGCTGGCGGAGCGGCGTGCTGTTCGCGCTGTGCGGCTTGGCTGGCGCCAGCGCGGGATCAAGCCTGGGCAAGCTGTGCGACGCGCAATGGCTGCTGCGCGGGCTGTCCGTCCTGATGCTGGTGATCGCCGCATCCATGATTCTGCGCCGTTCCGTCGAAGGGGCGGCCCAGGCGCCGGTTGAATGGCGACGTCTGGCGATGTTCGGCGCCGGCAGCGGTTCGCTGGCGGGGCTCTTCGGAATCGGCGGTGGGTTCCTGATCGTGCCTGGTCTCGTCAGTGCCACCGGCATGTCGACGGCGGAGGCCGTTGCCACCTCGCTGATCGCCGTCACTGCGTTCGGCGCGACGACGGCTGCCAATTACGCCCTTTCCGGTTTCGTCGATTGGTCCGTGGCGCTGGCGCTGATCGCGGGCGGACTGCTCGGCGGCGTGGCTGGCAGCGTGATCGCGGGCCGGCTGGCCGGCGGACGCGACCTCCTTCGCTTTCTGTTTTCCACAATCGTCGCGGCAACGGCTCTGGCCATGCTGGCGAGCACCTTCAACTAAAGGATTTCCCCCGATGCTGCGGAAGATATTCAAGGAACATCCGGAGACGGTCGGAGAAACGTACTTCGAGCATTTGCACTCGGCTTTCGGTTTCGGAACCGCGATGATCTCGGCCGGGCTCAAATGTCTCATCCACGGGGTGTTGCCCCCCATTTTCAAGACCTCTGGCAGTGACGCCGTGCGCCGGCTTCATGTTGAGATGGTCACCCATCGTCGTCGGGACCAGGCCAACGTTCCATTGGAAGGCACTTCCGAGAAAAGCGGTTCTGTCTGAGATGAACGCCTTACGACAGCCCTAATGGCACCATGTTGCCTCGTAGAGGCGCTGCGGCGCGCGAGGTCGGTGACGCCGATCTCGACATGGTTGATGATCTCCATGTCGTACTCCTTCGCGCCAAGCCGTAGCCAATTCTCGGCAACTATGCCTGCTTCACGAGCGCCGTTCGGGCGGATCGTTAGAAGGTCTGTTCAGATGCAAGTCACCAGCGTGGTCCGCGCCGCCACCAATCAACGGCCGGTTTCGGGTTCGCGCGCAGGCCGTATCAATGACTGTTTTTGGGGCGCTTGGCTGTCAGACAGCTTCCGACCAGACCCAGTCGTTCAGAGCGATTGCATTGAACGTCGCTGCTAACCGAAAGCGGACGATCGCGGACGGCGATGTACACATTGATCCACGTTGCTGCGCGAGTGAAGAACCGCTAAGCACAGCGCGTCGGAAAAGGCAGACTTGGTTTGGTAAGCCCAAGTCCTTCTGGTGACGGAAGCTCTGGTCTTTGGCTTCGTGCCCGAGTCCCCCGCGACGAACGCAGGACGCTTTTGGGCGTCGCCACGTTCGTCCGTGCGGGTCTCCGGTTCGGGGAACGCTCCGGTCGAACATCGACTGTGGAGCCTAACCATGACTGAATTTCCCTCTGAGTCTCACGACGTCCTGATTGCCGGGGCTGGACCGGTCGGCCTCATGCTCGCGTGCGAGTTGCGTCTGGCTGGCTGCTCCGTGCAGGTGCTTGAACAGGCACGTGAACTGCATGCCTCCCTTCTGCACGCTCCGTTTGGGCTAAGAGGTCTCTCCCCGCAAACCCTCGACAGCTTCGACAGGCGGGGCCTGCTGGCGCCTCTCGAAGCCCGGATACCCGGCAACGACATCGCGGCTGCGGCGCCTTGGATGCAAGCGCACCGGAGGCCTGCCGGGCATTTCGCGGGCATCGATTTCTTCCAGGACCAGATCGACAGGGCAAAGTGGCCCTATCGGCTGCCGCATTCGCCGGGTCCGATGGCCGCTGACCTCGACAGTATCCTCGCTGTCCTGACCGACAAGGCGCTTGACCTCGGTGTCTCGATCCGGCGGGGCTATGGTGTCTCGGCTGTCGATGCCTCGGCGGAAGGCGTGATCGTCAGTGCTGAAGGGGAAAGTTTTCGCGGACGCTGGCTGGTCGGCTGCGATGGCGCTCGCAGCGCAGTTCGCAAGACGGCCGGATTTGATTTTACCGGGACCGAGCCGGAGTTCACCGGCTATTTCGCGCAGATCGAACTGGCCGATGCCACCATGCTCGAACCCGGGCATCATGACACGCCGAACGGCACTTATATATTTGATCTGCCGGGCATGATTCGAATGGTCGAATTCGACGGCGGAGCCTGTCACCGGACTCAGCCGATTACGCGCGATCATGTGCAGGCGGTGCTGCGTCGCATCTCAGGCCGACCGGTCGTGGTGACGGCGCTCGGCCTTTCCACCACGTGGACCGATCGCGCTTTTCTGGCGAGAGAGTATCAGCGTGGGCGCGTGTTGCTCGCCGGGGACGCGGCGCACATCCACTCGCCACTGGGCGGCCAAGGCCTCAATCTGGGGCTGGGTGATGCGATGAACCTCGGCTGGAAGCTCGCCGCGACGATTCGGGGCAACGCCGCCGCCGGGCTACTCGACAGCTATGAACGTGAACGGCGCCCCATCGCCGAGCAGATCCTCGACTGGTCGCGCGCGCAGGTGGCGCTGATGCGGCCCGACCGGAGCGCGAAGGCGCTGCGCAACATCATTCGCGACCTGATTGCGACACGCGATGGCTCAACCTACTTCGCCGAATGCACATGGGGTGTCGGGTTGCGCTATGATTCCGCCGCCGGGGACCACGCCCTGTTCGGGCGAAGCACGCCGGATTTCGAACTTTGCGACGGGACATTCCTCAACGCCCACCTTCGTAATGGAAAGGCCGTCCTTCTGGATTTCGATGCAACGGATGCGTTGCGCGCGGTGGCAGCGCGTTATGCAGGCTACGTTTCCTATATCGGCTGTAGCGCTAAGAATCGCTTGGGGTTGCAAGCCATCTTGGTTCGCCCCGATGGCATTGTCATCTGGGCCAGTGATCACCCCACGAGCGGTGTCGATGCCGCCGGAGCCATATCGCGATGGTTCGGGCAAATGCTGGATGCCGACTACTGACACATCCGCCGTGCGAGTTTTCGGTCGGTAAGCGCATAAACGTCGCATTCTACGCATTCGGGGCTGAGGCAGGTGGCGACCAACTCATGACATTCTACACCGGGCACCTGAACGTCGGCTAAGACCGAGACCTGCCATAAACAGGCCTCCAAGAGCCTCTGATTAACGCCGACACGAAATGCCGTTCACCTCGAACAATCGCCTCGTCAGAAGCACAAATATGTTCATCCAGATCAACCAAATGCCGCCGTTGCCAGCTCTCTGCCGTCGGACCCTTGTTTTTGACAATTTATATGTTAAAAGAAACGCATGAAACTCGAGGAGCTTTCGGCGATTACCGGAGCGACAATCCGGCAGATCCGCTTCCTGATTTCCGAAGGGTTCGTGCCCTCGCCCGAAGGCGGGCGCACTTACGCAACATATGGGGACGCACACGTCCAGGCGATCCGTCGCTTTCAGCGTTTGAAGGGCCTTGGCTTTCCCAATGCAGCAATCCGGCTTCTTCTGGATGCGCGCGAGGGCGTGCCCGTGCCGGTGATGGACGGCCTGACACTAGTGATCGCACCCGATCTGATCGGCAGGGATGCTGACCTGGATCGGATGATCGCGCAGACCGAAACTAGACTGCGCGAGGCATTTTCAGGCGATGTACCGAAGGCGCGCAAGCGGGCAGCTGGCTGATCATTCGCGGGATCCGAGGGAAGCACGACGATGGATAAGCTGATCGATCCGCTGGTGCCCTTGTTCCGGCCATCACTCGCCCCAAGACCACCCCTGCTGCTCGACAAAACCGAGATCCGACTTCGTCTGGTTCCACCGATTGCCCGTCTGATCGTCACGCGCACTTTCACCAATCGCGAAACGGTACCGATCGAGGCGGTGCTGACCATGCCGCCCGCTCTGACCGGCGAAGTGGTTCACGGCGTGGAAGTCGGGATCGGCGAGCGACGATGGACAGCACAGGCACGGCCAAGGCGTCGGGCCGAAACCGCCTATGACGGCGCGGCGGTTGACGGCAACCGCGCGATCCTGCTCGAAGATTCGAAGCGCGCCTGGCGCACCTTGTCGGTGGCGGGCGTGCAGCCGGGCGAGGTGGTCTCGCTGGTATGCGAAAGCGTGATCGCGCTTGGCTCCGCCGGAGCGACTGTACGCCTTTGCCCCGGAGTTGACCCCGATCTTGCCGCTCCCGCTCTCCCGGATCACCTGACTCCGCGGCAAACCCGCGAGGCCCATCCGATCACGCTGAAGATCGAGGGCGCGGATGAGATCATTGTGCGATCCGCGGGAACTGATCTGCCACCGGTGCAACAGATCGGCAATGCACCGATGATGCTGGAAATCGTTATCCCCGCAGCCTTTGAGGGCAAGGTGACGGACTGGTCCGCCGACGATGTGCGTGCGGAAATGGCCCTGCGCATGGCGGAGCAGATCGCAGCCCTGCTTGACGGTGATAGGCCAGTCGATCGCCAGCGGGTTCGCGATCTTGCGCTTAAGGGCAATTTGCTGACCAGCGAGACGAGCCTGGTCTTCGTAGGCGCCGAAGGGGAAGCGACCGGGGTGCTGCCGGCCATGCGCAAGCTCGCACTGGTCGATGCGGTATCCACCGATGTGCAGGCGGTTCCGTCTCAGGCACCGGCCGTCGAGCCTGCTGCGTTTCCGCTCGCGCCAGATGGCGACTTTCCCGCCCCCGGCCGGTCCCGTGGGTTCGCCGTGCGATGGCCGACCGTCGGAGCGCGACCGCCATGGCATGTCCGGCTTGGCAACTGGTGGCGCAACAGGAGCCCCCCCCCGGAAGTCTCTACCGATATGTCGCACCTGGGTGCGCAACTTCGCTCTGCAGCGTCGCGGGTGCTGTGGAATCAGGACGGAGTGCTGGCCTTGCGGTCGGGCGATGTCGGCCATCTGCCGGGCGAGGTTGCGACAATGGTCCGGAACGTCGCCGCGGTCGAGGACGTGCGTCAGACCGCCACGGTAATGAACCTCGCAGCGGATCATCTCGCCATCGCGCTGCTGGCACAAGCCGCTGCATATGCTGGCGTGGCTTCGCCCGATCTGCTCGATCAGCTGTTCCCGGATCGGCTGCCGCTCCCCTTTGAGCGGTTGGCCCGGCAATTGGGAGTGAGCGGATGAGATTTACATTGTTAGGCGGAGTGCTGTTGCTCGCTGCGCCGAACGCCAATGCGGAGTCTCCAGCGCTCGCGCCATGGGGCGCGCGAAGCGGCGAGAAGCTGGCTATAGACAGCGTCCGCGGCCCCTGGGCGCGGCGCTGGGTGGGGCGGAGCGACGTCGGCGCTGTCATGCTCACTGTCTATCGGTCGGCGGAAGACGCGAAAAAGGTCGCCATGTTGTCTCGCGGACTGAGCGACGGGCCTGAGCATGATGACGACCTGGCAATTCTCTTGAGCTATCTTCCCCATGGATGGCGGACGTGGGTTCACGCGCTTCAGGCGACCGCTTACAACTCGAACGCACGCGGTCTGTGCGCGATTATCGGGACAGGTGAGGAGCCGCGCAGGCTCTGCATGGCAAGCCGGCCCGACAGCGCAGCCGTGGCGACCGTCATGACTTCGCTTGATCGCGATACCGCTACGGAAGCGGCGATGCTGCTGGCGCGTTATGCGGCGCGTCATCCTATGCGCGTGGCCGGGTGACAGCGGACCTACTGTTCTTCCTTCAACCTCTTCTCCAGTAACGCACGTGCTTCCGGCGTGAGTCCCTGGTCCGAACCGGCCTTGCCGCCCGGTGAGGGCGTGCCTTGTGTGCTCGACGGGTTGCCAGAATGCTCGACCAGATAGCGATCGAGATTGCGATGGCCGATCGAAGAATCGCCGCCAGGCAATGATCCGGACAGTTCGCCTGGATTGATCCGCCCGTCCTTCTCGCGCAAAATTTCCCCGACCATACTGTTGCCCGGGATCGGAGGCGTCGCCTGGCCGAGCCCGATGGCGCCCGGTTTGCAAGGAATGGGCGTTGGCCGTGTGCCTCGGAGCCAATGAATTGGCCAGTCCCATCCCGTGGCGATGTAGTCTATCCACCCGAAGGCTTCACGGTCGCTTGCCTTGGCAGGGTAACAATGTCTTCGAACAGCTTGGTCTTCCGCGCCGAGGAACCAACCCAAGGCCAAAAGAACAAGAACAACGCCGGCCAATTTGCCAACGACATCCGAGGCTCTACTCATCATGACGTCTCCCCATCAGCAGGCAGGCACTAGCTAACGGCGGGCTCCACCTGTCGCCTTTTCATCTCACTATTTTGTCGGTGCCGAAGTCGTTGCAGATATCGCCTGGCTGAAGCCACGACGCGCTACAAGGGGGGCGGAGGACGAACGGGGCCGAATTGCCCCCGCGTGCGGGGGCGGCCTGTCGGTTACGCCGCACCGCCGCCGCGCGCCGCTCGAAATCGGCGACTTCATCGCCGAAGAGGGCACGACAATCGCGCTGTCCGCCTTCCGCCACATCATAGCAGACGTCGCCCCGGCGATTGCCCGCCATGGGCCGCGTGAACACCCACCAGAGGCGTGCGGCATCTCCATCGCCCCACCAGCGAAGCACGGCGGGACCGTCTTCGCGTCCACCGCCGGCAAGCGACGGTAAGGCCATGGTGTCGGCCGGGATCGCCCTCGTCGTTCCGGTTTTGTCGCCCGCATAGGTCTTGCCTGTCGGTAGCTGCCCGGCCGCCGCGTCGAAGAGCATGACCATCGTGATGTTCTTGGTGCGCGAATAGAAGCTTGGCGCCACTACCGGGCTGGAGAAGTCGCCGTCATGCGGCCGGAGCTCCAATGCGCGCAGTTCGGCGTCCGGCGACCAGGCCTTGGCGACGGTCATGGCGAGTGTGACGTTGGAGGCCGCATCCTTGCCCGCACTGTTCGCCGCATTGGCCATCGCGTCGACCTGCTTCCCGGCATTCGGTCCGATCGGTCGGAACCACAGAATCTTCTGCTGCATCATTGCGACCATGCCGCCGCCCGTCACCGGGAGCCACTGACCCTCATCGTTCCATCCCTGACCTGAGACGAAGCGGAGACCAGCGTCGCTCGCCGACATCTGTCCTCGGTCGATATGAAAGGCATAATCATCATCGGCGACGCCATCGCGTACGATCGCGACATAGCTGCCGTCCGGCGCCACACGCAGCCCAATCACGCCATCCGACTTTTCTACATTGGGCTGGAAGATCGCGACCGACCAAGTGCCACAGAAATGACTGATGCCTGACCGGTCGCCCGCGTCCGCCGGGCGTGCCACGCCTCGGCGCATGCGATCGACCCAGAAATCAAAGCTGCGCCAGCGCGGGTCATCGCTTGCGATCGTCTCTCCGGTCGCGGGAGGGATAACGCAATCGCCCGCCTGTTCCAGCTTTTCATTAGATTGTGAGAGTTGCTGCGCCACAGCTGGCGTGCCGGCATTGGCGGTTTCATTTCCGTTCTTTGCGACATCGCAGGCGCTGACCATGAACGCGAGAAGCAGCGTTGCCGTTATCGAAACCCCGAATCGCGCCATGATCGATCCCCTTTCCGATGAGGACGATCTATCAGGACGTGTTTCTTTTGACAATATGTATGCGATAAGAGCATTGAGTTTTGCCGAACCACTTGGTCGGACGGAAGGACGCGCGCCGTGAAGGATGACGAGGAATTGCCGATCGAC
Organism: Pseudomonadota bacterium; assembly: GCA_023400405.1. Classification (GTDB taxonomy): domain Bacteria; phylum Pseudomonadota; class Alphaproteobacteria; order Sphingomonadales; family Sphingomonadaceae; genus Sphingomonas. The sequence continues at coordinate 107,044 of JAEXFD010000007.1, forward strand.
CCTACGAAGCTCTACTTCGTGCGGATCATCGAGACCCGCGCGGCCGTGGGTCTGTTCTGGTCGGGGTGGCACGGGTTGCAACTGCTGATCCCGCGCCACATCGATCAAAGCCGCTGCGAAGTGGCGCAGATTGAGCCGCTGGCTGGCATTCTGTTCGTGGATGGGTCGGATTTTCGCGAGCAGGCCGTTGCGGAAGGCTATGAGTATCGCTGCGCATTGACGGACGGTCTTGCTCAGCAACTCTTCGACGACGGTGGCAGGGTGTTTGGATTGCCCCTGACGTTCGAGCCGCTTTGTCGGGCGTTCGGCGTAGGGGAGGATACCGCGACATAGGATGACAACCGGCTTCGCGCCCAGCGGTATGCGCTTTGGTCGGCGTGGCGCCGGCGAATCGGCGCTGGGTGCTACGGTTGGCGGCGCTCGGTTCAGAACGCCCATTGCGCGTTGCTCAGGAGCCGGGGTCAAGGATCATGACGCCGACGCAGACTAGCAGGAAGACCGGAATGAAATTGACGACGGCGATCGCCGATGCGCAGCGTCTCGCGCCACGCGCCCGAACGATGCCGACAGCAGCAATGAAGCAAAGAAGCGCCACGGCCGCATACTGGCCGATCATCATCCGTTCCCGGATGTGCGTGCCGACCGCATGATGGTCTATCACGAAGGGACCCGAGAGAATTGCAAGACCCCACGGTATGATCATGAACCATAGGGCCTGCAGACGACGCCGTACCTCGGGTACCCTCGGAAAAGAGCGGACGAAGATCACAACGGATCCGATCCACGCGAGAAGCAGGACCCAAATGAGCATAGGGAGTTGTCGCTTTCCTGTCTTGGGGGAGCGTCGCCATTCCCGTCTCGTGAAAGACTTTGGTGCGCCGGAGGATCGCAAGGTATGTTCGGCTCTAAATGGGGGCGCTACGTGCGGAGGCGCTTGAACACCCTGATCATTCGGTCGATCGGATCCTGCTTGAGGACCTCATCGGTATCGTTCTGCCGCGGATAGGTTGTCACCAGCAACAAAGGAATGTCGGCTACACTGGCAGAGCATGTCGCCTGGCGGCTTTCAGCGACCGGCCGGGCCATGCAGAAGGACAGGAGATTGTCCTGCCCGCCAAAGCTGGTTTCGGCCGATGATCCGGTCGGCAGGCCAACGATATCCATCGTTTCGTCCAAAATCCTTTTTCCGCCCTCAGCGTCGGGCTTGCCCGGCCTCGCGATCGGGTTCTTGAGATAATAGACGGTGATCGGCGGGTCGCCCACGAAGAAAATTGTTGCGCGCCCGACATAGCTGGCGCCGGCTGGCGGATCGATATTCACTTCATATTGCGTCACGCGGCTTGCACCTGCCCCGCTGCCGATGGGCGGCAGGATGCTGGCGAGCATGTTGGCAGCCTGCTGACGAGCCGGCGTGGGGGATGGCGCCGGAGCGGGCGCAGCCCCCCCTGTAAGCTGCAGCGCTTCCTGAGCGACCCCATTGACGCGCTCGCTGGTGGATCTGTCCTTATCCAGCTCAGCAATGACTGCCCGCCAGCCTGGCAAACTCGTGTTGGATGAGCCCAACTTTAGCTCTGGCGATGCTATGTTCTCACTCCTGGGCGACTGCTGGTTCTGTTCCGGCGCTCTGCCGCAGCCTCCCAATGCCACAATCGCGCACATCATCATCCACTGGCTTTTCATCGTCGCCTCCCACTTCAGATTCTCTTATGACATAATATATGTCATAAGAGAAGTGACAAAGCGTCTAAGCTGCAGGAACTCGGCCGCAAAGCGCGTTATTTCTGAGGCCACCGACGGAATTCGACCATATTTTCTCGTACTGGGCTGGCGGCGAGATTTGCGAGAAATGTCCGGTTTCGTCGGGAACCGTCGTTGGCGGATGCCATCGAGAATGACGGGTATGTCCCAATTTCCGCCACCGGTGGAGAATTGCGCAAGCGGCTAGGCGCTATTCCGTCACGCTCACGCTCGCGCCGTCCGCCTCGAACATCGCGGAGACCAGACATTCAACCAGAGCATCTTCCGCTTTTGCCCGCCGGTCCGCATTGGACGACGCAAGATCCCGCCTGACTTCTTCCGGCGTATTCGCCACCGCAGCAGTGAGAATCGCATTCGCCAGAAACGGATGCATCACATTGCGAAGGCGGTCACCGAATGCCCCCTCGCCCATTGCTGGCCGCCCACGCTCCAGCAGCGCCCGGATGCTTGTCACCGGCACCAGCGTAATCGCACCGACCTTGATCACCTCGATCTGACCAGCCTTGATCAGCTCGTAGAACTTCGACCGGCCGATACCGGTAATGCGGCAGGCGTCCGCAATCCTCAGCGTAATGGGTGACAGATCGCCGCCTGGGCGGTGGGACGTGTGATGCATGATGCAGTCCTTCATTTGCCTATCCCCATTTCTGGGGAATTGACGGCTGGCAATTCGGGCCTCGGGGTCGAGCGGGCGAGCGCGCGACCGACAACCTTCACGAATTCGTCATAGCGAAGCCGGCCGAGCCGGTTGGTCTCGGCATCGAACGCTGGCTGATGCGCCGTGATGGTCAGTTGGTGACGCACGAACAGCCCGAGCGCCTCGGTGAGGAAGTCGAGCTTCTGCTCCATTCGGTCAGCGGTGCGGCTCTGACGGTCGAGACGTGTGCCGAACCGTTGGTCCAGCTCGTGACCAGCACGGCGATCGAACCAGGCAGTCAGCGCGTCCGTCAGGATCGCGGTCTTGGACGAGCCCGGCTGCGCCGCCATCGCAATCAGCTTCGCCGATAGCTCGTCGGGCAGGTAGAATTGATGGCGGGTCTTGCGCGTCTGCATGCCACGCAGAATCCACCCGCTCCGTGTGCGAGAACAGATGCTCGCTGAGGACCCCAGGTACCTTTTCTAGGACTCTCAGACCCCGCTCATCGTAGGACCGGAGCGCTGACGCCCGAACGTCCAGCTTATCGAGCCGCCGCGCTCGATCCCGAAGACGTGGCGTCCCAGTTGCTTTTCCAGCACGGGGCGCCACGGCACTAGCGTGAACTCCTTCGACTTTTCGATCACCGCGAACTTCGAAGCGCCGACCTGCACGGCCTTGCGGTACGTCCCCTCGATTACGCCGCCGCTATGCTCGGCGTAGCTTAGCCCCAACTCCTTCGAGAGTTGGCCCGCCACCTGGCGCAATTCGCGGCGGTGAAGCTCCGCCATCATACCTGGGCGATAGCGGATCATGTCGCCTCGCGCCAAGCGAGGCCCTGTTCGATCAGCCATTGCCGGCGCAGCGCTAGCGCTTGCCGCACCTGGGCCCCGAACCCGCGTTCCAGCGTCTCCGGCTCTTTCGACACTTGTTGCTCGTCCAGCCAGGTCACGCCGTCGTGACCATGCTGCTGGTCCAGCCGCAGCATAGACACGGTCTCGATCTCGACTGGTCGCGCCGCGGCCACACTGCGCTCATAGGCCAGAACGTTATCGAGGTGATTGGGCGGGATCTTCCAACTGCCGTCATCAAGCCGTTCCACCTCTCCCCTGCCCCGCCGCAGCGCCCCGAGCCGCCGCACATGCGTCTCGGCGAAGTACCGGCTGGCGCTCGAATCGTGCCGGAGGTGGTTCGCGACACTGTAGATGCCGCGATTGCTGGCTGCGATCTCGGCTACAGTGCGGTCGAGTTCGCGAACCATTGGCACCTTCGGTGCCACCCGCACGATCTCCGGATGCTCAAGCATTTCGGATAGGGATCGGCTGCCAAGCTCGACATAATGGCTACGCCCATCGGTAGCGGCGACGATCATGTAGTGGCGGTCGTCATGCTCATCGGCGAGGCCGGTGGCGACAACCCGGCCAACCAGCGGCTTACCTTCGGCGGGATCGTAGATCGCATAGTCCTGCGGCGGCACCTCGGGCGCACGGCGCTTCATCTGTTCGTGCATCATCGCGATCACGTCGCCGCGCCGACCCATGGAGCGCAGCGTCTCCTCCAGGTCCTCGGCAAGCCGGAACCGCCCCCTACCCTCGTCTATCGCCAAGCCCATGCGCGCCAGCGTGCCAAGGCGCGCGGCGCGCAGACTCTGCTCGATGCTGTTGCCATGCCAGGACGACACCAGCCCGTCGGGGTCGCGCGCGGCCAACAATCGGCGATCGATATTGGTCAAGCGCTCCTGCGCAATCTCGCGCTGGCGCGCCGCGAAGATCTCATGATCAGTGCGCGGCCCAAGGTCGAGGTTGACCAGCTCCGCCGCGCGGGCAGCGAGGCCGCGGCTGATATACTCCCGGGCGATGATCAGGTCCTTGCCACGATCGTCGATCCCGCGCGCCAGGACATGGCTGTGCGGATGCCCGGTGTTGAAGTGGTCGACCGCTACCCAGTCGAGCTTCGTGCCTAGGTCCTGCTCGACCTGTTTCATCCAGCGCCGGACAAGCGGCTTGAGGTCGTCATATTCTGCCCCATCCTCCGGCGCGACGATGAAACGGAACTGATGCCGATCACCGGTCCCGCGCTCTAGGAATTCCTTGCCGTCAGCGACGTCGCTTGTCGGCCCGTAGAGTGTGCCGCGATCACCTTCGCGCGTGGTGCCGTCGCGCTGCAGGTAGCGCATGTGGCCGGCAGCCGCCTTGGCGCCCTTGCCGGCGAGCTTCACGAAGCGCGCTTTGACGACCACGCGGCGCGCGCGGAATCCGGCGTAGCGATCGGACGATCCGAGCATGCGGCCTACCCCAGCACCTCGGCCGATGCGGCTGCCGTCGAAGCGGCGGGCGCGGGCGGCCAAGGATCGTTGCGCGCCGCCCGCCAGATTGACAGTCTGACGGACCTGCTGCGCGAACGGGCGATCCTTGCCAATCTGACCCAACCAAAGCTCGAAATCATTGTCGGCCATGACGCTACCTCGCCATCAAAAGCGACGGATGAGGGAGCGCCATGGGACCGCTTCAAGGGCCTCCAAATGGCATGGCCGGAGAACCGCAGAAACGCTGGGGTTGCGGAGTGTCAGCCCAGCTCATGGAGGCATGGTCATGGTCATGCCTCCACCAAAAACGACGTGCAGACGCCACTTACGGGGCCTCGTGGAGGCACCGCTTTTATCTTGCCTTACCTGCCCAATCTCCCCTGCCCGCCCCAGCTTCCGGTACCAGAGATGTCACTGGATGCCGGTGGACATACTGGCCCATCGTCATGCGCTTGCCGTAGGTATCGTCGAGGACTGCATCACGACGATAGCTGCTTCCCAGCAATGAAGGAGTTTCGACATTCAGATCGTGCGACTGAGCCGGCAGGAACTGTACGATCAAGTGTGGTCCGAGCCGATGAAAACGGTCGCGGCTCGCTACGGTCTGTCCGATGTCGGGCTCAAAAATATCTGCGTGAAGAACCGAATTCCGGTGCCATCGAGAGGCTATTGGCAACGTCTCGAAGCCGGTCAGTCGCCTAGGAAAATTGCTCTCCCTGAATGGTCTGGTGCCAGCGAAATCGACATTCGCGTAAAGCCGAAAGATGTGATTTCGACGCCGGGTTCTAAGCCAGAGGAACCGGCCAGTGTCGCGGAAGCGAAGGAAGCTGCGATCACCGTTCCGGAGCGACTTGATCGTCCGCATGTGGCGACCCAGGCGCTGCGAAAGGCACTCGGCGCGAGAAAGCCCGATGAGTACGGCGCAATTCACAGCGTCGTGCAGGACGCCTTTCTCGTGCGCATTCACCCCGATTCCAAAGACCGGGCGCTCAGGATCGCGGATGCTTTTGCCAAGGCGTGCGAAAAGCGTGGGTTCGAATTCCAGCCCGGGCGCGAGGGCTCGCGCTGGCAGGGGCAGCTGCGTGTTGTCGTCGACGGAATGGACTTCGCATTCTCGATAGAGGAGCGAATGCGCCGCGAGTCCTATCGGATGACTGCCGCCGAGCAGGCAAAAAAGGATCGCGGAGGGTTCGTCTGGGCGCCGAAATATCAACATGTGCCGACCGGCGCGCTCACGCTCAAGATCGACCCCGCCTATGGATCTGGGCTACGACAGAGTTGGACCGATGGCCAATCCCGAAAGGTCGAAGATTGCCTCGGCGATGTCATGCTCGGCCTGCGCCGGTTGGCTGCGTGGCGAATTGCCGAGCGCGATGAGCACCTCCGCAAGCAAGAACGCCACGATCGCGAACAGCAGCGCCGCGCCGCCCTCAGGGATCGGATCGAAGCCGAACGCGAAGCTGTCACCCAGCTCGAGGAGGACGCCCGCGACTGGCGGCGCGCTGAAGAAATTCGTGCATTCGTGGCCGCGCGTGGCGCGCCCGACGCGGATGGAAGCTGGGCTGCATGGGCATTGGCGCAAGCAGACAGGATCGACCCGCTGCGTGAATCCTCGCCGTCGATCCTCGATACGCCCGAGAAGGACTATCGGCCATTTTCGGTCTGGGACCTTGGGATGTACCCCGAGGAGGAAGACGCCGAGATGGAGAAGGAGTGAAGGTCAGGCAGCCTTTACAAGGCCGTCGATCCGCTCGTTGCAGACCGCCATCACGATGCGCCCGAGCTCTTCGACACGCTCGCCCAACCAACCAAGTTCCTCGGCGCTGATACGATAGTGCTTCGAGTAGCGCGCTTTCACATAGGCTTCCTTGAGCTTCTCGAAACGGGCGCGGTCGGCGCGATTGTCGCGCGGCCACGCATCGATCAAGCGGGCGTCGATGCGTTCCGCCTGGGTGCGCAGGAAGCCCAGATTATGGACGTGCGGCGTGTAGAAGGTGCAGACCAGCAACACACAGTGATAAAGGCTTTCGGTGGTCTGATGGAGATCGAAAGCGGCCTGCTTGGTGTACCCCTTTTCAATCAGAAAGCGGGCGGCTTCGAATCGCTTCAGTGCTGATGGAAACCATTCTTCGAAATATGCGCGCGCCATTGCCACCGCTTGTTCGGGAGTTTTCGGCTTTGGCTGATGCAACTCCGTGTCGTCGCTCTCGTAGAGCGCTATGCCATCGCGGGCGACGTCCATGAAGAAATAGCGACCATGCGCAAGCCCGTCATTCACCTCGGCCAACGTATGGACGATGAAGTTGACCGGGGTCCGCAGCGTCTTGGTGATCGCGAGCTCGCGGTTGAGCCGCTCCTCGGCGCGCAACCAGAATTCGACCCGGTCGGTGAGCTTCTCGTTGTTGACGATGATCAGCAGATCAAAGTCGGACTGATAACCTTTCGCCGTGTGGGGCTCATCGACCCAGCCGCCGCGCGCATAGCTGCCGTAGAGGATGACTTTGAGGATGCGGGCCTGCCGCTTCCAATCGGCCGTCGCCATTGCAGTCGCGTCACCGAACTCCTCGAACAGGATCTGGACGACACGTTCAAGCTCGCGCTGCTTCGCTGGGGGTAGATGGTCGAAGCCGGTCTTCATCGCGCTAGTCTCATGCCAATGGCTTAGAATACCAAGTGAAGAAGGAAAAGCGGCGGGCTCAACGCCCGCCGCCCTCTTTGGTGCAGCGAAGGAGATGCAGCATCGCGGTCGCCATGTGGCGCTCGACCTCAGCAACACTGATGCCCAGCTCCACGGCGATCCGGTGGTAGTCCAGGTCGCGATAGCGGTGTAGGTCGAACACCGCACGGGGCAGCTCGTCCATCGTGTCCAGCGCGTGCCGGATGCGCCGAAGCAGTTCGGCGTTCGGAAGCTCCTGTTCCATAGGTTCGAGTCCTACTCAGGGAGCCAGCGGCACCGGATGGCGCCGCTGGCATGGACAGGATGCTCACGCGGCTTCGCGGAGCGGCTCGACCTGCGGCTCCGCCGTCCCGGGCTCGGCCGCGATCAACGACGCCACCGAGGTCGAGCGGTCGGCGGCAGCGACACCGCCACGCGGCGTGTAGCCGGACGCGGGAAACCGCATCCAGCGCGGCACCCAGCCCTCGACTTTGGTCCGCCCCTTGTCCCCGTTCAGGCAGTCGCGGATGATCGCCTTGAGCACCTTGCCCGGTTCCTTGGCGTTGCCCGCGACGACCTGCTTGTCCGAGACTTCCTCGACCATCGCGAGCAGCACCTCACGGTCGCGGATGAGGTCGAAGAACGTATCGTCGGCCTGCCAGACCGAGGCCATGTCCACCGCCAGATGCGCCCCGAGCAGGTCGACCATCTCGCTGCGGGCCCAGAGGGTTTCGCCCATGACGATGGCGAGGATGGACAAGACCTGCGTATCGTCGAGGGACAGTAGCCGGACGAACAGCGCCGCCAGCCCGAGACCTTCCCCGCCGGTAACGGTCAGCGTGTCGCCATCGAAGCCGAGCATCGCCAGCATCTCGCGCCGCTTGGCGTCGAACGCTGCCTCGGACGCGGAAAGCTCGACGCTCTCGATGATCGCATTCGCCGCACGCTGCTGCTCGACCTTCACCGCCCAGAGCGGCGATCCGACGATCATGTGCGCTACCGCCACCCGCAGCGCCACACCGGGGGCTTCCACCAATCTTGCCCGCACCGCCGCGTGACGATGCAGGTCGACATAGTCGTTGCCCGCAGCAGTGATCTCGGGGCGGTTCGGTTTGTCGGCGACTTCGTCCGGGGTGCCCTTGGCGAGCTTCCGCGCCTTCTTGAGGCTGATATAGCCTTCGTGGAAGGCGACATCGCCGCGATAGCCGATGGCGATGTAGACCTTGCCGCCCTTCCGCTTGGCCCGCTTCTCATGCTCCCAGCTCTGGAAGAACTGGCCCGGCTCGAGCGTCACGATATCGGTCCAGCCCGCCGCGCGATAGGCTTCGGCGCGCTCGGCGATGGCGGCGTTCTGCACTTCCCAAAACTGCTCGACGCGGGCGAAATAGCTGTCCTCGCCGAACAGGTCGGCGACGATCTCCCCCTTGAACCCGGCAAGGTCGAACAGCGCCACCTTGGTCGAGATGGTCGCGCCGCCGAACAGCCACGACTTGAGCGCCTGGCCAACCGGCGCCCGGGCCTCGGGATCGTCCAGCATCGTCAGCCAATCGCGCTGCTGTGCCTTGGACGCGAGGGTCAGATGCTGCACGGTGACGGCATCGATCTTCTCGTCGCGGTAGAGCGACCGGATGCGGGGGAGCAGGTTGCCCAGCGCGAGCGTCCGCTTCACCTGCACGTCGGTCAGCCCGAAGACGATAGCGATATGCTCAGGTCTGCGGCCCTCGCGGACCAGCCGGGTGAAGGTCTCCCACCGCGTCACCTCATCGGGGTCGAGCCGGGCGATGTTCTCGATCAGCGATGCCTCCAGCGCCGCCGCATCGTCGCCCGCATCTATGACCGCACAAGGCAGCGCGTCGATCTCCCCGCCCTCCGCCGTCACTGCCAGCGCAGCGTGATAGCGCCGCTTGCCCGCCACGATCTCGAAGCGCTCGGCTTCCCCGGTCGGCCGCACGATCAGCGGCACCAGCACGCCGCGCGCCCGCACGGACGGAAGGATGTTTGTCAGGTCCGGCGTCTTCCTGCCCGCACGCGTGTTGACCGGCGAGACGCTGAGCTTGGCGATGTCGATATGCTTGAGTTCCATTGGTCCTACTCCTCTTCAAACACCGCACCGGCCCCGGAAAAGGGGGGTGGGTGGCAAGGAGCGGACCGGCAGTCCCGCTTGAGTGGCGGGCAGCACCCGCAGGGCCGCAACGAAGTGGAGGACCCGACGCAGCCGGGTTGCGGCACGCCGCGACGGGACTAGAGGGTAGCGACGCCCACCCCCCTTGGCCGCGGCCGGCAGGCAACGCCGGCGCGCCAGCGCCGTCCGTATGCCGGCGTTTCGCCGGCACTCGCGTTAGTGATCGTCACCGCGTGAGCGGCCGACACCCCATAGGGGCTCGGTGGAGCGAAGCGTAGTAGAGCACGGTCGCGCTACAGCGCGAAACGCCGCGTTATTATCTCCTCTCAGTACAAGAACTTTGCGCTCACTCGCTGTCCGCGAAGCCGAAAGACGGGATAATGGCAATGCGCCTCTGTCAGGGAGTCGAGTAGCACATTTGCTGATATCACACTGAGTTGAGAGGCCTGACTTCCAAAATGTAGCCAGTACGCCTGCTCACCTGAATGACGCAGACGTAGCCTTATCTACCCACTCGACGGCGCATACCCTGACCGCTTAAATTAGGCCTTTTGCTTCGGGCTTGGCTTGCTTTAGAAGAATCAGGGCTCTGCACCGTTGCTTTTGGGAAGGAATGAGGTTCGTGCCTTCGATCATCTTGCACCAAACTGCCCCCGACACGATCGCTGAGGTTCGCATGTTACTTACTTCCGCAGGCCTGGCGTTGGACGGTGAGTTACCGCCTGCGAACGCGCCAGTCTGCCTCAATCCCAACCCCGTATTGCTGGTCCTTCTTGATGCAAGCTTGGATGACGATGCCGGATTTGAAGCCGCGATGATCGCTGCAGCCAACGCGGGACGCAGGATCATCGGTATTTGGGCGAAGGGATTCGATGGCGAAGCGCCAGCCGCATTCAAGAAATATAGTGCCGATCAGGTAATCTGGGACGCGGCGCGCGTTCGCAAGGCTATCTGCGGCATGGACGAACCAAGCTATGACACGCCTACCGGTACGCCGCAGGACGCGCCAAAAACAGACAGAAACTGCTGACTTGAAGCTCCATAGCTACGTGATCGAGCACGATCTCGGGTTCGCGCCAAATCCGTTCTTCGGCGCGTGCACCTTGGCGTGCTGCAAGCCAGATATTCGCAAGCAGGCGAAGCTCGGCGATATCGTCATGGGGACAGGGAGCGCCAAGTTAGGGCGCCAAGGGCATCTTAGCTATTGGATGCGCGTCGATACGATTATCAATTTCGACGAGTACTGGGGAGATCCACGCTTCGTTTTAAAGAAACCAGCGATGCGCGGCAGCGCAATGCAGCGACACGGCGATAATATCTATCATCGCGATGCGGAAACTGGCGCCTGGCAATGGCTGGACTCATTTCATAGCGAGCCGGGAGGTGAGTGCAGTGCATCCAACCTCAAGCGCGATACTGGGCGGACCGACAAAGTGCTGGTCGGGTATGATTTCGCATATTGGGGCGCTAAGGGCCCTAAAATCCCCGATGCACTTAGCGATTTCGTCGTCAAGCGGCAGGGTTGGAAATGCAATTTCTCACCGGAGCGGCTCGCGGCGATGCTGGATTGGCTCGATGCACAACCCGAGCGCGGTTATCTTGGCGAGCCAGCGGACTGGCAACGGATCGCCCTTTAGCGGACCTCACTCACTAGGATCTGCCATACCCAATGCCGTGCAATGTATCGCGCTGCCAGAGCGCGCGAGCGTAGTGCGAAACCGCACGATGTGGCGTCCGCGCAAGGCACGTTCGACGACGCCGGTTCCCCTAACGCTGATCCGATGCGTATCGAGCGGAGTGACGTCCAAAGAGCTGTGCAGCGCATCAGCCTGTTCACCTAAGCCGAGCGCATCGAGGATCGCATATTTGCGCACCATCTGCACGCGCAGGCTCTCTAGATCGGCAAATTCTGCGCGATCCTTCTCGACATCAGTAAGCAGAGCCCGAAGTTCGTCTTCACTAGAAGTGTAAGGCACCACAGCCGAACCGAAGGCAGCAACGGACCCATTAATATCGATGCAGACTTCTGGTCGAAATACGAGCGACTGCTTGTCCATGTCGACCGTGATCGTTCCCTGCCCTTCGGCCCGCAACCGGTGAAACATCTCGTGACCCGCGAAGATCGCCTCTTCCCATTCCCAAAACGAATTGCCCCTGGCCTCCAGGTCAGAAACGAAAGTCCTGATAAGCCTCAAAAAGCGGAAGCTGATATCGTTGCGGTCGGGGAAGAGTCTGGCTTGCTCAGCATCTTCGTCTCGTTCGAGACGTGCCAAGCGAAGGCCTTCGGAATGAATCGCCTTGATGACCGCTTCCTCGACGATCTGCGCCCGGGCGCCGTCTTCAACTTCGTCAACTTTGGGCTCACTGCGCCGTTTCTTGCCCAGAAGCTTGCGCAGAACGGGTGACCAACCGAGGACAGCGGCATTCGCGAGATGCATCACGTCGTGATAACGATAGCCATCATCTTCATAGCTGTTGTCGGTCAAAGGGTCGCCTAGCCGCTTGCCCTTATAATACATGCGCGCGCGATCATCGCCGAGAGTGACGAAGGCAATTTCGAATTGGCGCGGCAACTGCTCGGCGGGCTTAAAGCCATCGTCGAATAGCGGGGTGCGCGCGCCTCTGCGCCGCGCTCCAACCTTCTCCATATTCCGCTTCAAGATGTCACTGAGGCTGAGTGAATAGATGCTTGCTAGCGCCGATAAATGCCAGATCACTTCCCCAACGACGTCATTCATATCCCGGTCTGGTAGCGTGCGGTTGAGCTCCCGCTCGATCTCGGGAAGCTTTTGTCGCAGCAGCTCCGCGTTCAGCTGCCAGAGCACCGCGAGGCAAACTTCGACTAGTGTCGCGTCACCGGTCCTGGCGGTAAGAAAGGCCAGCACTTGGTAACTGTCGACCTCGATCTCCCCCGCATCACGCGGAAAGTCCCTCGCCTCGTCTAGAAACCTCTGGCTGCGCTCGGGGGTGAGCACACCCTCAATCCGACGCGCACGGACATTTTCAGCGCCAATCTCGGCGCGTAGATGGTCGATGTCGTGAGTGAGAATATTGACTGATCGATCAGCGCTGAGGATCTCGGCGAGCTGGAAGCTATACCAAAAGGCATCGCCGAGTTCTTCCTCAATTTCCTCATTGGTTAACTGCCAATTGGATTCCTTTTTGCCAAGCAGGCGCTTTTTAATTGCCGCGACGACAGAACCGACCTCGCCAGCCAAACCATAGAGCGCAATGTCAAGCCTGTCAGAATGCGAACGATCTTCGAATTGATCGCTCTCGATCACGAATCTCTGATATTCCGATACGAGCATCGGTTCCTCCCCATGCACCAACGTGCACAGGTCAAAACTTTTTTATCAAGCAGAAATATATCCAAGCGTCCCAAAACAGACGCTTTAGAGAAGCCGTGGCTGACCCTCGCAGCTGACTAAATCATTGTAGGTTGATGCATTTATCGGCCGCACCTCGAGATGCCACTTAGGTGGAAAGAATGGCTTACTGATTGGACGATGCGTGCGCCGATATACCTGCTTGATACGCTGGCGGTTGGCTATGCCCTTGATTTCGGGATGCGCGGCGCGCGAGTATTTCGAGATTTCACAGAACAGATTCTGGCAATCGATTGGCTGAAGCGAACGTCCGTACAGCCCAGGGAAGACAATGCCGCGTTGTCTAAATTCTTCCGTTTGGCGTTCGGTAACCTCCATAATCAGGCGCTCCGCATCGGCCGGCGAAGCTCCAGGGAAGCATTTCGATATGCCGTCATGCGCTCCGGGGCCCGCCACGACAAACTCAGATTCAGCAAAATCGAGCATCGACGAGTAGTTCAGGTCGATCGTGAACTGAAATGCCAGGAACTTTCCGATACCCGAATAGCTCAGCAGTTGCTCATACACCGATCTAAGGCTAGTCGCGGCCGCGATGCGCGCCGGTAACCCATCATCCATCATTCGCGCCAGCAAACGCAGATGATTACTGTGTTTGCGCTCGCCGCCAAGAGCAGGGGACGGCATGATATAAGCCGCGGAATAGATACGTTGGCCTTGGCCGATGAGGCGATGCAAGGTGCGATCAAGACGTTCGAGATCGGCGCTTTGCCAGCCGATTGGGCCAGTTTCAGCTTCCAGCGCCTCCCAAGTTTCGATCTTGTTGAAAAGCTTGAACAGCAGAGTGCGAAAAAAGACCTCGTCGAGAGCTTGCGACCGACCATCGCCATATTGCACTTCACGCACTAGGTACTGGCTCACGCGGTCCGTGACTCGATAAACATTCGTGAAGCGGTGGGCTTGAAGGATTTGATCTGCGGTCCAGGGCGATGTGGCCCCTGCAAGCCGACGATAATACATATTCAGCCGCTCCGCTGCGAAATTCCAGTACGTATCGAAAACGCAGGAGCGTTCCGCGGAATAGGGCTGCGGCATGACTTGAAAAAACATCCGTGTGTGGCTTGAGTCGATTTAGCGCTGATAACGGACGGCAACCGATCCCGCCACAGCGTGCAAAACCTGAGGGCGCCGTTGAATGCACCAGTCCGGATTTAGCAGAGAAAAGCAGCACCAACGTGGCAGCTAGATCTACCCAGCATCCTGCTTATTGGACGAGGCGTAGGCCCGCCGGCTTTTGCACAATTCCATAGTCTCCCAACCCCGCCCGCACCGCGTCGCGAACATAGGACGGGCACAGGTGCGCATAGTGCTTGCGCGTAATCCGCTCGTCGGCATGTCCTAGCGCCTCGGCGATCACAGCCATGGGCACACCAGCCATCGCCAGCCGCGAGCCATAGGTGTGCCGAAGAATATGGAACCCCGCAGGCTCCACGCCCGCGGCTTCGCAGGTCTCGCGCATCGGCCTGATCTGGTGTGACGTACCAAGCTCACGGCCATGCTGATTAAGGAACACGAGCTCGTCGGTTCGCTTGCTCGTGCAGAGGCCTCGCAAGAGTTGGATGCCTTCGTCGCTCAGATGGACAAACCGCGGCCGCCCGCTCTTGGTATCGGGGAAGGTCAGCACGCCGCTCATCAGATCGACATCGCGCACGCGGACCCTGTGGATCTCCGACCAGCGCGCGCCTGTAAGCAGCGCGGCTTGGATCAGCGGCCGGAACCAGTCGGGCGCATGCTCGATCAGCCGGTGGATCTCCGGTCCCGTGAAGTAGCGGATCCTGGGAGCGCTGACCTTGGCGTAGGGCTTCACCCTCCGCCATGCACTGTCGTCCGCGACCTTGCCCAGCGCGAATGCGCGGTTGAGCGCGGCGCGAAGCGGCGTGAACGCCCGATTGGCGTTCGCCTGCTGGACGCGCACGGCATCGTCGCGAACCGGCCGCTCCTTGCGCACGCCCTTCTTGTTCGCGCGGTAGACCGAGCGCCGCGAAGCGATCTTCTCCAGAAACTCGCGCAAGCGCTCGGTGGTGAGATCGCTGACCTGCACGTTCTTGAACTCGGGCCGCACGAGCCGATCGATGACATAGCGGGTCTTGTCGAGCGACTTGCCGGAGAAGTTGGCGATATAGTCGTCGAGCGCGTCCTCGACCGTGTATCGCGGACGCCGCCTGCCGGCGTCGCGATCGAGCGCCTCGAACCAGTCGCGCGCCTTGGCCTGGGCGGCGGCGAAGGTCAGCACGTCGGATGTCTCGCCGTCGAAGGCATCGTCGGCGGCGCCGAGCAGCAGCTGCTCGCGCTTGCCGTCGGCGGTGCGATACTTGGCGAGCCAGATGCCGCCCTTGGCACCCTTGCGATAGCCGAGCGCCCTGCCCCGCGTCAGCGGGTGCCAATAGGGCGCGTGGCGCCTGGCTAGCAGCGCCCGGGCGCTCCTGCTCTCGAGCCGTTGGTTGCGGACGATACGCGCCATGCCAAGCCTCATCGACTTACTGCAAATTTACTGCAAAACCGTAGCAGAATTGGGCTGGACGCGGAAGGACCGAAATCTCCATAACCGATTGAGTTACAACGAATACATAGTCGTCCATATGGACCCGAATACCCCCCGTTGCGTGTACTCTCGCGGCGAAAACACCGGTTCGAGTCCCATAGGGGCCACCAGCGTCAAGCGGAAATGGCGGAAATCCGCCGGTTTCGGAGTCTGCAGATTGCATCCCATATTTCGTCCCACGAAATTTCGAGGCTTAGGGGCGTCTTTTAGGGACGTCTCGAGCATCTAAATCGATTCCCGCCATGGATTTCACGGGACAAGCGCGCCGCTTGGATGACAGCGACCGCGCAGGACTGTGGTCTGGAAGGTCAGAACCGCGACCGGAACCCGTGCTTTCATCAATGGCGGTCTGGGCCGCATTGCTGTCGCTCTTATGGCCTTACCAGTAACGTTCCCAGATTGCGCCCGCTGAATAGATCCACGAACGCCTCCGGAAGGACTTTAAAGCCCCGCCGCAGATCGTGACGGCTCTTCAAAAGGCCAGCAGCGCTCCACTGCCGGATCGAGGAAATCGCTTCTTCGTAGCGGTCAGCGAAGTCGCCGACCAGGAAGCCTTGCATTCGGATTCGGCCATAGACGAGCTTCATCATATCCTTGGGGCCCGCCGCCGGCGCATCCGCATCATAGGCCGATATCTGGCCGCACAGTGCGATCCTGCCATGCGGCGCCATCCGGTCGATTGCGGCCTCCAGCACCGCTCCGCCAACATTGTCGAAGAAGACATGGATGCCGTCCGGGGACGCCGCTCGCAGGGCCGCGGGCAAGTCGGCCGTCCGGTAGTCGATCGCGACGCCCGCGCCGCCTTCCGCTTCCAGCCAGCGGCACTTTTCAGCCCCGCCCGCCAGCGCGACGACGCGGCAACCGGCGATATGTGCCATCTGACAGGCCATCGCTCCCACCGATCCGGCAGCACCTGAGACGAGCACGGTCATCCCAGGCTTCGGCTCGCCCACTGCGAAAAGGCCGAAATAGGCGGTGAGGCTGTTGGGTGAATAGAGCGTCATCGCCTCGACCGGGTCCACCCCCTGCGGCAGCGGCGTGATCGGAACCGCCGCCTCGTCCGGCCGCAGGACCGCATAATCCTGCCAGGGCGCAACGGCGGTCACCCACAGCCCGACCGGGAAACGGGGGTGGCGAGAAGCCATGACCTCTACCGCAGCCATGCCGCGAATCGGCTCTCCGATCGCGATGGCGCCACGATAGCTGCGCGCCGGCGGGTTCAGCCAATTGCGGATCGTCGGCGCGCAGGAGATGATGCGCGTACGGACCAGGATTTCGCCGTCGGCCAGTTCGGGTGGCACATAGTCCGCCTCGCGATAACCGAAGTCGGTGGTCCGCACTGCGCCTTCGGGCCGGCGTTTCAATACCCAGGATCGGTTGATGCTCACGATCGGTCGCCGAACCGCCGCCCCTGCTCGGCCAGGCGGACCAGCAACGGCGCCGGGCGGAACATCTCCCCATGTTCGCGTTCCAGATCGCGCATCTCCGCAACGATCCTCGCAAGGCCGACCTGATCGGCCCAGTGGAGCGGGCCGCCGCGATAGACGGGCCAGTTGTAACCCAGCACCGCCGCGATATCGACGTCCGACGCGCGCAGCGCGATGCCCTCTTCCAGGATCTTGGCGCCTTCGTTGACCACCGGGTAGAGAAGGCGCGCCAACAGCGCGTCGTCGCCATGGGTGGGTTTCCACACGATTGACTTGGAGGCTGCGACCTCGGCAATCAGGCGCTCAGTGAGTTCCGACCGCTGCGATCGCCGCTTGTCGTCATAGTCGTAATAGCCGGCGCCGCGCTTCTGGCCCAGACGCCCCGCCGCCACCAGGTCGCCCATCACCGTCCGTTCCGACGCGTCGCGTCCGATGACGTCGAGTCCGACCAGATCCATCATCTGGAAATGGCCCATCGCGAACCCGTAATCGACCAGCACCCGGTCGATCTCGGCAATCGGCGTTCCCTCCAGCATCATCGCCTCCGCCTGGGCGCCGCGAGTCGCGAGCAGGCGATTGGCGATGAAGCCGTCGCAGACTCCGCTCAGCACCGCGACCTTGCCGATGCGCTTTGCGAGCTTCATCGCGGTCGCGATCACGGGCTTGGCGGTCGCCGAGCCCCGGACGACTTCGAGCAACCGCATGACATTGGCGGGCGAGAAGAAATGGAGCCCGATCACCCATTCCGGGCGCCGTGTGGCGGCGGCGATCCGATTGAGGTCCAGGAACGACGTGTTCGACGCCAGGATCGCGCCGTGCTTGGCGATGACGTCGAGCTTGGCGAAAATCTCCGTCTTGAGCTCCATGCTCTCATAGACCGCCTCGATCACGAGATCGGCCTCGGCCAGCTCAGCGAGATCGAGGGTCGGCGTGATCAGGCCCATGCGGCGCGCCACCTCCTCGCCGGTCATCTTGCCCTTGCTGGCGGTCGCTTCGTAGTTCCGGCGGATCGTGGCGAGTCCGCGATCCAGCGCCTCCTGGGTCATCTCGACCAGCACCACCGCCATGCCGGCATTGAGAAAATTCATGGTGATGCCGCCGCCCATCGTGCCCGCGCCGATCACGCCGACCGAACGCACGTCGATCACCGGCGTATCGACGGGCACGTCGGGGACGCGCGCCGACGCGCGCTCAGCAAAGAAGACGTGGCGCTGGGCGGCGGACTCGGGGCTCGCCACCAATTCGTCGAACAAGGCGGCTTCCCGCGCCAGGCCCCGTTCGAACGGCAGCGTGACGGCGGCCTGGATCGCTTCGACGATCGCCGCGGGTGCGACGAACCCTTTGAACCGGCGAGCGTTCTTCTGGGCGAACGCGGCGAACAGATCAGGACGATCGCTATCGGTCAGGATCCTGTCCTCCCGGTCGCGCACTCTCGGCCGCGCCCCGCCTCCCGCGATCACCTGCTTTGCAAAGGCCACCGCCTCGTCACGCAAGGCGGCATCAGGCACCACCGCATCGACGAGGCCCAGCGAAAGCGCCTCCCCCGC
This sequence comes from Pseudomonadota bacterium, assembly GCA_023400405.1. Classification (GTDB taxonomy): domain Bacteria; phylum Pseudomonadota; class Alphaproteobacteria; order Sphingomonadales; family Sphingomonadaceae; genus Sphingomonas. Next base: position 125,421 of record JAEXFD010000007.1, read on the forward strand.
CGGCACCTGCCGGCCCGAAGTGAGCAGTTCAAGCGCGACTTCGGCACCGACGATCCGCGGCACGCGCTGGGTTCCGCCCGCGCCCGGGAGGATGCCGAGCAGCACTTCGGGCAGCCCGACCCGCGCGCTGTGCGCGGCGACGCGGTAATGGCAGGCGAGCGCCAGTTCGAACCCGCCGCCCAGCGCGGTGCCATGGATCGCCGCGACGATCGGCTTGGCCGCACCTTCCAGCAGCACGCACAGTTCCGGCAGCGACGGCGGCTGCCAGGGTTGCCCGAACTCGGTGATGTCGGCGCCGGCAATGAAGGTGAGGCCGGCGCAGATCAGCACGGTCGCCTGGACGTGCGGATCGCCCAACGCCTGGTTGACCGCGTCGCGCACACCCTGCCGCAGCGCCGCGGAGAGTGCGTTCACCGGCGGATTGTCTAGCGTAATGACGGCCACGCCGTCCAGTACGGCGCTCGTAGCGGTGGAATTCATCTCAAGCTTCCTGTTCGGCGGGCGCGCTCGTCCGTCGCCGGCCGACTTCTTCGACGGCGATGGCGGCCATGGCCTTCTTGTCGAGCTTGCCGGTGGCGGTGACCTGCATGGCGCTGACGATCACCAGATGCTCGGGCCATTTCTTGCGGGAAACGCCCTCGCCGGCCAGATGGTCGAGCAGCGCAGGCAAATCGAGCTCAGCGCCCTCCCGCACTCGGCATACCGCGCACGCCTGTTCGCCCAATTTGCGTTCGGGCACGGCCACGACGGTGACTTCGGCGATCCCGGGATGCCGCAGCAGCGCGGCCTCGATCTCGGCCGGATCGATATTGTAGCCGCCGCGGATGATCTGGTCCTTGATCCGCCCGACGACACGGACGAAGCCCTGCTCGTCGCGGATGATCTCGTCGCCGGTCAGGTAGAAGCCGTCCGGAGTCATGCGCTCCTGTCCGGCGCCCAGTCCTTCGGCATAGCCGAGGAAGAGCGACGGACCGCGCACTCCCGCCTGCCCCCGAGCCCCACGCGGTAGCGCGTGCGAGTCGAAGTCGAACGCCTCTTCCTCGGTTCCGGGGAAGGGAATGCCGTCAGAGCCCTGGCGCCGTTCGAGCGAATGCTCGGGGTGAGTCGAGGCATGGCCCATGCATTCGGACATGCCGAACATCCGCAATACCTTGAGGCCCAGCAGGCGATCGGCATCGGCGATGAGTTCGGCGGTCATGGCACTGCCGCCCACGGCCATCGCGCGCAGCGGCAATTGTCCGCGCCATTCGCCGGCCCGTGCAGCCTCTACCATGGTGAACAAGTGCGTCGGCACGGCGATCGCCCAGCCGCAGCGATAGCGTTCGGCGCGCCGCAAGGCCTCGGCGGGGACCCAGGGGTCGAGCAGCACGAGCGGATGCCCCAGGGAGAAGGCGAAGTGCGCCGTGAAGGTGAAGCCCGGCGCACTGTCGAGCGGCACGATGCCAAGGATCGCGTCCTCCGGTTGGAGACCAGCAATCGCGGCACAGGCCCGAGTCGCATAGTTGAGCGCCGCCGCGCCGTGCATCACTCCCTTGGGCACGCCCGTGCTGCCCGACGTGAAGCCGATCAGCGCGGTCTCGCGGTCGCGCCGATCGGTGGAGCGGGGCGCCTGGATCGGGACGATCTCGGGCAGGGCGGAGCCGGCTGGGTCCACCTTGGCGGCGTGGCCCAGCAGGCCTTCGAGCAACGCCAGGTCGCCCGCGCCGAGCTTGGGCGACACCGGGCAGAACACCGCCTCCAGCGCCGATACGGCGAGCGCGGTCGCAAGTGTCGCGGGCGTCTTGTGCGCCGTTGTCAGCACGCGCGCTCCGGCCGTCACGCCTGCCCTTCGCAGCGACTCCGCAATGTCCTGGGCGAATGTCTGCAGCTCGCCCCGGCTCCAAAGCCGGTCGTCGCAATCGACGAGCGCGAGCGCGTGCGGATCGGTTGCCGCCAGCCGCTCGAACTGCGGCCATAGCCGCTCGTCGTTCCAGGGGAAGGACGGATGGGCACGTTCATCGGGCAAGGGACTGCCCTCCATCGACGAGGAAGGTCTGGCCGGTAATGAAGCTGCCTGCATCCGAGGCAAGCAGCGCCAGCGTCCCTGCGACCTCCTCCGGTCGCCCGAAGCGCCGCATTAGGATGCCGGCCCGGGTCTTTTCCTGGATCGCGGGATCGAGCGTTTCGGTCATGCCGGTCTCGATCGAGCCAGGGGCGATTGCGTTCACGCGGATATTGTGCCCGGCCCATTGCGCGGCGAGATCGCTGGTCAGATGGACGATCGCGGCCTTGCTCGTGGTGTACGGCACCACCTGCCCCGCCTCGGGCTGATAGGAAAGGAACGCGCCGACCGAGGCGATGTTGACGATCGCCCCTCCGCCGTGCTCGATCATGTGCCGCGCGGCGTGGCGGCAGGCCAGGAACGTGCCGGTGACGTTCACATTCATCACTTTTTGCCAGCCCTTGAGCGGGATGTCCTGGGGCAATCCCCACCAGGACGCGCCGGCATTGTTGACGAGGATGTCGAGCCCGCCCAGCGCGTCGACTGTCTTTGCGACGGCCGCTTCGACCGAGGCTTCGTCAGCAATGTCGCAGCCGATTCCGATCGCCGGAACGCCGAACCGCGACGCGATCCGCGCCGCCAGATCGGCACAATCCTGTTCGGTGCGCGAGGCGAGCGCGACGGCGCAACCGAGATCGGCCAGCGTCGCCGCTATCGCTTCGGCCAGCGCGCCGCGGCCGCCGGTGATCAGCGCTCGCTTCCCGTCGAGCCGGAACTGGGCCGCCGAGAAACCGCGCGCGAGATCAATCACGGCTTTGCTCCGCGAGGAGATCGACTTCCTCAGTGATGAGGATGATCCGGCGCCCGCCCATGCCGCGGGTCTGGGCGGTGGCGGCCTTCCATTCCGGCGAGGCGAAGGCGGTGTCGAGCGCCGCCTGATCGGCAAAGGTCAGCACGGCATGGCCGTCCCAGCCCGGCGCGTCGGGATTGTCATAATCCTCGGTGACCGCGCCGTGGCGATAGGCGAGGAGCCCGGGCAACACCCTGGCGGCATCGGCGTGGGGCCCACGCCACCAGGTTGTGAACTGCGTGTGCGTCCAGTCCTGCGGCCGGCTGGCCAGGACGACCATGCTGACCGCCATGGCTTATTTGCCCGTCCAGACCGGCTGGCGCTTCTCGAGGAAGGCAGCCACGCCTTCCTTCGCATCGGCCGAGTGGTGGACGACGTTGCAGGTCATCGTCTCGAGCGTGATCAGCGAGTTGGTGTCCGCGTCGAGGCCGCGGTTCACCGCCATCTTCGTCATCCACATGCAGAACGGGCTCTTGTCGATCAGCGGCGCGCAGAAGTCCTGGATCAGCTGTTCGAGCTGGTCGGTGGGCGCGGAGGCGTTGCACAGCCCCCATTCGACGCATTCCTTGCCCGAAAGCAGCTTGCCGGTGAGCATCAGCTCCTTCGCCTTGCGCATGCCGATATAACGCGGCAGGCGATAGATCGGCCCGGCGCCGCCGAACAGTGCGCGGCGGATATGGAAGTCGCCGATCTTCGCATCGTCTGCTGCGATGCCGAAATCGCAGGAGATGAACAGCTCGAACCCGCCGGCGACGGCATAGCCCTCGACGCAGGCGATGGTCGGCTTCTTCATGTTGTAGATCTTGTCGTAGGTGCGCGCCGAATCGATCGCGAGCTGCAGCGAGGTGCTGGTCTCGTGAAGCACCGGCCCGACCAGCTGGCCGAGGTCCGCCCCGGCGCAGAAGGTGTGCCCGCGGCCGCGGAACACCACCGCCAGCACCTTCTCGTCTTCCGCCGCACGATCGACGGCGGCCTCGAGGTCGCGCAGGAGCTGCGGGCTCACGCAATTCTTCACATGCGGGCGATTCAGCCAGATGGTGCAGATGCCGTTCTCGGCAACTTCATATTGGATGACGTCTTTTTCGAGTGCCACGGGAAAGTCTCCTTGCAAATGCGTTGAAACGGAAAGTCTTCAGCGGGGAATGCCGCCATCCTCGGGTGCGGCGAGCATGCCGCCCACCGCCATCCAGGCGGCAATGCCGGCGGCCGGAACCGCACAGAGCACTGCCTCGGCAATCTCTTCATCGGTAGCGCCGGCGTTGCGGGCGCCGCGGACATGCGTCGCGGCCATCGGGCTGTAGCCGGCCGCGAGAATCGCCAGCAGCAACAGCTCGCCATGTTTCGGCGAAAGCGGGTTCGCGTCGATGCTGCCGCGGCGCATCAGGTAATAGGCATCGGCCGACGCCGGGCTCAGCCGCATCAGCTGCTGAAGCGGCTGGGGGATCGTGCCGAAATACCTGCGGAAATTGGCCTCCGCCTCGCCGGCCTCGGCACTCGGCAGTGGCTGGGCCGGCGGCGGATCGAGCGACTCGAAGCTTTCATCGAGGATCGTCGCGAAATCGAGTGCGGCGGCCTCGCCGCGCAAGCTGGTGAGGACGATGAGCCCTGCCGTCGCCTCTTTCGGCGAGAGACCGAGCGCGACGCCGCGCGCGATCTCGCTCCGGGCCAGTTCCAGGTGGCGGCGGTCGATCGCGGCGACGGCGGCGAACAGGGCCTTCAGCTTCGCTGGCACCGCCCCGTCGGTATCGATCACCGATCGGAAGGCGGCGAAGCCGGCCAAAGTGTAGGGCGCATGGCCTTGCAGCAGCGCGACGTTCATCAGCGGACTTTTTGTCATCGCTTCCTCTCCTGCCCTTCAAATGCTCGACCGACTGGTCGGGCGTCAACTCAAATTTTTCCGCCTGACCAGTTTGACAGCCGACCGTTCGGTCGATTAACAGAATGTTCGACCGCCCGGTCGGCTGGTAATCGCGAACAAGCGATGCAGCGGCGTGGAAGCGGCTAGTCTGGGGAGCGGTGCGTGCAGTTCGAGCAGTCGGCAAAATCGAAACATTGGATGGAGCGCGTCCGCGCCTTCATGGACGAGGAAATCGTCCCCGCTATTCCGATCTATCACCAACAGGCCGCGGCTCTTGATCGCTGGACCGAAATCCCGCCGATCTTCGACGCGCTCAAGGCGAAGGCACGCGCGGCGGGATTGTGGAACCTGTTCATGCCGCCATCGGAGCATGACGACGACTTCTTCACCAGCGTCGGGCTCACCAATGTCGAATACGCGCCGATCGCCGAGCTGATGGGGCGCATTTCCTTCGCCAGCGAGGTGTTCAATTGCATGGCGCCCGACACCGGCAATTTCGAAGTGCTCCATCGTTACGGCACGCGCGAGCAGAAGCAGCGCTTCATGGTGCCCCTACGCGATGGCGAGACGCGGTCCGCCTTCCTGATGACCGAGCCGGCCGTCGCCTCCTCCGACGCGCGCAACATCCAGACCGAGATCCGGCGCGACGGCGGTGACTATGTCATCAACGGCCGCAAATGGTGGTCCTCGGGCGCCGGCCATCCGCGCTGCGACTTCTTCATCCTAATGGGCAAGACCGATCCCGATGCGGCGCCCTATCGTCAGCAATCGATGATCCTCGTCCCGCGCGACACGCCCGGCGTGACGATCGTCCGCCACCTCCCCGTCTTCGGCTATGACCATGCGCCGCACGGCCATTTCGAAGTGGCGCTGGAGGACGTGCGCGTGCCGGCGGAGAACATGCTGCTCGGCGAGGGCTGCGGCTTCGAGATCGCGCAGGGGCGACTCGGTCCAGGGCGCATCCACCACACGATGCGCAACATCGCGACGATGGAAGTCGCGCTGGAGAAGATGTGCCGCCGGCTGCTCTCGCGCCGCGCCTTTGGCAAGGCGATCTGCGAGCATTCGGTGTGGGAGGAGCGGATCGCGAGGGCCCGGTGCGAAATCGAGATGGCACGCCTGCTCTGCCTCAAGGCGGCCTATATGATGGATACGGTCGGCAACAAGGAAGCGCGCGCCGAGATCGCGATGATCAAGATCGCCGCCCCGAAAATGGCGCAGCAGATCGTCGACGATGCAATCCAGGCGCATGGCGGCGGCGGCGTCAGCGACGATTTCGGCCTTGCCGAGCTCTGGGCGAACACGCGTATCGTCCGCCTTACCGACGGACCGGACGAAGTGCACGAGCGCCAGCTGGCCCGGATGGAACTGGCCAAATATGCCGCGGCACCGAACACGGGCGCACGCTCGTGACCGCCGCGCAGCCCGCGGCAACCATCGGATCGACGGTCGAGGTCGCGGCGAACAGCGCATTCGACGAGGCCCGGCTGACCGCCTATCTCCGCGGAGAGCTGGCGGAGTTCTCGGGCCCGATGCGGGTCCACCAATTCGAAGGCGGCCAGTCCAACCCGACCTTCCTCCTCGAGACTCCCGGCCGGCGCTATGTGCTGCGCCGCAAGCCGGCCGGCATTCTCCTGAAATCGGCGCACGCGGTCGATCGCGAGTTCCGCGTCACGCGCGCCCTATTCGAAGCCGGCCTGCCGGTGCCGGAGCCGCTGATCCTGTGCGAAGACGACGACGTCATCGGCACGATGTTCTATGTGATGCGCCACGTGCCCGGCCGCAGCTTCTGGGATCCGCGGATGCCCACGCTGGATCGCGCCGACCGTGCCGCGATCTACGATTCCGCCAATGAGAGTCTCGCCCGGCTCCATTCGGTCGACCCGATGGCGATCGGCCTTGGCGATTATGGCCGGCCTGGGAACTATTTCGCCCGCCAGATTGCGCGCTGGTCGCGCCAATATGACGCCTCGCGGACCCGCGACATTCCCGAGATGGACCGGCTGATCGCCTGGCTACCGGATGCAGTGCCGCAGACCGACGAGCGCACCACGATCATCCATGGCGACTATTCCTTCCACAACCTGCTCGTGCATCCGACCGAACCGCGCGTCGCGGCGGTGATCGACTGGGAATTGTCGACGCTCGGCGATCCGCTCGGCGACCTGACCTATCACATGATGGAGTGGTTCCGGCCGGACGGCGTGGACGTGCGCGGCACGCTGAAGGGCGCCAACCTCGCCGCGCTCGGGATCCCGAGCGCCGAAGACTATGCGCGCCGCTATTGCGAGCGGACCGGACTGCGCTGCGATCCCACCCATCCCTTCTATCGCGCGTTCAACCTGTTTCGCGTCGCGGCGATCCTGCAGGGAATTGCGGGCCGCGCGCGCGACGGTGTGCAGACCGGCGCGAACTCACAGGACATCGTGACGCGGATCGAGCCGCTGGCCAAGGCGGCCTGGCTCGCCGCGCAGGAGGCAGGCGCCACCTGACCACCACAAGATCTGACGGATCTGGGCACAAAAAAATAGGCCCAAGACTTATGGGAGAGAGAAATGAACAGGCTCGAAATCGGTCGCATGGCCCTGTTGAGTGGATGCGCCCTCATCGCCACGGTCGCACCTGCGGCGGCGCAGTCGACAGCGCCGGAAGCGCAAACGCCGGAAAGCTCGGCAGCTCCGGCCGGCCAGGATATCATCGTCACCGGCAGCCGCGTGGTACGCGACGGCTATAATCAGCCGACGCCCGTCACCGTCGCGCCGACCGAGGAGCTCGAAAAGGCGACCCCAACGAACCTCGCCGATGCGATCAACAAGCTGCCGCAATTCGCCAACTCCACCAGCCCGGCAGCCAACACGCAGTTGCAGGGCAATAGTGGCGAGCATGGCAATCTGCTCAACCTTCGCGGCGTCGGCCCGACTCGCGCGCTGATCCTGCTCGACGGCATCCGCGTGCCGCCGACCACCTTCCGCGGCGCGGTGGACGTGAACACGATCCCGCAGCTGTTGATCCAGCGCGTCGACGTCGTCACGGGCGGCGCCTCGGCCGTCTATGGCTCGGACGCGGTCAGCGGCGCGGTTAACTTCGTCCTCGACAAGAAGTTTACCGGCGTGAAGGGCGTGGCGCAGCGCGGTGTCTCGACTCGCGGCGACCTGGGCAATTACCGGGTCGGCCTCGCCGGCGGCATGAGTTTCGCAGGCGATCGCGGCCATATCCTCGCATCGATCGAGCGCTATGACAGCGAGGGAATCAAGCGCAGCGCCCGCATCTATGGCGGCGATGCCTATGCTGCCGTCGGTTCGGTGCCAGGCTCGACCGCGGCGCCAGGGCGAGCCGCGAACCCGTTCATCTTCCTGCCGAACCTGCGCTTCACGACCAACGACTATAACAACGGCATCATCCTCACGAGCACCGCGCCGTCGCTCACCAACACGATCTTCCTGCCCGGCGGCGCGGTTCGCCCGATCCAGCGCGGCACCACAACCGGCACACCCGGCACCAATGTCGGCGGCGACGGACTCTATATTCCCGGCTCCAACCAGCTGATCGCGCCGCTGACCACCACCCAGGGCTATGGCCGGCTCTCCTATGATTTGACCAGTACGCTCACCGCACATGTTCAGGGGAGCTATTCGCGCAGCGTCACCAGCTACGACACGCAGGCGCAGTCGGTGCTCGGCTTCCGCTTCTTCAGCGGCAATGCCTTTCTCAACCCGGCGGTCCAGGCGCAAATGGGGCCGAACGACTCCTTCACCGTGTTCCGCTTCATCGCCGAACAGGGCCCGATCCCCACGCGCGAACAGACCGACGCCTATCTGGTCAACGCCGGCCTCGAATGGAAGCTTGGAGGGTGGAACGTCACGGCCGATTACACCCATGGCAGTTCCATCACCAATTTCGCGCAGAAGCAGGTCGAGATTCCGAAGCTCGCCGCCGCGCTCGATGCGGTGCGTGCCCCGGACAATTCGATCGTCTGCCGCGTCACGCTCACCAATCCTGGCCTCTATCCGGGATGCAAGCCGATCAACGTGTTCGGCGCGGGCACGCCCTCAACCGCCGATCTGGAAACCGTGCTCGGCGTCTCGCGGTATCGCGCCGAGAACACCACTGACGACTTCGTCCTTTCGGCGCGCGGCGATCTCTTCCAACTGCCGGCGGGACCGGTGACGGTGGCGGTCGGTGGCCAGTATCGCGAGCAGGCACTGAACCTGACCTCCAATTCCGATCCGGCCGTGCCGATCGATTTCACGGGTCTGCGGGGCATCCCCGCCAACCGCATGACTCGGTTCAACAACACCAATGTCGGTTCGGCCGTCGGCAAGCTGACGGTGAAGGAAGCCTTCGCCGAAGCGCAGGTCCCAATCTTCAAGGACCAGTCCTTCGCCCGTGAGCTCAGCCTCAACGGCGCCGTCCGCGTGACCGATTACAGCACCAGCGGCAGCGTGACGACGTGGAAAGTCGGGGCGGTGTACAAGCCGATCAACGACATCATGTTCCGCGTCACGCGCTCGCGCGATATCCGCGCGCCGTCCCTGTTCGAACTGTTCGCCGGCATCCAGACGGCGCCGGTCAACTTCAACGACCCGCACACCGGCACCCCGGGTTCGATCCGTCAGTTCAGCGGCGGCAATCCGAACCTCAAGCCGGAGACCGGCGACACGTTCGCGGCCGGCGTGGTGCTCAGCCCGAGCTTCTTGCCCGGCTTCAATGCATCGGTCGATTATTATGATCTCAAGATCAACGGCGCGATCGCCACGCAGGGGCTCAACGACGTGGTCAACGAGTGCGAAGCGTCCAACGGCACGTCGCCAACCTGCAGCCTGATCGACCGGCCGCTGCCGTTCAATGACCGGTCCCCGGCCAACTATCCGACCTCGGTGAGTCTGATCACGCAGAACATCAGCTTCCTGCGGACCAGTGGTGTGGACGTCGCGCTCTCCTACCGCTCCAAGGTCGGTAACGGCGAGCTGAACCTGCGCGCCTATGCGAACTATCTCGATCGCTACAAGACGCAGACCAATTCGATTGCCCCCGTGATCGATTATGCCGGCCACGGCGTGAATAGCCAGACCAGCTATGCCTACCCCAAATTCCGGGGCAATTTCAGTGCCGATTACAGCAATGGCGGGTTCACGCTCTTCGTGCAGGAGACGATGATCGGCAAGGTGACGATCGGCAACCTCAAGAACGATCCAACCTCGTTCTACGCGGTGCCAGCGATCAAGCCGGTCTTCTACACGGACGCGACGATTTCTTACAAATTTGACACCGCAGGTGCGCCCGAATTGTTTTTGACCGCGACGAACCTGTTCGACCGCAAGCCGCCGCTCGTGGCGGCTGCGGCAGCGCCGGGACTGATCTATCCGACGCTGTTCACGCTTTACAACGTCGCGGGCCGCACGCTCACCGCAGGAGTCCGCTTCAGGTTCTGACCTGGCCCGGACGGCGACTGAAGCAAAGCGCCTGATCAAGCTGGACGACGGCCCGGTCCGACTGGGTTGTCGTCCCACCCGCTTTGCGGAGACAAGGTTCGTATGACGAGTTCGACGCTGAAACCTGCAGAACCTGCCCAAGGGCATCGGATGCGCCGCACCATGCTCGTGATGCTCGGCCTGGTTTCGATGTTCAACTATATCGACCGGACGGTGTTGTCCGTGCTGCAAGAGCCGATCAAGCGCGAACTCCACCTCAGCGACGGCCAGCTCGGGCTGCTGACCGGGCTGGCCTTCGCGCTCTTCTACGCGACGCTGTCGCTGCCGATCGCCCGGCTGGCCGATCGGATGAACCGGCGCAACATCGTCGCCGCCTCGCTCGCGACATGGAGCGCGATGACGGCACTTTCCGGGCTCGCCACCGGCTTTGCATCGCTCGTCGCCTTCCGGATCGGCGTCGCGCTCGGCGAGGCCGGCTCGGTGCCGGCATCGCATTCGATCATCGCCGATTATTATCCGCCGGAGAAGCGCGTGACCGCGCTCGCTCTATGGGGGCTGGCACTGCCTGCCGGCATCATGCTCGGCTATGCCTCGGGCGGATGGATCGCCGCCGCGCTCGGATGGCGGCTCGCCTTCGCCGTGATCGGCCTTGCCGGACTGGCGCTCGCGCCGCTGGTGGTGCTGCTCGTGCGCGAACCCGTGCGGCAGGCGGCGGGAGACCCGGGCGCCGCTGCCGAAGCGGTTCCGTTTGGCGCCGCCCTTGGCACGCTGTGGCGGCTGCGGACCTATCGCTACATGCTGGCCGGCACGACTCTCCATGCCTTCTCGCAATATGCGATGATGAGCTGGTCCGCGCCGTTCTACATGCGCGTCCATCACTTGCCGCTGGCCGAAGTCGCTTCGTGGCTGGCGCTGATGAACGGCATCGGCGGTGGGATCGGCATCTATCTGGGCGGCCGCCTGTCCGACGCGTTCGGTGCGCGCCGTCCTGCCGGACGCGTGGTAGTGAGCGCCGTCGCGATGCTGCTGATGGTGCCCGCCGCGCTCGCACAGTTCCTCGCGCCGTCGCTGGGAGCGTCGCTGGCTTTCGGCTTCATCGCGACGATGTTGATGTTCTTCTATTACGGCCCGATCGTGGGCGTGCCGCAATCGATCGTCGCGCCGCGCATGCGCGCGCTGACGTCCGCCGTCACCCTGCTGGTCTTCAACCTGTTCGGCCTCGGCCTGGGGCCAGCGATCACCGGCTTTGCCAGCGATTGGCTGGCGGCGGGTGGCGCTATGCAAGACACGTCGCTGCGCTATGCGCTGTCAGCGGTCGTGATGTTCTCGCTGGCCGGAGCAGCCTGCATCGCCTGGGCAAGCCGCTTTTACGCCTCGGAACTGCGCGAACGCTGATTCGTCGTCGCGACCGGGAGAATAGCTTGCCTCTGCCCAGCACCTTCCGATCTGCCGCCCTGGTCGTGCTGATGCTGCTAACGCCCGCCAGCCACGCCGGGAGGGAGCCGCTCCGCCAAGCCGCGACGACCCGCACGCTGTTCTCAGGTCCCAGCGCGGACCCCTATACGCTGGCACTGCGCGCGACGATCTGGGGCTATCCGTTGGTCCGCGCCGCCGAGCTTCGTCAGAAGGCAACCCAGCCCGACCACCCGTTCGCCCCACGCCCGGCGACTCTCGCCACCGCGCCGATCAACCGGCTCGGGCGCGCCCGCGCGCTCGCCAACCCCGAAACCCGGATCGGCGTGGCTCCCAATAACGACACGCTCTATGCGCTGGCGTTCCTCGACACCGATGTCGGGCCGTTCCAGCTGGACACTCCCGATTTCGGCAGACGCTACTATGTTTTTCAGTTCGGCGAGGCGGACAGTTCCACTCGATACGCCTTCGGCCAGGGCAGCCATGGCGCCAAGCTGCCGCCGATCTTCATCGTCGGCCCTGGCTATCGAGACCCCACTCCCCCGGGCGCGATCGTCGTGCGCAGCCAGCAACGCTATCTGATGGTGGCCGGGCGCGTGCTGATCGACGGGCCGAAGGACCTGCCGCTCGTCCACGCCCTCCAGGATCGGATCCAGCTGCGGAAATGGCTTGCGCCGGGGCGACTGGTGGAGGCGTCGGTGACGCCTCAGCGCCCGCTCGCAACCGCGGCCGCCGCACCATGGAAATTGCTGGCCGATTTGGGCGTTGTGCTCGCGGACTGGCGAGCCGCCCCGGAAGATCGCGCCCTACTCGCGTCGTTCCGGCGGATCGGCCTCACCCCGCGCGGCGGGTTTCGCGTCGAAACGCTGGCCCCCGCGGATCGAGCGGCAGTGGAACGCGGCATTGCCGACGGTCTCGAGATCATCCGGGCAAAGACCAAGGCGCTCGGCACGATCGCCAATGGCTGGTCGACGAGCGATGCCGGCTCACAGTTCGGCCAGGACTATCTACTGCGCGCCGCGGTCGCGATGGATCAGATCTACGTCCTGGACAAGCGCGAGGCACTGTACCCCGTCGCGCATCTCGACGGCGCCGGCCAGCCGCTGGACGGCCATGCGGACTATGTGATCTGCTTCCCCAAGCGGGATCTGCCGCCGGTGGATGCCTTCTGGTCGATCACCCTCTACTACGACAGGGGCTTCCTGGTGCCGAACGCCATCGGGCGCTATTCGATCGGGGACCGGACGCCGGGCATCGCCTTTGGTCGCGATGGATCGCTGCGCCTCTACATTCAGAACGCCGATCCCGGCCCGGACAAGCGGAACAACTGGCTGCCGACGCCGCGCGAGAAGTTCATGCTGATGATGCGGCTCTATCACCCGACCGAACGCGCCATTGCGGGCCGCTGGCATCCGCCTGCCGTTATCCGCGTATCGCCGCCCTCGGGCGCGTCGCCCGCCGGTACGTCAGGCGGCGAGTGCGGCTCGGGCGGCGATGCCGCCGCCGAATAGCCGCGACAGCAGCAGCACACGCCGCAGGCCGCGACCGACCGCGAGTTCCTCGGTCACCCCCATGCCGCCGTGCAGCTGGACGGCGGACTCGGCGAGGCCGAGCGCGGCATCGCCGATGAACGCCTTGGCGCGAGTTACCGCGCGCGGCCGATCCGCCGCATCGACCAGGGCGGCCTTCAGCAACAGCGATCGGGACTGTTCGAGATCGGTATACAGCCGCGCGCAGCGATGCTGCACGGCCTGGAAGCTCCCGATCGGCTTGCCGAACTGGTGGCGCTGGCGAACATAATCGAGCGTGAGCGCGAGCAGCGTATCCATCGCGCCGACCAGTTCCGCCAGGATCGCGAGCTCGGCCAGCGCTACGCACTCCGCCAGCGCCTCGGGTGAAAGCGCGATTAGCTGTGCCGGCGCGCCCTCGAAGCGCAGCTGTGCCGCGATACTGCCGTCGACCAGCCGCGCAGGTCTGCGAACGACTCCAGGCGCCTCCGCATCGACGAGCGCCAGCCGGCCATGCGCATCGGCCACCAGGAACGCCGCGGCTTCCATTCCCTCCCGAACGATGTCCATAGCGCCGGACACTGCACCGCTCGCGATCGAGCCTCCCTGCGCAAAGGCGAGCACCGCCGTCCCGTCCAGCAGCGGCTGCCCCCATTTGGCGGCAAGCGCACTTCCGGACAGGGCACGGCCGCACAGCACGACGCTCTCGGCGAGCGGCGTGATCGCCAGGGCACGGCCCATCTCCTCGGCGACGATCATCACTTCGGCCGCACCGCCGCCCATGCCCCCCATTGCCTCGGGGAGCAGGAACGCGAACAGGCCGAGTTCCCCCAGCGCCTGCCAGTCCGCCCGCGACATCGGCGCCTTCGCCATGGTCGTCGCGTCGTAGCGGTCCGCGAGGAAACGGCGAACCATGTCGCGGACCATTCCCTGCTCGTCGCTGAGGGTGAGATCCATCGTCAGAGCACCTCGATGATTGATGCGTTGGCGATGCCGCCGCCTTCGCACATCGTCTGCAGGCCATAACGGCCGCCCCGGGCCTTGAGCGCGTGGATCAGCGTCGCCATCAACTTGGTGCCGGTGGCGCCGAGGGGATGGCCGAGCGCGATCGCGCCGCCATTGACGTTGAGCTTCGCCGGATCGGCATCGAGGGCCATGAGCCAGGCCATCGGGATCGAGGCGAAGGCCTCGTTGACTTCGAACAGGTCGATGTCGTTCAGCGAAAGGCCGGCGCGATCGAGCACTCGGCGTGTCGCGGGGATCGGCTCTTCGAGCATGATCACCGGATCGCCGGCCGTCACCGCCAGGTTCACGATCCGCGCGATCGGAGTGAGGCCATGGGTCCGGACGGCGGCTTCGGAAGCGACGAGCACGCCGCTCGCGCCGTCGCAGATCTGGCTGGCGGACGCCGCCGAAAGCGTGCCGCCTTCGCTCAGCAGCTTGACCGAGCCGATCGATTCCAGCGAGGCATCGGAGCGCACGCCTTCGTCGCGATCGTGGATGGCCTGCACGCCTTCCGCCGTGACGATCGGCACCGGCACGATTTCCCTGGCGAACGCATCGGCCGCCATCGCCGCGGCCGCCTTTTGGTGGCTTTCGAGGGCGAAGCGATCATGCGCTTCGCGGGTAAAGCCATATTTGTCGGCGATCATCTGGGCGCCATGGAACTGGCTGAACATCTCCACGCCGAAGCGCTTCTGGATCGCCTCCGAAAACGGGTTCGCCCCGATTCCGGCCGCCTTGGCGAGCCCGATCGGCGATCCCATCGGCACGCGGGTCATGCTCTCGACGCCACCGGCAATGACGATGTCCTGCATCCCGGACATCACCGCCTGCGCGGCGAAATGGACCGCCTGTTGCGACGATCCGCATTGGCGATCGATCGTCACCGCGGGGACGCTCTGGGGCAGGCTGGAGGCAAGGACCACGTTGCGGCCAAAGGCGAAGCTCTGTTCGCCGACCTGGCTCACACAGCCGATGATCACATCGTCCACGGCGGCGGGATCGATGCCGGCGTCCGCCACCAGCGCGTCGAGCACGAGCGCGCCGAGATCGGCGGGGTGCCATCCGGCGAGCCGGCCGTTGCGGCGGCCCCCGGCGGTGCGGCGGGCGGAAACGATATAGGCTTCGGGCATTTCGGGTCCTTTGTCTGTCAGAGGCCGAGTGCGGCCTTCGCGATAATGGTGAGCTGGATTTCGCTGGTGCCGCCGAAAATCGACCAGGCGCGGGCGTTCAGATAGCGTGCCGCGGCGACCTGCGCTTCATCCGAGCGCACCGGCGACGACATGTCGGGCCGATAGAAGGGACGTTCCTCCGGGAGCTGCAGCCCGGCCATGCCAAAGCCATCGACCGCCAGTGCCTCGATCCCCTGGCGGATTTCCGAGGCCAGCAGCTTGGTCGTCAGGCTTCGCGGGTCGGGCGTCGCACCGTTCTCGATCTCGATCAGGGTGCGAAGCTCGGTCATCTCAAGCGCTTCGGCCTCGAGCTCCAGCCGCGCCGCGCGGGCAGCCAGCTCGCCACTCAGCGGCCCCATCGCCTCGCGCAGCCGGGCGAGGTCCGCGAGCAAGGCCGGCGCGAAACTCGATCCGCCGCGCTCATTTTCGAGCAGGAACTTCGCGATCGCCCACCCCTGCCCCTCCTCGCCGATGCGATCCGAGACCGGAACCCGGACGGAATCGAGAAACACTTCATTGAGCTCGTGATCTCCCGACGCACTGAGGATCGGCTTCACGGTGACGCCGGGCTGCGCAATATCGATCAGCAGGAAGCTGATCCCCTGTTGCGGCTTCACCTCCGGATCGGTGCGCACCAGCGCGAACAGACGATTGGCGAATTGCGCCTGTGTCGTCCAGATCTTGTGGCCGGAGACGATATAGGCGTCCCCGTCGCGGACCGCGCGCGTCCTGAGGCTCGCGAGATCGGACCCCGAACCGGGCTCGGAAAAGCCCTGCGCCCAGACATGCTCGCCGCTCCGCAGGCGCGGGAGGTATTGCGCCTTCTGGGCTTCGGTGCCGAAGGTGTAGAGCACCGGCCCGACCAGCTTGAGCCCCATGCCCGGCAGGATCGGGGCACCGGCTTCGGCGCACTCCTTTTCGAAGATCCAGCGCTGGATCGGGCTCCAGCCCGGCCCGCCGGCCGTCGCCGGCCAGTGATAGACCAACCAGCCCTGCGCCTCGAGGATGGCCTGCCATTCGCGTGCGATATCGGGTTCCGCGAAGACGCCCGAGGTCAGCGCCGCACCGCGCCTCAGCCTCGGCGAAAGCGACTCGGCCAGGAACGCGCGAACCTCGTCGCGAAAGGCGCGCTGCGCATCGGTGAACATGAGGTCCATCGGCTCAGCGCTCCACGATCGCGACGGCCGAAACGCCGGGCGCGCCATAGACATGGCTATAGCCGAGGCGCAGCGTTCCGGGGACCTGCCGGGCGCCGGCGGCGCCGATCAGCTGGACGTAATTCTCATAGACCTGCCGCAATCCGGAGGCGCCGATCGGTTCGCCGCAGGCCAGACACCCGCCATCGGTGTTTACCGGCAGGGCACCGCCGATCCGGGTGCGGCCTTCGGCGATCCAGGCCGTCTGCTCGCCGTCCGCGCAGAAGCCGTTCTCGGCCATGTGCATGATCTCCGCGCCGACTTCGGTATCCTGCAGTTGGGCGATGTCGATATCTTCGGGACCGACGCCCGCCATCGCATAGGCCGCCTCGGCCGCGACCGTGGTCGGCGAGCCGCCGCGTTCGACGTCGAGCGCAGGGGAGAACACTTCGAACGAGCCCGGCGGCCGCGAACGCACGGCCGCCGCGCGGAGGCGCACTGCCGGCAGGCCGAGCTCGCGTGCTCGCTTGCCGCTTGCGAGGACCAGCGCCACGGCCCCCTCGCCGGGCGAGCAGAACATGAACTTGGTCAGGGGATCGCTGAGCATCGCAGAGCTCATGATGGCCTCGAGCTCCACCGGCTCGCGCCGCCAGGCATGGTCGGCCAGCACGCCGTTGGCGAACGCCTTTTCCGCCACCGCGCCGAGCGTGCGCGGGGTGATGCCATGCATCGCCATGTAGCGCTGGATCTTCATCGCGAAAAATTGGGTGGTTAGCATCAGCCCGGTCTCGCCATACCAGTCCGGCAGCCCCCAATCGCGCGGCAGCGGCGAAAAGGAGCCGCGCGGATGCTTGTCGAAACCGACCGCCAGCCCCAGGTCGAATTCTCCGGACTTGATCGTGCTATAGGCGCCGAACATCGCCGACCCGCCCGTCGCGCAACCATTGGCGACGTTGATGAAGGGAATGCCGGTGAGCCCCAGTTCGGCGACCATGGTATCGGCATTGCCGGCTGCGTCCGATCCTCCGAAGGCAAACTGGATGTCGGGCCACGCGAGCCCGGCACGTTCCAGCGCCTGGCGCACCGCAAAAACCCCCTGTTGCAGCCCCGTCAGCCCCGGCGTCCGCCCGAACGGGTGAATGCCGGCCCCGATGATGAAAACATCCTCGCTCATGCATCCGCTCCCTCGACGGGCGTGAAGGCGAAGCTGGTGCGCGCGGCGCCGTCGCCGAGTTCGAAGGGGAGCGGGACGAGCTGCATCGGCATCCCGATGACGAGGGCGTCGAAAGCGACGCCGACAATCCGCCCTTCGACGATCAGCGCGCCATCGAGTTCGACATAGCCCACCGCATAAGGCTCGAAGGCTTCGGGACCCGCATAGGGCGGCGATTTCGGACGGAAACGCTGGACCGTCCACGACCACAACCTGCCCTGCGTTGGCAACCGGATCCGCTCGTAGCGCGGATCGTCTTCAGGTCTCGGCGGAAACAGGATCTTGCCGCTACCCCGATCGCGCGACGCGAGCAGCGCGATCCCGTCCTCGAGCTGCTCGATCAGTCCCTCGGCGATGGGGGGCGTCTGCATGTCTGGCACGGCTTCTCTCCTGCCCACATGCATAACCGTTCCGCGAACCGACGACTTCTGACCAATGCGACAGCCGCTAGCGCACCATCCCCAGAAAGCCGAGCTGGGCCGCCTTGAACAGCGTCTGGTCGCGATTGACCGCGTCCAGCTTGATCGATGCCGAACGGATGTGGAAACGCACGGTCGTTCGCTGGAGGCCCAGGATCAGTCCGATCTCGTCGTTCGTCTTTCCCGCCGCCGCCCAGCGAAGGCACTCCACTTCGCGCTTGGTGAGCGACACGCCTCCCAAGGTCATGCGCGTCCGGGCCGTAACCTTGACATAGCTTTGGACGAAGGCGTGGGCGAGGATCGCGAGCGCATCCGCGGCATGCGCATAGGCATCGGACAGATCCTCTTGCTCGGGATCGGGCGAGAGGAAGCTCGCAGCGCCGATCTGCCCGAACGGCAGGTGGATCGGCACGACCAGTGCCGCCGGCGTCATCGCCCTCGCGCGAAAATCCTGGCGATCGATCGCGTCGAGCAGGGGATTTGCGAGGCGAGTGTGAAATCCGTCGGCATTGCACCAGAACGGCTCGGCCTCAACACGGCAGGCATGGACGATGGGGGAGGACAAGGCGAGCTGTGGCGCCTCCCACCAGCGCGGCTCGCTCTCGCGAAACCCGAACACGGACGTCGCGAGTACCGCGCCCTCCCCGTCCCGCATCGGCTCGCGCGTCGCGACATTGTGAGTCACGGCGGTCCGCAGTCCGCACAACTGCCGAACTGTCTCGCGCAGCGCCTCCGCCGCCGGACGAATCCCGGCGGCATCGGAAAAGCGGACGGCATCGATCATCGCCGCGGTCGGCTCAGCGCGAGAGAGGGCCGCCTCGTGCACCGTCACTTCTGGCTCAGGCTGAGTCCTTCGAAGAAGGGCTGGCAGAGCGCATCGGCCACTTCTTCGGGCGACCGCGTCTTGGCGATCGAGGGGTACCATTTATACGCCCAGTTGCACATGCCGAGAAAGCCATAGGTGGTGAGGTCGGGGTCGCACGGCCGGAACAGCTTGTCGTCGATGCCCTGGGTGATGATGCCGCGCACCCGCTCGAAATAATCTTTTCGCTGCGCGCGGATATGGCTGCGCATCTTGCCTTCGAGATCCTCGTAATGATCCATGAAGGCGCGGACATAGCCTGGGTGCTCGGCGATCTGGCGCAGGATGTCGATGCAGGCGGCGCGCAGCCGGCGAAGCGGATCGGCGGTCTCGGATTCGTCCGCCAACCCGGCAAGCAGGGCGCTCATATGCGCATCGTGGATCGCGAACAGGATCGCGTGCTTGCTCGGGAAATAGTGATACAGCGTCGGCTTGCCGAGGCCCACTTCGTCGGCGAGCATCTGCATCGACGCCTTGTGATAGCCCACCCGGTCGAACAGGATCGCGCAATGCCTGAGGATTTCGTTGCGCTTCTCGTCATGCGCTTCAGTCTTCTGCCGCTTCTTTTCCGATTGTCGCGCCATCTCAGCTTCGTTTCCTCATGATCGGCCGCCAGCCCCAGCTGGGTTATTCGCCTTATTGTACAAGCGCCCCGCCATCGACGGCGAGCGAAACGCCGGTGATGTAGGACGATTCATCGCCGGCAAGAAAGAGCACTGCCGCAACCACTTCGTTCATGTCCGCCAGCCTGCCCATCGGCACGCGTGCAAGACGCCGCTCGAATGCTTCGGCATCGGAATAAGCGGCGCGGGCCAGGTCGCTGTCGATCGGGCCCGGATGAACGGCGTTGCAGCGCACGCCTTCCGCCGCATGCTGCGCCGCCGTGACCCGCGTCAGCATGGTGAGCGCCGCCTTGCTGCAGGCATAGGCCGGGTCCATGATCTGGGACTGGCCGAGACCGGCCACCGAAGAAACGTTGACGATCGTCCCGCCGCCCTGGGCGCGGAAGCGTGGCAGCACGGCGCGCGTGCCCAGGAACGGGCCCTTCACATTGACCGCCATGCTGCGATCCCAATCCTCGCCGGTGCGATCCTCGATGCGGGTGAGCCGGGATGCGATCCCCGCATTGTTGACGAGGATATCGACTCCGCCCCAGCGCGCCTCCGCCTCTTCCAACACTGCCGCCCAGTCGGACGCTTCGGCTACGTCGAGGCGCATGCCGGAGATCGCCGCGTTGCCGCCATTCTCCGCTACATCGAGGTCGCCGATCAGCACATGAGCGCCCTCCGCCACAAAGGCCTCGGCAAGCGCCCGGCCCAAGCCTGCGGCACCCCCGGTAATGATCGTGCGCTTGCCCGCGAGTCTCAACGCCCCTCCAAAAGGCAACTCGACCGCCCGGTCGGTTGTTCATACTAGTGGCGGCGCGAGCGCAATAAGGCAAGGTTTGAAAGAGGAAAGAGATGCAGTTGGAGAGCAAAACGGCATTGGTCACCGGCGCGAGCTCGGGCCTGGGGCGTCATTTCGCGACCTTGCTGGCGCGCGAGGGCGCAACGGTCATTGCGGCCGCTCGGCGGGAAGACGCGCTGCTCACGCTTTCCGAAGGAATCCAGGCGGAGGGCGGCACCTGCATCCCCCTCGTGATGGACGTAACCGACTCCGTCTCGGTCGCCGAGGGATTCGATCGGATCGGCCGCGAGATCGCGACGCCGCTAACCATTCTCGTCAACAATGCCGGCGTCGCGCAGACCCGAGCGGCGCTGGACGTGACCGAAGCCGAGTGGCGCCAGGTCGTCGAACCGAACTTGACCGGCGCCTTCCTGGTGGCGCAGGCGGCGGCGCGGGCGATGCGCGAGACGGGCGGCACGATCATCAACGTCGCCTCGATCCTGGGCGAGCGCGTCTCCAAGGGCCTCGCCGCCTATGCCGCGAGCAAGGCCGGCCTGATCCAGCTCAGCAAGGCGATGGCGCTCGAATGGGCGCCGCTCGGGATCCGCGTGAACGCCCTCGCCCCCGGCTATATCGAAACCGATCTCAACCGCGATTTCTTCGCTTCGGACGCGGGCCAAAGGCTGATCGCGCGGATTCCCCAGCGCCGGCTGGGCCAGATGGAGGACCTCGACGGGCCGTTGCTGCTGCTGTGCTCCGATCGGTCGGCATACATCACCGGCGCGGTGCTCGCCGTCGACGGAGGCCATCTGGTCAGCGGGTTATAAATGCGCCTTCAAGCGTCCATCGCCGTGGCGCCGATCACCCAAGCCGAGAGGCCGGCGGTCGGCACCGCGCAGATCACCGCCTCCGCAACGGCCTCTTCGCTCGCCCCGGCCTTGCGCGCGCCCTTGATATGGACCGACGCCCATTCGCTGTAATCGGCGACCAGCACGGTGACGAGCAGGAGCTCCGCATGCACCGGACCGAGCGCGGTTCCGGACAGCGTGCCCTCGCGCATCAGATAATAGGCATCGGCGCCAAGCGGCTTGACGTCGAAAAGCTTGCCGAGAGACGGCGGCATCGTGCCGAAATAATGGAGGAAATTGGCCTCGGCCGCCCCGGGTTCGACCGTCAGGTCCGCGCCGCTCCACTCGGGGTCGACGGCGTCTGGATAAACCGCCTGGAAAAGCCGATGATAGCGTAACGCAGCACCCTCCCCCCGCACGCTCGAAAGGATCGCGACTGCGGCCGCCGCCTCCTCCTCGGAAAGGCCAGCATCGCGTGCCGCCGCGAGTTCGCGCTGGGCGAGTTCCGGATAGCCCTTTACGGTTGCGGCACAGGCAACGAACAATCGCTTCACCCTCGCTGGCAACGCGCCGTTAGTGTCGATGATCGTGCGCCAGCGGCGGAAACCGGCAACGGTCTTGGGCGCATCGCGCCGCAAAAGACCCAAGCTGGCGAGCGGTGGGAGGCTCTCGGTCATCGTCTCTCCTGCGTCTCTAGACCGTCCGGTCGGCCGAATTTTGCTATGCCCCTGCGAACCGCCCGTCAATAGCCCAGCGGAGTTGACGCCCGACCGGACGGTCGATTACATGCGGAACAGAAAGATGCGCCTGAACGGCCGGCCCGCACATGCGAGAGGAACAGGGTTCGATGAAGGATTTCTCCGGAAAAACGGCCGTCATCACCGGCGCCGGCAGCGGCATCGGTGCCGCGCTCGCCAGGCTGGCCGGCGCGCAGGGCATGAACCTGGTGCTCGCGGACATCAACCTCGACGACCTGGAGATCGTGGCATCGCAGATC
The DNA here is from genome assembly GCA_023400405.1 of Pseudomonadota bacterium. Lineage (GTDB taxonomy): Bacteria > Pseudomonadota > Alphaproteobacteria > Sphingomonadales > Sphingomonadaceae > Sphingomonas. Next base: position 147,498 of record JAEXFD010000007.1, read on the forward strand.
GTCGCGCCGGCGATCGTCGTGCAGCAGACCGACGTAGCCAACGCAGGTGCCGTGCAGGCACTTGCGGATCTCTCCTGGAGCCAGTTCGGCGAGGTTTCCCTGCTCTGCAACAATGCCGGCGTCGTGCCCGGCGGGCGCCATCGTCCCGTCTGGGACTATTCGGCGGAAGACTGGCGCTGGGCCTTCGGCGTGAATGTGGACGGCGTGGTCAACGGCATCCGCAGCTTCGTGCCGCGAATGCTGGCCGAGGGACGCCCCGGCCATGTGCTCAATACGGCCTCGGTGGCGGGATTCGTCAGCGGCTCCGGCTCGGCCGTCTATGGCGCTTCGAAGCACGCCGTGGTGCGGGTCACCGAGGCGCTGTACGCGGGCCTGCGCGACGAGGGGGCGCCGATCGGCGTGACGATGCTCTGCCCGGGGCTCGTCGCTACCCGGATTTACGATTCGGAGCGGTCCCGGCCTTCGCATCTGCGCGCCGTCGGCGGACGTCCAGAGGAAGCCGAGGCGCTTCAGTCGGTCGCGGACAACCTCTATCGCAGCGCTCCTTCGGCCGACGAGGTGGCCGCGTTGACGTTCGACGGGATACGGAACGATCAGTTCTACGTGTTCACCACCACGCGTTTCGACGAGCCGATCCGCGCCCGTACCGACGCGATCCTCTCGCGGCGCAATCCCGAGTTCGAAAGCCTGCTCGCGCTAAGCAAGGAAGATGCCGGTATCACGGAGAAGGCGCAGTGAATCGACTCCAAGGCAAAGTCGCGTTGATCACGGGAGCCGCATCGGGCATCGGCCTGGCGACGGCGCGCCGTTTCGCCGCCGAAGGCGCGACCGTCCTGCTCGGCGACCGCAATGGCGATGCGCTCGCCAAGGCGAGGGCGGACCTTCCCGGCGACATGCACCAGGCCGTCACCTTCGACGTCACCGACGAGGAAGCCTGGACCGCGCTCGCCGCGGATATCAAGCGCCGCTTCGGCAAGCTCGACATTCTGGTCAACAATGCCGGCTTCGGGAAATTCGCGTCGATCGCCGAAACGAGCCTCGCGCAGTGGCGCTCGATCCTCGCGGTCAACCTCGACAGCGTGTTTCTCGGCACCAAAGCGATGCTGCCGCTGCTCGCTGCGTCGGGGAACGGGGCGATCGTCAACATGTCGTCGATCCGCGGCATCGTCGCTGGAGTCGGCACGGGCTCCTATTGCGCGGCAAAGGGAGGCGTCCGCATGTTCACCAAGGCAACCGCGATCGAATGCGCCGCGGCAGGGAATGGCGTGCGCGCCAATTCGGTCCATCCCGGGCATATCGCCACCCCGCTGACGGCGCCCGCTTATGCCAACCCGGAAATCGCCAAGGCGCTGATGGACGATGTGCCGATCGGCCGGATCGGCGAGGCGGAGGAGATTGCGGATGCGATCCTGTTCCTCGCGAGCGACGAGTCCCGCTACATGACCGGCGCAGAACTGGTGATCGACGGCGGGACGACCGCGCGATGAGCGAACGCGCCGCCACCATTGCCGCGAAGGTCGAGGCATTCGTCCGCGATGTCGTCGTTCCTTACGAAAAGGATCCTCGCCGTGATCGCCATGGGCCCAGCGACGCGCTGGTCGCCGAACTCCGCAAGCAGGCGCGCGCGGCCGGTATCCTGACGCCGCACATCCTCGCCGACGGCACTCATCTGACCCAGCGCGAAACGGCGATCGTGCTGATCAAGACCGGCCTTTCTCCGCTCGGCCCCCTCGCCTGCAACACGGCGGCGCCCGACGAAGGCAATATGTATTTGCTCGGCAAGGTCGGCAGCTCCGATCAGCACGCCCGCTTCCGCGATCCGCTCGTGCGCGGCGAGGCGCGCTCCGCCTTCTTCATGACCGAGCCCGCCGAGGATGGCGGCGCCGGCTCGGATCCGTCGATGATGCAGACGACCTGCCGTCTGGACGGCAATCACTGGGTCATCAACGGCCGCAAAAAGTTCATCACCGGCGCGGAAGGCGCGCGGGTCGGCATCGTGATGGCGAAGTCCGAGGACGGTGCCTGCATGTTCCTGGTCGACCTACCGGATCCTGCGATCCGCACCGTGCGCGTGCTCGATACGATCGACAGTTCGATGCCGGGCGGACATGCCGAGGTCGACATCGTCGATCTGCGCGTGCCCGCCGACCAGATGCTTGGCGCCAGCGGCGAGGGTTTCGCCTATGCGCAGGTGCGGCTGAGCCCTGCCCGGCTGTCGCACTGCATGCGCTGGCTCGGTCTCGCCATCCGCGCCCAGGAAATCGCCAGCGACTATGCCTGCCGGCGCCACGCCTTCGGCAAGCCGCTCGTCGATCACGAAGGCGTCGGCTTCATGCTCGCCGAGAATCTGATCGACCTGAAACAGGCGGAACTCATGATCGATTGGTGCGCGGGCGTGCTCGACACCGGCTCGCTCGGCACCGCAGAAAGCTCGATGACCAAGGTCGCCGTCTCCGATGCGCTGTTCCGCGTCGTCGATCGATGCGTGCAGGTGATGGGCGGCACCGGCATTTCCGGCGACACGATCGTCGAGCAGGCGTTCCGCGAAATCCGCGCCTTCCGCATCTATGACGGCCCGACCGAGGTGCACAAATGGAGCCTCGCCAAGAAGATCAAGCGCGAGTGGAAGGCCGCCCATCAATGAAGGCTCCGCTCGTCCTGTCCGGCCTGCTCGCGGCGACCGCAGCCCATGCCCAATCGCGCAGCTTCGCCGCCCCCGAAGCGCCCACCTCGATCGCGGGCTATGGCCCCGACCTCGTGCCGAAGGACGAAAGGAGCCGGGCCGAACTCCTGAGAGCAACCGCCTTCGATGCCACCCTCTACGGCATGTCAGCCTATCTCCAATATGAGCAGCTCTATCGCCAGGTTTTCGACCACAGTTCAGCGAACTTCACCGGCTTCAACCGCTTCGCGCACGAACGCGACTTGGCCGGCCCCGACTATGCGACCTTCAAGGTGCCCAACACCGACACGATCTATTCGACCGCCTGGATCGACCTGACCCAAGGCCCGGTCGAGATCCGCATCCCTCCGACCCGCCTCAGATACTTCACGCTCAACCTGTTCGACATCTTCGGCAATCCGGGCAATCTGAGCAACCGGACGATCGGCTTCGAGGGCGGACGTTTCCTGCTGGTTCCCCCGGGCTGGAAGGGCACGGCGCCGCGCGGCGCGAGGATTTACCGCGCGGCGACGCCACAATTGTGGATCCTGATGCGGGCTTTCGCCCAGTCCGAGCCGGAAGTGCGCATTGCGCGCGCGTTCCAGGACAATGTCCGGATCATCCCCAAGGCCGGGACCGCGCAGGCGCAAAGCCGCGCGACGCCTCCGGCGCCGGCCGCCGGCGTGATCGGCTACCTCCGTGCGCTCAACTATCTGCTGCGGGTCAACGGATGCCAGCCCGGCGAGGAAGCCCTGGTCTCGCGATTCCGGCCGCTCGGCATCCTGGCGGATCGCCCGTTCGATCCCACTTCGCTCGATGCCGCCGCGCTCGCCGCGATCGAAGGCGGCTACAAGGATGCGCTAGCCGTCATCACCGGTGCGAAGGCGCAGCTGGGCGAGTTGACCGCGACCGGCTGGATGAAAGTGAACAAGGGCGAATACGGGTTCAACTATCTGCGCCGCTCGGTCACCAACATGGCGGGGCTCGGCGCCAATGTCCGCGAGGAAAACGCGTCCTACACGGCGTTCGCCGACGGCGATGGCAAGCCGCTGGACGGCTCGGCTTCGCGCTATGTGCTGCGGCTGCGCACCCCGCCGCCGGTGAATGCTTTCTGGTCGGTGACACTGTACGACGCCAAGAGCTTCGCGCTGTATCCAAACGCGCTGCGTCGCTACCTGATCGGCGATCGCACGCCTGGATTGCAGGTGGAGCCGGATGGATCGATCCGGATCCGCATCCAGCATCAGCGGGGGGGAGACGGGAACTGGCTGCCGGCGCCGGCGGGCAAATTCTTCGTCGTCCTGCGCGCCTATAGCCCCAAGCCGCCGATGCTCGACGGCCGCTGGCTGCCCCCGGCGATCGTCGCGGAGGGGACGGCGCAGTGAGCGCATCCGCAGTCGAAGCCAATTCCGGCACCACCCCGGTTCGTCCCGGTTATGCGCTCGACCTCGCCGCGCTCGACGCCTGGATGCGGGATCGGGTCCCGGACTATGCAGGCCCACTGCACGTCGAGCAGTTCCGCGGCGGCCAGTCGAACCCCACCTACAAATTGGTGACGCCCCGCAAAAGCTATGTGCTGCGCAAACAGCCGCCCGGGCCGTTGCTGAAAGGCGCGCATGCCGTCGATCGCGAGGCGAAGATATTGGCGGGTCTCGGACGAGCCGGCTTCCCGGTCGCTGCCGTCTACGGCGTCTGCACGGATCCCCAGATCCTCGGCACGCTCTTCTACGTGATGGACATGGTGGAGGGCCGGATTTTCTGGGATGCTGCCCTGCCCGACCTCGACAAGCCAGCCCGCGCGCAGCTCTTCGACGCCATGAACGCCACGATCGCCGAGCTGCACGGGATCGACTATGAAGCGGTCGGCCTCGGCGATTATGGCCGGCCTGGCAATTATTTCGAGCGCCAGATCGCGCGCTGGTCGAAACAATATCTCGACGATGCCGATGCCGGGCGCGATCCGTGGATGGACCGGCTGGTCGAATGGCTGCCAGCCCATATTCCGGCCGACGACGCGACCAGCATCGTCCATGGCGACTTCAGGATCGACAACCTGATCTTCCATCCCACCGAGCCGCGCGTGCTGGCGGTGCTCGACTGGGAGCTTTCGACCCTCGGTCATCCGGGGGCCGATTTCGCCTATCACGCGATGATGTATCGGATGCCGCCCCATATCGTTGCCGGGCTAGGCGGCACGAGCCCGGCGGCACTCGGCATTCCCGAAGAGCGCGACTATCTCGCCGCCTATTGCGCGCGGAGAGGGTTGGCGGCGATGCCCGGCTACGACTTTTACATCGCCTTCAATTTCTTCCGGCTCGCTGCGATCTTCCACGGCATCAAGGGGCGAGCGCTACGCGGCAATGCAGCCTCAGCCCGGGCGCGCGAGCGTGCGGCCGTGCTGCCGGAGCTGACGCAACTCGCCTGGGCGCAGGCGGAACGGGCCGGTGCGCAATGACCGAACCTTCGATCACGCTCGACATGTCCGACGGCATTGCCTGGTTGACCATGTCACGCCCCGACAAACGCAATGCCATCGATCCGGACTTCGCCCAGGCGCTCGAGGAACTCGCCGATCGCTGTGCCGCCGACCCGCAGGTACGCTGCGTCGTGCTGACGGGAAGCGGGCGCTTCTTTTCGGTCGGCGGAGACGTCGCGACCTTCGCGGCCGCGGGCGACGGCGTGAGCGATGCCGTCGGCGCCCTGGCCCGTAACCTCCATGCCGGCGTCTATCGCCTCGCCACGATGGAAAAGCCGCTGGTCACCGCGATCAACGGACCCGCCGCGGGCGCCGGGCTGAGTCTCGCCATCCTCGGAGACATCGCGATCGCCGCCGCCTCGGCCCATTTCACCATGGCGTATAGCGCGATCGGGTTCACCCCGGATGGCGGAGCTTCTTGGTGGCTGCCCCGCCTCGTCGGCATGCGGCGTGCGCAGGAAATGCTGCTCACCAACCGACGAATCGACGCTGAAGAGGCGGCGGCAATCGGATTGGTGACGCGGACGGTTTCCGACGACGCGCTATCGGCAGCAGCGCTCGAAACGGCCGCAGCACTCTCCAAGGGCCCGACGCGAGCGCTTGGGGGAGGCCGGGCGCTCCTCCGGGAATCGGCCACCACCGAGTTGAAGAAGCACTTGGAGAGCGAGGCAGCATCGATCGCATCGATGGCCGGATTTCCCGAGGGTCGAGAGGGGATAGCGGCGTTTTCGGAAAGGCGGCCGCCGATATACCGTCGATGCTAATCTCGCCGCCACTCCCCCAAGCGAGCCGGGCTTGGGTCCCCGACCCACCGGCGCTGCTCGACCTCGGACATGCCGAAATTGTCGCGCGTCCGCGCCTTCGATGCGGGCAATAGCGGGTGCGGTCGGCGCCGGCCTGGGGCGTCGCCTTGATGGTATCGAGCGGATAGACGTGGAGATGGCGCTTCGGTGTCCCTTCGGCAATATCGGTGGGCAACTGGCGGCCTTCAGGATTTGCGGCTGCCTTCGCTTCCTCGGGCTCTGCCTCCGCAGGAGCCCGAGCCTTCGCCACGCCGCGCGTGCAGACATTCACTCGTCCCCGTGGAATAAGCGCTGCTGATTCCGACGTGATGCTTTTCGAGCCAAAGTTGAATATCGTCTTACAAAAAAGGGGAGGCCGATGAGCTTAGATAAAGTCGTGCCGGCGACCGACGACAGGACTCTGGATCTGAGGCTATCGGAGCGCATCGAACGCGATATCATGTCAGCCGCCTACGCCCCGGGAGAACGGCTGCGCGAACAGGATCTCGCGGTCCGTTACGGCGCGAGCCGGCCTTCGATTCGCGAGGCGCTGCGGACCGTGGCCCAATCCGGATTCGTCGAGATTCAGCCCTGGAGAGGCGCACAGGTTATCGAACTCGGACATGGCGACCTTCTGCAACTCACGACACTCATGGAGGAAGCCTACGCTCTCTGCGCCGAACTTGCCGCCCGTAAGGCGGATGGCGCCGCGATCGACGAACTCCGACACCGTTTGGCGGATTTGGAGGCAGCGGTGGCGAGGGCCGAGGATCGGAACGAAGTCTATCGCCTATCCTTCGCGATCGGTCGCTGTATCGGCCTGACATCCGGAAGTCGCCATGCATTCCGGCAACTCGTTCAGTCGGGCAATCTCGTTCTCTGGCAGCATCGGCTGCTGCGCCCCGGCGACGCTCTGTCGGACGCTCAGTCTCTTCACGCTTATCGTGTCCTGGTCTCCGCGGTCGAGCGACGCCAGGCTGAGGCCGCGGCCGCCGCAGCGCGCCTGATCATCATCCTGATGCGCGACCTCTTTAGCGATCGTTTAGCGAAGATTGTTTGACAATCCTGTCGCCGCGGCAATACCCACAGTGTCGCTAGGGGCGGCGTAGCGCGAGTCGGAACCAGTCCGCCCAGCAAAGGGGACGGATCGATGCCGCGTATCGCGACCGAACGGCAGGACGACGCTCCTGCCATCCTGCCGGACAGCGCTTCGGCGAATAGCAACATAGCCGAGATGGACCGACGCACCCTGCTGGCAAGCGGCGCCGCGTTGATAGTGGCGGGATCGGCCTCCGCGGATGCCTCTCCGCGATCCGGAACCCGCGCGGATCAGGAATGGCCGGTCTACGGCGCGACCAACGCCGCGACCAAATATTCGCCGCTCGCGCAGATCCATGCCGGCAATGTCGCCGATCTCGCGATCGCCTGGGAATGGATCTCTCCGGACGCCGCGATCCTCGCCGCCAATCCCGAGCTCAAGCCCGGCGAGTTCCAGGCGACGCCAATCATGATCGATGGCATGCTCTTCGTTTCCACGGCCATGTCGCAGGTCGCGGCGATCGATCCCGCGACCGGGAAGACACTCTGGGTGTACGACCCGGGCAGCTGGCGACACGGCTATCCGACGACCAAGGGCTTTCAGCATCGCGGCGTCGCCTATTGGCGTCACGGGGCCGACCGCCGCGTCCTGATCGCGACCGGCGACAATCGCCTCATCGCGCTCGACGCGCGCAACGGCACCCCGGTCCCCACATTCGGCAAGCAGGGCGAAGTCGATTTGTCGGCGATCGGATTGCAACGCCCTATCACCGGCGCGCCGAGCAGCCTGATGGGTGTGACCTCCCCGCCGCTCGTCTGCCGCGACGTCGTCGTCGTCGGCCAATATATCGACGATCGCTCCAGCCAGTCGCCGATGCCCGCGGGCGATGTGCGCGGCTTCGACGTGCGCAGCGGCAAGCTGCTCTGGAGCTTCCACACCGTCCCCGAGCCCGGCGAATACGGCGCAGAGAGCTGGGAGGGCGGATCGGCGGCGCGCAATGGCAATGCCAATGTCTGGGCGCCGATGAGCGCCGACGATGCGCTCGGCATCGTCTATCTGCCCTGCAGCTGCCCGACCAACAACTTCTATGGCGGCGATCGGCCGGGCGACAATCTGTTCGGCAACAGCCTGATCGCGCTAGACGTGAAGACGGGCAAGCGCCGCTGGCACTTCCAGATGGTCCATCACGACCTGTGGGACTATGACCTGCCCTGCGCGCCGAACCTGATCGACGTGACGGTCGATGGCAAGCGCATCCCGGCGGTCGCGCAGGTCACCAAGCAGGGCTTCTGCTTCGTCTTCGATCGCCGTACCGGCCGGCCGCTCTGGCCGATCGAGGAGCGCCCGGTACCGCAATCGACGATCGCCTCGGAGCGCACCGCAGCAACCCAGCCCTTCCCGACCAAACCGCCCCCCTTTGAGCGGCAGGGCGTGACGGACGCCGACCTGATCGACTTCACGCCCGAATTGAAGGCGGCCGCGCGCGAGATCCTCGCGCGCTACGACCATGGACCGCTGTTCACGCCGCTCGGCACGCGTGCCACAATGGTCCTGCCGAGCTGGGTCGGCGGCGCCAATTGGGGCGGCGCGGCGGTCGATCCCGAGACCGGCATGCTCTACGTGCCTTCGCTGACGGCAGCGGTGTCGATGGCGCTCGATCCTTCGGGCAAGCGCAGCGATGCCGGTGACGGCGCGCAAGAGATCGCGGGCCAGGCGAGCGTGGTTCGCGGCCCCGGCGGGATGCCGCTGCTCAAGCCGCCTTATGGCCGGATCACTGCGATCGACCTCAACCGGGGCGAGATCGCCTGGACCCGCCCGAACGGTCCGGGCGCCAAGGACCTGCCGGCCTTCGCGCCGTACAACACGGGCTGGACCGGCACGACCGGCCGCACCGGGCCGCTGCTCACACGCACGCTGCTGTTCCTCGGCGAAGGACCGCACAGCCCGGTCTCCAGGAAGGTGCTGCGCGCCTATGACAAGCGCACCGGAGAGGTGCGCGGCGAAGTCGCGCTGCCCGATCACACGCTCGGGCCGCCGATGACCTATATGGCCGGCGGGCGCCAGTTCATCGTTTGCGGGATGGGCTTCCGCACGGGCCCGCACCGCCTGGTCGCGCTGGCGCTGCCCTCCCAAACCACTGGAGCTTCGAAATGATGGCACTTGATGCGTTGACTCGCCGCACCCTGCTTTCGGGCATTGCCGCGGGCGCCACCCTCGCCGCCATCGCGCCGGCCCGGGCGGCGGGCGAGGCGATCAAGCATTATATCCTGATCGAGCTGCTGCCGGGCGCCGACCAGCTCGAGCTCGATCGCTGGTACATGACCTATCACGCGCCGCAGGTGCATCGCGCTTATCGGGCGTGGCAGCGCGACTATATCTCGTTCCGCTCCTATCTCCCGGCGCCCGAAGCGGTGCAGGCGTTCGGCGTCAAATACGGCCGGATGACCGAAATCCATTTCGATTCGCTCGCGCAGTTCCGCGAGAGCCGGATCAACGGCCTGTATGGCGGCGAGCTCGATTCCTTCACGCCTCCGCCCGGCGGCTGGCGCGGCAATCGCCTGTTCCGCACTTCGACGGCGACGATCCCCGCCAATCCGGACACGCTTTACGTCTCACTCGCGACGCCACCCAAGGAGACCCCCTATCTGCGCTGGGTCGTCTTCTTCCGCTATCCGTCGACCGTCACCGCTGCGGACGGCGATGCCTGGTTCGACCAGAACTTCGCCAAGGCGGTGGCCGCGCTTCCCGGCGTGAAGCGGTTCGGGCGCTACAACGCCGTGAGCGATCGCGCCGGTTTTCCGCGCGCGCTGGAGATCTGGTTCGACGACTATCCTGCTTGGAAGGGCGCGTTGCTCATGCCCGGCGTCAAGCTGCCGGCTCCACCATGGCAGGGCGGAAGTCTGCTCGACGGCAGCGTCTCGATGTTCGTAGGCGAAAACCCCGACATCGATTTCCTGCACGATGCGCGCGTGGTCCCCTGACCGAGCCACAATGGCGGGCTAAGGCTGCAGCCCGCGCCAGTGATAGACGATCGATCGCACCGACCTAGTGATCCAGTCGAGAAACTGCTCATCCCGCCCGGGGTCGCCCTGGTCGATCCATCGGACATAGCCGTCGAGCATGAACGTCGTCACGGCTTCGGCCATGATCAGGGTCGGTCCCGGTGCGTTCTCCTCCGGGCCGAGAATGTCGGTCTCGCGCTCGATGACGGCCTGGACCAGCGCGGCACTCAACTGCTCGAGATGGCACGCGAAGGTCGGATCGTGTGCCGCATGGCGCACGAGCAGCTTCATCGCCGCCGCGTGCGCGCGCGCGACCGGCAACGTCCGGCGGACACGGTCGGTCCACCACCTCGCCTCCTCGCGATCGGCCGCGAGGATCGCCTCCACCACTTCGTCGAGCACGGCATGGACCAGCGCATCCTTCGACTTGAAATAGCGGTAGAGAATCACTTTCGAGACCCCTGCCCGTCCGGCCACCTGATCCATGGTCGATTGCCGGATCCCGCTCTGCTCGAACACCTCCGCCGCAGCGCGCAGCAACTGCTCGCGGCGCTGGACGCGGTGCGCGTCGATCATTTCCGAATAGGTCGTTCCCATGTTCAGACGCTCGCCCAGTCCGGCCGATTTGGCAAATCGCCATGCTCCAACAACCTTCTCCCGGCCACTTCCCTTAACAGTGTTTACTCGCAAGTAACGTGCTGTTACCAGTGGGTGACAGAAAGAGTCGAGACGGCTTCGACCGGACTTGACGGGGAGGAGTGAAGAATGGCTAAAGCTTTTAATCCACGGGATAATCGCGCCTTTCGCTCGGGCGCAGCGCTCGCCGCGCTGACGATCGCCTGCATGGCGGCGCCCGCCCATGCGCAGGTCGAAGGCGCCGATGCGGTCGCGACACCGGCGGTTCAGAGCGATCCTGGCAATGAGATCCTGGTGCAGGCGCGGCGCCGCGCGGAGTCGATCGAGGACGTCCCCGCCTCGGTGAGCGTGCTCTCGGACGACGAGATGGAGCGGCTCAACGTCCGCGACGTCGCCGACTATACGCGGCAGACCCCGGGCGCGATCCTGATCAGCTCCGGCCCGCAATATCTCAACGACATTGCGCTGCGCGGCCAGGGCGGCGGCCGTCTGGGCTTCTCGGAATCGAGCACCGGCATCTATCGCGACGGCATCTACGTGGCCGGCGGCGGCTTTGGCGGCCGCAGCTATGGCGACATCGATTTCTACGATGTCGAGCGCGTCGAAGTGTATCGCGGCCCTCAGGGTGCGCTCTATGGCCGCAGCGCGGTCGGCGGCGCGGTCAATGTGATCAGCCGCAAGCCGAGCAACGATTTCGAGGTGCGCGGCAAGATCGGCTATGATTCGGTCGAGCAGCTGCAGACTTCGGCGACCCTGAACCTGCCCGTCGCGAACACGGTCGCGGTTCGGATCGGCGGCTTCTACAACGACCAGAAGCAGGGCTTCTATATCGACCAGGTGACCGGCCGCTATCTCGACAAGGAGAAGAGCTGGGGCGTGCGCGGCATCGTGGGAGCCGGCATCGGCACCGACAGCACGGCAAACCTGACGATCGAATATTCGGATTCGTCGGCACCGGGCTTCTCCTCGCTCGGCCAGAATGTCGCGCTCGATCCCGATCGCTTCGTGCGCACCGGGCTCGACACGACCGATCGGGTCAAGATCACCCAGACCCAGATGCTGTTCGACTTCAGGCACGATTTCGGCGGATCCGAACTCGTGCTGCTGGCAAACTACAAGGGGCGTCAGGGCGATCGGATCGGTGCCGACTTCGATCATTATTCAGGCATCCGGAATCCCAATATCCAGCTGATCGACGACCAGGGCGAGAAGTTCGAACGCTATGGCGCGGAGGTGCATTGGGCTTCGACCGGCAAGGGCCCGCTCAGCTGGCTGATCGGCGCCGATTTCCAGACCTATGAGAGCAACATCTATTCGAACCGGCACGGCACCATCGTCGGCACGCCCGCGGCGACGACTTCCGTCCGCCGCCAGCTCCGTTTCGACAAGGCGCGCGAGGACCTGTTCTCCTACTCCGCATTCGGCCTGATCGGCTACGACCTGACCGAACGCCTCAACATCACTGCAGAGGCGCGCGCGCAGGTGGATTCGAAGAAGTTCCGCTTCCAGCGGTTCGATCTCGACCCGCTCACCAACGACGCCATCCCGCTGACCTTCTTCGCCCAGGAATGGACGCGCTTCCTTCCGACCGTCTCGCTGAACTACAAGGCAAGCGATCAGGTCACGCTCTATGGCCGCATTGCCACCGGCTATCGCCCCGGCGGCTTCAACCAGACGCCGGCGCCGGGCTTCTTCGATCGGGTCCCCTATGGTCCCGAGGACCTGACTCAGGGCGAGATCGGCGTGAAGACCGTATTCCGCAGCCGCGGCGGATCGGTGTTCCGCGGCCAGCTCGCCGTCTATTATGGCGAGACCCGCGACGTGCAGCAGACGACGACGCTGTCCGCCACCAATCCTGCCTTCACGCTCGAAAATGTCGGAGACAATCGCGTCTATGGCGCCGAGCTTGAGCTGGCTGCGCTGGTGCCGGTCGGCCAGGGCAAGTTCAGTTTGTCGGGCAGCGCATCGACCTCGCATGGCAACTGGAAGAACGGATCGTCGATCCTCTACCAGGGTGCGGTGCTTGACCTGGCCGACAGGGTTACCCCCCGCGCGCGCGACTATATGCTCACGCTGAATGCGGGGCTGAACTACCCGCTCAGCGGCGGCCTCAATGGGCTGTTCACCGCCAGCTACCAGGCGGCCGGCGGGGGCTTCGACGACGCCTCGCTCACCCGGCCCAGCGACGAATATTCCATGGCGGACCTGTCGCTCGGCGTCGAGGGCAAGAACTGGCGCCTGCTCGGCTATGTCAAGAACGTGACCAACGAGATTTATCGCACCGTCACCGTCGGCGGCAACAATTACTATAACACGCCCCGCACCTGGGGCGGCAGTCTCTCCTTCAACTGGTGAGGGCTCCTATGAAGCGTTCATTCACGCATATCGCCGTGTCCGCAGCCATCGGCCTTTGCCTGTTCGGTGCGGCCAAAGCCGACGCCCAGGCCCTGGCGCGGCTTCGTGCCCTGCGGGCACAGCGCGCGGACAATGCGGTCCCGGCAGGGACGACGGCGCACAAGATCGAAGTCGCCGGAACCAGCCGCGACTATCTGGTGCTGGACGGCGCCAATGGCCGCCCCGGCGCTCCGCTCCTTATCGTCCTGCACGGCGGCGGGGGCAGCGCCTCGACTATGGTCGGGCGCTGGGCGGACAAGGCGAAACGAGAAGGCATTGTGGTCGCCTTCCCGAACGGCGTCGGCCGCAACGGACGGATGGGGACCTGGAACGCCGGCGGCTGCTGCGGCTATGCGATGACCAGCCAGAGCAAGGACGTGGAGTTCATCGGCGCACTGATCGACGAGGTGGAACGGGCTCAGCGTACCGACCCGAAGCGCATCTATGTTGCGGGCATGTCGAACGGCGGGATGATGACCCATCGCATCGCCATCGCGCTCGGCAACCGGCTGGCCGGTGCCGGCGTCGTCGCGGGTGCGCTGTTTGGGGACGAGCCCCAGGCGAGGGCGCCCGTGCCCATGCTGATCATGCACGGCGTGAAGGACGAGGTCGTGCCCTATCGCGGCGGCCCCAGCACGCTCGGTTTCGTCGCTCAATCGCAGAGCAAGCCGTTCGAGGGCGTGCGCTACGCGGTCGATTTCTGGCGGCAGGCCAATGGTTGCGGCGCATCTCCCGCGACCAGCACGTCGGGTGACGTGACGATCGAGCGCTTCTCCAATTGCAAGGGCGCCGACCTTTCCTTTTACAGCCTCGCCTCGGCCAACCACACCTGGCCCGGCGGCGGGGCGACGGGGTCTCCCCTGCTTGAGCGCTTTCGCTACGACCAGATCAACGCGACCGACGTGCTGTGGGACTTCCTCAGCAAGCATGTGCGCAAATGATGCGCCACCGCCCTGAACGAACGACACCCCTCTCTCACCGCCTGCCGGGGCGACATGCTCGTCCCGGCATTTTTCGTTCACTGCCCAAGGTGGCATCCACCACGAACGGGAAAATATCTTGACCCTCGCAAGCTCGCCGCTCGGCATCTTTTCCGGGGACACGACCGCCTCGCTCGGTGGAACCGTGGACGCCCTGCTGACGCGAACCGCGACGTCATACCCGCATGCGCTCGCGATCGGCCCCCTCGGCGCGGCAATCAACTTTGCCGAACTTGACCAGCGCGTCTCCCGGGTCGCCAACGGGCTCGCCGCAGAGGGACAGCGCCACGATCGCGTGGCGCTGATCGGCCGCAATTCCAGTGCCCAGGTCGAGCTGCTGATGGGTGCGATCCGCGCCGGTCAGGTCGCCCTGACCGTCAACTGGCGACTGACGCCGGTGGAGATGGCCTATATCCTCGAACATTCCGGCACGAGCCGGGTGTTCGTCGACACCGAATTCCTCCCAGCCGTCCAGGCCGCGCTCGGCGCACGGGATGTCGCGATCCAAACGATCGACGGCATCGGCTCGAGCGACTACCGGTCCTGGCGCGATCGCCAGAGCAGCCGCGCACGTCCTTCCGAGGGTGCACCCGAAGATGTCGTGCTGCAGATGTACACCAGCGGCACGACCGGGCTGCCGAAGGGCGTGCAGCTGACCAATGCCAATGTGCTCGCGTCGCTGGCGATCTTCAGCCTGCCGCCGCTCGATCTGGACACAAACGACGTGCTCTATGCCCCCGCCCCGATGTTTCACATCACGGGGATCGGCCCGGTAATGCGCTGCATCCAGTCCGGGGCGCGGCTCGTCCTTGCCGGGGCCTTCGATCCCGGCCAGGCCGTCGAGACCATGGCTCGCGAGCGGGTCACCTCGACCACGCTTGCGCCGGCGATGATCCAGGCCTGCCTGGCGAGCCCGGCCATGGCGGAAGCGGACCTCGGCCCCTTGCGGGTGATCATCTATGGCGGCTCTCCGATCGCAGAATCGGTGTTGCGCGAGGCGCAGGGGCGGATCGGCTGCGAGTTCGCGCAGTGCTATGGGCTGACCGAGACCACCGGCCCGATTACGCTCCTGCGGCCCGAGGACCATGCACCCGGCCGCGGCAAGCTCGCCTCGTGCGGGCGCGCCGTGGATGGCGTCGCGCTCAGGATCGCCGACGCGGAAGGCAATGTGCTGGCAGCGGGCGAGACCGGCGAGATCCTGGTTGGCGGCCCCTTGATCATGAAGGGCTATGCCTCGGATCCGGCCGCCACCGCCGAGACCATTACGGACGGCTGGCTTCGTACCGGCGACGCCGGCTATCTCGACGAAGAAGGCTTCCTGTTCATCCGCGATCGCGTGAAGGACATGATCGTGTCGGGCGGCGAGAACATCTATCCGGTCGAGGTCGAGAATGCGATCCAGTCGCATAGGCAGGTCGCCGAGGTCGCCGTGATCGGCATCCCCGATCCGCGCTGGGGCGAGACGGTGCTGGCGCTCGTCGTGCCCAAGGACGACAACTGCGATGCAGACTCGGTCCTGTCGCACTGCCGCGAGCGCATCGCTGGCTACAAATGCCCGCGCGAGGTGCGCTTCGTCGATGCGATTCCGCGCAACGTCGCCGGCAAGATTCTGCGTCGCGAGCTGCGAAAGCCCTTCTGGGAAGGAAGCGGTCGGCTCGTCGGCTGATGATGTTCGTCGTGCAAAGCGTATTGGGAGAGACGGGATGAACGAAAGCAACCATCGCATCGCGCGGCGGGATCTGCTGTTGGCAGCGGCGGCGGCACCGATCGCGAACCTGTTCGCAGCGGGCGGCGCCAGTGCCTTCGCCCGCGCTGGCGCCGACGAGGACGCGGCGATCCGCGCGGCCTTCTACTATGCCTATCCGCTCTACGAGTTCGCGCGCACCGAGCAGACTCTCGGAAAAAGCCTCGGAGGGCCCGGCGCGCTCAACACGGTCACGCGCCGTGCCCAGCTCTCCGGGCCGCAATCGCGCAACGTCACCGCGCCGAACAACGACACGATCTACGCGTCATCGTTCCTGGAGCTGTCCGGCGGCCCCGTCGAGATCGTCGCGCCTTCGATCCCCGACCGCTATTTCTCGATCGCGTTCATGGACGCCTTTACCGACAACTTCGCCTATATCGGCACCCGCGCGACCCAGGGCAAAGGCGGACGCTTCTGGGTCGTCGGGCCCCAGTGGCGCGGTCAAGCGCCTGCCGGCGTACGTGCGCTGCGTTCCTCGACCAACGATGTATGGATGCTCGCGCGAGTCCTCGTCGAAGGTCCCGACGACCTTCCCGCTGCGACGGCGCTACTCGAGCAAGTTCAGGTCCGCGTGCCGGGTCCTGCGCGCGCCGCGCGGGGTTTTGCGACGCCCGCCACGAGCGGCGTGCCCGAGGCGGCCAACTTCCTCGCCGTGGTGAACGAGATGGTACGCCGCTCGCCCGGCGGCCTTGGCGAAACGGCGCGCGCTGCGCGCTTCCGTGGCCTCGGGCTTGGAACCGAGTCCCCGTCGCCGGCACTGCTGGCGAAATGGTCGGCGTTTTTGCCGAAGGGCTATCAGGACCTGCGCGAAGGCTTCCTGTTCCGCGACCTCGTCGTCGGCGGCTGGACCTATCAGCCGCGCGGCGTCGGCGAGTTCGGCCGGAACGACCGGCTCCGCGCGCTGATCGCGCTCGGCGGCATTGCGGCGCTGGGCGAGAAGGAGGCGATGTACTTCCACGCCAATTTCGACGGCACGGGCGCGCGGCTGACCGGCGACAACGCCTATCTGTGGCGGGTGCCGCCGGGCGGCGTGCCGACCAACGCCTTCTGGTCGCTGACCATGTACGATCCCCAGTCCGACGGCCGCTACTTCCTCGTCGAAAATCCGATCAACCGCTATTCGATCGGGGACCGCACCCCCGGCCTGGTCCGCGAGCCGGACGGCAGCGTGTTGATCTCGATCCAGCATGAGCCGCCAGCCGGCCGCCTGGCGCCGAACTGGCTGCCCGCACCCAAGGGGCCGATGCGACTGGCGCTACGTGCGTATCTGCCCAAACCGGAGCTGCTGGCACGAAAATGGCGCGTGCCCCCTCTCGAGAAGGTCGCGCCGCAATGATGCGTCGTTCCGCGGCGTGACGACTTCGGACGCGGGGTCATTCCCATGGCTGAGCGGCCGGATTGAGTCGCGATTGACGTGAGGATGCTTCGCGCGGGACTGATTTGCCATCGAATCCGATGGGACTAGGTCATTCCCCCTTCGATATCTCCTCCCAGTCCTGATTGGCACGGCGGATCAGATAGGCGTGGATCGCCTCGGCGTCGGCCTTGCTCAGCACGTCACCGAAGCTCGCCATGCCCTTCTCGCGCCGCGCGCCGTGCAGCACGATGTCGAGAAAGGCCGAATGCGTCGCCGGTGACATGCGGCGCAGATCCTTGATGCCGCCACGCGCGGCCTCGCCATGGCAGGTCGAGCAGTTCTGGGCATAGAGTTGTTCGCCGCGGGCGATGACCTCCGGTCCGCCCCCGCTCTCCGCCGGCCGTTCGAGCGCGTCCGCGGCCGCGAGCGGCGGAAGCTGGGCCTTGCCGCCGAGCTTGAACACGAGCAGGCGCGGCGCCGAGATCGGGAAGCCGAGCGACTTGGCGCTGGTCGAATGCGCGAGGCCCCCGCCCCAGCCGGCATTGACCGCGATATATTGCTCGCCGCCGATGCTGTAGGCGATCGGCGCGGCGATCGGCACCTGCTGCACGGGCATTTCCCAGACCTTCTCGCCGGTGTCCGCGCGATAGGCGGCGAAGGTGCCGGCGCTGGTCCCTTCGAAAACCAGATTTCCGCCCGTCGCGAGCAGCCCGCCGCTGCCACGCACCGCATAGGGCACGCGCCAGCGTTCCTTCTGCGCCACCGGATCCCAGGCGACGAGCCAGGCCTTGTTGTGCGCCAGCGCGTAATCGGCCGCGGCCTTGCGGGTCAGTTCATAGCCGGTGGTCGAAATGCCCATCTGGCTCATGTTGCCGGGAGTCGGGCTGAAATTGGGATTAGCCGAATAGGCCATGTACATCTCGGTCACCGGGAAATAGGCGAGCCCGGTCTTCGGGCTGAAGGCCATCGGGTTCCAATTGTGGCCGCCGCCGGGGCCGGGTGTCAGCAGCACCGGCGCGTCGCCATAATGCGCCTCGGGATTGACGTTCGGCCGGCCGGTCTTGGGATCGATGCCATTCGCCCAGTTCATCGGCACGAAGGGCGAAGCGGAGATGAGTTGGCCGGTCGCCCGGTCGAGCACGTAGAAGAAGCCGTTCTTCGGCGCCTGCATCAGCACCTTGCGCGGCTTTCCGTCGATGCTGAGGTCGGCGAGGATCATCGACTGGGTGGCGGTGAAGTCCCATTCGTCGCCCGGCGTCGTCTGATAATGCCAGACATAGTCGCCGGTATCGGCCCTCAGCGCGACGATTGAGGAGAGGAACAGATTGTCGCCGCCGCCGGGGCTACGATAGCGCTGCGCCCAGGGCCCGCCGTTGCCGGTGCCGATATAGACGAGCTTTAGCACGGGATCGTAGACGATCGAATCCCACACGGTGCCGCCGCCGCCGGCCTTCCACCATTCGCCGTTCCAGGTCTTGGCCGCCATCTCCAGGATCTCGTTGGGCTGCGGCTTTGCCGGGTCTCCGGGCACGGTGTAGAAGCGCCAGAGCTGCTTGCCGGTCTCGGCATCATAGGCGGTGACATAGCCCCGTGCCGCGCCTTCCGCGCCGGCATTGCCGATCAGGACCTTGCCGTCGAACACGCGCGCCGCGCCGGTAATCGTGTAGGGCCAGACCGGATCGAGCGTATTGACGCTCCATTTCGGCTTGCCGGTGCGCGCGTCGAGCGCGATCAGCCGCCCGTCGAGCGTCGCCACGATGATCTTGCCCTGCCAGGCCGCGAGGCCGCGCGTGACGATGTCGCAACAGGCGAGCTTGCCAATGTCGCGATCGACCTTGGGGTCGAACCGCCAAAGCTCCTTGCCGCTGCGCGCGTCATAGGCGACGGTCACGTTCCACGGCTCGATATTGTAGAGCACGCCGCCGACCATCAACGGCGAGGCCTCGACCCCGCGATCGACGGGGATATCGGCATACCAGGCAAGCCCGAGCTGGCTTACGTTGCGGTCGTTGATCGCATCGAGCGGGCTGTAGCGCTGCTCGTCATAGGTGCGGCCCGGCGCCATCCACTCGCCCGGCGAGCGGTCCGCGGCCACCAGCCGGGCGTGATCGACGTCCGCCGCCTTGTGTGCGGTCTGGGCGAGCCCCTGCACCGACAGCGTCGCGAAGCCGAGCGCCAGTGCGATGCGGCCGATGGTCAAGCCCATGCGGTGGTCCTTCTTCGTCAACGGGGGTTCGGATCGGCGATCATCCGCCGGTGCAATGCGACCAACTCGCGGCGATTGGCGACGCCGAGCTTGGCATAGGCGCGGCGGCGATAGGTGATCACCGTCGAGGGAGACAGGCCGCGCGCCGCGGCGATCTCGTCCTGCGTCGCGCCGAGGATCAGTGCCGCCGCGATCTCCGCCTCGCGGATGCTGAGGCCATGATCGAGCGCCGCCAGCCGCTCGGCCAGTCCGGCTTCGCTGAGCAGATGCCCGCCCTCGCCCTCGGCGCGCAGATGATGGCGCAGCGCCGCGAGCAGGATACCGGCATGCGTTTCCAGCCGCTCCAGCTCATGCGGTGCGAAGCGGGCTCCCGGCGCGGTGCGATAGCCATTGGCGACCAGGCCGGGCCGCCCCGGCCAGAGGATCGAGACGCGCTCGACCACGTCGGCGCGCTCGTAACAGGCGGCGCGATAGGCCGGGTCGGCGATCTCCGAGACATGGCGGCGCACCACCAGCGGCGCCCCCTCCCCCGCCCGCGCGAGCCGGGTGAGCTGGGAATCGGCGCGCCAATAGCCACGCGCATAATCGAGCGAGGCACGGAGCGCGAAATCGGGCCGGTCCGAGGGTGTACCCGCTACGAACAGCAGTCGCACCTCGGCTCCGGCATCGCGGCGGAAGACCGAGCAAAGCTCGACCCCCGCGAGCACGCGCATGACCTCGAGGAAACGCGCGGGAAAGTCGCCCGCGCCGATCGCAGCGACCAGTGCGGCCAGCGCGCCTGCGGCCTCCCCCTCCGCCACCTCGCGCGCCCGCCAGCGGCCGGTGCCGAGCGGCGCCCCTCCGGCGGCGCGGGGGGAGGGCGCGATCATCCCTCGAGCAGCCCCTTGCGGCGGCTCCAGCCGATCACCGAATCGATGCAGCGGGCGAGCAGCTCGGGCTGCCCGAGATAGTAATGCGTCGCCTTCTCCAGCCGGACATATTCCTTGTCGGGCGTCGCCAGCGCCTCGAAGATCGCCGGATTGTGCGTCGAAGGCACGGCCTCGTCGGCGGTGTTCTCGATCAGCAACACCGGGGTGCGATGGATCTTGGCCGCGTTCATCGGCCCCTTGGCGTTCGACTTGTCGTAGCTCCACTGGCTGAGCCAGGAACGCAGCGTCGTATAGCGCGCGAGCCCGACCGGGCCAACATTCACCGCGCGCGGATCGCCCATATAGGTCCAGCCCGGCCGCCGGTCCGACGGGTCCACCGCGGGATCGAGCCAGCGGACGTCGCACATCGTGCGGTGGACGACGAAGGCGCGCTCCTGCTCCGGCCCGCCGGCGGCCCTGAGCCGTGCCAGCTCGCTCTCCACCCACGCGGTGATGCGGCGGCTGCGCGCCACCTGCGCGGCGCGGAAGCGCGCGACGAATTCGGTGCTATATGGCGGCTGGTTTGGGCAATCGGGCGAATAGATGTCGAGTTCGGGATCGCGCGTGTCGGGATCGAGTTCGTCGATCACCGAGGGATCGAGCCATTCGGTCAGCGTCTCGGCACGCGAGAGGTGCGCGGCGATGAAGATCACGCCGTCCGCCGGCTGGAGCCCCGCGCCGACTAGATCGACGGGATCGCCGGCCGGCGTCTCGGTGATGCTTGGGCTCTCCGCCTGCGCCTGGTAGAAGAGCGACAGCGAGCCGCCGCCGGACCAGCCGAGCAGCACGACCTTGTCATAGCCGAGCTCGGTGCGGGCGTATCCGATCCACTTGCCGAGATCGATCGCCACCTTTTCCTGGATCAGCGCGGCGTCGTTACGTGGATAGCGGCTGGCGGCGCACAGCACGTCCAGTCCCGCATCCGCCAGCGCGAGCGGCATCGGCAGCAAATGGAGCACCGACGTCGGGTGCATGAAGATATAGACGGTGCGGGAGGTGGAATCGGGGCTGCGCATCAGCTGCCCCTCCAGGTTCACATGGCCCGAATTGCCGGCAAAGCCATAGGTTTCGGTGAACTTGGGATTGTCCGGGAAGGACAGGATCAGCGGGGTGCGCGTCCATTCTGTCTTGGTCTGGCTGGAAGGCATGGTTCAGGCCACCGGCTGGTCAAGCGGCACGCTCGTCGGATCGTAGCGGAACAGCCATTCATATCGCTCGACCACCTTTTCGGGCGCCCATTGCGCGTCGACATAGGCCGGAGCGTTCGCCGGATCGGCGAGCAGCGGATTGTGGAAGCGCTCGGTATTGGCCGCCGCTCCCTCGACGGCGCGCGTCGTGCGCGGGATGCGCGCCTGCTGATAGCGGTCGAGCGCCTCTTCCACCGTGTCGAACTGCTCGAACGCGCGGGCGAGGACGCAGGCATCCTCGATCGCCATCACCGCACCTTGCGCCAGGAAAGGCAAGGTCGAGTGGCAAGCGTCCCCGAGCAGCGCCACCCTGCCCTTCACCCATTCCTTCATCGGCGGGCGCGAGATCAGCGCCCATTTGAAGGGCTGCGGGATCGCCTCGATATAGGCGTGCACGTCCTCGTGCCAGCCGGGATAATCGTCATGATATTCCTGGTTCGAGCCGGCGGACGACCAGGATTCGACCGTCCAGTCCTGCCGCTCGACCACGCTGGTGAAGTTCATCAGCTCGCCGCGGCGGATCGGGTAATGGATGACGTGCCCGCCCGGCCCGATCCAGTTGGTGCCGATCGGCCGGCGCAGCCGCTCGGGCAGCCGCTCCATCGGGATCACGCCGCGCCAGGCGACGATGCCGGTGAACTTGGCCGGGCCAGCGCCGAACAGCAGCTCGCGCATCTTGGAATGGACGCCGTCGGCGCCGATCACCACGTCGAAGCGGGCGGAGGGCTGGCCGTCGAACATCAGCGTCACCGTTCGATCGCCTTGCTCGACGCCGATGAAGCGATGATCGAGATGGATCGCGCTCGGTGCGGCCGCCTCGACCGCCTTGACCAGCATCTGGTGCAAATCGTTGCGGTGGACGGTGACGTAGGGAAAGCCGTAGCGCGCCTGGGATTCGACGCCGAGGTCAAACAGCTTCCAGCGATCGCCGGTGTTCCAGAGGCGGATTTCCTTGCCCTCCGGCTCGAAGCAGATCGAGCGGATTCCCTCCTCCAGGCCCAGGCCGAACAGCACGCGAATGCCATTGGGGCTGATCTGCAGGCCCGCGCCGACTTCCTGGAGCTGGCTTGCCTGCTCGAAAACCGTGACGTCGAAGCCCTTGCGCAGCAGCGCCAGCGCCGTGGTCAAGCCACCAATGCCCCCGCCGACGATGCCGATCTTCGGATTGTCCTTCAAACTGGTGCCCCTTCACTGTGCCCGCCTGCCGTTTGACGAATGCCATTCGTCATGATTCGATCGGGCGAGCCTATTGTCTTGCGATCGTGTCTCATCGTTGCGTGGAGGTTCCTGCGTTTAGAGTGCGATCGCGACGGCCTTGGTCTCGGTATAGGCCTCGATCCCCTCGCGGCCGTTCTCGCGGCCCCAGCCCGATTGCTTGAAGCCGCCGAAAGGCAGCGCCGGATCGAGCCCACCGCCGTTCACGCGCACCGTGCCGGCCTTGAGCTTGCGGGCGAGCCGGTGCGCGGCGGAAAGGTTGTTGGTCCATACCACGGCGCCCAGGCCATATTCGGTCGCATTGGCTTCGGCGGCGATCCGGTCCAGATCCTCGTCGCTGAACGACATGGCGCAGAGCACCGGGCCGAAAATCTCCTCGCGCCGCACCGACATGGTCTCATCGGTGCCGGTGAGGATCGTCGGCGAGACGAAATAGCCCTGGCCGTCGATCTCGTGTCCGCCCGCGCGCAGGGTGGCACCGGCATCTACGCCCTGGCGGACATAGCCGCGCACCCGGTCGCGCTGCGCGGCAGAGATCACCGGGCCCATCTGGGTATCGACCTCGAAGCCCGAGCCGAGCTTTATCGCCTCGGCGATGCCGGCGACGCCTTCGATCACTTGGTCGAAATGCCGCTCATGGACGAACAGGCGCGAGCCTGCGTTGCAGACCTGGCCGGCATTGGTGAAGATCGAACGCGCCGCGCCCTCCGCCGCCTTGGCGGGATCGGCATCGGGCAGCACGATCACCGGCGTCTTGCCGCCCAATTCCAGGGTCACGCGCTTGAAGTTGCCCGCGGCGGCGCGAAGGATCAGCCGCCCCACTTCGGTCGAGCCGGTAAAGGTGACCTTGTCGACGCCGGGATGCGCGGTTAGCGCCGCGCCCGCGGTCTCGCCGAAGCCGGTCAGCAGATTGAACACGCCTTCCGGAAAGCCGATCTCGGCGATCAGGTGCGCGAGGCGCAGCGCCGTCAGCGGGGTCTCCTCGGCGGGCTTGAGGATCACCGCGCAGCCGGCGGCCAGCGCCGGGGCGATCTTCGCCACCGCCATCGCCAGCGGCGCGTTCCAGGGCACGATCTGGGCGACCACGCCCACCGGCTCACGCAGGGTGAAGGCGTGCCAGGTGCCCGGGCCGGAAAGCGCGATCGTCTCGCCGTTGAGCTTGGTCGCCCAGCCGGCATTGTAGCGCAGCACTTCGATCGCATGGGCGATGTGGAAGAAGCGCGCGTCACGCACCGGCATGCCGTTGTCGAGCGTCTCGAGAGCGGCGAATTCGTCGGCATTGGCTTCGAGCGCGTCGGCCAGGCGCAGCAGCAGCCACGCCCGCGCCGCCGGCTTCATCTCGGTCCAGGCGGGATCGTCCATCGCCTTGCGCGCCGCCGCCACCGCCGCATCGGCATCGGCCTCGCGCGCCTCGGCGATCCGGGCGAGTTCGGCACCGGTCGCAGGATCATGCGTCGCGAAGGTCCTGCCCTCCTGCGGCTCGACCCACTGGCCGCCGATGAAAAGCCGGTGATGGCCCGCGGCAAAGGCGCGCGCTTTGTCCAGCGACGGCACCTGTGGACGATCCAGGACTGCGCTTGCCATCAAAACCTCTCTCCACACACCGAGCGGATTCGCGCCCGCTTCGGCTCCATCGACATGCATCATAACCAACGCCGTTATATCTTGTCGAATGGTATTTGCCATGTCAGAACGCAATTCAACAACGAGCCCGGCGCGACTATGTCGGGAAAGGGAGCGGAATCGGCGCATGCCGCCGAGCGGGGATGGCGGCCGACCATGCAGCAGAGCTTTGATTATGTAATCGTTGGTGCCGGTTCGGCCGGTTGCGTTCTTGCGAACCGGCTGAGCGAAAGCGGGCGCGATTCGGTGCTGTTGATCGAAGCCGGCGGCAAGGACGACAGCTGGCTGTTCCGCATGCCGCTCGGCTTCATGATGACCGCGGCGAACCCGGCATATGACTGGGGCTATGCCAGCGAACCGGATGCCAAGCTCGCCGGTCGCTCGTTGCCGGTGCCGCGCGGGCGGGTCCATGGCGGCTCGTCTTCGGTCAACGGCATGATCTACATGCGCGGCCATTCGAGCGACTATGACGGCTGGCGCCAGATGGGCGCGACCGGCTGGAGCTATGCCGATGTCCTCCCCTATTTCCGGCGGATGGAGTCGAGCTGGCGCGGCGCCGGGCACTACCATGGCGCGGACGGCCCGCTGGCGGTGACGCCGGTGCGCGGGGGCCATCTGCTCACCGATCCGATCCGCCGATCGGTCCTCGCCGCCGGCCATGCCGAAAGCGACGATCTCAGCGGCGACCAGCAGGAGGGCTTTTCGGCCACCGAAGTGACCGTCGATCGACGTGGCCGGCGCGCCAGCACCGCCGCCGCCTATCTCCGCCCGGCGCTCGGCAGGCCCAACCTCAGCGTTTTGTCGAATGCCCAGGCGACGCGCGTGCTGATCGAGAACGGGCGCGCGGTCGGCGTCGCCTATCGGCGCGACGGCGCGGGCGGCGAGGTGCGCGCGAACAAGGAAGTCGTCCTCAGCGGCGGCGCGTACAATTCGCCGCAATTGCTGATGCTTTCCGGCATCGGCCCGGCCGAGCAGCTCCGCGACCATGGCATCCCGCTTCTCGTGGACGCACCGGGCGTCGGCCGCGACCTCGCCGAGCACCCGCTGGTCTACATGACCTACGCCGCACGCGATCCGACGACGTTCCTGCGCGCGCTGCGATCGGACCGCGCCGCGCTCTCGGTGCTGCGTTGGGCCTTCACCGGACGCGGGCCCTTCGCCAGCCAGATCACCAGCGGCGTGCTGATGCTGCGCACCCGGCCCGAGCTCGAGCGGCCCGACATCCAGCTCGTCTTCCTGCCGGTCCGCCTCGACGCCAAGCTCTGGCATCCGTTCGGCAAGCGGCAGGACCATGTCCTGTCGGTGATGGTGATGCAGCTCCACCCCGAAAGCCGCGGGACGGTGACGCTCCGCTCGGCCGATCCGTTCGACAAGCCGCGGATCGACCTCAACCTGCTCTCCACCCCGCGCGACTTTGCCGACATCCGGGGCGGGATCGAGGCGGTGCGCCGCATCTTCGCCCAGCCGCCCCTCGCCGACATGGTGGAACGCGAGATGACGCCGGGCGACGGCGCCGATCTCGATGCGTTCATCCGCAACAACCTCAAGATCACCCAGCACCCGACCGGCACCTGCCGCATGGGCGAGGATCCCGGCGCGGTGGTCGACAGCCAGTTGCGGGTGAAGGGCGTGGCCGGGCTGCGCGTGGTCGATGCCTCGGTGATGCCGAGCGTGCCCGGCGCCAACATCAACGCCGCCGTGATCATGGTGGCGGAACGGGCGTCGGACCTGATCCGGGGGCTGGCGCCGCTGACCGCGGACAATTCCTAAGCCCCTCCCCTTCAGGGGAGGGGCTAGGAAAGAGTCACCCGCGCTTCTGCACCACCTCGAGCAGCATCCGCGATGCCGTCACCGAGGCCGGCCAGCTGGAATAGAAAGCAAGGTGCAGCATCGCCTCGCCCAGTTCCTCCACCGTCAGCCCATTGTCGAGCGCGAGGCCGAGATGGGCCTCGAGTTGCTGGTGCCGGTTGGCGGTCATCAGCGCCGCCACGGTGAGCAGCGAGCGGTCGCGCTTGGAAAGTCCCTCGCGCTCCCACACCTCGCCATAGAGCACCCGGTCGGTGATCTCGACAAAGCCCGGGGCGACGCTGGCGAGTTCGCTGCCCTTGGCGGCGCTGGGTCGTTCCATGGTTATTCCGTCTCGCGTTTATAGTGGCCGAGGCCAGGCTTATAGGTCTTTTCGTCGAGGAACTGGACCATGCCCTTCTCGCGGCCCTTCTCGCGATCGACGAAGGTGGTCTGGTCGCCCTTGGCGGTCAGATATTCGGCGGCGAGCTCCCAATCCATCTCGCGGGCATATTTGTACGCCATACGCGCCTGGCGCAGCGTGGTGGGGTTCTTCTCGAGCAGCACCTTGGCGAGCGCGCGGGTGCGCTCCTTGAGCTGGTCCGCAGGCACCGCCTCGTTCACCAGCCCCACTTCCTTGGCGCGGCGGCCGTCGAACTTCTCGCCGGTCATGACGTAATAGAGCGCCTCGCGATCGCCCATCAGCGTCGAGATCGCCTTGGAGACGACGCCGCCTGGGATGATCCCCCAATTGATCTCGGAGAGGCCGAACACCGCGTCCTGGTCGGTGATCGCCAAGTCGCAGCAGATCAGCGGGGTGAAGGCGCCGCCGAAGCACCAGCCATTGACCATCGCGATCGTCGGCTTGGTGTAGAACATCAGCGTGCGCCACTGCCAGGCGCGCGTCTCGCGATAGGCGCGGTGGCGCTCGACGTCGCTCACGGCGTCGGAGGCGCGGAAGAAGCCCTGCAGGTCCATGCCCGCCGAAAACGCCTCGCCCTTGCCGGTGAGCACGATCACGCCGCAGCGATCGTCGAGCTCGAGCGCGTCGAGCACCTGGTTCATCTCGCGCGCCAGCTCGATGCTCATCGCATTGCGCTTCTCGGGCCGGTTGAGGTGAACCCAGGCGATGCCGCCCTCGAACTCGACGAGCACGGTGTTGCCGCCCGGCACGGGCCTGGTGTCCTGATCTGCCATGGTCGTTTCCATCCTATCCTTCTCCCGTTGCCGCGCCGGTGACGATCAGCGCGTCGAGCGCGATCGCGCCCTCGCCTTCGGCCATCACCATCAGCGGATTGATGTCGATTTCCTCGATGCCCAGCCCGGCGCGCATCGCCGCGCCGACCTTCACCACCACATCGGCGACGGCATCGACGTCGCGCGGCGGCCGGCCGCGGAATTCGCCTAGCAGCTTGGCGCCGCGCAGCCCGCGGATGCGCTCGCACGCGCGCGCGTGCGAGATGTCTGCGGGCAGCAGTTCGGCCGCCTCCAGCGCCTCGATCAGCACCCCGCCCAGCCCGACCATGACGGACGGACCCCATTCGGGATGATGCCGCGCGCCGACGACCAGCTCGAGTCCGGGCGCCGACATCTGCTCGACCAGCACGCCCTCGATCTCGATCGCTCCGAGATTGCGCATCAGCCGCATCCAGCCATCGCGCAATCCATCCTCGTCGCGAATGCCGAGGATCACGCCGCCGGCATCGCTCTTGTGGCTGAGCGCGGCGGCCTGGGCCTTGAGTACGACCGGAAAGCCGATCCGCTCGACGATCGCCAGCGCTTCGTCGATCGTGGTCGCGAGCCCGCCCTCCGGCACTCGCACGCCGATCGCGCGCAGGAACGCCTTGCCGACATATTCGGGCTTCACGCCCGCCTCGGCGCAGCCGCTCAGCCCGGTGGCGGCCGGCGTGCGATCGTCGACGCCCGCCAGCGCGCCGGCATAGCGGCGGACGGCGGCGAAGGCGCGCATCGCCCGCTCGGGCGAGCGGAACAGCGGCGTCTCGGCCGCGCGCATCGCGGCGACGAATTCGGGGTCGAGCACCGACTCGTCGCCAGTGATCGCGACGGCGACGGGCTTGGTCGAGGCGACCGCCTCCGGGTTGATCGCCGCCGCCTTGGCGCGCTGCTGCGAAGGACCGCCGCCGGCCATCGGCAACAAAACCCCGCTCACTGCCGGATCGGCGAGCATCGCCGCCGTGGACAGACCGAAGATATCCGCCTTCGCGAAGCCGGTGGTGCCGACGTCGAGCGGATTGTCGATCTCCATCCCCGCGGGCAGCATGCCGGCGAGCTTGGCGAGCGTCTCGGCCGAAACGTCCGCGATCGGCAGGCCGATCTCCTCGGCGAAGTCGAATGCCATGCC
Source organism: Pseudomonadota bacterium (assembly GCA_023400405.1). GTDB lineage: Bacteria > Pseudomonadota > Alphaproteobacteria > Sphingomonadales > Sphingomonadaceae > Sphingomonas. Next base: position 175,856 of record JAEXFD010000007.1, read on the forward strand.
GCGGATCGCGCCCGAATTGGTGATGACGCCGAGCTCGCCGGGCTGCGGCGCCGGGAAACGATGGAGGATCGCGACCGCGTCGAACAGCTCGTCCATCGTGTCGACCACGACCACCGCCTCATTCTCCACCGCAGTCCGCATCAGCGCATAGTCGCCGACCATCGACCCGGTGTGCGACTGTGCCGCCGCCTGCCCCCGCTTGCTGCGGCCCGGGTGCATCATCACCACGGGCTTGCCGGCAGCGCGCGCACGCCGCACCGCTTCGAGGAAAGCGCGGGGATCGCGGATCTGCTCGACATAGAGCGCGATCGCGTCGGCGCGGCCATCGGCGACCACGAAATCGATGAGATCGCTCGCGCGGACCACCGCCTCGTTGCCGGTCGCGACCTGGAGCGCCACCGAAATACCCCTGCCCTGCATCGCCGCACGGATGCCCGAAGCGGTGGCGCCGCTCTGCGCGACCACCGCGACGCTGCGCCGCTCGCCCAGCGGCTGCGGATGCACGGGCTCGAAGGTGAGCGCGGCGCCATCGGCATAATTGACATAGCCCATGCAATTGGGCCCGAGCAGCGCCATGCCGGCCTCGCGGCAGATCGCCGCGATCGCCTCCTGCTCGTGCCGGCCTTCTTCGCCCGCCTCGGCGAAGCCCGAAGCGAAGACGATCACGCCGCCGACGCCCCGCCGTGCGGCCGCCTCGATCGCCGGCAGGATCGCGGCGCGCGGCACGTTGAGCACCAGGGCGTCGACACCGTGCGGAATATCGTCGACCGATTTGACGCAGGGCCGCCCGTTGATCTCGTCCCGCGTCGGGCTGATCAGGTGGATCGCGCCGGTGAAGCCGAAGCGCTCGCAATTGGCGAGGATCACCCCGCCCATCGTCGCGGCATCCGGCGAGGCGCCGGCGATCGCGATCGAACGCGGGCGCAACAGCCGCGCGAGCCCGCTTTCGGGCGCCGCCTCAACCTCGTGCAACGCGACCTCACTCTGCTGCAGCAAGCACACCTCCCCATCCGTGGCCGAATTCGGCTCGCGGCCATGTTGGCGAGCACCGTGAGGGGGTCCAATGCCGATTGCGGCGGATTACGATAGGATCACGATATGAGTCGGATTCCGACGTCTCCGATACTTTCGCGGCATCGGGCAGCCGTCGATAAGGAATTAGACGTAGCGCCGGACATCGCCCTAGAGTGGGCGGAACCAGAAGCCGCAGGATCGGCTCAACAGGATCGAGGAGAGCCGATGTACGGGCGCGACGATTTGAGGACCAGCCTCGCCCCCCAGCCCAAGGCGCCCGCGCCGACCAGCTTCAAGCGGGCGAGCTACGCCCGCTTCTACGCCGAGCCGCCGCAGGAGCGCGGCGACCTGGTCGAAACCTGGATCGCGCGCGGCCAGACGATGATCGTCGCCTATAGCGAGGCCAAGGACGGCGCCACGCTCTCGCGCATCGACCAGCCCGACGAATATGCCGTCGTGCTCCCCGACGACGGGGTCGAAATCGAAATCGCCACTCCCGAAGGCAGCGTGATCGCCAGCGGTCGCTCGGTCGCCTTCGTCCCCGCCGGGCCCAGCAAGATCACGGTACTGAAGGGCGGCCGCATCCTGCGCCTGCTCACCACCCAGTCGAGCGACCTCGCCGCGATCTGCTCGAACGCAGCCGACTATGCGACGGCCGACCCCAACGTCGCCCAGTTCCGGGCGTGGCCCGATCCTGTCGGCGGGCGCAAGGTGCGCGTCTATCCGGGCGACGTCGCCCCCGAGCAGGGGCGCTTCGGGCGCATCTATCGCGGCTCGACGATCATGGTGAATTTCGGCGACGGCCGCGTCGGCCCGCGCGCGGCGGACAATCTCTCGCCGCATCATCACGACGATTTCGAACAATATTCGATCGCGCTCGACGGCGACTATATCCACCATCTGCGCTGGCCCTGGATCAGCGATTCCACCCAATGGATCGAAGACGATCACGAGCGCTGCGCCGCGCCGTCAGTGGCCGTGATCCCGCCGCCCGCCACCCATACCTCGCAAGGCATCGCCCCCGGCCTCAATCGCCTGCTCGATGCCTTCTGCCCGCCCCGCGCCGATTTCTCGGCCAAGCCCGGCTGGGTGCTCAATGCCGCCGACTATCCCCTGCCCGCCAAGGAAGACGCCCAATGAGCGACCGGATCACCGAACTGCTGAAAGGCGCGATCGACCTTCATTGCCATAGCGGCCCCTCGGTGATGCCGCGGCGGCTCAACCATGTCGAGGCGATCAAGGAAGGCGAAGCCGCCGGTCTGCGCGCGATCCTGTTCAAGGACCATTATTATTCGGTCACGCCCGTCGCCGCGCTGCTCGACGAGATCATGCCCGGCAAGGTCCAGCTGCTCACCGGCGTGCCGTGCAACAACACCACCGGCGGCATTAATCCCTATGCCGTCGAGCATGGCTTCAAGCTCGGCGCGCGGCTGGTGTGGATGCCCACTTTCTCGGCGGCGAACCATATCCGCCATTCGCATCGCAAACAGTTCCTGCCGACCAAGGAGAAGATGCTCGATCCGACGATGCTCACCGTCGTCGATGAGCGCGGCAAATTGAAGGACGAGGTCAAGCTGGTGCTCGACCAGATCGCCGAATATGACGCCGTCCTCTCCGCCGGGCACCTCCACATCAGCGAGATCTGGCCGCTGTTCACCGAGGCGAAGGCGCGCGGCGTCACCCGGCTGCTCGTCAACCACCCGACCTTCCTGATCGGCTGCACCCCGCCGGACATGGCCGAGCTCGCCAGGATGGGCGCCTATCTCGAGCATAGCTGCTGCATGTGGGCCGGGGTCCAGGGCAAGAACTACAGCCATGACAGCCTCAAGCTGTGCATCGAAGCGGGCGGCGTGCCGAACACGATCATCGGATCGGACCTTGGCCAGGTCGGCAATCCCACGCCGGTCGAAGGGCTGCGCTACGTCATCCAGATGCTGATCGAGCTGGATTATGGCGACGACGATATCCGCGCGATGATCGGCGGCAATGCCGCGAAGCTGATGGGTCTCGACGAAGGCATTGCCGAACGGTCCGATCCTGCCGATGGCGATCGCGTGGTGACTGCGGCATGAGCACGGATCGCGCCTATCACCTGCTGATCGACGGGGCGCCGCATCCCGGCGCAACGACCTTCGACGTGATCAACCCCGCCACCGAGAAGCCTTTCGCGAAATGCCCGAAGGCGGATGGAGTACTGCTCGACGCCGCGGTCGACGCCGCCCGTCGCGCCTTTGCCGGCTGGGCCGCAACACCGCTCGCCGAGCGCGCCGCGCGAGTCGAAGCGCTGGCCGACGCGCTCCAGGCGCGCGAGGCGGAGTTCGCCGCATTGCTCACCGCGGAACAGGGCAAGCCGCTCGACCAGGCCGTCAAGGAAATCCGCGGCAGCGTGTTCGTGCTGCGCACTTTCGCCGGCATGCGGATCGAGCCGCGCGTGCTGCGCGACGAGGGCGGCAATCGCGTCACCGAGCATCGCACGCCGCTCGGCGTCGTCGCGGCGATCACCCCGTGGAACTTCCCGCTGATCCTGCTGGTCAACAAGGTCGGGCCGGCGCTGGTCGCGGGCAACACGATGATCTGCAAGCCGGCACCGACCACGCCGCTCACCACCTGCCTGTTCGGCGAGCTGTGCCGCGAGGTCCTGCCCGCCGGCGTCGTCAATGTGCTGTGCGACGAGAACGAGCTCGGCCCGGCGATCACGGCGCATCCCGGCATCGCCAAGATCGCCTTCACCGGCTCCACCGGCACCGGCAAGAAAGTCCTCGCCGCCTCGGCCGACAGCCTCAAGCGCGTGACGCTCGAACTCGGCGGCAACGATGCCGCGATCGTGCTCGACGATGTCGATCCGACCTTCGCCGCGGGCAAGGTGTTCGAGGGCGCCATGCGCAACGCGGGGCAGATCTGCGTGGCGGTCAAGCGCGCCTATGTGCCCGAGGCGATGTACGACGATTTCTGCGACGAGCTCGCCCGCCTGGCGCGCGAGATGGTGGTCGATGACGGCGCCAATCAGGGCGCGCAGATCGGCCCGGTGCAGAACCGGCTGCAATATGAAAAGGTCGCCGCGCTGATCGAGGACAGCAAGGCGCGCGGCACGGTTATCGCCGGCGGCGAACCGCTCGACCGGCCCGGCTATTTCATCCCGCCCACGATCGTCCGCGACATCGACGACGACGCGGCGCTGGTCCGCGAGGAACAGTTCGGGCCGGTGCTGCCGGTGCTCAAATATGACGATGTCGACACGCTGATCGAGCGCGTCAACGGCACCGATTACGGCCTGGGCGGCACGCTCTGGAGCAGCGATCTCGCGCGCGGAGTCGAGGTCGCCAGCCGCGTCACGTCGGGCACGGTCTGGGTCAACCAGCTGATGGCGATCGACCCGCGCATTCCGTTCCGCGGCCTCAAGCAATCGGGCATGGGCACCGAAATGGGCCAGGAGGGGCTCGAGGAATATACCCAGGCGACCGTGATCAACGCAGTGGCGCTGGACGCGGCCTAGAAGAAATAGAAGCGCAGCGCGGCGTCGGAAATGCGCCGGCGATCGCGCGCATCGGAAACGATGCGGTAAAAGGTGTCGAGCGTCCGGGCATAGTCCACTCGGTCCTCCGCACCGACATAGGGCGCATCGCTGCCCCAGAATAGCCGGTCGGGGCCAGCTTCGGCGAGCAGCCGTTGGGCATAGGCTTCGATCCGGTCCTCCGGCAGGCGGAATCCCGCCGAGATCTTCACCCGGGTCCGCCCCCGCTCGACCGCACGCAGCATCGCGACGAAGCCCGGCCCCTCCATCTCGCCTTCGCTGCGCAGCAATCCGAAATGATCGACCACCACCGGCACGGGGTGATCGGCAAGCGCCGGCAGCATCTGCGCCAGCTGCACTCCGCCCAGGTTGAGCTCCAGATGCATCCCCGCATCGGCCAGCCGCGTGACGAAGCGGCGGAAGCGATAGCCGCCAAGGTCGGGCAGTTCCGCCTTGAGCGGAATCTGATACCGCACGCCGCACACGCCCTGCGCCCTAAGCGAGGCGAGCTCGGCGAGGCTCGTGTCCGGATCGAGCATCACCGTCGCTCGCAGCCGCTTGTGCTGCGCCAATGCTGCGAGCGTATAGTCGTTATACTCGCCGAACAGGCTCGCCGCGGTCAGCACGCCAAACGAAATGCCGTGCGCATCGAGATCGGCGAGATAGGCCTCGACCGGATAGTCGTAATCGGGCCGTGTCCAGGCCGTGTCGGTGAACGGCATCGCACGCGTGAAGACGTGCGCGTGCGCGTCGATGACGGGGGGCTCGGGCGGCAGGCTCACGGCTTCAGACGATCCCCGAACAGCGCGGCGCCGTTGTCGTGCAGCACCTTGGCCCGCTCGCCCTCGTCGAGCTGCGCGGTCGCCGCAATGGCCTGCTCGGCCATTTCGGGATAACCGATCTTGGTGTTGCCGTAATCGGAACCCCACATCAGCCGATCGGCGCCATAGGTATCGACCATCAGGCGCACGAACGCGGCGGGATCGATCCCGGTCTCGGCGAAGCGGTTCAAGTTGATCTGGGTGAACTTGAAGCGGATGTTGGGCACGTCGACCAGCGCGAGATGCTCGGGCCCGATCGTCCCGTGCACGCCGCCTTCGACGCCGGGCCACCCGCAATGGTCCAGCGCGATGATCGTGTCCGGATAGCGTTTGGCGAGCGCGACGATGCGGCCGAGCGCCGCGGACGAGGGCTTGCCGGGCGCGTACATCACGATCATGTGCAGCCCCGCCGCGGCTGCCACGTCCCAGGTCTTGAGCGCCGCTTCCGAATCGAGCCAGGGATAATTGCCCGCCTCGTCGGGATAGCCGAACAGCCTGAGGCCGCTCACATGATGCCGCGCGGCTAGCGTGCGCAATTGCTCGGGCGTCTCGGGCGCGGCGGCGTTCAGGATCAGCACGGCCGAGACGCGGTCGTGATGCGCGTCGGCGACGTCGATCGTGTAGCGATTGTCGGTCTTGTAGACGGTGTTGTATTGCACCGCGGCGCCGCCGGTGACGCCGCATTCGTCCCACAGCTTGAACACTGCCTCGGCCGTCGCCGGATTGGTCTGCAGGCGCTGGGTCAGTGCCTCCGCCCCCTCGCGCGCGCCGGTGAGGTCGATCGGATAGCGCGCGGTGTCGTTGGTGAAGAAATGGGCGTGGGTATCGAACAGCTTATAGCGCGGGTTCGGCATCAAAGGCTCCGGCGACATGGGTCTGGGAGGCGCGCGACGTGCTGCGCGCGGCCAGGCGATAGGCGAAGAACATGGTCACGGCCGGGATCACCGCGATCGCCGAGAAGACGAAATAGGTGTCCATCCGGGTCAGCCCGGCGCTGAGCAGGAAGCCGCCGATCATCGGGCCGATGATTGCCCCCACCCGCCCGAAGCCGACGACATAGCCGACGCCGGCATTCTGGATACGCGCCGGATACATCACCACCGAGACGAGGAAGAGCCCGGTATAGGCGCCGACCACGAAGAAGGTCGTCACGCCCGCCATGGCGAGCAGCGGAATCGGATCGGGCGGCTGGATGCCGAAGATCACCAGCGTCACCGCAGCGAGCGCGAAATAGATGGTGGTGAGGCGACCCTCGCCGACGCGACGGCCGAACAGGCCCATGGTGAGATGTCCGAACATCCCGCAGGCGCCGGTGATGATCCCGCTCGCCGCGGCCAGCTCGGGCGTCAGGCCGGCATTGGCGAGGATGGTCGGCTTCCAGTTGAGCAGGAAATAGCCGACGATGGCATAGGCGACCGAAGCGACCCAGACGAGGATCGTCTGGGTACGCATCTCGGGCGAGAGCATGGTGCGCAGCGCCGCGCCGCGCTCGGCCGGAACCGGCGGCTTGGGCGGCATCGCCGCGAGTTCGGCGATCCGCATCCGCCGGTGCAGCTCGTTGAGCCGCGCAAGGTCGCCCGCAGCCTGGCGGCGGACGAGGAACTCGCGCGATTCGCCGAGCAGGAACAGGCTGGCGAGGAAGGTGACGACGTTGAGCGCGCCGGCGAAGTAGAAGATCGGCCGCCACCCCGCATTGTGCAGCACCATGGCCGCAATGCCGCTGCCGAGCATCATCCCCAGGGTGAAGCCGATATGCACCGTCGCCATCGCGACGTTGCGCCGCTTCTCGCTCGCCATTTCGGAGGCGGTGGTGTTGAGACAGACGACCAGCGTCCCCAAGCCGACGCCCGTGAGGAAGCGCAGCACGAGTAACTCGCCGATGCTGCCGCTCGCGCCGCTCAGCAGCAGAGTCACCGCGAGCGTGCCGAGCGCGGCGAGCATGACCGGCCGGCGTCCGAAACCATCGGCGAGCGGCGCGACGAGGAAGGCGCCGATCACCAGCCCGACCGCCACGGCACTGAACAGCGTACCGAGGACCGCGGGATCGACATGCCATTGCTTGGAAAGCACCGGCGCTGCCACCCCGAGCGAGACGACATCGAAGCCGTCCGCGATGTTGGTGAGGCAGCACAGCGCCACCACCAGCCATTGATAGGGGCTCATCCGCTCCGGCGCGGGAATCGCCTTGCCGTCGTTCGCCACCGCAACCATCGACCTCTCCTCATCGCGCCGATTTTCCGGCGTCGCCCGCATCCGATACGATGCGTTTATGTCTAACGTTATTCAGCGATAGCCGATTTTTCGCTTGCCGCCTAGCGCTCATCTGAGACACAGTGACGGCATTCGGCAATCGCAAACATGCCGAGCGGGAGGCGGAACCACGCCCTCGTGCCAAGGAGAGGGTCTATGCAGCATTCGTCCCGGTTCGCTTTGTCCGCCGCGGCGCTGGCCGTGCTGACCATCGGCACCGGCTTGGGGCGAAGGGCGGCGGCTGCGCCTCCCCTGCCCCTCCAGGCAGCCGCTCCACCGCCCGCCTTCGCGCCGTGCAAGGCCTGTCACAGCGTCGCCAAGGGCGGACCGGCGCTGGTTGGCCCCAACCTGTTCGGCGTGCTCGGCGCGGCGGCAGGCGCCAAGCCCGGCTATGCCTATTCGCCGGCGATGAAGGCCGCGAAGCTCCGCTGGGACCGGGCAAGGCTCGATGCCTATCTGGCGAATCCCAAGGCCGTGGTGCCCGGCACCAAGATGGCGATCCCCGGCATTAAGGACGCCGCCGCGCGCAAGGCGGTGATCGATTATCTCGCGACGCTGAAATAGCGCGACAGGAGCGCCTGATGTTCTTTCGGACGACCCTCGCCTTGGCCGCCCCGCTGGCCGCCCCCTCTGCGGCGCAGACCGTGCGACCGGTCCTCGACTATGCCAGCGCCGCGACGATCCGCGACGGCTGCCTCGCCTGGGCCAGGCAGCACGGCTTCAGGATGGCGATCGTCGTGCTCGAGCCGCACGGCATGCGCGTCACCCTCGCCCATATGGACGGCGTCTTGATGGGGGGCGGCGAAGTGGCGCAATGGAAGGCGCTGTCGGCCGCGAAGTTCGGCCGCGCCACGATCGATACGGCGGCGCTCAACCCGCCCGCCAACATGCCGAGCGTCGCGACGATCCAGGGCGGCGTGCCGATCTACACGGCCGATGGCACTCTGCTCGGCGGCGTCGGCGTGTCCGGCGGCAAGCCTGCGGAGGACGCCGCCTGCGCGACCGCGGGGATCGAGGCGGCCGGGCTCAAGCCGGCGCGCCCCGCCCCGCCGGCTCAATAGGCGTCGATCTCCTTCAGCGCCTCCGCCGCGAGCGCCCAGCTCTCCACGCCGCCGGCCACGCCGATATAGAGCGTGGTCTGGAGCAGCACTTCGCGAATGTCTTCCTTGGTCGCGCCGTTCTGCACCGCGCACTTCACCAGCCGCTTGAGAGGCGTGTGACGATTGAGCGCGGCGCAGATCGCCATGGTGATCAGGCTGCGTTCGCGCAGCGTCAGGCCCGGACGTGTCCAGGTCTCGCCAAAACAGGCCGAAGTCACGTAGTTTTCGAGCGGCTGGTGGAAATCGTCCGCCGCATCGAGCCGCTCGACGCTCGCCGCGCCGAACAATTGCGCGCGCATCTCGCGGCCAGCCTGGAAGGCGGGATCTTCGGTCTTGAGGGCCATGGGCTATCCTTGTCTTTCGAGGAACTGTCGGAAGGTTGCGCCGAGCCAGCGCATCTCGGCGCGAACCGGGGCGGAGAAGGCGACGCCGCGGAGAAAGCCATGGCACATGCCGGGCGCGACGCGCGCCTCGATCGTGATGCCAGCGCCGCGTAGCCTTTCGGCATATTCGAGACCCTCTCCGCAGAGTGGGTCATGCTCGGCGCCGAGCAGGATCGCGGGCGGGAGGCCGGACAGGTCGGCGAGCCCGAGCGGCGCCGGGAGGCGATCGGCCGAGGCTTGGTAGGCGGCAAGCATCGCCTCGATCACCGGCCGAGGGAGCGCGGGATCGCGAACGCACGCATAAGCCGGCCGTGCCGGATCGAGATCGTAAAGCCCATAGCAAAGGAGCTGGCAGGCGACGCGATCCCGGGCGAGCGTCGCGAGATGCGCTGCCAGGAATGCGCCCGCACTGTCGCCCGCCACGGCTATGCGCCGCGCCTCGATCTCCAGCACGTCCGCCATGCGCAGCGCCCAGCGCAGCACGTCGTGACATTGTTCGAGCGTGGCGCGCGGTGTGGATTCGGGCAGCCGGGCATAATGGACGCTGATCACCGTCACGCCACATGCCTCGGCAAGCGCGCTCGCGAGCCCGTCATAGCTTTCGATGCTGCCGATCGTGAAGCCGCCGCCGTGCAGATAGACGATTGCCGGCCGTCCCTCCGCGCCTGCGGGGCGATAGAGGCGTACGGGCGTTTCTCGATTGCCCGAGACGACATGGCTGTCCGTCACCCTCATCCCAGCCGGCCGCGGATAGGCGATCCGATGCGCGTCGCGATCGGCGGCCAGCCGAGCCGCCTCGATCGGCAAGGGCGGCCTCGGCGCGCGGCGAACCGCGGCGAGATAGTCCGCCAGCCCGTCGGCAAGCATCGGCGCGTCGGCCGGCATATCCTCGGAGGCCCGGGTCACCTATTCTCCTGTTGCGGCGCTCGATGGCGCCTTCTTGGCTTGCGCAACGCCGCGTGCCATGCTGAATGGCGTTTGTAAATAGCAACTAAGTCGAGGGGATGCCGGTGTTCAACGCGATGGTGAAACGCAAGCTCGACGCCGGAGAGACGGTGTTCGGCAGCTTCCTCAAGCTCGCCTCGCCGACCCTGGTCGAGCTGTACGGGCTGGCCGGGTTCGATTTCGTCATCGTCGATGCCGAACATGGGTGCTTCACCCATGGCGAGATCGAGAACCTGATCCGCGCCTGCGAGCGGATGGGAATCAGCAGCGTCATCCGCACGCCCGACGCCGAGGAGGCGAACATCCTCCATGTGCTCGACAGTGGCGCGAGCGGAATCCAGGTGCCGTCGCTGAAGAGCGCCGCCGAAGTGCGCGAGGTGATCCGCAAGGCCAAATACTGGCCGCTGGGCGAACGCGGATCGGCGCGGGCCTGCCGCGCCGCCGGCTATGGCACCCTCCCCGATTACGAGCAGCGCGCCAATGCCGAGACGTTGGTCTGCGTCCATGTCGAGAACAAGGAGATGGTCGAGGACATCGAGGCGCTGTGCGAGATCGATGCGCTCGACGTGCTGTTCATCGGCCCCGGCGATCTCAGCGCCTCCTATGGCCATCCGGGCAATGCAGCGCACCCAGAGGTGAAGGCCAGGATCGACCGGGTGATCGAAGTGTCGGCAGGCCGCAAGCATATCGGCACCGTGGTCGCCAATCCCGCCCAGCTCGAATCCTATGCGGCGCGTGGGGTGCGCTATTTCGCCTGGCTCAACGATCTCGGCCTGATGCGCGGCGCACTCAATGCGGCGGCGGCGCATTTCACGCCCTATCGCCCGACGGAGGAACGGCTGTGAAGCGCCCGTCCGGCGGCCGCGGCCGCGAACTGGCGAGCGTCGCGCCGCTGCTCGACCAGCTCACCCAGGACGTGCTCTACGACACCGTCTGGGAACGCGCCGAACTGTCTCCGCGCGACCGCAGCCTGATCACCATCACGTGCCTGATCGCGCTCAATCGCGACCAGGCGCAGGGCCATATGGAGCTGGGACTCGAAAACGGCCTGACCGTCGAGGAACTGGGCGAGGCGATCGCACACATTGCCTTCTATGCCGGCTGGCCGGTCGCAGTGAGCGCGGCGCGCAAGCTCAAGACACTCGTGGACGCCAAGGCCGCATCTGAATAAGCCCGCCGCTTGCCAAATAGCACGACCGTTCGTACTAAACTCGCATGAAAGCCGAGACGACTCGAAACAAGGTACTCGAAGAGGGGCTGCAGGCACTCAGCGAAGGCGGGCTGGCGGCGGTGACGATCGGGCGCCTGGCCGAAGCCACCGGCCTCTCAAAAAGCGGCCTGTTCGCCCATTTCCGCTCACGCGAAGCGCTCGAGCTCGCGCTGCTCGATCAGACGGTCGCGCTCGCCCAGCGCCACGTCGTCGTGCCCGCAATGCAGGAGGCGGCGGGGCTGCCCCGGCTGATGGCGCTGGTCGGCTTGTGGTTCGGCTGGTCGGCGCGGGCGGGGCTGCGCGGCGGTTGCCCGATCGCGGCGGCACTGTTCGAACTCGACGATGCGGCGGGACCCGTCCGCGATCGCGTGGCGGCGCTCGATAGCGAATGGCGGGCGCTGCTTCAGGCCCATGTCACTGGGGCGATCGATCTGGGCCATCTCCACGCGGATGCCGATGCGGAGCAGCTCGTGTGGGAGCTTTGCGGCATCTACCTCGCCCATCACAGCTCGATGCGGTTCCAGCGCGATCCCCATGCCGATCAAAGGGCGCAAGATGCGCTGGTCGCGCTGCTGCGCCGCAACGGCGCCGATCCCGCTAGTCTCTAATCCAGGAAGTCCTCGCATGCTTCAGCCCAGCACGGCGCCCAGCGCGGCCGAAGAGCTCGCACCGCTGCGCCGTTTACGCGCGGCGTCCTTCTGCGAGGCCACGACCCTCTTGGTCCTCCTCTTCGTCGCGGTGCCGCTCAAGCACGCGTTCGGCTATGCGCCGGCGACGCGGATCATGGGACCGGTGCACGGCGTCGCCTTCGTCGCCTATGTCTGGAGCGTGATCGCGGCCACCTCGGCAGGCGGCTGGTCGCGGCGCGAGATCGCCAGGCTGGTGCTGGCCGCCTTCATTCCGTTCGGCGGCTTCCTCAACGCCGGATTGCTCCGCCGGAAGCAGGCGATGCTCGCCGCTGGGCTGGAGCGCGCGTGATGCCCTATCTCTTGATCAAGGCGATCCATGTCGCCAGCGTGCTGCTCTTCGTCGGCGGGCTTCTCCTTCAGTCGCTCGCCCTCGGCGCAAGCCGGCGCGGGGATGGGGAAGCGCTGGCGCTGGTCTCGGCCTGGGACCGGCGCGTCACCCTGCCCGCGATGCTGCTCGCCTGGCTCGCCGGCGCGGCGGTCGCGGCCGAGGGCGGCTGGTTCGGCAGCCCGTGGCTCTGGGCGAAGCTGGTGCTGGTCGCCGGCCTGACCGGGCTGCACGGCGTCCAGTCCGGCTGGCTGCGGCGATTGCGGCGGGGCGAGTTGCCACAAAGCACGGCGAGCGCATTCCGCATGCCGGCAATCGTCGCGGGAGCCGCGGTGCTGATCGCCCTGCTGGCAGTGGCCAAGCCCTTCTAGCGCATGCCGGCGCTAGCCGCGGCCGAGGAACGGGATCTTGTTCTGGACGACCAGCGCTTCGTAAAAGTTCAGATGGTCCGGCAGGTCGGCCATATGGACGATCACGCCCGCCGCATCCTCGGGTTGCGCCACCAGATCGTCAGGCAGGCTGCTGATGCCGCCGCCCAGCTCGGTCGCGACGATGCCCGGATGGAAAACCGACACGGCGATATTGTCCGCGCGGCAATCGATCGCCAGCGCGCGGGTGAGGCCGTCCAGGCCCCATTTGCTGGCGGTATAGGCCGGGCTCTCCTTGCGCGGCACCTTGGCGGAGATCGACCCGACATTGATGATCCGGCCATAGCCGCGCGCGCGCATCAACGGGATCGCCGCGCGCGCACAGAGAAAGGCGGAGGTCAGGTTGGTGTCGATCACCTTGTGCCACAGCGCCAGGCTGGCTTGGTCGGCGGGGGTGCTGTCGGCGATCCCGGCATTGTTGACCAGCACTTCGACGGTACCGAAGCGCGCGAGCGCCTGGGCGAACAGCGCGTCGACGGCCGCCTCATCGGTAACGTCGGTCGCCACGGCGAGCGCTTCCCCGTCCGCCGCCTCGATCCGCTCGACCAGCGACGCCAGCCGCTCGGCGCGCCGCGCGGCGAGCACGAGCCTGGCGCCCTTCTCCGCAAAGGCGAGCGCGCAGGCCGCGCCGATCCCCGAGCTCGCGCCGGTGACCAGCACGACGCGGCCGCGCAGGATGCTCATTCGGCGGCCGAAGCCTTTTCCGCCTGGTTCGACACCAGCGCGAGCGGATCGTCCGCGACCACGGCCAGGCCGCCACCGCGATCGGAGCGGGTGTTCTGGAAGGTGCCCGCTTCCTTCTTGCGCAGGCCATAGGAGCGGACCGGCTCGATTTCCTCCTTCGCGATCGGCGCCATGCGCGGCTTCCGGGCGAGCGCGGCCTCGATATAGGGCGCGAGCTCGGCCTGTTTCTTCGCGAGCCGCTCCTCCTCGCCCTGCTTCAGGCGCGGCATGGCAGTGTTGGCGAACAGCTCGAGCGATTCGCAGATATGGTCGTGATTGGCCGGGCCGGTCTGCTGGACGAAGATGATCTGGTCGACGCCGACATCCGCATAGGCCTTGCAGTGCTGATAGACCTGTTCGGGCGTGCCGATCCCGCCATTGCCGTGATTGTCCTCGATCCCCGCCTCGGCCTTCTTGAAGTCTTCCCACACGGTCGAATGACCGGGAACGTGCTTGCCGAACGAGGCGTAGAAGCCGAGCGAATAGCCGAAATATTTGAAGCCCTCGGTGCCGCGATCGATCGCCACCTGCTCGTCTTCGTTCACCGACAGCGCAGTGACGATTGCGAAATTGGCGTTCACCGCATGGCCGATCGGCACGCATTCCTCGGAGCGGATGATGTCGTAATATTCCTGCACCCATTTGCCCGCCTGTTCGGGCGCGGCGAAGCCGAAGACGAGTGCGCCCATGCCGTTGCGCGCGGCGTGGAGGATGGTGTCGCGGCGCGAGCAGGCGACCCAGAGCGGCGGGTGCGGCGCCTGCACGGGCTTGGGCACGATGTTGCGCGTCGGCATCGAGAAATGCTCGCCCTCGAAGCCGGGATAGGGCGTCATCGCGAGCATGTTGGCGCATTGCTCGGTCGCCTCGCGCCACATGCCTTTCTTCTCCTCGGGATGGACGCCGAAGCCTTCGAGCTCCATCGCGGTGCCGCTCTCGCCCGTGCCCCATTCGACCCGGCCGTTGGAAAGCAGGTCGAGCGTCGCGATCCGCTCGGCGACGCGCGCCGGGTGATTGATGCGCGGCGGCATCACGCAGATGCCATGGCCCAGCCGCATCCGCTTGGTGCGCTGGCTGAGCGCGCCGAGGAAAACTTCCGGGGCGGAACTGTGCGAATATTCCTCGAGGAAGTGGTGCTCGACCAGCCAGGCATAGTCATAGCCCAGCCTGTCGGCGAGCTCGAGCTCGTCGAGCGCATTGTGGAAGATCTGGCGATCCTTCTCCGCCGTGAACGGCGCGGGCGACTGATGCTCGTAGAACAGGCCGAACTGCATGGGGCTTTCTCCGCTTCCTCTCTTGCGCCCGGGAATCTGATGCTCCGGCGACGCAATGACAGCCTGGCTTATAATCCAGTCGAGGCGCCAAGGAAAGGATAAACAGCCAGGCTGATATTGGGCGCAAACGCTTTCCGTTCCCCGGCAAAGGCCGGGGCCAAGTTGCGACGCATTCGAAGCATCTACTGCCCCACGTGCCGACACGATCCTGGGCCCCGGCCTTCGCCGGGGAACACAGGCAGTTCAACGTCCCGCGAACCGCGCTGCCCGGGCATAGCCGCCGTCGAGGTAGATCAGCGGATCGACCTCGCCGGCGAGCGCGACATGCTTCACTGCGCCGATCACCACGGCGTGCGTGCCATATTCGAGATGCGTCTCGTACCGGCAGAAGAAGCTCGCCTGGGCATCGCGAAGGAACGGGGTTCCGTCCGCGTCGGCCGCCCAGTCCCCTTCCTCGAACCGCTCCTCGCCCTTCTTCGCGCCGCTGCACGAGCGCGAGACATGGAGATGATCGGCGTGGAGGATGTTGACGCAGAAATCGGCGCCTGCGGTCAGCGGACCGTGCAGGCTCGCGGTCTTGTTGATGCATACGAGCAGCGAGGGCGGGTCCATGCTGAGCTCGCTCACCGCCGTCGCCGTCATCGCCCAGCGGCGGTCCTCATGCCAGCAAGTGATCACGACCACGGCCTTGCCTAGCCGGCGCAGGCCCGCGCGAAGCTGTTCGGCGACGGTCGCCGCATCCTGGGTCTCGAGCATCATGCCAATCCTTCCCGGTCGACGATCCGCAGCCCATAGCCTTCGATTCCCGAGAGCTTCGCCTCGCTTTCGGTGAGCAGCACGATGTCCTTCACGCCCAGATCGAGCAGGATCTGCGCGCCGACGCCATAATCGCGGATGCGCTGGTCGCGGGTCGGTACCGATCCGTTGCTGCGCCGCTCCGAAATCGCGCTCGCCGAAGGATCGCGGATGAAGACGATCGCGCCCGGTCCATCATGCGCCCCGATGCGCGCCAGCGCGCGCTGGACATAGTCGCGACGCGGCGTCGGCGGCCCGAGCATGTCCGAGACGAAATCGAGCCGGTGCATCCGAACCAGCACCGGCACGTCCGGCGTGATCCGCCCGCGCGAGAGCGCGACATGCTCGACATTGTCGATCAGGTTGCGGAACACCGAGAGGCGGAAATCGCTGCCGTGGATCGTCTCGAACGCTTCCTCATGGACGCGCTCGACGCAGCGCTCGGTGCGGCGGCGATAGCTGATCAGATCGGCGATGGTGCCGATCGGCAGCCCGTGGGCCTCGGAGAAGCGGATCAGGTCGGGCAGCCGCGCCATCGTGCCGTCGTCGTTGAGGATCTCGCAGATCACGCCCGCCGGCAGCAGCCCGGCGAGCCGCGAGACGTCGACCGCCGCCTCGGTATGCCCCGCGCGCACCAGCACCCCGCCGGGCCGCGCGACGAGCGGAAAAACATGGCCGGGGGAGACGATGTCCTTCCAGTCCTTGGTCGGGTCCATCGCTACCGCGATCGTGTGGGCGCGGTCATAGGCCGAGATCCCCGTGGTCACGCCCTCGCGCGCCTCGATCGAGACGGTAAAGGCGGTGCGGTGGCCGGAGAGGTTCTCGGCCACCATCGGCGGCAGCCGCAGCTCCTCGGCGCGCTCGCCGGTCATCGCCAGGCAGATCAGCCCGCGCGCATGCCGCGCCATGAAATTGATCTGGTCGGGGGTCGCGAACTGCGCGGGGATGATGACATCGCCTTCGTTCTCGCGATCCTCGGCATCGACCAGGATATAGGGCCGGCCGTTGCGCGCCGCCTCGATGATGTCCTCGATGGGCGAGATCGCTCGATGGATCGTGTCGGCGGTCGCCGGCACCGCGAAGAGCTCAGTAGGCATCGGCGTCCTGCAGGGTCTCGCGGGCGTGGCGCCAGCTGTCGGTGCCGGCGGGCAGGCCGACATAGAGCGTGGCGTGGAGCAGGATCTCGCGGATCTCGTCCTTCGTCACGCCATTGGCGAGCGCGCCGTTGATATGGTTGCGCAACTGGTCCGGGCGCGACTGGCCGACCAGGATCGCGATGGTCAGCATCGAGCGCGTCTTGCGATCGAGCCCCGGGCGGCTCCACACGTCGCCGAAGCAGAGCCGGGTCACCAGATCCTGCAACGGCTCGTTGAAATCATCGGCATTGTCCAGGCTGCGCACCCCGGGCTCCCCGAACATGTCGAAGCGCATCGCGCGGCCGCGTTCGTAGCTGTCGTCCTTCTTCACCGGTTCATCCTTCCAGATAGGGGCGCACCGCCTCGGCGGCGCGGGCAAGCTCGGCGCGGGCATCGGGCGAAACCCCGATCGCGCGCAGGAAACCGTGGATCATGCCCGGTGCGCAGCGGAACGAAGCGCCGAGCCGCTCGGCGAACTGCTCCCCCTCGCCGCGCAACGGATCGAACTCGGCGGCGACGATATGCGCGGGCGGCAGTCCTGCGAGATCGGCGCGGTCGAGCGGCGCGGGCGCAGCATCGAGCCCGCCGCAGCGGCGGAACAGCGCGATATATTGGCGCACCCGCTCGCCGGTGAGCAGCGGGTCGCGGCTCCCGGCATAGTCCGGCCGCTCCGGATCCATCGCGAAGGTGCCGTAGAAGAGCAGCATGCAGGCCGGCACCGGTCCGCCATGGTCGCGGGCATTGGCGGCGCAGGCAAAGGCGAGCAGCGCGCCCGCGCTGTCGCCCGCCGCGCCGATCCGCTCCGGCGCGACATCGAGCAGCGCGGCGTTGCGGACGAGCCAGGCAAAGGCCTGGTCGCAATCGTCTTGCGCGGCGGCATAGTCGGAGTCCGGCAGCCGGCGATAATGGACGCTGGCCACCACCGCGCCGATCGCTTCGGCCAGCGCCGCGGCGGCAAGGTCGAAGCTGGCGATGCTGCCCATCGAAAAGCCGCCGCCATGGAAATAGGCGAGCGCAGCGCGAGGACCCGGGCCGCCGGGATCGTAAATGCGAATCGGGATTTCTCGCCCCGCCGCCGCGATGCAAGTGTCAAAGCGCGACACGCGCGGCGCCAGCCCCTGCGCGAACCGGGCTGCGTGCAAGTCGCCGAGCAGCCGCAGCGTCTCGATGTCAGGCGCCGGCGGCTGGTCGCGAAACAGCTCGACATAGCGCGCGATACCCGGCGCGAACGCGGGCACGGCCGGATCAGCCAACAGCCTCATAACGGACCTCGATCGGCAGGTCGGGCAGTTCGGCGAGCCGCGGCGCGACTTCGCGGGCGACGAGCGTGAGATTGTCGACCGTGTCGTCATGGTCGAGCTCGCCGGCCTGCCCCATCATCAGCAGATTGCCGAAGCCGCCGACTTCGCCATGGAAGCGCGCGAGCTGTTCGTGCACGTCGTCGGGGGTACCGACGAAGAACAGCCCGGCATCCATATATTCCTCGAT
Organism: Pseudomonadota bacterium; assembly: GCA_023400405.1. Taxonomy (GTDB): domain Bacteria; phylum Pseudomonadota; class Alphaproteobacteria; order Sphingomonadales; family Sphingomonadaceae; genus Sphingomonas. The sequence goes on from JAEXFD010000007.1 coordinate 193,945, forward strand.
CGAGCCGTCCACGGGCAGCGGCTGGCCGTTGCGCATCCGCGGCCGCATCGCCACCGGCCCCGCCTGGAGCATCCGGACATTGGCTTCGACCGGGTTGAACCCCCAGGGATTGCGGAATTGCGGATCGAGCCGCGCGGCGGTGGTGAAGTAGCTCTTCATCTGCTCGGCGCGGCGGAACGCAGTCGCGCGATCGTCGGCACAGGCGACGAGCGCGAGATAGGCGAGCTTGTCCTGCCCCGGCTGGCGCCCATGCTCGGCGAGATAGGCCTCGCGATAGCCGGTGAACACCGATCGGGCGACGGCGCCGGAGAGGAAGGTGGCGCAAGTATAGCCGAGCCGGCCATAGTCGCGCCCGCTCGTCGCGCTCGATGCGGTGCCCCAGAGCGGCGGATGCGGCTGCTGGATCGGCCGCGGCCAGAGGCTGGCGGTGCGATAATGGAAATGCTCGCCTTCCCAGGCGAAATTGTCGCCTTCGTTGCCGAGCGCGGCGAGGATCAGGTCGTGCGCTTCCCAGAACCGGTCCATGAAGCCGGTCGGCTGGCGGTTCGACATGAACAGCTCATAGGCCGCGCCCTTGACGAAGCCGATCTCGGTCCGCCCGCCGGAGAGGCAGTCCGCCATCGCGATCTCCTCGGCGACACGCAGCGGGTTCGAGCGATTGGCGAGCGGAATGCCGAGCGCGAGCAGCCGCGCCTTGCGCGTCTGCCGCGCCAGGATCGCGAGCGTCGTCATGCACGAGGTCGACATGCACGTCGCCGCGGCATGGTGCTCGTTGACCATGATGTTCAAGCCCAGCTCGTCCGCGAGCAGATACTCGTCGAGATAGCGGTTGAGCAGGCGCCCGGCCTCCTGCGGATCGCAATGATGCTGCGGCAGCGTGACGCGCATCGCGCCGGGCACCGCGAAGGCGGGGTGATAGGCCTGTTCGGTGAATTGCCAGATCTTCATGCTTTTCGGTCCTCGAACGGTCAGCGGCCGGCGAACGCGGCGACGCGCGCGGCGAGCTTTTCGGGCTGGTCGGCATGGAGCCGGTGGCCGGCCTCTGCGACGGTCTCCACCTCCGCCCGGGGCAGCGCCTGTCGCCACGCCTCGCGATAGGCGGCGCCGACGATCGCATCCTCCGATCCCCATAGCACCAGCGTCGGGTTGCCGATCCGGTGGAGCCGATCGGCGAGCTTGGGGTTCGACATATAGGGGGTCCAGCCATAGAGGCTGGCCGCCTCGTCATTGCGCATCAGCCGGCGGATGTCTTCTTCGGGCAGCTTGGTAAGCACCGCCATGTCGCTGCCGGGGCCCGGCGCCCCGGCCTGCATCCGCGCACCGAGTTCCTGGCGCGACATCATGAAGATGTCCGCGACCTGCTGCTCACGCCGACGCGCGGTCGGCAGGCCGAGCGGGGAGACGAGGACCAGCTGCGCGGCCTTGCCCGTCTCCTTGGTCAGCGTCTCCGCCGCGACCCAGCCGCCAAAGCCCGTGCCGAGCACCACCGGCTGCGACAATCCCAGCCGTTCGATCAGGTCGAGCTGAAAATAGCCGAGATCGTCGACGCGGTTCAGCCGTTCGGGCCGTCCCGAAGCACCGAAGCCCGGCTGCGACGGGGCATAGACGGTGAAGTCCCGGGATAGCGCCCGAAGCGCCGCCGCCGCACCTTCGATGCCATCGATCCCGTGCAGGAAAAGCAGCGGGGCGCCACTGCCCGCGGTGAACAGCTCGATCTCCGTGCCGCGCACGTCAATCATGGAGAGCGTGCCGAAATCCAGCTCGTCCAGGCACCCACTCGCCATCGCTCTCCACTCACCCTGTTTGTTCTTTCCGGACAGTGTTTTCCATGGACTGATAAATCCAATTCTTTGTTCTTGAGCGATCGATATCGCGAAGGTATGGGTTTGCGCATGGAACTCAGGCATTTGCGCTATTTCCGGGCGATCGGACGCGCCGAGCATTTCGGGCGCGCCGCCACTGAATTGCGCGTCGCCCAGCCGGCCCTCACCCGCCAGATCCGCGACCTGGAAGCCGAGCTGGGCGTCGAACTCTTCGAGCGACTGCCGCGGGGCGTGCGGCTTTCCAGCGCCGGCCGGGTGTTCCTCGACGAAGTGGAGGAAATCCTCTCGCAGGTCGATCGCGCGGTGGATCGCGCGCGGCGCATGGGCAGCGGCCATCTCGGCACGATCCGCGTGGGCATGAGCGAGATCATCGCCGCCTATGACTTCATTTCCTATGGCCTGCTGCATTTCCGCGAGAACGAGCCGCTGGTCGGGCTCGATCTGCGCGCGCTCGGATCGATGGCGCAGATCGCCGCGCTGAAGGACGGCACGCTCGACGCCGGCCTGGTCTATGACGCGCATCTCGACGGTCGCGATTCCGAAGGTCTCACCCATGCGACGCTCGGTACCGGCGCGACGATGCTCGCGGTGCACGAGAGCCATCGCCTCGCCGGGCGCGCTTCGGTTACGATGGCGGAGATTGCCGACGAGCCCGTGCTCGGTCCCGCCCGAACGACGGCGCCTGGCTATTACGACCGGCTGATGGCCGCCTGCATCGAAACCGGCAAGGCGCCGCGTTTCGTCCAGGAATGCACGACCAATTCGATCCTGTTCAGCCTCGTCGCGGTCGGCATGGGAGTCGGCTTCGTCACCACGGCCGGATCGACGTCGCCCGTGCACAATATCCGGCTCATCCCGATCGAGGACCTGGGCCTGCGGTTCGACGTTCTGCTGGTTTGGCGCGAGCGCGACCGCTCCGCCGCCCTGCAGCGCTTCGTCGACATGATGGTCCAGCACGCGGGCGCAAGCTGATCCCGTCCCCCCGCCGGGAGGACGGCGGCCCTTGGCGATGCTGCTAGATTTGTGCGCGAAAGGAACGCACCATGACCGAGGCTCGGCCGCTCAAGGGCTTGTACCACTTCGCCTATCCCTGCCGCGATGCGGAGGAGACTCGCCACTTCTACGAGGACATTCTCGGCCTGCCGCTGGTCAATTGCATGCTTTCCGAGCGCGTGCCGAGCACGGGCGAAGAGCAGCCCTATGTCCATTTCTTCTTCGAGCTCGGCGACGGATCGTACATCGCATTCTTCGATCTGGGCGGCGACGAGCTGCCGGCCCCCTCACCCAATACGCCGGCCTGGGTGCAGCATTTCGCGATCGAGACCGATTCGGTCGAAAGCGTCGATGCGATGCGCGTCCGGCTTGCCGAACATGGCGTGAAGACGACGCCGCTGGTCGACCATGAATTCGTCCGCTCGATCTATTTCTTCGATCCCAATGGCTTGAGACTCGAAATTGCCGCGCGGACCGAAGCGCCCGGCTTCCTCGAACAGGCCGCTAGCGAGGCGCATGAGACATTGGCGATCTGGAACCGGCGCAAGCACGGCTGAGATTTGGTCTATCCACAGCTTTGTCTCTGCTTCCCGCCCTCCCCGCCTCAACTGTCGCATGGACAGACGGCCGGCCGGTTGGCAGGAAGGCTGCGACAAGGTTGACGGAGGCACGATCGCCGCATGGCTGATACGGAACAATCGCGGCGGCGGGTCCAGTCGATCGAAGTGGGCTTCCGCGTGTTGCGCGTGCTGCGCACCGCGGAAGGACCGTTGCCGCTGCGCGAGATCGCCGCGCGCGCCAATATGCCGCCGAGCAAGGTACATCTCTATCTGGTCAGCTTCGTCCGCGAGGACATGGCCTATCAGGACCCGCAGAACGGCCATTACGGGCTCGGCGCGTTTGCGATCCAGCTCGGCCTCGCCGCCATCCGCCAGCTCGACGTGGTCGCCTTTGCCTCGGATTCGTTGACCGAACTGCGCGACAAGACCGATTGCGCGGTCTATCTCTCGCTGTGGGGCGATCGCGGCCCATGCATCGTCGCCAAGGCCGACGGCAAGCTGCAGGGCGCCTTTTCGGTGCGGCTCGGCTATATCCTGCCGCTCACCACCACCGCGACCGGGCTCGTCTTCTACGCGCATTTGCCGGATTACGAGACAGCCTGGGCGCGCGAAGGCCAGGATGCCTATGACGCGGCGCGCAATGCTCGCACCTCGACCGACGCCGAGATCGCCGAGAGCGTCGAGAAGATCCGCAAGCTCGGCTATGCCTCGACCGTCGGCATGCTCAACCGCAACTTCGCGGGCATCGCGGCGCCGATCTTCGATTATAGCGGCAAGATCGCCGCGACGCTGACGCTGCTCGGGCCGAGCGAGTTCATGGGCCGCAGCCGGCAGAAGGAATTCGTCAACCTGCTGCTCGACGCGACGCGCACCGTCTCGCAGCGCATGGGCTCGTCGCGCGCCGCGGCGGAGTGATGGCCTAGCGGACGAAGTCGGGCGCGCGATGGCCGGATGCGGCGGCGGCAAGGCGCAACCGGAGCGCTTCGGCGCGCTTCTCCGCATCGAGCCACGATCGTTCATGCCCCCACAGGCTCGGCCCATCGGTACATTCGAACGGCAGCCACCGTGCCGGATCGATCGACCGCCCACCCCAGCCATATTCGATCATGAAGCCCGAGGGGCTGCGCGCATAGAAGCTGGTCATGAAGTCGTTGCTGTGCCGGCCGAGCGTCACCGCCACGCGGCCGGGATCGAGCTGGGCAAGGTCATAGCCCTGGCCGACATCGTCGAGCGAGTTCAGCTCGACCATCAGGTGATGGAAGCCATCCACGCCGGTCTCGACCACGGCGAAGCTGTGATGGCGGCTGTTGAGGTGGAAGAAGGAGGCCTGGAACGGCCGCGAGGCATAGTCGCTCAGCCGGAAGCCGAGCAGATCGACATAGAAAGGCAGGACGCTCTCGATCGAACGCGCGGTCAGCACGACATGGCCGAGGCCGAGGCCGCCGGTGCGGAAGCCGCTGATCGGGCGGCCGGGCGAGAAGGGCGTCGCGGCAGGTGCGGCGCCGTGGAAGAACTCGATCCGGTTGCCGAGCGGATCGTGCGCGATCAGCAGGTCGGCGACGCGGCGCTGCTCGGCTTCGCTGGCGCTGCCGGGGCGAACCGGCTGGCCGGCATCGGCAAGCCGCGCCGCGAGCCGCGACAGCGACTCGCCATCGGCGACTTCCCAGCCCATCGCGGCGACAGCCTCGCCCTTCCCCGCTTCGACGAACAGCCGCCCAGCGCGATCGTCCGTGCGCAGCGTGAAACCGCGCGGGGAGCGATCGGCGAGTTGCATGCCGAGCAGGCCGATGGCGAAACCCTGCCAGGCTTCGGCCTGGGCCGTCGCCACCGCGACATAGCCGAGCGACTGGAGCAGCATTGCACGACGCTAGCAGCTATCGGGCGGGCGCCTGTCCCCCCGCACGGGCGACAAGGGTCAGAGCCGCTGGACTCCGGCGCGGCGATATTCGTCGCTGAACTCCTCGGCATCCTCGGTCGCGTCGGGCGCGCCCGCGCCGAACGAATCGAGCAGCCGGAACAGATAGTCGCGCAACGCCGCCTGCTCTTCGGCGCTCAAGGCCCCGAGCAACTCGGCTTCGAGCACGCGCGAATCCTTCTGGAGCTTGTCGAGCGCCGCAGCGCCCGCGGGGGTGAGGCTCAGCTCGAGCTGGCGCTTGTTGGCCTTGCTGACTCGCCGGTCGATCAGTCCCTTGGCTTCGAGCAGCGCGATCTGCTTGATCATGGTCTGCGGCTTGACGTCGTAGAGCCGCGAAAGTTCGGCCGAGGAAAGGTGCGGGCGGGTGGAAAGCGTGGTCAGGATGCGGAACTGCACCGCCGTCACGCCGAGCGGGTTGAGGACCGATTCGAGCCGGACATAGGCCTTGTACTGGACCTGCTTAACTAGGTGCAGGATCGAATGGCTGCTTCGATCGCCGTCCGTGCGCTGTTTCGACATCGGCACTTACTGTCCGATCGATCGAAGGGTGTCCAGTCGCTGGAAATCGCCTGATCAGCCTGGCTGATGAAAATTTGCCGCACCCGTTTGCGTATGGCGAACGGCGTATGATAGTGATGATCGCATCACGCCGCCCGCACAGACGGATTTCGATCGGCGACAGCGAGAGGATGCAGCGATGGCGACCCAGGCCCGGCCGATCGAAGTGGACAGTTTCCTGGACGGATTGAAATTCGGCCGCTTCCACCTCGCCGTCCTGGTACTGTGCACCCTGCTCGCGGCGATCGATGGCTATGAACTCTATGTCGTCGGCTGGGTGCTCCCCGATCTCGCCAAGGATTTCGGCGTGCCGCGGACCGCGATCACGTCGGCGATGGTCGCGCAGCAGGTCGGGATGCTGCTCGGCGCCTTCATCGTGCCACCGCTGGCCGACCGGATAGGGCGGCCGCGGATGTTGCTCGCCTGCTATGCGGGAATGATGCTGAGCGCATTGGCGATCCTCTTCACCCATTCGCTCACGCCCTTCATGGCCTGTCGCTTCGTCGCGGGTCTGTGCGGCAGCGCGATGCTGCCGATCTTGGTGACTCTCGCCTCCGAGACGGCGCCGCGGCGGCTGCGCTCGACGATGAGCGCGATCACCGTGAGCGGCACGATGATCGGCGCGATGCTCGGCGCGCTGATGCAGGGCTTCGTCCTTGAGCCCTATGGCTGGCGCGGCGCCTTCTGGATCGCCTTCGCGCTGCCGGCGATCATGCTGCCGCTGATCTATTTCCGCCTGCCCGAATCGGTCCGCTCGCTCGCCGCGCGCAACCCGGCCGATCCCGCGATCGCCGCGCTCGTTCGCCGGATGCAGCCTGCGGGTGCCGAGCCGGTGATGCTGATCGCTGCGCCCAAGCCGCAGCGCGCGGCCTCGGCGGTGATTATCGGTGACATCCTCGGCCCCGGCCAGAGGCTGAGGACCTTCCTGATGTGGGCGATCACGATCTCCAGCTTCGTGTTCATCACCGCGGGCGTGTGGAAGACGACGATCTTCAAGGATGTGATCGGCCTTTCGTGGCAGCAGGTCGCGGCGATCAACGCCACCAACACCGCCGCCGGCTTTGTCGGCATGCTGAGCATCGGCTTCTTCATCGATCGGCTCGGCTTCAAGCGCGTGATGGTCTCCACCTTCCTGCTCGCCGCGGCAGGCTCCGTGATGATCGGGCTGCTCGCCCCCGGGCCCGGCATGTTCGTCGCGGTGGCGCTGATGGCGATGTTCCAGCATGGCGGCCAGGCCAGCATCGCCGCGCTCGCCGCAGCGCTCTATCCGCCGCGCAGCCGCGCGACCGGGGTCGGCTGGGCCTATGGCGCCGGCCGCGTCGCGTCGATCTTCGCGCCGTTCTTCGGCACCTTCGTGCTGAGCGAAGGCTTCGGACCGATCGGCATCTTCGCGATGCTCGGCGTGCCGCTGGCGTGCGGCGGCATCTTCACCTTCTGGTTGATGAGCCTGAAGAACGCGCCCCAGGTCGTGCGCGCCGGCCACGGCCATGGCTGAAGCGGCGGCGCCGACCGTCGATGCGCACGCCCATGTGTTCACCCGCGCCATGCCGTTCGCGGCGGACGCGCATTCTCGGCCGGATTATGACTATCCGATCGAGGCGTGGCTCGCCGACCTCGACGCGCACGGCATCCGCCATGGCGTGATCGCCGCGGCGAGCCTGTTCGCCGACGGCAATGCCTATACGCTCGCGGCACTCGCGGCGCATCCGGATCGGCTGCGCGGCACCGTGCTTGCCGATCCTGGTACCGATGCGCGCACGCTGGGCGAGATGGCCGAGCTGGGCGTTGTCGGCGTGCGCCTCACCTGGCGGCGGCTCACCGAACTGCCCGACCTTTTCAGCGAGCCGTGGCGCGGCTTCCTGCGCCGGATCGCCGACGCCGGACTGCATGTCGAGCTGCTCGCCGGAAGCACCGCGTTGCCGGTACTGCTGCCCGGCTTCGCCGCAGCCGGCGTTCCGCTGGTGGTCGATCATTTCGGAGTGCCCTCGCGCGATCCTGCCGAGCGCGGTGTCGGCACCGACGCGCTGCTTCGCGCGATCGGCACAGGCCGGACCTGGGTGAAGATCTCCGCGGGTTTCCGCCTGCCGTTCGAGATCGCTACCGAGACGACCGACCAGCTGCTCGCCGAAGCCGGGCCCGAACGGCTGCTGTGGGGCAGTGACGCGCCCTTCGTGAATCACGAGGCGGACATGACCTATGCGGACACGCTCGACCTCTATCGCCGTCTCGTCCCCGATCCGGCCACCCGCGCCGCCATCGACCGGACGGCGCTTGCTCTATTCTTCAACCGGGAAAGCCAGCCATGAACCGCCGCGAACGCGCTATCGCCACTGCCGAGCTCGAAATGGGCCTTGCCGATTTCTGGCACGACGTCGACACCAATTGGGGCCGCAATGCCGGCAGCTACTATGCGCCCGACGCCGTATATGCCTCAGGGAAGCTCCATCTCGAAGGGCGCGAGGCGATCCAGGGTTTCTACAGCTGGCGCGAGGCGCGCGGCGAGCGCGTGGCGGTGCACGCCTTCAGCAACTTCCGCGCCGAATTCGACGGCGAAGGCGGAGCGACCGCGACCTGGTACATGCTGCTCTGGGCGGCCGATGGAGCCGCGCCGCAGCCGAGCGAAGCGCCGACGCGGATCAGCCGGGCCACCGAGACGTTCCGCTGGGACGACGCGGAGCAGCGCTGGCTCTGCACCCGGCGCGAACTGAGCAACCTGTTCAAGGGCGGCGCACAGCTCAACTTCAGCTGACATAAAGCCCTCTCCCGCTTTGGCGGGAGAGGGTTGGGTGAGGGCGCTTCTCAGAAGCGAACGCGCGCACCGATGGTGAAGTTGCGGCCGACCTTGTCGTAATATTGTCCGTTGGTCGGGAAATTCAGGATCGTGTAGGGCGTGGGAGGCGGGTCCTTGTCGAGCAGGTTGTTGACCGCCCAGAACAATTCGTAACGCTTACCCTCGCCGGCGAAGATCTTCCCGTAGAGGTTGAAATAGGTGACCGCGGGGACACGATTGTCGTTGATCGTGTTGGTCGGCAGCGTGTTGTAGGTCACGTCCTGCACGCCCTTGCTGATGAAGATCGTCTGCAGCGTCAGCTCCCAGCCGTCATTGCCGATCGTCTGCGACAGGTTGCCGCGGAAGGTCGGGATCGAGCCGAGATTGGACCAGCCATTCTCCCCCGCCCGGTCGATCGGCGCGGCGCCCGTGCCCGAGTCGACATAAGCGTGGAAGATATAGGTGCCGCTTGCCGCCATGCTGTAATGGCCGCCCGTGCCGAGGAAGCCGGCGTTGGTGCGATAGCTCAGCGTCACGTCCAGCCCTTCCTGTTCGAACGCGCCGACGTTGAGCGAGCCCGCGAGCAGGCCGGTATGAATGCGGTCGTTGGGATCCGCCGTGCTCGTGTCCGGACCATAGGTGAACAGGTTGCAGAAATAGGCTTCGCCCTGCCCGCACAGCGTCGCGATATTGGCAGTCGAGAGGTTGGTGATCGCGTCCTTGATCTTGATATGGTAGTAATCCGCCGACAGGCCGAGGCCGCGCAGCGCGCCGGTGCCGCGATAGGCGAGGCCCGCAGTGAACGTGTCGGCATATTCGGGCCCGACGTTCGGATTGCCCATGCTGGTGTTCTGCGGGATGTTGGCGTTCTTGACCGTGCCGTCGACGAGCAGCGTCACCACGTTGCGGACGTTGCTGCCCGGGCTGTAGAGTTCGTTGATCGCGGGCGCGCGGATGTCGCGCGAGCGCGCGACGCGGATGTTGAGCCCCTCAACCGGTTCCCAGGTGCCGCCGAGCTTCCAGGTCTTCTGCCCGCCCACGGTGCTGTAATCGGCATAACGGAAGGCGCCGTTGAGGCTCAGGCTGTAGAGGAACGGCACTTGCTTCGCGAGTGGGACCGTCGCCTCGACATAGGCCTCCTTGACGTCGAAATTTCCGCCATAGGGCACGGCATTGCCCGCCGTGAGGAAGCCGTTGGCGGAACCGATCGGGTCGGCGGTCAGCTTTTCGGTCTCACGGCGATATTCGCCGCCGAACGCAACCGAGACCGGGCCGGCCCAGGTCGAGAACGGCTCGCCAACGACATTGGCTGCCGCCGAGAGCTGGTCGTACTTCACCTTGGAGACGCCGGTGCCCAGGATGTAGCTGCGCGCGGCCGGATCGAAGTTGTTCTCGCCGAACAGGTTGAGCGGCCGGCAGCCGGCGGCGGCGGGATTGCCCTGCAGCGCCGCGCGGCAGACGATATTGCCGCTCACCGGATCGCGTACCGCGTCAAGCGCATAGCCGATATTGGCGGTGATCGGATTGTCGTGCGTCGTCGAGCTATAGTTGTTCACGCCATAGGAGACGTGCGTGTCCCATTTCCACGAGCCGCCGAGCTTGCCTTCCAGCCCGACGGTGCCGTGCGGCGTCTCATTGACGATGTCATAATAGTTCTTGCCCATGTCATAGGCGATGCGGCTGAACTGGAACGACTTATCGGTCGGCCGCAGGAGCGCGCGCACCGAGGCGGGCAGGAAGGCATTGTCGCGCTGGATCGTCTGGCCGGCGAGGCGGATCGCGATCCCCTCCAGATAGCCCCGCGAGCGCGAGTATCCGCCTTCGACATAGGCGGTCAGCGAGTCCGAGAAGTCGTAATAGAGGCTGCCATAGGTGGTGAAACGGCGCACCAGTGGCACCTGCGCGACGCCCTTGATGATCGATTGCCCCTCGCCGCCGATCATCGCCTGTCCGCCGAAGATCGCGCCCTTCTGGAAGGGGCGGATCGAGCCGTCGGGATTGAAGGTCATGTTGGCGAGGCCGGGGATGTTGCTGGTGATCAGCCCGCCGGCACTCAGGGCATTGTGGACGTTCGGCGACAGGATCAGCGCGGGCAGGCCGAAGCCGGGCGTGCCGGCGGTGGTACGCTGCGAGTTGCTGACGATCATCCACTCCTCGCGACCCCAATCGCGGGTGTAGATGTCGCCGACGCCTTCGTTGTTCGAATAGTCGGCGCTGATCACGACGTGCCCACGGCCGCCGCTGAAGCCGGTGCCGGCGATGAAGCCGAGGCGCTGGTTGGCATAGTCGCCGAGCTGCGAGATGCCGGCCTGGCCGGTGAGCTCGAGCCCTTCGTAGCGCTTCTTCATGACGATGTTGACGACGCCCGACACCGCGTCCGAGCCGTAGAGCGCGGAGGCGCCGCCGGTCACCACGTCGACGCGCTCGATCATGATCGTCGGGAAAAGATTGAGGTCGGTCGTGGTCGGGACGCCGAGATTGCTCGCCGGCGCGAAGGGCACGACGCGCGACTGATTGACCAGCACCAGCGTGCGCTGCCCGCCGAGCGCGCGCAGATCCGCAGTCGCCTGGGCGGGGCTCGACGTGTTGGTGGCGTTGGCCCCCGGCGAGCGCGTCGCCTTGAAGGCCGGATTCTGGTTGAGCACTTCCATGACGGTGGTCGCCGCCTGGCGCTGGATCGTCTCGACGCCGATCACCTGGGTCGGTGTCGGTGCCTGGAGGCCGTTGGTCGCGGTACGAGAGGCGGTGACGACGATCTCGTCACCCGGCGCGGCCTGGACGTCGCCCGTGGCGGCAGGCTCGGCTGCTTCCGGGGCCGGAGTCTCCTGCGCCCAAGCCGCACTCCCGGCAAAGGCAGCGCCGGTCAAAGCCGTGCCGACCATCAAGCGCCGCAACCACGACGCAGTACGACCATCTTTCGAAATCGCCATCTCGGCCTCCCCTCTCCATGGGATGCGGGGGCGGCTTGGTGCCGCTCTCCCGCCGTTCCAAATGAACGAACGCCAGTTGCTTATTTCAGATAAGCCAGGCTGACAACCGGAAAATCGTACGATTACGAACGCCGTTCGCTTTTATGGAATGAAATGAGGAGGCTGGCGGACGCAGAACAGACTCGCCTCTCACAGGCTGGCAAGAGGCGGGAATGCGTCGGTCAGAGCGACTCGCGTACGATCCGCGCGCCTTCGACCATCGCGCACATCTTGCCGTACGCGGTTTCGCGTGGGAGGTATTTGAGGCCGCAATCTGGAGCGACGATGATACGGTCCACTGGGATCGTCGTCATCGCCCGGCGGATCCTCTCCGCGACGACTTCGGGGCTTTCGACGGCAGGATCGTTGAGATCGAGCACGCCGACCATGATGTGCTTGTCGCGCAGCGGACGGAGCTCCTCGGGATCGAGGCTCGGCTGGGCGGTCTCGACCGAGACCTGGTCGACCCGCGTCACCGCCAGCTCGCCGAGATAGTCATAGCCCTTGGGCCGATCGCCATGGATGATCGCGGCATAGCCGAAGCACAGATGCAGCGCCGTCGTGCCGTCGAGATCGGCAAGCGCGCGGTCGATCGCCTTGGGGCCATAGAGCCGCGCCTTGTCGGCGCGCGCCTGGAGATAGGGCTCGTCGATCTGGACGATATCAGCACCGGCAGCGAAGAGATCGCGGATTTCCTCGTTGACCGCGGCGGCATAATCGAGCGCCATTTCCTCCTCGCTCTCGTAGAAGTCGTTCTGTGCCTGCTGGGTCATGGTGAAGGGGCCGGGCACGGTGATCTTGATCGGCCGATCGGTATGGCGGCGGAGGAACTCGACGTCGCGCACCTGAACGGCGTGCTTGCGGCGGATACGGCCGGTGATGCGCGGAACCGGATTGGGATGGCCGCTGCGATCGAGCGCAGTGCCCGGATTGTCGAGATCGACGCCTTCGAGCGCGGTCGCGAAGCGGTTCGAATAGCTTTCGCGGCGCATCTCGCCGTCGGTGATGATGTCTAGGCCGGCGCGCTCCTGGAGATGGATCGCCATGATCGTGGCATCGTCTTGCGCCTCTTCGAGGAACTCCGGCGCCGGCCGCCAGAGCTCGCGCGCACGCACCCGCGGTGGGAAGCGGCCGGCGAGCCGTGCGCGATCGATCAGCCATTCGGGCATCGCATAGGAACCCACCAGCGTGGTCGGCAGCAACTTGTCCATGATCATCCCTCTCCGAAGTTATATGCCTGGCTGATATAAGCTTGGCGAACTTCGCGACGCAATCGGGATCGACCAGTCAAAGGCAATGATCTTGGCACCTCCCATACCGGTTAGGTATCGGTGCTAGGTCGATAAAGAATTGGACGGTTCGTCATTATCGAACACAGTCTGTCAAACACAAATAAGAATATTGGAGGGGACAATGCCGAAGGAAGCGGGAGCGCACGGCGCGCCCCAGGTCGCTTGCAGCCGACTCTCAGCGGCGGCGCTGTCGCGTCGCGCGATTATGGCAGTCAAGCCGCTGCACGCAACCAGCCTCTATGCGCTGCTCGCCGGCGCGCCGATGGTGTTCGCCCCTTCCCTTGCCCACGCGCAGGAAACGCCGGCGGCCGCCACTGCCGCGGCCGATACTGCGCCCGTCGTGCCGCAAGATCAGGCAGCGCCGGAAGAAGTCGCTCCCGAAGAGCAGACGATCACCGTCACCGGCACCCGGATCAGCGGCTTCACGGCGCCAACGCCGGTCACCACGCTCGGCCAGCAGGAGCTGGAGGCGAAGGCGGTGAGCACCGTCTCGGAACTGCTCGACGACGTCCCCCAGCTCCGCATCAACCAGAATGTCGGCAAGTCGAGCGAGCCGATCGGCGCCTCGAATGCCGATCTTCGCGGCCTGGGCACCCAGCGCACGCTGGTGCTGATCGACGGCCGCCGCGTCGCGCCGACCGACCCGGCCGGCACGATCGACACCAATGTGGTTCCCACCGCGCTGATCAGCAGTGTCGAGATCGTCACCGGCGGCGCCTCGGCCGCCTACGGTTCGGATGCCGTTGCGGGCGTCGTCAACTTCGTGCTCGACAAGAACCTGACTGGCCTCAAGGTCGATGCCTCTTACGGCCAGAGCAAATATGACGACCATCACCGTCCCTCGGTGAGCGCGGCCTGGGGCACCAGCCTGTTCGACGATCGGCTGCACGTCGCGGTCGCCGGCGATTACTTGCGCAACGACGGCCAGACCGCGCAGGGTAGCCGTCCCTGGGGCAACGACCAGACCGCGCTGCTGACCAATCCGGCCTACACCCCGACCAACGGCCAGCCGCGGCTGATCATCGTCGACAATTCGCGCTTCACTCAGATGACCGCAGGCGGCGTGATCACGCGCACCAACACCACCACGCCCAACGCCGCCGGCCCGTCACTCGCGCAGCGCCTCGGCTTCGCTCCCGGCACCGGCGTCCAGTTCGATCGCAACGGCAATCCGATTCCCTTCACCTATGGCACCAATATCGGCGGCACCTTCATGACCGGCGGCGACGGCGCGACGGTGGAGGACGAGGGCAACATCATGCCCCGGATCGAGCGCTATACCGGCTATGGCAGCGTGCGTTTCGACGTCACGCCCGACATCACCGCCTTCGTCGATGCGCTCTATTCGCGCGTCGACACCCATTCGGACCTGACGCCGAACCCCGACAATGGCGGCATCACGATCCGCAGCGACAATGCCTATCTGTCGAACACCATGCGGACGGCCATGACCGCGGCGGGCGTGACCAGCTTCGTCATGGGCCGCATGAACTATGAGGACGGCTTCTCGCTGTTCGACAGCAAGACCGAGGCCAAGCGCGTGACGTTCGGCGTCGAAGGCAAGTTCGGCGGCTGGTCGTGGGACGTGTCGGGCCAGATCGGGCGCAACAGCTATGATCAGGTGAGCTACAACAACCGGATCAACAATCGCTTCACGCTGGGCCTCGACACCGTGATCAATCCGGCGACGAACCAGCCGATCTGCCGCGCGCTGCTCAACAATCCCAATCCGACCCAGGCGCAGGATCCCTATCGCGACATCCGTGATTGCCAGCCGATCAATCCGTTCGGCGCGGGTTCGATCAACGACCGGGCGCTCGATTATTATCGCGGCACCTCCTGGCTACGCTCGGTCCAGTCGCAGGACGTGTTCGCCGCCAATCTGTCGGGCAGCCCGGTCGAGACCTGGGCGGGCGCGGTCAAGATCGCGGTCGGTGCCGAATATCGCCACGAGAAGACCGTCCAGATCTCCGACGCGGACTCGGCCGCCCGGCGATGGCGCTCGGTGAACGCCCAGCCCTTCACCGGATCGTTCAACGTCAAGGAAGCCTATGCCGAAGTGGTGGTGCCGCTCGCCAAGGGCAGCCGCTTCGCCGACAATCTCGATGTCAACGGCGCGATCCGCTACACCGATTATTCGCTGAGCGGCGGCGTCACCACCTGGAAGGTCGGCTTCAACTATTCGCCGATTTCGGACCTGCGCTTCCGCGCCACCCTGTCGCGCGACATCCGCGCGCCGAACAATTACGAGCTCTTCTCGCGCGGCAACCAGGTGATCAACGCGATCATCGATCCGCGCAACAACGTCTCGCGCCAGACGGTGCAGATCACCAGCGGCAATCCCGCGCTCGAGCCCGAAAAGGCGGACACCTTCACCGGCGGGGTGATCTACCAGCCTTCCTGGCTGCCGGGTTTCCGCGCCTCGGTCGATTATTATTCGATCAAGATCAAGCAGGCGATCTCCACCGTGGCGCCTCAGGCAATCGTCGATTTCTGCGGCGCCGGCCGGACCGAGTTCTGCGCCGGCGTGATCCGCGATCCCACCACGCAGATCATCACCCAGGTCAACGTGATCCCGTTCAACGCGGATTCGCTCAAGACCAGCGGCGTCGACGTCGAGCTGCAATATCGCTTCCCGCTGCTCGGCGGCGATCTGAAGCTTCGCGGCCTCGCCAATTATGTGAACGAGCTCTCGACCACCTCGAACGGCGTCACCAACGATTATGTCGGCTTGGCCGGCATCTCGCCGCCGCCGCAAGGCGTGCCGGCGTGGCGCATCAACATCGATGCGGACTATGCGATCGGCGATTTCAAGTTCGGCATCGGTTATCGCTATATCGACGGCGGCAAGTTCGACACGC
Source organism: Pseudomonadota bacterium (assembly GCA_023400405.1). Taxonomy (GTDB): domain Bacteria; phylum Pseudomonadota; class Alphaproteobacteria; order Sphingomonadales; family Sphingomonadaceae; genus Sphingomonas. The sequence goes on from JAEXFD010000007.1 coordinate 209,686, forward strand.
GCTTCAACCAGACCGTGCTCGACCTCGCCGACAACAACGTCTCCGGCCGCAGCTATGTCGACCTGTCGACTTCGTACAAGCTGACCCGCAATTTCGAGCTCTATGGTCGCGTGGAGAATCTGTTCAACGTCTATCCGCCGATCACCCCGAACGGCATCACCCAGCCCACCGTCGCCAATTCGCAATTCTTCGATCGGCGCGGCACGTTCTTCGTGGTCGGCGGCCGCCTGCGGCTTTGAGCGCTGCTGGCACCGCTCGCCTCATGCAGGGCTAAATGGCGGCCTCGATCGCAGCATAGATCGCGTCGAGATCGCGATCGTCAATGCAATAGGGCGGCATGACGTAGATCGTGTTGCCGAGCGGTCGAAGCAGGAGGCCGGCCTCGCGGAAGCGCTTCAGCAGCCTCGGCCCGATCGCGGACAGATATCCCGTGTCGCCGGCATCCAGCTCGAGCGCGGTGATGGTGCCGATCCTGCGCGCATCGCGCACGCCCGCGCGACCGGCCAGCGCGGCAAGCCGCGCGGCCTGGCGCGCGGCGAGGTCGGAAACGCGCTCGCGCACCGGCTCGTCCCGCCAGATCGCCAGATTGGCGTTGGCCGCGGCGCAGGCGATCGGGTTGGCGGTGTAGCTGGACGAGTGGTAGAACATCCGCGCGCGGTCGCTCGACCAATGCGCTTCGAAGATGGGCTCGGTCGCCATCGTCACCGCGAGCGGCAGCGCCCCGCCGGTCAGCCCCTTCGAGAGGCAGAGGATGTCGGGCACGACGTCTGCCTGTTCGCAGGCCAGCAGCGTGCCGGTACGGCCCCAACCGGTCATGACTTCATCGGCGATGAACAGCACGCCGTGGCGGGCACAGATCGCGCGCATCTGCGCGAGCACCTGCGGTGAGTAGATGCGCATCCCCCCGGCGCCGAGCACCAGCGGCTCGACGATGAACGCCGCAGCGCCCGCGCTGCACTCCGCCTCGAGCACGTCGAGACAGGTCTGCTCCTGCCCGGCCGCCGGAAATGGAATCGTTCCGACCTCGAACAACAATGGCGCATAGGGCGCATTGAACACCCCGCGCGCGCCCACCGACATCGCCCCGATGGTATCGCCGTGATAGCCATGCTGCATCACGAGGATGCGATGGCGCGCCTCTCCCCGGTTCGCCCAGAAGCCGAGCGCCATCTTGAGCGCGACCTCCACGCTGGTCGATCCCGAATCGGAATAGAACAGCCGGGTCAATTCCGCGGGCATGATCGCCCGCAGCCCGGCCGCCAATGTCTCGGCCGGCTCGTGGGTCCAGCCTGCGAAGATGACCTGGTCGAGCCGGCCGGCCTGTTCGGCGATCGCGGCCATGATCCGCGAATGGCCGTGGCCATGCGTCGTCACCCACCACGACGAGATTGCATCCACGATGCGCCGTCCGTCCGCAGTGAACAGCGCGGCACCTTCGGCATGCGTCACCAAAGGGATCGGCTCGCCCAGCCCGTGTTGGGTAAAGGGATGCCAGACCGGGGAGCCCGTCACGCGAAATCACCCAGACGGAAATTGGCGGCAAAGGCGGCCGCCAGCGCGGCAGGCGTGAGCGGATCGAGCCGGGGCAGCCGCCCCAGCCGCGTCACTCGCCCGATCGCGGCGATCGTCGCCTCGCTGTCTTCGACCGCATCGCCCGAAAAGGCCACGCCGAGAATCGGTACTCCCCGCGCCCGCAACGCCTCGATGGTGAGCAGGCTGTGATTGATCGTTCCGAGCCCGGTCCGCGCGACCACCACCACGGGCAGCCCCCAGCGTGCGAACAGATCGGCATAAAGGCAGGTCCGCGTCAGCGGTACCAACGCGCCCCCCGCCCCTTCGATGACGAGCGGGCGCACAGCCGGCGGAGCCAGTCGGCCGAGGTCGATCGCCACGCCGTCGATCTCGGCGGCACGATGCGGCGAGCACGGCGTCGTCAGTCGATAGGCTTCGGGAAGAATTTGCGCCGGCCCCAGATCGGCGAGGCGGGCGACGCGCTGCGCGTCGCTGCCGTCGTCGAGCCCGGCCTGCACCGGCTTCCAATAATGGGCGTGAAGGGCACTGGCGAGCGCCGCGGCGAACACCGTCTTGCCGACATCGGTATCGGTGCCGGTGACGACGAGCGCGGTCATTGCAGCGCCTCGCCGAGCGCCGCCGCCAGCGCATGCACGTCGTGCCCGGTCACATTGAGGGTCAGCGCGATGCGCAGGCGCGCGCTGCCTTCCGGCACGGTCGGCGGGCGGATGCCGCGGACGTCGAAACCCGCCGCCTGCAGCGCCGCCGCCACCTGCATCGCTCTGACGTCCTCCCCAAGGATCAGCGGCAGGATCTGCGATCCGGTCGATATCGCGCCATGAGGGGCGAGGACGCGCGACGCCTCGGCTATCAAGTCGGCCAGCCGCGCGCGTCGCTCGGGTTCGTCGGCCAGCACGCACAGGCTCTCGCGAGCCACCGCCGCCATCAGCGGCGACGGTGCGGTCGAGAAGATGAATCCCCGCCCGCGATTGACCAGGAAGTCGCGGACGATCCGCGGCCCGCAAACCAGCGCGCCCTCGCACCCCATGGCCTTGCCGCAGGTATGCAGCGTGACGAGGTTGTCGCGACCCTGCCATTGCGCGGCCAGCCCGCGGCCACCGGCACCGAACACGCCGGTCGCATGTGCCTCGTCGATCGAGAGCACCGCGCCGTAGCGGTCGGCGATCTCGACAAGGGCAGCGAGCGGCGCGCGGTCGCCATCCATGCTGTAAAGGCTCTCGACTGCGATCCAGGCGGTGCCGGTGCCGCCCGCCGCGCGCCACCGCCGCAACGTGTCCGCCGCTGCCCCGGCATCGTTGTGCGCAAATTCCCGGACGGTCGCGCGGGTCGTCCGCAACCCGTCATGCGCGCTCGCATGAACAAGGGCGTCGTGGACGATCAGGTCGCCGCGTTGCGGCAACGTCGCCAGCAGCGTGCTGTTCGCCGCAAAGCCGGAAGAGAAGAACAACGCCGCCTCGCAACCGAAAAACGCGGCCGCCTCGGCTTCGAGCGCTTCGTGTTCCGGATCGTTTCCGCGCAGCAGCCGCGATCCGCCCGACCCGATCGCGACGCCGCGCGCCAGTGCCGCCGCAGCCGCGGCGCGCAACCGGGGATCGCCCGCAAGCGCCAGATAGTCGTTCGAAGCGAAATCGACTCCCCGGCGCGTCCGGAGCGCCCGAAGCCTTGCGCGATCCGCAAGCATCGCCAGGTCGCCGTGCTGGCGCGCGAAGGGATCGGCTTGCAGCGAATCGGGCGATGCGATGGCGGTCATGGCAGCGTGCCTGTCCGATCGCCAAGGCCGTGTCGAGCCGGCCGCAGCACCTCGCCACTCGCCTCGTTACCGGGCCAGTTCAATCACGGTCGCGACTGCGGACGCGAGCAATGCCAGAACATTGGGATAGAAGGTCAGCGCGAAGCCGAAAGCGCGGCCCTTGGCGCCATGCTTGTAGCCGATCCAGAACAGCAGGCGACCGATCGCAAAGAGGCAGCCCAGCGCGACGATCACTGCGCCGGACGAGCTGAAGGTTGCCGCAACGATCAAATGGGTGGCGAAGGCCAGGCCAACCTGCTCGAACGTGTTTTGCAGGATCGCGCCGGCCACCCGAACCTTATCGGATGCGGCTGCGGCGCTACTGCCGGCAATGTCCTGTTCGGAGAAGAAGCGAAGACGCGCGACGTTCGCGATCGCTGCCGCCAGCCAGGCGACGACGAGGAGATCGACGCGGAGCGCGCGTTGCAAACGGGAAAGGAGCGGCAGGCTGTCCGTTCGCCAAGCAATCGCAACCACGCCCAGGATGACGATGCTCGCAACCAGCGCACCGGCCATCGCCAACGCGACGCTCCGCTGCTCTGCCTTGAACCCAGGATCGCTCGCCATGGTCATCCCTCAAGACTGTTGATCGTCCATCGTGAACGAACCGCAGCGCCTTGGCCATGGCAGACAAGGCCGCGGACACGATCAGAATGGGAGCCGTCCGCCGCGCCGGACGGCCCCCTCCTCATCCACGATCCACCCTCGCCTCAGCCTCGCCAGGTCTCGGCCCAGGATGCCACCGTTCGGCCGGCGAAGATGCGGTCTTTCGGCATTTGGAAGATGAAATAGGGATTGAGCATCGGCGGCGCGCCCGCTTCATCCAGCCGGGCTTGCTGCTCGGCGGTGAAGCGGATGTCGAGCGCGGCGACGTTGTCGCGAAGCTGCTCGGCACGACTCGCCCCGAGCAACACCGACGCGACGCCCGAACGCTGCGCCACCCAAGCCAGCGCCACCTGCGCCATCGGCCGGCCAATCTCCTCGGCCACGCTCCGCACGACATCGACGACGGTGAAATTGGCCTCGGTGAAGAGCATCCCGCCATAGGGATTGTCGCCATTGAGCCGGCCGTCACTGCCACCCGCCGCGGTCGCCCCGCTGCGATCCGGCACGTCTCCGGCGGGACCGAAATCGGCCATCTTCTCGCGGCCATATTTGCCGGTGAGCATGCCAAAGCCTAGCGGGCTCCACGCCACCAGCCCCAGGCCCAGCGCTTCGCAGGCCGGCAGCACGTCCAGTTCCACCCCGCGGTCGATCAGCGAATAGGCATATTGCATGCCGATCGGCTCCGGCAGCCCATGCGCCCGCGCCATCGTCGCGATCTGCGCCACATACCAGGCGGGCGCATTCGAAAAGCCGTAATGGAGGATCTCGCCGCGCCGCACGGCATCGGTCAGCCCGCGCAGCACTTCCTCGACTGGGGTCGTGCGGTCCCAGACATGCATCCAGTACAGGTCGATCCAGTCGGTGCCGAGCCGCCGCAGCGATCCTTCGATCCCGTCGCGGACGTTGCGGACGCCGTTACCGCCCGACAGTGGATTGCCGTCGCTGCGCCCGAAACCTGCCTTGGTCGCGATCACCAGCTGATCGCGCAGCCCGCGCTCGCGCACGAAGCGCCCGAGCATCGCCTCGCTCTCGCCTCCGGAATAGACGTCGGCCGTATCGATGAAGTTGCCGCCCGTTTCGACATAGGCGTCGAAAATCTGCTGCGCACCCGCCTGATCGACTCCCCAGCGGCCGGCGGCAAAGGTCATCGTCCCCAACGCCAAGGGACTTACCACCAGACCCGAACGGCCAAGCGTGCGAAACCCTGATCTATCCATTGTTGAATCTCCTAGCATGATTGCAACGAGATAGGGTCTGTCCTATCGCTGGATTAGCCGGAGATGGCGAGATGGGCCTATGAGCGAGATGCATCAATGAAGCGCGGCGAACTGGACGATCTCGCAACCTTTGCGGCGGTGGCGCGGGCACGCAGCTTCACGCGCGCAGCGGCGACGCTGAACCTGTCGCCGTCCGCGCTCAGCCACGCCATGCGCGCACTGGAGGATCGGCTGGGCGTACGCCTGCTCGCGCGGACGACGCGCTCGGTGGCGCCCACCCCGGCGGGCGAACGATTGCTCCGTTCGCTGGATCCGGCGCTCGACGAAGTGGCGAAGGGTCTCGCCGCGCTCGCCGATTGGCGCGACGTGCCCTCGGGAACGGTGCGGCTGACGACCTTCGGCTATGCCGCCCGGACGATCCTCGCCCCCCGGCTCCCGGCCTTCCTGTGCGACCATCCCGAAATCGCGGTGGAGGTCATTGCAGAGGATCGCCCGGTGGATTTGGTCGCGGGCGGCTTCGATGCCGGCATCCGGCTGGCCGAGTCGGTCGAGCGCGACATGGTTTCGGTTCCCGTCGGGCCGCCGCTTCGCTCTGCGATCGTCGGCACGCCGGCCTATTTCGAGCGCCACCCTCCTCCCCAGTCACCCGGCGATCTCGATCGGCATGTCTGCATCAATTACCGCCTGCTCGGCGGCGGCGGGCTTCTCCCCTGGTGGTTTGAGCGCGACGGACGCGAAGTGAGAATGAAGGTGCGCGGACAACTCATCCTGAACGATGAAGGGCTTGCCGCGGCCGCGATCCGCGCCGGGGCAGGCCTGGGCTATGTGATGGCGCACGATGCTGCGGACGACATCGCGGCGGGCCGCCTGGTATCGGTATTGGATGATTGGTGCCCGGCCTTCGAGGGGTGCCATCTCTACTGGCCGGCGCGTCAGGTGACCCCTGCCCTGCGCACGCTCATCGACGCCCTGCGCTGGCGCGGCTGACACCGCGTCCCCGCCGCCCCACGGCCTATCGCCTCTCTGCGATCAGCCTGGCGAAGTGGCGAGCGCTCGGCTTGAGGCGGCGGATGAAGGTACCTCGATCGACTTCGACCAGCCCGAAATGCTGCCCATAGCCCTGGGTCCACTCGAAATTGTCGAGCAAAGACCAGTAGATGTAGCTTTTGACCGCAATCCCGTCGCGGATGCACCGCTCGACCTGCGCGATGCACGCGTCGAGCCAGGCAATGCGGCGGCGATCGTCGTCGGTCGCGATGCCGCTTTCGGTGACGAAGATCGGCTTGCGCGTCTTGCGCGCGGCGAGCCGAATGACGTCGCCGAGCGCCTCGGGATGATATTCATAGCCGGCCGCGGTCATCTCGCTGCCCGGCGGAGGCGATACCATGCCCTTCGCATCGAAACGCAGCCGGGTGTACACCTGCACGCCGACGAAATCGCTGGCAGCCACGGCCTCCCACCAGTCGCCGTAGAGCATCCGCTCCATCTCGGCCGCGACGCTATTCTCGCCCACCGGCTCGATCGCTTGCGTGGTCAGGGTGACGCCGACCGGGAAATCGCCCGGCCCGGCCTTGATCGCCTGATAGGCCAGCTTCTGCGCCTCGATCAGGTGCGCGTCGATGCTGTCAGGCTCGGAAAATAGGATCGACGAGAATCTCGGCGCATTGGTCGCGCGGGCCGCGGCGGCGAGCATTCGGCGGCGCTTCTCAATGTGCTCGGGCGTCGCTGCCGTTCTCAGCAACGCCCCGAGGCGGTGAATATTCGCCTCGTTGAAGGGCGAGGCCATGCCGATCTGGTCGCCCAGCGCACGCGTCGTCCGCTCGCAGAAGCGCGCGAAGATCGCGGCGCTGTCCGGCGCTTCCCAGCCGCCGCGCATCGCGAACCACAGCGGCACGGTGAAGTGATTGTAAGTGACGATCGGCAGCAGCCCGTGTTCGCGGCAGGATGCGAGCACGCGCACATAATGATCCAGCTCGCCCTGGGAGAAGCGGCCCTGCTCCGGCTCGATCCGCGCCCATTCGATCCCGAATCGATAGCAGTTCAGCCCGATCGCCCGCGCAATCGCGAAATCGCGCGCATAGAGGTGATAGCTGTCGCACGCGTCGCCCGACGGGTCTTTGTACACCGTCTCGGGCAAGTTCTCGAGCAGCCAGCTGTCCGAATGGACGTCGTTCCCCTCGCTCTGGTGCGCGGAAATGGCGGCACCCCACAAAAAGCCCTTCGGCATCCCGCCGCGCCGCCCCGTGCCCGCCGACGCAGTGTCCGGCGCGGCCGCCGCTGCCGCGGCCGTCGCCGCAATGCCCGCCAGGACCTTGCGGCGATTGGTCTCGTGTCCGACGTCGTTCATCACTTCCCCTCCAGGCCTTTCTCGGCAGTCCCCGGTGGGGCGACCGTTATTCCTGTTCCGTTTCGCGCGCGCAGATCGCCTTGAAGCCTGCCGCCATGAACGTCGCCATGTGCCGCCGGATCGAGACGAAGTCGTTGGATGAGCAGAGTCCATCGGACAGTTCGTCGAGCCGTCCGGTCCGGGCCATGTTGTGCGTCATGGCGCCGGAAACGAAGTGGTACCCCCAGAAGATCGTCGCTTCGTCGCACTCCGGCATCGCCTTTTTGAGCAGGTCGATCAGCGCCAGTGCCACGGGGCTGAAATATTTGCTCATCTTGCCGGCCCCCCAACCGGCGGTGCTGTTGGCCTGGGCGGCGATCTTGCCAAAGGCGATCCAATGGTCGGTCTCGTCGATCTGAAGGTTCAGGTCGGTGTCGATCCAGGCGTGAAGCGCGCCTTCGACCGTCACCGCATCTCCTGCCTCCTCGGCGTAGCGGCGCATCGCCTCGAGCCGGTTGCGCGCCGAAACCGGTGCCTTGCGGGCCCAGACCGCCTCGTAGATGCTCTCCTTGCCGTTGAAGTGATAATGGATCAGCGTGGGGCTGACGCCGATGCGCGCGGCCACGTCCTTCACCGTCACGCCATGATAGCCATATTCGGCGAAGAGCTGTTCGGCCGCATCGAGGATCCGCTCGATCGACGCTTCGCGGGCCCGTTCCTTGTGCTTGCCGGGACGACGACGGGCGACGGCAATAGGTTCGCCGGATTTGACTGGTTCGCTGCTCATCGACTTGAGCGTGCCGCGGTGCAGCAGGTGCGTCAACGCAGGGACGATCAGAAGCCATAGCCCAGCCGTACGCCGAAGGTACGGGGGCGAAGGATCGCATCGCGGCTGTACACGAACGCTTCCGGATGGATGTAGACGACTGCCCGGCTATTCGCGAGATTCTCGACATACAGCGTCGCGGACATGTGGCCGACTTTCACGCCCGACTGCAGGTTGATGAAGGTGTATGCATCCGACATGCCATAGACCGCGCTCGGCTTTGCAGGCGCACCCGGCGTGTTCGGAAAGCCATTAGGATAGGCCCCCACATACTGAACCTGGAAGCTGGTCACTCCGGAGGCCTGCTTGCCGAGACCATAGCGATAGGCCCCATAGAAGGAGCCCTGGACATGCGGCGCCGCCAGGCGAGAACCCTTTACGGCACCCGAGATCGCCGCTTCCTGCGCGCTGATCTGGGTCACCTTGGAATCGTTCCAGCTGCCGTTCAGCCCGAGCACGAGGCCGCGTGCCGGCGTCAGCACCAGCTCGGCTTCGATCCCCTTGCTCGCCGCGCGCCCGACATTGGTGGCGAACTGCACCGAGTCCGATTGGCGATTGGCCTGCACCTGGATGTTCCGCCAGTCGATATAATAGGCCGCCAGGTTCGCGGTGAGCATGCCGTCCAGGAAGCGCCCCTTCAGCCCGACCTCATAATTGGTCAGATTGTCCGAGCCCGCTCCCGCCGGGATGACGAGATCGTTCGGGTTGACCGTGCTGACGCTGCCGCCGCGCGCATTATAGACCGGCGTGCGGTACCCGGTGGAGACTGTCGCATAGCTGGTCAGCTCGCGCGATGGCTTGAAGCTCAGGCTCGCCTTCCACGAGGCTTTCGAAGCGGTCGGATAATGGGCGCTCGATGCCGCGATCGGCGTCCGCGCGAGCGGTCCTGAGACGCCGTAGAGCGCATAGACGAAATATTGCGAGTTGAAGCCGGGATAGGCGTCGACCGTCCCGCCATATTTTCCGTAGCGGACGCCGCCTGAGACCCAGAAGCGCTCGTCCAGGTGATAGGTAACGTCGCCGAACGCCGCGAGTTCATAAGTGCGGGTGTCGCTCGCCTGCTCATAGAAGGTCGCATCGGCGGGAAGGCCGGCGATGCCGCGGGCTGCGAGGAACGCCGGCGTCGATGTTTCCTGAACGTTGAGGAACAGGTCGCGGTGAAGATAATAGCCGCCGACGGTCCAATCGAGCTTGCCGCCCGGATTTGACGTAAGTCTCGTCTCCTGCACGAACGTCTTCCACGTTCCGGTGTCGAACAGGAAAAAGGGAATCGCCTGCGAGATCGGAATGCCGGTCGCGAAGGTACCGCTCAGGTCGACATCGAAATTGCCGTCCTGGTGCGCGTAGCTCGACGAACTGGTGAGGTGCGCGCCGCCGAAATCATAGTCCAGCGTCGCATTGTAGAGCTGGGTCTTCGACGTGTAGAGGTCGGGGATGCGCGAATAGCGCTTGCGATCGCCCAGGTCGCGGGACGAGAGCGACGCGTCGTTCGGGTGGCTGTCCTCGAAAATGCCGGTCAGGCGGATGCTCAGCCGGTCGCTGGGCTTCCACAACAGGCTGGCGCGTCCGCCCCAATCCTTCAGCGAATTCGAATTCTTGATGCCCGTCCCGAGATTGTCGAGATAGCCGTCCTCGTGCCGATAGAAGCCGACGACGCGAAGCCCGAGCGTCTCGCTCGCAAGCGGCAGGTTCAACATGGCGTTGTAGCGCTGCCGGATGCCGCCGCCATCGGGCGTGACGCCGAGATCGACCAGGCCCGTAGCATCGAACCGCGTGAGGTCGGGGGCATGGGTGAGAATGCGCAGTGCGCCCGAAAGCGAGCCCGAGCCGAACAACGTGCCTTGCGGCCCGCGCAGGAATTCCACCCGTTCGACGTCGTAGAGATTGGGGTCGAGCGTCACCGAATTGCCCACCGTCGTGAGCGGAAGCTCGTCGAGATAGACGGTGGTCGAACTCTGCAATCCCGCCTGATAGCCGTTGGTGGAGATGCCGCGCGTGGTGATGCTGAGATTGTTGTCGCTGCGATGCGCGAGCACGACGCCCGGGGTCTCTCGCGCCACGCCCTCGAAGCCGACGATGCCCTTCTGGGTCAGATCCGCCTGGGTGAACGCGGTGACGCTCAGCGGGACGTCCTGAAGCCGTTCGGCGCGGCGCGTGGCGGTGACGACGATCTCGTCCGGATCTGACATGGTCCCCGCGGATGGGGTCTGCCCGACAGCGGAACCCGACATGTCCTGCGCCATGGCAGGCGCGGCGATCAGCGCAAAAAATGACGCCGTGGATGCGAAACGGTTCATCTCTCCTCCCCTTGTCGCCGTCGCGCCTGATCGACGCTGTCCGGTCCCCAAGGGATGACAGCGCAAGAAAACGGAGTCAATACTGACTGACGCGCCAGTCAGTATTGCGATAGGCATTTGGATCTGGCGGGGCGCCGGGGCCGCGAGCCGCCTCCCCGCACGCGAGGTGGAGCCAGATCACGCGCTCATATCGTTTCCACTCGCAGCGTTAGCTCGACCCGATTTCGCCGGCCTTCGGGCACGAAAAAACCCGTCAATCCGGATGGACTGACGGGTGTATGCTTGGCGCGTTGGTTGCGGGAGCAGGATTTGGCTCTGCGACCTTCAGGCTATGAGCCTGACGAGATGTCGCGACCAAAGCCAGTCCGGGGGACTGGCTGACTTGCGACATGGGCTGCGGGGCCTGGTTGCGGGAGTAGGATTTGAACCTACGACCTTCAGGTTATGAGCCTGACGAGCTACCGGGCTGCTCCATCCCGCGCCACCAAAGCGTTGATATCAGGGATCGGAAGGCGAAGCCTTCCGCAAGGCCGACTGGCCGCCGCGCCTTATTGGCGC
>JAEXFD010000012.1 GCA_023400405.1 Pseudomonadota bacterium
GCCCGCTCCCCCACCCGGCCACCCATAGAATACTGCCGTTGGGTGGCCGGGTGGGGGAGCGGGCCGGTGCCGCTTCCGCGAAGCCAAAAGCAATGCTGACGGTGATCGGGGGCGGCGTGGCCATCGCCGGGCTGTGCCTGGCGCTCGCCGCACGCGGCTGGGCCCAGCCGATCCTCCACGCCCGCGCGGCGCTCGGCATCACCTTGTGCACCGGCCTGTTCCTGCTGGTCTCGAGCGAAGCCCCACTCCGCGCCGTCCGCAGCCACGTCCCCGCCCCGCCGGGCCCGCCGCCCGGCTGGATGGTCTTCTGGGCGCTGTCCAAGCTCGGCTGGACCGTCGCCGCCCTGCTCCTCGCCGCGCTCGCCGTCGCCGAGAAGCTGGCAGCACGAGGCCCCGGCCTCGCCCTCCCCGCGCTGCTCCTGCTGCTGGTCCTCTACGCCGCCTGGTTCCTCTACGGCCGCACCGCCGCCAACATCGCGGAGATCGTCCGGCGCTGGCCCCGCAAGGGCTGACACAGCCCCTCCGTTCGCCCTGAGCTTGTCGAAGGGGCAGTTCTTCTCTCTGCCCGCCGGCCCAAGAACAGGACCGCCCTTCGACAGGCTCAGGGCGAACGGGGGAGAGGGGCCGAACGCGAGTCCCTACCCCGCCAATCCCCCAATCTCCGCGATGAGCGCATCCCGCATCTGCCGCCCGCCATAATCCTTCACCCCCTCGCCCGCCCCGAACCGCGCGAACGCCACGCGCCGCCGGCCCTTCGCCGCCCAGCCGATAAACCAGCCGAGATACCGCCCGTCCGGCAGCGCCCCGCTCCCGGTCTTGCCATGCACCGCCCAGCCTCCGGCGCCGTCGAACAGCGGAATCACCGCCTCCGTCTTGGCATGCGCCGCCGCCGAGACCAGCCGGTGCGCCAGCATCCGCCGCACGAACGCCACCTGCTCCTCCACCGAGATCGCCAGCGAGCTCCCCAGCCACGCCCGGGTCAGCCCGTTCGCCTTGCCCGGATCGCCGCTCAGGTCGCGATTGCCGTAGCCGAAGCGATCGACATAGGCCTGGAAGCGCCGCATCCCCAGCCGCCGCGTCAGCTCCTGCGAATACCAGACCACCGAGACCTTCTCCCACGAAGTCGGATCAGTCCGCTGCCGCTCCTCGGCGCGATGCGCCTGGTCGCGCGCCGGATCATAGTCCCAGGCCGGATGGTGCGCGTCCGTCAGGATGCCGCTGTCGAACCCCATCAGTGCCAGCGGCACCTTGAAGGTCGAGCAGGGCGAGAAGCGCGTCGTGCAGTCGCCCGAGCGATGCAGCGCCGCCCCGCTCGCCAGATCCGCGACCAGCGTCGCGCGGATCGCCCCCGGCGCCGCCAGCGCGCCCCGCAGGGGCAATCCCGCCGCCACGGCCCCCGCCCCCAGCAGGAACCCCGTCCCGAACGTCCGCCGATCCACCTTCATCGCTTCGTCCTCCGCCAATTGCGGGGACAGCAATTACGGCGCCCCGCACCCCCAGGACAAAGGATCAAAGCTGGCGGGAGCCATGAGTTTTTCTTATGGATGTGCGATGGTCCGCCCGCATCTCCCGCTCAACGCGCTCCGCGCCTTCGAGGCTTCGGCCCGGCATCTGAGCTTCACGCGCGCCGCGATCGAGCTCTGCGTCACCCAGGCGGCGATCAGCCATCAGGTCAAGGGCCTGGAGGACCGGCTCGGCACCCCGCTGTTCCGCCGCCTGCCCCGCGGCCTGGCGCTCACCGACGAGGGCCAGGCGCTGCTCCCCGCGCTCGAGGACAGTTTCGACCGCATCGCCGAGCTGGTCGAGGGCATCGCCAGCGGCAGCGCCGCGCAGCTGCTCTCGGTCGCCGCGGTCGGCACCTTCGCCACCGGCTGGCTGCTCCCGCGCCTCCCCGCCTTCCACACCGCCCATCCGCGCATCGACTTGCGCCTGTTCACCAACAACAACCGCGTCGATCTCGCGGGCGAGGGGCTCGACTATGCGATCCGCTTCGGCGCCGGCGCCTGGCACGGCACCGAGGCGCTGCCGCTGATCGAGACCCCGCTCACCCCGCTGTGCAGCCCCGCCCGCGCCGCCGGCCTCCGCGATCCCGCCGACCTGCTCGGCCAGCCGCTGCTCCGCTCCTATCGTGCCGACGAATGGCCGCGCTGGTTCGCCGCCGCCGGCCTCGCCGCGCCGACCCTGCGAGGCCCCGTCTTCGACACGTCGCTCGCCCTCGCCGAAGCCGCCGCCCAGGGCCATGGCATCGCCCTCGCCCCGCCCGCCATGCTCCGCCGCTGGCTCGACACCGGCACGCTGGTCCGCCCCTTCGCGCACCAGGTCGTCACCGGCCGCTACTGGCTCACCCGCCTCCAGACCCGCGCCGAGAGCCCGGCGATGGCGGCGTTCCGGGAGTGGCTGACGGCCGAGATTGCGGGCGCTCCGCCCCCTTCTGTGCCCGCCTAGCGGACGGCGTCGGCCGCCGCGTTGATCGTGTCCCGCGACCGCGCTTCGTCCCCCTCCAGCCGTTCGCGATAGCGTTTCAGCCGCAGCTGCATTGCGTCGTGCCGCTGCTTCATCAGCGCCTGGGCCGTGCTCGCAAAGGGCAGCGGTTCGTGCCGAAGCGACCGGGAGGAAAGGTCGTTGCTCATCCGAAGGGTTTCGCTGCTGGCGATGTTGCTGACGCACAGCGTCGCGCTGCTGAGCGCGTTCGATGTCCGCAGGGCATTCATCGAGAGGGCGTTGCTCTGGCGCAGGACATTGAAGGACTGGCGATTGGATTCGCGCACCCGCTCGAGCGTCCGGTCGTAATCGGCGCGGCTGTTGACGTTCACGAAATCGCCGCCGCCCGCATCGGAGACGGCCTTCAGCGCCGCCGCTTCGCCGGAGGGAAGGCCGAAGCCGATAATGTTGACGATCGCCCGGGTCGCGCCGCCGTTGATCCGCCGCGCGACCGCCACCGGATCGCCCCCGCACGTCTCCTCCCCGTCCGACACGACATAGATGACCTGCTCGCCCGGGGTAGACGAGCGGGCGAGCAGCGCCTCCGCCTTGGCGAGGCCGGCGGCAAGCGGCGTCCAGCCCACCGCGCGGATCCGCGAGACGGCGGCCCCCATCCGCGCGCGATCGTTCGACATGGGCGCGAGAAGGTCGACGCCCGCGCAGGACTTGGCCTTGCCCGCCGCGCTATTGTCGCCCTGCTGCCCGAAGACGAGCAGCGAGGCCTCCACCGAGGGCGGCAGTCCGTCGAGGAAGCGCGTCGCGGCATCCCGGGCGAGATCGAGCTTGGTCTGGCCGCCGATCCGCCCCGCCATCGATCCCGATCCGTCGATCGCCACGACGACGCGCACCGGCGGGACGCGCGGCGGCCGGCCGTCGCCCGTCCGCGCCTGCAGCGCCGGCGCTGACAGGCCAACCTCCGAGAAGCAGCGATCCGGATTGTCCGTGGTGAACTGGCCGACATAGGCGCGCGCCTGCTCGGCCTCGCTTGCGCTCACGCCGTTCAGCGCCGCCGAGGCGCCGTTGCCGCCATCGCCGGAACCGCCGCCGCATCCGCACAGCGCCAGTGCGAGCAGGCCGGAAGCGCAGCGAAGAGCGATGTCCATCGAGAATGCCCCATCAGGATGACCGACGAAGCCCAAACGGTCGAAACCGCCGGCAGGTCCACCGGCAAGGCCGCGAGGGGACGTCAGGCCGGGGCCGAACCCGGCACCCGCGCTTCGATCAGCAGTGCCGCAGCGATCTCACGATAATAGCCGCAGGTCTCCAGCAGCTGTGCGGCGTCCGGCTGGAGCTCCCCGCCCACGGCCACGCGCAGCAGCGTCCCGCCCGCCGCCGCCGGCCAGCCGATCGTCATCATGCCATCGCCGCGCGCATCGCCGCGCCGCACGTGCCCGCCGCAATGGAACAGGCAGTCGCGCGTGCGCCCCAGCGCCGTCAGCCGCGCATGGTCGCCGTCCGGCACGCCCAGCAACGCGCGCAGCCGCGCCAGCTTGTTGGCGGTATTGCGCTCGCCGCGCGGCAGTCCGATGCAGTGCCGCGCCGCCAGCGCATCGATCAGCAGGTTGAGAAACCGGTCGAGCTCGCGCAGCCCATTGCCGATCACCTTGGCGCGATAGCGGCCGGCAATCGCACGCGCGGGCGCCGCGCCGCTGCCCAGCCCCAGGCCAAGGAAATGCGACCCCCGATCCAGCGTCGCCAGCGCGCGATCGACGTCGCCGGTGGCCCCGATCGCGAGGCCGGGGCGGGCCATGGCGGGATCGTCGATGCGATCGGTCACTGCGGCAGGAAGCCCAGCGCATAGACCATCGGGCGCAGCTTCGCGGTCAGCGCCGCATAGGCGGCCTTGAACGGATCGAAGTTGGTCAGCTCGGTATCGCCATAGGCTTCGAGCGCGCGGCGGATCTGATACCAGCCGGCATCGGGCCGCCCGAGCTTGTATTCGTCGCGGATCTTGTGGGGGAAGCGGGTGGCATGGAAGCGTGCCCACAGCGTGCGCCCCGCGTCGAGCACCGCCCGCGCCTCGGGCGAAAAGGCCATGCCGGCCATGTGGCGGGTCATGAAGTCGCTCTCGAACCGCCCCTTCGCGCCGACCTCGGCTTCGGTGAACGGAATGAAGTGATTGACGAGGCTCCAGTCGCGATCGTTCCAGTGCAGCCCGTCGGCCCCGGCGGTCAGGTTCTTCCCGGCGAACAACATCCATACGAGGCAGTCGGATTGGAACTCGTCAGTCAGTGGCTGCGACGGCTGAAGGAATTGGTCGTTATGATTTTGCCAAGTATGTGGTGCCAACAAGCGTACCGCAAACACAACCGCGGCTTGCCACAGGTTCGACTGCGTCAGCCAGATGCCGCCGCCGTTACCCCCCGTGAATATCGAGGATGTAATTAGCGTCTCTTGCCCAGCGTGTTGTAGATCATTGTTGCTAGCATACAGATACCCAAGCGCTCCACTAAGTTGCCGCTTCGGCCGCGGGTTACGAGCAACTGTTAAAGCGTTCGATAGCGGCAGGGCTGGGCCGCCCTTGGCGCTAACTTTCGACATCCATACATTCAGTAGGCAAGAGGCTGGTCGAACCGCGTAAACCTTCTCGCCGATCAGCGCCCCGGATCGATCAAGCACGTTGGTTGTAATGTCGCCGAGCGGCACCCCATTGGCCTGGTCCCATACCAAAAAGCCGATCGGAAAATTGCCCGTCAGCCCGTCAAATGCGCGGTTGTGCACTACAAATCCGCCTAGGTACTGAGCTTGCCAAAGGCGGCGAAAAGGTTCGAAATTCGGGGCGTTTACATATTTGAGTGTGCTGAACATTGCCAGGGTTGCGCTGGGCAGCTCCCGGCGAATACGAATGAGAAACTGGGTGAACAACTCCTTGCTTGCGTAGCCGACATTCATTTGACGCATCCAAGCGTTGATGCGGGTCTTCTCGATTCCGATCTTGTTCTCATCGCCCTTGCCAATGCCTGATCCACTCTCCGCATAAGGCGGATTGATCAGAACCAGGATCGGCTTGGCGCCCCTCTTGCCCTCGCGCGCATCCGCGATCGCCTGGCGCAACGCCATCGGCAGCTTGTTCGACAGGCCGTAGTCGATCTCGCCGAAATCGGTGACGTCGTCGTTGAGATAGTCGTACTGGAAAATCTCCGCCCCCGCGAAGGCGGGGTTCGATCTCATGATCGTCACGTCCGCCTGGTCGAGCGTCGACATGAAGACGTTGCGCAAATTGCTGTGCTTGGCCTCCAGATTGCCCACGCCCGCGCACATGTCCCACACCAGGTAACGGTCCTGCCAGTTCTCGCCCAGCGTGGCGCGCAGCTGGTCATAGGCTTTGTCGACGATGTGCAGCGGCGTGTAATAGGCGCCCTTGAACTTCTGCTCGTCCACCGGGAGCAGGCTGTCGCGCCGTTCGAGCAAATAATGGCGGTGCTTCTGCTCGGGCGGGCGGTGATAGATCGCCCAGAAATTGCGATAGCCGCGGTCGCTCGCCAGTTCGTAGGTCTGGCCGTTGAGCAGGAAGGTCGGCCCGTCCGCCGTCATCAGCAGCCGCGCGGGCAGGTTGTGCATCGCCTCGTGCTCGCCGTCATGCATGATGTCGGCGAAGAACAGCACGGCATAGTCCGCCTGCGCCTTCACGCCCAGCTCCTCGCCGATCATCGAGACCCAGCGATCGAACACCTGGCGCAGATTGTCGGGGGTGATCGGCGTGCGGATGATCCGGCGCTGCCGGATCGCGTCCTTCACCGCGCGGATGAAGGCCGCCTCGTCATGCGCGATTTCATATTCGACGATGTGCGTCTGGACATAGGGCGCGATCTGCGCACCCAGCTCCTTGCCCGCCCCCGATCCCGATTTCGGCCAGGCGATGCTCTTGTCGTCGAGCAGCGGCAGCGCCTTTTCGGTCGGCATGATCGCCGCCTTGTCCCGATCGATCACGGCCAGGAAGGCGGGGATCGGCTCGCCCCGCTTCTTCGCCGCGCGGACGTAGAACATCAGCTGCGCGAACATGACGATCGGCGGCGTCGAAACCGCCTTCGCCTCGAACCACACTTCCTGCGTCTGGATATCGACCAGGTTCTTGGAAACGCCCTTGAGGCCCAGCGCCGAAATATAGGCGTCCTTGACGTCTTCCTCGGTGCGCGCGGCGGCAAGCGCCTGTGCCAAAGTCATCAAAGGTCGTGGCCCCGTTTCGCGTTCGAAGACAAGGCTGACAGCTATAGGGTCGTTTCGATGATTGGCGATAGCGGAGCGCAGATTTTGGTTCGCGCTTCAATATTGTAGCATCTTCTGCAAGCGTGCAATTGTGCCGCCCCTCACCCCATCGCCACCGCATCAACCGCATCCTCTCGCTTTTCCGGCCGGATGTAGATCGAGCTGATCTTGGGCTCGCGCGCCTTCAGCTTGTGTTCGATCTGCTCGACCAGGCTCTCCGCCTCGCCCATCGGCAGCGTGTCGGCGAAGTCGGCGCTGATCGCCACGAAGATGCGGTCGGGCGCGGTGTGGATCGTGCGGACATGGTTGACGGCGGTGATCAGCGGCTCGGCCTCGAGCTGGGCGCGGATGTCCGCCACCATGCGCGGGTCGGCGCGCTCGCCGATCAGCAGCCCCTTGGATTCGCGCGCCAGCAGCGTCGCCACGCCGGCCAGGATCACGCCGATCGCGATCGAGGCCCAGCCGTCGATCCGCGCGTCGTTCCAATGATGGCTGGCCCACACGCCGATGCCGGCGACGATCAGCCCGGCCAGCGCCGCCGAATCCTCGAACAGCACGATGAAGGTCGCCGGGTCCTTCGATTCCTTGATCGCCTGCCACCAGTGCAGCTCGCCCTTGGCCGCCGCGAACTCGCGCATCGCGATCCACCAGCTCGTGCCCTCCAGCGCGAAGGCGATGGCGAGGACGATGTAGTTGACCAGCGGGTCGAGCAGCGGCTCGGGCGCTTCGATATGCTTCCAGCCCTCATAGACCGAGACGCCGGCGCCGAGCCCGAAGATCAGGATCGCGACGACGAACGCCCAGAAATAGAGTTCGCGGCCATAGCCGAAGGGGTGGTTCTTGTCTGGCGGGCGCCTGGCGCGGCCCTGGCCGTAGAGCAGGAGCGCCTGGTTGCCGGTATCGACCAGGCTGTGCACCCCCTCGGTGAGCATCGAGGAGGAGCCGGTGATCGCGGCCGCCACGAACTTGGCGACCGCGATCCCCAGATTGGCGAGGAGCGCCGCGTACAGGACGATGTTTGCGCGCCATCCCGACGCCGGCGAAGCCCCCATCGCGTCGGCTTAGCCCAGGCCGATCCGCTCGAGGATCTTGCCGAGCATGCCCTTGGTGCCGGCCGGGCCGGCGGCAAGCTGGGCTTCCTTCTTGGCGTCGTAGCCCGAGCTTTCGGGCAAGTCGCCGCCGCCGCCATGGCTGTGCACCGGCTGGGTGGTCGCGGGCGGGTCCGAGGCGTCCATCGATTCGTCGAGCGCGCGGTCCAGCCGCGCCTCCTTGCTCTCCGGATTGCGGGCAAGGCGCTGTTCGATCGAGGTATCGGTGCCGGCATCGGCCGAAAAGACCGGTGCGCGCTTGCCGTCGTCCTCGGGTCCCGGTGCCACCGACATGCGGTCCATCGCCGGGTCGATCGGGGTAGATTCCATGACTTCACTCTCCTGAGCGTTGCCGGACTGTAACGAACCTCCCACGATTCGCGTTCCCGGGCCAGGGGGGCACTGGCGCAAAAGAAAAACGGCCCGGCAGGTTTCCCCACCGGGCCGTGATTTTCGCCGGTTTCCCGAGCCTTAGTTCCGCTGGCTGCCGAACAGGCGGAGCAGGAACAGGAACATGTTGATGAAGTCGAGATACAGGGTGAGCGCGCCCATGATCACGGCCTTGCCCATCATCTCGGTCCCGCCGACATAGGCGTACATGCTCTTGATCTTCTGCGTGTCATAGGCGGTCAGCCCCGCGAAGATCAGCACGCCGATCGCGCTGATGACGAGGTCGAACTCGCCCGAGCGGAACAGGAAGGTGTTGAGCAGCATCGCCACGATCAGGCCGACCAGGCCCATGATCAGGAAGGTGCCCATGGCCGACAGGTCGCGCTTGGTGGTGTAGCCCCACAGGCTGAGGCCCGCATAGCCCGCCGCGGTGGCGAAGAACACCTGCGCGATCGACGCGTCGGTATAGGCGAGGAAGATCGTCGAGAGCGACAGGCCGACCAGAAAGGCATAGACCCAGTAGAGCAGCTGCAGCGTGCCGGTCGCCATGCGCGCGGCACCGAAGCTCATCGCCAGCACCACGCCCAGCGGGGCGAGCGCGACGATGAAGCCCAGCGCGGACATGCCGCTCGGCTGGCCATAGGCATTGACGGTGTACAGCGCCTGCACCCAGCCGGTCTTGGCGAAGAGCAGCGCGACGATGCCGGTCAGCAGCACGCCCGACATCATGTAATTGTACACCGACAGCATATACGACCGGAGCCCCGCGTCGCGCGTATCGGCGCGCGTGGCTGCGGTCGCGAAGGGCGACGCGCCCGTACGGGGATCGGACCAGTTAGCCATTTCAAACTCCTTTGCCCGGCACCTCTGCCGGCTCTGCCCAATATCGCCTCGCCGCGCCCGGTTTTCAAGCGAAACAGGGCGGGCTAGGCCTACCACATGCACCGCTTGTTCGTCGGCCTGCGCCCTCCCCCTGCGATCCGCGCCCAGCTGCTCGCGCTGATGGGGGGCATCCCCGGCGCGCGCTGGCAGGAGGACGACCAGCTCCATATCACCCTGCGCTTCATCGGCGCGGTCGATCGCCATGCCGCGGAGGATGCCGCGCTCGCCCTCGCCCAGGTCCATGCCCCGCCGCTCGCGCTCCAGCTCTCGGGCGTCGGCGCCTTCGATCATCGCGGCCGCGTCAATGCGCTCTGGACTGGCGTCGCCCCACGCGATCCCCTCGCCGCGCTCCATCGCAAGGTGGATCAAGCCCTGGTCCGCACCGGCCTCGCGCCCGAGGGCCGCGCCTACCTCCCCCACGTCACCCTCGCCCGGATGAACGCCCCGGCCGAGGCGGTCGAGCGTTTCGTCGAGGCCCATGCCGGCCTCGCCTCGCCGGTCTTCGCGCTCGATCACTTCCTGCTGTTCGAAAGCCATCTCGGCCAGGCCGGCGCCCGCTACGAGGCGATCGAGCGCTACAAGCTGGCGGGTTAGAGTCTGTTTCAGTTCCACTGAAACAGGTGCGGCACCAGCCCGCTCCCCCACCCGGCCCCCCCACGGCAGTATCTTATGGGTGGCCGGGTGGGGGAGCGGGCTGGCGCCGATTCAGCGAAGCTGAAAACGACTCTGAGCCTCGATCCACCGCGCCACCAGCGCCTCGGCCGCCGCGCTCACCTCGCGCCAGGTCGTGTCGAAATCACCGTCCTCGCCATAATAGGGATCGGCGACCGATTGCCCTTCGGCGCCCGGCACCACGTCCATCAGCAGCCCGAGCTGCGCCGTCGCATCGGCCGGCGCGATCCGCTCGAGGTCGCGCAAATTTTGCCGGTCCAGCGCGAAGACATGGTCGAAGCGCCGGAAATCCTCCGCCCGCACCTGCCGCGCGCGCAAGTCCGAAATGTCGCTGCCATGCCGCCGCGCTGCCGCCTGCGCGCGCGGATCGGGCGCCTCGCCCGCGTGCCAGCCGCCGGTCCCGGCGCTGTCGACCTCCACGTCGATGCCCGCCCGCGCCGCCGCATCGCGAAGTGCCCCTTCGGCCAGCGGCGAGCGGCAGATATTGCCCAGGCAGACGAACAGCACCGAGGGAACCGCCACGCATCGTCCTTTCATCACGTCGCCCCTCGCTAGCCCGCCCAGGCCCGCTGCGGGAGCGAAAAGTCGCCGCCAAGTCGCTGTCCGCACGAAAATTTGTCTGCGCGAAAATTTCCGCAGCTGGTCCGTTCCGGAGGGGCCGCACGATGGCGGCAAGCGCCGTCGCACCCATAGCGGACCTGTCTCGCCTTCCCGCGCCCGCAGCGCCGCTCCACCCTCGCGCCGCCCGTTCCCGGGCAGGAGGACCCCGATCATGGCCGAGACCCCGTTCGCAATCACCGTCCAGGCAGCGCTGGACAGCAGCAAGCTCAGCGCGGCGGCGCTCGGCGAAGACGATCACCTCATCACCGCCACCGAAAAGACCAGCTTCTCGCTGAGCGACGATGCCCTCAAGCGCGGCTTCAACGCCCTGCTCGGCCAGACGCCGGACGACGTCTTCTTCTCCGATCCGACGCCGTGGAACAACCTGTTCGCCACCTATGGCTGGACGCCGGTCACCACTGCGCTCGTCGCCGGCACGCCGACCAGCGTGTCGGTCACGCCGGGCTCGGAGGCCAGCTTCACGCTCACCACCTTCACCAATTCGGGCCCGGTCCCCGCCACCTTCCACGCCGCCGCCACGGTGCAGGTCGAAACCACGCTGTCCGATACCTGGAGCAACAGCGACACGATCGATGTCACCCAGACGGTGAGCTATGGGATGAAGGTGCTCGGCCTCGGCGGCGAGACCAGCTTCAGCTATTCGCACACCTGGGGCCAGTCGCAGACCCAGAGCACCGCCACCACCCTCGGCGTCGAGGCGGGCGTCGAAGTCACGCTCCAGCCCGGCCAGAGCGCCTATGTCGTCATCACCGCGACGCCCGGCACCCTCACGATGACCGTCCCCTACACCGCCACGCTCTATGGCGGCGGCGCGGCGAATTACAGCGACAAGTGCCAGGGCCATCATTTCTGGTGGGGCGAGATCAATTCGATGCTCGGCAAGCTGTCGCTGCCGACTTCGGTGGCGATCAGCCAGACCGTCACCTTCTCCTTCTATGCCAAGGTGTCGGTGACGGTGCACGACGCCGACAGCCATGAGGTGCTGCACCGCGTCCACCTCCATAACAGCCCGGTGCTCCTGCCCGGCGTCCAGGGCGCCGCAGTGCCGCTGCCAGCACTCGAACCCGCCTGAACCCCGCCCTTGGCCGCGACGCCGAGCGCGGCCAAGATCCGCCGGGCCGCCTCCTAGGGGGGGGGGGGCCGGCGGGCGGCGATCGCCGCGGAAAGGGAGGGCTCGGACGATGCGGCAGGCCGTGGCAATGCGGGCACTCACCGTGGCAGTGGCGATCGCCCGCCCTGCCACCGCCGCCCCCGATCGCTCGGCCCTGCAACGCGATCTGGTCGATTATGCGATGGCGAGTTGCTTCGCCGCTCAGCCGGACCCCTATTTGAAGGACCAGGGCCAGCGTTGGGCGGGCGCGGTGATGCAGCGCGCCCATGGTCCGGTCGAGCTATGGACTCCGGTCGCCGACGCCGTCGCCAGGGAGCTCGGCCGAACCGGCATCGGGGGCGCCCAGCCCGATCGCCCCGGTCTGCCGGGCATCCCGCTGCCCGTCATGACCTGCGGAGAGATCACCGAAACGCCTTCCGTCCGCATGGCAATCGAGACGGCGGCCCGCGCCCTTCGGGCCGACTACGCCAATCGCCCGAACGACTGACCGCGCCCGGCCGGCGCGGTTCCAGCCTCACCACGCATGGATGAACTCGAGTCGGATCGATACAATCATTCGATCATCCGTGCAGGTAAACGTGCACGCGCAAATCGGCCTGGGGTTTCGAGGGCCGCGTGAGGGGAGCGGTGATGGCAACATTGGCGAAGCACGGGACGGCACGGCTGAGCGACGAACGCCGCTTCTTCGCCGCGATGGCGGGCGTCATTGCCGCCGCGACATTCATCGGTTTCGCGCCGAGCTATTATCTCGCGCCGATGTTCGGCGCCAGGCCGCTGTCGGTCCTGCTGCACGTGCACGGGATCGCATTCACGGCGTGGATCCTCCTCTACGTCGCGCAGACCGGCTTGGTCACCGCCGGGCGAACCGACATTCATCGCCTCGTCGGGCCCGCGGCCGCCGCATTGGCCATCGTCATGGTGCCCCTCGGCGTGGCGACGGCGATCGTCACCAAGCACGTCGCCGCCGTCCACCATCTGCCGACGCCAGGCCCCCCGCTGATCTTCCCGCTCGGCGCGATCACGACCTTCGCCGTGCTCGTCGCGGCGGGGGTGGCGATGCGCAAGCGGGCCGCCTGGCACAAGCGGCTGATCCTCTTGGGAACCGCTGCGATCCTCACGACGCCGCTCGCCCGGATCACGCGCTTCAGCCATCTCGGCCTGACGCCCGCGATCGGCGGGATCGTCCTGACGGATCTGCTGCTGCTCGCGCTGATCACCTACGACGTGCGCACGCGCGGCAAGCTCCATCCGGCGACGGCATGGGGCGGCGGCTTTTTCGTCGCCACCCAGCTGCTCCGCATCCTGCTCAATGCAACGCCCGCCTGGCAGGCCTTCGCCGCGACGCTGACGCGCTAGAGTCGTTTTCAGCTCCGCTGAATCGGCACCAGCCCGCTCCCCCGCCCGGCCCCCAACAAGGTCGGTCATGCCCCCGGCAGACCTGAACAGCGCGGGCGCTGTTCACCCCACACTGATGGGGAAGCGGGCTGGTGCCTAGGTCATGAACCCATAAACCGGCGGCAAACGAACTCGCGCTTGGAGCTGGCTTACGGAACCGGGATGGGGACCAGCGGAGAGAACTCCGAAAGGTTTCCGAGGCAGGCCGCTAGGACTCTGGCATCTTGATTGCCGTGATCGGCATATAGGCGAGAGCAGTGTCGGATTACTGTGGATCGCAGCTCTGGGTTTCGTGCGACCTCGGATTCTCGAGGCGATAGCCCACTCTGGCCGACCATTTTCTGCTGCGCTTTCGAGACCGTCAGAGCAAGAAGTACATTCTGGACGGCTTCGTCCTGCTCACGTGCGCAATCCGGGTCGATGGTTCGGTTTCGATAACAGTAGATGTAGCCGCGTTGTCTCAGGGCATTCAGCCAAGCCTGATCTCGAAACATGCCCGGCCACATTGGCGGAAGACGCCTGTTGCCGATCTGTTGAGCTTGAGAAATTTCCTGCGCCGACGGGCTTGGTGCGGGATGCGGTCTGACGATCAGAACGCCGAGCACGAATCCGACACCAATCCCCAAGGTGAGCAGCACGAAGTGGACGGCCCTCATCGGTCAACTATGCAGGATTGCTGCCGATCGGCAATGGAAGGATGCTGCTAGCATCCAGTACCAACGTGTGATTCAGCTTCGGCAAGACCCGATACGATCTGACCGATTTCGAGTGGCGCGTGATCGCGCCGCTGTTGCCCAACAAGCCGCGAGGCGTGCCACGCGTCAATGATCGTCGCGTGCTGGACGGGATTTTCTGGGTGCTCCGCTCCGGTGCACCGTGGCGCGACCTGCTCGAGCGCTTCTTCTCCAAGCTCAAGCACTTCCCCCGCGTCGCCACCCGCTACGACAAGCTCGCCGCTAACTTCCTCGGCATGGTCCAGCTCGCCTCAATGCGGCTGTGGCTGCGAGCTTATGAGGCTACGGCCTAGTCTGTTTCAGCGGAGCTGAAACAGGCTCTAGTCACGCCCCGCCTTCATTCCCGTGAAACGAACGGCCGCGTGCGGCAGGCGCGGCATGAGACTGGCGGCGCAGTCTCTTCCCAAGCCTGTTGCGCACTCGCTTCGACGGTCAGCGACCGGATCGCCGGCAGCCGCGCCGGGCAAAGCACCGGCCCTTCTTCCCAGGCCGTTGCACATTGCGCGGTGGAGAGCCGGGCGGCCGCGGCCAGGATCGCCAGGGTCATCGGTCCGCGCCTGCCGCCCGCCGCGCCTCAGACCGCCTTGAACACGCCGCAGGCGATGCGCTTGCCCGAATTGCCGGCCGGATCGGTCTTGTAGTCGTCGGCATCGGCATGGATGACGATCGCCGCGCCGTCCTCGTCGAGCAGGCCCTGATAGGTGCCGCCCGGCAAGGTGAAGATCGTCCGGTCGCGCCCGTCGTCGCCGATCGAGAGGTTGGGCAGGTCGCCGGCATGCGGGCCCATCGGGTTTTCCTTGCCGTGCTGATGCTGGGTCGGGTTCCAATGCCCGCCCGCGCTGGCGAAATCGGGGCCGTCGCACCTGCCGATCGTATGGACGTGAACGCCGTGGACGCCCTTTGCCATGCCGTGCACTTCCACCATCACGCGGATCGCGCCGTCCACTTCCTCGGCGATTGCCTTGCCCACTTCGGTGCCGTCGGCCATCTTGATGTCGGCCTGGGCCCGGTAATGGCCCGCCATGTAGCGCGCCTCCTTCTCGGGGCTGGTGCAGCCCGCCACCGCCAGCAATCCTGCCGCCACCACGATCCCGCGCATCTTCTCGACTCCGAACTGTTGTCCGATCGTAATGGCCCGAAACGCGTACGGTTCCAAGCGTTGCTGCTTATCCGCAGCTCCCGTCCGCCTTGCCCGAGACACTGCCGACCCCGAGGATGATCTTCGCCCGCCGCTCGAAGGTCAGCGCCTGCCAGCGCCCCGAATTGCCGATCGCGGTCCGGCTCCTCAGGAAGGTGAGGTTCAGCATCTCATATTGCTCGGGATCGATCCGGCGCTGGTCGAGCAGGCATTGCCACGCCGCCACATTCCACTGCCAGTCGCGCTGGACGCCGTCCTGGTCGATGCTGCGCGAGAGCGCGCCATACCAGGCGAAGATCGCCGCCAGCCGGTCCCAGCGCTCGCCCTCGGGCATCGCGGCGAGCTTGCGCCGCAGCCGCGCCAGGTCCTCGTCGAGCGGGAAGCCACCCTGCTGCACCTTGGTGTCCACGGCCCAGCGCACCTTGCGCAGCGTGATCGGCTCGCCGGGAAACACGCGCAGCAAATCCTGCCGCACCGCTTCGAGCAGCACCAGATAGGTGTCGAGCTGCACCTGCAGCATCGCGTCGCTCTCGAACAGCGCGTTGAACTCGCCCCAGATCACGGGGTTGAGCCGGCCGTCTGGTCCATGCGCCGCGAGGATCTTCGCCCGGCACTTGTCCTTCACCGGCACCGCCAGGCAATCGCGCGAGAACACCGTCTTGCCATAGACCGGCATCAGCGCCTTGCGCTCGCGGCGGAAATGGCCCTTGCGGCCCTTCTTCCAGGCCTTGAGCAGCGGTTGCAGGCTGCCGGTCCCGAAATTCCATTGCGCCATGCCGACCGAGACGAGCTGGCTGTCGAAATTGCCCACCGGCTCGGCCCAGCAGCCCATCGTCTCGGGGATCGAGGTCTCGCGCATCTGGGCAAAGATCGCCGCCCGGTCGAGCCCGATCGAACTCAGCCGCGCGGCGCTGTCCGCATCGATGGCGAGCTGGGGCACGTCGCCCACTTCGCGGCACGGCTTGCGCACCGGCGGCTGCGGCGTCGCGACCGGAGCCGCGGCGATCGGCGGCGAGACTGGCGCGACCTGCGCCTGCGCCTGCGCCTGCGTCGCGCCGGCGATCGCCCATGCTATCGCCACCAGCGCGTTCCGCATCCGCATTGCCCGCTCCCGCTCCATCCGCGGCGAGCCTAGCCGCGCCGCCTGCGCCGCGCCGCTTCGCATTGCGGCATCCGCCATGCCTCCAGGGTATTGCCGGGTCAGTTGCGCGCCGGCTCCTGGGCCGCCAGCCGCCGGCCGACGATGAGCGTCTGGACAGCGAACAGCACGACCAGCAGCGCGGCGATCGCGCCGACAAAGGCGTCGAACGCGCCCACCCGGCCGAGATGATATCCCGGCCCGGCCAGCAGCATCAATACGGTCATCGCCATCAGCGCCAGCCGCAGCTCGGTGGGGCCCGCGGCGATGTAGGAAAGCTTCAGCTCGCCGGTCACTCGCGCGGAGAGGAAGGCATGGATCGACATTAGGAAATAGCCGGCGAGCGCCAGCATCGCCACGTCCATCGTGACGAACGGCGACAGGCCGATCCCCGCGACGATCAGCAGGTTGGTCAGCCCGTCGCAGCTATGGTCGATGAAATAGCCATAGGAGGGGCGCTCGATCTTGCGGAAGCGCGCCAGGCTGCCGTCGAGCGAGTCGCCGAACCATTGGACGACATAGCCCGCCAGCGCGAAGAGCAGCCATGCCGAATGGAGATTGCTCGCAACATAGCCGGCGAAGACCATCGCCGCGCCCACCAGGCCGGTCAGCGTCAGCTTGTCCGGCGTGACCGACCGGGGCAGCCGCGCGCAGATCCACGAGAGAAGCCGGCGCTCCCGCGCGGCAAGCCAGTTTTCCTGGATGCGGATCAGCGGAGCGGCGGCGGGGGAGGGTTCGGACATGCAGCGCTGTGCAGCCAAGTCGCGGACCGCGCAACAAGTTTCCGGCAACGCGTCGGGAACGGCGCCGCCGCGTCTCGGCGGGGCATGGCAGCCGGGCGCGGACCGTCGCCCCGCCCGGCTGCCATGCGGGTCAGAGGTTGTCGACGCTCTTGCTGACCAGGATATTCACCGCCACGCGGCGGTTCTGTGCCTTGCCCTCGGGCGTGTCGTTGGGTGCCAGCGGGTCGGCCGTCGCCATGCCGGTCGGCGTCAGCATGCGATAGGGCTTCCAGCCGCAGCGCTGCTGCAGATAGTTGATCACCCGGCTCGCGCGCTTCTCCGAAAGCTCCTGGTTCACATCGTCGCTGCCGGTCGAATCGGTATAGCCGACCACCAGGATCAGCGCGTTCTCGGTCGCCTGCGCGCTGTTCGCGGTCGAGCAGAGCTGCGCCTTGTCCTCTTCCGACAGCTCGGACTTGCCGGTGTCGAAATGCACGTTGGTCGTGCTCTTGATGTTGTACTTGTCGATATCGGCCATGCGCCCGCGCAGCGATTCGGTCGCCGCCGCCTGCTCCTCGAAGCGCTGGTCGGTGGCGTTGCGGATCATCGTCGCGGTCTTGAGGTCGTTCTTGCGATAGACGACCTGGCTCGCGACCAGCGTCTCGCCGCCCTGCATCGTCTTCACCGTCACCGGCATGCCGTTGAGCAGCGCCGCGGTGCCCAGCTTGCTGGTGCCGCCGCCGAACAGGCCGCCGCCCGCCTTCACCCGCGTCGCATCGTTCACGGCGATGATCACGCTGCTGCCATCATCGGCGCGCACCTTGATCTTGTCGCCCGTGCGCGCGGTGATCACGCCCTTCACTTCGGGACCTTCGGTCATCGGACCAGCTTGCGGCACCGCCTCGGCGGGGCGTTCGCCAGTAACGACGATCGATTGGTCGGTCGGGGTCTGTTGTGCATGCAGCGCGGTCGGCGCGGCCGATACGGCCAGCATTGCCAACATCGCGCGAAACTTTGGGCTCTTCGAATTGATACGCATCCTGCGCCTCCGTTTGTCTGCCCCCAGGCCGGCCTTGCCTGTTCGGACAAACCTGTCTGGCCGATGAACATTGGCGGCGGAGTCCATTGCGGAGCCGACCATTCGGGCGCCCCCTGCGGCGAACCGATCCCGGCAAGCGCGCTGCCGACGCGCCGATCCGCCGAATCCCCCGGCCGGGCGATCAACTCGCCGGGTCTGTCCCCTCGCCTTCCTCCAGCGCCATCCAGGCCCCGGCCCGCGGCCCGAAATGCCCCCAGCAGGCCCGCCGCCGCAGCTCGTCCGCCGCCTGCCGCTTGGCCGTCTCGCGCGCCTCGTGCGCGTCGATCGCCTCGATCTTGCGCAGAATGCTCGCGCGCACCGCCTCGATGTCGGGCGCCGCCGATTGCCGCTCGGCGTCGGCCTCCGCCGCCTTGGCCGCCCGCGCCATCTCGATCCGCAGCAGGTCGCGCAGCAGCCCCTCCGAATAGCGCCGCCGCTCGCCGATCACTGCCCCGCCCGAGACGATCGGTTCGCTCCACCCCCGCACCGCGCGCTCGAACACCGCCTCCATCACCGAAGGCATGGTCGGATCGCGTAGCGCCTTCTCCCAGGCCGCGGCGAAGCGCACCGATTGGCCGCGCAGATAATAGGCCGCCGAGTTCGACATCCCCGCCGCGCGGCAGGCCTCCGCCACATTCTTGGTCCGCGCGAGCGTGCGCAGGAACAGCCCGCGCTTGCGCGCATCCCACCCGTCCCGCCGCTCGACATAGCGCGTCAGCCGCCCGCCGCCTTCGCGATCCTCGGGCCCGTCGAGGCCCGGCCCCAGCCGCGCCGCGCTCGCCGCCGCCCAGGCCACCTGCTGCTCGGCGATCGCCGCATCCCAGGCCGCGGCGAAAGCGGGATTCGTCCGCCGCCGCGCCTGCGCCGCACTCCGGCTCCGCCCGATCTCCGCCGCCGCCTTGCGCACCTGCCCGGTCAGCCGCAGCGCGAGCAGGAACGCCCGCTCGGTCTCCGCGGTCCATTTGCTCCAAGGCTTGGCGAGCCCGCCAAAGCCCCTCCCCTTCAGGGAAGGCGTCGGGGCGAGGCCTGTCCGCGAAGAACCGCGCTCGCCAGCACCATCCTCATCCACCGCCACGACTCGCCCCCCGCAAAAGGAGCCGCCCAGCTATCCCATGATTTCCAACATGGGAAGAACAAACATAGAACTCGCCCTGAAACGCCTCCGGTTCCCGCGGGAGAGTGCCGTAAAAACTCCCCTCCCGCTTTCGCGGGAGGGGCTGGGGGAGGGCCTATCAATACCCCCCGTCACCCTCGGCACCGCCCGCCGACGCTCAAAAGCCGCGCGGCGCCTCGCAGGCGATCCCGTCGCCATCGCCGTCCATGTCTTCGCGATAGCCCGGCTCGCCGCGATAGATCGGCGCGGTCCCGGCCGCGCGCGCCTCGTTGCAGCCGCCCCAATCGTCGCCCGCCCGCGGCGCCCGCGCCCGCATCGCCCCGGTCTCCACCGCCAGCGACTTGCCCCCACGCACCAGCCCCGCCCGGCCGTTCTCGGTCGTCGCCATGCCGCCGATCCCGCCGATCAACACCGCGCCGGCGAGCAGGCAAATGGCAAAGCCCCAGCCGCCGCGCCGCCGGTTGGGCGGGTCGGCGAGGTCATGGTTGGGCCGGACGGGTTTGCGGGACGCCATCGAGGAAAGGTCGCATGACGCGGTAAAGAAGAGATTGTCGCTCGGGCCGGCGAGTGAAATGAGACAAAAGAGCTATGTCCTCTAAGCGCCCCAGTTTCCGCCGTTAAAGACCGAATTCAGATTGCCCGAAAGCCGACATACATCAAAGCCCGCCCGAACGACGGAGATTGGGGACAAAGCGGCCGTTACCGCTGGGCAGCTCGAACGTCCGGTTCTCCCAGAACCCGACTTTCGCCCGCGTGGCCTCTCGCGTTCGCGAAAGAGCGGCCCACATCTTGATCGAGCCTTCCTCTTGCTGCCCAAGCGGGATTATGAATAGGATGGATCGAGGGGGCTTGATGTGACCTATAAAGCAGTCGAGTTGAGCAAGTTAAACGTCAATCGAGGCAACGATCGGCACGGTGAGCTAGAAAACGAAACCGCCGCAATTGCTTGGCTGTTTACGCACCACCAATCCCAAATGAAAAAGCTCGCTCGCGATATCGCCGCTTCAGGCGGCATCTATGAACCACCTCTGGTATATCCCGAAGGCGATTCCTTCATCGTCTTTGACGGCAACCGCAGAATCACATGCATGAAGCTGCTGGCCAATCCGAAGCGCGCACCATCATCCGAGCTACAAAAGTTTTTTGGTGGCTTGAAAGCGGAATGGAGCGGGGCATTTCCGACCAAAATTACATGCCGCGTTGAAACCGATCGCGACAAGATCGATGAGATATTGTTCCGCCGGCATACCGGAAGTCAGGGTGGGGTCGGACAGGCCAACTGGGATGGCCGTATGAAAACCACCTTCGTCAATCGGACTGGCAAGGGTGGCGGCCTAAACGTCGCAGACGAGATCGAAGAGCGCCTTGCGCGGGCCAATCTGCTTCCAGAGCGCAAGAAAGTGCCTCGCAGCAACCTCAACCGGCTTCTGTCTGCTGAACCATTCCGAAACAGGGTTGGCATCTCTGCGGCTAAGGGAAAATTTCAGTTCATCCGCAAGGAAGAAGCGGTCCTGCCCGCTCTCGCCCGGATCGTTGACGACCTCGCGAATCGCCGGATCACCCTCGACGATGTTTGGGATGTTGATCGCAAATCCGATTACCTTGACGCGCT
Organism: Pseudomonadota bacterium; assembly: GCA_023400405.1. Taxonomy (GTDB): domain Bacteria; phylum Pseudomonadota; class Alphaproteobacteria; order Sphingomonadales; family Sphingomonadaceae; genus Sphingomonas. The sequence goes on from JAEXFD010000012.1 coordinate 20,383, forward strand.
TGAGAAAGAGGGCATCCTCCCGACGGCGGCGGACGCGATCGACGCCGGTGGCAAGAAGGCCGCCAAGGGAAAAGCGGACAAGCCCAAGGGCAAGCCGAAAGCTCAAAAGCCTCAGCGTCGCACGCGCCTCATTCCCGATGTGGATTATGGTGTGGCTTGGTCCGGTCGTTTGCAACGACATCGCGCTATCTGGGAAGAACTTCAGTTCAACCTAGAACTTGAGTCACATCCTAACGCCATTGCTGTCCTTTGTCGTGTCCTCATCGAACTATCGGTTGATAATTACATCAGGCAAGCAAGCCTCACTACCGTTTTTGAGCCTGATGCGCTGGTCAAAAAACTTGTCGGTTGCGCAGAGGATTTGGGTACGAAAGGAAAGGTACCGAAACGCTATCTGGAGGTGGTCCGAAAAGCCCGGAACATGGACGCCATCGTCTCAGTCGATACCTTGAACAAATACGTTCATTCGTCGAGCCTTGCCCCGGCCCCCGATCATCTAACGGCCATCTGGGACACGTTCGCCGAGCTTATCGTTCACTGCCTCAATGAGTGAATGCCAAACCGAGTATGTCGGTGGTGACGAACAGAAGCCCAAGAGAGCGAGAACACGCTTTTTGGAGCGCTTCATAATGTCGTCAGACATGCATAGCTTTATCGGCCGCGTGTATGATCTCAGCATCGTCAGCATGAACTTTGACAGCTACGAGGAGTTGGCACAGTATCCGGACTGCAAATATGCGATCGACACCAACTACTGGCTGACGGGTCTGGCGAGGCGCATTGAGTCTCTCAATATGGTTGGCGACATGCTTTGGCTCGACCCCGTGCCGAAGAACTTTCGCGATCTTGCGCTTACTCGCTATCAGTGGCTCACGGTAACGACCGACGTATTTCTGACGCGCTATATCTCTGTCATCGACTGCGCGCTCCTCTTGGTGAACGAGGTTTACCGCCTCGGTCTAGAACCTAAGAAATGCACATTGCAGAACCTTAAAAAGAGAGGGCTTTCAGACGCCGTCGCGGATCACCTCAAGTTGATGCTCGACGAGCAGGAGACGCTTCGCAACGAGCGGAATAGCCGGATTCATCACGGCGAAGAGCGTGAGTTCACCGACGACGACCAGACTTTCAAAACCGCCTCGCTCTTCAACGACAAGTTTCACGGCATGAAGGGTACGGATCGATATGGCCGGCGCATAAATGTTGATCGCTCCTTCAAGGAAGGCTTGGTCAGCATTCAGCGTGACTTCAATCGGTCAACGCGCCTTCTCAAGAAGCAACTAGACAATCTCTACGACCTGCTGTGGGAGGAGTTTGAGGATCATTTCGGCCCTCTGATTGCCGCGGCCACCCACGGGTTGAATGCAGGGGCGCGGAGAAACAATACCTCACAGACGCGCGGGCCCGCGCCATAGGCAACCGCTGAATTTCGGCTCCTGACAAGATCCAACCGCCGCCTGTCCCAGGACCGTCTCCGCTAGTGGCCAGCTCCGGGAGGAAGCTGCCGCTCAAAACCCGATGGGCGAACGACGCATTGTGGGTCGGTAGCTGCCGCCCGATCAGCTACCTCACAACGTCAGCTTTGCCGTTTGATCTACTCAAAGCCGCCTGTCTGTAGTCGGCCCAATACCAGCCGAGCCCACACCGACCACCATCCACCCCAAATTCCCCCACCCCTCTCCCCTTCCCCCCTTCCCCTCACCGTGCTAGCGGACCCCCGAATCTTCGCATTCGCAGCACCTCCCGGTGCGCCCGCGCGGAGCCCTATTCCGGGCCCTCCCGCGTCCCCCGAGCGCCCGGGACCGGACAGACAGGGAAAGGACCCCGCGCCTCATGACCGCCATCGGCAACAACGGCCTCGGCACGCGTGACACGCTCACCGTCGGCACGCAGAGCTATGATTATTTCTCGCTGCCCAAGGCGGCCAAGAAGCTCGGCGACATCAGCCGCCTGCCCTTCTCGATGAAGGTGCTGCTCGAGAACATGCTGCGCTTCGAGGACGGCGTCACCGTCACTCAGGCCGATGCCCAGGCGATCGTCGATTGGCAGAAGGATGCCCGCTCGAACCGCGAGATCCAGTATCGCCCCGCGCGCGTGCTGATGCAGGATTTCACCGGCGTTCCCTGCGTGGTCGATCTGGCGGCGATGCGCGATGCGATCACCAAGCTCGGCGGCGATGCGCAGAAGATCAATCCGCAGGTCCCCGTCCACCTCGTCATCGATCACTCGGTGATGGTCGACGAATTCGGCACGCCCAAGGCGTTCGAGGACAACGTCGCGCTCGAATATGAGCGCAATGCGGAGCGCTACGAATTCCTCAAATGGGGCTCGAAGGCGCTCGACAATTTCTCGGTGGTACCGCCGGGCACCGGCATCTGCCACCAGGTCAATCTCGAATATATCGCCCAGTCGGTCTGGTCGTCGAAGACCGCAGACGGTTCGGCGACGATCGCCTATCCCGATACGCTGGTCGGCACCGACAGCCACACCACCATGGTCAATGGGTTGGGCGTGCTCGGCTGGGGCGTCGGCGGGATCGAGGCGGAGGCGGCGATGCTCGGCCAGCCGGTCTCGATGCTGATCCCCGAAGTCGTCGGCTTCAAGCTCACCGGCAAGCTCGGTGAGGGCATCACCGCCACCGACCTCGTGCTCACCGTCACGCAGATGCTGCGCGCCAAGGGCGTCGTCGGCCGCTTCGTCGAATTCTACGGCCCGGGCCTCCACGCGATGACGCTGGCGGACCGCGCGACGATCGCCAACATGGCGCCCGAATATGGCGCGACCTGCGGCTTCTTCCCGATCGACGACAAGACGCTCGATTACATGCGGCTCACCGGCCGCCCCGACGAGACCGTCGCGCTGGTCGAGGCCTATGCCAAGGCGCAGGGCATGTGGCACGATGCCGATGGCGCCGAGCCGATCTTCACCGATACGCTCGAGCTCGACATGGGCAGCGTGCGCCCGTCGCTCGCCGGCCCGAAGCGCCCGCAGGACCGGGTGAGCCTCGACAGCGTCGATGAAGTGTTCAACGCCGATCTGCTCAAGGTCTATCACAAGGATCACGCCGCGCGCGTGCCCGTCGAGGGCAAGGACCACGATATCGGCGACGGCGACGTGGTGATCGCGGCGATCACCTCGTGCACCAACACTTCGAACCCGTCGGTGCTGATCGCCGCGGGCCTCGTCGCCCGCAAGGCGCGCGAGAAGGGCCTGACGCGCAAGCCCTGGGTCAAGACCTCGCTCGCGCCGGGAAGCCAAGTCGTCACCGATTATCTCAACAAGGCCGGGCTTTCGGAGGATCTCGACGCGATCGGGTTCAACCTGGTCGGCTATGGCTGCACCACCTGCATCGGCAATTCGGGGCCGCTGGCCGAGCCGATCTCGGCAGCGATCAACGGGGGCGACATCGTCGCCGCCTCGGTGCTGTCGGGCAATCGCAACTTCGAGGGCCGCGTCTCGCCGGACGTGCGCGCCAATTTCCTCGCCTCGCCGCCGCTCGTCGTCGCCTATGCGCTCAAGGGCACGGTGACCGAGGACATGTACGAGACGCCGATCGGCGAAGGCACCGACGGGCCGGTGTTCCTCAAGGACATCTGGCCTTCGAACGAAGAGGTCCAGGGGCTGATCAACTCGGCGATCGACGATCGCATGTTCCGCTCGCGCTATGCCAATGTCTATCAGGGCGACGATCACTGGCGGCAGATCAATGTCGAGGGGTCGGACACCTATCGCTGGCGCGCGGGGTCGACCTATATCCACAACCCGCCCTATTTCGAGGGCATGTCGATGACGCCGGCGCCGGTGACGGACATCGTCGAGGCCAAGCCGCTCGCGATCCTCGGCGATTCGATCACCACCGATCACATCTCGCCGGCGGGCTCGATCAAGGCGGACAGCCCGGCGGGCACCTTCCTCCAGGAGCACCAGGTCAGCCGCAAGGACTTCAATTCCTATGGCGCGCGCCGCGGCAATGACGAAGTGATGGTCCGCGGCACCTTCGCGAACATCCGCATCAAGAACGAGATGGTTCCGGGGGTCGAAGGCGGCATGACCCGCTATGGCGGCCAGGTCATGCCCATCTACGACGCCGCGATGCGCCATAAAAGCGATGGAACTCAACTAGTTATCATCGCCGGCAAGGAATACGGCACCGGCTCCTCGCGCGACTGGGCAGCCAAGGGCACCAATCTCCTCGGCGTCCGCGCCGTCATCACCGAGAGCTTCGAGCGAATCCATCGCTCCAACCTCGTCGGCATGGGCATTCTCCCCCTCCAGTTCGCCGAGGGCGTGACCCGCGAGACCCTGAAGCTCAAGGGCAGCGACACCTTCACGATCAGGAACGTCGCCGGCCTGCGCCCGCGTCAAGAGGTCGAGGTCGAACTCACGAGGGAAGATGGCACCAAGCAGACCTTCTTGACTCGCTGCCGCATCGATACCGTCAACGAGCTGGAATACTTCCTCAACGGCGGAATCCTGCACTACGTGCTGCGCAAGCTCGCCGCCTGATCCCGGAGCGCGCCGGGGCGATCACCGTCCCGGCGCGCCAGACCGCGGACTAACCGCGCGGAATGCCGACCAATTCGATCTTGAAGAGCAGCGTCGCGCCGCCCGGGATCGGCCCGGCGCCTTCCGCACCATAGCCGAGCTCGGCCGGTACCGCGATTTCGATCGTGTCGCCCACGCCGGCAAGCGGCAGCGCAATCTGCCAGGCGCGGATCAGCCGCCCGAGCGGGAAGGTCGCGGGCGGCCCGCCATAGGAGCTGTCGAACTCGGTCCCGTCGGCAAGCTGCCCGACATATTGGATGGTCACCTGATCCGCGACCGTCGGGTGCTGGCCCGCTCCATCCCCCTTGATGCGGCGAAAGCGCAATCCGCCCTCGAGCACCTGCCATCCCTGCGCGCCGCTGCGCTGCGCCAGCGCAAGCTGCTGCTGGTTCACCCAGGCGGCGTCCTGGCTGCGGTCGGGCGCGCGATCCTGGCTGCGCGCAGGCTGCAGACTATGCGCGGCGATCACCGCAAGGACGAGAACGGTCAACGGCACCATGATCCACACCAGCCTTTTCATCGAGAGAGCGCTCGCCCCGCCACCGCATCGAGCTTGGCGAGCAATTTGGGATCGCGCCCGGCCGGAGCCGTGATCAGCGCATAGTCGAGGCAGGTGTCGATCGGCGAAGGCGCGCGCTCTTCGGGCAGGTTGCGCAGCAGATGCATCACCATCGCGCGCGCCTTTTCGGCGTTGGTGCCGAGCTGGGCGATCACCGTGGCGACGTCCACCGCCTCCTCGCCCTCGCGCCAGCAATCATAGTCCGTGACCATGCCGACCAGCGCATAAGGCAGCTCCGCCTCGCGCGCGAGCTTGGCCTCCGGCATCCCGGTCATGCCGATGATGTGACAGCCCCAGCTGCGATAGAGATGGCTCTCCGCGCGGGTCGAGAATTGCGGCCCCTCCATCGCCAGATAGGTGCCGGTGTCATGCGTCACCGCCCCCGCCGCGCGCGCCGCCTCGGCCGCAAGCCCGGAAAGCCGCGGGCAGACCGGATCGGCCATCGAGACATGCGCGACCAGCCCTTCGCCGAAGAAGCTCGACGGGCGCCCCTTGGTCCGATCGATGAACTGGTCGGCAATGGTGAAGGTGCCCGGCGCGCGCTCCTCGGCAAGGCTGCCGACAGAAGACACCGCCAGCACGTCGGTCACGCCGAGCCGCTTGAGCACGTCGATATTGGCGCGGACGTTGAGGTCAGACGGGCTGATCCGATGCCCGCGACCGTGCCGCGGCAGGAACACCACCTTCACATGGCCGACACGCCCGACGAAGCAATCGTCCGAAGGCCGCCCCCAGGGGCTGTCGCACTGGACCCAATCGCCGTCTTCGATGCCGTCGACATCGTACAGGCCCGAGCCCCCGATGATTCCGATCGTCCAGCCAGCCATGCGTTCAACCCCTTGCCGCGTTGTGTCGCGCATAGGCGAAGTAGACGATCAGACCCAGCATGTTCCAGATGGCGAACGCTGCCTGAGTCTGGTGCGGCAGGCTGACGAACAGGTACAGGCAGCCGAAGATCGCGCCGAGCCCAACCAGCCAGGCCGCCGGCGCGCGGAATGGCCGCGGGGCATCCGGCGCGCGCCGGCGCAGCACGAGCAGGCACAGACCGACCGCGGCAAAGGCGGTGAGCGTCCCGGCGTTCGCCAACGCGGCGATCGAATCGATCGGGAAGAAAGCGGCGAAGAAGCTCACCACCGCCGCCGTGAACATCGTGATCCGCACCGGCGTGCCGCGCGGCGAGACCTTGGCCAATCCCTGCGGCAGCATGCGATCCCGCGCCATCACCAGGAAGATCCGGCTCTGCCCGAACAGGAAGCCGAGGATCACCGTCGGCAGCGCGACGATCGCGCTCGCCGCGAGGAAGGTCGCGACACCGGGCTGACCGATCTGGCGCAGGATCAGTGCCAGCGGCTCGGGGCTATCCGCGAAGCGGGTATAATGCAGCGCGCCCACGGCAGCGACGGCGACGACCATATAGATGATCACGCAGGCGATCATCGACCCGACGATGCCGATCGCCAGGTCGCGGCCCGGATTCTTGGCCTCCTCCGCCGCGGTGGAGATCGCGTCGAAGCCGTAAAAGGCAAAGAAAATGATCGCCGACGCGGCCATCACCCCGCGCTCGACGCCGCCTTCGGTCAGATGCTTGGCAAAGCCGAACGGCGCGAAGGGGTGGAGGTTGGCGGCATTGAAATAAGGGAGTGCGACCGCGACGAAGACGGCGAGCGCAATGAGCTTGATGACGACGAGGATCGCATCGAGCGTCGCGCTCTCGCGCGTGCCGATGCAAAGCAGGCCCGCAACCAGCCAGACCACGAACAGCGCGGGCACGTTCGCGCCCCAATACGCGACCCGCCAACCGAGCATTTGCGGCCCATGGGTGAGCTCAGGCGGCACGCCGATGCCGAGCAGATAGGGCGTCGCATAACCCGACCAGCCGACGGCCACCGTGGCGACCACCAGCGTATACTCGGCGAGCAGGCTCCAACCGACCACCCAGGCAACGATCTCGCCCAGCGTTGCATAGCTATAGGTATAGGCGCTGCCCGAGGCCGGGATCATCGTCGCGAGCTCGGCATAGGCGAGCGCGGCACAGGCGCAGATCGCGCCGGCGACGACGAAGGAAAGGATCACCGCGGGTCCAGCCCGGTCGGCGCCGACCCCGATCAGCGTCAGGATCCCGGTGCCGACAATGGCCCCCACCCCCAGCGCGACCAGATGCGGCCAGGAGAGCGTGCGCGCCAGCCGATGTTCGGCCGGCCGTTCGGCCTCTGGCACGATCGCTTTCAATCGAAACAGGCTCGCCATTGCTCCCTCCCGATTCGCCCCTCGCAGGCGTTACTTGCCGCAGACGGTGAGCTTCGCCCCTTCCTGATTGTCATTGACGGCGGCGCCCTGCTTGATCTCGTAGAGCTGCGGCCAGCGCTTGCCCACCGCGAACACGCGCTTGCCCGCCGCGTCATAGGCAATGCCGTTGGGGACGTCGTCGACGTCGCGGTTCTTGGGGCCGAGCGCGCTCACGTCGAGAAAGCTCTTCACTTGGCCGCTCGCCGGATCGATCCGAGCAATCAGGTTAGTCTGCCAGATGTTCGCCCAGATCTCGCCCTCGACATACTCGAGCTCATTGAGCTTCTGGACGGGGCAGCCATTGGCTGTCACCCGCAAGGTCGAGGCCACCTGCATCGTCTTGGGATCGAGGAAGCGGAGCACCGGCGTGCCGTCCGAAAGGATGATGTGCTTGTCGTCATGCGTCATCCCCCAGCCCTCGCCGGTATAGCTGAAGGTGTCGCCGAGCGCGAAATCCTTGAGATTATAGGTAAAGCCGGTCTTGTCCTGCCAAGTGACCTGATAGAGCTTGTCGCCCCAGGCGACGATCCCCTCGCCGAAATAGGGCGCCGGCAGTTCCACCTGCTGTAGCACTTCGCCGGTTTCAGGCTTGACCTTGCGCACGAACGAACTGCCAACTTCGCCGGTGCCCTCGTAGAGCATGCCGTCCTGGTAGAACAGACCCTCGGTGAAGGCAGTCGGATCGTGCGGATGCGTCGCGACGACGCTGGCCGCATAGACCGGTACCCCGTTTGAGCGGAGGAAGAAATACCAGACGCCGGCGCCGATCACGGCGAGGGCGAGGATCGCGAGGAGGATGCGCTTCATCGCGGCGGAGAAAGCCGCGCCTCGGCTGCGCTGTCAAACCCTCGATGTCGTCTGGGCACGAAAAAACCCGTCAATCCGGATGGACTGACGGGTGTGTGTTGTGGTGGTTGGTTGCGGGAGCAGGATTTGAACCTGCGACCTTCAGGTTATGAGCCTGACGAGCTACCGGGCTGCTCCATCCCGCGCCACCAAAGCGTTGATATCAGGGATCGGAAGGCGAAGCCTTCCGCAAGGCCGACTGGCCGCCGCGCCTTATTGGCGC
>JAEXFD010000044.1 GCA_023400405.1 Pseudomonadota bacterium
CCACCACTGCCGCCGCCGCCGAAGCGATCACCGCCGCCGAAGCCGCCGCCTTCAAAGCCGCCGCCACCGCCGCCGCCGTAGAAATTGTCGTCGCCGAAGCCATCACGCTTGTCGCGGCCACGTCCGCCGCGATCACCACGGCGCCCTCTATCGAAACTCATGCCCTGTTCGTCTTCCCGGTTCGCCCGAACAATCAAATCAAAAGCCACGCGCCGGACGAAAAACGCAGGTCTTCGGGCGCCATAGCGCACGCCACGGAATCGACCATAACCCAAAAACGCACAGGGCGCGAACGAAATTCGACCTGATTACGGCGATCTGCCGCCGACTGCGGCGCTTGCGCCACATTTCGTCGCAGGGCAGAGGTGTCCGGATGGACACGATCGCAGAATTGCTCGCGAGCCCGGCCGCCTGGGCGGCACTGGTTACCCTCATCGTCATGGAGGTCGTGCTCGGCATCGACAATCTGATCTTCATTTCGATCCTGTCGAACAAGCTGCCCGAGGAGCAGCGCCGCCGTGCCCGGCGAATCGGCATCACCCTGGCGCTGGTGCTGCGCATCGCGCTGCTTTCCTCGCTGGTCTGGATCACCAAGCTCACCAATCCGGTGTTCGACCTGGGCATCACCATTCCCGGCGAGCATGGCGAGCCGGCACTGGAGACCGCCTTCTCGGTCCGCGACCTGATCCTGATCGCCGGCGGCCTGTTCCTGGTGTGGAAGGCGACGACCGAGATCCATCACAATGTCGATCCCGAATCGGGGAGCGAATCGGGGGGCGGCGGACGCGCGGTCGCCAGCTTCGGCGCGGCGATCGTCCAGATCCTGCTGCTCGACATGGTCTTCTCGATCGATTCGATCCTGACCGCCGTGGGCATGTCGGATCACCTGCCGGTGATGATCACCGCCGTGGTCGTCGCGGTCGCCGTGATGATGTTCGCCGCCGACCCGCTGGCCAATTTCATCCACCGCAACCCCACCGTGGTGATGCTTGCGCTCGGATTCCTGCTGATGATCGGCGCCGTGCTGATCGCCGACGGCTTCGGCGTGCACGTTCCCAAGGGCTATATCTACACTGCCATGGCCTTTTCGGCGGGGGTGGAGATCCTCAACATCCTGGCCCGCCGCAAGCGCAAGCCGGAGGCGGAGGCCCCACACGTCCCGCCGCGCGCCGATTGACGCTGCGGCCTTGGCCGGCGCGCACCCATTGAGCCGCGGCGCGAACGGGGCTAGGCGGCAGGGATGACCGTTCATTTCCACGAAGAAGACATCCCCGAAGGCCTGTTCGCGCCGGGCGCCTCGATCGCCGTCGATACCGAGACGATGGGCCTGATCACGCCGCGCGACCGGCTGTGCGTCGTCCAGCTCTCCGACGGGTCGGGCGACGAGCACCTCGTGCGCTTCGGCCCGCGATCGGCCTATGACGCGCCGAACCTGCGGATGCTGCTCGCCGATCCGGAGCGGCTGAAGCTCTACCATTTCGCGCGCTTCGACCTCGCGGCGATCCGCTTCTATCTGGGCGTGATCGCCGCGCCGGTCTATTGCACCAAGATCGCCTCGCGGCTGGTGCGGACCTATACCGATCGCCATGGCCTGAAGGACCTGGTGCGCGAGCTGGTGGGCCAGGAAATTTCCAAGCAGCAGCAATCTTCCGACTGGGGCGGCCCCGAACTTTCCGACGCGCAGCGCGAATACGCAGCGTCCGACGTGCGTTACCTGCATGCGATGAAGGAAGAACTCGACAAGCGCCTCGAGCGCGAAGGCCGCACCCCGCTGGCCCAGGCCTGTTTCGATTTCCTGCCCTGGCGAGCCGAACTCGACCTGGCCGGCTGGCCGGAGGCCGATATCTTCGCGCATGTCTGACATCGCCGCCCGCCTCAAGAACCAGAAGCGCGACTGGGCCCATCCCGGCAGCGCGCACGATCGCCTGGTCCGCTTCTCGCTGATCTTCCTGCCGATCGGCATCGGCACGCTCGCCGCGTTCCTGGTGCTCGCCCCGCTCACCACCGGCGGCGACGTGAGCTTCCTGCTCGACAAGAACAAGGTCGACATGGCGAGCGAGCGGCTGCGGATCGACAGCGCGGTCTATCGCGGCGAGGACAATAAGGGCCGGCCCTTCCGCCTCGACGCGGGATCGGCCGTGCAGAAGAGCTCGGCCGAACCGGTCGTCCAGCTCCAGGACCTTTCGGCGCAGATCAAGCTGGAGGAGGGCCCGGCGACGCTCAAGGCCGATCACGGCCATTACGACATGCAGAAGGAACAGGTCGCCGTCGACGGGCCAATCAAGTTCCAGACCGCCAACGGCTATACGCTCGACACGCACGACGCCACGCTCGACCTCAAGACCCGCAAGCTGCAGAGCGGCGGCGCGGTCTCCGGCCAGACGCCGATGGGGGTGTTCAGCGGCGACAAGCTCAACGCCGACTTGGAAAACCGCACCGTCGCCCTAGATGGCAATGCGCACTTGCGGATCAATCCGCGGCGGACGAATAGGCGCTGATCATGAAACGAGTTTCCGTCCTCTCTCCGATCGGCCTTGCGATGGCGCTCGCCGCAGCCCATCCCGCCGCCGCGCAGCAGCGCCACGACAGCAACGCGCCGATCGATTTCGACGCCCAGCATATCGAGCTGCAGGACAAGGCGAATCGCGCCCTGCTCTCCGGCGGGGTGCGGATCACCCAGGCGGAAATGACGCTCACGGCCGCGCGCGTCACCGTCGCCTATACCGGCGACATCAGCGACGGCTCTCCCTCGGTCTCGCGGCTTGACGCGGCGGGCGGCGTGAAGGTGGTCCGCCCCGACCAGAGCGCCACCGGCCAATATGCCGTGTACGACGTGACGCGGCATGCGATCACGATGATCGGCGGCGTCACGCTGCGGCAGGGGACCAATGTCGTCTCGGGCGGGCGGCTGTCGATCGATCTCGACACCGGTCGCGCGACGATCGACGGATCGGGCGTCGGCGGCAGCACCGGCGCGGCGGGCCAGCCGGGCGTGCAAAGCCGCGGCGGTCGCGTCACCGGTCGCTTCTCGGTGCCCAAGCGCAACACTGCATCCGCGCCGGCGGCGACTTCGGCCCCGAAGCAATAACCGCCCGATTTCAACGGCCCGCCGCGCACCCCCTTCCCTTGGGACGCGATCTCATGCAGGAATCCTGCCAAGCGGGAGCTGCCTGAGGCGGCGGCCGCCGGACCGTCCATGCAAGGACTCGCAATGACCGAAGCCGCCACGCTCGAAAGCCCCGCCGCCGATCCGGCGCCGATCCCCGACAAGGGGCTGGCGGTGATTTCGATCGCCAAATCCTATGACAAGCGCGTGGTGCTCACCGACGTTTCGGTCTCGGTCGGGCGCGGCGAAGTGGTCGGGCTGCTTGGGCCCAACGGCGCCGGCAAGACGACCTGCTTCTATTCGGTGATGGGGCTGGTGAAGCCCGATTCGGGCCGCATCATGCTCGACGGCGAGGATATCACCCGCCTGCCGATGTATCGCCGCGCGATCCTGGGCCTGGGTTATCTGCCGCAGGAAACCTCGATCTTCCGCGGCCTCACCGTCGAGAAGAACATCCTCGCGGTGCTCGAGCTTTCCGAGCCCGACAGGGCCGCGCGCCAGCGCCGGCTCGACGAGCTGCTCGACGAATTCGGCCTCACCCGGCTGCGCGCCGCGCCGGCGATGGCGCTGTCGGGCGGCGAACGGCGCCGCGCCGAGATCGCCCGGGCGCTTGCGGCCGACCCGACCATCATCCTGCTCGACGAGCCGTTCGCGGGCATCGATCCGATCTCGATCGCCGACATTCGTGACCTCGTCATCCAGCTGCGCGAGCGCGGCATCGGCGTGCTGATCACCGATCACAATGTCCGCGAGACGCTCGAGATCGTCGATCGCGGCTACATCATCTATGACGGGCGCGTGCTGTTCGCCGGCTCGCCCGACGACCTCGTGCGTGACGAGAATGTCCGCCGGCTCTATCTTGGCGAGGGCTTCTCGCTTTGACTCCAAATTTTCGTCCCGGCACCGGCCCGCTCCGCCACCCGGCCACCCATCGGCAATATCTTATGGGTGGCCGGGTGGGGGAGCGGGCCGGTACCGCCTAGATAGCATTCGATGAGCCTCGCGCCACGCCTCGACCTGCGCCAGTCGCAATCGCTGGTGATGACGCCGCAGCTCCAGCAGGCGATCAAGCTGCTGGCGCTGTCGAACCTCGAGATCGAGACCTTCATCGCCGAAGAGATCGAGAAGAACCCGCTGCTCGAAAGCCTGGGCGGCGGCGAGGACGAGCGCGGCAGCGAGCGCGAGGCCCCGGAGCCCGAGGGCGATAGCGATTTCGCCGAGCGCGACGGCCCGGCCGATGCCGGCGAACTGATCACGGGCGGCGGTGATGCCGCGGGCGAGGCTGCGCTCGACGTCGATTTCAGTGCCGAGACCTTCCATCACGACAGCGCCAGCGATTCGATCGGCGGGCTCGACGGCAGCCTCGGCATGGCCGGCACCGGCGGCGGCGCGCCCGAGGATGGGCCCGACCTCGACAGCCTGGGCAGCGGTGCGCCGAGCCTTGCCGATCACCTCACGGCCCAGGCGGGCGCGAGCGTCGACGGCGCGGACCTGTTCATCGCCCAGCACCTGATCGACCAGATCGACGAGGCGGGCTATCTCACTGCGTCGCTGCTCGACATCGCCAATCGCCTCAACGTGCCGCTGGCGCGAGTCGAGGCAGTGCTGGCGACGATCCAGACCTTCGATCCCACCGGAGTCGGCGCGCGCAGCCTGGCCGAGTGCCTGGCGCTGCAGGCGAAGGAAGCCGATCGCTACGATCCGTGCATGGCGCGGCTGATCGACAATCTCGACCTGGTCGCGCGCGGCGACATGGCGCGGCTCAAGCGCATCTGCGACGTCGATGACGAAGACCTGGCCGACATGATCCGCGAGCTGCGCGGCTATGATCCCAAGCCGGGCTGTCGCTATGGCGGCGAGCCGACGCTGGCGGTGGTGCCCGACATCTTCGTCGCGCGGCGCGGCGCCGGCTGGGCGGTGGAGATCAACGCCGCCACCTTGCCCAAGCTGCTCGTCAACCGCGCCTATTATACGGAAGTCTCGTCGGGGCCGCAGGACAAGGCGAGCAAGGCCTGGCTTTCCGACATGCTCGCCAGCGCCAATTGGCTGGTCAAGGCGCTCGACCAGCGCCAGCGCACGATCATCAAGGTGGCGAGCGAGATCGTGAAGCAGCAGGAGGCGTTCTTCCTGAAAGGCGTCGCGCATCTGCGCCCGCTGACGCTGCGCCAGGTCGCCGAGGCGATCGAGATGCACGAATCGACCGTGAGCCGCGTCACTTCGAACAAATATCTGAGCTGCGCGCGCGGCCTGTTCGAACTAAAATACTTCTTCACCAGCGCGATCCAGTCCGCCGATGGCGGGGACGCGGTTTCGGCCGAGGCCGTGAAGAATGCGATCCGCACGCTGATCGCCGCGGAAAGTCCCAAGGCGATCCTCTCCGACGATACGCTGGTCGACCTATTGCGGGAAAAGGGCTTCGACATCGCCCGGCGCACCGTTGCCAAATATCGCGAGGCGATGGGGATCGGCAGCTCGGTGCAGCGCCGCCGGCAAAAGGCACTGGAAGGCGTGGGCTGATTCACCCACTGGTAGGAAATTCGTTTCTATAACTGCTGCATGTCTGCGCAATTCCGCATCGACGTCGAGCCCGAGCGCGATCTCGTGCGGATCTGGATGAGCGGCTTCTTCACGCATGAGGACATCGCCGCGTTCCTGGCCGCGCGGGCGCAAGCGCATGGCGAGCTGCGCTGTGCGCCGAACCAGCATGTGACGCTGACCGACCTGCGCGGCATGAAGATCCAATCGCGCGAGATGGTCGATGCCTTCCAGCAAATGCTCGCCGACCCGGCCTATCGCTCGCGCCGCCTGGCGTTCGTCGCCGAATCGACGCTGGCCCGCAGCCAGCTCGGCCGGGCGCTGGGCAGCCGCGTCGCGCGCGTGTTCGAGACGATGGCCGAAGCCGAATCCTGGCTTGCCGCCGCCCCGGCCAGCCGCGCCGCCTGAGCGGCGGCTCAGTCGTCTTCGTCCTCGAAGCCGACCAGGTCGAGCGCGCGCGCCTTGATCTGGCGCATCCGGCACCAATGGACCAGCGCATCCTCGCGGCCATGCGTCACCCAGACTTCGCGCGGCGCGATTTCCTCGATCGTGCGGGTGAGCTCGTCCCAATCGGCATGGTCGGAGAGAATCAGCGGCAGCTCGACATTGCGCTGGCGGGCGCGCTGGCGGACGCGCATCCAGCCCGAAGCCATCGCCGTGAGCGGATCGGGCAGCCGCCGCGACCAGCGATCGTTGAGCGCCCCCGGCGGGCAGAGCACGATCCGCCCGGCAAGCTCGGCCTTGGCGACGCCGGTGGCAGGCCGCAGGTCGCCCAGGTCGATGCCGTGCGCGACATAGAGGTCGCAGAGCCGCTGCAGGGCGCCGTGGATGTAGATCGGATCGTCGAAGCCCATCACGCGCAGCTCGCGGATCACTCGCTGTGCCTTGCCGAGCGCATAGGCGCCGACGAGCACGCAGCGATCGGGATTGGCGGCGCGGCGGGCGAGCAGCTTGTCCATCTCGTCATGCGTCTCGGGGTGGCGGAACACGGGCAGGCCGAACGTGGCCTCGGTAATGAAGACGTCGCACGGCACCGGCTCGAAAGGTTCGCAGGTCGGGTCCGGCCGCCGCTTGTAGTCGCCCGAGACGACGATCCGCTCGCCGGCATGATCGAGCACGATCTGCGCCGATCCGAGAACGTGGCCGGCCGGGACATAGCCGATATCGACTCCCCCCATCCGGATCGTCTCGCCATATTCGACCGGGCGGCCGTTCTGCGGGCCATAGCGCGCCGCCATGATCGCAAGCGTCTCGGCCGTCGCCCAGACCTCGCCATGGCCGCCCCGCGCATGATCGGCGTGGCCATGGGTGATCAGCGCGCGCGCGACCGGTTCGCTCGGATCGATCCAGGCTCCCGCGGCGGGAACGTGGATTCCGGTGGAATGGGGTTCGATCCAGCTGCCTAGCGCCATCCCATCTATATCGTCGGCAAGGCCGAGGGTTCCAATGGGGAGTGGCCGGATTCGATTGCGCAGGCAGTCGAAGGCGGCTGCCAGAGCCGGGAAATTCGCCTAGACGAGGCGGGTGACCGCGGCGCTCCCCCCGATCCTGTCCGACTGGTTCGCGGCGCGCGGTTGGGCGCCGCGCCGGCACCAGCTGGATATGCTGGCGGCAGCCCGAGCCGGCCAGCACGCCCTGCTCGTGGCCCCAACCGGCGCCGGCAAGACGCTGTCGGGCTTCCTGCCGACGCTCGTCGACTTGATCGAGGCGCCCGCCGCGGGGCTGCATACGCTTTACATCTCGCCACTGAAGGCGCTCGCGGTCGATATCCAGCGCAACCTGCTGTCTCCGGTCGAGCAGATGGGCCTGCCGATCCGGGTCGAGACTCGCACCGGCGACACCTCGTGGGACCGCAAGCACCGCCAGCGCGCCGATCCGCCGCAGATCCTGCTGACCACGCCCGAATCGCTGAGCCTACTGCTTTCCTATGAAGACAGCCTGACGATGTTCGCCGGGCTGAAGACGGTGGTGGTGGACGAGGTCCATGCCTTCGCCACCGGCAAGCGCGGCGACCTGCTCGCGCTCGCCATGGCACGGCTGCAGCGGTTCGCGCCGGGGCTTCGCCGCGTCGGCCTTTCGGCCACCGTCGCCGATCCCGACGGCTATCGCGCCTGGCTGGCGCCGCACGGCGACATCGACGCCGTCACGCTGGTCAAGGGCGAGAAGGGCGCCGATCCCGACATCGCGATCCTGCTGCCCGAGGGGCGCGTGCCCTGGGCCGGCCACTCGGCGGTCTATGCCATCCCCCAGGTGATGGCCGAGATCGAGACGCACAAGACGACGATCGTCTTCTGCAACACCCGCGGCCTGGCCGAGCTGGTGTTCCAGCAGCTCTGGAAGGTCAACGAGCTCAAGCTGCCGATCGGCGTGCATCACGGCAGCCTCAGCCTCGAAGCGCGCCAGCGCGCCGAACAGGCCGTGGCCGACGGCCAGCTGCGCGCGCTGGTCGCCACCGCCAGCCTCGATCTCGGCGTCGATTGGGGCGATGTCGATTGCGTCATCCAGATGGGCGCGCCCAAGGGCTCGTCGCGCCTGCTTCAGCGCATCGGCCGCGCCAATCACCGGCTCGACGAGCCGAGCGAGGCGGTGCTCGTGCCCGGCAACCGCTTCGAATATCTCGAGGCGCGCGCCGCGCTCGATGCCGTGGAGCATGGCGAGCTCGATCCCGACGTCTTCCGCCCCGGCGCGCTCGACGTGCTCGCCCAGCACGTCATGGGCTGCGCCTGCGCCGCCCCGTTCGCAGCGGACGAGATGCTGGAGGAGGTGCGCGCGGCGCTCCCCTATTCTGCGCTTGAGCGGGAGACGTTCGAGCGCGTGCTCGGCTTCATCGCCGATGGCGGCTACAGCCTGCGCGCCTATGACCGGTTCAAGCGGCTGACCCTGGGCAAGGACGGGCTGTGGCGGGTGACCAAGCCGGCCTTCATCGCGCAGCACCGGCTCAATGCCGGCATCATCGTCGAATCGCCGATGCTCGAAGTGCGCTTCAAGAACGGCCGGCGGCTGGGCAAGATCGAGGAATCCTTCGGCACGCAATTGTCGCCCGGCGACACCTTCGTCTTCGCCGGCCTGGCGCTGGAGGTCGAGCGCGTCGAGCTGACCGACCTGATCGTGCGGGCGACGGCCAAGAACGCGCGCTACATCTCCTACATGGGCGCGCGGCTGGCGATCACGTCGACGCTGGCCGATCGCGTCCGGCGATTCCTGCACGATTCGAGCGAATGGCCGCGCTTTCCCAAGGACGTGCAGGAGTGGCTGGAGATGCAGGCGCGGCGATCGGCGCTGCCGGCGCCCTCCCAGCTGCTGGTCGAAACCTTCCCGCACGAGGGCAAGCACCATATGGTCGCCTACAGCTTCGAGGGCTGGAATGCGCACCAGTCGCTCGGCATGCTGATCACGCGGCGGATGGAGACGATGGGGCTGAAGCCGCTCGGCTTCGTCGCCAACGATTATGCGCTGGCGGTCTATGGCCTGGAGAAGATCGTCGATCCGCGGCCGCTCTTCTCGCCCGACATCCTCGAGCACGAGTTCGTCGATTGGGTGCAGCAATCGGCGCTGCTCAAGCGCGCGTTTCGCGAAGTGGCGATCATCGGCGGGCTGGTCGAGCGCCAGCATCCCGGCAAGAAGAAGACCGGGCGGCAGGTCACCTTCTCGACCGACCTGATCTATGACGTGCTGCGCAAATACGAGCCTGACCATCTGCTGCTGCGCGCCGCCTGGGCCGATGCGCGGGCGCGGATGACCGATGTCGGGCGGCTGGCCCACCTGCTCGATACCGCCGCCGACACGATGCTGCACATCGACATGCCGCGCGTCTCCCCGATGGCGGTGCCGGTGCTGATCATGATCGGCCGCGAGAGCCTGCCGCAGGGCATGGCGGAGGACGCGTTGCTGGCGGAAGCCGAGCACATTGCAGCGGAAGCGATGCGGCTCGACTAGACGCATCGCGGAAACATTGCTGCGCAGCAGGCGAAGGTATAGGATCGCAGCATGAAGAGAGTCGCCGCGCTCCTCTCGATCTTCCTCGCCGCTTCGGCGAGCGCGGCGCGCGACCGGCAAAATCCGGCCAGCGGGCAGGATCCAGCAACCGTCTCGACCGACACGCCGGGCACGATCGACGCGACCCTGCTGGCGCTCGGCCAGCTCGATCAGCGGATGACCGTGCCGGTCGATGTCGGCAAGGCGGGGCCGTACAACTTCATCATCGACACCGGTGCCGAGCGCACCGTCATCGCGCGCGAGCTCGCCGGTTCGCTGCGCCTCGCCGCGGGAGCGCCGGTGCGGATGACGGCAATGACCGGCACCAGCCAGGTCGATACCGTGGTCGTGCCCAATCTGGCGATCGCCTCGATCGGCGAGCAGCACACGATCATCGCCCCTGCGCTGCAGGCAATCAACCTCGGCGCGATGGGCCTGCTCGGCATCGACACGCTGCAGAAGCACCGCATCACGATCGATTTCGAAAGGGGCACCATGGCCGTGATGCCCAGCCTCAAGCGCGGCGCCCGGGAACGGCGCGATCCCGACGAGATCGTCGTCACCGCCAAGAACCTGTTCGGCCAGCTGATCGTCACCGACGCCTATTACGGCAATACCCGCATCCAGGTCGTGCTCGACACCGGATCGCAAGTGACGATGGGAAATGCGGCGCTGCGGCGGCGGATCGGCAAGCGCGGGCCGGCGCCCAAGCCGATCGTGCTGACCAGCGTCACCGGCGCCAAGGCGACGGCCGACTATACCCAGATCCCGGACATCTCGGTAGGCAAGGTCAAGTTCGGCGCGATGCCGGTCGCCTTTGCCGAGGTGGCGCCGTTCGAACGGTTCGGGCTGGTCAAGCGACCGGCGCTGATGCTCGGAATGGACGCGCTACGCGCCTTCCGCCGGGTCGATATCGACTTTCCCAACCGCCAGGTGCGCTTCCTGATGCCGGAGTCGAAGGATTGGACCCCGCGAACGGGGTCGTTGATCCGCGGGTCGGCCGGCGCGTCGCCGATGCGAACCTTCTAGCCCTGCATTGACTTTCCCCCGTACCGGGCGTTGACCGGGGGCGATGACCAGCCTTTCGCGCGCCACGCTCGCTTCGCTGCCCGCCGGGATCGACCGGCCGGGGCATGATTCCGCCGCGATCCGCACGGGCATCGTCCATTTCGGCCCCGGCGCCTTCCACCGCGCGCACCAGGCCGCCTATATCGACGGGCTGCTCGACCAGGATCCCCGCTGGGGCATTGCTGCGGTCTCGTTGCGCAGCGCCGGCACGGTCGAGGCGCTCAAGGCGCAGGACGGGCTCTATGCGCTGGCGATCCTGGACCGCGATCCGGCGATGCGCGTGCTCGCCGCGCATTCCGAGGCGATCGGCCCGGGCGAACGCGCGCGGCTGAGGGCGCGGCTTGCCGATCCGGCGATGCGGATCGCGACGAGCACAGTGACCGAGAAGGGCTATTGCCTCGCCGCCGACGGCAATCTCGACTTCGCGCATCCCGACATCGCGCATGACCGCGCCCGTCCCACCGAGCCGGCCAGCCTGGTCGGCTGGATCGTCGCCGGCCTCGCCGATCGCCGCGCCGCCGGCACCCCGCCCTTCGCGATGCTGTGCTGCGACAACATGACCGGCAATGGCGAGAAGCTGCGCGCCGCCTGCATCGCCCTGGCGCGCGAATGGGACGCCGGGCTGGCCGACTGGATCGAAGGCGAAGTGGCCTTCCCCAATTCGATGGTTGATTCGATCACCCCGGCCAGCGATCCGGCGTTCCTGGCGCAGGTCGCGCACAGCCTGCAGGTCGAGGACCGCGCGGCCGTGCAGCGCGAGCGGTTCGCGCAATGGGCACTCCAGCGCTTCGACCTGCCCGACGGGCCCGACCTTGCGGCGGCCGGCGTGACGCTGACTAGCGACGTCCATGGCTATGAACAGGCGAAGCTGCGCATCCTCAACGGCGCGCATTCGACGATCGCCTATGTCGGGCTTGCGCTCGGCCTCGAGACGGTGGCGGAGGCGATGGCCGATCCGGCGATCGAGGCGTTTATCGGACGGCTGGTCCATTCGGACATCGCGCTGTCGCTGAAGCCGGTCGAGGGCCTCGACGTGCAGCACTATGCGACCCAAGTGCTGGCGCGCTTCCGCAATCCCGCGATCCGCCACCTGCTCAGCCAGATCGCCTGGGACGGGTCGCAGAAGCTGCCCTATCGGTTGCTCGACACGATCCAGGACGAGCTCGACGCCGGGCGGCGGATCGATCGGCTCGCCGTGCCGATCGCGGCCTGGATCGCCTTTGCCCGCCGCAAGGCGCAGGCGCACGAGGCGATTACCGATCCCCTCGCCGACCTGCTCGCGCGCACCGCGCTCGACAGCGACGTCGCGCACAAGATGCTCGACCTGCGCGAGGTCTTCCCCGAGCGGCTGGGCACCGATCCGCGCTTCCGCCACGCGGTGGCCGAGGCACTGCTGCCGTTCCTCGACGGCCATGTCGAGACGCTGCTGGCGCGGTAGGGATCACCCTATCCCCTTGCCCTAAGCTTGTCGTCGAAGAGCGGATCGTTGAGCCTAGGCCGGTTGCGGCGCGCCGTCGCGCAGGACGTGCGTGCACAATTGCGCCTCGGGCGTGTCGTCCGACTCCAGCGCGGCGACCGTGACCCAGCCTTCGGCGCGCAAGCGGGCGGCGAGGGCAGGCGGAGTGCCGAACGGCACGAAAAGCCGCCGCCGCTCGCCGGCACCGATACCGGTGTCGAG
This sequence comes from Pseudomonadota bacterium, assembly GCA_023400405.1. Lineage (GTDB taxonomy): Bacteria > Pseudomonadota > Alphaproteobacteria > Sphingomonadales > Sphingomonadaceae > Sphingomonas. Next base: position 12,363 of record JAEXFD010000044.1, read on the forward strand.
GATCGGATCGGCGAACAGCGAGAAGCCGACCGCGGCCTCCTCGCGGCCATTGCCATGGAGGATCGTATAGGTCCCGCCGCGGCCGATCTCGCCGCGCACGCCGCGGGCGAACAGCGAGAAGCCGAGCCAGCTCTGATATTCGAAGCCGTGCCGCTCGGTGGGATCGAGGGTGAGCGCCACGTCGCCATCGATGCTCGCGGCGATTGCGGCAAGGCCGTCGAGCCGCGTGGCGAGACCCTTGCCGGCATCGATCGCGCGCAGCCGCGCCATCGCCGTATCGAACGGCCCGGCCGCCTCGATCAGCGGGAGATAGCTGGCGTCGATCGCGGTGACGCCGCCGGCATCCTTGGCATCGAGACGGTCGCGGAGGGTCTGCAGCGTCTCAGGGGCGAGCGATTCGGCAGCCAGGCGATCGACCAGGTCGGGCAGGGTGAAATCGACGGCCACGCCTTCGACGCCGGCGGCCCGAAGCGCCTCGATCGCGACATGGACGACTTCCTGCGCCGCCGCCACGGTGTCGAGGCCGATCAGCTCGCAGCCGATCTGGCGCATCGCGCGCAGCGGATCGAGCTCGGACGCGGCGAGCTTCATCACCGGTCCGGCGTAGGAAAGGCGCACCGGGCGGGGATGATGGCCCATGCGGGTGGCGGCGATGCGGCCGACCTGGGCCGTGAGATCGGGGCGGATCGCCAGCGTGCGCTGCGAAACCGGATCGATGAAGCGCACCGCATCGCGCAGTCCGCCCGCCTTGAGCCGGGCACCGAGCTCATCGGCGAATTCGGCGAGCGGCGGATCGACCTGCTCATAGCCATAGCCGCGCGCGACACCGAGCACGCGCGCTTCGAGCCGCGCGGCGGCATCCGCCTCTGGGGGGAGGCGATCGTGGAAGCCTTCGGGTAACAATCCGCTCATCGCGCTCCCGTAGACCAAAGCGTCATCCCGGCGAAAGCCGGGATCTCGTGCCACGCGCCGATCGCTCGCCGCCCGAGATCCTGACTTTCGTCAGGATGACGCATGCGCGTCAGAACGCCAGCGCCATCGCGGTCTTCACGCCGGGGAGGGCGCGGATCGTGGCGATGAGGTCGGGGCTGACGGCGCCATCGACTGAGAGCAGCAGCACCGCCTCGCCGCCGGCTTCGCGGCGGCCGAGGTGGAAGGTGCCGATATTCACGCCCGCCTCGCCGAGAGTCGTGCCGAGACGCCCGATGAAGCCGGGCGCGTCTTCGTTGACGATGTAGAGCATGTGGCCGGCGAGATCGGCCTCGACCTTGATGCCGAACAGCTCGACCAGGCGCGGCGCGGCATTGCCGAACAGCGTACCGGCCACCGAACGGTCGCCACCCTGGGTGCCCACCGTCACGCGCACCAGCGTGTGATAATCGCCCTCGCGATCATGCCGAACTTCGCGCACGTCGAGCCCGCGCTCCTTGGCAAGGAAGGGGGCGTTGACCATGTTCACCGTATCCGAATGGACGCGCATCAGCCCGGCGAGCACCGCGCCGGTGATCGGCTTCTGGTTCAGTTCGGCGGCGGCGCCTTCGACTTCGATCGCGATGTTTGACAGCTCGCCATGCGAGAGCTGGCCGACCAGGCTGCCGAGCTTTTCGGCGAGCGCCATGTACGGCTTCAGCCGCGGCGCTTCCTCGGCCGAGAGGCTGGGCATGTTGAGCGCATTGGTGACGCCGCCGGTGACGAGATAGTCGGCGAGCTGCTCGGCCACCTGGATCGCGACATTGACCTGCGCCTCAGTGGTCGAGGCGCCGAGATGCGGGGTGGCGACGAAGTTGGGCGTGCCGAACAGCGGGTGCTCCTTGGCGGGCTCCACCGCGAACACGTCGAGCGCGGCGCCGGCGATATGGCCGTTCTCCAGCCCCTCCTTGAGCGCCGCCTCGTCGATCAGGCCGCCGCGCGCGCAATTGATGATGCGCACGCCGCGCTTGGTCTTGGCGAGGTTCTCGCGGCTCAGGATGTTGCGGGTCTGATCGGTGAGCGGGGTGTGCAGCGTGATGAAATCGGCGCGCAGGAGCAGATCGTCGAGGTTGACCTTCTCGACCCCCATCTCGATCGCCCGCTCGGGCGTGAGGAAGGGATCATAGGCGATCACCTTCATGCGCAGGCCGAGCGCGCGATCGGCGACGATCGAGCCGATATTGCCGGCGCCGATCAGGCCGAGCGTCTTGCCGGTGAGCTCGACGCCCATGAACCGGTTCTTCTCCCACTTGCCGGCCTGGGTGGAGGCATCGGCCTCGGGCAACTGACGGGCGAGCGCGAACATCAGCGCGATGGCGTGTTCGGCGGTGGTGATCGAATTGCCGAAGGGCGTGTTCATCACGACCACGCCGCGCGCCGAGGCGGCGGGGATGTCGACATTGTCGACGCCGATGCCGGCGCGGCCGACGACCTTCAAATTGGTCGCGGCTTCGAGGATTTCCTTGGTGACCTTGGTCGAGCTGCGGATCGCCAGGCCGTCATAGTCGCCGATGATCGCCTTCAGCTCTTCGGGAGTCTTGCCGGTGATCTCGTCGACTTCGACGCCGCGCTCACGGAAGATCTGCGCGGCCTTGGGATCCATTTTGTCGGAAATGAGGACTTTGGGCATGACGTTTGCCTTTCTGCAAACGTCATCCTGACGAAAGTCAGGATCTCGCGCGGCGAGCGAACGGCGCGTGGCACGAGATCCCGGCTTTCGCCGGGATGACGGATTAGTTCGATTGACGGGCGGTCGCGTAGGCCCAGTCGAGCCAGGGGCCGAGCGCCTCGATATCGGCGGTGTCGACGGTGGCGCCGCACCAGATGCGCAGCCCCGCCGGGGCGTCGCGATAGCCGGCGATGTCGAACGCGGCCTCTTCCTTTTCGAGCAGCCCGGCGAACTTCTTGATGAAGTCCGCATCGGCGCCCTCGACGGTGAGGCAGACCGAGGTCTTCGAGCGGATGCCGTGCAGCTCGGCGAGATGGCCGAGCCAGGGCCGCGCGGCGACGATCTTGTTCAGCGCATCGGCATTGGCATTCGCGCGGGCGATCAGCCCGTCGAGCCCGCCCAGCCCCTTGGCCCATTCGAGCGCGAAGATCGCGTCTTCGACCGCGAGCATCGAGGGGGTGTTGATCGTCTCGCCCTTGAACACGCCCTCGGCGAGCGCGCCCTTCGAGACGAGGCGGAAGACCTTGGGGAGCGGCCAGGCCGGGGTATATTCGGTGAGGCGCTGCACGGCGCGGGGGCCGAGGATCAGCACGCCATGCGCGCCCTCGCCGCCCAGCACCTTCTGCCAGGAGAAGGTGGCGACGTCGATCTTGTCCCAGGGCAGGTCATAGGCGAACACGGCCGAAGTCGCATCGGCGAAGCTCAGCCCTTCGCGGTCGGCAGGGATCCATTCGCCGTCGGGCACGCGCACGCCCGAAGTGGTGCCGTTCCAGGTGAACAGCACGTCGTCGGACCAATCGACCTTGTCGAGATCGGGAAGCTGGCCGTAATCGGCGCGGATCACCGTCGGCTCGAGCTTCAATTGCTTGACGGCATCGGTGACCCAACCTTCACCGAAGCTTTCCCAGGCCAGCGTGGTGACGCCGCGTGCGCCGAGCATCGTCCACATCGCCATTTCGAAGGCGCCGGTGTCCGAGCCGGGAACGATGCCGATGCGATGCGTGTCGGGCAGGCGCAAAATCTCGCGCATCAGGTCGATGCAATATTGGAGGCGGTTCTTGCCCAGCTTCGAGCGGTGCGAGCGGCCGAGGCTCTGCGTCGCGAGCTTTTCGGGCGACCAGCCGGGAGGCTTGGCGCAGGGACCGGAGGAGAAATAGGGGCGTGCCGGCTTGGTAGCGGGCTTCGCAGGCGCAATGGTGGCGTCGGCGGCAATCGTATCAGTCATATAGACTCTCCTTGCAGAGAGCACGCGCGGCGTTGGGACCGCGTGGCCCGCCGACGGCCCTAGCGGCGGCGGGCCGAAAGTCAATTGCGTTCGATTGCGGATGGCGGCGGCTAGGCGGCATTGCCCATCGCGCGTTATGCTGCGCGCCGATGCGCGCGCTCCCTGCCCTTTTGCCTCTGTTGCTCACCGGCTGCGTGTTCGGCGGGGGCGGCAACGACCGCCCCGCACCGGCGCCGATCCGGCCGCGCGCCGCCGGGCCGGTCACGCTCAACCGGCCGACGCCGCGCGAGACGCAGCAATGTTTCGCGGACCTGAGCCGCGCGCAGGTGCGCTACAGCCCGCTGCCCGACCGCGACTATGGCGGCGGCTGCATGGTGCTCGATTCGGTGCAGCTGCTCGATATCGGCGTGCCGGTGACCGGGCTCAAATCGATGAAGTGCGGGCTCGCGCGGACGTTCACCGCCTGGGTGCGCTTCGCCGTCGCGCCAGCGGCGGCCCAACTGCTGGGCAGCCCGCTCGCCAGGGTGGAGACGTTCGGCACCTATTCGTGCCGCGGGATCATCGGCAATGGCGCCGCCTCTGCGCTGCGCATGTCGGAGCATGGCTTGGCCAATGCCGTCGACGTCTCGGGCTTCGTGCTGGCCGACGGGCGGCGGGTGACGATCGAGCGCGACTGGCGCAGCGGCGATCCGCAGGTTCGCCAGTTCCTCGAGGCGATCCACGGCTCGGCCTGCCGGCGCTTCGCCACGGTGCTGAGCCCCGATTACAACGCGGCCCACTACAACCACCTGCACCTCGACATGGGGAGCGGGCCGGTGCCGTCTCAAAATGCGCTCTTCCGCGCATTTCCAAACAGACTCTAAGCGGAGCGAAATGAGCGATACTCGAGTTCCCAGCCGCGTCTTCCGTCCTGCCCAGCAGGAAGTGCAGAACGCCAACACCGCCACCGGCACCCCGCAGACCGAAAACCCCGCCTACCGGCTCGCCTTCCAGGATCTCGACTTCCTGCTGCGCGAAGACCTGCGGCCGGTGCGCTTCCAGCTCGAGCTGCTCAAGCCCCAGCTGCTGCTCGACGAGGCGCACATCAAGTCGACCTTCGTCGTCTATGGCTCGGCGCGGATTCCCGAGCCGAGCAAGGCGCAGGCGCTGCTGGAGCTGGCCGATACGCCGCAGCAGAAGATCGTCGCCGAACGGCTGATCGAGAAATCGAAATATTATGACGTGGCGCGCGAGCTGGCCCAGCTCGCCTCGAACTTCCCGCTCGACGAGGCGGGGAACCGGCATTTCGTGGTCTGTTCGGGCGGCGGCCCGTCGATCATGGAAGCGGCGAATCGCGGCGCGCGCGACGTGGGAGCGGACACGATCGGCCTCAACATCCTGCTGCCGCACGAACAGGCGCCGAACCCCTATGTGACGCCGGGCCTGTCGATGCAGTTCCACTATTTCGCGCTCAGAAAGATGCATTTCCTGCTGCATGCGCGCGCAGTTGCGGTCTTTCCGGGCGGTTTTGGTACGTTTGATGAGAGTTTTGAGCTTTTAACGCTCATTCAGACGGGCAAAATCGCACCGGTTCCGGTGATTTTCTACGGCCGCGACTTCTGGAACCGCGTCGTCAATTTCGAGGCGCTGTGCGAGGAAGGCGTGATCTCCCCGCGCGACCTCAACCTGTTCCATTTTTGCGAGACCGCCGAGGAAGGCTGGCAGATCGTCCAGGATTTCTGGCGCGACAAGGACCACACGACGATCACGCGCCCGCGGCCGGGGATCGATCGGCCGGAATAGCGATTTCGGTTTAGCGAACAGGTGCTCCCCGGCGAAGGCCGGGGGCCAGCTGCCGCGGCTTTCGAGGGATTCCCGCACAACGAATGCGTGGAAACTGGGCCCCGGCCTTCGCCGGGGATCAGGTGGGGGTCTTTTCTAGTCGAACGGAAGAAGCGCTCAGGCGCCCTTCTTCTCGGCCTGGACCTTCGCCTTGGGATCGACCGAGGGCGCGCCGGTGGCCGGGCTGGCCTGGTTCGACAGGTTCGAGGCCGGCTCGGCGGCGTTCGCCGAGGCGTTGCCGGCCGCCGGCTCCGCCCCCGCGGCCGGAGCGGCCGGCAGCGGCAGGTTCGAGCCCTGGGTGTTGAGATAGGCGATCACGTTCGCGCGCTCCTGCGCATCGGGCAGGCCGGCAAAGGTCATCTTGGTGCCGGACGCGAACTTGCGCGGGCTGGTCAGCCACGCATCCATCTTGTCGAAGTCCCAATTGCCGCCGACCGCCTTGAGCGCATCGGAGAAGGCGAAGCCGCCCTTGCCCTGGCCGATCGGCTCGCCGAGCGTGCCATAGAGGTTCGGGCCGACGCCGTTCGCGCCGCCCTGGTTGATCGTGTGGCACGCGGCGCACTTCTTGAACGACGCCTCGCCCTTGGCGAGATCGGCCGATGCGAGGCGAGTGGCGATCGGCGCGACGGCTTCGCTGCCCCCGGCCGAGGCTTCCTCGACGCCCTCGATCGCATAGCCCATATGCTCGGGCCGCTCGCCGTGGAACACCATGCCGCTCACGATCGAAAGGCCGAGCGCGACGATGCCGCCAGCCAGAGCCCAACCTGCGATCGTATTGAAGCGATTGTCCATGAGACGCCCCTGCGGAAAAAATCGAGCCCCTTTAGAACCGGCTCCCGCCCTAAAGCAAGCGGGGGTTGCGACGGAGATGCGCGCACGGTAGCGCGCCGGCCCGATGGAGAATTTCGCCGCCCCCGCCCGCGCGCTCGTCGAGCAGATGAGCGGAGCCGCCGCCGCCGAGCCTGCGCGCGCCGTCGCGTTTCAGGGCGCCCCGGGCGCCAATTCGCATATCGCCGTGCGCGAAGTCTTTCCCGACGGGCTGGCGCTACCCTGCTTCTCGTTCGACGATGCGATCGACGCCGTGAAGGAAGGCATCGCCGACCGGGCGATGATCCCGATCGAGAATTCGCTCCACGGCCGCGTCGCCGACATCCATTTCCTGCTGCCCGAATCGGGGCTGGTGATCGTCGGCGAGCATTTCCTGCCGATCCGCTATGGCCTGATGGGCCTGGGCCCGATCGAGGGCGTGAAACAGGCGATGAGCCACCCCCAGGCGCTCGGCCAGTGCCGCCATTGGCTGAAGGCGCACGGCATCCAGCCGGTGGCCTATCCCGACACCGCCGGCGCGGCGGCGGTGGTGGCCGAGGCGGGCGATCCGGCGGTGGCGGCACTGGCGCCACCGGGGGCGGCCGAACTCTATGGGCTGGAACTGCTCGCCACCGACCTGGCGGATGCGGCCCACAACATGACCCGCTTCGTCATCCTGGCGCGCGAGGCGGTGCCCGTCGCGGCGCCGGGGCCCTGCATGACCAGCTTCGTCTTCGAAGTGAAGAACATCCCCGCCGCGCTCTACAAGGCGCTGGGCGGCTTCGCGACCAACGGCGTCAACATGACCAAGCTGGAAAGCTACCAGCGCGACGGCAGCTTCGCGGCGACCGAATTCTATTGCGACGTGGTCGGCAGTCCCGACGAGGCCCCGGTGGCGCGAGCGCTCGAGGAGCTGAAGTTCCATTCGAAATGGACGCGCGTGCTCGGCACCTACCCGCAGGCACGGCCGCGGCCCTGAGCCCTAGCCTGTTCCCCGGCGAAGGCCGGGGCCCAGCTGCCGCGTCCTTCGAAGAATTCCCGCCCCACGACTGCGTCGAAACTGGGCCCCGGCCTGCGCCGGGGAGCAGATGGTTGCTAGGCCCCCTCGGCCCAGGCGGTGAGCAAGCTGTGGGCAATGGCGTAGGGGGGCGGGGCGCCGAACGGGGCTTCGGGATAGCGGGCGAGGGCGCGGCGGACGTCTTCGCGGGTGAACCAGCGCGCGTCTTCGAGTTCGTGGACGTCGATCACGATGTCCTCGTTGAGCGCCACGCCGATACAGGCGATCATCAGCGAGGAGGGGAAGGGCCAGGGCTGGCTGGCAATGTAGCGCACCGCGCCGAGGCGAATGCCCGATTCCTCCAGCGTCTCGCGCCGCACCGCTTCCTCGATCGATTCGCCGATCTCGAGGAAGCCCGCCAGCGCGGAGTAACGGCCCGCCGGCCAGGGCGGCTGGCGGCCGAGCAGTACCTTGTCGCCTGCCTCGGCCAGCATGATCACCACCGGATCGACGCGGGGGAAATGCTCGGCGCCGCAATGGGGGCATTGCCGCGCCCAGCCGGCGCGGAAGATCGCAGTGGCGGTGCCGCAATTGGCGCAGAAGCGGTGGCGGGCATGCCAATCGACCAGGCTGCGGGCGGCGGCGTAGTGCGCGGCCTCGGCGGGCGCGAAGCGATCGAGCATGCCGAACAGCGCCGTTGAGCGGCCGACGGGCACGGCTTCGCCTGCGGGTAGCGTCGAGGCGAAGCGCGGGGCGCCTTCGTCATAGCCGAGGAACAGCAGCTCGCCGGCCGCGGCATCGAGCCCGGTCCAGACGAGCCGGCCGGCATCGTCGAGCTCAGGATCATAGCCGTGCAGCACGAGCAGCTGCGCGCGCGGATCGGCTAGCGCTGCGGCGAGCAGCTCGGGCTCGTGGCGGACGCGATCGGCGCGGTCGAGCGTGCCGCCGGTAAAGCCCGGGGAGATCACTTCGCCAGATCGGCGTAGATCGCCTGGGACGCCTCGCGCTTGATGGGCGTGTCGCCGAACAGGTTGATCATCACCGTCGCGCGCAGCTTGTGGATGGGATCGACCCAGCCGATCGAACCCGCGGCGCCGGCCCAGCCATAGGTGCCCTTGCCGGGCCCGCCGGGCCTGTCGGCGAGATAGACCGACCCGCCCGCGCCGAAGCCCATCGACACATCCGAATCCTTCGTCATCTCCTGGAGCAGGCTCTTGTCGACGCCGGCGGGCAGCAGGTCCGACATGGCGAGCTTCACCGTCTCTGGCTTGAGGATGCGCGCGCCGTCGAGCGTGCCGCCATTCAGCAGCATGTGGAGGAAACGATCATAGTCGCGCGCCGACATCACCAGCCCGGCGCCGCCATAGGGAAATTCGGGCTTGTGGAGATAGACCGAGGTCGCGGCGGGATCGGCCGGCACGCGGCGATCGGCGAGCAGCGCATAATTGTCGGCGAAGTTCGCCACCTTGTCCGCCGGCACCGTCCAATAGCTTTCAGTCATCTTGAGCGGGGCGAAGATGCGGGTGTTGACGAACTGATCGAACGGCATGCCGCTGGCGACTTCGATGACGCGGCCGAGGATATCGAGGCCGATCGAATAGCTCCATTTGGCGCCCGGATCGGCGATCAGCGGCAGCGTCGCGGTACGATTGGCGAATTCCTCCAGGCTGTTCGGCCGGGCGGCAGCCATCTGGACTTCCATCTGGGCATTGACCTGCGCCGGATTGATACCGAGCCGGCTATATTCGTCGAGCAGCGGCCCCTTGGTGATGATGTTGTAGCCGAGGCCCGCGGTATGGGTGAGCAGGTTGCGCACGGTGATCGGGCGGGTGGCGGGGCGGGTGGTCAGGTCCTTGGCCGGATCGACCAGCACCTTCATTTCCTTGAACGCCGGGATGAAGTCGCTGATCGGCTGGTCGAGCTTGAGCTTGCCTTGCTCGATCAGGATCATCGCGGCGATGCCGGTGATCGGCTTGGTCATCGAATAGACGCGCCACAGGCTGTCGGCATCGGCCTTGTGGGCGCTCTGCGCATCGGCGATGCGGCCCTGCGCGACGACGGTGGCGGTTCCTTCGCCCCGGCCGGTGACGATGACGATGCCGGGCACGCGGCCTTCCGAAACGACGCGCTGCGCGAGCGCGGTCTCGGCGGCGACCGTGGGCGGCTTCGGCGCCTGCTGGGCGAAGGCGGCGGGCGCGAAGGCGACGAGCCCAAGCGTGAAACCAGTCAGTCGGCGCATGGCATCCTCCGAAATTGTCGCGCCGCCTTGGCGAAAACGGTGGGCAGGCCGGCCGAATCGAGTTCGGCGACCGGCCACCATTCGCCGGGCAGCGCCGCGTCTTCCTGCCGATCGATTGTTGCAGTCGCAAGTGCGACGTCGAGTGCGAAATGGGTGAAGACATGCGCGATCCGGGGCTCGATCACGCTCCAGTCGGCGACGGCGGGCGCGCCCTCAAGGCCGGGCGGGGCGTCGGTCCAGGGGCCGCTGGGCAGCGCGCGCATGCCGCCGAGCAGCCCCTTGGCCGGACGGCGGACGAGCAGCACCGACTCCTCGTGCCGCAGCCAGAACATCGTGCCGTGGCGCTGCGGCTTGGCGGCCTTGGGCGCCTTGACCGGGAATCGCTCGGGCGCGCCGCTGGCGAAGCCGGCGCAATCGCCCCGCAGCGGGCAGATCAGGCATTTGGGTGCGCGCGGCGTGCAGATCGTGCTGCCCAGGTCCATCATCGCCTGGGCGAAATCGCCGGCACGGGCATCGGGGGTGATCGAATCGGTGCGGGCGTAGATTTCGGGCTTGGCTGCCGGGAGCGCCGCTTCGACGGCGAACAGGCGCGAGACCACCCGCTCGACATTGCCATCGACCACCACCGCGCGGCGGCCGAAGGCGATCGCGGCGATCGCGGCGGCGGTGTAGCCGCCCACGCCGGGAAGCTCGCGCAGCCCTGCCTCGCTGTCCGGGAAGCTCCCGCGCCGCGCCACTTCGCGCGCGCAGGCGAGCAGGTTGCGCGCGCGGGCATAATAGCCGAGGCCCGCCCAGCCGGCCATCAGATCGGCGTCCTCGGCGGCGGCAAGCGCCTCGACGCTGGGCCAACGCGCGGTGAATGTGGCGAAATAGGGAATGACGCTGGCGACCTGGGTCTGCTGGAGCATCACTTCGGAAAGCCAGACGCGATAGGGATCGGCGGCGTTGGCGCCGGGCGGCGCGCGCCAGGGCAGGGTGCGGGCATGGGCGTCGTACCAGGCGAGAAGCTGTGGAGCGATCGCGGATGGGACGTTGTCGGGCACGGGGCGGCTATGGCATGGATGGCAGCGAATGACGAAGCCTTCGAAACCCAAGCCCCCGGCCCCGGCCGAGCCGCAGCGCGCGAATCGAGCCCGTGCGGTGTCCGAGCTGCTGCCCGATGTCGGCGGCGCGGCATTCCGCAAGTTCGGCTTCGTCCAGCATTCGATCGTCAGCCGCTGGGCCGAGATCGTCGGGGAGCGCTATGCCCGCGTCTCCTCTCCGGAATCGATTCGCTTCCCGCAGGGCAAGCGCGCCGAAGGGGTGCTGAGCCTGATCGTCTCGGGCGCCTTCGCGCCGACGATGCAGCATGTCGCGCCCGAGATCATGGATCGGGTCAACCGCTTCTTCGGCTATCCGGCGGTGGCGAAGCTGGCGATCCGCCACGGCGACGTGAAGCGCCCCGAAAAGGCGGCGCCGCCGCCCAGCCTCAAGCCGCTTTCCGAAGCGATGGGCGAGAGCCTGCGCGGGATCGCCGATCCCGAGCTGAAGGCGGTGCTCGAGGCGCTGGCGGCGGGCGTGGCGGCGAGCGACGAGAAGCCGCGCGTCGGCAGGATCGACTGACGTGATGCGGGTGCTGGCATTGTTCGGCGCGGCGGCGCTGCTCGCGGTTTCCGGCGCTTCGGCGCAGCAGGCGCGCAAGGCGGCGGCGCCCAATTGGGCCGCGACCGTGGCGATCACGCCGGAAGGCGGCTTTCGCCAGGGCAATCCCAATGCGCCGGTGAAGCTGATCGAATATGGCTCGCGCGGCTGCCCGACCTGCGGGCATTTCGCCGCCGAGGGCGTGGGGCCGCTGCGCCGCGATTATGTCGCGGCCGGCAAGGTGAGCTACGAATTCCGCGACTATCTGATCCACGGCGCGCCCGATCTTGCGATGGCGCTGGCCAACCAATGCGTCGGCCCGGCCCGTTTCTTCCCGGTCCTCGACGCGCTGTTCGCCAATCAGCGCGCGTTCGAGGATCGCCTGCTCAAGCTGCCCAAGGCACAGACCGATGCGTGGCAGAAGCTCGCGCCGCCGCAGATGGCGACGCGCTTCGCCGAAGGGATCGGGCTGATCGCCTTCATGAAGACCCAAGGGGTGCCCGAGGCGAAGCTGCGCCAGTGCCTGGCCGATCCGGCGCTGATCCGGCGCATCGCCAAGACCAATGCCGACGCGGTGAATGTCCATGGCGTGGACAGCACCCCGACTTTCATCGTCAACGGCCGCAAGGTAAGCGCCTATAGCTGGGACCGGCTGCTGCCCGAGCTTTGGGCGAACGGCGCCTGACGCCACGGATTTTCTGGAGAAAGACCAAGCATGCGTATCCTCCTCGCCCTCATCCCCTTCCTCGCGCTCGCAGCCTGCGGCGGCGGCGACAAGGGCAACAGCGCCGCGCCGGTGAGCTCCGCCCCGGTCGCCGCCGTCACTGCGCCTGCCGGGCAGAACTGGATCGACATGGTCGCCAAGACGCCCGAGGGCGGCTATCGCGAGGGCAATCCCAACGCGCCGATCAAGCTGGTCGAATATGGCTCGCGCAACTGCCCCTATTGCGGGCTGTTCGGCCGCACCGCGCCCGAGCCGCTGCGCAAGAACTATATCTCGACCGGCAAGGTGAGCTGGGAGTTCCGCGACTTCCTGATCCACGGCGCGCCCGACCTCGCCGCCGCGCTGCTCAACCAGTGCGTGCCGACCGAGGCGTTCTTCCCGGTGCTCGACCAGTTCTTCGCCAATCAGGACCAGTTCCTGGCGCGCACCGAGCAGCTGGTGAAGACCAACCCCGCGCTGGTCCAGCAGCTCCAGGCGATGGCGCCGCCCCAGGCCGCGGTCGCCTTTGCCGAGCAGCTGGGCATGATCGACTTCATGAAGCAGCGCGGCGTTCCCGAAGCCAAGGCGCGCCAGTGCCTGGCCGACCAGAAGAAGATCGACGAGATCGCCAAGGTCAATGCCGATGCCGCCAGCGAACATGGCGTGAGCGGCACCCCGACCTTCTTCATCAACGGCAAGAAGGCCGAGGCGGGCAGCTGGGAACAGCTCGAGCCGCTGCTCCAGGCCGCCGGCGCGCGCTGACGCGGCGGCGGGGGGCTGAGCCGAGGTGCAGATCAAGCGGCTGCGGCTGACGGGCTTCAAGAGCTTCGTCGACCCGGCTGACCTCCGCATCGAGCCGGGGCTGACGGGAATCGTCGGCCCCAATGGCTGCGGCAAGTCCAATTTGCTCGAAGCGCTGCGCTGGGTGATGGGCGAGACCAGCGCCAAATCGATGCGCGGCGCGGGCATGGAAGATGTGATCTTCGCCGGCACCGCGACCCGCCCGGCGCGCGACTTCGCCGAAGTGACCATCCAGGCCGACCAAGTCGGCGAGGATGACGAGATGGAAGTCGTCCGCCGTATCGAGCGCGGCGCCGGCTCCGCCTATCGCATCAACGGGCGCGACGTGCGCGCGAAGGACGTGGCGCTGCTCTTCGCCGATTCGGCGACCGGCGCGCATTCGCCGGCGCTGGTGAGCCAGGGGCGGATCGGCGCGATCATCCAGGCCAAGCCGGGCGAGCGTCGCGCGATGCTGGAGGAAGCGGCGGGGATCGCCGGCCTCCATGTCCGCCGCAAGGATGCCGAGCAGCGGCTGCGCGCGACCGAGGCGAACCTGGCCCGGCTCGACGAAGTGATCGGCGACCAGGAACAGCGCGCTGCGCAACTCAAGCGCCAGGCGCGCCAGGCGGAACGCTATCGCGAGCTTTCGGACCGGATCCGCACCGCCGAGGCGCGGATGATCTTCGCACGCTGGCGCGATGCCGCGGCGGCGGCGGATGCGGCCAAGAAGGAAGCGGCGGCTGCCGAGGCGCTGGTCGGCGAGCAGAGCGCGGCGCATGACGCGGCGGTGGCGGTGCAGCAGGCGGCGGCGGAGACGCTCGCCCGGGTGCGGGCCGAGGCGCTGGCGGTGCGCGACCGCGCGACCGACGCGATGCACCGGCTCGCGACGCTGCGCAGCGAACGCGCCACGGTGGAGCGGCGGATCGGCGAGCTGCAGGACGCCGAGCGACGGCTGGCCGAAGACCGCGGCCGCGAAGGGGCGCTGGCCCGCGATGCGGCCGAGGCGCTGGCCCGGCTCGACGAAGAGTCCAAGGCGCTCGAGGCGCGGATTGGCGAGGCTTCGGGGCGGATGCCGCATCTCGACGCGGCGCTCTCCGAGACCGAGCGCGCAGCGCGCGACGCGGAGGTGGCGCTGGCCCAGGCGCTCGCGGCGCAGGCGAGCGAGGCGGCCGAGGCCCGCGTGGCAGAAGCGGCGCTGGCGGCGGCGCGCACCCGGCTCGACCGGGCCGAGCGGGACCGGGCGCGGATCGATGCCGAAATCCGCGCGCTGCCCGACGCCGAGCCGCTCAAGGCCGAGCGTACCCGCGCGGCCGAGGCGCGCGAGCAGGCGGCACATCAGGCGGAAAGCGCGCGCACGGGACTCGCCCGCGCCGATGCCGACGAACGTTCGGCGATCGAGGCGCGCAACCATGCCCAGGCGGCCAAGGCCACGGCCCATGCCGAACTGGCCCAGCTCGACAGCGAAGCCGCGGCACTCGCCAAGGCGACGCGGCCTTCGGACAAGGACCGGCTGCTCGACAAGCTGAAGGTCGATGCCGGCTATGAGCGTGCGCTCGCCGCGGCGCTGGGCGACGATCTCGAAGCCGGGCTCGACGGCACGGCCGAGCGCTATTGGGCGGGCGCCGAGGCGCTGCCCGGCGATCCCGGCGCGCCGCAGGACACGACGCCGCTCGCCGCGCACGTCCAGGCGCCCGCAGCGTTGAGCCGGCGGCTCGCCCAGGTGCTGGTGGCGGAAAGCGATGGGGGACAGCCGCTCGCGGTGGGCCAGCGGCTGGTGACGCTGGCGGGGGTGCTGCGGCGCTGGGACGGCTATGTCGCCCGGTCGGGCGGCGCGGCGGCGGCGGAGCGGCTGGTGCGCGTCAACCGGCTCTCGGCCATCGAGAAGGCACGGCCGGCGGCGGTCCGCGCAGTCGAGAGCGCCGATGCCGAGCTGGCGCGGATCGAGGAGAATATCGCCGAGGCGCGGCGCGCGGCGAGCGAATGCCGGCGCGTGCTCGACCATGCCGACACCGCCGGGCGTGAAGCGGCGCGGGCCGAGGATCGCGCGACGACACAGCTCGAACGGCTCGACGCCCAGCGCGCCGATCTCGACGCACGGCGCAGGCGGATCGCGGCCGAGCAGGACGAGGCCGGCGCCGAACTGGCGCGTGCCGAGGCGGCCAAGGCGGCGCTGCCCGACGGCAGCGAGACCCGCGCCAAGGTGGCGGCGCTCTCTACCGATGCCGAGACCAAGCGCGCAGCTTCTGCGGCCGCGCGGGCCGAGCGTGGGACGCTCGAACGCGAGATCGGGCAGGCGCGCGAGCGGCTTGCGGCGGCGGGAGCGGAGGCGAAGAGCTGGAAGTCGCGCGCCGGCGAGGCCGCACGGCGATCGGCCGAAATGGAGAAGCGCGCGGCGCAGCTCGCCGAGGAGAGCGAGGCGCTGGCCGGCAGGCCCGCCGCGCTCGACGCGCAAGTCGCCGAGGCCGAGGCGGCGACCGAGACGGCGCGCGCGGAGAGCAGCACCGCACAGGCGGCCGAACGCGAGGCCGAAGCCGCAGTGCGCGAAACCGAGGGTGCGGTCCGCGCAGCCAATGAATCGCTCGCCCAGGCGCGCGAAGCCCGGGCGGGCGCCGCGGCGCGTGCCGAGAACCAGGAAGCGCGGCGGATCGAAATGGGCCGCATCTCGGGCGAGCGCTTCGAATGCCCGCCGCCGCTGCTGCCGCAAAAGGCCGGGTTCGAGGAGGCGAGCGTGCACAGCCCGGACGAGGAATCGGCGGGGCACGACCGGCTCAATGCCGAGCGCGAGCGGATCGGGCCGGTCAACCTCGTCGCCGAGACCGAGCTGGCGGAACTCGAGGCCGCCTTCACCAGCAATGCCGCCGAGCGCGACGAACTCGCCCAGGCAGTCAACCGGCTGCGCGGATCGATCGGCACGCTGAACCGCGAGGGCCGCCAGCGGCTGCTCGCCGCGTTCGAAGCGGTCGACCAGCATTTCCGTCGGCTGTTCACCACGTTGTTCAACGGCGGCCAGGCGCATCTCGAGCTGATCGATTCGGACGATCCGCTGGAGGCGGGGCTCGAGATCATGGCCCAGCCGCCGGGCAAGAAGCTGCAATCGCTGACCCTGCTTTCGGGCGGCGAGCAGGCGCTGACCGCGGTTGCGCTGATCTTCGCGCTCTTCCTCACCAATCCCGCGCCGATCTGCGTGCTCGACGAAGTCGATGCCCCGCTCGACGACGCCAATATCGACCGCTTCTGCGACCTGCTCGAAGCGATGACCCGCGAGACCGCGACGCGCTACCTGATCGTCACCCACAATGCCGCGACGATGAGCCGGATGCACCGATTGTTCGGCGTGACCATGGTCGAGCGCGGGGTGAGCCGGCTGGTCTCGGTCGATCTCGGCGGCGCCGAGAGCCTGTTGGCGGCGGAATAGGGGATGTGGCTGGAGGTGCTGTTCGAAGCGGGCGTCGAAGCAATCTCCTGGCTGATCGAACGGGTGTTCGGCCCAATCGGATGCCTGGTTGTCATCGCCGGCCTTGTCTTGGTCGCCGCACTACTCTTCTGGGGCATTTCATGATCGACGCCTTCCCCCGCATCCGCCTGTTCGATGCCCCCACGCCGATCCAGCGGCTGGAGCGGATCGAGGCGGCGCTGGGGCTTTCGGGGGCGCGACTGTTCGTCAAGCGCGACGACCTGATGGGGCTAGGCGGCGGGGGCAACAAGCTGCGCAAGCTCGAATATCTGCTCGGCGCGGCGATCGACCAGGGCTGCGATACCTTCATCACCACCGGCGCGCGGCAATCCAACCATGCCCGGCTCAGCGCCGCGGCGGCGGCGAAGCTCGGGCTCGCCGCCGAGCTGATGTTGACCGACACGGTGCCGCGCGAGGACGATGCCTATCGGCATAACGGCAACCAGCTGCTCGACGGGCTGTTCGGCGCGACGGTCCATACCCTGCCGCGCGGCGCCGATGCACTCGCGGCCGCCTACGCCCGGGCGGAGGCGCTGAAGGGGGAGGGGCGGAAAGCCTATGTCGTCGGCTCGGGCGGCTCCTCGCCGGTCGGCGCGCTCGGCTATGCGTCATGCGCACGCGAGATCGAGGCGCAGGAAGCCGAGCTGGGGCTGGTCTTCACGACGATCGTGGTCGCCAATGGCAGCCACGGCACGCATGCCGGGCTCGCCGCCGGCGCACAGGACCCGCGGCGCGTGCTGTCCTTCACAGTGCTCGCCGATCTGGCCGAGGCCGAGCGTGGCACGCTGGCGCTCGCGAACCAGACGCGGGCGCTGCTCGGCGCGCCGCCCCTCACCGACGACGCCATCCGCATCGACGGATCGCAGCGCGGCGAGGCCTATGGCATCCCGACCGACGCGATGCTCGCCGCGGTGCGGCTGATGGCGCGGCAGGAGGGGTTGCTGATCGATCCGGTCTATAGCGGCAAGGCGTTCGCCGGCGTGCTCGCGGGGCTGGCCGAAGGGCGGCTGAGCGGCGACGTGCTGTTCGTGATGACCGGGGGAATGCCGGGGCTGTTCGCCTATCAGCCGGCCTTTGCCGCCTGACCGTCGAGAACCCGCCGGTACAGCGCGATATAGCGATCGGCCATCGCCTCGACCGTGAAATGCGCTTCGACGCGCGCGCGGCAGGCGGCGCGGTCGATGGTGGCGATGCGATCAAGCGCTGCGGCCGCTTCCTCCGCCGAATCGATCAGCACCCCGGTCTCCGGCGTGATCAGTTCGGGCATGCTGCCGCGGTCGATCGCGATCACCGGCGTGCCGCAGGCCATCGCCTCGATCACCGACAGGCCGAAGGGCTCGTCGAAATTGATGAGGTGGAGCAGCGCCTGTGCCTTGCCCAGTGCCCGCAGCCGTTCGGCGCCGCCGACCGGGCCGCGATAGACGATGCGATCGTCGAGGTGCGGGGCGACTTCGCGGTCGAAATAGCCCTGGTCCTGGATGATGCCGTACAAGTTGAGCCGGCGACCGGCGGCGCGGGCAACGCGGATCGCCTCGGCGGCGCCCTTGTCCGGATGCATGCGGCCGAAGAACAGCAGGTCCTCGCCGCCTTGCGCCTCGAACGGGAATTCGTCGAGCCGGATGCCGTGGTGGATCGTCGCGGCGTATTTGAGCGACGGGTGGCGATCGGCATCGCTGATCGCGACGAAATGCACGCGATCCTCGAACGGCTTGTACATCGGCAGGATGCGATCCGACGAGAAGCCGTGGATCGTCGTCACCATTGGCGTGTCGATCAGCGGGGCATAGGCATGGGCGGGGAAATCCGCCTGGTTGTGGATCAGGTCGAACTCGGCCGCGCGGGCGAAGAGATGCGACTGATGGGCATATTCCCATACCTTCGCATCGATCGCCGGATCTTCCTCATAGCCGCGCGGCACCACCCCGGCGAGTGTGCCGGCCGTGATC
This sequence comes from Pseudomonadota bacterium, assembly GCA_023400405.1. Classification (GTDB taxonomy): domain Bacteria; phylum Pseudomonadota; class Alphaproteobacteria; order Sphingomonadales; family Sphingomonadaceae; genus Sphingomonas. The sequence goes on from JAEXFD010000044.1 coordinate 30,593, forward strand.
GAATCCTGCGTGGCGAAGAGCGTGACGTCGATGCCGCGGGCGACCAGCGCCTCGGTGAGCAGGCTGGTCACCAGCTCCCACGGGCCATAATGACGCGGCGGCGTGCGCCACGCGATCGGCGCCAGCATCGCGACTTTCATGCGAGGATATAGCCCTCATTGGCGCCGAGCAGCGCCGGATCGGTGCCGCCCTGCGCGGCGAGGACCACCTGGAGCCCCTCGGCCCATTCGGGGATGGCGAAGGCCTGCGGGGTGGCGCCCAAATTGAGCACGACGAGCAGCCGATCCTCGCCGAGCCGGCGTTCATAGGCGAGCAGATCGCCGCTGCACGGCACCGCATGATAGTCGCCGAGCGCGAGGGCGGGGTGCTGGTGGCGCAGCGCGAGCAGGCGCTGGGTGAGCCGCCACATCGAGCGCGGATCGTCGCGCTCGGCGGCGACGTTGCGTTCGAGCCAGTCGGGATGGAGCGGCAGCCAGGGATCGGCGCTGCTGAAACCGGCATAGGCGCTCGCATCCCAGGCCATCGGCGTGCGCACCGGATCGCGGCCGAGGCCGATGCCGGGATCGCGCAATTCGCGCGGATCCTGGACGAGTGCGGGCGGGATCGCGACGTCCTCCATGCCGATCTCGTCGCCATAATAGAGCGTGGGCGTGCCGCGCAGGGTGAGCAGCAGCATCATGGCGATTCGCGCCTGCTCCGGCCCGACGCGGGTGGCGATGCGCGGGCGATCGTGATTGCCGAGCACCCAATTGGGCCAGCCGCTCTCCGGCAGCGCGGCTTCATAGGCGTCGATCATTTCCGCCAGGCTGCGCGCATTCCAGTCCGCGCCGATCAGCTGGAAGTTGAAGGGCAGGTGGACGCCGGGCTGCTCGGCGGTGCCGTAATAGCCGACGAGTTGGGGCACCGGCAGGTAGATCTCGCCGATCAGGACGCGCGCGCCATAGTGATCGGCGATGGCGCGCATCTCGGCGGCGATGCCATGGACTTCGGGCTGGTCTGTCGAATGAAGCTGGTGGACGCGCGTATAGTCGGGCTGGCCGGGCTGCCACTCCGTATTCACCGGATTGTCCGGGAAATCGGCATGCTTGACCATGTGCCACAGCACGTCGATGCGGAAACCGTCCACGCCGCGATCGAACCAGAAGCGCAGCACGTCCATCATCGCCGCGCGCAGATCGGGATTGCGCCAGTTGAGGTCCGGCTGTTCCTTCAGGAAGGCGTGGTAATAATATTGGCCGGTGGCTTCGTCCCATTCCCAGGCCGAGCCGCCGAAATCGCTGATCCAGTTGTTCGGCGGGGAGCCGTCGGGCTTGGCGTCGCGCCAGATATACCAATCGCGCTTGGGATTGTCGCGCGACGAGCGGCTCTCGCGGAACCAGGGATGCTCGCTCGAGCTGTGATTGGGGACGAGATCGAGCAGCAGGCGGATACCGCGCGCATGGGCCGCGGCGAGCAGCGCATCGAAATCGGCGAGCGTCCCGAAGCGCGGGTCGATCCCGCAATAATCGGCGACGTCATAGCCGAAGTCGGCCATCGGGCTGGGGAAGATCGGCGAGATCCAGATCGCGTCGATGCCGAGCGCTTTGAGATCGTCGAGACGGGATTCGATGCCCTTGAGATCGCCGATCCCGTCGCCGTTCGTGTCCTGGAACGAGCGGGGATAGACCTGGTAGATGACGGCGGACTTCCACCAATCGTCGCGGGTCATGGCCGCATCCCTCCTCCGTTCGCGCTGAGCTTGTCGAAGCGCCGTCCTTCATTGTGGGTTGCGGGCCAGAAGAAGAGCTGCCCTTCGAGAAGCTCAGGGCGAACGGGGGGATGGTTCACCGGAACCGCTCCTTGGCGATATGCGTGATTCGGCAGGCGAGGTCGGCTTCGCCATTGGCGACGACATAATGGTCGCCCGCATCGGCGATGCCCGTGGTGAAAACGACCGGAGTCGGCAGGTACATCTGGTGGGCGATGCCGGCGGTGAGATCGGGATTGGCCTCGAGCAGCGGGGTCTCGTCCTCGAGCCGGAGGATCCGCGAGGGATCGTCGCGGTCGAGCAGCGCCCAGAAGCTGCGATAGATGCCGACCATGCCGCGCTTCTCGACGCCGTGATAGATCAGCATCCAGCCCTCGGGCGTCAGCACCGGCTGGCTGCCGCCGCCGATCCGCTGGGTGCTGCTCGTGCCCTTGCGCGCGCGGATTCCGGGGGTGTCGAGCGGCTTCCAGTGCAGCCCGTCGGGCGACTGGGCCATGTTGATCGCCGGGCCGCCGAGCCAGGGCGAATCGTCCGGATAGGCGAAATAGCATTCGCCCAGGGGCCGGGTGAGCGCCATGAACTTGCCGCCGACCTTGCCTTCGAACAGCAGCATGTCCTTGTTCTGGTGATCGAGGACGATGCCGAGCAGCTCGTAATCGAGGCCGTTGGTCGAACGGTACATCGCAGTGCAGTGGCGCTCGGCCGAGACGCCGCACACGGTCATCCACCAGACGCCATCAACCTGGCTGATCCGCGCATCCTCGACGCCATAATCCATGTACGAGGCCGAAGGCTCGATCGCCTTGTCGTAATGGACGGCGACGATGCGCCGCCCCTCGGCATCGAGCTCGACCGGGAGCAGCCAGGACAGCGACGTGAGCCCAAGCAGGCGCGGATTGCGGTCCTTGAGCGCGAATTGGCGCGGATCGTCCATGTCGATGTGGTGGACCGAGTGGCGATCGAGGACATAGCCCCGGGGCGTCCAGCGGATCGCGCGGGCATGATCGCTATGGACCGGATCGCGCAGCGCCTCGGCGACGCGCACCATCAGCAACAAATTGCCATTGGGCAGCCGCGCCAGGCCGGGATTGAAGGCGCCGAGCACATGCGTCGGCTCGGCCACCCCGCGGCGCAGCGGCGAGCGCGTCAGGTCGACATCGTCGGGCGTGAAGATCAGATAGTCGTCGGCCAAATCGTGGCTCCCCTCGCTCGGGGCCCGAACGGCGTCAGGCCGCCCCGGTTCCGTCGCGCAGTCGTTCGTGGTGGCGGATCACTTCGTCGATGATGAAGCGCAGGAACTTCTCGGAGAATTCGGGATCGAGGTCGGCGCTCTTGGCGAGGGTGCGCAGCCGGGCGATCTGCGCGTCCTCGCGGCCCGGATCGGCCGGGGGCAGCCCGGCCTCGGCCTTGTAGCGGCCCACGGCCTGGGTGACCTTGAACCGCTCGGCGAGCAGGAACACCAGGGCGGCATCGATATTGTCGATGCTCTGGCGATAGCGGGCGAGCGTCTCGTCGGGCATGGGCCCCTCTTTGCGTCGCGGCACCGCAGCACGCAAGCCTTGCCTTTGCGCAGCGAAGCGGCCAGAGGCCGGGGGTATGACGGCTACCATCCATCGCCTCGCGGGCGGCCCCGCGCCCTCGCTCGAGCCGATGATGGCGCTGGTCGCGCACGACCTGAACCTGGTCAATGCCGTGATCCTGGACCGGATGCAGTCGGACATCCCGCTGATTCCGGAGCTGGCCGGCCACCTGATCGCCGGCGGCGGCAAGCGGATGCGGCCGATGCTGACGCTGGCGAGCGCCAGGCTGCTCGGCTATCCGGGATCGCGCCACCACAAGCTCGCGGCCGCCGTGGAGTTCATCCACACCGCCACGCTGCTCCATGACGATGTGGTCGACGGATCGGACCTGCGCCGCGGCAAGCGCACCGCCAACATCATCTGGGGCAATCCGGCGAGCGTGCTGGTTGGCGATTTCCTCTTCTCGCGCTCGTTCGAGCTGATGGTCGAGGACGGCAGCCTGAAGGTGCTCAAGATCCTGAGCAACGCGAGCGCCGTGATCGCCGAGGGTGAAGTCAACCAGCTGACCGCAGTGCGCCGAATCGACCTGGGCGAGGAACGCTATCTCGACATCATCGGCGCGAAGACCGCCGCGCTGTTCGCCGCCGCCTGCCGGATCGCGGCGGTGGTCGCCGAGCGTTCGGAAGCCGAGGAAGCGGCGCTCGACGCCTATGGCCGAAATCTCGGCATCGCCTTCCAGTTGGTCGATGACGCGATCGACTATGTCTCCGACGCTTCGACCATGGGCAAGGACGCGGGCGACGATTTCCGTGAAGGCAAGATGACGCTGCCGGTGATCCTCGCCTATGCCCGGGGGGATGCCGCCGCGCGCGACTTCTGGAAGGACGCGATCGCCGGCCGCCGCGTGAGCGACGCCGATTTTGCCGAGGCGATCCAGCTGGTGCGCGAGAGCCGCGCCGTCGAAGACACGCTCGCACGCGCGCGGCACTATGGCCAGCGCGCGATCGATGCGCTCGGCGGCTTCGCGGCGGGGGCCGCCAAGGACGCGATGGTCGAAGCCGTCGAGTTCGCGGTGGCCCGCGCCTATTGACGTGCCGGGAGGATCACTCCTCCTCGGCTTCCTCGTCCTCGTCCTCGTCGACGCCCAGCGCGTCTTCCTCGTCATTGTCGAGCTGCTCCTCGATCGCTTCGACTATAAGGTCGAGCTGCTCGAAGCCCGCAGTGAATTCGATCGTCTCGCCGTCATCGTCCTCGAGATGCAGCGTGTAATCGCCGTCGCTGTCCGGGGTGATGGTGAAACTTGCCAGGGTCCGTGCCATGCTTGCGCTCCTTCGCTTCGCTTGCGCCAAACCCGGCTTCGCGGAATTGGTTGCGCGTGATGGCTGAAGCTTTGCCGATCCATGTCGTGTTGCCCGATCTGTTCGACGCGCTGCGCCGGGGGAGCAACGCCGTGCTGGTCGCGCCGCCGGGCGCGGGCAAGACCACCGCAGTGGCGCCCGCGCTGCTCGACGAGGCGTGGTGCACCGGCGAAGTGCTGCTGCTCTCGCCCCGCCGGCTGGCGGCACGGGCGGCCGCCGAGCGGATGGCGGCGCTGGCCGGCGAGAAGCCGGGCGAGACCTTCGGCTATGCGACGCGGATGGACAGCCGGCGATCCGCGCGGACGCGGGTGACCGTCGTCACCGAAGGCATTTTCGTCAATCGCATCCAGGCCGATCCCGAGCTCGGGGGCGTCTCGGCGGTGCTGTTCGACGAAGTGCATGAGCGCAGCCTCGACAGCGATTTCGGGCTGGCGCTGGCGCTCGATGCCCAGGCGGCGCTGCGGCCGGACCTCAGGCTCGTGGCGATGTCGGCGACGCTCGACGGCGGACGTTTCGCGGCGCTGATGGGCGGCGCCCCCGTGGTCGAAAGCGAAGGACGCAGCTATCCGCTCGAACTGCGCCATCTCGGCCGGGCGGCCGAAGCGCGGATCGAAGACAGCATGGCGGCGGCGATCCGCGCCGCGCTGCGCGAGGCCGAGGGTGGGCTGCTCGCCTTCCTGCCCGGCGTCGCCGAGATCGAGCGGACAGCCGAGCGGATCGGCGAGGTGCCGGGCGCTGTGCTCCATCGGCTGCACGGCAGCCTCGATCCCGCCGCCCAGCGCGCCGCGATCGCGCCCGATCCCGAGGGGCGGCGCAAGATCGTGCTGGCGACATCGATCGCCGAGACCTCGCTGACGCTCGACGGCATCCGGATCGTCGTCGATTCGGGACTGGCGCGGCGGCCGCGCTACGATCGCGCCGCCGGGATGACGCGGCTGGTCACCGAGCGGGCGAGCCAGGCGGCGGTGACCCAGCGGGCAGGCCGCGCCGCGCGGCAGGGACCGGGCGCCGCCTATCGCTTGTGGGAGGAAGCCGCGACCGCCGGCCTGCCGCGCTTCGATCCGCCCGAGATCCTCGAAGCCGATCTGTCCGCGCTGGTGCTCGACTGCGCGCTGTGGGGCGTCGCCGATCCGCGCGCGCTCGCCTGGCTCGATCCGCCGCCCGAGGCCGCGATCACCGAGGCGCGCACGCGGCTCTGCACGCTCGAGGCGATCGACGCGGACGGCCGGCCGACCGCGCATGGCAAGGCCATCGCCGCCCTGCCGCTGCCGCCGCGGCTCGGTCACATGCTGGTCCGCGCGGGCGAAATGGGCATGGCGCGCACCGCCGGCGAAGTCGCGGTGCTGCTCGGCGAGCGCGGACTGGGCGGCAACGATGCCGACCTCGAACTGCGGCTGCGGCGCTGGCGCAACGAGCGGGGCCCAAGGGCGGAGAATGCGCGGCGGCTGGCCGAGCGCTGGGCGAAGCTGGCTCCAACTCCCCTCCCTGCAAGGGGGGGGGCGGGGGTGGGTGCGCGGCCCGTGGGGGCGCGCTCCGGCGCGGCTGGAGGCTCGCTGCGCTCGCCACCCACCCCTAGCCCCTCCCTTGCAGGAAGGGGAATGGACGATATCGCCGCCTGCGTCGCGCTTGCCTTTCCCGATCGAATCGCCCGGCGCCGCGACGCTTCGGGCGAGAGCTGGGCCTCGGCGGGCGGGCGCGGTTTCAGGCTCGACCCGACCTCGAGCCTCGCCCGCGCCGAATGGCTCGCGGTGGCCGAGACGCAGGGCATGGCCGCGGGCGCGCGCATCCTCTCCGCCGCGCCGATCGACGCTGCCGAAGTCGAGGCGCTGTTCGGCGAGCGGATCGAGACGCGGCGCAGCGTTGCGTTCGATCCCGCCACCGGCCGCATCGAGGCACTGCGCGAACGTCGGCTCGGCGCGATCCGGCTTTCGAGCGGGCCCGATACGGCCGCGAACCCGGCCGAGATCGAGGCCGCCCTGCTCGAAGGCGTCCGCACGCATGGGCTCGCGCTGCTCCCCTGGTCCGAAGGCGCGAAGGCGCTGCGGACCCGCGCCGCCTATGCGGGGCTCGACACGCTCTCCGATGCCGCGCTGCTCGCCGCGCTCGACGAATGGCTCCCCCCCTTGCTCGCGGGCAGGCGCCGCCTCGACCAAGTCGAGGGATTGACCCAGGCACTGCAGAACCAGCTCGGCTGGGACGGGCAGAAGACGCTCGATCGGCTGGCACCGGCGCGATTCGAGACGCCCGAGGGCTCCTCCTATGCGATCGACTATGGCGCCGAGGCGGGCCCGACCGTGGAGCTGCGCGTCCAGGCGCTGTTCGGGCTCGGGAGCCATCCGCTGCTCGGTGACGGCACGCCGCTGGTGCTGAGCCTCACTTCGCCCGCCGGCCGCCCGATCCAGACGACGCGCGACCTGCCCGGCTTCTGGAAAGGCAGCTGGGCGGCGGTCGCCAAGGAAATGCGCGGGCGCTATCCGAGGCATCCCTGGCCCGAGGACCCTGCCGCCGCCTCGGCGACGCTGCGCACCAAAAAGGCGGATGCAAGGCGCGACGCCTCGCGCTAAAGGACTCGGCCATGACGACCGCCCGCATCTATCAGAAGCCGAAGAACGCCATGCAGTCGGGCCGCGCGCGCACGACGAGCTGGATCCTCGAATTCGAAGCCGAGCGCCCGCAACGCGCCGATCCGCTCACCGGCTGGAACGGCGGCGATGCCACCACCAGCCAGCTGCGGCTGAGCTTCCCGACGGTCGACGCGGCCAAGGCCTATGCGGAGCGCGAAGGCTATGCCTATCATGTGGTGCCGGCGCCGGAGCGCAAGCTGAAGCTCCAGGCCTATGCGGACAATTTCCGCTGAAGGGCAGCTGAAGGGCCGCTAAAGCCCCTTTCTTCCGTCACCCCGGCCTTGTGCCGGGGTCCACTCAGCCCCTCCGGCTGACTTCCAGCTTCTTTCCCCGACCTTGCCGCTCGGTGGACCCCGGCACAAGGCCGGGGTGACGGGGCTGGTTGATTCGAGTGTTCCGTTCAGCCGATCAGGCTGCCGGCCAGCAACAGCAGCAGCTTGACGTCGATCGCCAGCCCTTCGGCGCGCTTGGCGGCGACGAAGGCCGGAAGGTCCGCCCGCGGCACGCGGTGGACGGTGATGTCCTCATCCGCGACGCCGCCGCCCTCGCCGATTCGGGTCAGCCCGGTCGCGCGGACCAGCGTGAAGCTTTCCGAGACCATTCCCGGCGACGACCAATATTCGCCCAGGCTCTCGACTGAGGCGCAATCATAGCCGGTCTCTTCGATCAGCTCACGCCGGGCGGCGCCGAGCGGCGTATCGTCCGCATGCTCGTCGCCGATCAGGCCGGCGGGCAGTTCGAGGCAGCGGCGGCCGAGCGGCACGCGATATTGATCGACCAGCAGCACATGATCCTCGTCGTCGATCGCGACGATGACCGCGGCGCGGATGTCGCGGGCGCGCGAGACGAATTCCCATTTCCCCTGGCGCTTGGCAGTGATCCACTTCCCCGCCCAGGCGATTTCGACCGGTCCGTTCATAGCTCGATCAAACGGTCGGGAAGCTCGTTGGTGTCGCCTTCGCTCACCGGGAAATGCTCGGCGAGCACCAGCCCGATCTGGCGCACCGCCTCGGCCATGCCGGCGCCCGGGCGATCCGCCTTCACTTCGGCGAGAAGCGCCGCCATCGCATCGCCCCAGACTTCGGGCTTCACCTTGGCGTGGATCGCGGCGTCGGCGATGATTTCCGCGCGGTGCTCGGCGAGGCTGAGATAGAGCAGGACGCCGGTCGCGCCGCGGGTCCTCTGTTCGGCGGCGGTGCGGAACAGCCGCATCGCCTGGCGATGGACGCGCCGGCTCTTGGTCGCGCCGGGCGTGAGCAGCAGCCGCAGCGTGTCCTTGGCGAGGACCACCCGTACGACCAGGAAAGTCAGCGCCATCAGGATGAGCGCGCAGGTCAGATACCAGCGCACCGGCACCGCCGGCGCCCAGGCATCGACGAGCTGGGCATGAAGCCATTCGGCCGGGCCCGGCTGCCAGGCGAGCAGCGCCAGGACGAGCAGCATCGCCAGCACCGCCCAGTGCAGCGCGACGTCGTGATAGGGGTCCGAACGGCCGGCGACGATCGTGACGATCTCGCCATCGGTCTTGGTTTCGGCTTCGGTGACGGCCGCGGCGGCCGCGGCGCGATCCTGATCGGTCAAGCGCATCTCACCAGCTCCCCGAGGCGCCGCCGCCCCCGAACGATCCGCCGCCGGCGGAGAAACCTCCGCCGCCGCCTCCACCGCCCCAGCCGCCGCCTCCGCCGCCACCCCAGCCGCCGCCGCGCGATTCGCGGCCGATCTCGTTGGCGATGGTCCACAGGATGACCGGCAACGCGCCGTCATGGTCGCGATAGCGCTCGCCCCAGGGTCCACGGCGGCGCCGACGGCCGAGCCCGAGCATCGGCAGGACTACGAACAGGAAGAGGATGCCCCAGAAGATCAGCCCGAACGGAAAGCCCCCGCCATGGCCGCGCTGGCGCGTCGTCGCTTTCGTCTGGGTCTGCTGCGCGCGCTGCTCGGCGGCTTCAGGCGGCAGCTTCATCTGCTCGGCGATCGCCTGCGCCCCCGCGACGATGCCGCCCGGCATGTCGCTGGCGCGGAATTTGGGGAGGATGGTGTCGTTGATGATCTGGCTCGACAGGCCGTCGGTCATGATCGGCTCAAGCCCATAACCGACTTCGATGCGCACCTTGCGCTCCTTGGGCGCGACGATGAGGATGATGCCGTTATTGGCGCCCTTCTGCCCGATCCCCCAGGCGCGGCCGAGCTGATAGCCGTAATCGGCGATGTCATAGCCTTGCAGATCCGGGATCGTCGCGACGACGAACTGGCGCGACGAGGCCTGCTCGACCCCTGTCGAAAGCTGATCGAGCTGCTGCACCTGATCGGGCGAGAGCAAGTGCGCGGCATCGACCACCCGACCGCTGAGCTTGGGGAAATTGGGCTGCGCCTGCGCCGAAAGGGGGGCCAGAAGCAGCAGGAAAGCCAACAGGCTACGCACCAAATTCATGAACTGATCTCGCGAATGATGGCATCGCTGCCGGCAAGGATGCCTTCGGGGAACTTGCCGGCCTTGAATTGCGGCAGGATGTCTTTGCGGATGATTTCGCCCGCTTCCTCGTCGCGCAGCGCCTTTTCCAGACCATTGCCGACTTCGATGCGCAGCTTGCGCTCGCTTGGCGCGACGATCAGCAGCACGCCGTCGTTGAAGCAGGCGCGACCGATGCCCCAGGTGCGGCCGAGCGTCACGCCGTAATCGACGATGTCATGGCCGCCGAGACTGGGCACCGTCACCACGACGAACTGATGCTTCGACTGGCGTTCGACCTCGGCCAGCCGAGCGGCGAGTTGCGCCCCGGTTTCCGCAGGGAGCAGGTGCGCCGCATCGACCACCCGGCCGGTCAGCGCCGGGAACGCATAGCCCGAGCCGGGCTGGCCAGGTTTCGCCGCCGCTTCGTCTGCCCCGGCCACGGCCGCCGCCGCCGCCGGAGGGGTGCATCCGGCGGAGACGAGGTGCGCGCTTTGCGCCGCGGGCTTGCAGGCCGCGAGCGCTCCGCAGAGCAGGAGCGCCCTCAGGATCAGTTGCTGTTCCCGAAACTGACGTCCGGCATCTTCTCCGCGCCGGCCTGGGCCTGGAAGGGCACCAGCGGCTTGGCGCCGTAGAAGATCTTGGCGCCGATCGCGTCCGGGAAGGTGCGGATGCGGGTGTTATAGGCCTGCACCGCCGTATTGTAGTCGCGCAGCGAGATGGTGATGCGGTTGTTGCTGCCTTCGATCTGATCCATCAGCGTGCGGAACGTCTGCTGGCTCTGGAGCTGCGGATAGGCCTCGACGCTGGCGATCAGCCGGCTCATCGAGCTGCCGAGCTGGTCCTGCGCCGCCTTGTAGGCCGCCACCTTGTTCGGATCGGTGAGGTCGTCGGCATTGAGCTGGATCGAGGTTGCCTTGGCACGCGCATTGGTGACGTCGGTGAGGATCTTGCCTTCCGACGCCGCGGCGCCCTTCACCGTGTTGACCAGCGCCGGGATCGTGTCGGCGCGGCGCTGATAGGCGGCCTGGGCATCGGCCCAGCGCGCCTTCGCATTCTCTTCCGCGGTCGGCACGCTGTTGAGTCCGCAACCTGCGAGCAGGGCGGCGCCGACGAGCGCAAGGGCAGCACGAAACTTCATCAGGGGATCCTCCGGACCATGTCGATGGTGTCTTATACCGCGGCAACACTGGAGCCCGAAAGCGAAATCGGACATGCTGGATGCAACGCCCCCTCACGACGGAGTTTGCCTGCCCATGTTCAAGGAATTCCGCACCTTCATCGCCCGCGGCAACGTGCTCGATCTCGCCGTGGGCGTGATCATCGGCGCCGCCTTTGCCACGATCACCAAGTCTCTGACCGACGACCTGATCATGCCGGTGATCGGCTGGATCTTCGGCGGCTTCGACTTTTCGAGCTACTTCATCCGCCTCGGCGAAATCCCGGCGAGCTATCATGGCTCGGCCAACGATTATGCCGCGCTCAAGGCGGCCGGCGTGCCGCTGTTCGGCTATGGCCAGTTCGTCACCGTCGTGATCAATTTCGTCATCCTCGCCTTCATGGTCTTCCTGCTCGTGCGCGGCGTGAACCGGGCGATCGCGATGGTCGAGCATGAGGAGAAGACGGGCGACAAGGCGCCCGTGCCCGATCCGGAAGAGGTGAAGCTGCTGCGCGAGATCCGCGACGCGCTCGTCGCGCAGCGCGCAGGGAACTAGGCGGCGACCAGTTCCACCGCGGCGGCATCGGCGAGGCTGGTGCCGTCGAGGATGCGGGCAGTCTCGTCGCGCACCCGCGCCATCGCCCGGCGGATCGCGCAGCTCGCTTCGTCCTTGCAGTCGTTGCAGGGGCGATAGGCGGTGCGGCTGACGCAGGGGACCAGCGCGAGCGGCCCTTCGATCACGCGGATGATCTCGCCGAGCGAGATGAGGTGCGTCGCGCGGGCGAGGCGATAGCCGCCCGCCTTGCCACGGGTGGAAACCAGGAAGCCCGCCTCGCGCAGATCGGCGAGGATCAGCTCCAGGAATTTGCGCGGCACGTTCGCCTCGGCGGCGATGCGGTTCATCGGCGTGGGCGCGCCCGCGGCGGGTTGTTCGGCGAGGAAGAGCATCGCGCGGAGCGCGTAACGGGAACGCTGCGTCAACATGATGCACCCTTCATGCCAAGTGATTGCGCTACTGTGAAGGCCTTAGGAACGCACGCATGACCTTTTCATGAATGAGTCGGCACGCTATATGAGTCGTGCCGGGTTCGCCCGGCTATGGGGATAAACGACGGCGTGCAATAGACGCAGCGGACCCGGGGGCGGTACCCGGCGGCTCCACCACCAGCTGTCTGCCCAGGCAGTTGATGACGGGGCCGAACTAGGATCGACGTGTGTTGAAAAGCGCTGACTATCTCTCAGCATGGGCCACTGTGACGGTCCGTTACACAAGTGCCAACGATAACGAAGCACTCGCTATTGCGGCGTAACCCCAAGGCCTAACGGCCTAAGGTTACTCTAAAATGCGCGGTTGGACCGCACCGGGCAACAGAAGCGGATTCCAGCGGCACGGGGAGCGCCGGGCAACAGAAGCTCCCCACCTTATTTTTCCCCCTCCCTCCATTGCTCCGGTCGAACCCGGAATGGGCGCGCCCGTAAGGCGATCCCACGAATTTCCATTCCCACCGATCCGCGCTCTGATCGCGGCGTGACCCGGCAGACGCACACCACCGCGCTCATCGCATTCAGCGTCATCGCGACGGCGACGCTGGCGCAGGGATCGCGCCCGCCGCGGCTGCCGCGCCGCGAAGTCGATCCGCCCCATTGCGGCCGGCTGATCGGCGCCGGCACGGTCCACTGAGCTATTCGGCGGCGATCGCCGGACCGAAATCGAGCTCCGCCTGCGCCACGCGCCCGAAGCTGCGGCGGTGATGCGGCGTCGGGCCGAGCGTGCGCAGCGCCTCCTGATGGACCTTGGCCGAATAGCCCTTGTTCGACTTCCAGCCATAGCCGGGATGGAGCGCATCGAGCTCCACCATCATGCCGTCGCGCTGGTGCTTGGCGACGATCGAGGCAGCCGCGATCGACAGGCAGCGTGCGTCGCCGCCGACCACGGCATGGCTCTGGTGGCTCCAATCGGGGCAGCGATTGCCGTCGACCAGCACGAAGGCGGGGGGAAAGCCCAGCGCCTCGACCGCGCGCGTCATCGCCAGCATCGAGGCCCAGAAGATGTTGAGCGAATCGATTTCCTCGACGCTCGCGATCCCGACGCCGACGCGCGCGCATTCGAGAAGCCGCGCGCACAGATCGGCGCGCTTGGCAGCGGTGAGCACCTTCGAATCGTCGATGCCCTCGGGGATGCACTTCGGATCCAACACCACCGCGGCGGCGACCACGGGGCCCGCGAGCGGCCCGCGCCCGGCCTCGTCGACGCCGGCGACCGGCCCCTTGTGCAGCCGCTGATATTTCCGTTCGAACTTGAGATTAGGCATTCTGAACCCGCCATGGCGGAAAGCGCCGCATCTCGCCAGCCTGATAGAGGCGAACCGCATTGCCCGCCGGATCGCGCAGCCGCGCCTCGCGCCAGCCCCAGGGCTCGTCCTTGGGCTCCTGCTCGAACGCGATGCCCTGCTGCTGGAGATAGGCCACGGTGACGTCGAGATCGCCGCATTCGAGATAGACGACCGGCGCGGTGTATCCCGGATCGGTGGCGATCGAGAAGGTGGCCCCGCCCTCGGTCTCGAAGCGGGCGTAGCGCGGGCTCGCGCGCACGACCTGGCGCAGCCCGAGCAGCCGATAGAATTTCTCGCTCGCGGCAAGATCCGTGGCTGGGACCGTCACCTGGTTCAGCATCGGCTCGAAGAAGCTCATGTTGAGATCGAGCCGAACGGCCTGCTGCCCCATCGGGCCGTGGCCGCGGCCCAGCCCCGGCGCCTCGCGCATCGCGATCCGCACGAAGCGCCGCGCGCGCTTGACCGCCTCGGGCAGGTCCCATTCCTCGGCAAGCCCACAGGCAATGGCCGAGGCGAGCGTGCAGCCGGTGCCGTGGGTCTGATCGCTGTCGATGCGCGGATCGGTCCATTCGATCTCGGGCGGATCGTCGGGATCGATCGAATAGAGTCGGTCGGTGACTTCGGGCCCATCGCCATGCCCGCCCTTGACCAGCACCGCGCAGCCATGCGCCGCGACCAGCGCGCGCGGATCGCCGCCCAGCGCGTCGAGCTCGGCGAGGTTCGGCGTGACGACGGTGGCGCGCGCCATCAGCCGCTCGAACGCGGCGATGGTCGCATCGTCGGCGAGGCTGGCGCCGCTGGTCGAGACCATCACCGGATCGAACACCACCGGCACGCCGGGCAGCTCGGCGAGCTTCTCCGCCACCGCCAGCGCGGTGCGGGCCGAGCCGATCATGCCGATCTTGACCGCATCGACGCCGAGATCGGCGATGCACGCCTCGATCTGGGCGAGCACCATGTCGGTGGGGATCGGATGGATGCCGCTGACGCCGAGCGTGTTCTGCGCGGTGATCGCCGTGATCGCCGTCATGGCGTGGCCGCCGAGCATGGTGACGGTCTTGATATCGGCCTGGATGCCGGCGCCGCCGCCCGAATCGGAGCCGGCGATGATGAGGATGCGGGGGGTCATGCCCGCGCTCGGAAGTTTAGGAAGTTTAGGCTACGTCGCGTTCGATTTCCCCCGCCCGAAAGATCGGCGCGGGGCGACGAAGCCAGGGGGAAAGCCGCGGACATGACGGCGTTCTCGCACATTCCGCGGGGTGTAGGACAGCCTTTTTCAGCTTTGGAAGCGACGCTGGGCGCTCGCCGGATGGGTTGCCAGCGCCTTGCCGACGCGGGCGGGGCGATCGAGCAGCTCGCCGCCGCAATTGGGGCAAAGTTCGTCCATCGCATCCGCGCAGCCGGCGCAGAAGGTGCATTCGAACGAACAGATGAAGGCCCCGCCCTCATCGGCAGGCAAATCGGCGCCGCAGCGCTCGCAATCGGGACGCATCTCCAGCATTGCCTGCCGATAGCAGGCGAGGCTGGAGACGCAATCGCACATATCCCCGGCGCGGTTTGCGCGCCGGGGAGATCGTCAAATCAGCGGCGACGGGTGTAGTAGCAGCGCTGCTTGGCGGTCATCGTGCGATCGATCGCGCGGCCGCCCAGGGCGCCGCCGACCGCGCCGGCCGCGGTGCCGAGCAGGCCGCCGCCGATCACCTGCGAACCGAGGACCGCGCCAGCGGCACCGCCGGCGATCAGGCCGGTCGTGCCCGAGGAGCGGCGGCAATGCTGGACCCAGCGTGCCTTGCTGTAGTTCGTGCCCTTGTAATAGCGCGACGACTGCGCCTGGGCGCTTTGCATCGGGATCGACGCGACCGGAATCGAGAGGGCGACGGCGCCCAGCGCTGCAATGATCTTACGCATGGTCTTAACCCCTATCTTGTTTCGGGACCGGCATTCAAACTTGCCGAGGCGCCAATCGGTTGCATGAACGCGAAACAACCTCGCGTTCATGTGGGATCGTTCCCCCGTCGCAATGCATTGCAGCGCCGGGACACAGATGATGCAGACACGACTTTCCGGACCTGCCGATCGGCTGCGCGGCGCACTGGGCGCGCTGGCGATGCTGGCGCTGATCGGCTGGCTTCTGATCGCGGGGCTGGGCGTGCCGCGCCGAATCGCCCAGAGCCCGGCCATGCGGCTGCTCGATTTCGTCGTGCCGCCCCCGCCGCCGCCGGAGCCGCAGGCCAAGCCCAAACCCAAGCCGAGCCAGAAGCAGGAAGGAAAGGCATCGCCGCCGAACCGCGTCTCGCGCGCGACCGAGGTCGCCGCGCCGGTGCCGGTGCCGACGCCGCCGCCGATCCCGGCTGCGGTGAAGCCCGCCCAGGGGAGCGACGCGACTTCAGGCAATGCGCCGATCGCCGGACCGGGCACCGGAGCGGGGGGCAGCGGCGACGGGACCGGCAGCGGCGGGGCCGGCAATGGCGCCGGCAGCGGCGGCACCGCGCTGCAGCTGATCCGCGGACATATCGACGACGACGACTATCCGCGCGAGGCGCTTCGCGCGCATCAGCACGGCACCGTCGGCCTGCGCTTCATCGTGGGCGTGGACGGGCGCGTGAGCGACTGCACCGTGACTCGATCGAGCGGCAGCCGGTCGCTCGACGAGACGACGTGCCGGCTGATCAAGCAACGCTTCCGCTACCGGCCGAGCCGGGATGCCCAGGGGCGCCCCTATGCCGACACCGTCACCGGCGAGCATGAGTGGGAACTCTACGAGCGGCCCGATTCCCGCGACGAGGACGATGGCGGCTAAGCCGCCGGCAAAGGGCTCAGTCGTCCTTGCAGACTTGAATGAGCGCCCAGCCCATCGAACCGCCGATATTGGGCACGTTCTGGTTTTCGAGTTCGAGCCGCTTGCAGGGCTGGCCGTGGCGATTGAGCGGGCGATCGGCCTGAACCCGTGGCGGGGCGGCGGGCTCTCGCGATGGGGTGCCAGCCGGGCACAGCCCCTTGGCGGCGGCCTGGCGAACATAAGCCGCGCGCTGTTCCTGGGCCCATGCCTTGGCACGGGCCGGGCCCTCGGCCTGCTTGATCCGGGCATAATCGAGCACCATCGCTCGCTTTTGCGCCTCGGTCATCGCGTCGAACCAGCATTGGCGCTCCTGCGCTTGGGCGGGAGGCGCAGCCAGGCCGATCGCGAGGGCGCCGCTCAACAGGAGCAACGGGAATATCGGCGTCATTCGGTCCTCCTGTCGCGGGTCGGTCGTCGCGAGCGCCGGGGTAACGCGCGCACTTCGGCGCACAAGCGCTCAGGCGCCTCCGGCCCGGATCACGTGACGAGCCGTTGCAATCCCGCGATCGTATCGGCCTCGGCCGCCGGCTTGTCGTGTCGGATGCGGCTGATCCGCGGGAAGCGCATCGCCAGGCCGGATTTGTGGCGTTTCGATTCGTGGATAGAATCGAACGCGACTTCGAGCACCAGCGTCTTGTCGGTTTCCCGCACCGGGCCGAAGCGCGCGACCGTGTGGTTGCGGACATAGCGATCCAGCCATTTCAGCTCCTCGTCGGTGAAGCCGAAATAGGCCTTGCCCACCGGCAGCAGCTCGCCGCCCTCGGTCCAGGCGCCGAACGTATAGTCCGAATAGAAGCTCGATCGCTTGCCGCTGCCGCGCTGCGCATACATCAGCACGCAGTCCGCCACGAGCGGATCGCGCTTCCATTTGTACCACAGGCCGGTGCGACGCCCGGCGACATAGGGCGAATCGCGCCGCTTCAGCATCACCCCTTCGATCGAGGCATCGCGGGCACCGGCGCGAATTTCCTCGAGCGCAGCGAAATCGCTCGCCTCGATCACCTGCGAGAGATCGAAGCGTTCGGGATCGAGGCGCGCGGCAAAGACTTCGAGCCGGGCGCGCCGTGCGCTCCAGCCGAGGCCGCGCAGATCCTCCTCGCCGTCGAACAGGATGTCGTAGAGCCGCACGAAGGCGGGATAGTCGGCCAGCGTCTTCTGGCTGACCAGCTTGCGGCCGAGCCGCTGCTGGAGCGCATTGAAGCTCGCCGCCTCGCCGCCCTGAAACTCGCCTTTGACCAGCAGCTCGCCATCGAGCACGCCGGGCGTCGCGAAGGCCGCCGCCACTTCGGGGAAGCTGTGCGTCACGTCGTCGCCGGCGCGGCTGTAGAGCCGGGTCTCGCCGGCGACATGGACGAGCTGGACGCGAATGCCGTCCCATTTCCATTCGGCGGCGTAATCGGCGAGATCGAGCCGCGTCTCTTCGAGCGGATGGGCGAGCATGAACGGGCGGAACACCGGCACGTCGCGCGCGGTCGGCTGCGGCCCATGGCCTTCGGCCCAGGCGAACAGCGTGGCATAGGGCGGCGTGAGGCCGTGCCACACTTCCTCCACCGCATCGACGTCTAAGCCGAAGGCCTGGGCCAGCGCGGTCTTGGCCAGCCGCGCCGAGACCCCGACGCGCAGCGCGCCCATCGCCAACTTGAGAAGCGCGAATCGCTCGTCGGATTCGAGCCGGTCGAGCATCGCGGCGAGCGCTGCCGGCGCATCGGACTTGGAGATGGTGCCGAGCGCGGCGACCACCTGCGACAGGGCAAGCGGCCCGCTCTGGGGCGGCGGCGTTGCCGGCTCGGGCCATAGCAGCGCGATCGTCTCGGCCGAATCCCCGACGAAATCGCGGCTCAGCGCGAAGAGCACCGGATCGACCCGCGCCTCGACCATCGCGCGGATGAGCGCCGGCTTCACCGCCGGCAAGTCTAGCGTACCGGTCAGCGCCGCCATCGCCCAGCCGCGATCGGGATCGGGAGTCGCGCGCAGGTAATCGCCGATCAGCTTGAGCTTGGCGTTGCGCGAGCGGGTGTAGATCAGGCCATCGAGCAGGTCGGCAAACGCGCGCATGGTGCATGCAACTCATGGCGCAGGCGAAATGCTCCCGCTAGAGGCGCGCCATGCGTTGGTTCGTTCGCGTCGTCATCGTGATTCTGCTCGTCCCGGCGGCGCTGTTCGCCTGGATGTTCCTGGAGGCCTGCTCGCAGCCGCTGGTGCGCCGCGCCGACATCGCGCTGCCCGGGCTTGCGCCGGGCGCGGCCGTGCGCATCGCCCTGATGAGCGACATCCATATCGGCACGGCGGCGATGGGGCCAAAGCGGCTTTCCCGCATCGTCCGCCAAGTGAATGCGCTCCATCCCGACCTCATCGCCATCGGGGGCGATTTCATCTTCGGCAAGGATCCCGACGGCGCGACGCGGCTGGGCGAGGCGATGGTGGCGCCGCTCAAGCAATTGCGCGCACCGCTTGGCGTGGTCGCGGTCCTCGGCAATCACGATTACGCGACCGGAGAGGCCGTGGTCCGCCGCGAGCTCGCCGCTGCCGGCATTCCCGTGGTCGAGAACGGCGCGATCGTGCGCGGGCCGCTGGCGCTGGGCGGGGTGGGGGACGACGCTTCGGGCCATGCCGACCTGGCGGCGACGCTGCGTGCGGCGCGGGCGCTGGGGCGGCCGATCGTGCTGCTCACCCATTCGCCCGACGTCGCCCCGGCACTGCCGCCGGACGCGCCGCTGCTGCTCGCCGGGCATACCCATTGCGGCCAGGGCGTGCTGTTCGGCCGTCCGCTCGCCTATGAGCCGAGCCGCTACGGCGCGCGCTATCGCTGCGGATTGATCCGCGAGGGTGCGCGCACGGTGGTGGTCACTGCGGGATTGGGAGCCAGCAACGTGCCGCTCCGCCTCGGCGCGCGGCCCGATATCTGGTTGCTCACCCTGCGCGGAACCGCTGGCGCGAAATGATCCGCCTCGCTAGGCTCACTGCTCCATCACCGAAGGGGTTCCCCGACATGAAGTTGTTCCTCGCTGCCGCCGCGTTCGCTTGCCTGGCGCCCGCCGCCTTTGCCCAGACCGCTCCGGCGCCAGCGCCCAAGACGGCGGCACCGGCGCCGGCCGCCGCAGCTGCCGCCAAGTTCAATCTCGATACCCCGATCGAGGCACTGGTCGCCGATCCCAAGGCCAAGGCAGTGCTCGACGCCGACTTCGCCAGCGACATCACCCAGAACCCGGCCTACGACCAGTTCAAGGCGATGAGCCTCAACGCCGTCGCGCCGTTCGCGCCCGACAAACTGACCCCGGAGCTGCTCAAGAAGGTCGAAACCGACCTCGCGGCGATCAAGTAAGGCAAAGGGGCCGGGCGCATCGTCCGGCCCCGTTCAATTGGGCGCTTCGGGACTTGCGCGGGTCAGCCCTTGCGCGAGGCCTCGAACAGGAACCAGGCGCGCTCCTCGGCCTGATCGGTCCATTCGTCGACAATGCCGCTGGTCGCATTGTCGCCG
Organism: Pseudomonadota bacterium; assembly: GCA_023400405.1. Lineage (GTDB taxonomy): Bacteria > Pseudomonadota > Alphaproteobacteria > Sphingomonadales > Sphingomonadaceae > Sphingomonas. Next base: position 50,100 of record JAEXFD010000044.1, read on the forward strand.
GCATCCTCCGCCGCCTGCTTCACGACGCGAAAGCTCTCGACCAGCTTCAGATTGTCCTCGCGCAGCTCGGCGAGCATGTCGCCCGGCGCGACGAAATCGGCATCATTGTCCTTGATCGTCTGACGGCGCGCGACGTCGCCGATCGAGCGCAGCGTGACGTTGCCGGTCTTGCGCACGCGCTCGGCGATCGCATCGGTGACGCCGTAGATCTGCGCCGCCTGATCGTCGAGCAGCAGGTGATAATCGCGGAAGTGCGGGCCGGAGACGTGCCAGTGGAAATTCTTGGTCTTGAGGTAGAGCGCGAAGCAATCGGCGAGCGCGGAGTTCAACGCGTCTGCGACGCTCTTCGTGTCGTTGCGATTGAGGTCGGTGGGGGTGCGGAGCGCCGCGTCGGTGGTAGCCATGATCGTCCTCCCGGATTTCGGTTCGCAGGGTCAACGATCGGGATATAGGCCGAGTTTCCGACCGCGCACTTGCATTTTCGCGATCAGGATGATCGATCAAATCAAGCGTAGCGCGCCGAGCCCGATCCACAGCCCGGCGACCAGAAGCGCCGCGCCGCCGCCGAGCCGCAGCCAGCGCAGCGGCAACGCCGTCCAGCCCCGTTCCCCGACCACCGACGCGACGAAGGCCACCGCGCCCGCCGCCATGCTGGCGCCCGCCGCGGCGAAGGCCGGCTCTCCTCGCGCGGCCAGCGCGAAGGTGAAGAACAAGGTGCGGTCGCCCAGCGCGAGGAGTAGCGTGCCGAGCAGGGCGGTCGCAAAGGCGCCGAGCCTCCAGCCCTCGAGCCGGGACGGCGGCTTCGTGCCGGCAAACGCCCCGAAGACCAGGGCAAGGGCGAGCAGCAGCGCCCGGGCGTTGGGGGTCATCATCGGCGCCACCGCGGCTCCCGCCGCCGCCGCGAACGCGTTGCCGGCGAGATGGGCGAGGAAAGCTGCGAGCGCGACCGCCAAGGGGCGGCGATAGCGGTCGGCGAGGATCGCGGTCAGCATCGCGGGCCGGTCGCAGGCCTGGGCGAACAGGGCGAGCAGGAAGGCCGGGACGATCGCTTCCATTTTCGCCTGCCGCCCTCCCGTTGCCCGGCAACCATGCTCGCACGCGGTTAAGCCGGCGTGAAGCCTTGCCAGCCTTGACTTTTGCCCGAGACTCGCGCAGTTGCCCGCGTCTGGCAGCGGTGCGCCTCAGCGTGCCGCTCTTTTCATTTTGCAAGATTCAAGGGTTTTCGGGTCATGGCCAAGCCGACCACTGTCAAGATCAAGCTCGTCAGCTCGGCGGACACGGGCTTCTTCTACGTCACGAAGAAGAATCCGCGTAACCAGACCGAGAAGCTCAGCTTCCGCAAGTATGATCCCGTCGCGCGCAAGCACGTCGAGTTCAAGGAAGCCAAGATCAAGTAAGCCGCGTCCCGCTGCTGCGGGACCTGCGATGACAGCGCCCCGCGTCCCTCAGGACGGCGGGGTTTCTGTTGTGTCCGCGGGGACGAGCGCCCGCACCTCGGCCATGAAGCGCACGAGCGAGATCGGCTTGGAGACATAGGCATTGGCGCCCGCGGCGCGGATCCGCTCCTCGTCCTCATGCCCGGCATAGGCCGTCACTGCCATGATCGGGATCGCCCGCAGATCGGGATCGTGCTTCATGTGCTGAATGAGCTCGAGCCCGGTGACGTGCGGCATCTGGATGTCCATCACCACCAGATTGGGCTCGAAGGCGCGGGCGCGCGTCACCGCCTCGCGTCCGTCGCGCACCGGCTCCGCCTCGAAGGCGTGCGCGCGCAACAGGTCGCAAAACAGCTTGGAATTGAGTTCGTTGTCCTCGACAACGAGCACCCTTTTTGCCACGCGAAACCCCCGGTCGTTGTGGAGCAGATGTAGGCGATGGCGCCGCCCGAAACAAATGCCGAAACATTGGCGCTCCAGGCCCTTGCCTGGACGCTGGGCGACGAATCGCGCGCGCGGCGGCTGCTCGACCTGACCGGCCTGGGCGTCGCCGACCTGCGCGCCCGCGCCGGCGAGGCGGCGGTGCTTGCCGCGACGCTCGCCTTTCTCGAATCCTACGAACCCGATCTGATCGCCTGCGCCGCAGCGCTGGAGATCGCCCCCGAACAGCTCGTCGCCGCGCGGGCGAGCCTGGAACGCCGATGAAGCCGCTGCTGATCACCGATTGCGACGAAGTGCTGCTCCATATGGTCCGCCATTTCGGCACCTGGCTCGACGAGGCGCACGACATCGAGTTCACCCCCAACGGCGCCGATTTCGCGACGTCGATGCGGCGACGCGCCGACGATTCGCTGCTCGAGCGCGAGGAGATGTGGGGGCTGCTCGACGGCTTCTTCCCGGCCGAGATGGACCGGCAGACACTGGTGCCGCATGCCCGCGAGGCGCTGGCGGCGCTTGCCGAACGGGCCGAGATCGTGGTGCTGACCAACCTGGGCGACCATTGCCGCGAGCATCGCATCGCCCAGCTCGCCACCCATGGCATCGCCCACCGCGTCGAGTGCAACCAGGGCGGCAAGGGCAATCCCGTGGCACGACTGGTCGCGGAGCTGAACCCGCCGGTGACCGTGTTCGTCGACGATCTGGCGGTGCATCACGAATCGGTCGCCAAGCACGCGCCTGGCGTGTTCCGTCTCCACATGGTCGCCGAGCCGAGCCTGGCGCCGCGGGTGCCGCCGGCGCCGCATGCCCATGCCCGGATCGACGATTGGCGCGAGGCGCAGGACTGGATCGCCGAACGCTTCGATGCGGGGTTGACCGCCGATGCGGCGAATGGTTGAGCGGACCCATGACCACCGCCATCGATCGCAAGCTCGAGCAGCTTGGCCTCACCCTTCCCGAAGCCGCGGCGCCGGTCGCCGCCTATGTCCCCGTGGTCGAGGCCAATGGCCTGCTCCACGTCTCGGGCCAGCTGCCGTTCAAGGACGGCGCGCTGATGACCGGGCGTCTGGGCGAGGATCGCGACCTCGCCTTCGGCCAGGAAGCGGCGCAGCGCTGCGCGCTGATGCTCGTCGCGCAGATCAAGAAACATCTCGGCGGGCTCGAGCGGGTCGAACGGATCGTCAAGCTCGGCGTTTTCGTCAATTCGGCAGCCGACTTCACCGATCAGCCCAAGGTGGCGAACGGCGCTTCCGAGCTGATGCAGGCGCTGTTCGAGGATGCTGGACGCCATGCCCGCTCGGCGGTGGGCGTGCCGGTGCTGCCGCTTGGAGCCGCCGTGGAAGTCGATGCGGTGGTGCAGATCCGTTAGTTACGAAATGTTGCTGCGCTGCAACACTCGCTGAGCTTCGTTTCCGTTGCGGGCAAATAATGTTGTGCGACGCGGCATGATCCGGCAATGATCTTGTGCCGACGACAGCCGCGCGCGGCCCTTTTGGGCTAGAAAAGGACGCGGCGCCGGAGGCAGCAGGCGGGGACCCTTTTTGAACCATATGGAAAGGGATTCCATGCGCTTTTCGATGATCAGCATGGCCGCGTTCGCGGCTGCGACCGCTTCGCCTGCCTTCGCGCAGGACACCGCGCCGCCACCGCCGGTGACCATCAGCGGCAGCGTCGCCGTGGTCAGCGACTACAAGTTCCGCGGCATTTCGCAGACCGACGGCAATTTCGCCGTGCAGGGCGGCATCACCATCAGCCACAGCTCGGGCTTCTATATCGGCACCTGGGGCTCGTCGGTGGACGACTATGTCACCGCGCACGGCACCGCGCATCAGGAGCTCGACCTGATCGGTGGCTACAAGATCACCACCAACGGCACGACCTTCGACATCGGCGCGGTCTATTACGTCTATCCGGGCACGCGCCTGGCCAATGACCCGACCAGCTCCGACTTCATCGAGCCCTATCTCTCGGTGTCGCACGTCCTCGGCCCGGTGACCGGCAAGGTGACGGTGAACTATGCGCCGAAGCAGAAGGCGCTCGCGCTCAACCAGACCGGCCCGAAGAACGACAATGTCTATCTGGCGGGCGACCTGTCGGCGAGCATCCCGAACACGGGCATCAGCGTGAGCGGCCATCTCGGGCACACCTGGGGCCCGAGCTGGCTGTCGATCGGCAAGGAATATACCGATTGGAATGTCGGCGCGAGCTATGCCTACAAATCGCTGACCTTCGGCATCCAATATGTCGACACCGATGGCGATTTCATCACGCCGACCGGCAAGAATGCCAGCAAGGGTGGCGTGCTGGGCTCGGTGAGCGTCAGCTTCTGATTTCGAGCGGGGCGCTGACTGGCGCCCTGCTGAAGCGAAAGGCCGGCTGGGACGAGAGTCCTGGCCGGCCTTTTCGTTTTTTTGCGAAGCCGTTCGCTCTGAGCTTGTCGAAGGGCGGGCACCTGCGAGGGTCGAGGCCCGTGTAGGGCGCCCTTCGACAGGCTCAGGGCGAACGGATCGGGTGATCCGATCCCCCGGGGGCGGCCACTCGCGAGAGCGTGCGCTTATTGCGGCGTGCTGGCCTTGGCGTCCTTGCCGTCGCCTTCGGGGGCGGCGACGATGTCGCGGGTGGTCTGGCCCTTGTCGACGACCGAAGTGGTCGGGCTGCCGGCGGTGGTGCGGGCGCCGGCATCGGCGCTGGTGCGGCCGGCCGAATCGAGCACCGCCTGCTCGCTGGGGCTGCGCGCCGCCGAGCCGCCGAACATCGCGTCGAGCGCCTGGTCGGCCGGGTTGCCGGCCTGCGGGCGCGCGGCGCCGGGCTGGGGCGGGACGAGGGCGAAATCGGGCGGGATCACCAGCGGCGCCTGGCGCGCAACGGCGAACTCGTCGGGCCGGGTGCGATCGAACCCGCGCTTGCCGCAGGCGGAGAGCGAAGCCGCGAGCGCCACGCCCGCCGCGATCAGAACCAACTTACGCATTGACTTCATTCTCCACAGCGGCCGGTGCATTGCCCGCGGCCTTATCGCGCACGAAGAGCGCGCGGATCAACAGGATCAGCACGCCGATGGTAATCGCCGCATCGGCGACATTGAAGACCAAAAAGGGGCGCCATGCCCCGATATGGAAATCGGCGAAATCGACGACATAGCCGAGCCGCGACCGATCGAGGATGTTGCCCAGCGCGCCGCCGAGCACGAGGCCCAGCGCCGCCACGTCGGGCAGCCGCTTCTCGCGGAACATCCAGACAAGCACGCCGACCGCGATGCCGCCGGTGAGCAGCACGAGCAGCCAGCGCATCAGATCGCTGCTGGCGCGCAGCAGCCCGAGCGAGACGCCGACATTCTGGACATAGCGCAGATCGAAGAACGGCAGCAGCCGCATCTCCGCCCCGTCGAACGACAGGCCGAGCGGACCCGTGACATAATATTTGCTGCCCTGATCGAACAGGAACACCAGCAGGGCGACGAGCAGCCCGGTCGAACGAGTCTTGTTGACGGAAACGGTCTTCACTTGGCCACCACCCCGGCGCAGCGGTCGCACAAGCTGCCGTCCTGCGCAACTTCCGGAAGATGGCGCCAGCACCGGCCGCATTTATGGCGCTGAGTGGGCACGACCGTGACCGCGTCGCCCTTCGTTACCTTCGAGACGATGAACAGCTCGGTGAGCGCGTCTTCGGGGGCCGGCAGTTCGGGCACGGTGACTTCCGCCTCGAGGCTGGAGCGCACCTGCTTTTCGCGCCGATAAGGCTCGATCGCTTCGGTGACCTGCTGGCGGAGCTGCCGGATCGCGGTCCAGTCGCTCTCGACTGCGGCGCCGCCGGGCAGCACCGGCCATTCGAGCAGATGGACCGATCCCTCCTCGCTCGGGAAGCGGGCCTGCCAGACTTCCTCGGCCGTGAAGGCGAGGATCGGCGCGGCATAGCGGACGAGCGCGTGGAACAGCAGGTCCAGCACGGTGCGATAGGCGCGGCGCTTGGCGCTGTCCTGCGCCTCGCAATAGAGGCAGTCCTTGCGGATATCGAAGAAGAAGGCGGAAAGGTCTTCGTTCATGAAATCGGTGAGCGCGCGGCTGTAGCGATTGAACTCGAAGCCTTCGGTGGCGGCGCGCAGTTCCCGATCGAGATCGGCGAGCTTGGCCAGGATATAGCGTTCGAGCTCGGGCATCTCCGCCACCGGCAGCTTCTCGGCATCGGTGAAGCCATCGAGCGCACCGAGCAGGTAGCGGAAGGTGTTGCGGATCTTGCGATAGGCGTCGCCGGTGCCGGCCAGCACTTCCTTGCCGATGCGGACATCGTCGAAATAATCGGTCTGCGCCACCCACAGGCGCAGGATGTCCGCGCCGCTCTCGCCGATGATCTTGAGCGGATCGACGACGTTGCCGAGGCTCTTCGACATCTTCTTGCCCTGACCGTCTAGCGCGAAGCCATGGGTGAGGACAGCGTCATAGGGCGCGCGGCCGCGCGTGCCCGAGCTTTCGAGCAGCGACGACTGGAACCAGCCGCGATGCTGGTCCGAGCCTTCGAGATAGAGGTCGGCGCGGGTGCCGACCCCGTAGCGCGCCTCGATCACGAAGGCATGGGTGGAGCCCGAATCGAACCAGACGTCGAGGATGTCGGTGATCACTTCGTAATCGGCAAGCGCATAGGCCGGGCCGAGCAGCTGCTGGTGATCGGCCTGGAACCAGGCATCGGCGCCGCCGGTGCGGAAGGCGTTCAGGATGCGGGCATTCACCTCCGGATCGCGCAGATACTCGCCGGTCTGGCGATGGACGTAGAGCGCGATCGGCACGCCCCAGGCGCGCTGGCGGCTGATCACCCAGTCCGGCCGGCCCTCGACCATCGAACGGATTCGGTTGATCGCGCGCTCGGGCACCCAGCGGGTGCGCTCGATCGCATCGAGCGCGAGTTCGCGCAGGGTAGGCATATTCCCCTCTCCCGATGGGAGAGGGGCAAGCTGCGCAGCAGCGCGGGGTGAGGGCGAGTGCGATTCGCCACCCTCACCTTCCCACTCGGCTTCGCCGAGCGGGCCCCTTCCTCTCCCAATGGGAGAGGAGCTTTGATCCATCGGGATGAACCATTGCGGCGTGCAGCGGAAGATGATCTTCGCCTTGCTGCGCCAGCTGTGCGGATAGCTGTGCTTGAAGTCGTCCGAGGCGGCGAGCAGGGCGCCCGCTTCGCGCAGGTCGGTGCAGATCGGGCCGTCGCTGGCGACGAACTTCTTGTTGATCACCGATCCCTGGCCGCCGAGCCACAGCCAGTCCGGCCGGTACATGCCGGCGGCATCGACCGCGAAGACCGGATCGATGCCATGCGCCTTGCAGAGCAGGAAGTCGTCCTCGCCATGGTCCGGTGCCATATGGACGAGGCCGGTGCCGGCATCGGTGGTGACGAAATCGCCAGGCAGGAACGGGCGCGGCTTGGCGAAGAAGCCGCCGAGATGGTGCATCGGGTGCCGGGCGACGGCGCCGGCGAGTTGTGAGCCTTTGCCGGCCCAGATGTCCTCGCTCTCAATCGCCTTGATACCAAGGCGATGTAAGAAGGCTGCCTTCAGAGATGAGGCAACTAGCAGTGGCCGGCCAACCAGAGACTCTAGCTGGCTGACGTCCACACCTTCAGCGGCTGCCAGTATCTTCGAAATTTTGAATGAGACGTATTCAACCTCCGGCCCATAAGCCAAAGCCTGATTCACCGGGATCGTCCACGGGGTCGTCGTCCAGATCACCGCGTGGGCGCCGACCAGCTCGGGGGCGTTCGGCGCCTCGGTGATCTCGAACGCGACGTCGATCTGGGTCGAGACGATGTCCTCATATTCGACTTCGGCCTCGGCGAGCGCAGTCTTCTCGACCGGGGACCACATCACGGGCTTGGCGCCGCGATAGAGCTGGCCGCTCTCGGCGAACTTGAGGAGCTCACCGGCGATGATCGCCTCGCTCTCATAGTTCATCGTCAGGTACGGATGGGCCCAATCGCCCATCACGCCCAGCCGCTCGAACTGCTCGCGCTGCACGCCGACCCATTTCTCGGCATAGGCGCGGCACTCGGCGCGGAAGGCGACGGGGTCGACTTCGTCCTTGTTGAGCTTCTTGGCGCGATAGGCTTCCTCGACCTTCCACTCGATCGGCAGGCCGTGGCAGTCCCAGCCGGGGATATAGGGCGCGTCCTTGCCGATCAGGCTCTGCGCGCGGACGATGATGTCCTTGAGGACCTTGTTCATCGCATGGCCCATGTGAATGTCGCCATTCGCATAGGGCGGGCCGTCGTGCAGGATGAAGCGGGTGCGGCCGGCGCGGGCTTCGCGCAGCTTCTCGTACAGGCCGATCTTCGCCCAATGGGCCAGGATCGCCGGCTCCTTCTGGGCAAGGCCGGCCTTCATGGGAAAGTCGGTCTTCGGCAGGAAGACGGTGTCGCGCCAATCGGCGGCTTGGGTATCGTTTGCGTCGCTCATGGGTGCGCGGGGATTAGAGGATGCGGGGCAACATTCAAAGCGGATGTTGGCGGAGCAGGGCACGGGCCTGCGCGGCGTCGGCGTCGATCTGGCGGACCAGGGCGTCGAGGCCGTCGAACTTCATCTCGGGCCGCAGATAATCGACCAGCGCGACTTCGATTCGCTGGCCGTAGAGATCGCCCGAGAAATCGAAGAAATGCGGCTCGAGCAGCTCGACCGGCGGCTCGAACATCGGCCGGACGCCGAGGCTCGCCACGCCGCCGAGGATGCGCCCGTCGGCGAGCCGGCCGCGCACCGCATAGATGCCATAGGCCGGGCGGAGATAGGTGCCGAGCGGCAGGTTGGCGGTGGGATAGCCGAGCGTGCGGCCGACCTGATCGCCATGCTGCACCACGCCCTCGATCGCGAAGGGCCGGGTGAGCAGCCGCGCAGCCTCGTGCGGACGGGCGGCGCGCAGATGCTCGCGGACCCGGGTGGAGGAGACCACTTCGCCGTCGAGCATCACCGGCGCCACCGTCTCGGCCGAGAAGCCGAGCTCCGCCCCCAGCGCGGCGAGCGCGGCGACATTGCCTTCGCGGCCCTTGCCGAAGGTGAAGTCGTCGCCGGTGACCACGCCGCCGGCCCCGACATGGCCGACCAGCCGCTCCTCGGCAAAGGCGCGGGCGCCCAATGCGGCGAGCGCGGCATCGAAGGGGAAGACCAGCATCGCATCCGCCCCGGCCGCGGCGAAGAGGCGCTGGCGCTGGTCCATCGTGGTCAAGTGAAAGCGCGGGCTGTCCGGGCGGAAATAGGCCTGGGGGTGCGGATCGAAGGTGCCGACCAGCGCCGGACGGCCCTCGGCGCGCGCCCGCGCGACCGCACGGCCGACCACCGCCTGGTGCCCCAGGTGAAATCCGTCGAAATTCCCGAGCGCGACGATCGCGCCGCGATAGCGGGCCGGAATCGCCGAGCCGCCGTCGAGCCGCTCCATCGGGAGCGGCTATAGGGGGGGAGGGCGCCGCCAACAACTCCCTCTCCCCCTGTGGGAGAGGGAGGGAGCCGACATGGTCGGCGGAAGGGTGAGGGGGACCCTGTGCCGAGCCATCCCCCTCATCCTTCCCACGCGCTTCGCGCGCGGGCCCAGTTCAGGGTCAACAGCGCCCCGCGCTGTTGAGGCCCTGCCGGGGGCAGGGCCGACCCTGAACTCTTCTCCCACAAGGGGAGAAGGAGTTTCGGAATCTACTGCCCAGCCACCATCCCGGCGCGCAGGACGCGCAGGACGTTGCCGCCCATCACCTTGGCGATGTCGCCATCGGAGAGCCCGGCGTCGATCAGTGCCTGGGTGATCGCGATCAGCTGCGACGAATCCCAGCCGGTGGTCACCGCGCCGTCGAAATCCGAGCCGAGCCCGACATGGTCGATCCCGACCAGGTCGCGCACATGCAGGATCGCGCGCACCACATCGGCCGGCTGGGTGCCGCACACCGCGGCGTCCCAATAGCCGATGCCGACCACGCCGCCGGTCCGCGCGACGCCGCGGACTTCCTCGTCCGTGAGGTTGCGATTGACCTTGCAGGTCGCCTGCACGCCGCCATGGCTGGAGACGACCGGGCGCCGCGCCATGGCGAGGATGTCCGCCACCGCGGCATGGCTCGAATGGGCGACGTCGACGATCATGCCGAGCCGCTCCATCCGCCGCACCACCTGGCGGCCGAGCGGCGTCAGCCCGCCTTTGGCGAGGCCGTGCATCGATCCGGCGACGTCATTGTCGAAAAAATGCGCCATGCCGGCCATGCGGAAGCCGGCGCCATAGAGCCGATCGAGATTGGCGAGGCTGCCCTCCATGTCCTGCAGCCCCTCGATCGAGAGCATCCCGCCGACGACCTTGCGCCCCGCCGAGCGATCGGCCAGCAGCCGGTCGAGATCGGCGGGGGTGCGGATCACGCGCAGCGCGCCGTTCGATCCGGCGGCGGCGCGATCGAGCTTGCGGGCATGGAAGAGCGAGCGTTCGAGCAGCGAGCTCCATGTCCTGGGCGGCTGGAGCTGCGCGATCGTCAGCAGCGTGATGTTGTCGGTATCGGCGCCATTGGCGTCGTAATTCTGATGCTTGGGCGTCTTGGTGACCGAGGAGAAGACCTGGAGCGCCTGGTTGCCGGCGAGCAGGCGCGGCAAGTCGACCTGGCCGGTGTTCGAGCGATCGAGCAGGTTGCGGCGCCACATCAGCGTATCGGCATGCATGTCCGCGATCTGGAGCCGGGCGTGGAGCGCCTTGGCGCGGTCGCTTGGGCGCGCGAGCTTGACCGGCACCACCTTGTTCATGCTGCCTTCGACGATCCCCGGCGCGAAGCCGAAGAACCCGATCGCCGCGATCACGACGACGACCAACACCCCCCACAGGATCTTTTTCTTCACGGCACCCGCTCCAGCGTCACGAAGCTGTAGGCAGGGCGCCCCGCTTCTTCCGCGAAATCCTCGCGCGCCGTCTCGCGCCATGCAAGCCCGAACGGCGGGACGATCGCATCGCCCTCCGGCGCAGCATGGACTTCGGTGAGCTCGATGCGGTCGGGGGTGAACAGCGCGAAGACTTCGGCGCCGCCGATCACCGCGATCTCGTCCGCGGCGGCAAGCGCGATCGCTTCCTCCGGACTGTGCGCCACTTCGGCGCCCTCCGCGCTCCAGGTGCGATCGCGCGTGAGGACGATGTGGCGGCGGCCGGGGAGGGGACTCGGGAAGCTCTCGAAGGTCCTGCGGCCCATCACCATCGGCTTGCCCATGGTCTGCGCCTTGAAGCGCCTGAGGTCCGCCGGCAGGCGCCAGGGCAGCTCGCCGTCGCGGCCGATCACGCCATTGTCGGCGCGGGCGAGGTGGAAGGTGATCAGCGGCATGGGAGGGCGCCGCGGCGGGAAGCGATCATGGGGAGCATCGGGCGACACAAGCAGATGTGGCCCGGGATGGGAAGGAGCGGGATGTCTTCCGATCCGATTGGGCAGGCCTTGTGCAATGGCGGCCCGGAAGCCGGCCGTTCGGTCAGCTCCCGCCGGTCGCTGGCGCTGGCGCGAGGAAGCCGCTTCGGCATATCGGGCTGGCATCGTCTGAAAGACAATCGGACCAGCGATAGAGCCGTTCGATCTGCACCATCGGAACGACGCGCGTTTCGCCGCCGAGGCCAATGCGCACCTTTCCCGTAACGGTGCCGACAATGGTGAGATTGGTATGTTCCGCCACGATGTTCGGATCGTAGCTGCCACTGGCGTACGCGCGAAACAGGTGGCCGGTTGGATCGGCGCCCCAATCGGGCATCCCATTATCGTTGCTTCGGGCGTGGAGCATCGTCAGGCAAACGCTCCTTTCCGAGGGCACATGCTGGAGGACCGCGCCCGCCCAACGGACCCGCGCGTCGACGTGACGGGCATCGATCGCCTGATCGGGGTCGATCGGCGTGCCGGCCATTGTGTGGAGCGCGGCCAGTTCGCCCGCCGCGCTGGCGGGTAGGCCGGTCGCAGGCGGCACCTTGGCCGGTGCGACTGGCGTCGCGCGCATGGATGGGACCGGCGTTGGTGCGCAACCGGGCAGCGTCGCACAGCCGAGCAGGACATAGGCTGGACGCCTCAGGAGACGGTTCAAGCCCCGCAATTTTGAAACGCGCCGATCGCATCCTGCATGGTGCCGTGCATGGATCGCAGCCGCAGGCTTTGGCTTCCGATGTTCGTCCCGTCCTCGTTGGGGGCCATTTTTTTTGCGCTGCCCTTGGATGGATCAATCCGATGCTTGAGCGTCGCGCGCGAACAGGATCGTTCCGTCCGACCGCGTCAGGACCAGCTTGTCGCCATCGGGCTCGAGATACGCGCCGGTCAGGTCCGCCACACCGAAATCGTTCGGCGTCAGCAGGAAGATCGCAACCGTTCCGGCGTCGGCGCGCAGCGGCAACGGCCCGGACTCAATCCGATAGCTTTTCTTGCTGAAGGTCACGGAGCGCGGGCGCCGCTTCTCGCCTGCCGGGAGTGTCCACGGGCCTCCCGCCACATAGGACTCCAGCGGCTCCCCCGTGTCGAAATCGATACGCAGATCGACGCCCGGGATGTCGAGCCCGTTCGGTGCAACGAGCCGTATCGCAAAGGCCGTGCCGGGGGTCTTTTCGATCCTGGCCGCAGCAATCGTCGGCGCGACCGGCCGGGGATCGCTGACGAGTTCGATCCGCTCGCCGACGCGCTTCCAGCGGCCCTGCGCGCGCTCATCCAGCGACCCGACACTAAGGGCGTATTCGAACGTGCCGTCGCGATGGAGGCGGAGTCCTGCCGCCACTTCCATCTGCACGGACGAATAGTCCCCCACGAGCGGATCGGCGGCGATCGGCGGAGTCGCTTCAGCGGAAGCTTGAGCGCGTGCCGGCTAGATCAGGAAGATCGAGGCCGCCGAACAGATTCTCGCGATGCATCTGAAAGTCGACATCACCGTTCGTATAGGGGCATGTTCGTGCCGTTCAACCGCTGCGCGCGCCGACAGGAAGGGTCTGTGGGGAGCGCTCTGGGCATCTGTGCGCCGATCGGAGCTGGGAGAAAATATGCTGACGATACCGACAGTCCTGATCATGCTGTGGGCCGTGACATCGGGGTCGACCGCGGCCATCGCAGGGCCGGCGCGCGGTGGCGCAACCGTGGCGGTGATCCAGGCTTCCTCTGCCTGCACGCGGGATGCGAATGTGGATGGCTGCTGGCGAGAGGGCGTGAAGGCGGAGAAGCGCGGCGATGCGGTGGCGGCGCTTGCCGCATATGAAGCGTCGTGCGCCGCAGGCTTCCAGACGGGCGGCTGCTACGAAGCAGGCAAGATCTATTTCCTGAACGCGAAGCTGCGCGATTACGGCAAATCGAAGGAGAAGATGGCGAAGGTTTGCGAATCGGGCGACGTCGGGGTGGCTCCCTATGCCTGCAAATATCTTGGCATCATCTACCAAAAGGGCCTTTCGGTGAAACCCGAGCCCAAGCGGGCCTTCAGCAATCTTGCGAAGTCATGCTTTCCGAGCGGCGAGCCGTTTATCGACGGCGGTGGCTGCTAACTCCTTGGCAACCATGTTCCGGACGCGGGCGCGATTGGGGTCGCCGACAAGGTCTGGAACACCGACTATATCGCGTATCTCGCATTCTCCATGGGCTGTAGCGACGATATGCCGGCGCAGTGCAATCAGGCTCAGGCGATATACCGGCGCGCCGTCGCGCAGTCGGCGACCTGGCCTGTGCGCTGCACCGAAGATGCAGAGGCGGTGGCATTCGAGGAGCCATGTGCGAACCTCGCCCATGTGGCGGCCGTCGATGATTATGAATCGCGGCAGAAATTCCGGCGCGCGATGGTGCGCCTGTTTCAACGTGCCACCGATTATGTCGAATGAGGGTGAAGCCGGCCGGGCTCGTGCTCGAACTTCCAGGCAGCTACGCCCTGCCCCCTTGCCGTCGCCTAAACCGCCACCGGCGCCTTGATGTGGGGCTGGGCTTCGTAGCCGTGGATCACGAAGTCTTCGTACTCGTAACCGTCGATCGAGCCGGGGTTGCGCAGGATTTCCAACCGCGGGAGCGGGCCCGGGGTGCGGGTCAACTGCTCGCGGGCCTGGTCGAGATGGTTCGCATACAGGTGGCAGTCGCCGCCGGTCCAGATGAATTCGCCCACTTCGAGTCCCGCCTGCTGGGCGAGGAGGTGGGTGAGCAGGGCGTAGCTGGCGATGTTGAACGGCACGCCGAGGAAGATGTCGGCCGAGCGCTGGTAGAGCTGGAGCGAGAGCCGGCCGTTCGCGACATGGCATTGGAACAGGCAGTGGCAGGGCGCCAGCGCCATGGCGTGGAGATCGCCCGGATTCCAGGCCGAGACGATCATCCGCCGCGAGGCGGGATTGGTCTTGAGCGTCTCGATCAGCTCGGCGATCTGGTCGATATGGCGGCCGTCCGCCGTCTCCCAATCGCGCCATTGCTTGCCGTAGACCGGGCCGAGATCGCCCTTCTCGTCGGCCCATTCGTCCCAGATGCTGACCTTGCGGTCCTGCAGCCATTGGACATTGGTGTCGCCGCGCAGGAACCAGAGCAGCTCGATCAGGATCGATCGCAGGTGCAGCTTCTTGGTGGTGAGCAGCGGGAAGCCTTCGGCCAGGTCGAAGCGCATCTGGTGGCCGAACACGCTGCGCGTGCCGGTGCCGGTGCGGTCCATCTGCACCGCGCCATGGTTCAGCGCGCGCGCCATCAGGTCGAGATATTGCTGCATGGCGCGAACCTAGACCCGCGCCGGCGGCCCGCCAAGCCAGGCAAGCGCCTCCATTGTGGACAAAAGCGCCTCCGATGCGGAGCCGGTCGCGCTTCGGGGCGCGGCGCTTCGATGGCAGTTTCGCGCGCGATGACCTTGCTCGATCCGGCCACCCGACCGCGCTACCTGCCCGATGCGGATGCGGCCGCCGCGCTGTTCGCGCCGCTTGCCCAGGAGCACGCCGAAGTTGCCGCGTTCGTCTATCTGGATGCCGGCCAGCGGGTGCTCGGGCTGCGCCATGTCCGCTCGGAAGCACCGGACATGCTCGACCTGCCGATCCGCGACGTCGCGGCGGACGCGCTGGCGTTCGGGGCGGTGCAAGTGGTGATGGCGCACAATCATCCGAGCGGCGATGCGACGCCGAGCCTGGCCGACAAGGATGCAACGCGGCTGCTCGCCCGCGCGCTCGAGGCGCTCGACGTGCGGCTGGTCGATCACCTGGTGATCACCGCGAACGGCGTCACCAGCTTTCGCGGCCTAGGGTTCCTCTGAATTCTGCACGGCGGCCGGCGCGGCGGTCTTGCCGGTGCGGCACGCCTTGATCGCTGCGGGCTCGGGTCGGGCGCCACGCGCCTCGAAGATCGCGATATAGCCGCCCGCCGAGGGCATCGGCCGCATCGAGACCAGCGCATAGCCGACCGCGGCGAATTCGCATTTCAGCAGCTCGGGCGGTGTGCCGTGGAGCTGGGTGGGACGATTGGCATCGACCACGACGACCTGCCCGCCGGGGGCCAGCGCCGGGCGCAGCCGCCAGAGGAACTCATAGGGGCTCTCGATCTCATGGTACATGTGCACCATCAGCACGCGATCGAAACTGTCCTCCGGAAGGCGCGGATCGGCGGGCAGGCCGAGCCGGACGCTGACATTGTCGAGCTTCTCGCGCAGGACGCGGGTCGCCAGATAGTCTCGCGTCTCGGGCACGATGTCCTCGGCGACGACGCGGCCCTTCTTGCCCACCCGAGCGGCCATGCGAACGGTGTAATAGCCTTCGCCCGCGCCGATATCGGCGACGGTCATGCCCGGCTTGATCCCGGCCAGGCCCATCACCTGGGCGGCCTCGTCGAGCCGGTCGCGTGCCTCCTCAGTCGACCAGCGGGCCGAGACGATCGTCGCAACCGGACGATCGGCGGCGGGGAAGCCGGTATGCTGTTCGGGCGCCGGCTCGCTGCGATTGGCGGCGATCGGCGCGCCGCTGCACGCGGCGAGCGTGCATGCCAGGATCAGGGCGAGGCCGAGCCTCAATCGACATCCTCCACTTCGACCGTCTCGCCGGTCACCCGCTGGCTTAGCGCAGCCGCCATGAACGCGTCGAGATCGCCGTCGAGCACGTCGGACGGGGCAGTGGAGGTGACTCCGGTGCGCAGGTCCTTGACCAGCTGATAGGGCTGGAGGACGTAGCTGCGGATCTGGTGGCCCCAGCCGATATCGGTCTTGGTGGCGTTCTGGGCATTGGCCACCGCCTCGCGCTCGGCGAGCTCGCGCTCGTAGAGGCGGGCGCGCAGCTGGTTATAGGCCTCGGCCTTGTTCTTGTGCTGCGAGCGCTGGTTCTGGCACTGGACGACGATGCCGGTGGGCAAGTGCGTGATGCGCACCGCCGAATCGGTGGTGTTGATGTGCTGGCCGCCGGCGCCCGAGGCGCGATAGGTGTCGATGCGCAGCTCGCTCTCATTGATCTCGACTTCGATATTGTCGTCGATCACCGGATAGACCCACACACTCGAGAAGCTGGTGTGGCGTCGCGCGGCGCTGTCATAGGGGCTGATCCGCACCAGCCGGTGGACGCCGCTCTCGGTCTTGGCATAGCCATAGGCGTTCTCGCCCTTGACCAGCAGCGTCGCCGACTTGATGCCGGCCTGCTCGCCGGCGTGATAGTCGACCAGCTCGACCTTGAGGCCGTGGCGCTCGGCCCAGCGGGTATACATGCGCTGGAGCATGCCCGCCCAATCCTGGCTCTCGGTGCCGCCGGCGCCCGAATTGATTTCGATATAGGTATCGTTGGCGTCGGCCTCGCCCGAGAGCAGCGCCTTGACCTTGTCGGTATCGGCGCGCTCGGCGAGCTGGGCGAGGCTGGCGGTGCCTTCGCTCGCCATTTCCTCGTCGCCCTCGGCCTCGGCCATCTCGATGAGCTCGACGGTGTCGCTGAGCTCGGTCTCGATCGCGCGGGTGGCCGAGATCGCCTCGTCGAGGCGGCGGCGCTCGCGCATCACGTCCTGGGCCTGCTTGGCGTCGTTCCACAGCGTCGGATCCTCGACGCGCGCATTGAGCTCGTCGAGCCGGCGCAGCGCGCGGTCCCAGTCGAGCGAACGGCGGAGGAGCGCGAGCGCCTGGTTGATCTTATCGACATGTGCCTGCGCTTCGGCGCGCATGGTATTACTCCAGACTTCGTTTGTACGTCACCGCGGAGGCGGGGATGACGGCATATATAGGGCGCCGCGCTAGTAGATACCGCCCTCGCGTTGCAAGAAGTCGCTGTCGCCCTGGCGGTCCGACCGGGTGACCGGCTTGCGCTCGACCGTCTTTGCTTCCTGCTGCTCCTCCTGGCTGCGGCGGCCGCGGCGTTCCTGGCTCTCGGGCTTGAAGGCTTCCCAGATCACCGGCGAGAGCGGATCGCTGCTCGGCCAGGCGCCGGTGACCGGCTTGCCGCTTGCGCGGTCGATGCGGACCATGCGCATGCCGGCGGGCGCGGTGAACGGCAGCTTTTCCATCCCCTCGAAGGCCGGAATCGCGAACTGCTTGAAGATCGGCGCGGCGATCGAGCCGCCCTGGGCATAGCCGCCGAGATTGGTTGGCGTGTCATAGCCGATATAGAGGCCCCCGATCATCTGCGGGATGCCGCCGACGAACCACACATCGGTGGGACCCGAAGTGGTGCCGGTCTTGCCCATCATCGGGCGATTGAGGTCGCGCAGCACAGTGGCGGTGCCGCGCTGGATCACGCCTTCGGTGATGTGAACGATCTGATAGGCGGAGAGCGGATCGACGATCTGGCGGGCGCGGGCGATCGGGCGCGGCATTGCGCCGCCCTTCCAATCGGCGGCGTTGCAGCCTTCGCAGGGCTGCCAATTCTCGGGCCAGACCACCTGGCCGCGGCGATCCTGGACAAAATCGATCAGCGTCGGGTTCAGCGCGCGGCCGTGATTGACCAGGATAGAATAGGCATTGACCATGCGCAGCACCGTCGTCTCGCCCGCGCCGAGCGCATAGGAGAGATAGGGCGGGAATTTCTGCCGCGAGACGCCGATCCGCTGCATCAGGTCGACGACATGGTCCATGCCGGTCTGGTTGGCGATCTGCACCGTCATCAGGTTGCGCGACTGCTCGATGCCCCAGCGCAGCGTCTTGGGGCCGGCGCCGCGGGCATTGCCGAAATTGCGGAAGCATTTCTGGCCGAGCCCGGCGCCCTGCCAGACGCAGAAGGGACCATCGACGACGATCGAGGCGGGCGTCATGCCCTGTTCGAGCGCGGCGGTGTAGACGATCGGCTTGATCGTCGAGCCCGGCTGGCGCTGGGCCTGGGTGGCGCGGTTGAAGCTCTGGATGCGGGCGTCGAAACCGCCCTGCATCGCCAGCACGCGGCCGGTGCGCGGATCCTCGACCACCATGCCGCCCGAGACCTTGGGCACCGAGCGGAGCGAGAAGCGATCGCCGGCTTCGGGGGCGACGGCGATGATGTCCCCAGCCTTGAACGCGTCGAAGGCATGACCGCCCTGGCCGCGCACCGGCATGGTCGCGCCCGATTCGGGCAGTGTGCCGGTCGATCCGTCGTCGAAGCCGATCTGCCAGCCATCGCCATCCTGCTCGATCAGGATCGCGGCGCGCCAATCCTCGTAATTGAGGCCGATATTGGTGTTGAGCAGCGTCTGGAGCCAGGAGCCGGCAATGTCCTTGTGCGCGATCGGGCCGCTCCAGCCGCGGCCGCGATCGTAGCGCAGCAGTCCGTCGCGCAGTGCCTTTTCGGCATATTGCTGGAGCCGGGGATCGAGCGAGGTGCGCACCCACAGCCCGCCATCATAGACGCTGTATGGGCCGCTCTCGTTGGTCTCGCCGAATTTGTCGGCGAGCTGGCGGCGCACTTCCTCGACGAAATAGCCGGTGCCGACGCGCTCGTACTTCGGGGTCTGGCGCGGAACGGTGCCGAGCGGGGCGGCGACGGCGCCGTCATGCTGGCTCTGCGTGATGAAGCCGTTGGCGAGCATCTGGCCGAGCACCCAGTTGCGCCGTTCGAGCGCGCGCGCGGTGTGGCGCTCGGGATCGTAATTGGCCGGGCCCTTGGGCAGGATCGCGAGATAGGCGAGCTGGGGCAGGGCGAGCTCGCCCAGCTCCTTGCCGAAATAGGCGTGGCTCGCCGCCTCGACGCCGCCGGCATTGCGGCCGAGCTCGATCGAATTGAGATAGAGCTCCATGATCTGCTGCTTGGTCAGCGTATCCTCGATCCGCCAGGCGAGGATGCCTTCCTTGACCTTTCGCAGGATCGAATGCTCGTTGCCGACCAGCAGGTTCTTGGCGACCTGCTGGGTGATCGTCGAGGTGCCGCGCGGAGTCGAGCCGCTGACCAGCCCCTGGAAGGCGGCGCGGACGAGGCCGGGGAAATCGACGCCGTGATGCTCGAAGAAGGTCTTGTCCTCGGCGGACATATAGGCCTCGACCAAGAGCTTCGGATATTCGGGATAGCTGAGCTGGACGCGCCGTTCGCGCGCATAGGAATAGATCGGCAGCCCCTCTGCCGAGCGCACATTGGTGGGCAGCGGCGGCTCATAGGTTCGCAGCGTATCGACCGAGGGCAGGTTGCGCGCGACGAACAGCCAGAGCAGGAAGACGAAGATGCCGGCGAGTAGCGCCAGCACCGCCAGCACGCGGAACCACCAGCGCCGGCGGATGCGCCCGAAAGCGCCACGCAGGCCGCCGATCTCGCGCGGGATGCGCATCGTTACGCTGGAATCGGAACCCTCGGCCATGCGGGGGGCGGTGTAGCAACTTTCCCGGCCGATGCCAGCCGATCAAAACGCGCGCGCAACCACTTGGCCTCCCGTCCCTCTATAATGGCGTCGAGGGGAAGGGACGGGGATGGTTTCAGCGAGCCGCCATGCGCGTGGCGAAATGGATTTCGACGGCCTTGCGCACGCTCTGCGCGACCTTGCGGCGCCCTTCGTCGGAGGCGAGGAAGGCCGCGTCGGCTTCGTTCGAGATATAGCCGGTCTCGAACAGCACCGAGGGCATGTCCGGCGCCTTCAGGACCATCAGCGAGGCCATGCGGTGGTAATTGGCCTTGATCGGGATCAGCGGCTGCGCCTCCCGGCCGAGCAGGCGGGCGAAGCCGGCCGAGGCGTTCATCGTCTCGCGCTGGGTCAGGTCGATGAGGATCGAGGAGATGTCCGGGTTCTGCGTGCCGAGATCGACGCCGGCGATGATGTCCGCCTTGTTCTCGCGCGCGGCGAGCCGGGCCGCTTCCTTGTCCGAGGCGACTTCGGACAGGGTGTAGATCGTCGCGCCCGAGGCGTCTTCATTGCCGGCGCTGTCGCAATGGACCGAGATGAACAGATCGGCATGGAGCCGCCGGGCGAGGCCGTAGCGCTCCTGCAGCACGAGGAAGCGATCGTCGTCGCGCGTGAGCGCGACGCGGACCCGGCCCGAGGCGAGCAGCGCGTCGCGGATCGCGAGCGCCGTCTTCAAGGTGAGGTCCTTCTCGCGCAGCCCGCCCGCGCCGATCGCGCCGGGATCGTGCCCGCCATGGCCGGCATCGATCACGACCAGCGGCCGATCGGCGGCGCCATAGACGCGCGGCAGCGACGCTGCGGGTGCGCGGCGGGGCAGCGCGATCGTCTCGCGATAGGCATGGCGCCCGCCAGGCTGGAGATAGGTGAAGGGCGGCAGGAAGCTCAGCCGCCGCTCGGCCGCGGCGCGCGCGAAGCGGGCATCGTCGACGGTGCGCAGCTGCAGCGTCAGCGTGCGGCCGTCGCGCCCGAAACTGCCTTCGGTGACGATTGCGGGCCGCGCGAGGTCGAGCACGATGCGCGCGCCGTCGGCGCCCTGTGCGCCCTGGCGGATCGTGGTGACGGCCCCATCGGCAAAGGCGCGGCCGCCCGGGCTCGCACCCGCGACGTCGAGCGCGATCCGCTGCGGCCCGGCGAGCATGAACGCGCTCGCCTGCGCGACCGGCGCATCGAACCGGACGACGACGCGGTCGCCGCTGATCCGTACTTCCTGCACGGCCCCCGCCCAGCTGGGCGCTCCGGTCAGCCAGCCGGAGAGTAGGGCGAGCAGGAACAACACCCGCGCGATATGCCGCGCGGGGCGGGGAGGGGTCCAGCCCAAAACCATGATGCGATACTCGACACGTCTAACCCTGACTCCACCGGGTTAGGCGAGGGCCCTCAAATTGCAGTGAAAGAGGGTGGTTAACCGGCATAAACCTGCCGCCTTGCCGGCAAGGGCTTGCCGTGCGTGCAACCGCGCGCGCAGTTGCCGCAATGCTTATGCGGTGCTAGGCAGCGATCATCCGGCCTTGCGCCGGACCTTTCCCGCGGCCACATTTGCCGCGACAGTTCAGGTTGACGCTCGCATGAGGCAATTTCCCCAACGTCCGCATCGCCAGGCCTTCGGGCCGGGCTGCGCGACGGCGGCGGAGTCGGCGGACCACCGGTTCGCGCTTGCCAAGGCAGCAGCAGCAGTTTTCGAAACCCGCGAAACCGCGCCCGGCGTCGATGCCGGCCGGCGCCGCATTCTATATCGCGCGCCAGCAGAGCCGCTGCGCGGCTCCCTCCGGCGCGCCCGGAGAATCATCAATGACCATGCGTATGCTGATCGACGCTCGCCACCGGGAGGAAACCCGCGTGGCGGTCGTCAAGGGAAACCGAATCGAGGAGTTTGATTTCGAAAGTGCCGAGCGCAAGCAGCTCAAGGGCAATATCTATCTCGCCAAGGTGACTCGCGTCGAACCGTCGCTCCAGGCGGCGTTCGTCGATTATGGCGGCAATCGCCACGGCTTTTTGGCGTTCAGCGAAATCCACCCCGACTATTATCAGATCCCCAAGGAAGACCGCGACGCGCTGCTGCGCGAAGAGGCCGAGCATGCCGCCCAGGAAGCCGCGCTGCGCGAGGAAGAGGGCGACGACGAGGACCATGATCACGACCATGATCATGAGGACGGCGTCGAGGTGCTCGAGCGCCCGCACGACGACGAGGACGGAGAGGGCGAGACCGGCGAAGGCGAGGACGCGCCCGAAGGCCGCGGCCGTGGCCGTCGGCGCCGCGGCGGCAACAGCGACGAGGCGGAGGCGCTGCGCCAGCGCCGCATGAACCTGCGCCGCCGCTACAAGATCCAGGACGTGATCCGCCGCCGTCAGGTGCTGCTCGTCCAGGTCGTCAAGGAAGAGCGCGGCAACAAGGGCGCGGCGCTGACCACCTATCTGAGCCTCGCCGGGCGCTACTGCGTGCTGATGCCGAATACCGCGCATGGCGGCGGCATCTCGCGCAAGATCAGCTCGGCCGCGGACCGCAAGCGCCTCAAGGGCATCATGGCGGACCTCAAGCTGCCGCCGACGATGGGCTGCATCGTCCGCACCGCGGGCCTCCAGCGCACCAAGGTCGAGATCAAGCGCGACTTCGACTATCTCGCCCGGCTGTGGGACGGCATCCGCGAGGAGACGCTGCGCTCGACCGCGCCGGCGCTCGTCTATGGCGATTCGGATCTGCTCAAGCGGGCGATCCGCGACATCTACAATCGCGACATCGACGAAGTGATCGTCGAGGGTGAGGACGGCTATCGCCAGGCCAAGGACTTCATGAAGCTCCTGATGCCGAGCCATGCCAAGAAGGTGAAGCAATATGCCGATGCCGTGCCGCTGTTCCAGCGCGCCGGCGTCGAGGACCAGCTTTCGGCGATGTACAACCCGGTCGTCCAGCTGAAGAGCGGCGGCTATCTGGTGATCAACCCGACCGAGGCGCTGGTCTCGATCGACATCAACTCGGGCCGCTCGACGCGCGAGCACAATATCGAGCAGACCGCGACGGCGACCAACCTTGAGGCCGCGCACGAGATCGCCCGCCAGCTGCGCCTGCGCGACATGGCGGGCCTGGTCGTCATCGACTTCATCGACATGGATCACGGCTCGAACGTCCGCAAGGTCGAGAAGGCGATGAAGGAGGCGCTGAAGAACGATCGCGCCCGCATCCAGGTCGGCCGCATCTCGGCCTTCGGCCTGATGGAAATGAGCCGCCAGCGCTTGCGCACCGGTGTGCTCGAAGCCTCGACCGTGCAGTGCCCGCATTGCGAGGGCACCGGGCTGGTGCGGACCGCTTCCTCCGCGGGTCTCTCGGCACTGCGCCAGATCGAGGACGAGGCGGCGCGCGGCCGCGGTTCGCTGATCACGCTGCGGGCGAGCCAGGAAGCCGCGTTCTACGTGCTCAACAAGAAGCGCGCCGACATCGCCGAGATCGAGGAACGCTATGGCGTGACCGTCGAGATCCTGTCGGACGGTGAACTCGAGGGCGCGCGCATGTCGGTCGAGGCCTCGGGCCCGCCGCCGGCGCACGCGCCGCGCTTCGAGAAGCTGATCGAAGAGCCCGAGGACGAGGATTTCGTCGATGAGATCGACGAAGAGGAAGAAGAGCTCGAAGCCGAGGTGGAAGGCGAGGGCCGCCGCGAGCGGCGCGAGGAGCGCGACGAGGGCGAGGGCCGCGGCAAGCGTCGCCGTCGCCGCCGGGGCCGTGGCCGCGGTCGTCGTGAGGACGAGCCCAATGACGCGCACGGCTCGCCCGCCGAACCGCGCGATGGCGTGGCCGAGGGCGAAGCCGGCGAGGAAGAGGGCGAGGCTGAGGACGCGCCGGTCGCCGCAGAGGGCGAAGGCCGCGAGGGCGGCCGCAAGCGTCGCCGCCGGGGCCGTCGCGGCGGGCGCCGCGATCGCGCCGAGGACGGCGTGAACGAGGCCGAAGCGAGCGAGGCCGAGGCGGATGCGCCGTCGAGCGACGTCGCCGAGATGGCCGAGGCGGTCGCCGTAGAGCCGGTCGCCGAGGCGCCGGCCGAGAAGCCGAAGCGTTCGCGCCGCAAGAAGGCCGAGCCGGCCGAGGCGGTTGCCGCCGAAGCGGCGCCCGAGCCGGTCGGGGAAGCGCCGATTGCCGAGGAGGCATCGGCCAAGCCGAAGCGCACGCGCAAGAAGAAGGCCGATGCGGACGCCGTTGCACCCGAGCCGGTCGTGGCAGCGCCGGCCGAGCCGGTTGCCGAGGAGGCGCCGGCCAAGCCGAAGCGCACGCGCCGCAAGGCCGTGACCAGCGAAGCAGCGGCGCCGGCGGTCGAGTCGGCGGCTTCTGCCGAACCCGAGGCGCCCGTTGCCCAGGACCTCGCCCCCGCAGCGGCAGTCGAGGCGGAAGAGGAAGACGGCTCGGGCGAGTCCCCGCGTCGCGGCTGGTGGCAGCGCACGTTCGGCGCCTGACCGTCGAGGCCTGACTGAAAAGGGGCGCCGGTCCGTGAGGATCGGCGCCCTTTTCATTGCGATCGAAGATCCCGCTCAGCGCCACGGACGAGTCCCGCGCGCCATGGGGCCCGTCGCGCGGGCATTCGGGAGAAGGTCAGTGCACGCTCACCGGCCGCGCCAGCCGGGGTCGGACGCGGGCGAGCGCCAGCGTCAGCACCGCGCTCGCGATCGGCGCGAGCCATAGCGCCACCGGTCCCCAGCGCACTTCGCTCGTCGCGCCCATCACCCCGCCGGCAAGGAAGCCGAGCCACAGCATCAGGTACGGCACCCATCCCCAGCGATCGGGATCGCCCATCAGCGCGCCGGCAAGCTTCTGTCCCACCCGCACCAGCGCGCCGGTCATGTAGCTCACGCCGAAGGGCTGCTCGCCCTCGCGCGCCATCACGCCATTCTCGCAGCCCATCGCCATGGCGAGGAAGATCAGCACCAGCGGGCCGGGCATCAGATTGTACAGCACCGCCGCCGCGACCAGCAGCCCGGTGACCACCGCCATGATGCTCTCGCGATAGCGCGCCTGGCGCCAGCGGGTGACGACCGCGGCGATGATCACGCCGCTGACGAAGCTCATCACCAGCGCCCCGGCGATCGCCGCCACGCCCGGCATGTCGCCACCCAGGCCCACCGCCAGGCGCGTGGAGTTGCCGCTCATGAACGAGGCGAAGAATCCCCCCAGGGTCATGAAGGCAATGGCATCGACGAAGCCTGCCAGCGCGGCGAGGCAGAGGGCGATGACGACTAGCGGGGACTCGGTACGCTGCATGGCTGCCTCATGCCCCATGCGCGGGTTTGACAGCAAGCCGTCCCCCAAGGGAAACAGCAGCGATGGACGCCGTGACCGCCGCCACCCGCATCGGGCCGATCCTGCCCTGGCTCGATCTGTTCGGCATCGCCGTGTTCGCGGCGACCGGCGCGCTCGCCGCCGCGCGGCATGGCCAGACGTTCGTCACCGCCGCCTTCTTCGCGCTGATCACCGGCGTCGGCGGCGGCACGATCCGCGACCTGCTGATCGGCGCGCCGGTCTTCTGGGTGCATGACGCGACCGTCGGCGCGCTGTGCCTGGGCGTCGCGTTGCTGATCTGGGTGACGCCGCAGCGCTGGTGGAACGACAGCACCTTCGCCTGGCTCGATGCCTTCGGGCTGGCCGCCTACGCCGCGTTCGGCGCCGCCAAGGCGCTCGGCTATGGCATCCCGCCGGTGCCTGCCGCCGTGATGGGCGTGCTCACCGCCTGTGCCGGCGGGATCATCCGCGACATGCTGGCGGGCGAGCCGTCGATCCTGATGCGACCCGAGCTCTATGTCACCGCCGCTGCGCTCACCGCCTCGCTCCAGGTCGCGCTATCGCTGGCCGGATTGCCGGCCTTTGCCGCCGGTCTGCTCGCGGCCACCGCGGGCTTTGCCCTGCGCGCAGCGGCGATCGTGTGGAAGCTGGCGCTCCCATCCTATCGCGGGCGGCGCTGAGCCGCTCAGGGCGCGGGCTCCCGGCGGACATAGCGAACCCTGCCGTCCGATCCGATGCTGGTCTTGACCCCCACCGATCCGCAATGGACCATGAAGGCGCCCTGGCCGCAGGGCGCCTCGCCGATCGGCCCGGTCACCATCTGCTCGACGCGTTCGGGCTCGCTGCCCGCCCGCACGGTCGTGACCAGCGGGACGCGATAGCGATCCGCGCTGCGCAGCGCGCAGACGACGATTTCCGTATCGTTGGTCGGCGCCTTGCAGGGCACTTCGGCACGCGAATGCTCGCGGTGGATCGCCATCGCCTCGGCGGCGGTGACATATTGATCCTGGGCGGGATGACCCGGGGCAAG
Organism: Pseudomonadota bacterium; assembly: GCA_023400405.1. Lineage (GTDB taxonomy): Bacteria > Pseudomonadota > Alphaproteobacteria > Sphingomonadales > Sphingomonadaceae > Sphingomonas. The sequence goes on from JAEXFD010000044.1 coordinate 75,946, forward strand.
CGGCAGCAACGCGAGAATGAACATCGCACCTCCTCCGCCCCCTGGTGCCGGCAGCGTAACGAGCGGATATGGCCGAATTGCGGAGCGGGCCGGTGCCGCGATGCGCCGATCGGCGCATTTCCAAACAGACTCTGACAACGTTAGCGGCATCGACAAGCCGCCCGAGCCTGCCTAATCGCCCGGGCACGTCCATTGTCTCCTAGAAAGTCTCCCCGATGCAGCAGACCGCCAGCCACGTCCTCGATCGCGTGCTCGTTCTCGAAATGGTCCGCGTGACCGAGGCGGCGGCAATCGCCGCATCGACGCTGGTCGGCCGCGGCGACGAGAAGGCGGCGGACCATGCGGCGGTGGAAGCGATGCGCGATGCGCTCAACAAGCTGTATCTCGATGGCACCGTGGTGATCGGCGAAGGCGAGCGCGACGAGGCGCCGATGCTGTTCATCGGCGAGAAGGTTGGCGCCGCGCAGGGCAAGGGGCCGAAGATCGACATCGCGCTCGACCCGCTCGAAGGCACCACGATCTGCGCCAAGGCCGGCCCCAATTCGCTCGCCGTGCTCGCCGTCGCCGAGGAAGGCGGCCTGCTCAACGCGCCCGACGTCTATATGGACAAGATCGCGGTCGGCCCGGGCTATCCTGCCGACGTGATCGACCTTGCCAAGTCGCCGACCGAGAACGTCAAGGCGATTGCCGCGGCCAAGGGCGTCGCCCCGCACGAGATCATCGCCTGCGTGCTCGATCGACCGCGCCACGAGAGCCTGATCGCCGAGCTGCGCGCGCTCGGCTGCGGCGTGGTGCTGATCGGCGACGGCGACGTCGCGGGCGTGATCGCCACCACCGATCCGGACACGACGATCGACGTCTATATGGGTCAGGGCGGCGCGCCCGAGGGCGTGCTCGCCTGCGCGGCGCTGCGCTGCGTCGGCGGCCAGTTCAAGGGCCGGCTGGTCTTCCGCAACGACGACGAGCGCGCCCGCGCGCGCAAATGGGGGATCGAGGATCTCGACAAGATCTACGACCTGACCGAACTCGCCAAGGGCGATTGCATCTTCGCCGCGACCGGCGTCACCGACGGCTCGCTGCTCCAGGGCGTCAAGCGCTTCGCGACCAAGATGACCACGGAAAGTGTGGTGATGCGGGCGGCGTCGGGCACGGTTCGCTGGGTGAAGGGCGAGCACCGCCTCTGAGGGGCGTGGGTTCTTTAGTTCGCGCAGAGGCGCAGAGGCGCAGAGAGGGACGTGCGGCGCCGTGTGTCCGCTTTCGCCCGCAGCCGCGCATTTATGGCGCTGACGCCGCAGCGGTCCGCACCTCTTCGCGCCTCTGCGCCTCTGCGCGAATCAAAAATTCCTGCCCTTTCAGCAGGCCCGCCCCGCTTGATCGTCGCGCCATCTTGCCGCACCAAACACCGGCGACTTTACGAGGGGATCGAACATGCGGCATTGGCTGGTCACGGTAGCAATCGCGGCGCTCGCCGCGCCCCTAGCCGCCCAACAGGCAACCCCCACTGCCGCCATCAGCCAAGCCGGTGCCTTCACTTTCGAAGAAGCGATGATCCCGATGCGCGACGGGGTGAAGCTCCACACCGTCGTCATGCGCCCCACCGGCCAGGCCGGTCCGCTGCCGATCCTCTTCCAGCGCACCCCCTATGGCGTGCCCGGCGCGGCGCCGCGCAGCGTCCCGCCGAGCTGGGCCGCACTCGCCAAGCAGGGCTATATCTTCGTCTTCCAGGACATGCGCGGCCGCTTCGGCTCCGAAGGCGGGCCGTTCACGCTCTCGACCGAGGTGAAGACCGGCAAGGGCGCCGTCGACGAATCGACGGACGCCTATGATTCGATCGACTGGCTGGTGAAGAACGTGAAGCCGAACAACGGCAAGGTCGGCATGTGGGGCGTCTCCTATCCCGGCTTCACCGCGGCGATCGCGCTCGCCCGCCCGCACCCGGCGCTCAAGGCGGTGAGCCCGCAGGCCGCCTGGATCGACTATTGGAAGAATGACGACCTGCATCGCTGGGGCGCGATGCGGCTCACTTATGCGACCGACTGGGTCAACAGCCTCCAGGCCGACAAGACGAACGACGGCATCCCGGTCTATGACGGCACCTTCGACACCTATGAATGGTTCCTCAAGGCCGGCTCGCCCGCCGATATCGAGGCAAAATACTTCAAGGGCCGCGTGCCCCGCTTCCAGGAGATGATCGACCACCCCGATTATGACGATCACTGGAAGCGCCAGGTCTGGTCGAATGCGCTCGGCAAGACGACGGTGCCGACGCTCAACGTCGCCGGCTATTGGGACCAGGAAGACCCCTGGGGCAGCTGGCAGATCTTCTACAAGCAGCGCCAGAACGATCCGAACAAGCTCGCGCTGATGGTGGCGGGGCCGTGGAACCATGGCGGCTGGCGCGGCACCGGCGACGTGCTCGGCCATTCGATCCCGATCGGCACGGACAGCGGCACGCAGTTCCGCGAACAGGTCGAGGCGCCGTTCTTCGGCTATTGGCTGCATGGGCAGGGCAGCAAGCCCGATTTCGCGCTGAAGAGCTTCCAGTCGGGCAGCTGGACCTGGAAGACCTATGCTGCGTGGCCGCTGGCCGGTGCCAAGCCGACGTCGCTGTTCCTCCATGCCGATGGCAGCCTGTCCTTCGCCGCGCCTGCTTCAGGCGAGGGCTGCCGTGACTATGTCTCCGATCCCTCGCGCCCGGTGCCGTTCCGCCGCCACCCGATGTCGGCAACCTATGAGACGCCCGAATGGCGCCAATGGGAAAGCGAGGACCAGCGCTTCGTCGACGATCGCCCCGACGTGCTGCGCTATGTCAGCGCCCCGCTCGATGCAGACCTGACCGTCACCGGCGAGGTCGCCGCCAAGCTGATGGCTTCGACCAGCGGCACCGACAGCGACTTCGTCGTCAAGCTGATCGACGTGTATCCCGAGGATTTCGAGAAACCGAAGCGCGATTACGGCGCCTATGCCCAATCGCTCAACGGCTATGAGCTGCCGATCGCAATGGAGATCCGCCGTGGCCGCTATCTCCAGTCCTTCGAAAAACCGGCGCCGCTGGTGCCCGATCAGGTGACCGCCTGGGACTTCCCGCTGCGCGACCACGATCATGTCTTCAAGAAGGGTCACCGGATCATGGTGCAGGTCCAATCGACCTGGTTCCCGATGATCGATCGCAATCCGCAGAAGTTCGTGCCGAACCTCTACAAGGCGAAGCCCGAGGATTATCAGAAGGCGACGCAGAAGGTCTGCGCGGGCTCGGCGATTATGCTGCCGGTGGTGAAGTAGGCAACCGAACCGGACAGAGTAGAGGTTTGGACACGGTTAGTCCGGGCCGCCCGTAGATCCGGTGGAAGCCCTCCCCCTTGATGGGGGAGGGTTGGGTGGGGGTGACCTCTCCTCATGGCGCCGTCCCATGAGGAGAGGTCACCCTCACCCTCCCACCGCTTCGCGGCGGGCCCCTCCCTCTCCCATCAAGGGAGAGGGTATAGATGCAGTCACAGTCTCGTGACCTGAAATCGAACCGAGCACGGATTCTATCCCTGCCCCTTCGCCGCCAGGATCCGCACCAGCGGGTTGGGCTTGGCCTCGCCCACCCGGTGCAGCGTGTTGCGGTCGCGGTGGTCGAACGGCGCGTCCTGGCCCTTCACCGTCAGCGTGGTGTGGATGTCGTAGCTCCAGCTGTCGTCGTCGTTGAAGACGATCTCGATGCGATAGCTATCAGTGCGGAAGGCATATTCGAGGAAATCGGTCGAGCAGATGCCGTAGCTGGTCGATCCGCGCGTTGCCTCGAGCGTGATCGCCTTGGCGTCCGCCGCCGCCTTGCCCGAGGCGAGCGCCACCTGGCCGCGCGGGATCGCCAGCGTCTGCAGGATCATGCCCGTCGCCGGCTCCCACAGCCAATAGCCGACCTGCTCGTGGAAGGTGATGTCCTCTTCTGCTGTGGTGATGTGGATGTGATAGCGCAGGCCGTAGAGGAGCTGCGGCCCGTTTGCCTGGGGATCGATCGGCACGAATTCGATCTGCTCGATGAACTCGCGCCGCTCCGGCCCCTCGGCCTTGGGATTGAGGTCCACGCCCTTGCGCGCCTGCCATCGCCCGGCGAGCCGGCGCAGCGGGCCGAGATTGGCGAGCGTGTCCGGATCGACGTCCGAAGGCTCGGTGAACACGTCCAGCGGAAACGGCGTCATTCCAGTCCCTTCAGTTCTTCAAGCGATAGCCGGTGCGGAAGATCGTGACGATCAGCGTCAGGCACAGCGCCAGGAAGGCGGCGACGAAGGCGAGGCTCCAGCGCACGTCGATATCGCCAACCGCGCCGAAGAATGCCCAGCGGAAGCCGCTGATCAGATAGGCGACCGGATTGAACAGGCTCACCGTGCGCCAGGGCTCGGGCAGGAAGCTCAGCGGATAGAAGCTGCCGCCGAGGAAGGTCAGCGGCGTCAGGATCAGCGCCGGCACCACGTTCAGCTGCTCGAAGCCCTTGGCCCAGATGCCGATGATGAAGCCGAACATCGAGAAGCTGATCGAGGTGAGCAGCAGGAAGGCGAGCATCGCCAGCGGATGATCGACGCGAAGCGGCACGAACAGCCCCGAGGTGAGCAGGATGATCAGCCCGATCACCATCGACTTGGTCGCCGCCGCACCGACGAAGCCGACCACCAGCTCAACCGCGGAAATCGGCGCCGAGAGCAGCTCGAACACGGTGCCGGTGAACTTCGGGAAATAGATGCCGATCGAGGCATTGGCGACACTCTGGGTCAGCAGCGACAGCATGATCAGCCCGGGCACGATGAAGCTGCCATAGGTGACGCCTTTGATGTCGGCGATGCGGCTGCCCATGCCCGCGCCGAAGACGATGAAATAGAGCGAGGTGGTGATCACCGGCGTCGCGATCGATTGCCAGAGCGTGCGCAGCGTGCGCGCCATCTCGAACTTGTAGATCGCCCAGATGCCGTGGACGTTAATGCCGGTCATGCCGCCGCTCCCTCGTTGGTCTCGCGCTGGGCGACCAGCCCCACGAAAATGTCCTCGAGGCTGGACTTGGAGGTATCGAGGTCCTTGAAGGCGATGCCCATCTCGCCGAGCTTGCGCAGCAGCGAGGGGATGCCGGTGCGTTCGGCCTGGGCGTCGAAGGTGTAGCGCAGGCGATGCCCCTCGTCCTCGAGGCTGAGGTGCCATTCGCCCAGTTCGGCCGGGATCGCCGCCATCGGCTCGGTCAGGCTCAGGTCGAGCTCGCGCTTGCCCATCTTCTTCATCAGCGCGGTCTTTTCCTCGACCAGCAGCAGCTGGCCGCGATTGATCACGCCGACGCGGTCGGCCATTTCCTCGGCCTCCTCGATATAATGGGTGGTGAGAATGATCGTGGTGCCGCGCTCGCGCAGCTTGCCGATCATCGCCCACATGTCGCGGCGCAGCGACACGTCGACGCCGGCGGTGGGCTCGTCGAGGAACAGGATGTTGGGCTCGTGGCTCAGCGCCTTGGCGATCATCACGCGGCGCTTCATGCCGCCCGAAAGCTCCATGATCTTGGCGTCGCGCTTGTCCCAGAGCGACAGGTCCTTGAGCACCTGATCGCAATAGGCGGGATCGGGCGCCTTGCCGAACAGCCCGCGCGAGAAGCGCAGCGCCGAGCCGACGCTGGAGAACATGTCGACTGCAATCTCCTGCGGCACCAGCCCGATCCGGCTGCGCGCCTCGCGGGGACTGCGCACGGCGTCATGGCCGTCGACCAGGATCGTGCCGGTGCTCGGCGTGACGATGCCGCAGATGATCGAAATGAGCGTGGTCTTGCCCGCGCCATTGGGGCCGAGCAGCGCGAAGATCTCTCCGCGCTCGATTTCGAGATCGACATGATCGAGCGCCTTGTGGCCCGACGCATAGGTCTTGCTGACGCCGGAAACCGACAGAATCGCTGGCATTCGGGAGCCCCCCGGGGAACGGAACGGACGCGTTACGTAGGGGCGCCATGCCGCGGGGACAACCGGCCTAATCTTGAAAATTCCTCCCCCAGCTTGTCTGGGGGAGGGGGACCATGCGCAGCATGGTGGAGGGGTCGCGACACCGCCGCCGTCTTTCGACGGCGCCCCTCCACCACGACGCTTCGCGTCGCGGTCCCCCTCCCCGAGCAAGCTCGGGGAGGAATGAGGATCTATTTACCCCGCGCCGCCGCGACTGCCTCGGCCAGCCCGTCATAGTCGCGCGCGCCATAATAGAGCTTGCCGCCGATCACCCAGGCGGGCGTGCCCGCCATGGCGAGCTTCTGGCCGAAGCCGTGATTGGCCTTGATCTCGGTCTCCACCGCAGGCGAGGCCACGGCCTTCTGCGCCGCCGCCATGTCGAGCCCTGCGGTCTTGGCCGCTGCGGCGATATTGGCGTCGCTCGGCCCATCGGCGGCGAACAGCGCATCGTGGAAGGGCTTGAATTTGCCCTGCTCGGCCGCCGCCAGCGCCCAGCGCGCCGCCGTCACGCTCTCGGGCCCGAGCACGGGATATTCGCGATAGACGATCCGCACGCCGGGATCGCGCTTGAGCAGCTGGTCGATCCCCGCCAGGCTCGCCCGGCAATAGCCGCAGGCATAGTCCATGAAGGCGACGACGGTGACGTCGCCCTGGGGGTTGCCGGTCCAGGCGCTGCCGAACGGCGTGCGCAGCCGGGGCAGCTCCGCCGGCAACGCGGCATTGGCCGCCACTTCGGCATCGGCCTGCGCCTTCTCCGCCTTGGCGGTCTCGCGCTGGCGATAGCGATCGACCGATTCGAGCACGACTTCGGGATGTTCGAGCAGATAGGTATGGACCACCCGCTCGACCTCGCCGCGCTTGCCCATGCCGGGCAGCAGCGCCGCGATTCCCGCATAGAGCGCCGCGCCGAGCAGCGCCGACAGCACGAGGGCGCCGGCGAGCGCCAGCCGATTGCCGAGCAGCCTGTCGATCACTGGCGTCCCTTTTTCTTCTTCATGTCTTCGAATGCGGTCTGCGAGACCATCAGGATGTCCTGCGCCCGCACCCAGTCCGGCGAGCCCTGGGGCAGGCCCGACATCGCCGCGCGCGCGCTGATCAGCGCCGTGCGGAAATCGCCCATCAGGTGGGCCCGCTCGGCCGTGGCGAGCGCGGTGTGCGGCTCGTCGCCCTTGCGGTCGTAGACGGTGCCGAGATTGAGCCAGGCGAAGGGATTGTCGTCGTCACGCGCCACGGCGAGCTTGAGCACGCGCTCCGCCTCGGCGAGATTGGCGCTGTCCTCGGTCGCGAGCAGCGCATGGCCGAAGGTGCTCGCGATCAGCGGCTGGTTGTGGGAGAGTTCCGTGGCCTCGCGCAGCGGCCGGAGCGCTGCCGCCGGCTGGCCCGATTCGAGCAGGATCTGCCCTTCGAGCTCCAGGAAATAGGGATCCTTGGGCGCGATCTTGACCAGCGCGCCGGTTTCGGCCGCCGCCTGCTCGGGATAGCCCGATTTGTGATAGGCATAGGCGCGGGCATAATGGGCGTAGATCGACTGGTCGCTCGCCGGATATTTGACCAGCGTGTCCTTGGGATCGTTGACATAGCCGCGCAGCTTGGCCTGCACGCGCTTGAACCGCGCCTCGAGGCTCTGGTCGACCGGCTTGTTCCAACTCGGCGAAGCCATCACATCGGCCTTCAGCGTCTCGACGCGGTCCTGCGACATCGGGTGGGTCTGGGCGAAGGGATCGACCTCGGGATCGGTGCTGTAATAGCCATAGGTGTGCATCTGCGCGGTCAGCTTGTCGAAGAAGCTGAGCATGCCCTTGCCGGTGATCCCGGCGGTGTTGAGGAACTTGGCGCCCGCCGCGTCTGCCGAGGCTTCCTGCACGCGGCTGAAGGCCAGATACTTGCCGATCGCGGCACGCTGGCCCGCCGCCAGGATGCCCGCCCCCGCCTCGCCGCCGCCCGCCGCCATCGCCGCAGCGCCGAGCAGCAGGCTGAGCAGCGAGACCTTGAGATAGCCGCCGTCATTCTGGAACACGGCATGGCCGCCGACGATATGGCCGATCTCGTGCGCGATCACGCCCTGGACCTGATTGGCATTGTCCGCCGCGTCGATCAGTCCCGAATGGACATAGACGATCTGTCCGCCGGCGACGAAGGCGTTGATCGAGCTGTCCTGGATCAGCACCACCTTGGCATTGGCGGGCGAGAGCCCGGCCGCCTTGAACAGCGGCCCCGCCATGTCGTTGAGCAGCGCCTCGGTCTCGGCATCGCGAAGGATCGATTGTGCGGCGGCCGGCTGGATCCAGAGCAGCAGCGCGGCCGAGAACAGGGCGAGAAGACGCTTCATGCTCGCCGTATCCCTCTATTTACCACCACGATCAATGGCGTTGGCCGTGCGCCTGAACCGATGAACCGCCGGTGAAGCGCCCGCATTGGCATCCGCGTGCGAAAGCGGGCGCGTCACCGATGGCTAAGGACGGCCGGGAGAGCGACCCGGCAGGGCCGTGCTAGACGTGGATCGGCTTGCCGTTCACCGCCATCGCCGCTTCCTTGATCGCCTCGCTGTGCGTCGGGTGCGCGTGGCAGGTATAGGCGATGTCCTCGCTGGTCGCGCCGAATTCCATCGCCTGCGCCGCCTGGGCGATCATCGTGCCGGCGACCGACGTGACGATCCACACGCCGAGCACGCGATCCGACTTGGCATCGGCGATCACCTTGACGAAGCCGACCGTGTCGTCGATCGCCTTGGCGCGGCTGTTGCCGGCCATCGGGAACTTGCCGACCTTGATCTCGCCGCGCTCCTTGGCCTGCTCTTCGGTGAGGCCGACGCCGGCGATCTCGGGATGGGTGTAAACCACGCTCGGGATCACGTCGTGGTTCACGATGCCGGTGAGGCCGGCGATGTTCTCGGCGACCGCAATGCCCTCGTCCTCGGCCTTGTGCGCGAGCATCGGGCCGGGGATGACGTCCCCGATCGCCCAGACGCCATCGACCGCGGTGCGGAAGCGGTGGTCGGTCTCGATCTGGCCGCGCGCATTGGTGGCGAGGCCGATCTTGTCGAGGCCCAGGCCCTCGGTGTTCGGCTTGCGGCCGATCGCGACGAGGACGGCGTCGGCTTCGAGCGTCTCGGGCGTGCCGCCCGCAGCGGGCTCGACCGTCACGCTCGCCTTGCCGCCGCTCACCGTGACGCCGGTGACCTTGGTCGAGAGCTTGATCTCGAGGCCCTGCTTCTTGAAGATCTTGGCGGCTTCCTTGCGGACTTCGCCGTCCATGCCGGGGAGCAGCTGGTCGAGGAACTCGACGACCGTCACCTTCGCGCCGAGCCGCTTCCACACCGAGCCCAATTCGAGCCCGATCACGCCGCCACCGATCACGACGAGGTGCTCGGGCACCTTCTCGAGCGCCAGCGCGCCGGTCGAATCGACGACGACCTTCTGGTCGATCGTGACGCCGGGCAGCGGCGTGACCGACGAGCCGGTGGCGATGACGATGTCCTTCGCCGTGACGGTGCGGCCGGCGACTTCGACGCTGTGCGCGTCCTTGAAGGTGGCGAGGCCCTTCAGCCATTCGACCTTGTTCTTCTTGAACAGGAATTCGATGCCGCCGGTCAGGCCCTTCACGGCCTTGTCCTTGTCGGCCATCATCGCCGGCAGGTCGAGCTCGACGCTGCCCAGCTTGACGCCGTGCTTGGCGAGCACGCCGCTGTTCGCCTCGTCGAACAGCTCGGACGCGTTGAGCAGGGTCTTGGACGGGATGCAGCCGACATTGAGGCAAGTGCCGCCCAGCGTCTCGCGGCTCTCGGCACAGGCCGTGCGCAGGCCGAGCTGCGCCGCACGGATCGCCGCGACATAGCCGCCGGGGCCGGCACCGATCACCAGGACGTCGAAATCAAACTCTGCCATCTCTCACTCCGTTCGCGCTGAGCTTGTCGAAGCGCCGTACTTCTCTGCTTCCGTCCGAGAAAGAACGGGGCTTCGACAAGCTCAGCCCGAACGGAATATGGTGTTTCGGATTCGAAACTTACAGGTCGATCAATAGCCGGGTCGGATCCTCGATCGCGTTCTTCAGCGCGACGAGGAAGGTGACTGCCTCGCGGCCGTCGATCAGGCGGTGATCGTAGCTGAGCGCCAAGTACATCATCGGGCGGACGACGACCTGGCCGTCGCGGACCACCGGGCGGTCCTCGATGCGGTGCAGGCCGAGCACGGCGCTCTGCGGCGGATTGATGATCGGTGTCGACATCAGCGAGCCGAACACGCCGCCGTTCGAGATGGTGAAGGTGCCGCCCTTCATCTCTTCCATCTTGAGCGTGCCGTCCTTGGCGCGCTTGCCGAAATCGCCGATCGTCTTCTCGATGCCGGCGACCGACAGGTCCTGCGCATCGCGGATCACCGGCACGACCAGGCCCTGCGGCGCGGAGACCGCGACCGAGATGTCGGCATAGTCGTGATAGACGATCTCGTCGCCTTCGATCGAGGCATTGACCGCCGGGATGTCCTTGAGCGCCATCACCGCGGCCTTCACGAAGAAGCCCATGAAGCCGAGGCGGACGCCGTGCTTCTTCTCGAACAGATCCTTGTACTTGGTGCGCGCCTCGATCACCGCGCTCATGTCCACGTCGTTGAACGTGGTGAGCATCGCGGCGGTGTTCTGCGCTTCCTTGAGGCGCTTGGCGACGGTCTGTCGCAGGCGCGTCATGCGCACGCGCTCTTCCTTGCGGCCGCCGGCGTCCGAAGCGGCTGGGGCGGGCGTAGCCGCCGGGGCCGGGGCAGGGGCCGCCGCGGGCTTATTGCTCGCGGCGGTAAGCACGTCGTCCTTGGTCAGGCGGCCGTCCTTGCCGGTGCCCTGCACGGTCGAGGGATCGACGCCGGTCTCGAGCACCGCGCGGCGCACCGAGGGGGAAAGGGCGGCAGCATCGCTCGGCGCGGCCGCAGGGGAGGCGGCCGGGGCCGGAGCCGGGGCAGCAGCCGGAGCCGGGGCGGGCGCCGGCGCGGCTGCGGGTGTCGGCGCGGCGGCGGCACCGCCTTCGCTCACCACTGCGATCACGCCGCCGACCTGGACGGTGTCGCCGACCTTGACGAGTTGATCGCCCATCACGCCCGCGACCGGGCTCGGCACTTCCACCGAGACCTTGTCGGTCTCCAGGCTCGCGATCGGCTCGTCGGCTTGGACGGGATCGCCCGGGTTCTTCAGCCATTCGCCGAGCGTCGCCTCGGTGATCGATTCGCCCAGCGTCGGGACCTTAACGTCTGCCATGTTTCTTTCCTCGCTCCCGGGGAGGGTTATGCCTTGCGCGTCCGGCGAATCTCTTCGCGGACATTATGACCGAGCGCGTCGGCGACCAGCGCTCCCTGCTCGGCCTGGTGGCGTTTCATCAGGCCGGTGGCGACCGCCGCGGCCGGCGCGCGGCCGGCATAGCGCGGCCGCTGGACCTTGCACTTGGCCTCGGCCAGGCTCGCCTCGATCAGCGGCTCGACGAAGAACCAATAGCCGTTGTTCTTCGGCTCTTCCTGTGCCCAGATCACCTCTTCGAGGTTGGTCATCCGCGCGATGCGGGCGGCGAGCGCGTCGCCGGGGAAGGGATAGAGCTGCTCGATCCGGACGATCGCGGTGTTCTTGTCGCCCGCCGCATCGCGTGCCTCGATCAGGTCGTAGGCGACCTTGCCGGTGCACAGCACCAGCCGCTTCACTTCCGTATCGGCCGGCGCGCTTGGGTCCGACAGGATGCGCATGAAGTGGCTGTCGCCGAGGAAATCCTCGGCCTTGCTCACCGCCAGCTTGTGACGGAGCAGCGACTTGGGCGTCATCTGCACCAGCGGCTTGCGGAACGGCCGGTGCATCTGGCGGCGCAGCAGGTGGAAGTAATTGGCCGGCGTCGTGATGTTGACGACCTGCATATTGTCTTCGGCGCAGAGTTGGAGATAGCGCTCGGGGCGCGCCGAGCTATGCTCGGGGCCCTGGCCCTCATAGCCGTGCGGCAGCAGCATCACCAGGCCGTTGGCACGCAGCCACTTGGCCTCGCCCGCGGCGATGAACTGGTCGATCATGATCTGCGCGCCATTGGCGAAGTCGCCGAACTGCGCTTCCCACAGCACCAGCGTCTTCGGATCGGTCAGCGCATAGCCATATTCGAAGCCGAGCACGCCATATTCGGAGAGCGGGCTGTCGAGCACTTCGAACGTCCCGTGCGGGATCGTGCTGAGCGGCACATATTTGTGCTCGTCCTTCTGGTCGACCCAGACGGCGTGGCGCTGGCTGAACGTGCCGCGGCCCGAATCCTGGCCCGAGAGGCGCACGCCATAGCCTTCCGACAGCAGCGAGCCGAAGGCCAGTGCCTCGCCGGTCGCCCAGTCGAAATTCGTGCCGGACTTGAACATCTCACGCTTGGCGTCGAGCACGCGGCCGAGCGTCTTGTGGATCTCCAGATCCTCGGGGACCGTGGTCAGCGTGCGGCCGAGGCTGTCGAACAGCTTCTTCTCGATGCCGGTCTCGACATTGCGGCGCGCGCCCTCGGGGTCGCTCGGCGCGGCGAGGCCGGACCAGCGGCCGCCGAACCAATCGGCCTTGTTGGGCAGATAGGTCTTGCCCGCCTCGAACTCGCCTTCGAGCAGCAGGTTGAACTGCTTGGTCTTCTCGTCGACGAAGCCCTGGTCGATTACGCCCTGGCCGATCAGCTTCCTGGCATAGACCTGGCTCACCGGCGGATGCTGGCGGATCGCCTTGTACATCAGCGGCTGGGTAAAGCTCGGTTCGTCGCCTTCGTTATGGCCGAAGCGGCGATAGCACCACATGTCGATCACGACGTCGCGCTTGAAGGTCTGGCGGAACTCGATCGCCATCTTGCAGGCGAAGGTGACCGCTTCGGGATCGTCGCCATTGACGTGGAAGATCGGCGCCTGGACGCCCTTGGCGACGTCCGAAGGATAGGGCGAGGAGCGCGCGAATTGCGGGCTCGTCGTGAAGCCGATCTGGTTGTTGATCACGAAGTGGATGCAGCCGCCGGTATTGTAGCCGCGGATGCCGGAGAAGCCGAGGCATTCCCAGACGATGCCCTGGCCCGCGAACGCCGCGTCGCCGTGCAGCAGCACGGGCAGCGAGCCGGTATGCTGTTCCAGATCGCCGGCGATCGTCTGGATCGCGCGGGTCTTGCCGAGCACGACCGGATCGGCCGCCTCGAGGTGCGAGGGATTGGCGACCAGCGACATATGGACGCTGATCCCGTCGAACACGCGATCGGTGCTGGTGCCGAGGTGATATTTCACGTCGCCCGAGCCGCCGACGTCATCGGGGTTCGAGGATCCGCCTGAGAATTCGTGGAAGATCACCCGGTACGGCTTGGACATGACGTTGGCGAGCATGTTCAGCCGGCCGCGATGCGCCATGCCGTAGACGATCTCGCGGACGCCGAGTTGGCCGCCATATTTGATGATCGCTTCCATCGCGGGGATCATCGCTTCGCCGCCGTCGAGGCCGAAGCGCTTGGTGCCGACATATTTCTTGCCGCAGAAACGCTCCCATTCCTCGGCCTCGATGACCTTGGAGAGGATCGCCTTCTTGCCATCGACGGTGAACTGGATCGCCTTGTCGCGGCCCTCCATTCGCTCCTGGAGGAAGCGGCGTTCCTCGACATCGGCGATGTGCATATATTCGAGGCCGACGGTGCCGCAGTAATTGGCGCGCAGGATATCGACGATCTCGCGCACCGTCGCCTTTTCGAGGCCGAGCGTGCCGCCGAGATAGATCGGGCGATCGAGATCGGCGGCGGTGAAGCCGTGATATTCGGGGCTCATGTCCGCAGGCACGTCCTGACGGGCGAGGCCGAGCGGATCGAGGCTGGCGGCGAGGTGGCCGCGCACGCGATAGGTGCGAATCAGCAGCATCGCGCGGATCGAATCCACTGCGGCGCGCTGGATGTCAGCCTCGGACGCGGCCGGGCCGGCGGGCTTGGCAGCCGGGGCGGCGCCGCCCTTGGCGGGCTTGGGCGCCGGCTCCATCTGGGTCGGATCGAGCCCGGCGGTGAGCGCGTCGGTTTCGGTCAGCGGCCAGCGCGGATTCTGCCAGCTCGGCGCCGAGGCGGTGCTTTCCAGCCCCTCGAACCAGTCGCGCCAGCCGGCTTCCACCGAAGCCGGGTCGCTTTTGTAGCGGCGATACAGCGTCTCGACGAAGGCCGGGCTCACGCCGCCGGCGATGTCGTCGAAGTCCAGGCCCTCATAGCCCATGGTCACATCCAGTCATTTGTTAGCGCTCCCACTACCCAATATAGGCGCGCGAACGTTGCGATTTACCCCTTGAGCACGTCGACCAGCGTCACGCCGAGCTCGGACGGGCTGGCGGCGACGCGGATGCCGGCGGCTTCCATCGCGGCGATCTTGTCTTCGGCGCCGCCCTGGCCGCCCGACACGATCGCGCCGGCATGGCCCATGCGACGGCCCGGAGGCGCGGTGCGGCCGGCGATGAAGCCGACCATCGGCTTCTTGCGGCCGCGCTTCGCCTCGTCCTTGAGGAACTGGGCGGCCTCTTCCTCGGCCGAGCCGCCGATCTCGCCGATCATGATGATCGACTGGGTCGCCTCGTCGGCGAGGAAGAGCTCGAGCACGTCGATGAAGTTGGTGCCGTTGACCGGATCGCCACCGATGCCGACCGCGGTGGTCTGGCCGAGGCCGGCATTGGTGGTCTGGAACACCGCCTCATAGGTGAGGGTGCCCGAGCGGCTGACGACGCCGACCGAGCCCTTGGAGAAGATGCTGCCCGGCATGATGCCGATCTTGCATTCGCCCGGGGTCAGCACGCCGGGGCAGTTCGGGCCGATCAGCCGCGACTTGGAGCCGGACAGCGCGCGCTTCACCTTGACCATGTCGAGCACCGGAATGCCTTCGGTGATGCACACGATCAGCGGCACCTCGGCGTCGATCGCCTCGAGGATCGAATCGGCCGCGAAGGGCGGCGGCACGTAGATGACCGAGGCATCCGCGCCGGTCTTGGTCACGGCCTCGGCGACGGTGTCGAACACGGGAAGGCCGATATGCTCGCTGCCGCCCTTGCCCGGGGTGACGCCGCCGACCATCTGAGTGCCATAGGCGAGCGCCTGCTGGGTGTGGAAGGTGCCGGTCTCCCCGGTCATCCCCTGGGTGATGACCTTGGTATTCTTGTCGACGAGGATGCTCATGGGTTCACTGGGCTCCAGGCGCTTTGGATGGGGTGGAAAGGGGTTGTGAGCGCAGCGCGACCCAGCCGCCATAGGCGGCGGCGGTGAGGCGCGTGCTCTCGGTGGTCGCGGTGGCGACCGAGGCGCCGACGGCGCTGGCGGTCGGGCGGGCGGTCATCGGGATGCCGGTCTCGCCGGGCAGGACGATCTTGCGCGCAGCGCCATAATCCTCGTCCGACAGGGCGTACCAGAGCACGATGCAGCTCTGGCCGATCGCACTGGTCGTCTCGGCGGTGCTCGGCACGAACAGGTAAACCTGGCCGCCGCCGATACGATAGATGGTGTTGTCGACCAGCGCCGCAGCCGGCGCCGGCAGCTTCTCGGCCTCGGCGCGCGTGGCGACGGTGGAGGCCCCGAGCGCGCGCTGGGCGGCCGGCGGAAGCGCGGCATAGCTGGCCGGCTCGGCCGTCTTGCGGCTCAGCCGCGCGCCACCGGAGACACATACCGCATCGAACAGCGGCAAGGGCTCGGCGGGCGCGGTCTGCGTCGCCTCCTGCGCGGCGGCGGGCGCGGCTGCAGCGAGCAGCGCCAATGCCATGGGCATCAGGAGGCGCATCGCGGTCACCTCAGCCGAGCGAGCTGTCGATCGCCTTGCAGGCCACGAGCAATTCCTTGACTGCATCGACCGAGACCTGGAGGTTGGCCTTGGCCTCGTCCGAAAGCTTGACCTCGATCACCTTCTCGACGCCGTCCTTGCCGAACAGCACCGGCACGCCGACGTAGAGGTTGTCGACGCCATACTGGCCGGTCAGGTGAGCGGCGGCCGGCAGGATGCGCTTCTGGTCGTAGAGATACGCCTCGGCCATCGCGATGGCGCTGGTGGCGGGCGCATAGAAGGCCGAGCCGGTCTTGAGCAGCGCGACGATCTCGCCGCCGCCGCCGCGGGTGCGCTTGACGATCTCGTCGACCTTTTCCTTGGTCGAGAAGCCCATCTCGATCAGGTCGGCGACGGGGATGCCCGATACGGTCGAATATTCGAGCACCGGGACCATGGTGTCGCCGTGCCCGCCGAGCACGAAGGTGTTCACGTCCTTGACCGACACGCCGAATTCCTCGGCGAGGAAGTGGCTGAAGCGGGCCGAATCGAGCACGCCGGCCATGCCGACGACCTTCTGGTGCGGGAGGCCCGAGAATTCGCGTAGCGCCCAGACCATCGCGTCGAGCGGATTGGTGATGCAGATGACGAACGCGTCGGGCGCATGGGCGGCGATGCCCTCGCCGACGGCCTTCATGACCTTGAGGTTGATGCCCAGCAGGTCGTCGCGGCTCATGCCCGGCTTGCGAGCGACGCCGGCGGTGACGATGATCACGTCGGCGCCCGCGATATCGGCATAATCGTTGCTGCCGGTGATCTTGGCATCGAAGCCTTCGACCGGGCCGCACTGCGACAGGTCGAGCGCCTTGCCCTGGGGCACGCCTTCGACCACGTCGAATAGGACGATGTCGCCCAGGCCCTTGAGCGCGGCGAGGTGCGCGAGCGTGCCGCCGATGTTGCCGGCGCCGATCAGCGCGATCTTCTTGCGAGCCATGAAAACTCCCTTGGGCGTTAGGTCTACCAGACGCGGGCGCGCCAAATCCGGCGCGCTCAATGAAAGCGAGCGCGGCTTAGGCCCATAATAGGAGCATCGCAACCCGGAAACGCGGGCGCTTCGGATTATCTTTGCAACTCATTCGCAAGAACAATAAGGCTCAGATTTCGTCGCCGGCATCAATATAACGGCGCTCGCCCGTGCCGGAATTGAACCAGACGGTGACGAGCCGTCCGCTTTCCTCGTCTCGAAAGCGCTCGGCGGTCGGCTGCCATTGCGCGGGATCGAGGGGGCGTTCCGCTCCCCGATAGTAAAAGCGTTCATAGGCGGTTCCGAGCAGGAAGACGCTCGCCACCGCCAGCATCGGCCAGCTCGCGGCGTCCCACAGGAACAGGGCGACCGCGATGGCGAAGCCGAGCGCGGCCAGGACCATGACGGCGAGCCGGAGCATCCCTGCTCAATCCCGCGGAGCCGGATCGAGCACCACGGCGGTGCCGTAGGCGACGACTTCGTTCATCGCCTGAGCGATCTCTCCGGAATCGAAGCGCATCATCACCACGGCATTGGCACCCATCTCATGCGCATTGGCGATCATGCGATCGATGGCATGCCGCCGGGTATCTTCCACCAGCCGGGTGTATTCGGTGATTTCGCCGCCGACGATCGAGCGCAGCGATGCGGCGATGTTGCCGCCGATTCCGCGGCTGCGGACGACGACGCCGAACACCTGGCCAAGGGTGCGAACGACGGTGTGGCCCGGGACGTTTTCGGTGGTGGTGACGATCATCGGCTAACCTCTCGCGAATCGAGTTCCTCGCATCCTGCACTGCGCGCCAGGGCCCCGCCAGCGCTACTTCGCTCGCGCCGCATAGTCCGCCGCGAGCACATCGAAGGCCAGCTTGTGCCGGCCAGTTTCCGAGATCAGGCCCTTGCGGTTCCAGCCCTGCTGATAGATCGGATGCTGGCGGCGCGGCGAACGGAAGTCCTTGAGCACCCAGGGGCTCATCCCGGCCAGAAAGGGCAGCTTCGCCGCCATGGCGAGCGTCTGGCGGTAATAGTCCGCCTGATATTCTTCGCTGAACTTGTGCGGCTGCATCGACGGATCATGTTCGCCCGCCAGCGCATCGGCCCCGAATTCGGAGAAGACCAGCGGCTTGCCGGGCGGCACCCGCCATTCGAAGCGGGGGAGATCGGCCAGGGCATCGTCCGAATACCAGCCATTATAGGTGTTCACCGCCATGACATCGAGGTCGGCGGCGAGCGGATCGTCGATCGTCATCACCCGCGCGTCGCGCCGGCTGAGCAGGGCTGCCGTGACCAGCCGGCTGTCGTCGAGCGCGCGCACGTCGGCGATCAACGTGCGGAGGAAGGCATTGCGCGCCTCGCCGACCGGCGTCTCGTTGGCGACGCTCCATAGCCCGATCGCCGCGCGATTGCGATCGCGGCGGATATTCTCGGCGAGCATCGTGCGCGCGGCAGCGAGCGTGCCGGCGCCCTGCCAATCGACCAGCCAATAGACCGGCACTTCGCTCCACACGATCAGGCCCATCTCGTCGGCGAGACGCAACGTGCTTTCGCTGTGCGGATAATGGGCGAGGCGGACGAAATTGCCGTGCAGCCCCTGCTTGATCTCGGCGAACAGCGCGCGGGCGGCCGCGGGGCTCATCGCGCGGACCGGGTTGGTCCCCAATTCCTCCTCGTGCATCGAAATGCCGCGCAGGAAGATCGGCTTGCCGTTGAGCAGGATGCGGGTGCCGCGGGCCTCGATCGTGCGGAAGCCGACGCGATCGACGAAGCGATCCTCGCCCAGCGTCGCCTCAATATCGTAGAGCGTCGGGTGTTCGGGCGACCAGCGCTCGAGCCTGGCGGGGGCCGCGAAGGTCGCTTGCCAGTCGCCCCTGGCATCGGTGCGGCCCTCGATCGAAGTGCCGAGGGCGGGAATGCGCAGCCGGACCCGCGCGCCGGCCGCCCCGCTGCCCACGCCATGCAGCGACACCGCGATGCGGCCGTCGCGCGTCAGCCGCACGAAGGCGTCGTCGATGAAGGTCTCGGGCACCGTGACCAGCGTGACCGATCGCGTGATGCCGCCATAGGTCTCCCAGTCGGTCACCGGCGGCGGCACGTCCTCGGCGCCCCGCGCCGAATCGACGCCGACGGTAATCTGGTTGCGCCCGGCGCGCAGCTTCCCGGTGACGTCGAACGCGAAGGGGGTGAAGCCGCCGCGATGCTCGCCCACCGGCTGGCCGTTCAGATAGACGTGCGCGGTGTAATCGACGGCCCCGAAGCGAAGGAAGACTCGCTTGCCGGGCGCCGGAGCTTCAACCTGGAAATCGCGCTGATACCAGACGAGGCCCTGATAGTAGCGCATTTCCGGGGCGTGGCCGATCCATCCGCCGGGGAGCTGGGCCACCGGCGATCGCTGCATGTCGAATTCGAACAGCGCGCGGGGATCGGCGGCCGCGATATCGGCCTGGATCCTGTCCTGCCAGCGCCGGGTGCTGTCTCCCGGCGCGCCGCCATGGAAGCCGGCGAGCCCGTCGCGATAGGGGTCCACCGACCAGTGCCAGGGTCCGTCGAGGCTCTGGTGCGGGCGCAGATCGGCGGCGACCAAGATGGGACCGGGCGTCTGGGCATGCGCCGCCGTCACCAAGGCCAGCACTGCCGCCATCAGGCCCCATCGCCGCATCACGCTCTCCCTCTTTCGGGGGAACCTAACGCTCTCCGTGACCTTCGGCCAGATACTCGTCCGAGCGCATTTCCATCAGGCGGCTGACGGTGCGATCGAATTCGAAGCGGCCGTCGCCGGCTTCGTAGAGATGCTGCGGCTCGGCATCGGCCGCGGCGAGCAGCTTGACCTTGTGCTCGTACAGCGCGTCGATCAGCGTGACGAAGCGCGCGGCTTCGTTGCGGTTCTCGGGGCCGAGCCTGGGGATGCCGACCAGGATGACGGTGTGGAAGCGCCGGGCGATGGCGAGGTAGTCGGGCGCGCCGCGGGCTTCACCGCATAGCCGCTTGAACGAGAAGACCGCGACGCCCTTCACGCATTTGGGCACGTGCAGCGAGCGGCCGCCCTGCACGGGGATGTCGCAGGCCGGCACGCGGGCACGGTCCTCGACCGGATAGTCGGTGAGGCGGAAGAAGGCGGCGGAAAGCTGCGCCGTCGCCTCGGCCCCGTTGGGGACGAGCCAGGAGTCCATCCGGCCAAGCCGATCGAGCCGATAATCGACAGGGCCGTTCAGCGGCAGCACGTCCATCTTCGCCTCGATCAGCTCGATGAAGGGCAGGAACAGCTCGCGATTGAGGCCGTCCTTGTAGAGGTCGCGCGGCGGGCGGTTCGAGGTTGCGACCATGGTCAGGCCATGGCCCATCATCGCAGTGAAGAGCCGTGACAGGATCATCGCGTCGGGCGGGTTGTTGACCACCATCTCGTCGAACGCGAGCAGGCGGATGTCCTCGGCCAGCGCATCGGCGACCGCAGTGACCGGGTCCTGTGTGTCCTTCTGGCGCTCGACGTTCAGCCGCTCATGCACTTCGAGCATGAATTCGTGGAAATGGACGC
The DNA here is from genome assembly GCA_023400405.1 of Pseudomonadota bacterium. GTDB lineage: Bacteria > Pseudomonadota > Alphaproteobacteria > Sphingomonadales > Sphingomonadaceae > Sphingomonas. The sequence continues at coordinate 96,172 of JAEXFD010000044.1, forward strand.
GGCGCTTGCGGCGGATCGCGACGCTCTCGAAGAACAGGTCCATCAGCATCGACTTGCCGCGGCCGACCCCGCCCCACAGATAGAGGCCGCGCGGGCTGGCCGGCTGGCGGCCGAGGGCGCGCCACAGGATGCTGCCCTTTTTCGGCACCGCCTCGAGCTCGGTGGCGAGCGTGTCGAGCCGGGCGGCGGCGGCCTCCTGCTCGGCATCGGGGCGAAGCTCGCCCGCGGTGACGAGTGCGCGGTAGCGGTCGAGGACTTTCGTCACCGCCGCTTTCTCCCCGTTCGCCCTGAGCTTGTCGAAGGGCGGTGTTTCCGTCGGACGCCATAGAAAGACGGTGCTTCGACAAGCTCAGCACGAACGGAAAGCGGGGGCATTACCTTGCGCTCGGCTTGCGGACGGTGCCGGAAAAGCCGGCAACGGTGCCGTGGCTCTGCACGATCAGCCCGCGCAGGAAGATCATGCGCCCGGTCTCGCGCAGCAGTTCCATCCGTGCCTCGATCGGCTCACCGAGCACGCCGCCGGCGACGAACTGGGCCGAGACGTCGATCGTCGCCGCGGGGCCGGCGGTGAGGATGTCGAATCCGCGTGCGGCGGCGAACAATGCCACGTCGATAAAGCCGAGCAGCGCGCCGCCATGGACCTGATCGCGCAGGTTCGAATGGCGCAGCTCGGGCAGCATCCGCACCCGCACGATCTCGCCTTCGCGGCGGACATGGATCGGGCCGAGAAAGCCGTTGAAGCGATGCGCGGCGTCTTTCAGCGTCCAGCGCTTCCAGCCGGGCGCGCCGGGATCGTCCTCATAGGTGAAGTGCGTGCCGTCCGCGTCGCTCAAACCGTGCGCTCGGCTTCCATCTTCTTGATCTCGGCGATCGCCTTGGCGGGGTTGAGCCCCTTGGGGCAGACGTTCGCGCAGTTCATGATCGTGTGGCAGCGATAGAGGCGGAACGGATCCTCGAGCTGGTCGAGCCGCTCGCCGGTCATTTCGTCGCGGCTGTCGGCAAGCCAGCGATAGGCTTGAAGCAGGATCGCCGGGCCGAGGAAGCGATCGCTGTTCCACCAATAGCTCGGGCACGAAGTCGAGCAGCAGGCGCACAGGATGCATTCGTAGAGGCCGTCGAGCTTGTTGCGCTCCTCGGGGCTCTGGAGCCGCTCCTTGCCGGGCGTAGTCGTCACCGTCTGCAGCCAGGGTTTGATCGAGGCATATTGCGCATAGAAATGCGTGAAATCGGGGACCAAGTCCTTGATCACGTCCATGTGCGGCAGCGGGGTGATGCGGATATCGCCCTTGATGTCCTCGATCGCGGTGGTGCAGGCAAGGCCGTTGCGCCCGTCCATGTTCATCGAGCAGGAACCGCAAATGCCCTCGCGGCACGAGCGGCGGAAGGTCAGCGAACTGTCCTGCTCCGACTTGATCTTGATGAGCGCGTCGAGGACCATCGGGCCGCAGTCGTCGAGGTCGAGCTCGAACTGATCGTAGCGCGGGGTCTCGCCGCTATCGGGATCGTAGCGATAGATTTTGAACTTCTTGACGCGCTTCGCCCCGGGCGCCGCCTTGTGCTCCCGGCCCTTGCTGGAGATGCGGCTGTTCTTCGGGAGGCGGAATTCGGCCATTCCTAGGAGTCCTCGGGCAAATGGTTTGGCGGCTGGCTATGCCTTTCGCTTTTGCAGCGCAACCCCATAGGCGGCGAAGGTCAGGCTTTGTTCGTCAGCACTGCCTGCAACAGGCCGGGAAAGCGCGCATCGAAATCCTTGCAACGCAGCCGATTGATCCGCTCGCGCCCCTCGATCCGGGTTTCGACCAGCCCCGCCGCGCGCAATATGTTCAGATGATTGGAGATGGTGCTCTTGGGCGTGCCGTCCGCACAGGCGGCGCCGGCGTTGAGGCACGAGCATTCGGTCAGCCGCGCAACGATCTCGAGCCGCACCGGATCGGCGAGCGCATGCAGCGCGGCGACGAGGCTGACATCCTTCAGATCGGGGTGAACAAGGCGGTCCATCGCCCTGATATAGGAAAATTTCGCCATTTCCATAGTTCGGATATCTTGAACCGTTTGCGTGGCTCCCCAGATCACGGCCCGTCCCTGCAGCCGGCAAGTCGATCGGCTGGGGACCGGAGATTTGAACATGTCGAAGAAGCTTGCAGGCAAGCGCGCGGTGGTGACCGGCGGATCGCGCGGGATCGGGGCGGCGATCGCCAAGCGGCTCGCTGCGGACGGCGCTGACGTCGTCATCACCTATGCCGGCAATCGCGAAGGCGCCGAGGCGACGGTCGCCGCGATCGAGGCCGAGGGCGTGAAGGGCAAGGCGATCCAGGCCGACGCCGCCGATCGCGCCGCCGTGGAGCGTTCGGTGGCCGAGGCGGCCGAGGCGCTGGGCGGGATCGACATCCTGGTGCACAATGCCGGCGTCGCCACCTTCGCGCCGCTCGGCCCGGAGGCAGTCGAGGTCTATGACCGCACCTTCGGCGTGAACGTCGAGGGCGTGCTGGTCGGCACGGCGGCAGCGCTGCCGCACCTCAGCGACGGCGGGCGCGTGATCCTGGTCAGCTCGGTCTCGGCGGATAGCGCCGGTTTCGGCGGCAACAGCGTCTATGGCGCGAGCAAGGCTGCAGCGTCGATGTTCGCGCGTGCCTGGGCGCACGACCTCGGCCCGCGCGGCATCCTGGTCAACGCGATCCAGCCGGGGCCGGTCGATACCGACATGAACCCCGCCGACAGCGAGTTCGCCGACCAGCTCAAGCAAAGCGTGATCCTGAAGCGCTATGGCCGACCCGAGGAGATCGCCGGCGTCGCCTCGTTCCTCGCGAGCGACGACGCGTCGTACATCACCGGCGCGACCATCGACGTGAGCGGCGGGACGTTCGTCTAGTCTGTTTTAGCCCAGCTGAAACGCTTCAGCGAAGCTGAACAGACCCTAGATCACGTCCAGCACGAGGCCGAGGTCGCGCGCTTCCTCGGCCTCGATATACCAGTTCGCGGGCGCGCGGGCGCAGACGTCTTCGAACGGCACGCGCGATCCGGCGACGATCGCGCGAAAGCCCTCTTCCTCGATCCGCACCGATTCCTCGATCTCGTGCAGCTTGGCCTTGAGGCTGGCGACCTGCATCTTGAGCGGACCCGACAGCTCGACCGAGGAATGGATCTGGCGTTCGTGGATCATCAGCCGGGTGCCGCGCGTGAGGAAGCGCTGATCGACGGGGAAGGCGGCCATGAAGGTGGCGCCCGCCGAATAGACCGCGACCTTGCCGAGGAACAGCGCTTCGCGCCCGGTATAGTCGCGCAACAGCCGGATCTCGTCGCCGATCAGCCGCGCGACCTCGGGATCGCCGCCCAGCGTCGAGAGCGAGACGACCAGCGGCCCATCCTGCGGTGCCGCGGCGAGCTGATCGCGGAAGCTCGCATACATCGCATGATCGACCGGGCCGGACAGCACGATATGCGGACGCGCGAGCAGCGGATAGAGCTGCGCGCGGCTTTCCTGGGAGCCGGCGGCGGACTGCGGAACGGGGGCGGGTTCGGTCATGGCCTGCGCAACCGGCAGGGGCGTCTCGGGTTCCTCGCCGGCAGCGAATTTCGTTCAGCCGCCCTTGAGCGCGTCGGTCGCCGACTTGCCCACCGGGTTGGTCGCGACCTTGGGCATCCGCGCTTCGAGCGGGGCGAGCCAGGCCGCGACATGGGCGCCGATGCTCACTTGCGGATTGGACGGATTGAGCCCCGCCGCGCCTTCCCATTGGCTGATCGTCTGGCGCGCTTCGTCCGATGCGGCTTCGAGCGGCTGGGGCTTGCGCAGCGCATGGTTGATCATCGCATCGCCGAAAAAGGTCCAGTCGTTCTCCGCCATGCAGCCGAAGCTGGGCCGGTCGGACGAGGCGGCAGTGAACAGCGCGGTGTCGGGGCTCGACAGCGGCCCGACGAAAATCCCCGAATAGCAGGCGGAAAGGATCAGCACGCGGTTCTTGATCCCAAGTTCGTCGAGAATCGTCGCCAGCCGCTTCGGGCTGAGCAGGCCGAAACCCTGATCGCCGTCATGATAGGCGATGCCGACCTGCGCGCCGTGGCTGGTGGTGTAAAGGACGAGGACGTCCTGCTCCTTGTCCATCAGTTCGGCGACGCGGGCGAGCGCGAGGGTGAGGCTGGTCAGGCTGCCATTGGGGAGTTCGTCGGGGCCGGGTCCGGTCGGCCCGCCCAGGACGAGCGTGCGCCCGGCGGCATCGAACCGGCGGGACAGCACCTTGCCCGCCTCGCGCGCCTCCCGGCCGAACACCGGGTCGCTGTCGAGCGCGACCGAGACGACATAGGCATCGACCTCGGCCTTGCGCTGCGGCTGGAGCGCGGCCAGCGCCACGTTGAGCTTGCGCGCATCGGCGAGCATCGCCTTGGCGGAGCGGCCGCGCTGGAGCTCGGGGCCGGGATCGAGGCCGTCGATGCCGTCCTGGCCGGAGACCAGTCCCGGCCAGTCGGACGTATGCGTCGCGCCGCGGTGCTGGGCGAGGGCGGACGGGGCGGAAAGCGCGGCCATCAGGGCAAGAAAGGCAAACGCGAAACGCATGATAGCTCGATTCCCGCAACGTGAGGCCCGCCATCCTCGCGGGCGCCACCGCGCTGTCAAGCGCGCAAGCCTCAGTGCCAGACCGCGGTGAGCGGATAGAGGAGGATCAGCCAGGCCAGGCATGCCATGGCGACCGGCCGGCTGCGTACCAGGATCGCGGCGATCGAAACCGGGAAGAACGACCAGGTGAGGATCAGCGCGCGAACCGTCAGCATCCCCTTCACACCCAGCAGCGCCAGCACGGTGGCCATCAGCGCGACGTTGCACAGCAAGACGGCCCCCAGCACCTTGCGATAATGCCGGTCGAAATAGATATCGAGATCGCCCCATTCCTCGAAATCGTCGGGGAAGATCAGCGATGCGGCGACATAATAAAGCGCGGTCACCAGGAAACCGCCGAACAGCACCGGCCAGTTGAGCGGCATGAGGTCGCGCAGCACCCAGCCATACATCCAGAACGTGACCACGTCGCAGGACACGAAGATGCCGAGCAGCATCGTCGCCCAGCCGATCCGCACCTTGTGACGCGCCTTGAGCGCGCGACTGAGCCCGCCCAGCCCTTCGGCGAGGGCAAGGCCGAGCAGCAGGCCGAAAAAGCCGAACATGAATTCGAATGCGCTCACCGGATCCCCTTTCTGCCAATGGTCACCGCACGGCTGCAATACGTAAAGCGCCACTTGACACTTTACGACCTGCCGCCTATTGCTTCTGGGTGCAGATCGAGTCCATCCGGCATAAGGCGCTGCGCAGCTTTGTCGAGACGGGCAAGCCCAGGGGATTGAACGCCAATGTCGCCGAGCGGCTGTTGCGGATGATCGCCTATCTGATGGCGATCGAAAGCGTCGAGGAACTGAAGATGCCGCCGAACTGGGGTGCGCATCTACTCACCGGCGACCGGGCGGGCACCTGGTCGCTGACCGCGACGAAGAACTGGCGGATGACCTTCCGGGTTACGGAAGAAGGCATGATCGCCGATATGGACCTGGAGGATTATCACTGATGGCCATCACCGTCGCATCCGACTTCACGGTTCATCCCGGCGAATGGCTGCGTTACGAGATCGTGGAGGCGAACGGGCTGAACGTGACCGGGGTAGCGGAGCATCTCGGCGTCACCCGCCAGGCGATGAGCGCGCTGCTCAACGCCCGGGCCGGCCTGTCCGCTGAAATGGCGATCCGCTTCGAAAAGGCGTTCGGGGTGAAGGCCGACACGCTTCTGCGGATGCAGAGCGCCCATGAATTGGCGAATGCGCGGGCGCGGGCAGGTGCGATCAAGGTCGCGCGGTTCGAGAAGGCGGCTTAGAGTCGCGGCAACGACCTAGCCGTCGCCGTCAAGCGCGGGCAGGGCGATCCAGCCGCGTCTCGGCGCCGTTGGCATAGATCGAGATGTCGAGCCCGCGCAACGCCGCGATCAGCGTGTCGAGATCGAGCAGGTCGAGGCAGGGGCGCGCGCCCGGCGCGATCCCTTCGCCGCGTGCGAGCTTCCGGGCGAGCAGGATCAGCGGAATGCACGGGATGTTCGGGCCATGCGCGGAGCGGGCGATGATGTGATAGCGATGTTCGAGTGGCGCTCCATCGATGCCGGTGCCGCGCATCGTCATGTGGAAGCCGCTGCGGCCCGAGCCCAGCGGATCGAACCAGAAGGACAGGCGCAGCAGCCGCCCAGCATAGGGCGCAAGGCTGCGGATCAGGCGGAACCGGACCAGCCAGCTCAGCGCCCAGGTGCCGAGATGGAGCAGCTTGATCTCGTGCCCCGCGACGAAGCTGAGGTTCTCGAGCTCGGGATATCGCGCGGGGAACAGCGCGAGGTCCGGGATGTCGCAATAGCCGAACAGGCGGGTGCCGAGCTCGGGGTAGCGCCGCGCGCGCAGTCCCTGCCAGCCGAACACGCGGCGCTGACGCCCGCCGCGAAGCTGGGTGAAGGGTTGGCCGACATAGGAGAGGATCGCCGCGGCGGTGCCGAGCCCGCGATTGGTCTGCTGCGCGGCGCTGATGCCATATTCGACCCGGGCCAGCCGGGCGAAGCGCGGACGATAGGCGTCGAGGATCGCGGCGGTGAGGCAGGGGACGCTGCTCGCCCCCGCGATGACTGCGACGCCGGCCGCCTTGGCCTCGGCGTCGAGCGCCCCGATGGACGCGACGAAATCGCGCGCATCGGCAAGGTCGATATAATGCGCGCGGGCCGCGATCGCGGCGCGGGCGACGCGGTGATCCTGTGCCTGAAACGGGCCGGTCGTGTGGAGGACGATGTCCGGGGCGATCTCGGCGAGGCGCGCCGCCAGATCGCCACCGATGTCGAGCGCGACGCCTTCGGCCGGGTTTACTGCGCCCAGCCGCGCGGCCGCCGCATCGGCCTTGGCTTGCGAGCGTCCGCCAATCAGCAGCTGGATGTTCGTATCGCCGGCCAGCCGGCGCGCGACATAGCCGCCGAAATTGCCATAGCCGCCGATCACCAGCACCCGCGCTATCGCGCCAGACAAATGTCCAACCCCTCGTTATTCTTATGCTTAGAGGAACTCTTCCTCTAGCGACTCGATCATCTTGTTTAGAGCCTCGACTCTGCGCAATAGCACGCGGGCGCTATCCGCATCGATCGATCTGCCTCTTGTGAGAGCGCCGTTCAGAGCATTTTGTATATCGCGTCGAAGGTCCCTTTTCCCCCACGCGAGCTCTTGAAGAGACCGCCGCTGACGAAGCGATAGATCAAATCTCTCAAGATAGTCGAAATCCAAACGCTCCCGCAGTCGCTGGACTCTCCATTCCGCATCATTAAATTCGGGCAATATATACTGCACATCCTCCTCGGGCGGCATTCGACCATCCGCAAGTGTTCCGAGTATGCGAAGAGTTCCTCGTGGCGTGAAATAGATCCCCCGCAGAGCCTCTATAATGGGGCGGGCTGCGGCGCGATCCTCACGAGTCCCGCGTCCCGCTTCCGCTACCGCGTTAGCCAGGTTAAGTGCGCTAGTTGCGGCTTCTATCGCTCCAGGTATAGTCACGCAAAAAGCTCCCATTCATCGTGGGCATAACTATACCATATACTCTTCTAGTACACCCGCTTCTTCGGCTTGATGTATTCGATCTCGTCGGTGAGCGTGTAGTCGTGGACCGGGCGGTAATCGATCGCAGTGATTCCGCGCTTGCCGCCCCAGCCGTCGAAGGTGGCGACGGTGTGCTTCATCCAATTGGCGTCGTCGCGCTCGGGGAAATCCTCGTGCATGTGCGCGCCGCGGCTTTCCTTGCGGTTCTCGGCCGATTTGATCGTCACCACCGCCTGGCCGATCAGATTGTCGAGCTCGAGGGTCTCGACCAGATCGGTGTTCCAGATCAGCGAACGGTCCTGGATGCCGACGTCCTGGAAGCTCTTATAGACTTCCTCCATGTGCGCGACGCCTTCGCTGAGCAGTGCGCTGTCGCGGAACACGGCGCAGTGGCGCTGCATCGTCTTCTGCATGTCGGCGCGGATCTGCGCGGTGGGCTTGGCGCCCTTGGCGTTGCGGAAATGGTCGAGCCGGGTGAGCGCCTGTTCTTCCGAACCCTTGGGCAGCTCGTCATGCTTGCCGTTCGGCTTGAGCAGCTCCTTGAGCCGCAGGCCGGTGGCGCGGCCGAACACGACCAGGTCGATCAGCGAGTTGGAGCCGAGGCGATTGGCGCCGTGCACCGACACGCAGGCCGCCTCGCCGACCGCGAACAGGCCGGGGACGACCGCGTCCGGATCGCCATCCTTCAGGTGGACGACTTCGCCGTGATAATTGGTCGGCACGCCGCCCATATTGTAATGGACGGTGGGGACCACCGGCAGCGGCTGGCGGGTCAGATCGACGCCGGCGAAGATCTTGCCGGTCTCGGTGATGCCGGGCAGCCGCTCGTGCAGGATCTTCGGGTCGATATGGTTGAGGTGAAGGAAGATATGGTCCTTCTCCTTGCCCACGCCGCGGCCCTCGCGGATTTCCATCGCCATCGAGCGGGCGACGACGTCGCGGCTGGCGAGATCCTTCGCGCTCGGGGCATAGCGCTCCATGAAGCGTTCGCCTTCGGAATTGGTGAGGTAGCCGCCCTCGCCGCGCGCACCCTCGGTGATCAGCACGCCGGCGCCGTAGATGCCGGTGGGGTGGAACTGGACGAACTCCATGTCCTGCAGCGCGATCCCCGCGCGCAGCGCCATGCCGTTGCCGTCGCCGGTGCAGGTATGTGCGGAAGTCGCCGACTGATAGACGCGGCCGCCGCCGCCCGTCGCCAGCACCACGGCGTGGCTGCGGAAGCGGTGGATGCTGCCGTCTTCCATGCAGAGCGCGATCACGCCCCGGCAGGCGCCGTTCTCCATGATCAGGTCGAGCGCGAAATATTCGACGTAGAAGTCCGCGTCGTACTTCAGGCTCTGCTGGTAGAGCGCATGGAGCATGGCATGGCCGGTGCGGTCCGCCGCGGCGCAGGTGCGCTGCACGGGCGGGCCTTCACCCATATTCTGCATATGGCCGCCAAACGGGCGCTGGTAGATCGTGCCATTGTCGTTGCGGCTGAACGGCACGCCGGCATGTTCGAGCTCGTACACCGCCTGCGGGGCCTCGCGGACCATGTACTCGATCGCGTCCTGGTCGCCGAGCCAGTCGGAGCCCTTGACGGTATCGTACATGTGCCACGACCAATGGTCGGGCGTGTTGTTGCCCAGGCTCGCCGCGATGCCGCCCTGGGCCGCTACGGTGTGTGAACGGGTGGGGAAGACCTTGGTGATGCAGGCGGTGCGCAGCCCGGCTTCGGCGCAGCCCATCGTCGCGCGCAGGCCCGAACCGCCGGCGCCGACGATCACGGCGTCATAGCTATGGTCGATGATCTTGTAGGCAGCAGGCATCAGAGCGCGGCTCCCGCCGTGAAGGCGACCTTGAGGATCGAGAAGATCGCCGTCGCACCCGCCGCGATCGTGAAGAAATTGATCAGCACGAGGAGGACGACGCGGGTTTCGTCATGCTGATAGTCCTCGATCACCACCTGCAGGCCGAGGCGGAAATGATAGAAGACACTGGTGACGAGCAGGACCAGCGGCACCGCCACGGTCGTCTGGCTCATCCAGCCGCGGATCGTCTCGTAATCATGCGCGGGGAGCAGCGCCATGCTGGCGACGAACCACAGCATCAGGATCAGGTTCGATCCCGCGGTGAGCCGCTGGTGCCACCAATGATGCGTGCCCTCATGGGCCGAGCCCAGGCCGCGGACGCGGCCGACGCTGGTGCCGTTACCCATTGCTCTTCTCCAGCAGGAACACCCAGAAGGCCGCGGTCGCGACCAGCGAGACGACGAAGGTCAGATAGGCAGTGGTCTTGTTGCCCTTGAGCTCGAAATTGGCGCCCTGATCGAGGAACAGGTGGCGCGTGCCCGAGGCGAGATGCTGGAAGAACACCAGCGTCAGGCCGATGCCGATCACATAGCCCGCGATGTTGGGCTCGCCCGATTTCAGCGTGAACAGGTCCATGAATGCGCCATAGGCGGCGGGACCCGAAGCGAGCGCGACCAGCCAGGCGACGAACAGGAGCGTGCCGACCGTGGCCATCCCGGTGCCGGTGGCGCGATGGAGGATCGAGACCGCCATGCCCGGCCCCCATTTCCAGATCGAGAGATGCGGCGACAGCGGTCGCGCTTCGTTGCGCACATTGGCCAAGGGTCAGCTTTCCTTTCCGATCGGTGCCGTCTCCTTAGTCCGGGCAACGCCGGATGCAAGGCCGATGCGAAGGCCGCCACGTGGCTAACTCCGTCTTAACGGATTGGACGGCATATCCTCGGGCCAGCGGCCGGGCGTCCCGCGGTCGCAGTCAGGGGACCGATTTCGTGAGCATTGCCGTTTCGCCCAAGGATCTGCCGGCACCGGGCACCATGGCCGCCCGCATCGGCGTGCGCGCGCGCCTCCGCATCTTCGATTTCGACGGATCGCTGGTCGCGTCGAGTCGCGAGGCGTGGGAAGCGCTCGAGCCCGAGATCCACGCAGTCTCCGAAGCCTATTGGCAGCAATGGCTGCGCTGTTTCGCCGATGAGCGCAACTGGGCGCCCGACGATACGCAGAAGATGATCGACGTCGGCGTCGTCTTCCTCAAGAACCGGTTCCTCGACACGCAAGGGCACGCCTGGATCGAATCGATCGAGCGTTCGGTCGCCGCAGCCTATACGAACGACGTGCCGCCGATGGCGCTGCTGTCGATGATCAGCGCGAGCGACCGGGCGGCGCTGCAGGTGATGATCCGCCGCATCGGGGCGGCCGATCCGCGGCTCGCCGGGCTGGTCGATACGCTGATGCGGCTCTCGGCGCTCGAAGGCGACATCACCGTCGAAATCTACAACATGTATCGCGAGCACAGCGCCCAGGCGGCCCGCGACCGTCTCGCCGCCGAATTCCGCGATTCGATCGGCACCACGGTCGAGCGCGCCTCGCGCGAAGGCGATCAGCTGCGGGTCCAGGCAGTGCACACATCGGCATCGGCGCGGGGCATGCTCGGCAAGGCGAGCGAAGTCGCCGCGGCGGCGGAACAGTCGGCGGTGGCGATGCGCGAAGCGGCACAGACTGCCGCCGGGCTGATCCGCGCGATCGAGGATGCGCGCAGCGAAGTCGAGGCGGCGGCGGGGATCGCGACGCGCGCCTCCAGCCAGGCGAGCGAAGCGGTGGGGATGAGCGAGGCGCTCAGCGACCACGCCAAGTCGATCGAATCGATCCTGGGCCTGATCCGCGACATTGCCGGCCAGACCAACCTGCTCGCGCTCAACGCGACGATCGAGGCCGCGCGCGCCGGCGATGCCGGGCGCGGCTTCGCGGTGGTGGCGCAGGAAGTGAAGAGCCTCGCCAACCAGACCGCGCGGGCGACCGACGACATCGCATCGAAGATCGCCGCGATCCAGTCGGCGACGCGCTCGACCGTCGAGACCAACGCCTCGATCCGCGCAACGGTCAGCGAAGTGCAGGAGAGCGCCAACCGCATCCGGACCGCAATGGAAGTCCAGGCGCAGACGGTGACGGCGATCACCGCCGCGGTCGACGAGACCGCGCTTGCCGCCGATTCGATGTCGGCGACGATCGGCGCGATCCGCGAGGATACCGAAGCCGTGGCGAGCGAGATCGACCGGGTCGGCCAGGGCTTCGCCGCGCTCGACAGCCAATTGGGCAATCTCAAGGGCAGCGCCGGCGATTTCGTCGCCAAAGTCGCGGCCTGAGCGAGAAGGGGCGGGGGCATGGTCGGGACACGCGAACCGGGACGGTGGAGCGGCGGCACGCGGACGGTCGACGAGCATCGCCGCGACTATGATTGGGACGGCGCCGTCAGCCCGGCCTGCCGCGAGATCGCGGTGCTGATCGGCGGCCGCCAGCGCGAGATCGCCGAGGCCTTTTGGGCACATTTCAAGGCGCTGCCCGCCAGCGCGCCGATGCACGCGATCCTCGCCGATCCGCGGCGCTACGAGGAGCAGATCGCCCGCGGCACGCGCTACGGCACGCTCAAGTTCGAACAGCCATTCAGCGAGACCTGGGTCGAGATGGTCTGCGGCTATGCCGCCGAGACCTATGCCGCCGGCATCCCGCTGCCCGCAGTGATCAGCGCCTTTGCTTTCGCGCATAGCCAGACGATGCGCGTGCTGCGCGAAGCGCTTCCCGACGATGCCGAGCGGCTCGGCCGGCTCTGCGACGTGGTCCAGCGGCTCGCCATGGCCGAGGCCGACCTGATGGCCGGCCATCTCGGCGCGCGCGACGCCGTCCATGCAGAAGCGGCGCGGCGCGACCGCTCGCAGCAGTTCAGGGCGAGCATCGCCGAATCGATCGGCGATGCGACCGGCCTCGCCAATCGGATCAGCGTCCAGGCGCGCGGTGCTTCTGCATCGGCGCGCGGGATGCTCGGCAAGGCGAGCGAAGTCGCCGCGGCGGCCGAGCAGTCGGCGGTGGCGATGCGCGAGGCGGCGATGACTGCAGCGGGCCTCATTCGCGCGATCGAGGATGCGCGCAGCGAAGTCGAGGCGGCGGCGGGGATCGCGACGCGGGCGTCGAGCCAGGCGAGCGAAGCGGTGGGGATGAGCGAGGCGCTATCCGACCACGCCAAGTCGATCGAATCGATCCTGGGCCTGATCCGCGACATTGCCGGCCAGACCAACCTGCTCGCGCTCAACGCGACGATCGAAGCGGCGCGCGCCGGCGATGCCGGGCGCGGCTTCGCCGTGGTCGCGCAGGAAGTGAAGAGCCTCGCCAACCAGACCGCGCGGGCGACCGACGACATCGCCTCGAAGATCGCCGCGATCCAGTCGGCGACGCGCTCGACGGTGGAGACCAACGCCTCGATCCGCTCGACGGTCAGCGAAGTGCAGGAAAGCGCCAACCGCATCCGCTCCGCGATGGAGGTCCAGGCACAGACCGTCACCGCAATTACCGCGGCGGTCGACGAAACCGCGCTCGCCGCGGATTCGATGTCGGCGACGATCGGCGCGATCCGCGAGGACACCAAATCGGTGACGCACGAGATCGACACGCTCCAGGGCGACATCACCGAAGTCGATGCCCGGCTGAAGCGGCTGCGCGACGCGGCGGACGATTTCTCGTCGGTGGCGGCCTGACGCAAAACTGATATGGGGGGCCATGCCCACCCATATCCTCCTCACCGGCGCGAGCCGCGGCATCGGTGCCGCGATCGCCGCGCGGCTCAAGCATGACGACGTCCGGCTGATCGGCCAGGGCACGTCCAGCGGCCTGCCCGCCGATTTCTCCGATCCCGAGGCGCCGCAGCATCTGTGGCTGCGCGCGCTCGACGCGCTCGACGGCCGGATCGACGTGCTGATCAACAATGCCGGCGTGTTCGAAAGCAACCCGATCGACATCGAGCATGGCGACTGGGTGGCGAATTGGGAGCGGACGATGCGCGTCAACCTGACCGCCGCCGCGGAACTCAGCCGGCTCGCGATCCTCCACTGGCAGGCCGAAGGCCGACCGGGCCGGATCGTCAACATGGCGAGCCGCGCCGCCTATCGCGGCGACAGCCCGGCACACTGGCATTATGCCGCGTCCAAGGCAGGCATGGTCGGCATGACCAAGTCGATCGCGCGCGGCTATGCCAGCCAGGGCATCCTCGCCTTCGCGATCTGCCCCGGCTTCACCATGACCGGCATGGCCGACGAGTATCTCGCCAGCCGCGGCGGCGACAAGCTGCTCGCCGACATCCCGCTCGGCCGGGTGGCCGATACCGAGGAAGTGGCGACGCTCGCCCGCTTCTGCGCACTGGAGGCCCCACCCTCGATGACCGGCGCGGTGCTGGACATCAACGGCGCGAGCTACGTCCGCTGATGGCGAGCTGGAAGCTCACGCTGCCCTGCACGCGCGCCGAGGCGGAGGCGATCGAAGCGGATGCGCTCGGCGATCTCGGCATCGATCCGGCGCCGGTGCTGCTGACCAGCGAGCGGATCCCGGACGATCCCGAAAGCTGGCAGCTCGAAGCGTTCTTCGAGGACAAGCCCGATCGCGCCACGCTCGCCGCGGTCAAGGCTTTGGTGCCGAGTGCCGCCGGCGCGCGCGCGACGGCCGAACCGCTTCCCGAGGAGGATTGGGTGGCGCTCAGCCAGGCGGGGATCGAGCCCGTCCACGCCGCGCGCTTCTACGTCCACACCGCGCACAACAAGGGTGAGGTCCCGGCGGGTGCCAAGGTGTTCCGGATCGATGCCGGCCTCGCCTTCGGCACCGGCACGCATGAGACCACCTCAGGTTGCCTGGTCGCGCTCGACCGGCTGAAGCGCGAGGGGAAGCGCTTTGCCAACCTGCTCGATCTCGGCACCGGGACCGGGCTGCTCGCCTTCGCCGCGCTGCACCTGTGGCCGCTCGCCTATGCCACCGCTTCGGACATCGACGCTCGCGCCGTGGACGTGACAGCGGACAATGCCGATCTCAACGGCGTCCGGCTCGGCGGGCAGCGGGGCGAACTCGCGCTCGCGGCGGCGCCCGGGCTCGAACATCCGCTGCTGATCGGCCGCGCGCGCTATGACCTGGTCATCGCCAATATCCTGGCCGGGCCGCTGATCGAGCTCGCGCCGAGCATCGGCCTGGTGCTGGCCGAGGGAGGGACGCTGATCCTCGCCGGGCTGCTTGCCGGCCAGGCCGAGACGGTCGCCCAGGCCTATCGCCGCCAGGGATTGCGGCTGGTGCGGCGCGAGGATCGCGGCGATTGGCCGACGCTGACGCTGGTCAAGCGCCCGCGCTATGGCGCCGATCGCGTCGCCCGGCTCAGCCGCGGGCGCGGCGAAGCGCCCGGCTTCGGGAGCTGGTAAGCGTCAATTGATCCAGCCGCACGCCGTCGCCGCGACCGGTGCGGCGGGGCGATGATGAGGAGCCAGGCGGCGATGTTGCGGCGTGCCGCCGCGCGGTTCGCGCCGGGCGATCGACGCGGGGGCGAGCGGCTGAACCCTTGCCGGCGCGATCCAGTCGCCCTGGATGTGGCGGATGCCCATCGTGCAGAGCATGGCCAGGTCGTCACGGCTGGCGATGCCATTCGCGACCAGCGTGACGCCCATGTTGCGCGCCAGCCGCACCACGCCCTCGATCATCACGCGGCGGGCCGTGCTCGCCGCGACGTTGCCGACCAGCGCCGTGTCGAGCTTGAGGAAGCGCGGCGTGAAGCGGCCGAGCAACCGGATCGCGAGCGGCCCCACGGCGAAGCGGTCGAAGGCGATGGCGAGCCCGCGATCGACGCAGGCCTCCGCCAGGGCCGCAACGCGGCACAGGTCGCCGCGCTCATCGGCATTGATCTCGACGACGATTCGATCGATCGGGAAGCGATGGGCGAGGGCGGCGCGGAAGAGATGCGCGACCAGCGGCTCGGGATCGCTGCCGGCCGCGCCGAGCGGAAGCGCGAACATGGCGTCGCCCCGGGCCAGGCCCATGGCCGCCGCCACTTCGATCGAGCGGGCGATACGGAGCGCTTCGAGCGCCGGGCGCTGCTCGGGCGGCAGCGCCGCGGCGAGCTGGGCGAAGCTGCGCCCGCCCGGCGTGGCCGCAATTGCCGCCCATGCGAAGGGCTGGCCGGTCAGCGTGGCAACGATCGGCTGGAACGAAATGCGGAGTGGCGGTTCGGACGCGGGCAGGACGGTCATCGGCGTTCCCCTTCGGAAAGCCGTTAAAGATCGTTAACCATTTCGCCGCCATTCCGGATTTCGCCCCACTGGATTCGTCCCATCCGGGATTCTGCGGGGAGAGGATCGGGCAAAAGAAAAGGCCCCGCGGCATCGCCGCAGGGCCTCGTCTCGATCGGCGGAAGCCGGTTCAGGCGGCGAGCGCGGCCTTGAGGTCCTCGACCAGGTCGGTGCGCTCCCAGGGGAAGAAATCGCCCTCGGGCTTGCGACCGAAATGGCCGTACGCCGCGGTCTTGGAATAGATCGGCTTGTTGAGCTGAAGATGGGTCCGGATGCCGCGCGGGGTGAGGCCGCCCAGCTTCTCGATTCCGGCGATCGCCGCCTCGATCTTGTCGTCCGCCACCGTGCCGGTGCCGTGCGTATCGACATAGAGCGAGAGCGGCTTCGACACGCCGATCGCATAGGCGAGCTGGATCGTCACGCGCTTGGCGAGGCCGGCGGCAACGATGTTCTTGGCGAGATAGCGGGTGATGTACGCTGCCGAACGATCGACCTTGGTCGGGTCCTTGCCGCTGAACGCGCCGCCGCCATGCGGGGCCGCGCCGCCATAGGTATCGACGATGATCTTGCGGCCGGTCAGGCCGGCATCGCCGTCCGGGCCGCCGATCTCGAACGATCCGGTCGGGTTGATGTGATATTCGGTGGCGTCCGACAGCAGCTCGGCCGGCAGGATGTCGGCGACGACCTTCTTCACATAGGCCTTGAGCTCGGCTTCCTTGTCGCCTTCGTCATAGCCCTTGCCGTGCTGGGTCGAGACGACGATCGCGGTCGCGGCGACCGGCTTGCCGTTCTCGAAGCGCAGCGTGACCTGGCTCTTGGCGTCGGGCTCGAGGAACGGGGCGGCGCCCGAATGGCGATCGGCGGCCATGCGCTCGAGAATCTTGTGGCTGTAGTCGAGCGTCGCCGGCATCAGGTCGGGCGTCTCGTCGCAGGCGAAGCCGAACATGATGCCCTGGTCGCCGGCGCCTTCGTCCTTGTTGCCCGAGGCATCGACGCCCTGGGCGATGTGCGCGGACTGCGGGTGGAGGTTGTTCTCGAAGCGGAGCGTCTCCCAGTGGAAGCCGTCCTGCTCATAGCCGATGCGCTTGACGGTATCGCGGACCGCCTTCTCGACTTCCTCCTGAACGCCCGGGGCCCAGTTGCCCTCGGTGTCCATGATGCCCTTGCC
Organism: Pseudomonadota bacterium; assembly: GCA_023400405.1. Lineage (GTDB taxonomy): Bacteria > Pseudomonadota > Alphaproteobacteria > Sphingomonadales > Sphingomonadaceae > Sphingomonas. The sequence continues at coordinate 113,021 of JAEXFD010000044.1, forward strand.
GCGGATTTCGCCGGCGAGGACGACCAATTGGGTGGTGGTCAGCGTCTCGCAGGCGATGCGCGCTTCGGGGTCCTTGGACAGGAACAGATCGACGATGGCGTCGGAAATCTGGTCGGCGACCTTGTCGGGATGGCCTTCCGAGACCGATTCGGACGTGAAGAGATAATTGGAACGCATGATTTTCCTCTGTGATGGGAGGAGAGCCGGGCCGTTGCCATGCCCATATAAAGCTTTCCTTATATCCGCCCTAGCGGGCGGCGCGGCGGAAGGCAATTGCCAAGAGTACGGAGGCCAGCGCCGCGATCAGCGCGAGCCAGTTGCCGAGCCGCGCGAACAGCGTCGCGGGCAGGGGGGCGGGCAGGGGCACTTCGATCGCGCCTTCCTTCCCCGCGGGCACGGTGCCGAGCAGCCGACCATACGCGTCGATCACTGCGGAGACCCCGGTTGGCGTCGCGCGCAGGATCGGCAGCCCCTCCTCGATCGCGCGCAGCCGGGCCTGGGCCAAGTGCTGCACCGGGCCCCAGCTGCCGAACCATGCGTCGTTCGACGGGTTAAACAGGAAATCCGGCCGATGCGCGCGATCGACGATGCTGCCCGAGAAGATGATCTCGTAGCACACCGCCACCCCCGCCTTGCCGAAGCCATCGACGTCGAGCGTCCGCGGGCCGGGGCCCGGAATGAAGTCGATGTCACCCATCACCAGCCGGGCGAGGCCGAGCGGGCCGAGCAGTCCGCGCATCGGCAGGTACTCGCCATAGGGGACCAGATGCGCCTTGTCGTAGCGCTGGCCGAGCATGCCGGCGGGATCGACGGTCCACACCGAATTGCCCGCGCCGGTCACCTCGCCGCGATCGAAGAAAAGCGCGGTGCCGCCGATCATCGCGCGGTCGCGTGGCCCCAGCAGCCCGCCGATCTGGCCCCGGACCCAGCGCGGATCGGCGCCGCGATAGAAGGCGCCGGGATAGCCGTCCTCGATGTAGTAATTGACCATCCCCTCCGGCCAGACGAGCAGCCGCGGCGTGGCGCCGGGGCGGCCGCTGCCCTCAATGAGGCGAGCAAAGACGCGGCCGGCATAGCCGGGATCGCTCACCCCCTCCTGGCCGATATTGGGCTGGACGACGCGGACATGCGGGCGCGCCGAATCCTGGACGACGCGACCGGGGTTCGTCGCCAGGCAGACGGCGAGCAATGCCACCGCCGTCGCGGCGATCGGCCGATAGTTGTGCCGCGCCGCGAGGTAGAGCGCTCCGGCGATCAGCATCGTCACCCCGGAAAGCGCATAGGTGCCGATCCAGGCGGCGAGCTGCACCACCGGCGTCGGCACCCAGATCACGCCGAGCGGGTTCCACGGATAGCCGGTAAAGGCCCAGCCGCGCAGAAACTCGGTGGCGATCCAGGCGCCCGCCGCGGCGAAGACGAAGCCGCTGTCCGGCTCGGCCCAGCGCTGCGGCACCCGCCGCGCGAAGTTCCAGGCCAGCGCCATCGCAATCGCCGGATAGATGGCAAGGTACAGCGCCAACGCGACCACGGCGAAATAGCCGAGCACCGGCGGCATCTTGTCCTGGAAATCGAAGGCGTGCTGGATCCAGTTGTTGCCGAGCGTAAAATGCCCCAGCCCGAACAGCCAGCTGCGCAGCAGCACGCTGCGCAGGGTCGGGGCGTGCCAGGTTAGGTGCAGCAGCATCGCCAGGCAGGCGAGCGTCACCGGCCATGCATCGAGCGGGGCGAAACCGGTGGCGGAAAGGAAGCCGGCGATCAGGGCCGTGAGCAAGGGGCGCGAAAGCATCGGAGCGGCGCGTAGCAAATCGGCGCGCACTGCACTACATGGCGCGCCATGACCGAGATCACCGTTGCCGCGCTGCAGCTCGCCTTTTCGAACGATATCGACGCGAACATCGCGAACGTGTCGCGGATGGTCCGCGAGGCGGCGTCGCGCGGCGCGCAGGTGGTGCTGCCGCCCGAATTGTTTGAAGGCGAATATTTCTGCCGGGTCGAGGACGAGGGCCTGTTCGCCAATGCCGCGCCCACTGCCGAGCACAGGGCGGTGCGCGCGATGCAGGAGCTGGCCCGCGAGCTGAAGGTCCACATCCCGACCAGCTTCTTCGAGCTCGATGGCCATCATTATTACAACAGCCTTGCGATGATCGATCCCGACGGCAAGGTCGCGGGGGTCTATCGCAAGAGCCACATCCCCGACGGGCCGGGCTATGAAGAGAAATTCTATTTCCGCCCCGGCAATACCGGCTTCAAGGTGTGGGACGGCCCGGGCAAGGCAACGCTGGGCGTCGGCGTGTGCTGGGATCAATGGTATCCCGAAACCGCGCGCGCGATGATGCTGATGGGTGCGGACATCCTCTTCTACCCCACGGCGATCGGCAGCGAGCCGCACGACGAAGGACTCGACACCGCCCGGCTGTGGCGCCGCGCGATGGTGGGCCATGCCGTGTCGAACGTCGTCCCCGTGGTCGCCGCCAACCGCATCGGCACCGAACATGGCCAGACCTTCTACGGCACCAGCTTCATCACCGACGAGCGCGGCGACATCCTCGCCGAACTCGGCCGCGAGGAGGAAGGCGTGATCACCGCGACGCTCGACCTCACCCTCGCCAAGCGCCACCGCGCCGCCTTCGGCTTCTTTCGCGATCGCCGTCCCGAGCTCTATACCCGGCTGGTCCAGGACATCTGATGCGCAGCAAGCGCCATCCCGAGCGTCACCTCGTCTCGCGGATCGGCTGGCTGCGCGCCGCAGTGCTCGGCGCCAATGACGGCATCGTCTCGACTGCCAGCCTGATCGTCGGCGTCGCCGCGGCGGGCCCCGATCGGCAAGCGATCCTGCTCGCCGGCGTCGCCGCGCTGCTTGCCGGGGCGCTGTCGATGGCGGCGGGCGAATATGTGTCGGTCAGCTCGCAGGCCGATACCGAGCGCGCCGATCTCGCCCGCGAGCGCGACGAGCTTCGCACCATGCCCGACATGGAACTGGAGGAACTCACCCAGATCTATGTCCAGCGCGGCGTCGAGCCCGGCCTCGCCCGCAGCGTCGCCGAGCAGATGATGGCAAAGGACGCGCTCGAGGCGCATGCCCGCGACGAACTCGGCATTTCGAGCACGCTGTCCGCGCGCCCGATTCAGGCGGCCCTCGCCTCGGCAGCGACCTTCTCCGCCGGTGCTGCAGCGCCGCTGATCGTCGCGCTCCTCGTGCCGGTCGATATGCTGGTGCCGGCGGTGTTCGCGGCCTCCCTGCTTTGCCTGGCGTTGCTCGGCGCCCTCGGCGCGCGGACCGGCGGGGCGAACGTCATGCGCGCCGTGGTCCGTGTGGTGTTCTGGGGCGCTGTCGCGATGACGGTCACCGCGGGCGTCGGCAGCCTGTTCGGCACCAGCCCCGCCTGAGATCAGCCGGCGAGCGCCACCGCACGCGCCACCACGGCTTCGAGCATCTCGGGGGTCAGCCGGCCGGTATTCTGATTGTAGCGCGAGCAGTGATAGCTATCGATCAGCCATTGCCCCTTGGGCAGGCGGTGTTCGGCGCCATGGCCGAAGCGCAGCTTGGGCAGCTTGCCGCCCAGCGCCTTGACCGCCGATTGATGCGCGATCTGGCCGAGCGCGATCACCACCGGCTGAGTCAGCTCGGCAGTGAGGAAATCGCGACACGCATGGATCTCGGCAGGCTCGGGCCGGTTCTCCGGCGGCAGGCAGCGCACTGCATTGAGGATCAGCACGCCGCGCGGCACGCCGCCCTCGGCCAGGCCGAACTTTTCCAGCGTCGCGAACAGCAGGTCGCCCGAAGCGTCGCCGGTAAAGGCGCGGCCGGTACGATTGGCACCGAGCCGTCCGGGCGCGAGGCCGACGATCGCGATCCGCGCGCCGGGGTCGCCGTAGGACGGCACCGGCGCGTTCCACCAATCGGGCTGGGCGGTGCGCAGCTCGGCGCGCAGCGCGACGAGGCGCGGGCAGCGCGGGCAGTCGCGATCGGGCGGCGCGGGCAGGGGGCTTGGCGCAGGCATGGCGCCGCGATAGGCCCGCGGGCGTGGCGACGACAAGCTATGCCATTGCGATCGGATCGAACCGTCGCGGCCGCCACGGCGCGCCCGAAGCCGAAGTCGCGGCGGCGATCGCCGCGCTGGGCGGCGTCGTCACGATCTCGCGGATCCTGCGCACGGCGCCGCTCGGCCCTTCGCGTCGCCGCTATGCCAATGCAGTGGCGTTGATCGAAAGTGCAGAATCGCCGCCCACGCTGCTCCGCCGCCTGAAGGCAATCGAGCGCTGCTTCGGCCGCCGCAGCGGCCAGGATTGGGCCGCGCGGGTGATCGATCTCGACATCGTCCTCTGGTCGGGCGGGGCGTGGGGCGAGCCCGGTCTCACCGTGCCGCATGCGCTGTTCCGCACGCGCGACTTCGTCCTGCGCCCGCTCGCGCAAGTCGCCGCGAATTGGCGCGATCCGATCACCGGCCTCGCCGTGCGCCACCTCCTCGCCCGGTTGACCCGCCCGGCGCGCCCGCCTAGGGGCGGCAATGTGGGTCCGTAGCTCAGTCGGTAGAGCAAGCGACTTTTAATCGAGAGGTCCCGGGTTCGAATCCCGGCGGACCCACCACCGCAGTTCGCTCGGCGTTTCGGCCGGTCCCGCGCCGTTAGAGCGATTCGATTTGCGTTAGGCCGAAACGCGCCAGTGCCGGAACCAGTGCCTCGGTGCGCGGGGTGCGCGCCGTGAAGACCGCACGGCTGGGTCGCGGCGTTTCGGGCCAGTGCTGGTCGCGGGTGAGATACGCCACCCTCCGCGCGATGCCTGGCCCGCCATCGACGAACCGCACCGGGCGTGGCGCCGCGGCGCGCAGCTCGGTCTCGACCAGCGGAAAATGGGTGCAGGCGTTGACGATCACGTCGAGCCGATCGCCGGCCGGCTGGTCGAACAGGCCGGCCAGCACCGCCGCCAGCCGCGCCGGATCCGGCGGCGCTCCACCGAGTGCAGCCTCCGCGATCGTTACCAGCTCCGCCGAGCCGTGCCGAAGCACGATGCAATCGGCCGCAAAGCGGGCCGCGAGATCGTCGACATAGGGTTGCCGCACCGTCGCCTCGGTGCCCAGCACCCCGATCACTCGGGTAACACTGAGCTCGGCCGCTGGTTTGATCGCGGGCACGGTGCCAACGATCGGCACGTCGAGCGCGGCGCGGACGTGCTGGAGCGCGATCGTCGAGGCGGTGTTGCACGCGATCACGATCAGCCGCGGATCGTAGCGCTCGGCAAGCCGGCCGAGCAGCGCCGGCACGCGGGCCGCAATTTCGCCCTCGCTGCGCGTGCCATAGGGGAAACCCGCCGAGTCCGCGACATAGACCAGGGGCGCCCGAGGCAGCAGCGCCGCAGTGGGTGCAAGCACGGACAAGCCGCCGACGCCGGAATCGAAGAACAGAATGGGGCGCGCATCGGTCATCGGCGCCGCATGGCGCTCTCGCGCCCCATGCGTCAACTCAATGCGGCAAGTTGCTGATCGCGATCATTGCGCGGGCTCCCGCATCGATTATGTTGAAGGGCAAGGGGGAAGATTTGCCGACCGACACTCCATGGCTGGCGCCAACCGTCGTCCTGCTGCTCGGCTATCTGCTGGGCTCGATCCCGTTCGGCGTGATCCTCACGCGGCTCGGCGGCGCCGGCGACCTGCGCCAGATCGGCTCGGGCAATATCGGCGCGACCAACGTGCTGCGCACCGGGCGCAAGGGGCTGGCGGCGGCGACGCTGCTGCTCGATCTCGCCAAGGGCTCGGCGGCGGTGCTGCTCGCCAATCTGGCCTTCCCCGGCACGGGCGTGCTCGCCGCCCTCGCGGCGTTCATCGGCCATTGCTACCCGGTGTGGCTGCGCTTCCGGGGCGGCAAGGGCGTGGCGACACTGATGGGGGTGGTCGTCGCGCTGCACTGGCCTTCGGGCCTCGTCTATGCCGCGGTCTGGCTGGGCCTGCTCGCGATCCTGCGGATATCCTCCCTCGCCGGCATGACGGCGGCGATCAGCGCACCGGTCAGCGCCGCGTTCTTCGGGCGGATCGAATTGGTCCTGCCGTTGCTCGCTCTGACCATGATCGTCTTGTGGAAGCATCGCGAGAATATCGATCGGCTGCTCAACGGCACCGAACCCCGCATCGGCAGCCGCAAGCGCGATGGCTGATCCGCGCGAGGCACGCCTCCGGCTGCTTCGCTCCGCCAAGATCGGACCCGTCAGCTATGCCCAGTTGATCGCGCGCTTCGGCAATGCCGAGGCGGCGCTCGATGCGCTGCCGATGCTCGCAGCGCGCGGTGGAGGGCGGGCACCGCGGATCGCGGATGCAGGATTGGTGCGGCGCGAGATCGCCCAGGTCGAGAAGCTCGGCGCGCGGTACCTGTTTCTTGGCGACGCCGACTATCCGTCGCTGCTTGCCGAGATCGACACTGCCCCGCCGGCGCTGATCGTTCGCGGCAGCACCGCCCAGCTCGAACGACCGGTCGTGGCAATGGTCGGCGCACGCAACGCCTCCGCCGCTGCCTGTCGCTTCGCGCGCCAGCTCGCGCTGGGACTTGGCGAGGCCGACGTGACCGTCGTTTCGGGTCTTGCCCGCGGCATCGACACGGCCGCGCATGTCGGCGCGCTGGCGACGGGCACCATCGGCGTGATCGCGAGCGGGATCGACATCGCCTTCCCGCCCGAAAATGCCGAGCTGCAGGAACGCGTCGCGCGCGAAGGCCTGCTGGTCGCCGAGCAGCCGCCGGGCACCGAGCCGCTCGCCCGCTTCTTCCCCTCCCGCAACCGGATCATCGCCGGGCTGGCGCTCGGCACGGTGGTGGTCGAGGCGGCGCCGCGCTCGGGCAGCCTGATCACTGCCCGCCTCGCAGCCGAAGCGGGCCGGGAAGTGATGGCCGTTCCCGGCTCGCCGCTCGATCCGCGCGCGCAGGGCTGCAACCTGCTGATCCGCGAGGGCGCGACGCTGGTCCAGAGCGTCGATGACATCCTGGAGGCCGTCCGCCCGATCGACCTGCGCGCGGTGCGCGAGCCCGGTAACGGCTATGCCGGCCCGGCGCCCGAGGATGCGAGCGATGCCGATCGCCGCGCCGTCACGGCGCTGCTCGGCCCGGTGCCGGTGCCGATCGACGAACTGATCCGCCAGGCCGGCCTCGCGCCCGCAGTGGTGCAGACCGTGCTGCTAGAGCTCGAACTTGCCGGCCGGCTCGATCGCCATGCCGGCGCGCGCGTCAGCCTGCGCTAGCGGCGGGCTTCACGGTTCGCTGAAGCGCCAGCGTGCCCAGGATCGGCCCCAGCACCAGCACCGCCAGCACCAGGATCGGCGCGACATAGGCGCTCGCCGCTGCTGCGACGCCGATCAGGATCGGCAGCCACAGGCCATAGCGGATGCGCCGCACCACCAGCGTATCGTGGTCCTCGGCCAGGATTCCTGGCCGCACCGCCAGCCGCACGACATTGGCGTTGAGCGCGCCGAGCACGATCAGCCAGGCGGCGTAGAGGAAGGTCGCGGTGCGCAGATTGACATATTCGCTGAAGACCGCGGTCGGGAACGGCAAAAAGGCGATGCCGAGCAGCAGCAAGAGGTTTGCGAAGACCAGTCGATCATCGGCCCGGGCGAGCTGGCCGAACAGGCGGTGATGGCCGAGCCAGAACCGGCCGATCACGAAGAAGCTCACGACGAAGCCGACATAATTGGGAATGAGCCCCAGCAGCGCCTCCTGCAGCGCCGCTTCGCTGGCGCCGTGGATCACCGGTGGGCGGATCTCGATCACCAGCAGTGTGATCGCGATCGCGAACACGGCGTCTGAAAAGAAGGTCAGCCGCTCCAGCAGCGTCGATTCACGGCTCATGCTCATGGGCCAAGCCATGCCCGCTCATCAGGGGGTCTGGCAAGTTTAGCCCCCGTTCCTACATGCCGGCGGCAACCTCGCTGCGAAGGAATCCCGCCATGGCTGACGCTCCCGATCCCGCCGACAACCAGCCCGCCGGCTATGTCCCGCCCAAGGTATGGACCTGGGAGCCCGGCAATGGCGGCCAGTTCGCCAACATCAATCGCCCGGTTTCGGGCGCGACGCACGAGGCCGAGCTGCCGGTCGGCAAGCACCCGCTCCAGCTCTATTCGCTCGGCACCCCCAACGGCCAGAAGGTCACGATCCTGCTCGAAGAGCTGCTCGCCGCCGGCCATGCAGGCGCCGAGTACGATGCCTGGAAGATCGATATCCGCAAGGGCGATCAGTTCGGCAGCGGCTTCGTGCACATCAATCCCAATTCGAAGATCCCGGCGCTGGTCGATCGCTCGGTCGATCCGGCGATCAGCATCTTCGAAAGCGGCGCGATCCTGATCTATCTCGCCGAGAAGTTCGGCGCCTTCCTCCCCACCGATCCGGCCAAGCGCGCCGCGACGCTGAGCTGGCTGATGTGGCAGATGGGCTCGGCGCCCTTCCTCGGCGGCGGCTTCGGCCATTTCTTCACTTATGCGCCGTTCAAGATCCAGTACGCGATCGATCGCTATACGATGGAAGTGAAGCGCCAGCTCCACGTGCTCGATACGCATCTCGCGCGCAGCCGCTACATGGTCGGCGACGAATACACCATTGCCGACATGGCGATCTGGCCCTGGTACGGCGCCGTCGCCCGCGGCGAAGCCTATGCCGGCGCCTCGGAGTTCCTCAACGCCGGCGAATATGTCTATTTCCGCCGCTGGGCCGACGAGGTCGCCGAGCGCGAGCCGGTGCAACGCGGGCGCCTGGTCAATCGCGGCCAGGGGCCCGAAGACCAGCGAGTCCCCGAACGCCACGACGCCGCCGACATCGACGTCGTTCGTGCCGGAATGCTGGCTTAGTTTCGAGGGGGCGGGGCGTTCGCGACTCGCGGAGCGGGAAAACTTCGCTCAGTATCGGCGCGTGGCATTCTGGAGAGCGGCGATTGCGGATGCGGGCCGAAGCGCCGACCGCATTATGCGTGAGCGGCAGTTCCGATCACATCGACTTCGCGCAACCGGGCGGCATAGCGATCGGCCAATTCAAGATGGACGCGGCGTGCCGTCGTGTCCTGGGTGCGCACAGCGTTCTCGCGCTCCTGGCGCTCTCGCTTGGCGAAATAATCCAAGTCTTTGGCTGACATATGTCATGCTCCGTTGCAAGCGGGGAGCACGCGAGGTCTCTCAGCCGCAAGCTCGCTTGGGTAGCCGAGTCGCCTGCGATTACCGGGGCATAGCATGATTCGCCCCGCTACGTACCAACCCGGATCAACTTTTGCGCCGAAGCGAGCGATAAACGTGGAACTTTCTGGGAAATAGGGTTGCTCCGGGGATGCAAAATACCGTCGAACGCTGGAAATCCGTGACGCTTGCAGCTACGGACGGCGCCATGCACAGCCCCGACAGCCCCGCGCCCGTCGATTACTCCCGCGTCTTCTCCTCGGCGATCGACCGGCTTCACGCCGAAGGCCGCTACCGGGTGTTCATCGACATCCTGCGCAACAAGGGCATGTTCCCCAATGCGCGCTGCTTCGCCGGGCATAACGGGCCCAAGCCGATCACGGTGTGGTGCTCGAACGATTATCTCGCCATGGGCCAGCACCCCAAGGTGATCGCCGCGATGGAAGAGGCGCTGCACGATGTCGGCGCCGGATCGGGCGGCACCCGCAACATCGGCGGCAACACCCATTACCATATCGAGCTCGAGCATGAGCTGGCCGACCTGCACGGCAAGCAGGGCGCGCTGCTCTTCACCTCGGGCTATGTCTCGAACGAGGCGACGCTGTCGACGCTCGCCAAGGTGCTGCCGGGCTGCATCATCTATTCGGACGAGCTGAACCACGCCTCGATGATCGCGGGCATCCGCAATTCGGGCTGCGAGAAGCGGGTGTGGCGCCACAATGATCTCGCCCATCTCGAGGAACTGCTTGCCGCCGACGATCTCGCCGCGGCCAAGCTGATCGCGTTCGAGAGCGTCTATTCGATGGACGCCGACATCGCGCCGATCGCCGAGATCTGCGACCTGGCCGACAAGTATAACGCCCTCACCTATCTCGACGAGGTCCATGCCGTCGGCATGTACGGCCCGCGCGGCGGCGGCATTTCGGACCGCGAAGGCCTGGCCGATCGGCTGACGATCATCGAAGGCACGCTGGGCAAGGCGTTCGGCGTCATGGGCGGCTATATCGCGGCCGACCAGATGATCATCGACGTGATCCGCAGCTATGCGCCGGGCTTCATCTTCACCACGTCGCTGTCGCCGGTGCTGGTCGCGGGCGCGCTGGCCAGCGTCAAGCACCTCAAGGGATCGAGCGTCGAGCGCGAGGGCCAGCAGGCCTCCGCGGGCAAGCTCAAGGCGCTGATGGCCGAGGCCGGACTGCCGGTGATGCCGTCGACCACGCATATCGTGCCGCTGATGGTCGGCGACCCGGTCAAGGCCAAGAAGATCAGCGACATCCTGCTCGCCGAATATGGCGTGTACGTCCAGCCGATCAATTACCCGACCGTGCCGCGCGGCACCGAGCGGCTGCGCTTCACGCCCGGCCCGAGCCATGACGAGGCGATGATGCGCGAGCTGGTGGACGCGCTGGTCGAGATCTGGGGCCGGCTGGAGCTCAGGCGCGCGGCCTGATGGGTTGGCCTGACCGCCATCCTCTTCTCTTGATCCTTTGGCCGGTTGCGCTCGCTTTGCTGTGGTTTCGGGATGGTTTCGACCTCGTCGCGGTTTGCGGTTTCGTCACCACTCTTGTTGCGACAGCCTTTCATAGGCAGATCGCGGATTTTGCTACGCTCGTCGTTCGCCACATCCCACCACGGTGGAGGCGCTATTCCGCGCTCCTCCTCGCATCGGCAGTTCTAGGGCTTGTTCTGTTCGGCATCGGCTCTCGGACGCTTGCTCTTGTCTTCTGGTTCGCAGTGACGATGCTCGGCTTGATTTGGGTCTGGTATTGGGAGCGGACGGAGCCGGTCCCACCCTCTGGCTAGGCCGCCTGCCGCGCCGGCAGGAAGCGGCTGTTGCAGAGCAGGGCGGCGGAGATGACGGAGACTGCCACCGCGACCGGGAAGATTTCCATGAAGGTCATCGGCAGGCGCGACAGCGGATCGCGGTAGCTCGCGCGCATCGCCTCGATTTCCGGGGTCATCCTGGCGAGCTCGTCGCCGCTAAGGCCGCGCAGCATTGCGCCGGTGAAGCTGTCGATGAAATGGCCGGGGCCGCCGATCATCTGCAGCACGACTTCCCAGGTCAGCGTGTAGAAGATGCCGGCGACGACGCTCATCGCCAGCCCCATGCCGAGCGCGGGCAGGAATCGGATCACGCCGCCCTGCGCCACGTCGCGCTGGCGCTTGATCGCGACGAAGACGGTCGTCAGTCCGATCAGCATGCTGACATAGCCGAACGCTTCCGAATGCTGCTTGAGCAGCAGCACGCCGACCGAGATTACGGCATTGGCGATCGCGCCGCCGAGCGCGCCGAAGATCAGGATGTTTCGCAGCATTTCATTCTCCCCCTTGGGTTCAGGTTGCGCGGAGCAAGGGGGCGAAGACAAGCCGCCGGGGCAATCGGCCGAAAGGATGATTTGCGTGAAATGGCACCGCCGCCTCCCCAAGAGGGAGGGCGCACTATCGCACGATGCCGAGTTCGCGGGCGCGGGCGACGGCGTCGCCGCGGCGCCTGGCGCCGAGCTTTTCGAGCAGGCGGGCGACATGGGTCTTCACGGTGCTGAGCGAGATGCCCAGCCGATTGGCGATCTCCTGGTTCGAGCGACCGGCGAGCAGTTCGCGCAGCACGTCGAGCTCGCGCGCGGAAATGCCGAGCGCCGCCAGCGCTTCAGGATTGCCGTCGAAGGGCTGCGGGCGGGGTGGGGCGAGGACCTTCGCGCCGAGCCAGGCGCCGAGGAGGAGGAAGCCCGCCGCGATGATGAAGATGTAGAAGTCGCCGACATGGCTGCGGACCAGCCGCTGATAATCGAGCCATTCGAGCAGCAGCGTGCCGCCCGCGAGCAGCGCACCGTAAAGCACGATCCGCGGCAGCATCGTCGCCGTCTTCAATCGCGCCTCAGCGCCGCGCTCCACACATAGCCGCCGAGCGAGGAGCGGAAATCGACTCGCAGCCCTTCCGCCGCGGCGATGCGTTCGAGCACCGCGCGCAGATCGGCGCGGGGATAGACGTGGAAGTCGTTGAGCGACTTGAAGTGCAGCCGCTTGGCGATGGCGGGCAGCCGCTCATATTGGCCGAAATCGACGATATGGAGGCTGCCTCCGGGCGCCAGCGCGCGCGCGCCGAGTTCGAGTGCGGCCTGCCAGGGCGGGATCATCGACAGCGTGTAGCTCATGAACACGCGGTCGACCTGGCCCAGCCCGAACAGCGCCTGGGTATCGAAGGCGCCGGCATCGGCCTGGGCGAGCGTCACCTTGCCCGAAAGGCCGTGGCGATCGACCGACTTGCGGGCGGTCTCCAGCATCGCCTCGCTGATATCGAGGCCGAAATAGCGCGCGTCCGGGAAGCGCTTTGCCGCGATGATCAAGTTGCGCGCCGTGCCGCAGCCGACTTCGAGCACCGTCCCGCCCGCGGGCGGGTTCAGCTCCCGGATCAGCCGGTCGCGGCCGAGCAGATAGAATTTGCGCGTGAAATCGTAGAAGTGGCGATGGAGCGCATAGGTCGCGTCCATCAGCCCCTTCTGCTCGGCGCTCGCAGTGCCCGCCTGGCTGCTCATGCGTGCGGCTTCAGCGTCCAGACATGCGTCGCGCCATAGACCGACGAACGGTCGCGGCGCGTCCAGTCGTCGAGCCTGGCCTGATCCTCATATTCCCACTGGTTCATGAGGTCGTCGGGGATATGGCCCCTGACCACATCGGGTACCGCGGCGGTGCGATAGAGCACGCGCGCGCCGGGCTTGGCGGTGCGCGTGATCTCGGTCCAGATGCGGGTAAGCTGGGCGTCGGTCATCCAGTCCTGCGCATCGAGCAGGATGTAGCGATCGAGCGACTGGGCCGGCATCGATTCGAGATAATCGGCATAGTTGGTGTGCCGAATCTCGACGCGGTCCGCCCGCTCGCGGATCACGTCCCAGTGCTTCGCCTGGAGATAGGGCGGCAGCGGTGCCTCCGGACCCTCGCCATAGCCGCGGCCGAAAGCCTGCCAGGCATAGAAATTGTCCTTGAGATCGAAATCGCAGGCGAGCTTCTGCAGGCGGCTCTTGAGCGCGCCGGTGATCCCGGCCTGATCATCGACCTTGAGCAGATCGTACTGCGCGGGCGGGATGCCGAAGCCGAACAAGGCGGCGGGCTGATCGACCAGCCAGCGCAGGAACTTCTTTTCGAAGAAGGGCGCGAAGCGGGTGTGGAAGATCTCGCGCTGCTCCTCGATGCTCTGGGCCTTGAGGATTTCCTTGGGATCGATGCCGTAGCGGTGCGCGAGCCAGTGGACGAAGCCGATCAGCCGGCCGAGCAGGCCGAAGCGATAGAAGCCGAGCTTGAACGCATCGATCCGCCGGCGGCCGCTGAGTTCGCGATGCTCCCAATAATCGCGATAGGGCGCGTCGAGGTGCGGGGCGATGAACTGGCGATAGGCCTCGACATTCTCGGCCTTGTTCGCCTGGCCGAAGAAGCGGTGGAAAGCGGCATAATCGGGAAGGTGGAGCGCCGCCTGCTTCTTGAGGTTGTTGAGCGCGATATGCGCGGGATTGAGATCGACCGCGGTGATCCGCGCGGGATTGGCGGTCAGATAGGAAAAGGCGTTGCAGCCGCCCGAGGCGATCGTGACGATATGGTGATCAGGCTGGATCGCCAGCGCCTCCATGTCGATCTCCGGATCCTCCCAGATCTGCGGATAGACGAGGCCGCGAAAGGCGAAGGTGAAGGCGCGTTCGAGCAGGCCTTCCTTGCTGAGATGCTCATGCCGGTGCACCGCGCCGCGGACGGCACCGTTCTTCGGCGTCTTGGCAATCGTTCCCATCCCTGACTCCTGAAGGGCATCCGCCGAACGGACGACGGCTCCGCGGATGCCCTATTTCGCCTTTGTGACGAGCCCGCGTCACCTTAGAGTCTGGGGGCGCGCGCCGCAACGGCGATGCGGCTGCGGCGCGCGAGGGGGACGGGCTCAATCGCGGCAATAGCCCTCGCCGTCCTTGACCTTCAGGCAATCCCTCTTGCCCGCGAGCCATTTGAGCCCGGTGGCGTCACCATCGCTTGCCTTCAGCAACTGGTCGCCATCGGGACGCGTGAAGGCGATGCCGTCGGCATTGGCAGTGCCGTCGAAGCTGCCCTTGTCGTCGAGCGTATACTGCATCTCCAGCCGATAGCGGCCGGGCTTCGTGCCCTTCGCCACGACGAGGTACGTGCCCTCGACGCCCTTCCAGCGCCCGACCCACGCGTCGCGATCGACGGGCTTGTCGATCTCGCGGCGCACGTCCTTGGCGCCCTTTTCCACGCTGTTGGCGAGCGAATCTCCCATTGCGACCGCCGCATTGCCCGCGCGGCCGGCGCTGTTCTCCATCTGCTCGGCCGTCTTCTCGGCGGGCGTGCAGGCGGCAACGAGGATGGCGAGGCCGGCGATCCCGGCGCAGAGCTCAGCGCGTCGCATTGTCGATCGCATTCCCGACGCTTTCCGCCCGATTGCCGGCGTCGTCGGCGAAATTGTCGATCGCGCGGCCGGCATCGTCGGCAGTGTTGCTGACATCGTTGCCGAAGCGATCGGCGGCATTGCCGAGCGAATCGCCGGTCCGATCGAGCGAATTGGATAGATTGTCCTCGCTGCTCTGCGAACAGGCGGCGAGCCCGAGCAGCAGCGCCGGGGCCAGCAGCAGGGCGGGGGATAAAATCGTCTTGCGCATCTTTCTCTCCGAACAGTCGGTCTAGCCAGCACGGTCCTCGCGGCGTAGGGGAGCGCGCATGTCGCGTCGCATCGCACTCGCCTCGGACCATGCCGCCTTCGCCATGAAGGCAGAACTCGCGGAATGGTTGCGTAACGAAGGGCATGACGTGCGCGATCTCGGGACGAAAGGCCCCGAAAGCGTCGACTATCCCGATTATGGCTATCGCCTGGGCAAGGCGATCGAGACGGGCGAGGCCGAGTTCGGCGTGGCGCTGTGCGGATCGGGGATCGGCATCTCGATCGCCGTCAATCGCAACCCGGCCGCGCGCTGTGCGCTCGTCTCCGAGCCGCTCTCGGCCGGCCTTGCGCGCGAGCACAACGATGCCAATGTCATCGCCATCGGCGCCCGGCTGACCGGCATCGAAATGGCCAAGGCCTGCATCACTCGCTTCCTCACGACCGACTTTCTCGGCGACCGGCATCAGCGCCGGGTCGAGAAGCTCAGCCATCCGGAAAGGAACCCCGCATGAGCACCAACCCCGTCGACGCCGGGCTCCAGCCCGATGGCTTCTTCACCAAATCGCTGGCCGAGGTGGACCCTGCGGTGTTCGCCGGCGTGCGGCACGAGCTGAATCGCGAGCAACACCAGATCGAGCTGATCGCCAGCGAGAATATCGTCTCCAAGGCGGTGCTCGAGGCGCAGGGATCGGTGTTCACCAACAAATATGCCGAGGGCTATCCCGGCAAGCGCTATTATCAGGGCTGCCACCCGTCGGACGAAGTCGAGCAGCTCGCGATCGACCGTGCCAAGCAGCTGTTCGGCTGCGAGTTCGCCAACGTCCAGCCGCATTCGGGCGCGCAGGCGAACGGCGCGGTGATGCTGGCGCTCACCAAGCCGGGCGACACGATCATGGGCCTCAGCCTCGATTCGGGCGGACATCTGACGCACGGCGCCAAGGCGGCGATGAGCGGCAAATGGTTCAACGCCGTGCAATATGGCGTGACGCCCGATACCCACCTGATCGACTACGACCAGGTCGCCGCGCTGGCCCGCGAGCATAGCCCCAAGCTGATCATCACCGGCGGCTCGGCCTATCCGCGGCATATCGACTTCGCCAAGTTCCGCGCGATTGCAGACGAGGTCGGCGCGCTGTTCATGGTCGATATGGCGCATTTTGCCGGACTGGTGGCGGGCGGCGTCCACCCGACGCCGTTCGGCCATGCCCATGTCGTCACCACCACCACGCACAAGACGCTGCGCGGGCCGCGCGGCGGCGCGGTGTTCACCAATGACGAAGCGATCGCGAAGAAGATCAATTCGGCGGTGTTCCCGGGGCTCCAGGGCGGTCCGCTGATGCACGTCATCGCCGCCAAGGCGGTGGCCTTTGGCGAGGCGCTCCAGCCCGAGTTCAAGAGCTATGCCGCCGCGGTGGTCGAGAATGCCAAGGTGCTCGCGGCGACGCTCAAGGAGCGCGGCGCGGCTGTGGTTTCGGGCGGCACCGACACGCATCTGGCACTGATCGACCTCACCCCGCTCGGCGTCACCGGCAAGGATGCCGACGAAGCGCTGGAGCGCGCGGCGATCACTTGCAACAAGAACGGCATCCCCAACGATCCGCTGCCGCCGGTGAAGACCAGCGGAATCCGCGTCGGCTCGCCGGCCGGCACGACACGCGGCTTCGGCCCGGCCGAGTTCCGCGAGATCGGCAACATGGTCGCCGACGTGCTCGACGGGCTGCGCAAGAATGGCGAGGCCGGCGACGCCCAGGTGGAAGCGAACGTCCGCGAGCGTGTCCGCGCGCTGTGCGAACGCTTCCCCATCTATCCGGAGATGTGAGTGCGCTGTCCGTTTTGCGGCAATGAAGACAGTCAGGTGAAGGACAGCCGCCCCACCGAAGACGGGGCGGCGATCCGGCGTCGGCGGCAATGCGAGGCGTGCGCGGCGCGCTTCACGACCTTCGAGCGCATCCAGCTGCGCGACCTGACGGTGGTGAAGAGCGGGGAGCGGCGCGAGCCGTTCGAGCGTGACAAGCTGGTCCGTTCCGTCTCGACTGCGACGCGCAAGCGCCCGGTGACGCCGGCGCAGATCGAGCGGCTGGTCTCGGGCATCCAGCGCCAGCTCGAGACGATGGGCGAGACCGAAATCCCTTCGCAGCGGATTGGCGAGCTGGTGATGGAGGGGCTGAAGGGCCTGGATTCGGTCGCCTATATCCGCTTCGCCTCGGTCTATAAGGACTTCCGCGAGGCCCGCGATTTCGAGGAGTTCGCCGGAAACGTGACCGAGGTCGGCAAGGGGTGAGCCAGCCGCCGGTGATCGTGCTGGTCCGGCCGCAGCTTGGCGAGAATATCGGCAAGGCGGCGCGGGCGATGCTCAATTTTGGGCTAGTGGAGATGCGCCTTGTCGCGCCGCGCGACGGCTGGCCGAACCCGTCCGCTGGCCCGGCGGCGAGCGGTGCGGACGTGGTGCTCGAAAAGGCGCAGGTCTTCGAGAGCGTCGCCGAGGCGGTGGCTGATTGCGCGCACGTCTATGCGACGACGGTGCGCAAGCGCGGGGTGACCAAGCCGGTGGTGACGCCCGAACAGGCGGCGCAGGCGATCCATGGCGAGCCAGGGCGATCAGCGATCCTGTTCGGCCCGGAGCGCTCCGGGCTGGAGACCGAGGACGTGGCGCTCGCGCGGACGATCGTCACCGTGCCGATCAACCCCGAATTCGGCTCGCTGAACCTCGCCCAGGCGGTCATCCTGGTGGCCTATGAATGGTCGAAGGGCGAAAGCCTCGCCCAGCCGACCCAGGAATATCTCGATCCGCCCGCGCCGCAGGAGGAACTGGACGGCATGATCGGCCAGCTCGACACGATGCTCGAGGAATCGGGCTATTACTTCCCGCCGGACCGTGTGCCGGCGACTCGGCGGACGCTGCGCACGCTGCTCACCAAGCCGCGCTGGACATCCCAGGAACTGCGCACGCTTCGGGGGGTGTTGTCTGCGCTGGAGGGCAAGAAGCGGCATCGCGGCAGCTGATCGCCGGGCCGCGTCAGCGCGCGTCGAACTTGTCGAACTCATAGGCGATCGAGGCTTCGACCAGCCGTTCCCATATCTCGCCGATTGCTGCCTCGGGAATCCCCGCCTCGCGCGCGGCGGCGCGGGCATTGGCGATGACCTGGGCCTTGCGCGCCTCGTCGCGGACCATGCCGCGCTCGGGCTTGATCCGCGCAGCGGCGTCCATATAGCCGAAGCGGCGCGCGAGCAGGGCGATCAGTGCGCGATCGACGGCATCGACTCCGGCGCGGACTTCGAGCATCGTCGTGCAGGCTTGGGGATCGATCGTGTCGTGCATGGCGCGCTCCTTGGCCGCGCGCTCGCCGCCTGTCCAGCTTGACTCGCAGCGCCTTGCCCGCTAACCGCGCGCCTTCGCAATGGCCCCGCACCCCGGTGAAGCGGCGGCCCTGCCTCTCCCAGAGACAAGCAGAGCGACGACCGGGACCAACGTTGTTCGTATTGCAAAGGATTAGAAATGTCGAAGCGCTCCAGCGCCAAGTACAAGCTCGATCGCCGCATGGGCGAGAACATCTGGGGGCGTCCCAAGTCCCCGGTGAACAAGCGCGAATACGGCCCCGGCCAGCACGGCCAGCGCCGCAAGGGCAAGATGTCGGACTTCGGCCTCCAGCTCCGCGCCAAGCAGAAGCTCAAGGGCTATTACGGCGACGTCACCGAGAAGCAGTTCAAGAAGGCCTATGAGGACGCGTCCAAGATGAAGGGCGATACCTCGCAGAACCTGATCGGCCTGCTCGAAATGCGCCTCGACATGATCGTCTATCGCGCCAAGTTCGCGCCGACGATCTTCGCCGCGCGCCAGCTCGTCAATCACGGCCATGTCCGCGTCGATGGCGAGAAGTGCAACATCGGTTCGCGCCGGATCAAGCCCGGCCAGGAAATCTCGCTCAGCTCCAAGGCGCAGGAAATGGCGCTGGTGATGGAGGCGCAGAGCCTCGCCGAGCGCGACATCCCCGATTATGTCGCTCCGGACGGCGCCTCGAAGGTCACCTTCACGCGCATTCCGACGCTCGACGAAGTGCCCTATCCGGTGAAGATGGAGCCGAACCTGGTCGTCGAGTTCTACTCGCGCTAAAATCCGGTTCCGTTCGGAAGCGAAAAGAGGGCGGTCCTTCGGGGCCGCCCTTTTTCGTCTAGAGCCCCAGGCTGGCGCGCAGGAACGTGTCGGCCTTGTCGAGCAGCTGGATGCGGGCATTATCGTCATCGAGCTGGTGGTCGAGGCCCTTGAACTCGACATAATCGACCTTGCGGCCGGCATCGCGCAGCTTGTCGCGCATCAACCGCGATTCCCCGACGCCAACATTCTGATCGATATCGCCGTGGAAGAGCAGCACCGGCGCCTTGATCCGTTCGGCGTTGCGCGCCGGCGATCCTTCGCGCACGTGCTGCCCGTGGCCGATGAAGCGATCGACCACGTCGGCGCTGGTGAAGCCGCTCGCTTCCTGGCGCAGCGATTCGAGATCGGTGACCGGCGCGACGGCGACGATCGCCTTGAACAGGTTGGGGTCGAGCACCGCGGACTGCAGTGCCGCATAGCCGCCATAGGACCAGCCGACGATCGCGAGCTTCTCCGGCTTGGCGATGCCCTGCGCCACCAGCCAGCGGCCGGCATCGTCGACGTCGCCGATCGCGGTCTTCCAGGATTGGAAGCCGTTCTTCTGGAACCAGGCATCGCCATAGCCGGCCGAGCCGCGGAAATTCGGCTGGAGCACGGCATAGCCGCGCGCGGCAAAGAACTGGGCGAGCCAGTCAAAGCCCCATTCGTCGCGCGCGCCGGGGCCGCCATGCGGCATCACGATCGCCGGAAGGCCCTTCCCGGTGCTGCCCACCGGTAGTGTCAGATAGCCGGGGATCGAAGTGCCGTCGGCGGCGGGGTAGGTGACCGGCTTCACGGTCGCTAGCTTCACCGAGGCGAGCTGCTGCCGCGCCGGGAACAGCTCGGCGAGATGCCGGCTGGTCTTGTCGAAAAGATAATAATAGCCGGGATTGGTATCGCTGCCGGTGTAGATCAGCAGCTGGTTCTCGTCTGCGCTCGCATCGAGGATCGCCACCGCGGGATTGCCGGGCAGCGCCTTGCCGAGCGCCGTGCGCAGTTTTTCGAGTTGCGGATCGAAATAATCGACCTGGCGCGTGTCGGTGGCATAGCTCACACCCACCACGCGCTGCTGCCGCCCGACTTGGACGAGACCATCGACATCGACTTGGGGATGGGCGCGGATGAGTGTGCGGGTCAGCTTGCCGTCGAGCGACAGGCTGAACAGCGCCTTCCGGCCGTCCTGGTTATCGAACCCGTAAACGACATCGGCAATGGGATCGACGGCGTACGGATTGAATCCGCTGAACCGGCCCGCACCGTCGTAGGTCAGCGTGCCGAGGGGCTTCCAGTCGCGACTGTCCTTGGTGCGGTAGAGATAGTCGATCTTGCCGGCGAGATAGCCGCCGGCACGGGTCTGCTCCACGCCCATCACGCGGACATTGCCATGGCCGTCGCTGATATATTCGCTCGCGTTCATGCGCGGTCGCTCGATCAGCTTGCGCTTGAGCGATGTCGCATCGACCAGTTCGACGCCGCGTCCCTCGTCGGACTTGGCGAGATGAGTGCCCGTGGTCTGCTCGGGAACGAAGTCGCGTGTCATCAGCACCGACCCGTCCGAACCATTGGGACCCCAGTCGATCACGCGGCCGCCGGACTGCATGATGCCGAGCGCATTTGCGCCGACACGGCCGCTCAGTTCCTTCATGCCGCTCCCGTCGCTGTTGAGCGAGATCATCCGCGAGAAGCCCAGCCGCTCGCCGAGATTGATGCTGGTCGTGAAGGTGCAGACGATCCGCGTGGCGCTCGCCCAATCGCAACTGCGCAGCGTTTCCGGATTGCCGTCGGCACGCAGGATATAGGCGGTCTTCCCGGTGGCCGGATCGGCGACCATGGCGGCATTGCCGCGCCCCTGGACCGCAATGAGCGCCACGACATGCTTGCCGTCGGGCGCCAGGCTGACCTGCTGGATGTTCTCGCGCGCGCCGAACTGCTTCGCAGCGTCGCTCTGCGCCCAAGCCTGGCTCGACGCCAGCAATGAGGCGCCAGCAAACGCTGCCCTGGAAAGCCTGCCCATGATCCCCCTCCGGATGTTGCCCATGGCCAGCTTATCCCGATGATTCGTCCAGGCAAGCCGGATTCAACGGGCGATTCTGGGGGCGATTATGGGCGCTTGCGCGGAGTAGGCACGGACCCTTCCGCGGCCGCGCGATGACCTATTATGGCCGCTGGGCCTACAAATATGGAGAAGCCGCGCGCCAGGGCGCGGCCGGGGCGATCATCATCCACGATACCGAGCCCGAGGCCTATGGCTGGGGCACGGCGGCGACCTTCGCCAGCTCGACGACGCGATGGACGAAGCGCGCTCGGCTGATGGGGCTCAGTCGGCGAGTTCGATCCACGCGGGCGCATGGTCGCTGGTCTTTTCCCAGCCGCGCACTTCGCGATCGACCTCGGCCTTGCGCAGCCGCTTGGCTGCCGGGGCGTTGAGCAGCAGGTGGTCGATCCTCAGCCCGGCATTGCGGGCATAGGCGTTCCGGAAATAGTCCCAGAAGGTGTAGATCGTTTCGCCGGGATGGAGGTGGCGCAGCGCGTCGGTCCAGCCCTGGTCGAGCAGCGCGGCATAGGCGGCGCGGGCCTCGGGCGCGAACAGGGCGTCGTCGAGCCAGCGCTCGGGCTTGTAGACGTCGAGATCGGTCGGCATCACGTTATAGTCGCCGGCCAGCACCACCGGCTCGGACAGGCCGACCAGCGCCTTCGCCCGCTCGGCGAAGCGCGCCATCCATCTGAGCTTGTAGTCGAACTTGGGGCCCGGCTTGGGATTGCCGTTGGGCAGATAGAGCCCGCCGACCAGCACGCCGTTCACCGCCGCCTCGATATAGCGGCTCTGCACGTCCTCTGGATCGCCGGGCAGGCCGCGATGCGTCTCGAGCGGATCGCAGCCGCGCGCAAGGATGGCGACGCCGTTCCAACTCTTCTGGCCGTGCCACACCGCGCCATAGCCGGCGTCGCGGATCGCGGCTTCGGGAAATTTCTCCTGCGGCGCCTTGAGCTCCTGCAGGCACACCACGTCGGGCGCGGTCTCGGCGAGCCAGCGCAGCAGCACTGGCAGGCGTCCGTTGACGCCGTTGACATTGTAGGTCGCGATTCTCACACGGCCTTATGCCGCGGCGGCGCTTTCGGTTCCGCCGAGCTTGGCGCGATCGCGGATCGTGATGCCGCGCGCACCGTTGAGCGCGATCGCGCCCTCGGCCTTGAAGCGGCTGAGCTGGCGGCTCACCGTCTCGATGGTGAGGCCGAGCAGCTCGGCGATTTCGCCGCGCGTCATCGGCAGGTCGAAGCTCACCGGGCCGAACGCGAAGGCGCGGCAGCCGTTCGATCGGTCGGCGAGATCGAGCAGGAGCGAGCCGAGCTTCTCGGCCGCCGAGAGCCGGGCGAGGGCGAGCATCCGCCCGCGCGCCTCGTCCAGCGCGGCGAAGGTGCGTTCGAGCAACAGCCGCTCCATCCGCCCGCGATCCTCGAGCAACCGCTCGAACGGCCCGCGCGGAAATACGCACAGCTCGACTTCGCCCAATGCGGTGGCGGTGAAGCCCGCCTCTTCGGCAAAGGGCCGGCCGACGAAATCGGCAGGATAGAGCAGGCCGACGATCTGCTCGCGCCCGTCGGCGGTGGAGACGGTCATCTTCATCACGCCGGAGAGGAGGTTGCCGCAGAGCAGGCTCTCGCCGCCCTCCCAGATCAGCGTCTCGCCACGGCCGAGCTTGCGCCGCCGCCCAAGCGCGTTGAGCGCCGAAAGCTCGGCGTCGGACAGGCTGCCGCACAGCGCGCGATCGCGCACCGCGCAGTCGGAGCAGATGCGTTGCGTCTCCATGCCGCTGCTATGCGAGTTTTGATCCGCATCAATTTGATTCCGGTCAAACGCTCGGCATTTCGTCGCGCGCACATCCCCGGGCATCAGCCAAGGAGTGCCTGCGATGTTCCTCTATCTAGCCGTGGCCGCGTTCGGCCTGTTCGCCGCCGCCGTCGCCTTCCTCTCGATCGAGGACGCGGTCCGCTTCCGCGGGCGCTGACGGGGGCTCGGTCCGGCCGCTCCGCCGCCACAGCGCGGCGAGCAGCCGGGCAGCGAGCGCATCGAGTCCCGGGCGGACGAACAGCCAGTCGCGGATCGCCGGCCCCTTGGCGGCGCCGATCACCTGCTTGTAGCCGCTGTCGCCCGCGCCCCAATCGACCTTGGTCATGCCATCGTCGATCGCGCGGACGAGGTTGCGATAATAGAGCAGCTTGCCCGGCGAATGCTTGGCGAAGGCGGGGTCATAGCTGTTCGCGACTGCATATTTGAGTGCGCCGGCGTTGAGATCGAACGAAAAGGCCGCCGGCGCCCCGTCGATGCGCAACACGGCTGCCCAGAGCATCTCGGCGATCACCGGATCGGCCGCCGCGGCGCGCCAAAAGGCGCCATGTCCCGTCGCGGTGAACTTGGCGTCCGAGCCGTCGGTGCGGGCGGCAATCCAGCTCTTTTCCTCGACCGCGGCGAGCGCGTCGAACGCGGCGTCGTTCCAGTCACCGCCGCTGACGAACGCCCAGTCGAGCGTGCCGTGCCCGGCCAGATGCTTTTCGTGGAAGCGGTTCTTGCGCAGCGTCGAGTTGCGCGGCCAAGTACCTTCCGCGCGCTGCGCCGCCATGTCGAGCAGGAAGCTGTCGGCGACGAAGCGGTCGAGCACTGCCCAGCCCTGACCCCGCGCGGCTTCCTTGAGCAGTTCGAGCCCCGGATCGCCGTCATAGACCGGCCCGACGCGCAGCGCCCGCGCTTCGCGCGCGAGCCGCGGCAGCAGTTTCTCGACCGCCTCGACTCCGGCATCCTCGCGCACCGGGAAGCCGCGGAACGGCCAGTAGCAGCCGGGCACGGACACCAATTTCGCCCAGCCCGGCCCGCTCGCCACGATCGGCAGCGCCGCCACCGGCTCGCCTTCGCGCAGCACCGTGATCGTTCGCGCCGCGCCGCCATAGGCCTTGAGCGCGGCGGCATACCAGCCATAGCGCAGGAAACGGTGGGTCGGCGCGGCGCCGGCCGCGACCGTGTCGATCGCCGAAGCGAGCCCGTCGACGCAATCGACCGCGAGCGCCGGCGGCAGGCGCGTGAATTCCCCGAGCGGCATCGGCTTCGACATGGCGAGCGGCTTAGCGCGCCACCCGTTACCAA
The DNA here is from genome assembly GCA_023400405.1 of Pseudomonadota bacterium. Lineage (GTDB taxonomy): Bacteria > Pseudomonadota > Alphaproteobacteria > Sphingomonadales > Sphingomonadaceae > Sphingomonas. The sequence continues at coordinate 137,077 of JAEXFD010000044.1, forward strand.
GCGGTGAGCGGGGCTCAGGCGGCGCGCACCCAGGCCCGCGCCGCCTCGAGCTCGGCCAGCGGAAAGGTCTTCACTTCGGCCGAGACCATGACGCTGCTCGCCCGCGTCATCGCCTCGATCCAGCCGATATCGGTGACGATCGCGACGCGCCGCACCTTGCCCATATGGCCGACGCCCCAGCGGATGTCCTTCCACCAGGCGGCGAGTTCCATTCCCGAGAAGCTGCGCACCAGCGCCAGCGCGGAGAGGCCGCCCTTGTCGGCGATCACCGACTCCATCGCCATCACGCCGGCATCATATTCGGCCTTGGTCACGCCGCCTTCCACGACGAACTCGATTACGCCCGCCTCGCCATCGGTTTCGAAGGTCATCATCGCATCTTCCCTCCTTCTCGCCAGCCCTGCATAAGCCTTGATCGATGGAAGGTCCCTATCTCTCGACGGTTTCGGAGACGATCCAGGCGGCGATCGCGCCGGTGTTCCTGCTTGCGGGCATCGGATCGTTCCTCAATGTGATGGTCGGCCGGCTCGCGCGCATCGTCGATCGCGCCCGCGGCATCGAGCAGCTCCACCCGCGCTCGACCGGCCCCGAGCACGACCGCCACGTCTGGGAACTGCGCATCATCGATCGCCGCATCTCGGTGATCAACAACGCGATCTTCCTGTGCACCGCGAGTGGGCTCGCGATCTGCTGCGTGGTCGCGCTGATGTTCGTCGCGCGGCTCGCCAATCTCCATGTCGGCGTCTGGGTGGCGATCGCCTTCATCATCTCGATGCTGCTGCTGATCAGCGGGCTGATCTATTTCCTGATCGAAGTGCGCATGTCGCTCGAGGCGATCCATGTCCGCGAGGAATTGTTGGAGCTGGATCGCAAGCCATGAGCCCCGCCGCCGAGAAGCAGCTGCTCCAGGTTGTCATGCTGCTGGTGCTGCTCGTGCCGCTCGCCGGCAGCCTGATCGGCATCGCGCGCGGCCCCGAAGGGTTCGACCGGGCGGCGAGCGGCATCACGCTCGACAGCCATTTCCGCTATCTCTCGGGCCTGCTCCTCGCGATGACGCTGCTCTTCGCGAGCTGCGTCCCGGCGATCGAGCGGCGCGGCGCGCGGCTGCGGCTGATCGCGGTGCTGCCGATCACCGGCGGCCTTGCCCGGCTGCTCTCGCTCGTCGTCGCCGGCCGCCCCGGCGAGGCGCATCTCGCCGCGCTCTTCATCGAACTCGGCGTGGTGCCGCTGGTGTTGCTCTGGCAGGCGAGGCTCGCCCGGCGCTTCCCCGCCTAGAGCTGGCGCGGGCCGAGATCGGCGGGAATCGTCGGCAGATATTTCGGCGGCACGCGGGCGTGCGTCGCCTGTTCATAGGCATAGCCGGCCTGGAGCAGCAGCGCCTCCGAATAGGCGGTGCCGATGAACGACAAGCCGGCAGGCAGCCCGTTCACTAGCCCCATCGGCACGGTGAGGTGCGGATAGCCCGAGACCGCCGGCAATCTGCTCGCCGAAGGCCCTTCGGATTGGTCACCGTGCGCCGGGTCGCTCAGCCAGGCTGTGCCATAGGTCGGCGTCACCAGCAGCTGCACGCCGCCGGCCTTGAGCATCGCGTCGATGCCCTCCGGTCCGGCGAGCCGCTGCGATTTGGCGAGCGCCGCCTGATAGTCGGGATCCTCAAGGCCCCTGGTCGCCTCGGACTTCACGAAGGTTTCCTGCCCGAAGAACGGCATCTCGGCCGCCTTGTGCGCTTCGTTGAAGGCAATGAGGTCGGCCAGCGTCTTCGTCGTCACGCTTGCCGGGGTGGTGGCGAGATAGGCGGCGAGATCGGCCTTCAGCTCGGTGTGCAGCACCAGGCTCTCGGCCTCGCCCAACCCGTTCAGCTCGGGCAGCTTCACTTCGACGAGCTCGGCTCCCGCCAGCTTCAGCTCGTCGAGCGCCTGGTCGAAGCGGCCGGCGAGGCTTTCGGCCATTTCGGGCTTCCAATAGCCGATCTTGAGCCCCTTGAGCCCGTCCGGGCTCAGCCCCTTGGCATAATCCTTCCTGTGCTTGTCGGCATCCTTGGTCGCCGGATCGGCGGGATCGCTGCCCACCATCGCGCCGAACAGGATCGCGACGTCCTTCACGCTGCGGCCCATCGGTCCGGGCGTATCCTGGCTATGGCTGATCGGCACCACGCCGGTGCGGCTGACCAGGCCGACGGTGGGCTTCAGCCCGACCAGCCCGTTCATCGCCGCGGGGCATACGACCGAACCGTCGGTCTCGGTCCCCACTGCCACCGCGGCGAGGCTCGCCGCCACCGCTGCACCCGATCCGCTCGACGATCCGCAGGCCGATCGATCGAGCGCATAGGGGTTCTTGACCAGCCCGCCCACCGCGCTCCAGCCGCTCATCGAATGGTTCGAGCGGATGTTCGCCCATTCGGAGAGGTTGGTCTTGCCGAGGATGATCGCCCCCGCCGTGCGCAGCCGCGCGACCAGCGGCGCGTCGCGGCCGGTATCGTTGTTGGCGAGCGCCAGGCTGCCCGCGGTGGTGGGCATGTTCTGCGTCTCGATATTGTCCTTGATCAGCACCGGGATGCCGTCGAGCGGTCCGAGCGGCTTGCCTGCCTTGCGCCGCGCGTCGCTGTCGCGGGCATCGGCGCGCAGGTCCTTGGCCGGGGCGGTGACGATGACCGAGCGCAGCGTCGGCCCGGCGCGATCGATCGCCTCGATCCGCTCCATATAGGCCTCGACCAAGAAGGCGCTGTCCACTCTGCCGTTGGCGAGCATCGCATCGAGGGCTTCGATCGAGGTCTCGACGACGCCCGGCACCGGCGTTTCCTGGATGACGATCGTGTCTGCGTTAGGCGCGGGGGCGGGAGCCGGCGCCTCCTGCGCAAGGGCAGGTGCTGCTGCTGCCAATGCCACCGCCAGCGCTGCCAGTCCCGTCCGCATAGTCGCTCCTTCAATCCGATCGGCCGCAGCCTAGCGGGTGGGGGGCAAGCTGCAACTGCAGCCGGCTTCCCAAATCCGTCATCCTGGCGAAAGCCAGGATCTCATGAGGCACACTGCTCGCGCTTCTGCGGGAGATCCCGGCTTTCGCCGGGATGACGGATTTTGGCTGCTCTACCGCCCCGTCTTCACCTCCGCCTCGACCGACATGCCCGGCCGCAGCCGCGCCGCGGCGTCCTGGTCCGGATCGATGCGGATCCGCACCGCGATCCGCTGCGGGATCTTGACGAAATTGCCCGTCGCATTGTCGCTGCGGATCACGGCGAATTCGGAGCCCGCCGCCGGCGCCAACTGCTCGACCACCCCGGTCAGCGTGGCGCCACCCAGCGCATCGACCTTGAAGCTCGCTTTCTGCCCCGGGCGGATCTTGGCGGTCTGCGCTTCCTTGAACGCCGCGGTGACCCACAAGGTCTGCGGCACCAGCGCCATCAGCTGGGTGCCGGCCGTGACATATTGCCCGCGCCGCGCGCCGACTTCGCCCAATTGCCCGGCCACCGGCGCGCGGATCACGGTGTTCGCGAGGTCGATCTGCGCGAGCCGCAGCGCCGCCTGCGCCGCGTCCACTGCCGCCTGGAGACCGCCGCGATTGACCGCGACGCTTTGCACGTCCTCCCCCGCCACCGTCCGCGCCGCCTGCGCCTGCGCCACGGCGGCCTGGGCGGTGCGCAGCGTCGCCAGCGCGGCATCGCGGTCGCGCCGGGTAACGAAGCCTTGGCGAGCGAGTGCGTCGATGCGGGCGAAATCGGCCTGCGCCTTGGTCAGCTGCGCCTGTGCCGAACCCACTGCCGCCGTCTGCGATCCCAGCGCCGCCTTGCGCGAGGCGGCCTGTTGCGGATTGTTGGCGAGCGCCGCCACCGCGCTCGCGACGTTGGCCTTGGCCTGGGCGACGCGCTGGCGATAAATCCGGTCGTCGATCCGCGCCAGCACGTCGCCGGCCTTGACGCTGGCGAAGTCCTGCACCGGCACATCGGTGAGATAGCCGCTCACTTGCGGGCTGATGATCGTCACCTGCCCGCGGACATAGGCGTTTTCGGTGGAAACGCTGGAGCCCTCGAACGGCCCGACTCGCCAGGCGAGCAGCACCGCCATCACGCCCGCGACGATCAGCACGGCGGCGACGATCAGCGAGACCGGGCTCAGCCGCGGCGGGTTCCAGCGGCGCGCGGCGGGGGCAGGGGGCGGATCGGCGCCCTGGTCGGTCGGCGGCGGCACCTGCTCCATCGGCTCTGCCTCCATCGGGGGCGGTGCCCGGTCAGCCATTCTGTGCTCCTGCTTGCTGGGCCGCGGCGCGGGCGAGATTCTCGCGCCGGATGCGGATGATGTGGATGCTCGCCCAAAGCGCCGTCGCTGCCGCCGCCGCGGCGATCAGCAGGAACACGTCGTTATAGGCTAGCACGTTGGCCTCGCGCGTCGCGGTCTGGGCCAGCAGCACCGAGCCTTCGGCCTGGCGCAGCGCCGGATCGCCGAGCACGCGGCCATAGGCGGCGGCATATTGCTGGAGGCGCTGCTGGACCAGCGGATCGTCGGGATTGAGCTGCGCGACCAGCGCGGCGCTGTGGGCGCGCTCGCGGATCACCTGGAAAGTGCCGAGCATCGCCGATCCGAACAGCCCGCCCAGATTCTGGGTGATGCCGAACAGTGCGGAGAAGCTCACGAAATGGGTTGGCCCCTGTTGCAGTGCGCGAGTCAGCCCGATCAGCATCGCCGGGCCCATGAACAGCGCGCCGGCGAAGCCGAGCAGCGCCTGGCTCACATACATGTCGTGCGGGCGGGTGAGGTTGGTCGCATCCGAATCGAGTAGCGCTCCGATGCAGATCAGCCCCAGCGCGATCAGGATCGGCCGGCCGAGGAACAGCGGATCGATGGTGAGCGCACTCACCACGCCGCCGGCCAGCGTCGCGAGCAGCACGACGAAATAGAGCATCCGCATCTGATCGTTGCCCATGCCGAGCACGGTCAGCAGCCCGGTTGCGCCGACGCTCTGCTCCGACAGCACGGCGCGGGTGAGGATCGCCACTGCGGCGAAGCGCAGGATGTCGCCGCTGCCCAGCCATCGCGTGTTGAGCAGCGGATTGCGCCGGTGATGCTCGATCAGCCAGGCGATCGGCAGCAGCACGATCGCGCCGATCAGCGCAGGGGCGATCCAGGGCGCTTCGAACCACCACAGCGCGCGGCCCATGCCGAGCACGGCGCAAAGCAGCCCCATGCCGGTCGCGAAGATCGGGAAGGTGACGAAGTCCATCGCCTCGAACGCCTTGATCCGCGCGACCGGCGGCAGCACCAGCAGGCGCACCGCGGCGAGGCAGAGCAGCGCCAGGCCGAGTTCGAACAGGTACAAAGTCTGCCAGCGATTGGGCTCGAACGCCTCGGTCGGGAACATTCGGGCGAGCGGCACGGCGAGCTGCGGCAGGGTGATCGCGACGACGATGCCTTTCAGCCGGTGCTCCGCCGGAAAGGCCTGGATCATGTAGAGGAAGCCCACCGTGCTGCACGCCGCCGCCGCGATGCCGCTGAACGCCCGCACCGCCACCGCGGTCGCGAAGCTATGGACGAAGAGGTGCGCCCCGGTCGTCACCGCGAAGCCGATCAGGAAGATCTGGGTGAACAGCCGGATGCCGAATTGCTGGCGGAACTTGATCAGCACCAGGTTGGCGCAGACATTGGTCATCACATAGACGGTCGGCAGCCACTGGATCTCTCCCGAATAGAGCCCAAGCGAGCCCTGGAGCGTCGAGAGGTTGGCGGTGACGATCGCATTGCCGAGCGATCCCGCCATGATCACCAGCAGCGCGACGGTGAAATAAGCGGCGCGGCGTGCCGGCGGATGCCAGGGTGTCGGCGGCGATCCCGGCAGCGGCGAAACCTCGTGCGGCGCCGGACGCCACTCCTCTTCGATCGCTGCCCCGTTCGTTGCCATGGCGACATAATTCCAGCGGGCGCGGTTCGATCCGTGTTGGCCGGCCGACCCTGCGCCGTCATTCGCATCCGGTCGGCACAAGGGCTTGTGGTCGCACGAGTCCTCCACGCGAAAAAATTTTGGGTTCCACGTTCGTTCTCTTGCGTTTCGCGAACCCCTGGAAAGTCCGCGCGTCGCGGCATTGCAGCAGAATCGTTGCGTCCACGAGACGAGTCATTTTAGCGACGAATGGTTGTGAAAATCCGTCATTTGCCATCTTGTGTCCGGACTCGGTTTGGCACAATCTGTAGTGGTTGCGCTGAGGGGCAAAACTCAAGCACTGGTGATCGTGGCGTCGCATACCCATATGCGGAGTGCGCGGAATCGTGCCTGAGGCTGAGTGCGATGGACATGTTTTGTTCTTCGCAAGGCAGATCGCCGGTGGTAGGATCGCCAGCCCCTTGAGTCGCACTGGAACGCCGCCGGCAAGGGCGGCGCATGAAGATTGGACAGGGGTCAACGTCATGGAATTCAGGGACACGGAAAACAGCGTGAACGAGACCGTCGCCGAAGCCCCCACCGCCGCGAAGGCGGCTACCGACAGCGCCGCGAAGGCGGCTACCGACACCGCCGCGAAGGCGGTCGCCACGGCGGCACCCAAGGTGCGCAAGAAGACGGACTCCAAGTCGGTCGCGCCGCAACTGTTCGACGTCGAAGTCGATCATTCGCGCGACGCGCTGCTCACCGAATTCGGCAAGGAAACGCTGCGCGACCGCTATCTGCTGCCCGGCGAGACCTTCCAGGACCTGTTCGTCCGCGTCGCCTCGGCCTATGCCGACGATGCCGGCCACGCTCAGCGCATCTACGACTATATCTCGCGCCTGTGGTTCATGCCGGCGACGCCGGTGCTCTCGAACGGCGGCACCGGGCGCGGGCTGCCGATCTCCTGCTTCCTCAATTCGGTGCCGGACAGCCTGAACGGCATCGTCGATACCTGGAACGAGAATGTCTGGCTCGCCTCGCGCGGCGGCGGCATCGGCACCTATTGGGGCAATGTCCGCGGCATCGGCGAGCCGGTCGGCCTCAACGGCAAGACCAGCGGCATCATTCCGTTCGTCCGCGTGATGGACAGCCTGACGCTCGCGATCTCGCAGGGGTCGCTGCGCCGCGGTTCGGCCGCCTGCTATCTCGACATCTCGCATCCGGAGATCGAGGAGTTCCTCGAAATCCGCAAGCCCTCGGGCGACTTCAACCGCAAGGCGCTGAACCTGCACCACGGCGTGCTGATCCCCGACGCCTTCATGGAAGCGGTGCGCGACGGCGCCGAATGGGAGCTGAAGAGCCCCAAGGACGGCTCGGTGCGCGCCAAGGTCGATGCCCGCGCGCTGTTCCAGAAGCTGGTCGAGACCCGGCTGCAGACCGGCGAGCCGTACATCGTCTTCGCCGATCACGTGAACAACACGATGCCCAAGCATCACCGCGACCTGGGGCTCAAGGTCTCGACCTCGAACCTCTGCTCTGAAATCACCCTGCCCACCGGCAAGGACCATCTCGGCAACGAGCGCACCGCGGTCTGCTGCCTGTCCTCGCTCAACCTCGAGACCTGGGACGAGTGGAAGGGCGACAAGGGCTTTATCGAGGACGTGATGCGCTTCCTCGACAATGTGTTGCAGGACTATATCGACCGGGCCGAGCCGGGCATGGAGAAGGCCGCCTATTCGGCTGCGCGCGAGCGTTCGGTCGGCCTCGGGGTGATGGGCTTCCACTCCTTCCTCCAGGCGCGCGGGCTGCCCTTCGAAGGGGCGATGGCGAAGAGCTGGAACCTCAAGATCTTCAAGCATATCCGCGCCCAGGTCGACCAGGCGTCGATGGCGCTCGCGGTCGAGCGGGGGCCGTGCCCCGACGCGGCCGAGATGGGCGTGATGGAGCGCTTCAGCTGCAAGATGGCTATCGCGCCGACTGCGTCGATCTCGATCATCTGCGGCGGCACCTCGGCCTGCATCGAGCCGATCCCGGCGAACATCTATACCCACAAGACGCTGTCGGGCAGCTTCTCGGTCAAGAACCCCTATCTCGAGAAGATCCTCGCCGAGAAGTCGAAGAACAGCGACGCGGTGTGGAATTCGATCCTCGAACAGGGCGGCTCGGTCCAGCATCTCGATTTCCTCACGCCCGAGGAAAAGGACTGCTACAAGACCAGCTTCGAGATCGATCAGCGCTGGATCCTCGAACTCGCCGGCGATCGCACGCCCTATATCGATCAGGCCCAGTCGCTGAACCTGTTCATCCCGGCGGACGTCGAGAAATGGGACCTGCTGATGCTCCACTTCCGCGCCTGGGAACTCGGCATCAAGTCGCTCTATTACCTGCGCTCGAAGAGCGTCCAGCGCGCCGGCTTCGCGGGCGGCGTGGAGGCCGACAACACGATCGAGAAGCCGCAGTTCAACCTGGGCGAATCGACCGATTACGACGAATGCCTGGCGTGCCAGTGAGCTAGGATCCCTCTCCCTCTGGGAGAGGGAGGGAGCCGCGCAGCGGCGGAAGGGTGAGGGCGATGCGCCTCTATCGAGACCAGCCATCGGGCACGGTGCCGCAACTGCGGGAGCTTCGCCGCAATGCGACGGATGCCGAGAAGCGGCTGCTCGCCGGGCTGCGCGCGGCGTTTCCGGAGCGGAAATGGCGGTTCCAGGCCCCACTCGGCCCGTTCCGGGTCGATTTGCTCTGCTTCGCCGAGCGGCTGGCGATCGAAGTGGATGGCGGGCAGCACGGCGCCACGGCGGCATATGATGCCCGGCGTACGCGTTTTATCGAGCAGGAAGGCTATCGCGTGCTGCGCTTCTGGAACAACGACGTGTTGGAAAATCTCGACGGCGTGCTGAACCAAATCTCCCTCTTCCTGCGGGAGCGGGAGGGGGCACGTTCCGCCAAAAACGGGAAGGGTGAGGGCGACACCGTTGGTCACCCTCACCCTTCCGCGGCTTCGCCGCTCCCTCCCTCTCCCAGGGGGAGAGGGAGAAAGGGGGCAAGATGAGCTTAAGCCTCTTCCTCGAAGGTCACCGCCACGTCGCCATTGGCGCTGAGGCGGACCTTGTCGCCCTCGACTTCGGCGACGAGGCCGAGCGAGATGTAATGATGGTGCCCGGCATGGCGGCTCTCGGCACCTTCGATCTCGGCGGCCGAATCCTTCTTGGTCAGCTTGATGCGATCGCCCTCGACATGGTCGACGGTGCCGACATGGACGCCGTCGGCGCCGATCACTTCCATATGTTCGCGGATCTGGCTGGCATCGGTCATTCTGGGTCTCCTTATGAGGTTCGCGGGCACAACGCGCGCGGCTCGGAAACGATGCGCGAAAGGAGCAATTGATGCGACTCCGAAATGTTTTCCTGCTCGCTTCGCTGGCCCTGCTCGCCGCCTGCGCCCAGCAGGTGCCGAGCGCCGTTGCACCGCAAGCGCCGGGCTTCCTGCTTGGCCTGTGGCACGGCTTCATCTTCCCGGTCGCCTGGTTCCTCTCGCTGATCATGCCGGACGTCGCGGTCTATGCCGTGCCCAACAATGGCGGCTGGTATGATTTCGGCTATTTCCTCGGCATCGTCGTGTTCGGCGTCGGCGCCAATCGCGGGCAGAAGGTGACGCGCGTCGTCTATCGCGACCGCGTCGTCCGCCGCGACGGCAGCACCCGCGTGATCGACCACGAATGACGCGCAGCCTCGCCTTGATGGCCGGCATCGCCGGAGCCGCGGGCGCCGCGGGGTTCACCACGCTGGTGAAGCCCGCGCTGGCCCGCCGCGCGCTCGGCCTGCCGCACGCCGAGGCGAGCGTCTATGCCCTGCGCATCGCCGGCATGATGCTCTTCGCGCTCGGCCTGTTCCTCGGCGGCTTCGCGCTCGTCTTCACGCTGGCGGGAGGGGTGGCGTGATGGAATTCGCGATCAAGCTCGCGATCGTCGTTCCCGTCGCGGCGCTGGGTGCCTGGCTTATGGGGCTCTGGCGGCAACGCCATCCCTGGCAGCCGGGCCGCATGGAGCGTTGGCTTTATGCCCGTGCCGAGCGCAAAGTGACGGCGATGCCGGGCCTAACGCCCGCGGTCCGCGCGGAACGCCTCGCTCGGTTGCAGGCAGAATTGCACACGCCTCCCGTGACGCAGCGCGAATTCGGCGAGCAGTTTCGCCGCGACTTTCTCTATGCCGTCGGCGTCTTTGCCGCGGCGGAACTGATCCGGCTCTTTTTCCACCTTCTCAAATTCTGATTCATCCGGAGTAACCCCAATGCCGCTTCTCGAAGCCCGCAAGACCTACAAGCCCTTCGAATATCCCTGGGCCTATGATTTCTGGAAGCGCCAGCAGCAGATCCACTGGCTGCCCGAGGAAGTGCCGCTCGGCGAGGATTGCCGCGATTGGGCCCAGAAGCTCACCGATCACGAGCGCAACCTGCTGACGCAGATCTTCCGCTTCTTCACCCAGGCGGATGTCGAGGTGCAGGATTGCTACCACGAGAAATATGGCCGCGTGTTCAAGCCGACCGAGATCAAGATGATGCTGACCGCGTTCAGCAACATGGAGACGGTCCATATCGCCGCCTACAGCCATCTGCTCGATACGATCGGCATGCCCGAGAGCGAATATGGCATGTTCCTCGAATATGCCGAGATGAAGGACAAGCACGATTATCTCGGTACCTTCGGCGTCGATACCGACGAGGATATCGCCAAGACGCTGGCGATGTTCGGCGGCTTCACCGAAGGGCTCCAGCTCTTCGCCAGCTTCGCGATGCTGATGAACTTCCCGCGCTTCAACAAGATGAAGGGCATGGGCCAGATCGTCAGCTGGTCGGTGCGCGACGAGAGCCTGCACTGCGAAGGCATCATCAAGCTGTTCCACACCTTCGTGAAGGAGCGCGATTGCCTCACCAAATCGGTGCGCGACGACATCATGGACCAGTGCCAGACGACGGTGCGGCTTGAGGATGCGTTCATCGATCTGGCGTTCGAGCAGGGCCCGGTGAACGGCATGGCGCCCAAGGAGATCAAGAAGTACATCCGCTACATCGCGGACTGGCGCCTGGGCCAGCTCGGCCTGAAGCCGATCTACATGATCGACGATCACCCGCTCCCCTGGCTCGCCCCGCTGCTCAACGGCGTCGAGCACGCCAATTTCTTCGAAACCCGCGCGACCGAATATTCGAAGGCGGCGACCCGGGGCAATTGGAACGAAGTGTGGGATTCGTTCGACAAGCGGCAAAAGGCGAAGGTCGGGCCGGTGGCGAACGAGGACGCCGGCGAGGGCGGGGGCGACATGTTCTCCAAGGCGGGGATTGCGGCGGAGTAGGAGCGGAGTGATAAGTATCGAGGTTACTTGTCAGACCTAATGAGTGCCTCGATATTGTGATCCTTTTGGATTTGATGGTTAATCGGTGGGGTGACTTGAAAACCTGCTTCGTGATTCAGCGATTTGATGAGGGCGTTTATGACAAACGCTATCGGGAAACGTTTGCGCCAGCGATTGAAAAGGCGGGAGCAAGGCCGATCCGTGCTGACGAGGTGTTGGGAACCCGGCCGGTTGTCGAGAAGATCGAAGAAGGGTTGCGTTCCGCGGATGTGGCCTTCGCAGAAATATCAGAGGACAATCCCAACGTTTTCCTTGAATTGGGGATTGCACTCGCGATCGGCGTTCCCACCGTAATCGTGTGCGATAAAGCCCGCCGCGAAAGGCTGCCTTTCGACATCGCGCATCGACCAGTCGCGTTTTATGCTACTGACGCACAATCAGACTATGAAAAGATCGCGAAAGGGGTCGAGGCTGCGATATCTGCGGCATTACTCGAAGTGCGAGAGCGCTCTCATGCAGCGTCTGACCGAAATTCTGATATAGACGATATCAAGAGTGCGTGTTTGATAGGGCTACTTGACCGAAGTCTGCGTTCGCCGATTGGATCTTCGTTTTGGGAGATACAAAAAGAAGTGTCCTCGGTTGGTATTTCAGAAAGAATGGTGGGGTTGGCTATTGTAGCTCTAGTGAATGAGGGTTTGGTCGATCAAATTGTAAACGAAGATAGAGATGGTGATCCGTTTAATACCTACGTATTGACGGAGGCTGGGACTAAATATCTTCTAAGATCTTATAGTTCTCTAATGCAGCAAGAGAGAAGCCGTATTGCTTCTGATCATTCGTCCTTTGGAGGCGGATTTCCGCCTGATCTGGACGACGACGTTCCGTTTTGACGATAGGCCGTCACCCCGGCCTTGTGCCGGGGTCCACGGCGTCGCCGGGCAATGCCGCCAGCGGCTCCAGCCCGAACCCCACCGCGAGGTCGTTCCAGGCGGGGTTCTGCCGCTCAATCAGGTTCCGCTTCCACTCGCGCCGATAGCGCTTGAGCTGCTTTTCCCGTGCGATCGCGGCCGCCATCGTCTCGGCGACTTCGAAATAGACGAGGCGGTGGGTGCCGTGCTTCTTCGTGTACCCGTCGAAGGTGGCGGCGCGGTGCTGCATCACCCGGCCGATCAGGTTCGACGTCACGCCGACATAGATCGTGCCGTTGTAGCGGTTGGCGAGGATGTAGACGCAGGGCGCGATCGATCACCGGCATAGCTTGCGACGCAGTGGGGCTTGGCACAAGGCTGGGGTGACGGTTCGTGGGAGGGACTGGCCTTCGCTCCATCCTGTGGTCACCCCGGACTTGTTCCGGGGCCCACCGCCAAGCGGAGGCTGCCCACACTGGCTCCGGTTCGCCGGGTTAAGCGTCGCAAGGCGCTCTGTCGGCGCATCATTTTGAGTCCATCGCGTGCCTCCCGGTGGACCCCGGCACAAGGCCGGGGTGACGGAGGGAGGTGGGCTGTCAAACGTGCGCAAGCCCAATCGCCCACCGTGTCCCCACGGCAACACCCGGCCGCAATCCCATGCTGCAATGCAACCCGGCGGACTCCCTGCGCATTAACGTCATGCCCCGCCGCCAACGCCCAGCGTAACCGGGCCCGGGCGGGGCGCGTTTCTTGAGTTAGTGTAAGAGGTTCCCCCCAACATGCGTATCCTTCTCGCCGCCGCGGCATTCGCCGCGCTGCCCTTCGCCGTCCCCGCCGCCCAGGCCCAGGACGCCGACGGCGCCTCCACCACCGCCACCAGCACGGTCGAAACCGCGCCCGACGGCACCCGCGCCTTCGGCATCGAGCCCTATTTCGGCATCCTCGGCGGCTATGAGAGCTTCGATCGCCAGCGCAATGCCGGCATCCCGCTCCCCGCGGACGACAAGGGCTATGACGGCGGGCTCGTCTCGGGCGTCGCCGGCGTCAACGTGCCGCTCGGGCCGGTCTTCGTCGGCGTCGAAGGCAATGTCGTGAAGGGCTTCAAGGGCGATATCGATTGGGAATATGGCGCCGCGGGTCGCTTCGGCGTGCGCGCCGGCGAAAGCGGGCTGATCTATGGCAAGGTCGGCTATCAATGGGTGAACTTCGCCGCGCTCGGCGACGATAGCCGTGATTATCACGCGATGACCTATGGCGCCGGCGTCGAAGTCGGGCCCAAGGACATCGGCCTGGGCGGCATCACCGGCAATAGCGGCGTGCGCCTGCGCATGGAGATCAACACCTTCAACAATGCCAAGAGCATCCGCCCGATGGCGGGCGTGATCGCGCACTTCTGATCGGGGATGGGGAGGGCGGCGGCGTCAGGCTCGCCCTCCCTTGACCGAGGCGCCGTCGCGCGGGCTCAGGCGTCGATGCTGCCGCCCATGTTCGCGTTGACCACGCCGCCGTCCACAGTGAGCGTCTCGCCCACCACATAGTCGCCGGCCCGGCTGGCGAGATAGATGGCGGCACCCGCCATGTCCTCATCATGTCCGATCCGCCCGGCGGGAATGCGCTTGGCGACGCCATCGGCATGATCGCGGGCGACGCGGTTCATCTCGCTGGGGAAGGCGCCGGGCGCCAGCGAGCTCACCACGATCTGGTCCTGGACCAGCCGGGCGGCCATGCGGCGAGTCAAATGGATCAGCGCGGCCTTGGACGCCTGATAGCTATAGGTCTCCCAGGGGTTGACGCGCTGGCCGTCGATCGAGGTGATGTTGATCACCTTGGCCGGGCGCTCCGCCGAGGCGCCGGCCTTGAGCAGGCCGTGCAGCGCCTGGGTGAGGAAGAAGGGTGATTTGACGTTGAGGTCCATCACCTTGTCCCAGCCGCTTTCGGGGAAGCTGTCGAACGGCTCGCCCCAGGCGGCGCCGGCATTGTTGACCAGGATGTCGAGCCGATCCTCGCGCTCGGCCAGCGCGGCGGCGAGTGCCTTGCAGCCTTCCACCGTCGAGACATCCATCGGCAGCGCGATGCAATTCGGGCCGAGCGCGGCGGCGGTCTCCTCACACGCCGCGGCCTTGCGCGACGAGACATAGACCTTGGCGCCCGAGCCGACGAAGCCCTCAGCGATCATCCGGCCAATGCCGCGCGATCCGCCGGTGACGAGCGCGATGCGGCCGTCGAGCCGGAACAAACTGTTGATATCCATCTTTCTTACTCCCCTCCCGCTTGCGGGAGGGGTCGGGGGTGGGCGCCCGGCCTCCGCAAGTGGTGCATTGCCAGGATAGCGGGCGCCCACCCCCCAGCCCCCTCCCGCATGCGGGAGGGGGAGAACATTCACCCGCCGCGCTTCAGCGTCTCGCGCGCGATGACCAGTTGCTGGATCTGGCTGGTGCCTTCGTAGATCCGGAACAGCCGGACGTCGCGATAGAGCCGCTCGATGCCGTAATCGGCGATATAGCCCGCGCCGCCGAAGATCTGCACGGCGCGATCGGCGACGCGGCCGACCATCTCGCTGGCGAAATATTTGGCCGCGGCGGCTTCCATCGTGGTGTTGTCGCCGCGATCCTTAGTGGCGGCGGTTTCGAGCACCAGCGCGCGGGCCGCCAGCGCCTCGGTCTTCGAATCGGCTAGCATCGCCTGGATCAGCTGGTGCTCCGCGATCGGCTTGCCGAACTGCTTGCGCGTCGAAGCATAGGCGACGCAATCGGCGATCAGCCGCTCGGCGACGCCGACGCAGACCGCGGCGATGTGGAGCCGGCCGCGATCGAGCACCTGCATCGCGATGCGGAAGCCTTCACCCTCCGTGCCGAGCCGGTTCGCGGCGGGGACGGGGACGTCGTCGAACACCACGTCGGCGACGCGCGCGCCTTTCTGGCCCATCTTCTTCTCGGGCTCGCCGATGCTGAGGCCGGGCAAGTCACGCGGGACGAGGAAGGCGGAGACGCCGCGCCCGCCCGGCGCGTCGCCGGTGCGCGCCATCACGGTGAACAGGCTCGCCTTGTCGGCATTGGTGATGAAGCGCTTCGTGCCCGAAAGGCGATAGACGTCGCCGTCGCGCACCGCGCGCGTCTGCACGGCGCCGCTATCCGATCCGACGTCGGGCTCGGTCAGGGCGAAGCTGGTGACGATCTCGCCGCTGGCGATGCGCGGCAGCCATTCGGCCTTCTGTTCGGGCGTGCCGGCGATCACCAGGCCCTGCGAGCCGATCCCGACATTGGTGCCGAAGGCCGAGCGGAAGGCGGGGGTGGTGCGGCCGAGCTCGATCGCGACGCGGCACTCCTCCGCCATCGTCAGGCCCAGGCCGCCATGTTCGGGGTCGATCGAGAGGCCGAACAGGCCGAGCGCCTTCATCTCCTCGATCACCTCGACGGGGATGGCGTCCGCCGCCTCGATTTCGGCTTCCAGCGGGCGCAGCCGCTCGGCGACGAAGCGGCGGACCGTGTCGATCAGCGTATCGAAGACTTCGGGCTCCAGTGCCATTTCTCACGTTCCTGGATTTCGAACCCGCAGGCTATAGTGCGTTTACGCGGCGGCACAAGCCATACCCGATCTTCCAAGATGGGATTGTTGAACCGCCGAAGCCGCGGCCCTATGCTGCCGGCAAGGATCGATCGGGACGCAGGATGCAACAGGAATTGGAGCAGCATGCGGCGGTCGCGCCGATGCGGCGGGTGCGCATGCCGGTGCTGATTGCCTATGGCTTCGGCACGGTCGCCTATGGGGTGAAGGACTTCGCCTTCTCCACCTTCCTGCTCTTCTTCTTCAATCAGGTGATCGGGCTGCCAGCCGGCGAAGTCGGGCTGGCGATCATGTGCGCGCTGCTGCTCGACGCGCTGGTTGATCCCGCGATCGGCTTCCTCTCGGACCGCACGCGCAGTCGCTGGGGGCGGCGGCATCCCTGGATGTACGCCTCCGCCGTGCCGATCGCGATCGGCTGGCTGCTGCTGTGGAATCCGCCGGCGCTCGGCCATGGCGCGACGCTCGCCTGGGTGTTCGGCCTGTCGGTGCTGGTGCGCACCGCGGTGAGCGCCTTCGAAGTGCCGTCCCAGGCGCTCAGCCCCGAGCTTTCGGCCGATTATGAGGAGCGCACGCGGATCATGGCCTATCGCTATCTGTTCGGCTGGGCCGGCGGGATGGCGATGATGGTGCTGGCCTATGGCTGGCTGCTCGCCCCGGCGCCGGGCCAGCCGGACGGGCAGCTCGTCCGCGCCAACTATCCGGGCTTCGCGCTCGCAAGCGCGGTGATCATGGTCGTCGCGATCCTGGTCTCGGCGATCGGCACCCATGGCGAGATCCGGCGATTGCCGCGGGCCGAGGCCGGCCGGAAGTCGGCGGGGGGAGGGTTCGGCGAGTTCTTCCGCACGGTGCGCAACCGCGGCTTCCTGGTCCTGATCGCCGCGGGTCTTTGCTATTATTCGGCCCAGGGGATCAGCTTCGCGCTCTCCAACTATCTCTATGTCCATGTCTGGCACCTGCACGACCAGCAATATATCGCGATCGCCGGAGCACTGTTCGTCGGGGCGATTTCGGCCTTCGTCGTCGCGCCGCGCCTGGCGCGACGGTTCGGCAAGCCGGCCGCGGCGATGGCGACGATGCTCGGCGGCGCGGGGTTCGTCGCCTTGCCCTATCTGCTCCGCCTCGCCGGGCTGTTCCCGCCGCCCGAAAGCCCGGCAATGCTGCCGATGCTGCTGACCGTCTATGCCTGCAACACGACGTGCAGCATTTCGTCGACCATCCTCGGCGCCTCGATGATGGCCGATGTCGTCGAGGAATCGGAGGTCGAGACCGGGCGCCGCAACGAAGGCGTGTTCTTCGCTGGCGCCTTCTTCGTGCAGAAATGCTGCAGCGGCGTCGGCATCTGGCTGACCGGGCTGATCCTCGATCTCGTCGCGTTTCCGGCGAGCGCCGATGCGGGCGAAGTAGCCGGCGCGACGGTGGATCGGCTGACGATCGTCTTCATCCTTGCCTATGGCGTGCTCGGCGGCGCGGCGGCCCTGCTCTATCGCACCTTTCCTTTCGGCAAGGCCGAGCACGACGCCAGGGTGGCGGCGCTGGCGGCGCGGCGCTAGTTCCTGCCGTGCAGTCATGCTATGAGTTCGAGATGACCAAGCCCGTGAAACTCATCCAGATCGGCAATGCGATGGGCGTGATCTTGCCCGAGGACGTGATCGCGCGGCTTCGAGTCGAGCTTGGCGACGAGTTGTTCTTCAGCGCCACCGATAGCGGCGTCACGCTGACCAAGAACAATCCCGATTTCGAAGCCCAGATGGGGGCCGCGCGCGAGGTGATGGCGCGCCGGCGGGCGGCGCTGCGCGAACTCGCCAAGTAGATGACCGATTGGGTCTGGGTGGATGTGGCGGTAGCGATCGCCGCACATTCGGAGCAGCTTGCAGAACATGGCGGCGCGGACGGCATCCGCGATCGCAACATGCTGGAAAGCGCGATGGCGCGCCCTCTCAATCTCGTCGCCTACGGCGAACCGGACCTTGCGTAGCTTGCCGCTGCCTACGCCTTCGGCATTGCGCGCAACCATCCCTTTGTGGACGGAAACAAGCGGACCGCCGCGGTGGTCGGCGAAACCTTTCTCGTGCTCAACGGCCACGCGCTCACTTGCGACGACGCCGAACTGGTAGCGACGTTCCTGAATCTGGCGGCTGGGCAGCTGACCGTGGAGGCGCTGGCCGCCTGGTTCCGCCACTGGATCGCGCCCGTCGCCTGAACGGGAAATGCCCGCCGAGGGCTAGCCCCCGGCGGACACCTTTCCTCCCCAGGAAAGTCTGGGCCTCAGGCCACCCGGCCGAGGCGGTGATAGAGATTGGCGAACTTGGTCGATTCGGGCAGGTCCTTGACCTTCTCGAGATGGGTGCCGACCGCTTCGCGCAGCAGGCGGAAATCCTCGGTCGAGAAGACGGCGCGGCTGCGCGGCGGTTCCTTGAGTTCGGTCTCGGTCATCGTCTTTACTCCTCTCTACTCAGGCGGCCTCGGTGACGAACTGGGCGGCCTCGGTGCTTTCGGCGAGCGCGGTGGTCGAGCTTTCGCCGCCGGCGACGGCCTGGGCGACCAGGTCGAAATAGCCGGTGCCGACCTCGCGCTGGTGGCGCGTTGCCGTGTAACCATTCGCCTCGGCGGCGAATTCGGCCTGTTGCAGCTCGGAATAGGCCGCCATGCCACGGTCCTTGTAGCCGCGCGCCAGCTCGAACATGCCGTAATTGAGCTGGTGGAAGCCGGCCAGGGTCACGAACTGGAACTTGTAGCCCATCGCGCCGATCTCGCGCTGGAACTTGGCGATGTCGTCCTTGTCGAGATTCTTCTCCCAGTTGAAGCTGGGCGAGCAATTGTAGGCCAGCATCTTGTTGGGGAATTGCTTCTTGATCGCCTCCGCGAAGCGACGGGCATCGTCCATGTTCGGCTTGGAGGTTTCCCACCACAGCAGGTCGGCATGCTCGGCAAAGGCCAGGCCGCGCTTGATGCAGTGATCGACGCCGGTGCCGTCCTTCAGGCGGAAGAAGCCCTCGGCGGTGCGCTCGCCGGTGAGGAACTCATGGTCGCGCTCGTCGATGTCCGAAGTGATCAGCTTGGCGCTTTCCGCGTCGGTGCGGGCGCAGATCACCGTCGGTACCCCGCACACGTCCGCCGCCAGGCGGGCACTGTCGAGATTGCGGATATGCGCCTGGGTCGGGATCAGCACCTTGCCGCCAAGATGGCCGCACTTCTTTTCCGAGGCGAGCTGGTCCTCATAATGCACGCCCGCAGCGCCGGCGGCGATATAGGCCTTCATGATCTCGAAGCAGTTGAGCGGGCCGCCGAAACCGGCCTCGGCATCGGCGACGATCGGCGCGAACCAGTCGCGCGTGGCGCCGCCTTCGGAATGCTCGATCTGGTCCGCGCGCTGCAGCGTCGCGTTGATCCGGCGCGCCAGCTCGGGACCGGCATTGGCCGGGTAGAGCGACTGGTCGGGATACATCTGGCCCGCCGTGTTGGCATCGGCCGCAACCTGCCAGCCGGACAGGTAGATCGCCTTGAGGCCGGCGCGGACCATCTGCATCGCCTGGTTGCCGCTGAGCGCGCCGAGGGCGTTGATGTAATCCTCGTTCCGGAGCAGCTCCCACAGCTTGAGCGCCCCTTTCTTGGCAAGGGTGTGCTCGATCGGCAGCGAGCCGCGCAGCTTGGCCACATCCTCGGCGCCATAGGGGCGGACGATTCCGTCGAATCGGCCGGCTGGCGCGGGGATCAGGTCTTCTAAAGTGGTGGCCATGTGTGTAGTCCTTGACTGTTCTGGCCGTACTAAAGGCGATCCCGCAGGCGATGTCTCGCCTGCCGGTCGTATAGCAGGGTTGGCGTGTCGGCGGGACGGCGCTATCAATGGGTAAACCTGTCAAGGACTTTACAATGGCCGAGCACAAGCTTTTTGCCGGGCATGCCGTACGGCGGCTTCGCCGCGGGCTGGGACTCACCCAGGCGGCGATGGCCGAGACGCTGGGCGTGTCGCCCAGCTATCTGAACCTGGTCGAGCGCAACCAGCGGCCGGTCACCGCCACGCTGATGCTGGCGCTTGCCCAGCGCTACGATTTCGATCCGCGCAAGCTCGCCGCGGCCGAGCCGGGCGGCGGCATGGAGGCACTGCGCCGCCGCCTCGCCGATCCGATCTTCGCCGATCTGGAGATCGACCGGCATCAGATGGAGGAATGGCTGGCCGGCGCGCCGGGCGGCGCCGAGGCGTTTGCCCGTGCCTATGACCGGATCGGTGCCGCGTACTCCGGAGTGGCGCCCGAGGCCGAGGGCGAAGCCGCGTCACGCGCCGCGATCACGCGCTGGCGCAATCATTTCGCCGATCTCGACGCCGCGGCCGAGGCACTGGCCGACGAGCTGCGCCAAGCGGCTGGCGACCTCTATGGCGCGCTCGCCGAACGGCTGCGCGTCAAGCACCAGTTGTCGGTGCGTATCCTGCCGGCCGACGTGATGCCGGGCCTGCTCCGCCGCATCGATCTCCATGCCCGCCAGATCCAGCTTTCCGAGCTGCTCGACGCACCGGCGCGCAGCTTCGCGCTGGCCGAGCGGCTGGCGGTCGAGGCGCGCGGCGAGATCGACGCATTGGTCCGCGGGGCCGGGCTCGATCGCATGGCGGAGCGGGCGTTCCAGGCCCATCTGGTCGGCTATTTCGCGGCCGCGGTGATGATGCCCTATGGCCGTTTCCTGCGCGCCTGCGAGCAGAGCGGCTACGACTTCGAACTGCTCCAACGCCGCTTCGGGGCGAGCTTCGAGCAAGTGGCCGAGCGGCTGACCACATTGCAGCGCGTCGGTGCGCGGGGCCTGCCCTTCTTCCTGATCCGGACGGATCGGGCAGGGCAGGTTTCCAGGCGCTTGGCCGGAGCGAGCGGATCGCCGCTCGCCGATGCCGCGCTATGCCCGCTGTCGAACGCCTTCGAAGCTTTTGCGCGCACCGACGAGACGCTGGTCCAGCTCGTCGAGCTCGAAGACGAATCGCGCTGGGTGACGCTCGCGCGCTGCGTCGATCGGCACGGCGCGCGGGCGGGCGGCGTGCGTGCCCGCTTCGTCGTCGCGCTGGGCTTGGCGG
>JAEXFD010000009.1 GCA_023400405.1 Pseudomonadota bacterium
ACGCTTCCTCCCGATGACAAGTACATCAAATACACGATGGAAAAGGCGATGTACCTGGTGGACGAGACCGGACTTGCACAGTACAACACGCTCAAAGAGAAAGGCTTTTACTCCAACATCTTGGGAACGAGTGCCGTATTCTCCATTTACTGCGACAGTGTACGGTTTGACAAAAGCAATATGGAGTTCACTTATTACGGACGGCAGCGTATCGAGCGCAGAAGCAACATCCTGATGCGTGAACTGGTGACGGCAGGGCAACTCAAACGAGTGCCGAGAACCGAGAACAATCCGCACGGACTGCTTATCGTAAATTGGCGTACCCTCCTCAATAAAGACATCGAACAGAAAACAAAAGCAACCTATTAAAATTTACAGATATGAACACCAAAGGATTCCGCAGGATGCTGTTCGGCGAAAAGATGCCGGACAAGAACGATCCACAATACAAAGAGAGATACGAGCGTGATGTGAATGCCGGTCGCAAATTCGCCCAGGCGACACGTCTTGACAAACTGGCCGCCAAGATACAGGGCTTTGCCAACAGGAACAAGATACTGTTCCTTGTCATGGTATTCGGTTTCGTAATCGGCACATTCACCTTCAACATTTATCGGCTGACCAAGGCTTATCGGCATGGTCAGGAGATAAAAAGTGCCACAGAAATGCAGGACAGCCTGCTCAGAGAACGCCACAAGGAGCCGGTTGCTCCCATTGTTGAACCCACCCAAACCAGACAACGATGAAAAGGATATTCGAGAAAATCAATTTCAGGCAGCCCAAATATATGCTTCCTGCCATATTGTATATTCCGCTGTTGGGCGCGTCCTATTTCATCTTTGACCTCTTCCATGCAGAAAAGGCAGAGATAGCCGACAAGACACTCCAGACCACGGAGTTCCTGAATCCCGACCTGCCCGATGCCACCATCAAGGGCGGCGACGGCATAGGAAGCAAATATGAGAACATGGCAAAGTCGTGGGGCAAGATTGCCGACTACACGGCTGTGGATAACATAGAACGAGACGAACCCAATGATGACAAGGAAAAATACGAATCGCAGTACAGCCAGGACGAAGTTGCCTTCTTGGGTGAACTGGAACAGCAGAATTTACAGGCAGAGGAAGCTGCCGATGCCAAAGCGAGAGAGCAGGAAGCCCTCAAAGAACTGGAGCGTGCCCTCGCCGAAGCACGACTAAAGGCGCAGGCACGGGTGGCACCTGTTGAACCGCTTGCAGAAGACTGCCTTGAACAACATACGGAAACCGGAGTGTCCGCAAGCGGAACAATCAATGAAGACAGCCGGGCGGTAAACGCTCCTTCCGAAAACGAAGAACCGGGTGAAATGGTCAAGAAAGTAAAAGTGACCTCCGACTATTTCAACACCATTGCCCAAAACGAGCATGAGCCTAATCTGATCAAGGCGATTATAGACGAGGATGTCAAGGCCGTGGACGGAAGCCGTGTCAGGCTTCGGCTTTTGGATGATGTGGAAATCAATGAGACGGTGGTCAAAAGCAGTTCTTATCTCTATGCCATCATGAGCGGTTTTTCATCGCAGAGGGTCAAGGGAACCATTAACAGCGTACTGGTGGATGATGAAATCATCAAGGTCAGCCTTTCGCTCTATGATACCGACGGACTGGAGGGGCTGTATGTGCCGTCAAGTTCATTCAGGGAAACCGCCAAAGATGTGGCAAGCGGAGCGTTCAACAGCAACATGAACATGAATACCGGCGGTAATGGCAACAGCCTTACCCAATGGGGAATGCAGGCTATTCAGGATGCCTACCAGAAGACGAGCAACGCCATCAGCAAGAACATCAAGAAGAACAAGGTCAACCTGAAATACGGTACGTTTGTCTATATCATCAACAGCAAGGAAAAAAGAAACGCAAAGTAAATAACCATTCAAAGAATCATAGATATGAAGATTATCAAGACTATCTGTATCGGAGTAACGGCGGCATTGTCGAGCCTGCCTACATTCGCCCAGCAGACTTACGAGGAATTGGAGCAACTGACCGTCAACGAGCAAGTGACCACGGTCATTACCGCTTCCGAACCTATACGCTTCGTGGATATTTCCACGGACAAAGTGGTCGGTGACCAACCGATAAACAACACGATCCGTCTGAAGCCAAAGGAGACGGGACACGAGGACGGTGAGGTACTGGCCGTCGTCACCATTGTCACGGAACGCTACCGCACCCAGTATGCGCTGCTCTATACCACAAGGATGCAGGAAGCCGTGACGGACAAGGAAATCGAGTTCCGGGAACGTAACGCCTATAACAATCCGGCCGTGAGTATGTCACAGGCTGATATGACGCAGTTTGCGAGGCGTATATGGAACTCTCCTGCCAAATACCGCAACGTGAGAAGCCGGGAACACCGCATGACGATGAGATTGAACAACATCTATGCGGTCGGTGATTATTTTTTCATTGACTTCTCCATCGAGAACAAGACCAATATCCGTTTCGACATCGATCAGATACGGGTAAAACTCGCGGACAAGAAGTTGTCCAAGGCAACCAACGCCCAAATCATAGAGCTGGCTCCCGCATTGGTACTTGAACAGGCAAAGTCATTCCGTCATGGCTACCGTAACGTCGTCGTGTTGAAGAAGATGACCTTCCCCAACGACAAGGTACTGACCATTGAAATGACCGAGAAACAGATAAGCGGCAGGAACATACATTTGAATATAGACTACGAGGATGTGCTTTCAGCCGATTCGTTTAACCGTGTATTATTGGAGGAGGAATGATGAAAAAGATATTATTGGTATTGGTCACGGTAATAACATTTGCCATGAACGGTAAAGCGCAAAGCAACAGCGACCGTCTTTCGTTGGGTGTTGGTTGCCTGTATCAAAACGGGCTGGATCTCACCCTCTCATACGAACATGAGGGCAAATACCACCACACGTGGGAGTTTTTTGCCAATGGTTATCTCAAATGGGATGAATGCGCCTCCTGCAAGCATATCTGTCCGGAATCATTCTGGAAGAATTACCGCAGCTATGGGTTCGGTGTCGCCTACAAGCCCTGTGTAGCGCGTGGTCGCAACCATTATGGCAATGTCCGTATCGGGGCATCGGCCGGGAGTGACACTAACAGGTTCTTGGGCGGCATCCACCTCGGCTATGAACACAATTATGTACTTCGAGGTGGCTGGAGGCTGTTCTGCCAGGTGAAAACCGATTTGATGATAAAAGGAGAAGACCTGTTC
>JAEXFD010000015.1 GCA_023400405.1 Pseudomonadota bacterium
GGTGCAGAGCGCCGGCGGGCGGCCCGACGAAGCTGACCGCGCCGTCGAGGCCGCGCTCGGCAAGCTGCCCAAGGTCGAGGGCGGCTCCGGCCAGCTCTACATGAAGCCCGAGACCGCGCGCGTGTTCGCCGACGCCGAAGCCGGGGCCAAGGCCGCCGGCGACGCCTTCGTCACCACCGAACGGCTGCTGATCGCCGTCGCGAAGGAAGGCGGCGAGGCGGCCAACGCGCTGAAAGCCGCGGGCGTCACGCCGAAGGCGTTGGAGGAGGCGGCCGGCGCGATGCGCAAGGGCCGCACGGCGGACTCCGCCTCGGCGGAGGAGGGCTACGACGCGCTGAAGCGCTACGCCCGCGACCTGACCCAGGCTGCTCGCGACGGCAAGCTCGACCCGGTGATCGGCCGCGACGAGGAGATCCGCCGCACCATCCAGATCCTCGCCCGGCGCACCAAGAACAATCCGGTGCTGATCGGCGAGCCCGGCGTCGGCAAGACCGCGATCGCCGAGGGGTTGGCGCTGCGCATCGCCAATGGCGACGTGCCCGACAATCTCAAGGACCGCACGCTGATGTCGCTCGACATGGGCAGCCTGATCGCGGGCGCCAAATATCGCGGCGAATTCGAGGAGCGGCTGAAGGGCGTGCTCGACGAAGTGAAGGCCGGCGAAGGCGACATCATCCTGTTCATCGACGAGATGCACACGCTGATCGGCGCGGGCAAATCCGAAGGCGCGATGGACGCTGGCAACCTGCTCAAGCCCGCGCTCGCCCGCGGCGAGCTGCACTGCATCGGCGCGACCACGCTCGACGAATATCAGAAATATGTCGAGAAGGACGCCGCGCTCCAGCGCCGCTTCCAGCCGGTGTTCGTCGGCGAGCCAACGGTCGAGGACACGATCTCGATCCTGCGCGGCCTCAAGGAGAAATACGAGCTGCACCATGGCGTGCGGATCACCGACGCCGCGATCGTCAGCGCGGCGACGCTGTCCAACCGCTACATCTCGGACCGCTTCCTGCCCGACAAGGCGATCGACCTGATGGACGAGGCCGCGAGCCGTATCCGCATGGAAGTGGAAAGCAAGCCCGAGGAGATCGAGACGCTCGATCGGCGGATCATCCAGCTCAAGATCGAGCGCGAGGCCCTGAAGCGCGAGACCGACGACGCCTCGCGCGACCGGCTCGCCGCGCTCGAGGAGGAACTCGCCAATCTCGAGCAGCAATCGGCCGAGCTGACCACGCGCTGGCAGGCCGAAAAGGAGAAGATCAATTCCGAAGCGACGCTGAAGGCGCAGCTCGACGCGGCCCGAATCGAGCTCGACCAGGCGCAGCGCGCCGGCGACCTCGCCCGCGCGGGCGAACTCAGCTACGGCACGATCCCCGCCCTCACCCGCCAGCTCGAGGAAGCGCAGAGCGCGACCAAGGGTGCGATGCTGCGCGAGGAAGTGACCAGCGACGACATCGCCGCGGTGGTCAGCCGCTGGACCGGAATCCCGGTCGACAAGATGCTCGAGGGCGAGCGCGAGAAGCTGCTCCACATGGAGGAAGTGCTCGGCAAGCGCGTGATCGGCCAGGCCGATGCGGTGAAGGCGGTGTCGACCGCGGTGCGCCGCAGCCGTGCGGGCCTGCAGGACCCGAACCGCCCGCTCGGCTCGTTCCTGTTCCTCGGGCCGACCGGCGTCGGCAAGACCGAGCTGACCAAGGCGCTCGCCGAATTCCTGTTCGATGACCCCAATGCGATGGTCCGCATCGACATGAGCGAGTTCATGGAGAAGCATTCGGTCGCGCGGCTGCTCGGCGCGCCTCCGGGCTATGTCGGCTATGAGGAAGGCGGGGTGCTGACCGAGGCGGTGCGGCGGCGGCCCTATCAGGTCGTGCTTTTCGACGAAGTCGAGAAGGCGCACGGCGACGTGTTCAACGTGCTGCTCCAGGTGCTCGACGACGGCCGGCTGACCGATGGCCAGGGCCGCACGGTCGATTTCTCGAACACGATCGTGATCCTGACCTCGAACCTCGGCAGCCAGTTCCTCACCAATCTCGGCGAGGGCGAGGATGTCTCATCGGTCGAGCCGCAGGTGATGGAAGTCGTGCGCGCGCATTTCCGCCCCGAATTCCTCAACCGGCTCGACGAGATCATCCTGTTCCACCGCCTGGGCGCCGAGCACATGGCGCCGATCGTCGACATCCAGGTCGGCCGCGTCGCGAAGCTGCTCAAGGACCGCAAGATCAGCATCGAGCTCAGCCCCGCCGCGCGCGACTGGCTGGGCCGGGTGGGCTACGACCCGGTCTACGGCGCCCGCCCGCTCAAGCGCGCCGTCCAGCGCTACCTCCAGGACCCGCTCGCCGAGCTGATCCTGCGGGGTGAGGTCAAGGACGGGTCGACGGTGAAGGTCGATGAGGGAGATGGGGCGCTGGTGCTCAGCGTGGCGTGAGCTACCGGGCCCGGGCCGCAATCCTGCGGCCCGGGTTCGCCCGGCCATCAGGCGCCCGGTTCAGCAGCCGGCTTGGCGCTGGCAGGTGCCGGTCTGGTTACGCTCGATATTCTGGCGGTCGAGCTGGCGCTTCTCGGCCCATTGCGCGCGCGTCATGCAGACCCGCCGGCTTTGAAGCCTGCTGCCCAGAACGTCCTGCTTCTCACAAACGACCTGATTGGGATCGAGCCCCGACCGCTTGGGCTTCTCGGTCTGATCCGTTTGCTGTTGCGCCAAGGCGCTTCCTGCCGCCAGCGAACATGCCAGTCCAACCGCGACCCAGGCCAAACGAACTCTCATCACACTCATCCCTCCAAAGACGATCCCGCAGACGCGAGATGCAAAGCCCGTCGCAAAATCTATAACGAATATCCGAACTTATCCACCCAAGGCGAAACCACCGGGAAGATCGGCGCGAGGTGATCGCGATAGCGCTGCCAGCGCCCGGCCGCGCGTCGGTAGATCGGCTCGGTCACCTGAGAATAGCTGGCGGTGGTGATCAGCCCGCGTGAGCGCGCGGTACGGCGATGATCGAGCGCCTCTGCCCGCCATTCGAGCCCCAGCCAATCGAACAAGGGGCGCACTTCCGCCTCGACGTCTTCGACCAGCCGCTCGTAGACGATTTCGTGCACGGCCATGTCGAACAGGCCACGGGCCGTTTCCCAATGGCGGAAGCTGAGATCGTAGAACTCAGCGGCGTCGCCGAGCGAGAGAAAGTTCGACATCGCCCGGTTCAGCCGAAAATTGCTCATCAGGCAGCTCAGCAACACGTCGCAGGGGTGACGGAGGGCGAGGATGATGCGCGCCTGCGGAAACAGGCGCCGGATCACCGGCAGCTTGTAGAGGTAGAGCGGCGACTTATCGATCAGCATTCGCCCCGCTGGCAGTTCGACATATTTGGAGACCTCCGCGAAATAGTGCTCGCGGGCCGCTTCGATCGCGGCCTCGTCCATGGCGGCAAGCGCCTCGAGCCCGCCGATCGCGTCGTCCACCGCGTTGAGCGCGGGCTTTTCCTCCAGGACGATCGTATCGGGATGACCCATCAGGATCGTATCGAGCAACGTCGTACCCGAGCGGGGGAAGCCCACGAGGAAAACGGGATCCGCCCGTCCTTCCCGCGGGTCCGGCGTCCAGCTGTCGGCCCATTCGGGAGTCATCTGCGCGATTTCCGTGCGGAGTTGCTCGCGTAGCGCCGCGGCACGGACCAGAGGCGCGGATCCGTCCCCCGCGTGGAGCCTACCCGTCTCTTCGATCCAATGAAACGCTTCGTCGGTGCGGCCCAGCCGATCGAGCAGGATCGCGCGCAGATGCGCCGTGCGTTCGGGCTCGATTTCGGCGGGCACGCGATCGAGGCATTCCAGCGCCTCCTCAAAGCGATCGGCGCGGCGATGATCGAAAGCGGCGATCAAGTCGCGCGTTCCGGCATCCATGCCATTGGTTTCGGCAAGGGCCAGCAGGGGCGCCAATTCTTCGCCGCGATTGTTGTGTTCGTAATGGATCGCCAGGCCGAGATAGGCGAGCTGTTCCTGCGGGCGGTGTTCGAGCACGCGCAGATAGGCGCGTTCTGACTTCTCCGCCTCCATGATCAGCCCATATTCGATCGCGAGTTTGAGCTGGATGACCATGTCGTCGGGATCGCGGATCGCCGCAGCTTCCAGCGACTCGAGCGCCGCATCGTGCTTCGCCTCGCCCTTCAGCAGCACATAGAGTTCGTGGAGCGGGCGCGCATCTTGGGGGAAGTCGCGCGCCGCGTCGCGTAACGCGGTCTCCGCCTCCGCATTGCGCCCCGCCGCCCGAAGCGTGAGCGCCAGGTTCAGCCGGGTCGGCGCCGCAGTCGGGTCGATTGCGACCGCCTGCTCGAGCACTGCGACCGCACCGTCCAGGTCTCCGAGCGCGGATCGCGCATTGCCGAGATTGTTGAGGCTCTCGAAATCGCGCGGGGCGCGATCGATGACGAATTCATAGGCCTGCGCGGCATCCTCGAAATGGCCGAGCTCCTGGGCAACGAACCCACGATAGCGCGCAATACGGAGCGACGGATCGGTGGCGGCGCGCGCCATAGTCGCAACCGCAAGGGCGCCCTCGAGGTCGCCGCGATCAATCTCGACCGCAATGCGGTTGCAGGCGATCGTGACGTCGTCGGGACGAAGCGCATGTGCCTCGGCGAGATGCGCCGCCGCCTGGTCGAGCGCGCCGCGCCGCGCGCAGACCATCCCCAGAAAGGCATGGAGCGGCGCTGGATCGTCGCTCTCCGGCAGGGCCGCCTCGGCGATCGCCTGGGCACCGGCCAGATCGCCGGACTGGGCCCGACGCAGGGCATCGGACAACGCGATGCCGGCCGGCCGCGCCGTGGTGCTGGGTTCGTTCATTGCTCGCCTTATGCGCGTCGTGCTGGGCCGAATAAAGAGGGGGCGGCCGGCATGGTGCCGACCGCCCCCGATGCTCCGATCGATCAGGCGATCAGAAGTTCAGCGTCACGCCCGCGAACAGATAGCGGCCGAGCGCATCGTAGGTCGCGGGATAGGTGTTGCCGTTGCACGGACCAGTCGGGCACTGGTTCGAACCTGCGCGGCCGGCATTGCCCGAAGTGACGAGCGGCGGCTCGAGATCGAACAGGTTGTTCACGCCGAGACGGAAGGTGTAGGCCTTGCCGATCGAGAACGTGCCCATCAGGTCGATATAGTTATACGGCTTGAGGCGGGCACCCGGATTGAAAACATAAGGTCCGGTCAGCACGGCATCCGAGCTGCGTGCCTGCGAATAGATCGGGCCGATATAGCGCCACTGCGCCGAAAGTCCGATATTCTCGTTGGCCTGCCAGCTCGCGCGCAGCTTGTGCCGCCACTTGGGCAGCGGCGCGCCGGCATCCGTCGTGCCGCCGCTGCTGCAGGTCGCGCCATAATAGCCGGCACAATCATAGCTGCCGTTCGGGAGGCCGTTCTTGATCCCATACTGGTCGAGATAGGTCCCCTGCATGTTGAGCGACAACTTGCCGAGCGAGCCAAGCCCGATCGAGTAGCTCGCGCCAACCTCGATACCCTTGGTCTGAAGCTCGCCGACATTGTTCGGCAAGTTCGAGACATAGCCCCCCGGCGTCAGCCAGAGCGAGCCCGCCGCGTCACGATGGACGAGGCTGCAAGAAGCAGGCGTGTAGGTCGCGGTCGCGGTGGCGCAGTCCTGCAGGACGGCATCCGGCCCGAAGGAACGGATCGCGTTCTTCACCTTGATGTCGAAGTAATCGACGGTGATCGCCAGCTTCGAGAAGAAGCTGGGCTGGATCACGACGCCAACGGTCTTGGTCGTCGCGATTTCCGGCTGCAGGTTGGTGTTGCCGCCGATGAGCCCGTTATACTGGCCCGCCGGGTTGCCGGACACACCTTGCCCCACCGCGATTCCTTGAGCACGGCAGCCATAATTGGTCGCCGTGATCGGGCCGATATCGGCGCAAGGATCGAGCGTTCCGACAAGGCCTACCGTCGGCGTCGAGAACAGTTCCTGCAGGTTCGGTGCGCGCACGGCACGGTTGTAGGTACCGCGGAAACGAATGTCCGAAACCGGCGCGAAGTCGATGCCGATCTTATAGGTATCGGTGTCGAACTTGCTGCCGCCGCTGGTCTTGTACGACGAACGGCGATAGCCGGCGTTGAGCGACAGCGAGTCGATGAAGCTGTTCTGCACGATCGGAATCTGCGTCTCCCCGAAGAATTCGATCACGCGGAAGTTGCCCGAAATCGGCAGCGTCGCGCCACCCTGGCCGGTCAGGTCACCGGTCTGGAATGCGCTGTCGGTCATCAGTTCGAGCGACGAACGACGCCATTCGACGCCGAGGTTCACGCCGATGCCGTCCTGCGCCCAGGGGAACTTCGCGCCATACTGTCCCAGGTCGCCAGTGAACGAGAGGTTTGCCACCTGCTCGGTCGTGTTGCCCTTCTGGAAGCCAGTCGCACTCAAATAAGCGAGCGCTGCCGGGCTCACCTGGCCGGGGCCGGCAAACACATTGTACGGCACGCACGAGGTGTCGGTGCCGTTGAGCACCGAGCGGCAGATCGGATTGACGCCCGCCACGCGGGGATCGTCGACGACGTCCAGCGCACGGTTGAGCCGCGCGACCGAGAATTCGTTCGAGTAAACCTGCGAATAGTTCACGCGGCCATATTGATACGAAGCGTCATAGCTCCACGCCGGCGACAGGTCACCCTTGGCACCGATCACGCCACGGAAATTGGTGTGCTGGAGATCGGCCTGGCGCGGACCGCCTTCGGTGTTGCGGCGCAGCAGCTGCATGAAGGCGATGTTGTACGGCGTCCCGGTATTGGTATCGAAGAAGGTCAGCGGCGCTGCACCGGGATTGGGGTTGTAAGGCGCGGCGGCGGCGAGCGGGAAGTTGCCCAGATAGCCGTTGATCAGGTTGCCCGGCGCGCAGATGACGCTGCGCTGAGCCGCGCTCATCAGCGGGTTGTTGCAGTTCACCGTAAGCGTGTTGCCGAAATCGCCCGACGGCGCGATCTGCGCGACCGTGCGGTCGTCCATGAACATGAATTCGAGATAGGGCTTGAAGCCCGAGCTCACTTCATAATTCACGAAGGCGCCTGCCGTGAAACGCTCGTCCGGCCGCTGATAATAGTTGGTCGGTGCGAAGTTATAGCGCGTCGTGGTATTTTCGAAGCCGCCGTTCGGGAAGAAGGTGTAGACCGTGGACGACGCCGTGTTCAGCGTCGGGTCGAACAGGATCGCGGTGCCGTTCCCGGAGGTCAGCGATCCGCCGCATTGCGGGCGACCGGCGCCGGTGTTCTGGATCGTGCATGCGCTGTAGTCGCGACGTGCCTGGGTGACGGCATTGACCTTGCGGTAGCCGAAATAGGCCATGGCATGGCCGCGCTCGCCCAGCGAAGTGCCGAACGCTAAGGTGCCGTCGAACGCCCCGCCATCGACGACGCTGCCGGTGGGATAGGAAAAGCCCGGCTGCCCGGATGCCGCACGCGCGTTGAGCAGCGGCGGAGTCACGGTGTTACGGTTGCTGTGCTGGTAGAAGCTGTACTGGCCGTCGATCCGGAACCCTTCGAAATCGGTGTCCAGGATGAAGTTGACCACGCCGGCGACCGCATCGGCGCCGTAGGTCGACGAGGCGCCGCCGGTGAGTACCTCGACGCGCTTCACCATCGCTGCCGGGATGATGTTGATGTCGGCCGCAGAGCCGCTGGTCGGGCTAGGGTCGCCCGGCATCAGGCGCCGGCCGTTGACCAGGGTGAGCGTACGGCTGGTGCCGAGGCCGCGAAGGTCGACCGTGGCAGTGCCGTCCGCGCCGTTGGCGAGCGAGCTCGCCTGGCTGGCCGAAACCGAAGGCAGCGAGTTGAGCAGGTCCTCGATCCGGGTCGTGCCCTGCGCCTTGATGTCTTCCGACGAGACGACCGTGACCGGCGCCGTCGAAGTCAGGTTCGGCTGCGGAATGCGCGAGCCGGTGACGATGATGTCCTGGCCCTGCTGCGGAGCGTCATCGCTCTGCGCGGGCACCTGGGTCTGGTCGGAGGTCGTCGAAGCGTCCTGCGCCATCGCGGGGCTGGCGATCAGCACGCCGGCCACCGTGAGCGCGGTCAGAGCGCTGCTCGCACGCAACACGCGCGTCATCTGCGTCTTCTTCATGTGGTTCCCTCATTTTCTCCCGGCGCGCACAGCGACGGGGTTATCTCCCGGCCTCGTCCCGCTGCGAATGCACGCAGGGCAAAGCTTACATGGATCGTGAAGTTCAACTTGGCCGGTGTAAAGCATTGGCAACGGGGCGCGTTGCGGCTTTGGAGACCGGTGTAGCCGAAAGGCAACATTGTTGTGATTTAATTGCGCTAACGAAACTCAGAGTTTGCGAATGTTGCGGCGCAGCGGAGTTCGGCTCACTCCGCAACCGGCATCGACCCCGCCGCCAGCAACGGATCGACCCGCGCCTCGCGCCATTTCAACCCCCAATGCAGGTGAGGCCCTGTCGCGCGCCCCGTCATGCCGACGGCGCCGATCGGCTGGCCGCGCTTGACGTGCTGGCCCACGCGCACGTCGATCCGCGACAGGTGCATGAAGGCACTGTTCAGCCCCATGCCGTGCTCGATCATCAAAAGGTTGCCCTCCAGCGTGAACGGCCGCGGCGCGGCGAGCACCACCACGCCATCCGCGGGCGCCAGCACCGTCGTTCCGGTCGGCCGGGCGATGTCGATCCCCGAATGATAGGCGCCGGGTTCTCCGCGATAGATGCGCTGCGAGCCGAACAGCGTCGAGATCCGCCCGACCACCGGCCACAGGAACGGCATCTGGCGCCAGCCCTCGGCGTCGGTCTGCATCGTCCGCGCCGCTTCGATCTGGGCGAGTTCGCCCGGGCGCACGCGTTCGAATTCGGGGCGCGGCACGGGATATTTGGGCAGGGTATTGAGCCGCGAAATGTCCCAGGCGCGCGGCGCGATCGCGAGGTTCTGGCGCACTTGCGTTCCGTTGTTCAGCGTCGCGACGAGCGTGGCGTTCGGCCCGTGATCGCGATCGAAGCCGATCAGGAAGCTCCCGTCGCGCGTCACCGGAATCGAGGTGCCGTCGAGGCTGAGCAGGCTCGTGCCCTTAGGCGCGCGGCCGGTGACCAGACCTCCCTGGATCAGCTGACCTTCAAAGCTGAACGGCCCCGGCGCCGGAGCCAAGGAGGCCGCCGGCGTCGCGGGCAGCTGGGCGCTGCCGAACAGCGTGAAGAACAGGGCCGCGGCGGGCAGCCGCGCAGCGAGGCCCATCAGCCGCGGGCCGCCTTGAGCGCGAGCTCGGCCGAGGCATAGGGCTCCTGCCGCTCGACGCTCCAATAGCGCAACGCCTCGATCGGCACCTTCTCGCCGCTCACTGCACAGACGACATGGTCGCCCGGCGTGAGCACGCGAAAACCGTTCGCCATATAGTGCAGCCGCGCGGCACGGGTGGTGGAAGACATCAACATGGCGCGGCGATCCTCTCGAACGAATTACAGCAGGCTCGGCTGTTCGGTCTTGGGCGCATCATAGGATTTGGTGCCCGCGCGCTCAACCCGGGCATCGACCGGGCCATCGATGAAGTGGAGCGTGACGGCCCCCGCCGCCCGCGCACCCTCGGCGGTGCCGATCACCTTGCGCGTGCCGCGCGCCTCGACCCAGGCATAGCCTTTCTTGAGCGGCAGCTCGGGATGGACCAGCTCGAGATGGCGCCCGACTCCGTCCAGCCGCTGCCGCGCCGCGGCGAGCCGCTGGTCGAGCATCGCCGGACGCAGTGCGCCGCCCGAGCGATCGAGCTGGTGGCGGGCCAGCGTCACCCGCCGCTCGAGCGCGCGATCGAGCCGGCCGCCGAGATCGTCCATTCGCTGGCGCTGCGGCCCGAGCAGTGCGTCGCGCTTGGGCAGCACCCGGACCAGCGCAGCGAGCCGCTCGCCCGCCCGCTCGCGATAGCGCCGCACGCAGCGTTCGGTGCGGTGCGCCAGCGTTGCGACCGTGTGGCGCACGTCCGCCAGCACCGGCACGGCGATCTCGGCCGCCGCGGTCGGCGTCGGCGCGCGCAGGTCCGCGGCGAAATCGCACAGGCTGGTGTCGGTCTCGTGCCCGACCGCCGAGATCAGCGGCAGCCGGCATTCGGCAACCGCGCGCACCACCACTTCCTCGTTGAACGCCCAGAGATCCTCGATCGAGCCGCCGCCGCGCGCGACGATCAGCAGGTCGGGCCGCGGCACCGGGCCGCCGGGCGCAATCGCATCGAAGCCGCGGATCGCCGCCGCCACTTCCTGCGCCGCGCCCTCGCCCTGCACCTTGACCGGCCAGACCAGCACATGGCTGGGAAAGCGATCCTCGAGCCGGTGGAGGATGTCGCGGATCACCGCACCGGTGGGCGAAGTCACCACGCCGATGACGCGCGGCATATAGGGCAGCTTCTGCTTGCGTGCGGCGTCGAACAGCCCCTCGCCGGCGAGCTTCGCCTTCAATTTCTCGAACAGCGCCATCAGCGCGCCTTCGCCCGCCAGCTCCATCCGCTCGATGACGATCTGGTATTTGGAGCGGCCGGGATAGGTGGTGAGCTTGCCGGTCGCGATCACTTCGATCCCGTCCTGCGGCTGGAAAGGCAGCGCCTGCGCCGCGCCGCGCCAGATCACGCCGTCGATCACCGCATCGGCATCCTTGAGCGCCAGGTAGCCATGGCCCGACGCGGCACGCTTCCACCCCGAAATCTCGCCGCGCAGCCGGACATGGCCGAACTCGCCCTCGACCATCCGCTTCAGCTTCATCGACAATTCGCCGACGCTGAGCGGCGGTGCGTTGTCCCCCGGCATCGGCTCGGCTACGAGCCGCGCTGGCATGTCGGAAAAGGGGTCGGCCATGAATGTCCTGTTGCTGGGCTCGGGTGGGCGCGAGCATGCGCTCGCCTGGAAGCTGGCGCAATCGCCGCGGCTCGACCGGCTCTACGCCGCGCCGGGCAATCCGGGAATAGCCGAGCATGCCGAAATCGCAGAGATCGCGATCGGCGATCATCGCGCAGTGATCGATTTCTGCCTGCGTCATTCGATCGGCTTCGTCGTGATCGGGCCGGAGGCGCCGCTGGTCGCGGGCTTGGCGGACAATCTGCGCACCATGGGCATCGCCGTGTTCGGACCCAACAAGCTGCCCGCCCAGCTCGAAGGATCGAAGGGCTTCACCAAGGATCTGTGCGCGCGCGAGCGGATCCCCACCGCCGGCTATGTCCGCTGCGAGAGCCGCGACGGCGCGCTCGCGGCGCTCGAGGATTTCGGGCTGCCGGTGGTGATCAAGGCCGATGGCCTCGCCGCTGGCAAGGGCGTCACCGTCGCCTTCAGCCATGAGGAGGCGGAGGGTGCGGTCCAGGCGATCTTCGCCGAGCCGGGCGGAAGCGTGGTGATCGAGGAATTCCTGGAAGGCGAGGAAGCCAGCCTGTTCGTGCTGACCGACGGCACCACGCTGCTCCCCTTCGGATCGGCGCAGGACCACAAGCGCGTCGGCGACGGCGATACCGGGCCGAACACCGGCGGCATGGGCGCCTATAGCCCCGCCCGCGTGCTCACGCCGGCGCTGGAGGCCCAGGCGATCGACGAGATCGTCCGCCCGACGGTCGATGCGCTGGCGCGGATGGGGGCACCCTATTCGGGCGTGCTCTATGCCGGGCTGATGCTCACGCCGCAGGGGCCGAAACTGATCGAATACAATGCCCGTTTCGGCGACCCCGAATGCCAGGTGCTGATGCTGCGCTTCGAAGACGACTTGCTCGACCTGATGCTTGCCACCGCCAAGGGTGAGTTGGCCGGCCGCGCGGCGCCGCGCTTCTCCGACGGGACGGCGCTCACCGTGGTGATGGCCGCGAACGGCTATCCCGGCACGCCGGAGACCGGCGGCACGATCACGGGGATCGACAAGGCCGAGGCGACCGGCGCGAAGGTGTTCCAGGCCGGCACGCGCGATGCAGGCACAACGCTGGTCGCCGCCGGCGGCCGCGTGCTCAACGTCACCGCGCTCGGCGACACCGTCCGCGACGCGCAGGCTGCCGCCTATCGCGCGGTCGATGCGATCGACTTCCCCACCGGCTTTTGCCGCCGTGACATCGGCTGGCGCGAAGTGGCGCGCGAAGCCGGCGCTTAGCGCGCGATCCCGCCCGCGGCGAGCACGGCGAGCGTCACCAGTTCGCTTGCGGTCGCGCTCATCGGGGCGATCTGCACCGGCTGCTCCATGCCGATCAGCATCGGCCCGATCGTCGAATCGCCGCCCAGTTCGCGGAGCAGCTTGGCCGAGATGTTCGCCGATTGCAGCCCCGGCATGATCAGCACGTTGGCCGGGCCGGAGATGCGCGCGAACGGATAATTGGCGAGCTGGCGCGTGTTGAGCGCGACGTCGGGCGACATTTCGCCTTCATATTCGAACTCGACCGAACGTCCGTCGAGCACCTTGATCGCGCCGCGGACATTGTCGAGCCACTGCCCTTCCGGATTGCCGAAGTTCGAATAGCTGAGGAACGCCACGCGCGGCTCGTGCCCCATGCGCCGCGCCACCTGCGCCGCGCCCTCCGCGATGTCGGCCAGCTCCTCGGCATTGGGGCGCTCGTTCACCGTGGTGTCGGCGATGAACACGGTATGCGACTGGCCGACCAGCACATGCATGCCGAACGCCGTCTGGCCCGGCCGGGGATCGATCACGCGCTTCACCTGGCGCATCGATTCGGCCCAGGTCCGCGTGACGCCGGTGATCATCGCATCGGCATGGCCGAGCTGGAGCAGCAGCCCGCCGAAGATGTTGCGGTCGCGATTGACCATCCGCTCGGCATCGCGGCGCAGATAGCCGCGGCGCTGCAGCCGGCCGTAGAGGAACTCCACCATCTCGGGCACCAGCGGCGAGTTGACGCTGTTGTGCAGCTCGAACTCGTCGGGATCGGCGCCGAGCGCCTTCAGCCGGTCATGGACCGATTCGCGGCCGACCAGCACCGGCGTGCCATAGCCGCCGTCCTTGAAGGCAATCGCCGCGCGCAGCACGACTTCCTCCTCCGCCTCGGCGAAGATCACGCGCTTGGGATTGGCGCGCGCGCCCTCATAGGCGAGGGTCAGCACCGAGGTGGTGGGATTGAGCCGGGCGCGCAGCTGCTGGCGATAGGCCGCCATGTCGAGGATCGGCTTGGTCGCGACGCCAGAATCCATCGCCGCCTGGGCCACGGCGGCGGGGACGATCTCCATCAGCCGCGGATCGAACGGCGCGGGAATGATGTACTCGGGTCCGAAGCTGTGCTGCACGCCATAAGCGGCCGCGACTTCCTCGGGCACCTGCTGGCGAGCCAGCTCGGCGAGCGCGCGCGCCGCCGCGATCTTCATCGCATCATTGATCGTCGTCGCGCGCACGTCGAGCGCGCCGCGGAAGATGAACGGGAAGCCGAGCACGTTGTTGACCTGGTTCGGATAGTCCGAACGGCCGGTGGCGATGATCGCGTCGGGCCGGGCGGCGCGCGCCTCGGGCGGGGTGATCTCCGGATCGGGATTGGCCATGGCGAAGATGATCGGCTTGGCCGCCATCGTCTTGAGCAGTTCACCCGGCAGCGCGCCCGCGGCGGAAAGCCCCATGAACACGTCCGCGCCCTGCAGCGCATCGGCGAGGCTGCGGCGATCGGTGGCGACGGCATGGGCCGACTGCCACTGGTTCACGCCCTCGCGGCCCTGATAGATCACCCCGGTGCGATCGAGCATCAGCAGGTTGTTCTGCGGCAGCCCCATTGCCTTGATCAGCTCGGCACAGGCGATCGCCGCCGCGCCCGCGCCGTTCATCACCACCCGGGTTTCCTTGATGTCGCGCCCGGTCAGGTACAGCGCGTTGATCAGCCCCGCCGCGGCGATGATCGCGGTGCCGTGCTGGTCGTCATGGAAGACCGGGATGTTCATCCGCTCGCGCAACGTCTGCTCGATCACGAAACATTCGGGCGACTTGATGTCTTCCAGGTTGATACCGCCGAAGCTCGGCTCGAGCAGCTCGACCGCATCGATGAAGCGATTGACGTCCTCGGTGGCGATTTCGAGGTCGATCGAATCGACGTCGGCGAAACGCTTGAACAGCACCGCCTTGCCTTCCATCACCGGCTTGGAGGCGAGCGCGCCGAGATTGCCCAGCCCCAGGATCGCCGTGCCGTTCGAGATCACCGCGACCAGATTGCCCCGCGCCGTGTAGTCATAGGCCGTCGCCGGATCCTCGGCGATCGCGCGCACCGGCACCGCGACACCCGGCGAATAGGCCAGCGCCAGGTCGCGCTGCGTCGCCATCGGCTTGGAAGCGACGATCTCGATTTTCCCGGGCCGCCCCTCCGAATGGTAGCGCAGCGCCTCGCGCTCGGAGAATTGGAAATTGGGTTCTTCGGACATGCTACTCTCCCCCGGGGCTCTCTTCGTCCTTTAGGAGCGACTTGTCCCCAAGAAAACCCGGCTCGGGGTGTTGATCGCCGTTCGGCATCCGCTAGGCCCCGGGGGATGTCGTCCGCCGCCCCGACTCCGATGATGGCGCAGTACCTCGCGCTCAAGGCGGAGGCCGGCGATTGCCTCCTTTTCTATCGCATGGGCGATTTCTTCGAGCTGTTCTTCGACGATGCCAAGGTCGCCAGCGCCGTGCTCGACATCGCGCTCACCGCGCGCGGCGAGCATGACGGCGAGCGCATCCCGATGTGCGGCGTGCCGGTCCATGCGATGGAGGGCTATCTCGCCCGGCTGATCAAGGCCGGCCACCGCGTCGCCATCGCCAACCAGACCGAAAGCCCCGAGGAAGCGCGCAAGCGCATGGGCTCCAAGGCGCTGGTCAACCGCGCGATCGTCCGCGTCGTCACCGCCGGCACGCTCACCGAGGAAGCGCTGCTCGACAGCCGCAGCGCCAATTGGTGCGCCGCGATCGGCGAAGCGGGCGGCCAGGTCGCCATCGCCTGCGCCGACATCTCCACCGGCCGGTTCGAGATCGTCGAAAGCGAGCCCGATCGCGTCGCCGCCGAGATCGCCCGCCTCTCGCCCGCCGAAACCGTGATCGGCGAGGGCTCGGGCTTTGCCGAACTCGGCACCGTCACGCGCCCGCGCATCGATTTCGAAAGCGCCTCCGGCGAGGCACGGCTCAAGCGGCTGTTCGGCGTCGCCACGCTCGACGGCTTCGGGCAATTCTCGCGCGCCGCGCTCGCCGCCGCCGGGGGCCTTGCCGCCTATCTCGAACACACTGCCAAGGGTGCCCTCCCCTTCCTGCGCCCGCCTCGGATC
Organism: Pseudomonadota bacterium; assembly: GCA_023400405.1. Classification (GTDB taxonomy): domain Bacteria; phylum Pseudomonadota; class Alphaproteobacteria; order Sphingomonadales; family Sphingomonadaceae; genus Sphingomonas. The sequence continues at coordinate 15,207 of JAEXFD010000015.1, forward strand.
AGCCGCACCGATGCCGCGATGGCGATCGACGCCGCCACGCGCGAGAGCCTGGAGCTGACCCAGAGCGCCGCGGGCAGCCGCAAGGGCAGCCTGCTCGACAGCGTCGACCGCACCGTTACCGGCGCCGGCGCGCGGCTGCTCGGCCTCGACATCGCCGCGCCGCTGATGGACCGCGTCGCGATCGAGGCGCGGCTCGATCTCATCACCCATTTCCATGACGATTCCGGCCTGCGGGACATGGTTCGCGGCGCGCTGCGGGCGATGCCCGATATCGGCCGCGCGCTCGGCCGGCTCGCCGCTGGGCGCGGCAGCCCGCGCGACCTCGGTCAGTTGCGCGACGGGCTCGACGGCGCCTGGCGCCTGGCCGAACGGCTCGACGTGACCGGAATCCCGCCGCTCCTCGCCGAACTGGTGCCGCAGATGCGCGGCCATGGCGCGCTGATCGATTTGCTCGCGCGCGCGCTGGTGCCCGAGCCCCCGGTCGATGCGGGGAATGGCGGCTACATCGCCGAGGGCTATGACGCCGCGCTCGACGATCTGCGCGATGCCGGCGCCGGCGGGCGCCGGGCCATCGCCGCGCTCGAAGCCGAATATCGCGCCCGCACCGGCATTTCCGCGCTCAAGATCCGCCACAATGGCGTGCTCGGCTATCATGTCGAAGTGCCGGCCAAGAATGCCGATGCGCTGATGCGGCCGGACAGCGGCTTCACCCATCGCCAGACGCTCGCCGGCGTCGTCCGCTTCAATGCGCCCGATCTCCACGAAGTCGCGATGAAGGTCACTCAGGCCGGCGCCCATGCGCTGGCGGCCGAGGCGGCCCATCTCGAAGACCTGACCGGCCGCGCCCTCGCCGCGCGCGAGCCGATCGCGCGCACCGCCGATGCGCTGGCCCGGATCGACGTCGCCGCCGGCCTTGCCGAACGGGCGGCGGAAGGCGGCTGGGCGCGGCCGGGGCTGGTCGATCATAGCTGTTTCGAAATCGAGGGCGGGCGCCACCCGGTGGTCGAGGAAGCGGTCGGCCGCGCCGGCGGGCGCTTCGTCGCGAACGACTGCATGCTGTCCGAAGCCAGCCGGCTCTGGCTGGTCACCGGCCCGAACATGGGCGGCAAATCGACATTCCTGCGCCAGAATGCGCTGATCGCCGTGCTCGCTCAGGCGGGCAGCTATGTGCCCGCGACGCGCGCCACGCTGGGCCTGGTCGATCGGCTGTTCAGCCGGGTCGGCGCCTCGGACAACCTCGCGCGCGGCCGCTCGACCTTCATGGTCGAAATGGTCGAGACCGCGGCGATCCTCGCCCAGGCGACTCCGCGCAGCTTCGTCATCCTCGACGAAGTGGGCCGCGGCACGTCGACCTATGACGGGCTGGCGATCGCCTGGGCGGTGGTCGAGGCGATCCATGAGGACAATCGCTGCCGCTGCCTGTTCGCCACCCATTATCACGAGCTCACCCGGCTGGCCGAGCGCTGCGAGGCGCTGACGCTGCACAATGTCCGCGCGCGCGAATGGAAGGGCGAGTTGGTCCTGCTCCACGAAGTCGCCGAGGGGCCGGCCGATCGCAGCTATGGCATCGCGGTGGCGCGGCTGGCGGGATTGCCGCCGGCAACGCTGCGCCGCGCCCAATCGGTGCTCGACAAGCTCGAGGCGGGGCGCGCGGCGACCGGCGGGCTCGCCGCGGGGCTCGACGACTTGCCGCTTTTCGCCGCCGCGATCGAGCAGGCCGAAGCCAAGGTCGATGCGCTGCGCGCCGAACTCGACGGGCTCGACATCGATGCCCTCAGCCCGCGCCAGGCGCTCGACACGCTCTATCGCCTCAAGACGCTGGCAGGCGAGGCATGACCGCCGACGACCTGGTCGATCGCTTCCTCGCCGCGCTGCTGCGCACGCACGGCGGCACGCGCCGGCGCTGGCGAACGGTGCTCGGCCCGGTCCGCGTCTACAGCCCAGAAACGCATCCCCACTGCAACTGGTCGATCACCCCCGCGGGCAGCGGGGCGGAGATCGCCGCAGTGGAGGCCCTGGCCGACCGGCTGCGCAGCGAGCATCCCATCCTGGCTGCGTGAGGGCGGGATAAACTCGCGCGATTTTGCTTCCCCGCCGTCCCCGTCTAGCAAGGAGGGATGGAGGAGCTTTCCCGCATCGTCGCCGAAATCGCCGCCGAAATGGCGCTGGCCGAGGATCGCGGCACGCCTGCGGGCTACATCCCGCCGCTCGCCGCGGTGGACGCCCGCCGCTTCGGCATCGCGGTGATCGAGGCGGATGGCACCTGCCACCTTGCCGGCGACGCGGAAGTTCCATTCTCGATCCAGTCGATCTCCAAGGTCTTCGCGCTCACCCTCGCGCTCGGCACGGCAGGCGACCAGCTCTGGGATCGGGTCGGCCGCGAGCCTTCGGGCAGCGCGTTCAATTCGATCGTCCAGCTCGAGACCGAGCATGGCATCCCGCGCAATCCCTTCATCAATGCCGGCGCGATCGTGGTCGACGACGTGCTGCTCGGCCGCGGCAACCCGGCCGGGACGATCGGCGAGATCCTCCGCTTCGTCCGCGCGCTGGCCGGCGACGACGACATCCATGTCGACGAGGCGGTCGCCCGCGCCGAGGGCGAGACCGGCTTCCGCAACATCGCCCTCGCCCAATATATCCGCGCCTTCGGCAATCTGCGCCGCCCGGCCGAGGAAGTGCTCGGCGTCTATTTCCATCAATGCGCGCTGGCGATGAGCTGCCGGCAACTGGCGCTCGCCGGGCGCTACCTCATGGCCGGCGGCCTGCATCCCGACACCGGCCACAGCATCGTCTCGCCCCGCCGCGCGCGCCGGATCAACGCGCTGATGCTGATGTGCGGCCATTATGACGGATCGGGCGAGTTCGCCTATCGCGTCGGCCTGCCGGGCAAGTCGGGCGTCGGCGGCGGGATCCTCGCCATCGCCCCCGGCATCGCCTCGATCGCGGTCTGGTCGCCCGGGCTCAACGAACGCGGCAATTCGCAGCTCGGCACGCTCGCGCTGGAACGGCTGGTCCACCGCACCGGCTGGTCGATCTTCGAGCCGCGCGCGTTGCTTCTGGATGTTTAGAGCCTGTTTCAGCTGAGCTGAAACAGACTCGGCGCCGGCCCGCTCCCCCACCCGGCCACCCAACGGCAGCATCTTATGGAAGGGGGCCGGCGCCGATTCAGCGAAACGGCGAACGCCCTACGTGAGCAGGTTTTGCACCGGCAGCGTCACCGATTGCCCGGCGGGCACGTCGAACGGATCGCTGAGGATATAATCGTCATCGTCGAAGCGAATGCGCGCGACATGCCGGCCGGCCGGGATTTCCGCGACGCAGCTGTCATGCGCCGGGGCGTAACAGGCATAATCCTCGTCGACATAAAGCTCGGCGCCGAGCGTCGACTGATTGTCGAGCACGACCTGGCCGATCGGGTCCGACTGCGCCGCCGCGACCGGCACCGCACAGAACAGGCCAAGCACGGCCAGGCGATGATAATGATGCATGGCCGCCCTCCCGCCGCTCTTCTGCCAAAGGCACGGCGTGGCCGAGATTGGGAATGTTCCGTAAAGGGCGGCAGCCCAAAAATGAAAGAGGCCGCCGGGCCCCTTCCCAGGGTACCCGGCGACCTCCGACATGGTCAGCGGCCGGAAGCTCCAGCGCGGGAAACCATGCGGACCGCTTTGCTTCGGACCGGCGCCGTTGGTTGGAGGAGAATACCTCCCGGCACCCATACGGACGGAGGGCTTCCGTCCGCGTTCCTCAGCTCAGCGGTGCGTCTCCCGAACGAACTGAACCGACCCCATTGCTGAACCATGAGACATCGGATCACCTCCTTTCGCTAGTTGAAGAGCACTTGTCCTTTCGGACGACTGCAATGTGAATCGGCGCGAGTCGCAGAACAAGTCTTGTACAAAAATAAATTCTGAGCGATTCTGGAATTCTGGGCCTGAAGCGGCGGCACTCAGCCTCGCCGCTCCCGCCCGAACGCCACCCGCAATTCGTCCTTCGCCTGCTCCAGCACGCGCTTCTGGCCGTCATCGAGATCCTTGCCGGCGCGATTGAGGTAGAAGGTGAGCATCGACATCGCCGACTGGAACGGCGTCCCCTTCTTGCGATGGCTATTCTCGGCCGATCGCTTGAGCGACGCGGCGATCCGCTTGGGATCGTCCCAGGTGAACACCGATGGCTCGAGGTCCAGCGCGTCGGAATGTTCGGTCACGTCCTGCGACCATTGCTTCTTGCCGGCCATGGCTCAGTGCCGCTTGAAATACTGGACGTCGCGCTCGTGCTTCTCGGCCGCCGCCTTGGTGTCGAACGTCCCCAGGTTGCGGCGCTTGCCGGTGTCGGGATCGGTCTTGCGCGAATAAAGCCGGTATTCGCCCGATTTGAGCTTGCGGATCATCAGCCTTCTCCTCGCGGGTTCAATGCGCGAGGGATGCCGATCTATCCGCGGCAATCCTCGGCGATGCGCAGCACCTCGGCATAGGCGGGGACCACCAGCGTCGGCAGCCCGGTCGCCTCGACCACGAAGCGCCCGCGGCTGAAGCCCATCGCGTCGAGCAGCGAATCCCGCGGCGCGAGCTCGGCGGCGAGCCACGGCGTCGCGCCCGCCACCGGCTGCACCGCCAGCTGGCGCAGGTTGCTCGACGTACGCACGGTCAACGTGGCGGGTCCCGCCCCGCGCCGCGACACGATCACGCGGCCGCGCGCGGAATCGCAGCGCAGGGTCAGCTCCGCCTCTGCGCCGGCGCGCCCATAAAGCGCAATCGAACCCCGCCCGTCCTGGCGATAGACCCAATTGCCCGGCGTCAGCGGCCAGTCGCGCCAATCGGCGCCCAGCGTCGGCGTCGGGCTCGGCACGGGCGTGGGCGCCGGCACCGGTCTGGGCGGCGCTGGCTGCGGCACGACATGCGGGGTTTCCGAACAGCCCGCGACGGCGAGCCCAGCGGCAAGAACGAGGAACAGGCGACGCATGCGAGGCTTATGGGCGAAGCATCCCGCCGGCTCAACCGCCCTGCGCCGGATCAGGCCGCGCGAGGGACGATCCGGTCGAGTTCGCCATTGAGCGCGCGCTTGGCCTCGAGCAACTCGTACTGGTCCTGCAACCGCAGGAAGAAGCCCTCAGACATGCGGAAATAGCGGCCGAGGCGTAGGTCGAGCTCGGCATCCATTGGGCTCACGCCACTGATGACCGCTCGGATATGCGTCGCGTCGACACCGATCACCGCCGCCAGGGCTTCCGCGCTCATGGCGAGTGGTTCGAGAAACTCGCTTTCGAGCATCTCGCCGGCATGGGGGTTATGCAACCAGTCCGGGTTAGTGATAGTCCGTGATCTCGACACCGTCCGCGCCTCCATCGCGCCAGACGAAGCATATACGCCATTGCTTGTTAATGGAAATGGAGTGCTGGCCCGCGCGATCTCCCTTGAGCGCGTGAAGCCGGTTGCTCGGCGGATTGCGAAGGTCCTCCAGGCTGTCCGCGGCGTGCAGCATGTTCAAACGCAGGAGAGCCCGACCCTGAATGTCGGATGGAAGGTCGCGGCTGCGCTCACCTCGAAAGACCCGCTCGGCTTCGGGGTCGGCAAAACTGCGGATCATCGTCGACTCACTATTCACCAAGTGAGTCAGCTATTGATCACTTCACGAGCAAATCGTCTACAACTTTAATTCAAATAATAACGCCAAATATTTTGACAATATAATCATTGCTACGCGTGTCAGATTACCGCTTCGCCCCACCAAACTTCCGCTGCACCTTCCCATACCGCGTCTTGCGCGTCCCCGGCTTGCCCTCGTTGCTCCGCCCCATCACCGGCGCGCGGTGCTCCTCCGCCGGCAGGCCGAGTTCCTCCGCCTCCAGCGCGCGGATTTCGTCGCGCAGGCGGCCGGCTTCCTCGAACTCCAGGTTCGCGGCGGCGTCGCGCATCTTCTTTTCGAGTTCCTCGATATAGCCGCGCAGGTTGTGGCCGACCATGTGCGGACGGTCCGCATCGATCTCCACCGTAACGCCGTCCTTCGAGGCGACGTGCGCGATGATGTCGCCGATATTCTTCTTCACCGTCTCCGGCGTGATGCCGTGCTCGGCATTGTACGCCATCTGCTTCTCGCGGCGGCGATTGGTCTCGCCGAGCGCGCGCTCCATGCTGCCGGTCATGCGATCGGCATAGAGGATCACCCGCCCTTCGACGTTGCGTGCGGCGCGGCCGATCGTCTGGATCAGCGACGTCTCGGAACGCAGGAAGCCTTCCTTGTCGGCGTCGAGGATCGCGACCAGCCCGCATTCGGGGATGTCGAGCCCCTCGCGCAGCAGGTTGATGCCGATCAGCACGTCGTACACGCCCATGCGCAGGTCGCGGATCAGCTCGATCCGCTCCAGCGTCTCGGTGTCCGAATGCATGTAGCGGACCTTGACGCCCGCCTCGTGCATATATTCGGTCAGGTCTTCGGCCATGCGCTTGGTCAGCGTCGTGACCAGCGTGCGATAGCCGAGCGCCGTGGTCTTCTTGCACTCGACGATCAGGTCCTGGACCTGCTCTTCCACCGGCTTGATCTCCACCGGCGGATCGATCAGCCCGGTCGGCCGGATCACCTGCTCGACGAAGACCCCACCGGTCTGCTCCATTTCCCAGGATCCGGGCGTCGCCGAGACATAGGTCGTCTGGGGACGCATCGCGTCCCATTCGTTGAAGCGCAGCGGCCGGTTGTCGATCGCACTCGGCAGACGGAAGCCATATTCGGCCAGCGTGATCTTGCGCTTGTGGTCGCCGCGCGACATGCCGTTGATCTGACCGATCGTCTGGTGGCTTTCGTCGACGAAGAGCAGCGCGTTCTCGGGCAGATATTCGAACAGGGTGGGCGGCGGCTCGCCCGGCAGGCGGCCGGTGAGGAAGCGACTGTAATTCTCGATGCCTGCGCAGCTGCCGGTGGCGGCGATCATCTCCAGGTCGAAATTGGTGCGCTGCTCCAGCCGCTGCAGCTCCAGCAGCTTGCCCTCGGCCTCGAGTTCCTTCAGCCGTTCGGAGAGCTCGTGGCGGATCGCCTCCATCGCCTGCTTGAGCGTCGGCCCCGGCGTCACATAGTGCGAATTGGCGAAGACCCGGACATAGTCCAGGCTCGCCACCTTGGCGCCGGTCAGCGGATCGAACTCGGTGATCTCCTCGATATCGTCGCCGAAGAACGAGATGCGCCAGGCCGTGTCCTCATAGTGCGAGGGAAAAATCTCCAGGCTGTCGCCGCGCACCCGGAAATTGCCGCGCGCGAAGGCGGCGTCGTTGCGCTTGTACTGGAGCGCGACGAGCTTGCGGATGATCTCGCGCTGGTCGACCGTCTGGCCCTTCTTCAAATCGAAGATCATCGCCGAATAGGTCTCGACCGAGCCGATGCCGTAGAGGCACGAGACCGAGGCGACGATGATCACGTCGTCGCGCTCGAGCAGCGAACGCGTCGCCGAATGCCGCATCCGGTCGATCGCCTCGTTCACCGAGCTTTCCTTCTCGATGTAGGTATCCGATCGCGGCACATAGGCCTCGGGCTGGTAGTAATCGTAATAGCTGACGAAATATTCGACCGCGTTCTCGGGGAAGAAGCTCTTGAACTCCCCATAGAGCTGCGCGGCGAGGATCTTGTTGGGCGCAAGGATCAGCGCCGGGCGCTGCAGCTCCTCGATCACCTTGGCCATCGTATAGGTCTTGCCCGATCCGGTGACCCCGAGCAGCACCTGGTCGCGCTCGCCGGCGCGCGCCTGCTCGACCAACTCGGGAATGGCGAAGCGCTGGTCGCCCGAGGGCTGATAGTCGCTGACCAGCTTGAAGCGCTTGCCGCCCTCGCTCTTTTCGGGCCGCTGCGGCCGGTGGGGCACGAAGGACTGGCCGGTTTCGGGCTCGTCGAGGGTGGTGCGAATCTGGATTGCCATCGCATCGAATATGGGAATTGGCGGCCGCCTCGGCAATCGCCCGCACCCTCGGTTTCGCTTTGCCTCGCATGCAGATAGAAGGGTTCGGCAAGCGAGAGGGGAAGCCATGAGTGACCCGGCCGATCGGAATCGCCAGCGCCCGCGCTGGAGCCTGCGCAACGAAGCGGCACGCGACACCGCTCGGATTGAGGCGTTCAGCGACGCGGTGATCGCGATCATGCTCACCCTGCTCGCGATCGAGCTGCTCCGCTTCGATGTCGACAAGGCCCGCCAGGTCGGCCTCTTCCCGGCGCTGGCGGAGAATTGGCCGGCCTATTTCGCCTTCAGCCTCACCTTCCTGGTGATCGGCCAAATCTGGATGACGCATCACAATCTGTGGCGCTACATCGCCCGCGTCGACCAGGGCATCGCGATCCTCAACCTGCTGCTGCTCGCCTTCGTCGCGATCACGCCCTTCGCCGCGCAGGTGCTCGCCGAAAGCCTCGCCCAGCTGCCCGGCACCGAACAGCGCCACGCCGCTGCCTTCTATTCCGCAGTCATGCTCGGCCAGGCGCTCGCCTTCAATCTCGTGCTCTGGTGGTCGCACTGGCAGAAGCTCTGCTACGAGGAGGTCGACGACGCGCTGCACCGCGCGATCCTGCGCCGCTACCTGATCGGCCCTGTCGTCTATGCCGCCGCGCTGGCGCTCAGCTTCTACAGCCCAGTTGCGGGCCTCGCCTGCTATCTCGGCGTGATCCTGGCCTATCTCTGGCCAGGTGCCGGCGACCTGCCCTCAGGAAGCGAGCGCGCCGACAAGGCGCCCTAATCCACCCGCCGATAGGCGATGCGCCACATCAGCACGCCGACCAGCGCCGCAAAGCCCGCGAACAACGCGCTGGTCGCGATCGCACTGATCCAGCGGAACAGCAGCGCCCGGCCGTCCATGGCCGGCATCGCCAGCAATCCGAAGCCATAGGTCTGCGCGCCGACGAAGATCGCCAGCGCCGTGACCGCCCCGGCGATCGCCGCGTGCCGGGCGCGCCGCAGCCCGGCGACGTGCAGCACCAGCCACAAAGGCCCGCCGACCGCGGTGATCGCCAGCGCCGAGAACAGGGCACCGATCAGCCAGCCGCTCGCCAGCGCCAGGAGATCGCGCTGCCCGCCGGACCAGAGCAGCACGACGATCGCGACACCCGCGACGAGGCTCCCCGCGCCAAGCGCGAGCCCCGCCCGATCGACGGACGTGTCATAGCGTTGCGGTGCGCGAATCGCGCGCTGGTCCACTGGGCACCCCTCCCGATGCCGGGAGGATAGAATGCCCGGCTCCGCGCGTCCATGCGTCCCGCAAGCAGCTCAGTTCCGGATCGTGAAGCCGGCCACCGGCCGCGTCTCGGGGCCGTCATGGTACATGTCGATATAGACGTCCGCCGCCGCCTTGCCGGGACAGGTCACCTTGTACAGATCGACGATGAAGCGATACGGCCCCGCGCCGACACTGCCGGCCCGCGCAAAGCTCGGCGCGGTCCCGTCGGCGCAGCGCAGCTTGCGCAGATACGCCTCCTCGCCGCCCGGGCCGTTCTCGCGCACCGGATTATCCGCGCTGCCGAGGGGGAAGGCCTCGGCCTTGGCGATCGCCGCCTCCAGCGCCTTTCCTTTCATGCCCGCGCCGAGCGACAGCATCATGTCGCGTGCGCCATTCGGCACCTTGCCTTCCTGACGGTCCTGGATCGGCGCCGCGGCGATCCCCAGCGCGGCGATTCCGATCAGGGCGACGAATTTGCGCATCGACATTCTCCCCCTTCGACCCATCGCAAGCTAGCGGCTCGATCGAAAAGCGGAAGTCAGCGCAACGCGTCGAAGCGGCCCTTGCGCATACAGTCGGCGAGCCCGGCAAGGTCGGGCGCGCGTGGCATGCCACCGAGCGGCGGCACGTCGAAGCCCTTTCCGATCGGATGCGCCCCGAACCGCGCCGGATCTTCCCCCGCACAGCGCATCATCCCGCGCAGCATGGTGGGCGGCGTCGCATAGCCCTCCCGCGAGAGTCGGAACGTCCCCCAATGGATCGGCAGCGCGAAAGGCCGGCCGAGCCCGTTCCAGATGCGGATCGCGCCGTCCGGGCCGACATGGCTGTCGATTCCGATCTGCCCCTCTTCGAAGCGGAAGGCGCCGATCGGGATCGCGGCAAAGCGGATCGGCCCCAGTGCCGCCGCCTCGGCGGGCCATTTGCCATCCCCCAGCCCGGTGTCGCCCGCGAAGAAGAAATTGCCGTGCGGCAATTGCACCACGAAGCTCGACCAGAGCGCGCGGTTGCGATCGGCGAACCAGCGGCTGTCCCAATGATGGCTGCGCGTCACCGTCACGGCAATGCCGGGCCGCAGCGGCACGCGCCCGCCCCAGTCGAGCGCCCGCGCCAGCACGCCGGCTTCGGCGATCACCCGGTCGTTGCCGAGCGACGTGACGATCGCCGGCCGGTCGCGGTCCCACAACCGCTTCAGCGTCGCCAGGTCCATGTGATCATAGTGGTTGTGGCTGACGAGCACGACGTCGATCCGCGGCAGATCCTCGAAGCGCACGCCCGGCTCGGCCACCCGCTTCGGCCCGAAGCCCCAGGGGCCCACCGTGTCGCTCCAAACCGGATCGGTGAGAATGTTCACGCCGTCCGCCTGCACCAGCACGGTCGCGTGGCCGATCCACGTCACCCGCATGGCCCCGCCCAGCACCCGCGCCGTCGGCGTCTCCGGGGAGACCGCCACCCGGTCCGGCCAGGCGGGCCGCGTCGGATCGCCGAACAGCTGCTCGCGCAGCAACCGATTGCGCCGCGCCGGCGAAATGTCCTCGCTGCCGCCATCGGGATTAAAGAAACGCCGCCCGTCGAAATGCCCCGAGGCGGGCCCGCGATAATAGATCCGGTCGAGATAGAAGGGCATCACGGTCGCGGCGACGCCTGTCGCCACGACCGTCCAGAGCAGCGCGGCCAACGTCCAGCCCCCCGCCTTGCGCAAGCCGCTTCGCATCGCGGCCCCATGCCGCCAAGCGGTCGCGCAGGCAAGCGCCGGCGCAGACTATCGCCCGATCATTTCCTCGGCGCGGACATATTTGTCGAACGTCGCCTCATCGACCAGCCCGAGCTGGAGCCCGCTTTCCTTGAGCGTCAGCCCCTTCTCATGCGCATTCTTGGCGATCTTGGCGGCATTGTCATAGCCGATCGCGGGCGCCAGCGCCGTCACCAGCATCAGCGAGCGATCGACCAGCTCCTTGATCCGCGCCTCGTTCGCCTTGGCGCCATCGACGGCGCGCTCGGCGAAGCTCGTCATGCCGATCGCCATCAGGTTGATCGAGCGCAGCACGTTCGAGCCGATCAGCGGCTTGAACACGTTGAGCTCGAAATGGCCCTGCATGCCGCCGACCGTCACCGCGGTGTGGTTGCCGATCACCTGCGCCGCGACCATCGTCAGCGATTCGCTCTGGGTCGGGTTGACCTTGCCCGGCATGATCGAGCTGCCGGGCTCGTTCGCCGGCAGGTCGAGCTCGCCCAGGCCCGAGCGCGGGCCGCTGCCCAGCAAGCGGATGTCGTTGGCGATCTTGGTCAGCGACACGGCCAGCGTGTTGCAGGTGCCCGACAGATTGACGAGCTGGTCCTTGGTCGCCAGCGCCTCGAACTTGTTGGGCGCGGTGACGAAGGGCAGTCCGGTGATCTTGGCGATCTCTGCGGCGACGTCCTCGGCATAGCCCGGGGGCGAATTGAGCCCGGTGCCGACCGCGGTGCCGCCGAGCGCCAGCTTGAAGATGTCGATCGACAGCACGCTTTCGAAGCGCGCCTTCGCCGAATCGAGCATCGCGACGTAACCGGAGAATTCCTGGCCGAGCGTGAGCGGCGTCGCGTCCTGGAGATGGGTGCGGCCGATCTTGACGATATGATCCCAGGCCTCGACCTTCGCCTGGAGCGAGGCGCGCAGGCGATCGAGTGCCGGATAGAGCTTCATCGTCACGGCACGCGCAGCGGCGATGTGCAGCGCGGTTGGGAAGCTGTCGTTCGAGGATTGCGCCATGTTGGCATGGTCGTTCGGGTGGACGGGCGACTTGCCGCCCTTGCTGCCCGTCAGGATCTCGTTGGCGCGGCCCGCGATCACTTCGTTGACGTTCATGTTGGTCTGGGTGCCGCTGCCGGTCTGCCAGATCACCAGCGGGAACTGATCGTCGAGCTTGCCGTCGATGATCTCCTGCGTGACCTGCTCGATCACCGCGGCGATCTTGGGATCGAGGCCGTGCTTGACGTTCACCCGCGCTGCGGCCTGCTTCACGATCGCCTGGGCATGGACGATGTCGATCGGCATCCGCTCCATCGCGCCGAACGGGAAATTCTCGATCGAACGCTGGGTCTGCGCACCCCAATAGGCGTCGGCGGGCACTTCGATCGCGCCGATCGAGTCGGTTTCGGTACGGGTCTGCTGGGTCACACTTCCTCCGTTCGCCCTCGGCCCTGTCGAAGGCCGGCTCGCTTGCCGCGCCTCCTAGGCGCAAGCGGGCCGCTTGGACAAGCGGGGTGAACGCAAGCGGCGCGTGGCCGCCCGATGCGCTTATTTCTTGCGCTTGAAATCCACCGAGACGACGTTCGAGCCGTCGTCCGCCGGCTTGACCGCGGGCCCGTCATTTTCCGCCTCGTCATGCGGCTCAGGCTCGTTGGGGTCCTCATGCGCCTGGAAGCGCAGCTCGAAATTCACCGCCGGATCGTGGAAGCCGGTGATCGCGGCGAACGGGATGTGGAGCATCGCCGGCACCTGGTTGAAGCTCAACCCCACCGAGAATTTCTCGTCATCGACCCGCAGGTCCCAGAATCGATGCTGGAGGACGATGGTCATTTCGTCCGGGAAGCGCTCGATCAGCCGCTGCGGGATGTCGACCCCCGGGGCGTGCGTCTTGAAGGTGATGTAGAAATGATGCCCACCCGGGAGGCTGCCCGATTCGGCGACGGAGCCGAGCACGCGGCCGACCACGGCGCGCAGGGCTTCCTGCACGATCTCGTCATAGGGAATCAGGCTATCGGGCACGTTGCCGGTCATGCCCCTTGGGTAGCGTGCCCTGCCGAACGGTCAAGATTGCATGGACGCCAACCATCGCTATGTGGGGCCGATGCGCACCGCCACCGTCAGCCGCAAGACGAGCGAGACCTCGATTGACGTCACCGTCAACCTCGACGGCACCGGCGCCTATGCCATCTCGACCGGCATCGGCTTCTTCGATCACATGCTCGAGCAACTCAGCCGCCATTCGCTGATCGATCTCGACGTGAAGACGGTGGGCGACCTCCATATCGACCAGCACCACACGGTGGAGGATACCGGGCTGGCGATCGGCGAGGCGGTGGCCAGGGCGCTCGGCGACAAGAAGGGCATCCGCCGCTATGCCGATGCGCTCTCGCCGATGGACGAGACGCTGACGCGCGTGGCGCTGGACATTTCGGGGCGGCCCTATCTCGTGTGGAAGACCGAATTCAGCCAGAAGCGGCTCGGCGAGATGGACACCGAGATGTTCGAGCACTGGTTCCACAGCTTCGCCCAGACCGCCGGGCTGACGCTGCACGTCGAGACGCTGTACGGCACCAACAACCACCATATCGCCGAAGCCGCGTTCAAGGGCCTGGCCCGGGCGCTGCGCGAGGCGGTGGAGATCGATCCGCGCAAGGCGGGTGTCGTGCCGAGCACCAAGGGCGTGCTGTGACCGCGATCGCGCTGGTCGATTACGGCGCGGGCAATCTCCACTCGGTCCATAATGCGCTCAAGGCCGCGGGCGCGATCGACATCGCCGTGACGGCCGATCCGGAGCAGGTCCTCAAGGCCGATCGCGTCGTCCTCCCTGGCGTCGGCGCGTTCGGCGCCTGTGCGGCGGGCCTCGCCGCGATCCCGGGCATGACCGAGGCGCTCGAGCGGCGCGTCCGCGGCGAAGGGGCGCCGTTCCTCGGCGTGTGCGTGGGTATGCAACTAATGGCCGAGGCCGGCGAGGAAATGGGGCGCCATGCGGGGCTCGGCTGGATCGCCGGGACGGTGCGTGCCCTCCCCGCCTCCCCCACGATCCGCGTGCCGCATATGGGCTGGAACGACGTCGCGCCCACTGCGCCGCACCCGCTGATCGTCCCCGGCCAGGCCTATTTCCTCCACAGCTTCGCCTTTGACGGCACCGATATCCTCGCCACCACCGATCATGGCGGCCCGGTCACCGCCGCGATCGGCCGCGACAACATGGTCGGCGTCCAGTTCCACCCCGAAAAGAGCCAGCGCTACGGCATCGCGCTGCTCGAAAGGTTCCTCGCTTGGCGCCCCTGATCATCTTCCCCGCGATCGACCTCAAGGGCGGCCAGGTCGTCCGCCTGGCCGAAGGCGACATGGCGCGCGCCACCGTCTATGGCGACGACCCCGCCGCCCAGGCGGAGAGCTTCGCCGAGGCGGGCGCCGAATGGCTCCACGTCGTCGATCTGGACGGGGCCTTTGCCGGCGAATCGGTCAATGGCGGCGCGGTCGCGGCGATCCTCGAGACCTTCGGCGGCAAGCTCCAATTGGGCGGCGGCATCCGCAATCGTGATGCGATCGAGCGCTGGCTCGACCTCGGCGTCGAGCGCGTGGTGATCGGCACCGCCGCGCTGGAAAATCCCGACCTCGTCCGCGAGGCGGCGCGCGACAATCCGGGCCGGATCGTCGTCGCGGTCGATGCGCGCGACGGGCTGGTCGCGACGCGCGGCTGGGCCGATGTGTCGGACGTGTCGGTGGTCGATCTCGCCCGCCGATTCGAGGATGCCGGCGTCGCCGCACTGCTGTTCACCGATGTCGGTCGCGACGGGCTGCTCAAGGGCTGCAATGTCGAGGCGACCGTCGCGCTTGCCCGCGCCGTCTCGATCCCCGTCATCGCCAGCGGCGGCGTCACCGACATCGCCGACATCCATGCGCTCCGCCCCCATGTCGCCGACGGCGTCGAAGGCGTGATCACCGGCCGGGCGCTGTACGACGGCCGGCTCGATCTCAAATGGGCGATCGAAGTGGGAAAGGTGGACGCATGATGTTCACGCGAAGGCGCGAAGGCGCGAAGAGTTTGGTCGCGCAGAGGCGCAGAGGCGCAGAGGAGTCTCAGCGCCCTGCGGCGTCAGCCGCCTTCAATCGCCCGCCAGCGCGTGAGTACGTCACGAATGAAAGGCCGCTAGCGCGGCCATCTTTTCTCTCTGCGCCTCTGCGCCTCTGCGCGAACCAAAAACCTTCTCTTCTTCGTGCCTTCGCGCCTTCGCGTGAAACCATCGCATGACCGTCCGCGCCCGTGTCATCCCCTGTCTCGACGTGGCGAATGGCCGCGTCGTCAAGGGCGTGAACTTCGTCGACCTCAAGGATGCCGGCGATCCGGTCGAGCAGGCGCGCGCCTATGACGCGGCGGGAGCCGACGAGCTCTGCTTCCTCGACATCACCGCCAGCCACGAAGCGCGCGGCACGATCCTCGACGTGGTGCGCCGCACCGCCGAGGTCTGTTTCATGCCGCTTACCGTCGGTGGCGGGGTGCGCTCGGTCGAGGATGCGCGGGCGCTGCTGCTTGCGGGCGCCGACAAGGTCGCGGTCAATTCCGCCGCGGTGTCGCGGCCCGAAGTGGTGGCCGAGATCGCCGAGCGGATGGGCAGCCAGTGCGTCGTCGCCTCGATCGATGCGCGCCGCACCGGGGATCATTGGGAAGTCTTCACCCATGGCGGCCGCAAGCCGACGGGGATCGATGCCGTCGAGCACGCGCTCCGCCTCGCCGAACTCGGCGCCGGCGAGCTGCTCGTCACCTCGATGGACCGCGACGGCACGCGCGACGGCTACGACCTCGAGCTCATCCGCACCATCGCCGACCAGGTGACCGTGCCGGTGGTCGCGAGCGGTGGCGTCGGCAACCTCCGGCACCTCGTCGAGGGCGTCGTCCAGGGTCATGCCAGCGCCGTGCTTGCCGCCTCGATCTTCCATTTCGGCGAAGCCAGCATCGCCGACGCCCATGCGGCGCTGGCGGCGGCGGGGATTGCGGTTCGGGGGTGAACCGTCACCCTCACCCTTCCCACCGCCTCCGGCGGCGGGCCCCTTCCCTCTCCCATTGGGAGAGGGAGGGAGCGCCGAAGGCGCGGAAG
>JAEXFD010000054.1 GCA_023400405.1 Pseudomonadota bacterium
CCTCACCCTCCCGCTCGCGGATGCGAGCGGGCCCCTCCCTCTCCCGACGGGAGAGGGGTTTGAGGACCAGGAAGCATGAACCAGATCACGCCCCTCCGCCCCAGCACCCCCAAGGACTGGGAGACCGATCAGGAGGTCCGCTGGTGCCCCGGCTGCGGCGACTATGCGATCCTGAAGGCGGTGCAGCGCACCATGCCGGAAATCGGCGCCACGCCGGAGAACACGGTGTTCGTCAGTGGCATCGGCTGCTCCTCGCGCTTCCCCTATTACATGGAGACCTATGGCTTCCACACCATCCACGGCCGCGCGCCGGCGGTGGCGACCGGGGTGAAGCTCGCCAATCCCGATCTCGACGTCTGGATCATCACCGGAGACGGCGATGCGCTTTCGATCGGCGGCAACCACACGATGCATCTGTTGAGACGGAATCTGAACTGCCAATTCCTGCTCTTCAACAACGAGATCTACGGCCTCACAAAGGGTCAATATTCGCCGACCAGCCGCGAAGGCACGCGCAGCCCCTCGACGCCCTTCGGATCGGTCGATCATCCCGCCAAGCCTTGCGCCTTCGCGCTCGGTGCCGGGGCTCGCTTCGTCGCGCGCGGGATCGACGTGCACAAGAACCTGCCCACGGTGCTCAAGGCTGCCCACGCCCATCAGGGCGCGGCGTTCGTCGAGATCTTCCAGAACTGCATCGTCTATAATGACGACGTTTTCGAGCCGTTCACGGCCAAGCCCAATGCGGCCGCAAACCAGCTCTGGGTCGAGCATGGCCAACCGCTGGTCTTCGCCGGCGGTACCAAGGGCCTCGCCCTCGACGCTGCGACGCTGAAGCTCGAAGTGATCGACCTGGCCGATGGCGACACCTCGCGCGTGCTGGTCCATGACCGGACCAACCGGATGATCGCGCACCTGCTCGTCGAAATGCCATTCGGCCCGTTTCCGATGGCGCTAGGCGTGCTCTACGACGATCCCGCGCCGACCTTCGAAAGCGCAGTGATCGCGCAGAACAGGGCGGCGAGCGAAGGCAAAACCGCCGATCTTCAGAAGCTGGTCGCCAAGGGCCAGACCTGGATGGTCGAGAAGGAGCCCCACGCGCTCTGATCGCCTTGCATTGATCCTCCAGCCCGCTATCGCCCGGGCATGGTCCGCGGCCCCACTTCGATGAACTTGCGCTGATGCGAAGCGTCTAGCCGCAATGACGCCGGTCCCAAGCCCCGCTTCCAAGCGCAACGATTCCGAAACGCGAGCCCGGCGGCACGATCTCGATGCGCTGCGGGCCGTGTTCCTGCTGTTCGGCATTCCCTATCACGCCTCGCTCACCGTCCGGCCCGATGGCTGGATCGCCAACATGCGTGATCGTTCGACCGACTTCACGGCGCTCGCCGATTGTCTCCATTTGTTCCGCATGCCGGGCTTCTACATGATCGCAGGCTATTTCGCGGCGATGCTACTCCATCGCCGGCCGGTGGCGAGCTATCTGCCCTCTCGCTTCCACCGCCTGATCCCACCCTTCCTCGCCGGCACCTTCCTGCTCGTGCCGGTGATGCATTTCGTCCTGCTGCTCGAAACGGGCCATCCCGCGCCGCTGTCGCGCTGGTGGGAGATCATGACCTGGAGCGAGCGCAATCCGTTCGAGCATCTTTGGTTCGTCCAGGTGCTGCTCTACTACACGGCGGCGCTCGCCGGACTGGTCTGGCTGTTCCCCCGGCTCGCCCATGCCGAGCTTGGCGGCGAGCAAAGCGGGCTGGTGCGCTGGTTCGTGCCGCTCAGCCTCGCGATCGGGCTGGCGCTGGGCCTGTGGGGCCTTGGCGTCTTCCAGCTAGAGCGCAACCGCCACCTTTCCAATTTCGCGATCAATTTCCTCTCGGCGCGCTATGCGCTCGATTATCTCCCCTGGTTCGCATTGGGCGCCGTGCTCCAGCGCGTGCCGGCGCTCGATCGGCGCTTCGCCCGCTTCTCCTGGCCGCTGTTCCTGATCGGGCTTGCGGCGAGCCTCGCCATCGTCTTCGGCGGCCGCCTCCTGCCTTTCGGCTGGCGGCCCGTGCTCACCGGCATCACCGCCATCTGCCTCACCCAGGCTTCGCTCGGCGTGCTCGCCCATTTCATCGACGGCGAGCGGCGCTGGGTGAAGGCGCTCGTCTCCGCGTCCTTCGTTATCTATCTGTTCCACGAACCGCTGATCGTCCTGGTGACGCCATGGCTCGATCGCCTGCCGCTGCCGATCTGGCCGAAATTCCTGCTGCTTTGCGCCGTTGCGATCGGCGGTTCCTATGGCATCTGGAAGCTCATCCGGCTGAGCCCGCCGCTGCGCTACCTGTTCAATGGCGAGCGCCGTCAGAGCCGTCCGCAGCGTTGATGGTGCTTGCCCGACTCGTCGCCGCGTGCATTGTGCGCGCGCCATGCACGCCCCCCGTCACTCGCCCGAACCGCGCCGCCGGAGCCCGCCGGCGCGCCTGATCGGGGCGTTCTCCCGCCGCCAGCTCGATCGCATCGATGCCGGGATCGCCGAAGGCAGCCTGACGCTGCACCTGCCAGACGGCACCACCCGGCGGCTCGGCGGACGCGCCGAAGGGCCCGCCGCGATCGTCGACCTGCGCCGCTGGCGGGCGTTGCTGCGCCTCGCGCTGAGCGGTTCGGTCGGCTGGTATCAGGGATGGGCGGCGGGGGAGTGGGCCAGCCCAGATCCTGTCGAGCTCTTCGCGCTGTTCGGCCGCAACCGCGCCGAGCTCGCGCGACAGGCTCGCGCCACCGGACTGTCGCTGCGGCTCAAGCGTCTGTGGCATTGGTGGCATCGCAACGATCGCGGCGGATCGCGCCGCAACATCCATTACCACTACGATTTGGGCAACGATTTCTATCGGCTATGGCTCGATCCGGGCATGACCTATTCGAGCGCGATCTTCGCCTCGGCGGACGAGGATCTCGATTCCGCCCAGCAGCGCAAGCTCGCCGCCATCCTCGATCGCACCGCGACGGCGCCGCGCGAGACGATTCTTGAAATCGGCTGCGGCTGGGGCAGCTTTGCCGAGCTTGCCGTGCGCGGAGGCCGCGAGGTGCACGGCATCACGCTCTCGACCGAGCAAAAGGCCTGGGCCGAGGCGCGGGTGCCACAAGGCGCACGGTTCAGCCTTACCGATTATCGCGACGTCACCGGCCGCTACGATGCCGTGGCGAGCATCGAAATGGCCGAGGCGGTGGGCGAACGCTATTGGCCGGCCTATCTCGATGCGATCGCCGCGGCGTTAAAGCCCGGCGGCCGAGCCGCGCTTCAGGTCATCACCTTCGACGATGCCTTTTTCGAAGATTATGTAGCCAACGTCGATTTCATCCAGGCCTATGTCTTCCCGGGCGGCCTGCTGCTTTCGGAAAGCCGCTTCCGCAGGCTCGCCGAGGCGCGCGGGCTCTCCTGGCAGGATCGGTTCGCCTTCGGCCTCGACTATGCCGAGACGCTTCGCCGCTGGCGGGCGACTTTCGACACCGCCGTCTCCGCTGGCCTTCTGCCGGCGCATTTCGACCGTAAATTCATCGACCTGTGGCGTTATTATCTAATGTATTGCGAAGGCGGTTTCCGAGGTGGCGGGATCGACGTGATCCAAGTAACCCTGATCAAGGGGGAGGGGGCGTAAAGCGTCTGCCGCAGCTGTCACATCAGCGACACCAATTTGCCAATACGAGTTCCGACGCTACTGCACGAAAGCGAGCATGCAGCATCTGCTGGCGCCGCATGCTGCCCTGGACGAGCTTCCCGAAAAATGACCGCGCTCAGGCGGCGCGGAACAGCTCCGGATCAAGCGCCATCACCGATTCGCTGCCCGCTTCAATCTTGCGGCGCAGGCCGCTCGCCTCGGGGAGAAAGCGCTCGGCATAGAAGCGCGCGGTGACCAGCTTGGCTTCGTAGAACTTCGTATTGTTGCCGCCCTCGGCCAGCTTCACGAGCGCGGCCTTGGCCATGCGCAGCCACATCAGGCCGAGCGCCACCGTGCCGGTGAGTTGCATGTACGGATAGGCGCCGGCGCCGACGTCGTTGGGGTTCTTGAAGCCGTTCGCGGCGAGCCACATCGTCGCGCCCTGAAGGTGACCGAGCGCCTTTTCGAGGCCCTCGGCCAGCGCGGCGAGCTTCTCGTCGCCCTTGGCCGCGGCCACTTCCTCGCCGACCAGCTTGAAGAAGGCCTGGACGGCGCGGCCGCCGTTCATCGCTAGCTTGCGGCCGACCAGGTCCATCGCCTGGACGCCATTGGTGCCTTCATAGATCATCGCGATCCGGGCATCGCGCACATATTGCTCCATCCCCCATTCGGCGATGTAGCCATGGCCGCCATAGACCTGCTGGCAATCGGTGGCGACCTTGTAGCCGATATCGGTGCCGACGCCCTTGATGACGGGCGTGAGCAGGCCGACCAAATCGGCGGCGAGCTGGCGCTCTTCCTCGGTGGCGGCGGCGTGCTCGAGATCGACCTGGAGTGCGCCCCACAGGCAGAGCGCGCGCAGCGCCTCGGTCTGCGCCTTGGCCTCCATCAGCATCCGGCGGACATCGGGATGGACGAACAGCGTGTCCGCCTTTTCCTGCGGCTCGGCCGGGCCGGTGAGCGCGCGGCCCTGGCGGCGATCCTCCGCATATTGCACACCGTTCTGATAGGCGACTTCGGCGATGCCTAGCCCCTGCAGGCCGACGCCCAGGCGCGCGGCGTTCATCATGATGAACATCGCGGCGAGGCCCTTCATCTCCTCGCCGACCAGCCAGCCCTTGGCGCCGTCATAGTTCATCACGCAGGTCGAATTGGCGTGGATGCCCATCTTGTGCTCGATCGAGCCGCAGGTCACTGCGTTGCGCTCGCCGAGCGAACCATCGTCGTTGACCAGGAACTTGGGCACCACGAACAGCGAAATGCCCTTGGTGCTGTCCGGCGCGCCGGGGGTCTTGGCGAGCACTAGATGGATGATGTTGCTGGTGAGATCGTGCTCGCCCGACGAAATGAAGATCTTGGTGCCGGTGATGCTGAACGAGCCATCGGCCTGTGGCTCGGCCTTGGTCTTGATGAGGCCGAGATCGGTGCCGCACTGCGGCTCCGTCAGGTTCATCGTGCCGCCCCATTCGCCCGAGACCATCTTGGGGACGTACTTGGCCTTCTGCTCGTCCGAGCCCTTGACCAGCAGCGCGGCGATCGCGCCATGGGTGAGGCCGGGATACATGGCGAAGGCCATGTTGGCCGAGATCATATATTCCTGGAACGCCGTCGAGACGACGTGCGGCATTTCCTGGCCGCCGAACTCTGCCGGCGCACTCAGCGTGCCCCAACCGCTCTCGACGAACTGCCGATACGCTTCCTTGAAACCATCGGGCGTGGTCACGCTGCCGTCTTCGTGGCGTGTGCAGCCCTGCTGATCGCCCGAATGGTTGAGCGGGAACAGCACTTCGGCGACGAACTGGCCGCCCTGTTCGAGCACGGCATCGACGGTTTCGGGCGTGGCGTTCTCGAACCCCGGAAGGTTCGCATGGCGATCGAGCCCGATCACCGATTCGAGGATGAAGCGCGTATCGCGCACCGGCGGCGTAAATTGCGGCATTTCAGGGTTCCTCAGGCTTTGTCGCTGTTTTGGACGAGATCGATGAAATCGCGCAGCTCGGCGATGTGCGCGTCGATGTCGCGCTTCTGGTTTTCGAGCAGCGCGACGCGCTCGCGGCAACGCTCGAGCGTTACCTGGCGCTGCACGCGGCGGCCGTCGCCGATATCGTAGAGATCGATCATCTCCTTGATCTCGGCGAGG
Source organism: Pseudomonadota bacterium (assembly GCA_023400405.1). Taxonomy (GTDB): domain Bacteria; phylum Pseudomonadota; class Alphaproteobacteria; order Sphingomonadales; family Sphingomonadaceae; genus Sphingomonas. The sequence goes on from JAEXFD010000054.1 coordinate 5,770, forward strand.
CTGAAGCCGACGCGCTTGCCGCGCAGGATCCAGGCGAGCCGGGCGCGATCGCGATGCGAATAGATGCGGGCAGTGCCGCGGCGCTCCGGGGCGATCAGCCCCTCGTCCTCATAGAAGCGCAGCGCGCGCGGCGTGACGGAGAATTCGGCGCACAGGTCGGAGATCGAAAAGGATTCGCGATCCGGCCGCGGCTCGATCGGCGCCAGGGCCTCGACGGGAAAGGCTGGTGCGTTCATGGATTGGAATTTAGTTTACCCTTACGTGAACGTCAAGCGCTCCCCGCCGGTGGCCAGACGAGTTTGAACTCAATCGCCGCAGGGGCGGCGGCCGCTCGCATCGCGCATGGCGGCGGCTTCGGCGGCGGATTCGCTCAAGCGCGCGACCTCGAGCCCGGCGAAGGAGGCGCGGCGCGTGCAGAGCTTGTCGCAGCCCTCCGGCAGCGCGCCGGGGAACCGAATTTTGTCGCCGTCGAAGCGCGCATCGAACGCGCATTGCGCACCCGCGAATTCGACGTGCAACGCCTCCCCGACCTGACTGACAGTGCCCGCGCCGCTGCAGGTGATGCCGTCGCCATAATCGACGAAGGCGCCGATGCGATGGCCGAGCTGACGATCGGGCACGATGCAGATGCGATCGGTGTCGCGGGCGTAAAGGCCGGCGATTTCGGTGTCCTTCGGATCGCGGACCAGGCCGCGCTCGATCGCCGCCTTTTCGAGGTCCTCGGGCTGGCCCGCCTTCGATGCCGAGCGATCACCGCCCGAGCAGCCGGCGAGCAGGAGCAGCAGGGCGCCTCCGATCCGCTTCAATCGCGCACCAAGGCGCCGCCCGCGATGCGGCGGTAGAAGCAGCTCGGGGCGCCGGTGTGGCAGGCGGGGCCGCGCGGCTCGACCTTGAGCCAGATGGCATCCTGGTCGCAATCGATTCGCGCCTCGATCACCTTGAGGACATGGCCGGACGTCTCGCCCTTCTTCCAAAGGCGCGCCCGGCTGCGCGACCAGAAGGTCGCCTCGCCGCTCTCGAGCGTCGCCTCCAGCGCCTCGGCATTCATGTGCGCGATCATCAGCACCTTGCCATCGGGTGCCGTGCAGACGGCGGTGATCAGGCCGGCGGCGTCGTATTTGGGGTCGAGCGTCGTGCCCGTTTCGCGATCGGTATCCACCCGCCCGCTCTAGCGCGCGACGGGCCCGCCGTCATCTCGGTCGATTTCCTTGTGACAAACCCGCGACAAAGCCCATCGAAGCGCCTATATGCCCGCCCGAGAGTTCCCAAGCCGCTGAGGGCTGATGCTTACCACGCACCCGTTCGATGACGACAAGCTGCGCGAAGAGTGCGGCATTTTCGGTGTTTCCGGCATGGACGGGGCTGCCGCCGCCGTGGCGCTGGGGCTGCACGCGCTCCAGCATCGCGGGCAGGAAGCCGCGGGCATTACCAGCTGGGACGGCCACCAGTTCCACACCCATCGCGCGATGGGCCATGTCGCCGGCAATTTCGACCGGGACGAGGTCATCCGCGCGTTGCCGGGCGCGGCCGCCTGTGGCCATGTCCGCTATTCGACCACCGGCGAGACGGCGCTTCGCAACGTGCAGCCCCTCTATGCCGAACTCGCCACCGGCGGCTTCGCGGTCGCGCATAATGGCAACCTGTCCAATGCGCTGCGGCTGCGGCGGGACCTGGTGCGGCGCGGGGCGATCTTCCAATCGACCTCGGACACCGAGACGATCATCCACCTCGTCGCCACCTCGCAATATCGCACGCTGATCGACCGATTCATCGACGCGCTAAAGCAGGTCGAGGGTGCCTATTCGCTGATCGTGATGACGCCCGAGGGGATGATCGCGTGCCGCGACCCGCTCGGCATCCGTCCGCTGGTGATGGGCAAGCTCGACGACACGATCGTTTTCGCCTCCGAGACGGTGGCGCTCGACGTGGTCGGCGCCGATTATGTCCGGGACGTCGAGCCCGGCGAACTGGTGATCGTCAAGGCGAGCGGCGAGATCAGCTCGCACAAGCCGTTCGCGCCCGTCTCCGCGCGGCCGTGCATCTTCGAATATGTCTATTTCTCGCGACCCGATTCGATCAGCGGCAATCGCTCGGTCTATTCGGTGCGCAAGGCGATCGGCGCGCAGCTGGCAATCGAGTCGCCGGTCGAGGCCGACCTCGTCGTGCCGGTGCCCGATTCGGGCGTGCCTGCGGCGATCGGCTATGCCCAGCAGAGCGGCATTCCGTTCGAGCTTGGTATCATCCGCTCGCACTATGTCGGGCGCACCTTCATCCAGCCGGGTGACAAGGTCCGGCATCTGGGCGTCAAGCTGAAGCACAATGCTAATCGCGAGCTGATCCAAGGCAAGCGCATCGTGCTGATCGACGATTCGATCGTGCGCGGGACGACCAGCCTCAAGATCGTGCAGATGATGCACGAGGCGGGTGCGAAGGAGGTGCATATGCGCATCGCCTCGCCGCCCACCCGGCACAGCTGCTTCTACGGTGTCGACACACCCGAGCGCGCCAAGCTGCTCGCCGCCAAGATGGACGTAGGCGGGATGACCGACTTCATCCATGCCGACAGCCTGGCCTTCGTCTCGATCGACGGGCTGTACAAGGCGCTGGGCGAGGCCGGACGGCCCGATATTCGCCCGGGCTATTGCGACGCTTGCTTCACCGGTGATTATCCGACGACTCTCACCGACCAGGACGAGATCGGCCCGCCGACCGACCAGTTCGCGCTGCTCCACGAGCGCGTAGGCTAAACCGCTTCAGGACAAGATGACCGACAAGCCACTTTCGGAGCGCATCGCGCTCGTCACCGGTGCGAGCCGCGGCATCGGCGCGGCGACGGCGATCGCCCTGGCCGCACGGGGTGCCCATGTGATCCTCACGGCGCGGACGGCCGGCGCGCTCGAGGAAATCGAGGAAGCCATCTTCGCGGCTGGCGGATCGGCGACGATCGCGCCGATGGACCTTGCCGAGAACGACAGCGTCGCGCGGCTGGCCGAGGCCATCGGCGACCGCTGGAAGGCGCTCGACCTGCTCGTGCTTAATGCGGCGACACTGGGCACGCTGAGCGCGGTGCCGGCGATCGACTTCAAGGAATTCGCCAAGGTGCTGACGCTCAACGTCACCGCGCAGGCGGCGATGCTCGCGGCGTTCGACCCGCTGCTCAAGGCCGCTTCGGCAGGGCGCGTGATCGGGCTGACCTCCAGCGTGGGGCGCACGCCGCGTGCCTATTGGGGCGTCTATGGCGCGTCCAAGGCGGCGTTCGAGAATCTGCTGCTCACCTATGGCGAGGAAGTCGAACAGATCAGCCGAGTACGCGTCGGCATCGTCGATCCGGGCGCGACGCGGACCAAGATGCGCGCGCGCGCCTTTCCGGGGGAGAACCCGGAAGAGGTGAAGCCGCCGGAAGTAGTAGCGGAAGCCGTCGCGGCGCTCGCGACCGGCGACTTTCCGACCGGCCATTACCAGCGGATCGACTAGCGTCGGCGGCCAAACCCGCAATCCTTAGCGTGCCGCCCGCAGCGGGGCGGGGACAGCCCCTTGCGGTCAACGGGGGATGTGCGCTGCGGGTGTTGCTGTCGGTTTGGGCGACGGTGACGGTGACGGGCGGGGCGCCGGGAGCGTGAAGCTCACCGGCGCCCTGGCTCCAGGCGTTTCCGCCGGGTACGGCGACGCAAGGAGGTCGGCCTTCCGCCGTACGCCGCTGAGCGGCGCCGGGCCCGTCAGAGGAGGCGCGCCGGGAGACGGGACGGCGAGTGGCGCCGCCGGTTCGGCAGGCGGCTGCGCACGCATGCACTGCACCGGGCTCGGGCGGCGGAACTGCGTGCAATTCCAGAGCGCCTTGGCGAAGCCCTGGCTCTGGTCGCGCAGATAGCTGAACGACATGGTCGCCACCTGCGCGCTGGTCAGCGGCAGCTTGGCCGGGGTCTGGCGGGCATCGGCCCAGGCCATGAACTTGCAATAGGGCCGCTCGCCACAGGTCTTCACCGCCAGCGCGGCGAAGCCATCGGGGCTGATCCCCTTGGGCAGGGTCAGCATGAAATTATTGCCCTCGCCGCCGCCTTCGACGGCCATCGGTTCGGGCACCGCGCTTTCGGGGATCGACGCGGGATCGACGAACGCGCCTTCGGTGCCTTCCATGCCCGGCAGCGGCTCGATCGCTGAATCGCCTTTGAAGTTGGGCGAGAGCCGCGCCATCAGGCCGATATTGGGCTCGATCCCGGCATAGCCGCGATTGAATGCCGGCGGCGTGCCCCACCAGCCTGCCCAGCGGAAGAAGAGGTGGGTATGGACCGCCGTGATCTTTTCCAGGCTCGCGCTCCAATAGGGGACGACCCAATTGGTATGATAATGGGTGGCGTGGCCAACCGGCTTGTAGACCGATCCTGCGAGCGCCATCCGGGCAACGTCCCGGGCGCGGGTCCAGGCCGCAGCAGTCGGCGTGTAGCGCAGGATCGCGCCATCGCAGGTGAAGGTGAACTGGCAGCCAGTCGAGCGCTCCGATCCCTGGAACACGACGCCGCACACGGTCTTGGGAAAGGCGGGATGGCGGACGCGGTTGAGCACCACCTGCGCCACGGCCCGTTGACCGACGGCATCGTCGCCCGCTTCGTAATAGACGGCGGCCGCCAGGCAATCGATTGCCCGTGCCTGGCTCACCTCGCTGCCGAACAGTCGGAAGGCGCGCGCCGACGGGTTGGGCAGCGTCGAGAACGGAATCGAAGCGTTGAATTCCCGCGCATCGTCGGGCGTGACGATCTGGAATTCGACCGGCTCGACCGGCGGCAATTCGGTCTTGGGCACCACCCGCCGTGCCACCGCGACCGCGCGCGGCTTGTGATAGACAATGCGCGGCGTGGTCAGCACCAGCCAGGTCGGCACCGCGATCGCAGCCAGCACAACCGCTGCCAGCACGGCAGCGAGCAGCGGCGAAACGCCGGCGAACGGCGACGACAGGCGGCGAGGGATGGGTGGCAACGGCATGGGGCGGGGCCCATAACGCACAAGCGGCCGAGTTGGAACCATTGCGCTCGCGCAACGCCCCAACCGGCCGCTCGGTGGGGTGCGTCAGGCTTCGGGCAGGAAGTCCGGAACGCTCAGATAGCGCTCGCCGGTATCATAGTTGAAGCCGAGCACGCGCGCGCCATCGGGCAGGTCGGGCAGTTTCTGAAGGATCGCCGCCAGCGTGGCGCCCGAAGAGATGCCGATCAGCATGCCTTCCTCGCGGGCCGCCCGCCTGGCCATGTCCTTGGCGACATTGGCATCGACCTTGATCACCCCATCGATCGCGTCGGTGTGCAGGTTCTTCGGCACGAAGCCGGCGCCGATGCCCTGGATCGGGTGCGGACCCGGCTGACCGCCCGAGATCACCGGCGAAAGCTCGGGCTCGACGGCATAGACCTTGAGATCCGGCCATTGCTGCTTCAGCGTCTCGGCGACGCCGGTGATGTGGCCCCCCGTGCCGACGCCGGTGATCAGCACGTCGATCGGCGAATCGGTGAAGTCGTTCAGGATTTCCTGCGCGGTGGTGCGGACATGGACGTCGATGTTCGCCGGATTCTCGAACTGCTGCGGCATCCAGGCGCCCGGCGTCGATTCGACCAGTTCCATCGCCCGCTCGATCGCGCCCTTCATCCCCTTTTCGCGCGGGGTGAGGTCGAAGCTGGCGCCATAGGCCAGCATCAGGCGGCGGCGTTCGAGGCTCATGCTCTCCGGCATCACCAGGATCAGCTTGTAGCCCTTCACTGCAGCGACCATCGCCAGGCCGACGCCGGTATTGCCGCTGGTCGGCTCGACGATCGTGCCGCCGGGCTGCAGGCTGCCATCGGACTCCGCCGCCTCGATCATCGCCAGCGCGATGCGGTCCTTGATCGAGCCGCCCGGGTTCGAGCGCTCGGACTTGATCCAGACCTCGGCGCCGGGGAACAGCTTGTTGATGCGGATGTGCGGCGTGTTGCCGATCGTCTCGAGGATTGTGTTGGCCTTCATGTCGTCATCTCCTTCGGAGGCATTTCAAGATTGGCCGGAGGATCGAAGGTGCGAGCCCGCCTCAGCTCCGGGAATAGCCTGGCCCATAACGCCGTGACAAGGATTGCGCCCAATCCGCCGCCCACCACCGCGGCCACCGGCCCGATCAGCGCGGCGAGGAACCCCGATTCCGCTTCGCCCAGTTCATTCGAGCCGGAAATGAACAGCGTCGAGACCGCGCCGACCCGGCCGCGCATCTCGTCGGGGGTGTAGAGCTGGATTAGCGACTGGCGGACATAGACCGAGACCATGTCGGCAGCGCCGAGCACGAACAACGCTGCGAGCGCGATCAGCACGGCCGGTGCAGTATCGTGTCCGATCGCGCTTGGCCCGAGCACCGGCACCAGCAGCGGCGCCGAAAGGCCGAACACCACCGTCGCCAGCCCGAACAGCGCGACCGCGAGCAGCATCTTCACCCCCACGTCGCGCTTCAGCGGTCGCCAGGAAAAGAAGGTCGCGATCGTCACTGCGCCGACCGCCGGCGCGGCGCGCAGATGGCCAAGCCCTTCCGAGCCGACCTGGAGGATGTCGCGGGCATAGACCGGCAGCATCGCGGTCGCGCCGCCGAGCAGCACCGCGAACAGGTCCAGCGAGATTGCGCCGAGCACCAGCCGGTTGCGCCGGACATAGTGCAGCCCGTCGATCATCTGCGCCCAGGGGCTGCCGCTGAACTTGCGCGGGCTGCTCGGCAGCTTGCCGATCAGGAGCAGGAGCAGGAAGGCGAGCGTGAAAAGACCGCCCGAAACCGTATAGGGCATCCAGGGCGCGGCCGCGTAGAGATAGCCGCCCAGCGCCGGGCCGATCACGGTGCCGGCCTGCCACGACAGCGAGCTGAGCGCGATCGCCGTCGGCAGGATCTGCTTGGGCACCAGGTTCGGTGCCAGCGCCCCGAGCGCCGGGCTGGCAAAGGCACGCGCGACGCCGAGCAGCGCGGCGATGGCGAACAGGGCGGGGAGGCTGATCCGGTCGCTATAGGTGAGCCCGGCGAGGCTGAGCGCACATCCCGCCTCCAGCGCCACTGCGGCGCGGGCGATCCAGCGCCGATCGATCCGGTCGGCCACCCAGCCGGCGAATAGCGACAGGAACAACAGCGGGAGGAACTGCGCCACGCCGATCAGGCCGAGCTGGAAGGCGGCTTCCTTCACGCTCATCGTCCGGCGCGCAAGGTCGTACACCTGCCAGCCGATCACGATCACCATTGCCATCTGGCCGAGCGTCGTCGCCAGCCGGGCGAGGAAATAATAGCGGAAGTTGGCGACGCCGAAGGGGTGCTGGGCCATGAGAGCGGCTGTAGGCGCTTCCGCAACGCATTCGCAACGAAGGATTTTGAGCAGCCACCCCGCGGAAACCTTTCCGCGCCGTAGCGGTTCTTACGCCATCGAAACCAATCGAGGAGTCAGCTGATGGGCAAGGGTATCCTGTTGTGGTTGCTGGGCATTCCGATCCCCATCATCCTCCTGATCCTGCTCTTCTGGCATTGAGCCCTAAGGCGGTCTTCGGGGATCGCTCAGGCCGTCCCGAAGGTCGCCCCGCTCGGAAAGAGCAACTCCCGGATCTCCCAGCAATCTGCAACATAGGCCTGATGCGGTCCCCGTGACGCGTCGACTTCTGGCAGGGATCGCGTCATCGTTACCAGATCCCTCGCTTCCGCCTCCAGCCGATTGCGGACTCGGCCGGCCAGCCACAAGATCGAGCGGCGATAGGTGTCCCATTGCTCTTCACCAGGGAAAGTCGCCCAGCGGCCCACATGCTCGCGGAAATCGGAGACTAGTGCCGCCGTCTCCGCACTTGCCTGACCGGCTCGGTTCGCGACGTCGCCAGTGGCGTTGCGCATGATCGGGGCATAGAATTGCCCTTCCATCCGCGCGAAATGCAGCATCAGGTCGCGGGTGAGCGACCAGCGACGAAACCCGAGGCCCTCGACTCGCGGCGGCCGATCGCCCGAAACCAGCGCCTCGAACGCTTCCACGCTCGCCAGGATATGGGCATGCCGCGCGAGAACCGGCTCGAGGGACAAGGGCGACTCCATTTTGCTGCTTTGTCACCATTGTGCCTTCCCGAAGCTGAACTCGCCGTTCCGGACTTCGCCGTATCGGGGTTGCTACGGAGCCCCGCGCACCTTCGCGCGCGGGGCCTCGCAACCGCTTAGCGGCAGCGCACCTGCTCCTTGTCAACCGAGTTGCCGAGCGCACCGCCGGCCACCGCGCCGAGCAGGGTCCCGACCGTCTTCGAACGACCGCCGGCGATGATGTTGCCGAACAGGCCACCCGCAGCCGCGCCGACGATCAGGCCCGTTGTGCCATCCGACCGCTTGCAATAATAGCGGCCGTCCTGGCCGCGATAGACGCGGTCGTCCTGCGACAGCACGCGCTCCTGATAGCCCTGCGGCGGCGCGCGATAGTCACGGGCAGGATCGTAGAAATCATCGTCGCGCGGATCATAGCCGCGCGGCGGGGGCGGGGCATCCCAGCCGCTGTTGCGGCGCGAATTGCGATAGCGTTCGAGCGCCTGCTGGAACAGGTCGTACTCGCGATCGAAGCGCTGCTGGGCGGCATCGAAACGGGCTTCCTCGCTCTGCGGGCTGCCATAGGGCCCCCGCTGCGCCGAGGCGGGCGTCGCCACCGCCATCCCCGCGGCGGCGAGCGCTGCGAGGCTTAAGAGATGCTTCATGATCTTCTTCTCCTTCCTGGATGGCCGTACGGCCGGGACGGGGAAACGTTCCGGAAATGCGCGTGAAGGATGGCTGAACGGCGCGCCGGATTGCGCCGTGAACGAAACGAAATGCGACGTGGCGAGTCCCAAGGCCGCCGCTCGGCTATTTCGCAGCCGGTGCCGATCGGGCTATGCCGCGCCGGACCAGGGCTTCGCGGCTCTTGCTGCGCCGCAGCATGATTGCCATAGGGAGGGGATGAAGTTGAGTACCGACGCCAAATCTTCCGACACCCCCGCTCCGGCGACGCCGCTGGTGCTCGAGGGCATCGTGCGCCTCCAATGCCTCTCCGCGACCTACAATCGCACGCGGATGATCCTGGCCCCGCACATCCTCTATTCGCGGCACGGCGCGCTCTATGTCGATGCGGTGATGGTTTCCAAGGAAGGCTTCCTGCCGCGCGAGGAGAAGGTCGGCACGTTCAAGCTCGACGGGCTCAAGGAACTGACCGTGCTCGAACGCGATTTCGTGCCGAGCGCGCTGTTCGACCCGACCCTGGATAAATATCAGGGCGAGACGCTGATGGCGGTCGAGCGCTGAGCGGCCAGCGACGCGGAAATTGACCAAGTTCCTGGGAATCACGTTCATTCGACTTCCTGATCGCGCGCCGCGAACGGGTTTGGCGGCCGGTTGCTCAGCGCCGCGATCAGGATGCGATCGTTGAAGATGCGGGTCGATCCGATCCGCTTGCCCTTGTAGAAATATTCCTTGGTGACGCCGTTGATCGCCAGATTCATCGCGCGCCCGAGTGCCAGTTCATACCCCATCAGCAGCGCCAGGTCCCAGGCGGCAGCAAAGCTCTCGGCGCCGGGACGATTGCGCAGGACATAGGCGGATTGCTTGGTCTTGCCGACCGCACGCAGCGCGTGGCGGACCGACCCCATCGCCGCGAGCGCCGCGATGAAGTCGCGCTGCCTTCGCTCGGTCCAGCCGTCGTGGCGGAGGTTCTTCAGCGGAACGGGAGTGAAGGCGAGGGGATCGTCCTCGGCTTCGAGCGGATCGGGGAGGGGAGTGTCGTGCATCTACCAGGGTAGATCAGACGAAATCCTACATTGGAAGCGTTATTGGATCCGCTCGACCGGCACGCCGAGTTGGAGCGCGGCGTCGGCCATCTGGGTATCGAAGGTGACGAGGCGCAGGCGACCACTTTCGGCGATGGCGATATGGAGCGCGTCGCCGGTGCGCAGCCCGAGATCGGGCCGGTCGAGGAAGCGCGCGGCGGTTTCGAAATGCTCGGGCGCGACGGCGATATCGGCAAGGCTGGCATCGCGGAGCCGGCGCCAGTTGTTCCATGCGACGACCCGGTCTTCCATTGTATAGGCGCCGGTGCGTACCTTGATCGACAGCGCGCTGGCGACTTCGGTGGCGGTCCAGCCGCTGCACAGGATCGGGTCGGCGGCGTGTTCGCCGAACCACTTCCAGATCGCCTCGCTATGCACTTCCTGGGCAATCGCCGCGACGGCGGCGGAGGCGTCGAGGTAGAACATCAATAGCCGCTGTCGCGCATCTTGCGGATCACCTCGGCACCACTCTCCTGCTGATAGGGGAGCCGTTCGGCAGCGATGCGGAGCGCGGCGACATCGACCGGCTTCTTCTCGGGCAGCGGCGGGATCAGCCGCGCGGCGGGCTTGCCGCGCCGGACGATCTCGATGCTCTCTCCCGCCTCCACCCGATCGACGATCTCGCTGAGGCGCGCCTTGGCGTCGGCTAGTTGATGCGTTCCATGGCGGTGGCGGGCTCCTGACTAGGTTGGTGACTATATCCGGGTTGGCACGATAAAGCTATCTTGTCTCCTGTTCGGATATGCCCCGCTCCCGGCCTCGCAATCTCGGCCACCCTCTCCCCGCAAGCGGAGAGAGGAAAATGGGGAAACTTCCCTCTCTCCGCTTGCGGGGAGAGGGTGGCGCGCGTCAGCGACGCCGGGAGAGGGGGCTTTCGCCACATGTGATCGCCTCCGCGATCCGATAGAGCACGCCGTCGATGTTGGTCATCACTTCACAGTTGGTGAAGCGCAGGACGTCGAAGCCTGCCGACTCAAGGAAGCGCGTTCGCGTGGCGTCATAGGCCTCCTGCGTCGCGTGCGTATCGCCATCGACTTCGATCGCGAGCATCGCCGTGCGGCTGGTGAAATCGACGATGTAGCGGCCGAGCACGGTCTGGAAGCGGAATTTGGTGGCTTCGAAGCGTTTGGCTCGGAAGTGGTACCAGAGGCGGGCTTCGGGCGGGGTCGGATTCGCGCGCATCTCGCGTGCGCGGCGTTGGAGTTCCGGGTCTCGCATCTTCGCATGTCCCCCTCTCCCGACCTCGCGATGCTCGGTCACCCTCTCCCCGCAAGCGGAGAGAGGGAAATTCCGCAGGCTCGCGAGACGAGCCATTACCTTTGCTTTCCCTCTCTCCGCTTGCGGGGAGAGGGCAGGCGAGCGAAGCGACGCCGGGAGAGGGGGCTGTTCATCCCTCCACGCTCACAAAGCTATCCATCACCCGCTTCCGCCCCGCCTGCTCGAAATCGATCTCCAGCTTGTTCCCCTCGATCTCGGCAATGACCCCGTAACCGAACTTCTGATGGAACACCCGCAGCCCCACCGACAGGTCGTCGCGGGGCTTGGCGGCGAAGCTCACCGCGCTCGCCCGGCTCTCCAGCACGCGCGGCGCCTCGCGGGTGAAGGTCCGCGTGGTGAAGCTGCCGCCGGGGTTCTTCGGGTCCACGCCCGCGGCGCGCTGCCAGCCGGGGCCGCGGCCGGTGCCGCGGGCGACGTCGGCGAAGGGGTCGGCGCGTTCGCTCCAGTTCGCTTGCCATAGCGAAGCGCCGCCCGACATCGTGCTTTCGCTCTCGACATGCGCCTCGGGGAGTTCGGCGACGAAGCGGCTGGGGATCGACGAGTTCCACTGGCCGTAGATGCGGCGATTGGCGGCGTGAAGGATGAAGGCCTTTCGCCGCGCTCGCGTGATCGCGACATAGGCGAGGCGGCGTTCCTCCTCCAGGCTGGCGAGCCCGCCTTCGTCGAGCGCGCGCTGCGAGGGGAACAGCCCTTCCTCCCAGCCGGCGAGGAACACGGTGTCGAACTCCAGCCCCTTGGCGGCGTGGATCGTCATGATCGTGACCTTGGGCTCGTCCTGTTGGCCCTCATTGTCCATGACCAGCGATACGTGTTCGAGGAACGCGCCGAGGCTTTCATATTCCTCCATCGCGCGGACGAGTTCGTTGAGGTTCTCCAGCCGCCCGGCCGCCTCGGCCGTGCGATCGGCCTGCCACATCGCGGTGTAGCCGCTCTCGTCGAGGATGATGCGGGCGAGGTCCGGGTGCTGGAGGTCGTTGCCCATGCTGCGCCAGCGCGCCATGTCGCCGACCAGATTGCCAAGGCTGCGCCGCGCCTGGGGCGTCAGCTCGTCGGTATCGAGGATGCGCGCGGCGGCGGTGGCGAGCGGGATGCCCTCCGCCCGGGCATATTGGTGGACCTTGGCCAGCGCCTTGTCGCCCAGGCCGCGCTTGGGGACGTTGACGATGCGTTCGAAGGCGAGGTCGTCCGCCGGCTGGGCGACGACGCGGAGATAGGCGAGGGCATCGCGGATCTCGGCGCGCTCATAGAAGCGGAAGCCGCCGATGATGCGATAGGGCAGGCCGATCGCGATGAACCGGTCTTCGAATTCGCGGGTCTGGTGCTGGGCGCGGACCAGGATCGCCATGTCGTCGAGGCTCTTGCCGCCACGCTGCAGCCCTTCGATCTCCTCGCCGACGCGGCGCGCTTCCTCGGGCCCGTCCCACACGCCGAGCACCTTGACCTTCTCGCCGGCGTCCTTCTCGGTCCACAGCGTCTTGCCGAGCCGACCCGAATTGTTGGCGATCACGCCCGAGGCGGCGGCGAGGATGTGCGGCGTGCTGCGATAATTCTGCTCGAGCCGGATCACCTTGGCGCCGGGAAAGTCGCGCTCGAACTTGAGGATGTTCTCCACCTGGGCGCCGCGCCAGCTGTAGATCGACTGGTCGTCGTCGCCGACGCAGCAGATGTTCTTGCGCTGCTGCGCGAGCAGGCGGAGCCAGAGATACTGGACGCTGTTGGTATCCTGATATTCGTCGACCAGGATGTAGCGGAAGCGCTGCTGATACTGCTCCAGCACGTCGCGATGGCCCTTCAGAATCACTAGCATGTGCAGCAGCAGGTCGCCGAAATCGCAGGCGTTTAGCGTGCGCAGCCGCTCCTGATATTGGGCATAGAGCTGGGCGCCGCGGCCATTGGCATAGCGCTCCGCCTCGCCGGCATCGACATCGGTGGGGGCGAGGCCCTTGTTCTTCCATTCGTCGATCAGCCCGGAGAGCTGGCGGGCGGGCCAGCGCTTCTCGTCGAGATCGGCGGCCTGGATCAGCTGCTTGAGCAGGCGGAGCTGATCGTCGGTGTCGAGGATGGTGAAATTGGATTGCAGGCCGACCAGCTCGGCATGGCGGCGCAGCATCTTGGCGCCGATCGCGTGGAAGGTGCCGAGCCAGGGCATCCCCTCCACCGCCTGGCCGACGAGGCGGCCGACGCGCTCGCGCATCTCGCGCGCGGCCTTGTTGGTGAAGGTGACGGCGAGGATCTCGGATGGGTAGGCGCGGCGGGTCCAGAGCAGATGGGCGAGCCGGGCGGTGAGCGCGGCGGTCTTGCCGGTGCCCGCGCCGGCGAGGACGAGCACCGGCCCCTCGGTGGTGAGGACGGCGTCACGCTGCGGGGCGTTGAGCCCGGCGAGATAGGGGGCATCCTCGATCGGCTGGACGGGGGAATTCATCTGCGAACAACTAGGGAACGACGCCGCCCGGCGCAACCTTGGTCGGCGCCCGGCGGGACCGATCCTTGCGGCGCGCGTCTATAAGGAAAGCAGGCACCTGAGGGGCGCGGGATGGAATTCGTGGGACGATCAAAACTGCTGCGCCGTTTCGAGGCCAAGGTGATCGGGCTCACCGCCGCGATCCTGTTGCTGTTGTTCCTGCAGCACGACGCCTTCGAGACGTTCGTCGCGTTCGTGCAGAGCGGTGAGGCCTATCAGCTCGACGAGGTCTTCTTCCTGCTGTGGTTCGGCGGGCTGGCGGCATTGGTGATCGCCGTGCGGCGCGCCAGCGATCTCGCCCGCGCAATGAAGGCGCGCGAGGAAGCCGAGGAGCGCGCGATGCGGCTGGCGCGGCACGATCCGCTCACCGGGCTCGCCAACCGGCGGCTGCTCGGCACGCTGCTGCCCGAGGCTCTGGCGACCGCACAGGGCGCGGGCGAGGAATGTTCGGTGCTGATGATCGACCTCGATCACTTCAAGCCGGTCAACGACATCCATGGCCACGAGATGGGCGACCGCGCGCTGATCCAGGCTGCCGAGCGGATGGGGGCGGCGCTGGGCGAGGGTGTCGTCCTGGCCCGGGTCGGCGGCGACGAGTTCGTCGCGCTGCTCCGCCATGCCCCGGGGGCCGACGAGCCGGCGCGCCGGGCGATGAACGTGATCCGCGCGCTGGGCAGCACCTTCCAGATCGACGATCGCAAGATCGAGCTCGGCAGCACCATCGGCATCGCGCGGTTCCCGGCGGATTCCGAGGATCCCGACGAGCTGATCCGGCTGGCGGACATCGCGATGTACGAGGCAAAGCGTGCCGGGCGCGGAGCCTATCGCTTCTTCCACGCAGAGATGGACCTTCGCCTGCGTGAACGCGCCGGCCTGGAAGCCGATCTGCGCGCCGCGATCGCGAGCGGCGAAGTCACCGCCTATTTCCAGCCGGTGATGTCGCTCGCCGACGATCGCATCATCGGGTTCGAGGCGCTGGCCCGCTGGCAGCACCCGACGCGCGGGCTGATCTGCCCCGACGAGTTCATTCCGATCGCCGAGGATCTGGGCCTGATCGACGCGCTTTCGACGCGGATCCTTCGCGAAGGCTGCCTCGCCGCGCGCGATTGGCCGGCCGGCACGACGCTGTCGATCAACATCTCGCCGATGCAGCTCAAGGACAGCTGGCTGCCGAGCCGCCTGCTCCAGGTTCTGACCGAGACCGGCTTTGCGCCCGGCCGATTGATCGTCGAAGTGACCGAGAATGCAGTGATCGAGGATATCGATCGCGTCGCCGAGCTGTTCGGCTCGCTCCACGCAGCGGGCATCCGCGTAGCGCTCGACGATTTCGGACGCGGCTATTCGAGCCTGTCGCATCTCCGGCAGCTGCGCTTCGATCATCTCAAGATCGACGGCGCGTTCGTGCGCACGATGGAATCGCCCGAGAGCCGCAAGATCGTCCGGGCGGTCGCCGGCTTGGGCCGGGCGTTGGGAATGCCGGTCACCGCGGAGGGCGTCGAGACCGAGGCCGCCGCCCGGATTCTCCGCAAGATCGGCTGCGAGCAGGCCCAGGGCTATCTGTTCGGCGTGCCCCAGACGGCCGACAAGGCGCGGCGCTTGCTCGCACGCCGGCGACCGATGGCGAAGGCGGGATGATGATGCGGGCGACCGCGGCGTTTGCGCTGGGGCTGGTGGCTTGTCTGGCCATGGCACCGGCCGCTGCGGCGCAGGCGTTCGAACTCGAACCCCTCGAGCCCGCGCGCGGCGCATGGCGGGTGGATTTCGCCGCCACCCAGCCGCAAGCGGGCCGCCAGGCGTTTGCGGCAGCCTACGGCGTCAGCGACCATGTCGCGATCGGCGGCGAGGCCGAACTGGGCAACACCCGCGAAGCACGAGCGGTCGACGCAATCGCGCTGAACGCCCTCTATCGACGCGGTGATGCCGAGGCGCCGTGGGGCGGCATCGGCGCGCGCATCCAGTTCGACATCGATCGCGGGGGCCGCGTTTCGGGGGCCGATCTTCGCGCGATCGGCGAGCGGCGTCGCCATGGCTGGTGGCTTCAGGGCGACCTGGTCCTGCGCCGGCGCCGGGAGGAGGGCGTGGTCGATGCCGCGCTCGGCTACGCAGCCGAGGCTCAGCGCGAATTCGGGGCGGCCTGGATCGGGATCGAGGCCTCGGGAACGCTCGCGCGATTGAGCCGTGACCCACGCGCGGCCGCGAGCGGGGACCATTATGCCGGACCGAGCATGACGATCGAATCGGCGCGGGGCGAACTCGGGTTCGCCTTGCTTGCGCGCCTCGACGGGGCCGGCCCCGTAACCCTTCCGCGCGTCTTTCTCCAGTTCGGCTTCTGACCGGCACTTAGCCACGAGCGAGCGCGCGTCGCAAAACCCAAATCGCTCTGTCACCGAAACGTCATGACTTTGTCACAAGCGCTCGCCAGAGCGCGACCATCATGGCTTCGCTCGCACTGGACCAGGCCCCGCCTGCCGCATCGCCGCAAAGCCGGCGCTTCGAATATGATACCCACCCCCTGGCCAAGCTGCTCTTCGTCGCCATCCTGGTCGGCGGTTTCGCATTCGCGGGCTGGAGCATCCTGGTCGATACGCGCGGCGTGGGCGAACAGCTGGCGGTCGGTGTCTTCGCCTTTCTAGGCCTTGCGCTGCTGATCGCATTGGGTTTCGAGTTCGTGAACGGCTTTCACGATACTGCCAATGCCGTCGCCACCGTAATCTACACCAATTCGATGCCCGCGCATTTCGCGGTCGTATGGTCCGGGTTCTGGAACTTTCTGGGCGTGATGGTCTCGTCCGGCGCGGTCGCCTATTCGATCATTACGCTGTTGCCGGTCGATCTGATCCTCAATGTCGGATCCTCCGCGGGCTTCGCGATGATCTTTTCGCTGCTGCTCGCGGCCGTGCTGTGGAATCTCGGTACCTGGTATGTCGGGTTGCCCAACAGCTCGAGCCACACGCTGATCGGTTCGGTGCTCGGCGTCGGCCTGGCCAACCAGCTGATCCAGGCGGGCTCGCGCGGCGGCACGGCCGGTGTCGATTGGGCGCAGGCGGTCAAGGTGCTGTCGGCACTGTTCTGGAGCCCGTTGATGGGCTTCTTCGGTGCGCTGCTCCTCCTGCTGGCCATGCGCCTGCTGATCCGTTCGAAGCGCCTCTACACCGCGCCCGAAGGCGATGCGCCGCCGCCGCTCGGCATCCGTGCGCTGCTGATCGGCACGTGCACGGCAGTCTCGTTCAGCCACGGCTCGAACGACGGCCAGAAGGGCATGGGACTCATCATGCTGATCCTGATCGGCTGTGCGCCGACTGCCTATGCACTCAATCGCACCTTGCCGGCGAGCGGGACTCCCGCCTTCGTGGCGACCGCCAACGTCGCCACCGCCGCGTTCGATGCCCACAGCCGCGGCCTGCCGGACCTGGCACCGGCCGAGGCGCGCAAGGTGCTCACCGGGGCGCTCCAGGCGCGCAAGGCCGAGAGCCCCCAGGTGTTCGCGGCGTTGGAGAGCCTGTCGCGCGACCTCACCTCGCGGGTTCAAGGCTATGGCTCGATCAGCAAGGTGCCCGCCGAGGCAACGTCGAACGTGCGCAACGACATGTATCTGGTGATGGACAGCACCAAGCTCGCCCTCCAGAAGACCGCCTCTTACTCGCCCGACGAGATCAAGGCGCTGAAAGCCTATCAGGCGAGCCTCGAGGCCGGCACGCGATTCATCCCGCTATGGGTGAAGATCGTCGTGGCGATCGCCCTCGGGCTGGGCACGATGATCGGCTGGCGCCGCATCGTCGTGACCGTCGGCGAGAAGATCGGCAAGCAGCACATGACCTATGGCATGGGCGCTTCGGCCGAGCTCGTTGCGGCCGGCACGATCCTGGCTGCGGACCATATCGGCGTGCCCGTCTCGACCACCCATATCCTGTCCTCGGGCATTGCCGGCGCTTCGCTCGCCAATGGTTCGGGATTGCAGGGGCGCACGGTACGGAACCTCGCACTGGCCTGGCTGCTCACGCTGCCGGCCGCGATGCTCCTTTCGGGCGGGCTCTATTGGGGCATGCTGAGCGCGGTGCGCACTTTCGGGCTGAACTGAGCTGGCGCGGGCCGGCCTTCGCGGTACGTGGGCTGGGCTGTCGGCGCTCGCCGCCGGGCTTTTGATCGGCGCGGGCACGCCACCCCGACCCGCCGCGCCGCTGATCGTGCCGTTCGACTTTTCGCGCTCCGCGCTCGCGATCGACGTGACCGTCCATGGGACACCGCTCCACGTGCTGCTCGATACCGGCGTCGATCCGTCGGTCGTCGATGCGGGCCGAGTCCAGGCGCTCGGCCTTGCTGCGGACCGCAGCGATAGCGGCGAAGCCTCCGGCTTCGGCGACGGCAAGGGCGCCCAAGTCTTTCCGGCGCCGATCGAGGGGCTCGCGATCGGCGACCGTCACTTCGCCCGCTTCGACGCAGTCGCCACCGACATGGCCGCGATCTCCGCCGGTTATGGCCGCAAGCTCGACGCAGTCCTCGGCTATAGCTTCCTCGCCGACAAGATCGTGCTGATCGACTATCCCGCGTCCAAACTCGCCATCCTCGGCGCGGCGAGTCAGTCGGCAATGTGGACCCGCGGCTGCGCCAAGCGCTGGCAGATCCCGCTCAAGACCTATGACAGCTTCCCGCTGATCCCGGCCTTCCGGTTCGGCCGTGCCACGGGGCCGGTGACGATCGACACCGGCTATAACGGCAATATCGCGCTGTTCGGCAGCGCGGTGGCCCTGCCGGGCGTCCGTGGAGCCCTGGCCGAGACCGGCAGCGTCTCGCATGTCGGTGCGCGCGGGGAGGCGAAGACCAGCGCCTATGCGCTGCGCCTGCCGGTCGGCTTCGGCCCGTTCACGCTGCCGCCCGGCGAAGCCGTGATGCTCCACAAGGCGGCAGAATCGCCGACCACGCGCGTCGCCAATATCGGCAACAAGCTGTTCGCCGCGATGAAGCTCAAGCTGCTGCTCGATTATCCCGGTCGCCGGATGGCCTTCTATGGCGAGTGCCGCTGACAGGGCGGTCATCGGGCAACGATGCCTTGCAGAACGAAGAATGCGACGCCGAACTGGCGGGATCGACGCGCGACTGAGACGGCGGCTTGCCGTTCGCGTGGGGACGAACCATTGTCGAGCGCGGGGCTTGAGGGCCCCAACGTGCTTCGGAGGCCCGCATGACCGTCACCGTCCATCACCTCGAAAACTCCCGGTCACAGCGCGTGCTCTGGCTGCTCGAGGAACTCGGCCTGCCCTATGAGGTCCGGCGCTACGAGCGGAACAGGGCGACGATGCTCGCCCCGCTCGAATTGAAGCGCGTCCACCCGCTCGGCAAGTCGCCGGTGATCGAGCACAGCGGCACGGTCGTCGCCGAAACCGGCGCGATCGTCGAATATCTGGTCGAGCTCGCCGATGGTCGCCTCGGCATGCCGGGGCACCGCGACGATGCGCTGCGCTATCGCCACTTCCTCCATTATGCCGAGGGCTCGTTGATGCCGCCCCTGTTCACCAAGCTGGTGCTCAGCCGCGTGCCGCTGCTCGGCGGCGTCGCGCAGAAGAAGTTCCAGCCGATGATCGACGTCCATCTCGACTATGTCGACGCGGAGCTGTCGGCTCGCCCCTGGTTCGCCGGAGAGGCCTTCACCGCCGCCGACGTGATGATGAGCTTCCCCCTCGAAGCCGCCGTGGCCCGCGCCAGCGCGACCGAAGGCCGTCCCCACATCGCCGCCTGGCTCGAGAAGATCCACGCCCGCCCGGCCTATCAGGCCGCACTGAAAGCCGGCGGGCCCTACGCCTATGCCTGATCGCAGCTAGGGCAGGGGAAGCCCGCGTGCCCGATAGGCCGCTGGCAGTGCTTGCACAAGGCGCGGTGCACGGGTGCCAGCGCATGATCGACGGTCACCCGTTGGTCGAAGACGAAGCATTCGCCGTGCCAGCGCGTCTCCTCGGGCGGCACTTGCTCCAGATAGGCGAGGATGCCGCCCTTGAGGTGATAGACCTCGTCCAGCCCCTCGGCCTTGAGGAAGGCGGTGGCCTTTTCGCAGCGGATGCCGCCGGTGCAGAACATCGCCACCTTCGGCATCGGCCCCTCGGCCTCGCGCTCCGCCCGGAAGGCGCGGAACCAGGCGGGGAAGTCGCGGAAGCTGCGGGTCCCCGGATCGATCGCCCCGGCAAAGCTGCCCAGCGCCACTTCATAGGCGTTGCGCGTGTCGATCACGATCGTGTCCGGCGCGTCGATCAGCGCATTCCATTCGGCGGGCGGGACATAATGGCCCACCTCCGCCAGCGGATCGATGCCGGGTGTGCCCATCGTCACGATCTCGCGTTTGATGCGCACCTTCATCCGCTCGAACGGCATCGCCGCCGCCAACGAATGCTTGACGTCCACGCCCGTGCAGCCGGGCAGGGCACGGACGTGCGCCAGCACCGCCTCGATCGCGTCGTCGCTCCCCGCGATCGTGCCGTTGATCCCCTCTTCGGCGAGCAGCAGCGTGCCGCGAACGCCCTGTGCCTCGCACAACGCCAGCAGCGGCGCTCGGATCGCCGCGGGATCGTCGAACCGGGCGAACTGGTACAGCGCGGCGACCCGGACGGCGGCCGCGGATTCGAGTTCAGCGATCGCCATAATCCTCGAAGCTGTCGGCATCACCCGGCTGGCTGCCGATCGGGCGTACCGCCGGCTCGGCGATCTCTGGCGCATCGAGCTGTCCCTCCCACCGGGCTACCACCACGCTGGCCACGGCATTGCCGATCACATTGGTCGCGGTACGGCCCATGTCGAGGAAATGATCGACCGCGAGGATCAGCAGCACGCCCGCCTCGGGGATGTTGAAATGGCTGAGCGTGCCGGTGATCACAACGAGGCTGGCGCGCGGCACGCCGGCGATGCCCTTGCTGGTGATCATCAGGATCAGCAGCATCTGGATCATCGTGCCCCAATCGAGATGGATGCCATAGGCCTGGGCGATGAAGATCGACGCAAACGTCATGTACATCATCGAGCCGTCGAGATTGAACGAATAGCCGAGCGGCAGGACGAAGCTGGCGATCTTGGGCGGCACGCCGAACCGGTCTAGCGCGTCGAGCGTGCGCGGATAGGCGGCCTCCGACGAGGCGGTCGAGAAGCCGAGCAGGATCGGGTCGCGCAGATAGCGGATCAGTTGGCCCGTGCGCGGGCCGATGATCAGGAAGCAGACGCCGAGCAGCACGGCCCAGAGCAGCGCCAGGCCGAGATAGAAGCTGCCCATGAAGAGCGCGAGATCGCCGACCACGCCGATCCCCTGGGTCGCCAGCGCCTTGGCCACCGCGCAGAAGACCGCGACGGGTGCGAACAGCATCACATAGCCGGTGACGGTGAGCATCACCGAGACGAGCGATTCGAGCCCGCGCACCAACGGCTTGCCCTTGTCGCCCACCGCAGCCAGCGCGACGCCGAAGAACAGCGAGAAGATGACGAGCTGGAGGATGTCGTTGGTCGCCATCGCGTCGATGCCGCTGGTCGGCACGATGTGCGTGAAGAACTTCGCGACGTCGAACGGCTCGACCCCGACTTTCTCGCCGCCGGCCGGCAGGGTCATCTTCACGCCCGTCCCCGGGTGGAGAACGTTGACCATGATCAGGCCGAGCGTCAGCGAAACGAGGCTGGCGCAGACGAACCAGCCGAATGCCTTGGCGCCGACCCGCCCGATCGCGCCGCCGCCACCCATGTGCGCGATGCCGACCACCAGCGTCGAGACGACCAGCGGGGCGATGATCATCTTGATCAGGTGGAGGAACATCTGCGTCGGGATGTCGAGGCCATAGGCCCAGCTTGCCAGCGTCTCGGCGCCACCCGGCGTCTTGGCGAGGCTCGCATTGAGCGCCCAGCCCAACAGGCCGCCCGCCACGAGCGCCCCGAGAATGAACCACGTCAATCGCTTGCCCACACGCATCCCCTGCAACTTATCGGCGCAGGCAAACGGGATTGCGCGGGCGCGGTCAAGTCCCGCACGTTTTCGGTCCCCATGCCACCCGGGCATTGCGGCGGGCGATCCGTTGGGGATTGCGCACCCGGCAACGCTGATCCTATCGCCGGATCCGCTCAGCCGGAGAAGACAATGCGCCTCGATCGCCGCCGCCTCATCCAAGCCGCCGGGGCCTTGCCCCTGCTTGCCGCTCCCGGGGTGCTGCGGGCGGCGGAGCCAGACCTGTCGGCGCTGAAGGACATCACTGCCGGCGCGATCCCGATCGGCCCGGAGGAACGGGCCGCGCGCCTCGCCAGGGCGCAGAAGCTGATGCAGGCCAACGGCATCGGCGCGGTGCTGGTCGAGGGAGGGTCATCGCTGGTCTATTTCGCCGGGCTGGCCTGGGGCCGCAGCGAACGGCTCACCGCCGCGATCCTCCCGGCCGAGGGGGAGGCCTGCATCGTCACACCGTTCTTCGAGGAAGCTCGCACCCGCGAGCGCCTCGCCATCCCGGCCGAAATCCGAGTCTGGCAGGAGGATGAAGACCCACTCAAGCTGGTCGCCGGCTTCCTGAAGGAGCGCAAGCTGGCGCATCTCCCGGTCGGCATCGAGGAGACGGTGCGCTATTTCGCGGTCGACGGGCTGCAAAAGGCGGGGATGCGCGTCGTCTCGGCCAATCCGGTCGTGCGCGGCTGCCGGATGATCAAGAGTCCGGCGGAGATCGCGCTGATGCAGCTCGCCACCGACGTCACGATCACTGCCTATCGCTGGCTCCATCCGCGCGTCGAAAAGGGGATGAGCCAGCACGACGTCGCCGCGCTGATGGACGCCGCCACCCGCAAGCTCGGCGGCGAACCCGAATTTAGCATGGTGCTGGTCGGCGAAGGTGCCGCCTATCCGCACGGCACCAGGACGCCCGCGCCGGTCGCCGAGGGGCGTATCGTGCTGATGGATTGCGGCTGCACCGTCCAGGGCTATCAGTCCGACGTGTCGCGCACCTGGGTCCATGGCAGCGCCAGCGCCGAACAGCGCAAGGTCTGGGACCAGGTCGCCCAGGGCCAGCAGACCGCCTTCGCCGCGGCAAAGCTCGGCGCGACGGCCGGCAGCGTCGACGATGCCGTGCGCCGCTACTATGCCTCGCTCGGCTGGGGCCCCGATTACAAGCTGCCCGGCCTGTCGCACCGCACCGGCCACGGCATCGGCCTGGACGGGCACGAGCCGGTCAACCTCGTCCGCGGCGAGACCACCCGGCTCGCCCCCGGCATGTGCTTCTCGAACGAGCCGGGCATCTACATCCCCGGCCAGTTCGGCGTGCGCCTCGAAGACTGCTTTCATATGACCGAGGCGGGCCCGAAATGGTTCAGCACCCCGCCCAGCTCGATCGACGCGCCGATGGGGTAGGGTTAGCCTCATCTGTGGGAAGTGAAAGATTTAGTTGCTTAGATACAGAGAAGCGGCGCATCTGCAAGGCACACACTGGAGCCAGCAAAATGCGACTTCCTGCAGAGTTTGGCATTTAATAACCGATTCGGCTAACGCGATCGACGAGCAAAGGACCATTATGTGCGAAGAGACAGAGCTTTGATTTGGAGCACCAAGCCCTGCGTTCTACTACTGCTCGCTGCCTGTTCGATGCAGGAGAATGTAGGTCGTCACGAGGCTCTAATGGACAGCATTGAGCGGTCGATCGTGCTTCCGAAGGGAGCGCACCCCCTGAAAGCCTATGCCCGTAGCTATGCCTTTGCAGGGCAGGATCGTGTCATCGGGTCATATTCCATCCCGATCGATGATCCGAAAAAGCCATGCGTCCTCGTGATGCCCGGGGGCGCTTCTCGACCGTGTACTGCCGAAGAGGCCTCGACCGATCGGGGACCCTCGGCAGGCTCGAGGCAGTGGTACGACAAGGCTGACGATATGCCTCGGCGCCTATGGGCAGGGTGCGAGCAGGTAAATATCGTATATGAGATTTCAAGCGGTCGCATCATCGAGGCGCTTTGCGACACGGAGCGGGGCAGATAACCAACTAACTCTCAGCCATTCAGCTTCAGGCGGATAGCCGTGCCAGCGTCCGACCTAATACCACGACAGCCTTGCGAAACCCGCTCTTTCCGGCGACCCACCGGGCAGGGGAGAGCGAACCATGCGTACAGCCCATCACCTCGGCCTCTGGGCGGCAGCCCTGTTCCTCGCGCCCTTCGCGGCAGCGGCCCAGCCGATCGCCACCGTCGATCGCAACGGCAGCTTCGTCGCGGTCGAGCCTTATGCGCCCAATATCGTCCGCGTCACCATCGCGCTCGATCGCGCGCTCAGCGATGCGGCACCCGGTTATGGAATCTCGGCCAAGCCCGATGCCGGCGGCTGGAGCCATCGCGCCGGGGCGAGTGGCGACGTCTTCGCCTCGCCCGCGCTCACGCTTACGGTCGATCCCAAGCCCTGGCCCAAGGCGCCCAGCCAGATGGAGCGCTATTTCGTCCCCTCGCTGCCCCCGGTCTCGCTGACCCTCCAGGGCGCGGACGGCCGGCTGCTCACGCAAATGACCGGCTGGGAGCTCGCGCCGCACAGCGTCAATGGCGAAAAGACGTTCAAGGCCGGCGCCAGCTTCGCCGCCCCGCCCGATGAACATTATTACGGCCTCGGCCAGAACCAGGAGAGCACCGGCGCGCTCGATCTGCGCGGCCGCACGCTCGATTGCCGCCATTATTACGATGCGCCCGCCGGCGAGACGGTGTGCATCCCCTTCCTGGTCACCAACAAGGGCTATGCGATCGTCTGGGACAATCCCTCGGCGACGATCGTCTCGCCGGGACTGCACGGCAGCACGCATTGGCAATCGGAAGTCGGCGAGCGCGTCTCCTTCTTCGTGATCACCGGCGCCACCACCGACGAAATCTATGCCGGCTATGCCCGGCTCACCGGCGACACGCCGCTGCCGCCCAAGGCCGCCTTCGGCCTGATCCAGAGCAAGGCGCGCTACGAGAGCCAGAAGGAGCTGATGGGCATTGCCGAGGGCTATCGCAGCCGCGGCTATCCGCTCGACGTGATGGTGCTCGACTGGTTCTACTGGACGCGGATGGGCCAGATCGACATCGACCGGACCTTCTTCCCCGATCCCGCCGGAATGAACCGCCAGCTCCACGATTGGGGGATGCACAGCATCATCAGCGTCTGGCCGCGCTTCGAGCGCGAATCGCGCTATTTCGATCAGCTGAGCGCCAAGGGCTGGCTGCTCAAGGACGCGGACGGCAAAACCGTGGATGGCCTGCCGGTCCGCGCTGATCGCGCCGGCGCCCTGATCGACAGCACCAATCCGGAGGCCCGTGCCTGGTTCTGGAACCGGGTGCGCGAAAACATCCTGAACCAGGGTTTCGACTGGCTGTGGCTCGACGAGACCGAGCCCGACCTGGTGCCCGACGGCAATTTCTATTCGATCGGATCGGGCGACCGCTTCCACAATCTCTTCCCGCTGGTCCATACCGGCGGCGTCGCCGAAGGTTCGGCGCACGACCGGCCCGAATTCCGCAACCTCATCCTCGCCCGCGCCGCCTATCTCGGCACCCAGCACAATGGCGCGATCTTCTGGTCGTCGGACGTGCAGGCGAGCTGGGAGGCGCTGCGGCGCCAGGTGCCGACGGGGCTCAATTTCACCGCGAGCGGCCATGCCTATTGGAGCAGCGACACCGGCGGCTGGCAATGGCCCAAGGGGCCGCCGGCCGAACGGCCGGTGCTGCTCGATCCCGCCGGCGCCACGGCGATGGACGCCAGCTATCGCGACTATCCCGAGCTGTTCGCGCGCTGGTTCGCCTATAACGTCTTCACGCCGACGCTGCGCATCCACGGCCAGCGGCCGGGCACCGCGATCTGGGAATATGGCGCCGCCGCCGAGCCGGTGCTCGCCGGCTTCCTGCGGCTGCGTTATGCGCTGATCCCCTATCTCTATTCGGCCGGCTACCGCACCTATCAGACTGGCGCGCCGTTCATGCGCGGGCTGTTCATGGACTTCCCCGGCGATCCCAACGTGGCCAACATGGGCGACGAATATATGTTCGGCCCCGCCTTCCTCGTCGCACCGGTCACCGAACAGGGTGTCACCTCGCGCCGCGTCTATCTCCCCGCCGGCGCCGACTGGGTCGATTACTGGACCGAGGAGAAACATGACGGCGGCCAATGGATCACCGCGCCGGCGCCGATCGACCGAATCCCGCTGTTCGTTCGCGCCGGCTCGATCGTGCCCCTTGGCACGCAGGTGCCCAACACGGCCGCTCGCCAGCCGCTCGAGCGCATCCGCGTCTATCCCGGCCGCGACGCCGATTTCACGCTCTACGACGATGACGGCGTGACCAACGCCTATCGCAAGGGCGGTGGAACCCGGGTCACGCTGCACTGGGACGACAAGGCGCGCCGGCTCACTGCCTCGGGCAAGCTTCCCAGCGGGCAGGACCCGCAGGCGCTGCTTCAGATCGTCGGCATCCGCTGATCGGGAAGAGGAGAAGTCCGGAGGGTCTCGCGCATTTCGGCGTACCGTTTCGCTTGAGCGAAACGGCTTGCGCAACTAAGTCGCACCCATGACGTCCACCAACGATATCCGCCGTTCCTTCCTCGACTATTTCGAGGGCCAGGGTCATGCCCGTGTTCCCAGCGCCCCGCTGGTGCCGCAGAACGATCCGACCCTGATGTTCGTGAACGCCGGCATGGTGCCGTTCAAGAACGTGTTCACCGGCCTCGAAAGCCGGCCCTATTCGACTGCGACGAGCAGCCAGAAATGCGTCCGCGCCGGCGGCAAGCACAATGATCTCGACAATGTCGGCTACACCGCGCGCCACCACACCTTCTTCGAGATGCTCGGCAATTTCTCGTTCGGCGATTATTTCAAGGAACAGGCGATCAGCCATGCCTGGACCTTGCTAACCAAGGTCTGGGGCATCCCCGCCGCCAGGCTGACCGCTACCGTCTATCACACCGACGACCAGGCGTTCGACCTGTGGAAGAAGATCGCCGGCCTGCCCGACGAGCGGATCATCCGCATCCCCACCAAGGACAATTTCTGGGCGATGGGATCGGATGGCCCTTGCGGGCCCTGTTCCGAAATTTTCTACGATCACGGCGATCACATCTATGGCGGCCCTCCGGGCTCGCCCGAGGAAGACGGCGATCGCTTCGTCGAGATCTGGAACCTCGTCTTCATGCAGTTCGTGCAGGAAAATGACGAGATCATCGGCGATCTGCCGCGCCCGTCGATCGATACCGGCATGGGGCTCGAGCGTGTCGCCGCCGTGCTCCAGGGCGTTCACGACAATTACGATACCGATACGTTCAAGGCACTGATCGCCGAGAGCGGGGCGCTCACCGGCGCCGCGACCACCGGCGAGAACCAGGCGAGCCACCGCGTCATCGCCGATCATCTGCGCAGCTCGGGCTTCCTCGTCGCCGATGGCGTGCTGCCGGCGAACGAAGGCCGCGGCTATGTCCTGCGCCGCATCATGCGCCGCGCGATGCGCCATGCTCATCTGCTCGGCGCCAAGGATCCGCTGATGCACCGGATGGTGCCGGCGCTCGTCTCGGAAATGGGCGCCGCCTATCCCGAGCTCGTCCGCGCCCAGCCGCTGATCGAGGCGACGCTGCTCCAGGAGGAAACCCGCTTCCGCCAGACGCTCGCCAACGGCCTGCGCCTGCTTGACGAAGCGACCCACACGATGCGCGAGGGCGATACGCTGCCCGGCGCGACCGCCTTCAAGCTCTACGACACGTTCGGTTTCCCCTACGACCTGACCGAAGACGCCCTGCGCGCCAAGTCGATCAGCATCGATCGCGAGGGCTTCGACGCCGCGATGGCCGAGCAGAAGCGCGCTGCCCGCGCCGCCTGGAAGGGTTCGGGCGAAAAGGCGTCCGAGGAGCTGTGGTACGATCTCGCCGACGAGCTCGGCAGCACCGAGTTCACGGGCTATGCCGGCACCGAAGGCGAGGGCCAGGTGCTTGCGCTGGTCAAGGACGGCGCGCGCGTCGACAAGGCCGTGGCCGGCGAGACGGTGGTGATCCTCACCAACCAGACGCCCTTCTACGCCGAAAGCGGCGGCCAGATGGGCGATACCGGCGTCATTTCGAACGACAAGGTCAGCGCCGCGGTCGACGATACGTCGAAGCCGCTCGGCCGCCTCCACGCCCATCATGCCAAGATCGAGACCGGCGAGATCGCGGTCGGCGATGCCGTCCACCTCACCGTCGATGCCGATCGCCGCGATCGTGTCCGCGCCAACCATTCGGCGACGCACTTGCTGCACGCCGCGTTGCGCAAGCGGCTCGGCACCCATGTCACGCAGAAGGGCAGCCTGGTCGCTCCCGATCGGTTGCGCTTCGATTTCTCGCATCCTTCGGCGCTCACGGCCCAGCAGATCGCCGACATCGAAGCCGATGTGAACGCGCAGATCCGCCATAACGAAGCAGTCGGCACCCGGCTGATGACGCCCGACGACGCCATCGCCGCCGGCGCGATGGCGCTGTTCGGGGAGAAATATGGCGACGAGGTCCGGGTGCTCTCGATGGGTCGCGGCGACGACCTGCATTTCTCGGTCGAGCTGTGCGGCGGCACCCATGTCGATGCCACCGGCGACATCGCGTTGTTCAAGATCGTCTCCGAAAGCGCCGTCTCCTCGGGCGTGCGGCGCATCGAGGCGTTGACCGGCGAGGCGGCGCGGCTCTGGCTCGCCGGGCGCGACGAAAAGCTGCGCGAAGCCGCCGCAGCGCTCAAGGCAAGCCCGGAGGAAGTGCCGGCGCGCGTCCTGGCCCTCGTCGAGGAGCGCCGCAAGCTCGAGCGCGAGCTGGCCGAGGCCAAGAAGGCGCTGGCGCTCGGCGGCGGCGGTGCCTCCCCGGCGGCAGGCCCGGAGCAGGTCGGCGGCGTCAATTTCGTCGGCCAGGTGCTCGACGGGCTCGATCCCAAGGCGCTGCGCGGCGCGGTCGATGAGGCCAAGGGCCGGATCGGCTCGGGCGTGGTTGCGCTCGTCGCCGTCAACGAAGGCCGGGCCTCGGTCGCGGTCGGCGTCACCGATGGCGTGCCGTTCAGCGCGGTGGATCTGGTCAAGCTCGCCGTCGCCGAGCTCGGCGGGCAGGGCGGCGGCGGCCGGCCGGACATGGCGCAGGGCGGCGGGCCCGACGGCGTCAAGGCGGCTGAGGCGCTGGCCGCGGTGCGTGGCGCGCTGGAGTCGGCCGAGGCAGCAGCCTGACGCGATTTTGACCCCGGGCAAGGTCGGGGCGGGGGGCGGAAGCTAGGACCGGGTCGATTCGACCTGGAGGTTAGCTGATGTCCCTTCGTTTCCTGATCCCGCTCGGCGCGCTCGCCGCGCTTTCGGCCTGTGGTGGCGCGCCCGAACAGGCAGTGCCGACACCGGCCGCGACCTTCGAAAGCGAAGTCGTCCCGCCGGCGGACAATGCCGCGCCGGCTGTCGAAGTGGCCGGCGGAAAGCCCGCCGCCTTCGCCCAGTGCGCCGTTTGCCACTCGGTCGAAAAGGGCGGCAAGGCGATCGTCGGGCCGGACCTGTGGGGCGTGGTCGGCAGCGCGGCGGGGAGCCGTCCAGGCTTCACTTATTCGGATCCGCTCAAGGCCGCCGGCCTGACGTGGGACGCCGCGACGCTCGACAAATGGCTGACCAACCCGGCCAAGCTCGTCCCCGGCACCAAGATGGCCTTTCCCGGCCAGCCCGATGCCGCCAAGCGCCAGGCGATCATCGATTACCTGACGACGCTTAAATAGGCGTCGTTACGCGCCTCTCGGCGCATTGCGGTGCGGCCTCGAAATGCGCTTAGCGCACTCGAACAGCCCTCAGAGCCCGAGGGCGTAACCGTCCTCGGGCTTCACCCAGATTGCCCGCTGGTTCATCGTGCCCTGCGGCTGTCCGTCGATCGTCACTTCGCCGATCACCCGGTCGCCATCCGGCCGGTCGCGATAGCAGCGCTTGTGCCCGGCAAGCGGCTGCAGCGCGAGCATGAGCTGCTGGCGGATCTGGCTCTCGACTGCCGGCACCAGCGGCGCGCCGTCCTTGCTGAGCTTGCCGGCCGTGAAATCGGCCGGGCGGACCGTGGCGCACACGGCGCCGTCCTCGACCTGGCCGGCGAGCTTGTATTCGATGGCGATCAGCGGCTCGGTCTGCACCACCCCGCGCACGACCGCGTCATAGCGGCCGTCGGGCTGGACCGTGTACTGCACGATGGTCCCGCAGCTGTGCGCCCGGACGTCGGGCGCGATGCAGCGCAGCTTGCCCTGGCGGGCCGGGGCGAGCGGATCGGCGTCCTGCGGCGCAGGCGCGGCCAGGGCGAGCAACAGCGAGGCGAGCATCGGCTTACGGCGCCACCTTGTAGCCGGCGTCCGGCTTCACCCACAGCATCTTCTGCGTGAGGTCGGGCCGTGCGGTACCGTCGAGCGTGACTTCCGCGAGAATCAGGTCACCCTCCGGCTTTTGCGCGATACAGGCCTTCTTGCCCGCGAGCGGCGCGATCGCGCCGAGCAGCTGGGTCCTGATCGTCCCAGCGATCTCTTCGGCCATCGCCGCGCCGTCCATGGTGAAGGTCGCCGCTTCATAGTCGGCCTTGTCCAGCGTCCCGCAGGTCAGCTCCCCTTCGGCCTTGCCCTTGCCCTTGACCTCCATGATGATCAGCGGCTGCGGATTGATCACGGTGCGCGTCACCGTCTGGTAGCTGCCGTCTGCCGCGACCGTGAAGGTCCCCATCGCCTGGCAGGTCTTCGCCGCGACATTCGGGTTGATGCACTGGAGCTGCCCCGCGCGGGCGGGAGCGAGCGGGTCCGCAGCCGCCGCAGCGGGGGATGCCAGAATCAACAGGCTGAGCAACATGTTCGCAATCTCCAAGAGTTGCGCCATGGATGCGCCCGGCGCAGCGGCCGGGCAAGCGCAATCGTTCGCGAACGGTCGCTCAGCCGGCCTCGGCCTTGTCCGCCCGCATCCGGCGCAGGCGCGGCTCGCGGTCCATGCCCGCGCTTTCCTTGATCTCCTTGCGCATCTCGTCGCGCTTCTCGTGGATCGATGCGATCACCGGCCCCACCGCGAGGCCCAGATCGACCAGCACCACCTCGGATAGCTGTAGAGAGCTCTCAAGCGCCTCGGGCACCGCTTCGCTCACGCCAGCGCGGTAAAGCTCGGCCGCATGGGCGGCGTCGCGGGCGCGGGCGATGATCGGCAGCTCGGGGACCCATCCGCGCACCCGCTTGGTCAGCCGCACGGTGAGCACCGGATCGTCCATCGTGAGCACCAGCGCCTTGGCGCGGCCGAGATTGAGCTGGTCGACCAGTTCGCTGCGTGTCACGTCGCCGAACAGCACCGTATAGCCCTGCCGGCGCGCGGCGTTCACATTGTCGATATCGGCATCGACGCCGATATAGGGCCGGTCGTGCCGGCGCAGCATGTCGGCGACGATCCGGCCAACCCGGCCGAAGCCGATGATCACCGTGCCCGCACTCGCTTGCTCGATCGCCGTATCGGGCACGTCTTCCCCCCGGCGCTGCTCGATCCGCCGCGCGGCGAACTGGCCGGCCTTGGCCAGCAGGGGTGTGGCTGTCAGTCCGATCGCAGTGACCGTGGTCCAGAAGGCCGCGGTGGGGCCGCTGATCAGCCCCGCGGCGCCCGCCACGCCAAGCACGATCAGCGTCGTCTCGGAAGGGCTCGCCATCAACACCCCGGCCTCCGCCGCCGTCCCCATGCGAGCACCGGAAAGCTTGAGCAGGCCGGTGGTGACGCTCACCTTGACCAGCAGCACCAGCGCCAGCGCGCCGAGCAGGGGCGCCCAATGCGCGAGCACGAAGGCAAGGTCGATCCGCATACCCACGGTGATCAGGAACACGCCGAGCGCCAGGCCCTGGAACGGCGCAGTGATCGCTTCGACCTCGCCATGATATTCGGTCTCGGCGATCAGCAGCCCTGCGATCAGTGCGCCGACGATCGGGGAAAGGCCTGCGGCGGTCGTCGCGAGGCTCGCGACGATCACGACGAGCAGGCTTGCGGCGAGGAACAGTTCGGGACTTTTGGTTCGCGCCGCCTGGGCGAACATGCGCGGCAGCAGGAAGCGCCCGCCGACGAACAGGATCGCAACGGTGACGATCCCGATCCCGAGCGTGCTGACCAGCTTCATCCAGCCGGCGTCGCTGCCTGCCGCAGGAGCGAGCGCGCCGAGCATGAAGATGATCGGCACCAGCGCCAGGTCTTCGAACAGCAGCATCGCGAAGGCAGATCGCCCGAGCGCGCTGGTCGTCCCGGCGATCGGCAGGACGAGCGCGGTCGAGGAGAGGGCCAGCGCGAGGCCAAGTCCGATCGCGCCCCCGGCGCTGAGGCCGGTGAGGTAGAGCACCGCCCCCAGGATCAGGCCGGACAGGAGCAACTCCGCGGCACCGACGCCGAAGACCAGCGTCCGCATCGCCCAGAGCCGGCGGAAGGAAAGCTCCAGCCCGATGGTGAACAGCAGCAGGATGATGCCGAATTCGGCGAAGGGCTCGATCGCGTGCGCGTCGGAAATGGTGAGGTAATAGAGCCAGGGATGCTTGGCGACGAGCGTGCCGAGCCCGAACGGGCCGACCAGCGCACCGACAAGGATGAAGCCGATCACCGGGCTGATCCGGAAGCGCGCGAACGCCGGGATCACGAGCCCTGCGGCGCCAAGGATGACGAGCGTGTCCGAGAGCCCGCTATTGCCGATGTTCAGCATCCGCTGCGGCTCCGGATCGGTCGGACGCGGACATCAGCGGCGGGAAGGGCAGGGATCATGCCCCAAAAGGCAGCATGAGGGCGGCTTTTGCAACCCTTGCCGGGCCCTTCGGGGAAATAACGGCGCGAACGGACGCCCCGGCGAACGCAGGGACGCCCGTCACGCTGGGCCTGGCTTATTTCCAGGCGCCCATTGCGGCTTCGAGGTTGACGCGGATCGCTTCGAAGAACTGCTCGGTGGTCATCCAGGCCTGTTCCGGCCCGATCAGCAGCGCGAGGTCCTTGGTCATCTTGCCGCTCTCGACGGTCTCGATGCAGACCTTCTCCAGCGTCTCGGCGAAGCGGGTCACGTCCGGAGTGTTGTCGAACTTGCCGCGATATTTGAGGCCGCCCGTCCAGGCGAAGATCGACGCGATCGGGTTGGTCGAGGTCGCCTTGCCCTGCTGGTGCTGGCGATAGTGGCGGGTGACGGTGCCGTGCGCCGCTTCCGCCTCGATGGTCTTGCCGTCCGGGGTCATCAGCACCGAGGTCATCAGCCCGAGCGAGCCGAAGCCCTGCGCGACCTGGTCCGACTGGACGTCGCCGTCATAGTTCTTGCAGGCCCAGACGAACTCGCCATGCCACTTGAGCGCGCTGGCGACCATGTCGTCGATCAGGCGGTGCTCATAGACGATGCCGGCGGCCTGGAACTGGTCCTTGAACTCGGTCTCGAATACTTCGGCGAAGATGTCCTTGAAGCGCCCGTCATAGGCCTTGAGGATCGTGTTCTTGGTCGAGAGGTACAGCGGCCAGCCGCGGCCGAGCGCGTAGTTCATGCTGGCGCGGGCGAAGTCGGTGATCGACTCGTCGAGATTGTACATCCCCATCGCCACGCCGGCGGCGGGGAAATCGAACACGTCGTGCTCGATCACGTCGCCATTCTCGCCTTCCCACTTCATGGTGAGCTTGCCCTTGCCGGGCACCTTGAAGTCGGTCGCCTTGTACTGGTCGCCGAACGCATGGCGGCCGACGACGATCGGCTTGGTCCAGCCCGGGATCAGCCGCGGCACGTTCGAGATCACGATCGGCTCGCGGAAGATCACGCCGCCCAGGATGTTGCGGATCGTGCCGTTGGGCGACTTCCACATCTTCTTGAGATTGAATTCCTCGACGCGCGCCTCGTCGGGGGTGATCGTGGCGCACTTCACGCCGACGCCATACTGCTTGATGGCATTCGCCGAATCGACCGTGATCTGGTCGTTGGTCTCGTCGCGCTTCTCGACCGAGAGGTCGTAATATTTGAGATCGATGTCGAGATAGGGGAGGATCAGGCGCTCGCGGATCCACTGCCAGATGATCCGCGTCATCTCGTCGCCGTCGATCTCCACGACGGGCGTTGCAACCTTGATCTTCGCCATGCTCGCTATCCTCTTGAGACTGGGTTTGGCCGAGCGTCTAGGAGGATGGGGGGAGGGGATCAAGCGCCGCGGCGGTTCATTCCTTCCAGGCCCACCAGAGCTGCGCCGGCGGGATGTTGATCCACTCCATCTCGTGATCGATGTGCTGCCAGTGCGGGGTCAGAAAGTTCTTCACGCGCGGATTATATTGATAGACGAGGAACGCGCCGCCGGGCCGAAGCACCTCTTGGGTCGCCTTGGCAATCGCATCGCCCACGCCCGGCGGGAGCGTCGAAAAGGGCAGGCCGGAAGCGATGTAGTCGGCATGGTCGAAGCCGTGATCGGTGATGATCTTTCGTACGTCCGCGGCCGAGCCGTTGATCGCGATCAGTCGCGAATCGCCGATCGTCGCGTCGAGATAGGCGATGAATTCCGGATTGGTATCGATCACGATCAGCTTGGCGTCGGGCGCGAGGCGCTCGAGGATCGGCCGCGTGAAGGTACCGACGCCGGGCCCATATTCCACGAACAGCTTGCAGTTCGCCCAATCGACGGGCCGCAGCATGCGGCGAACCAGCGTCTGCGAAGACGACGCCACGGCGCCGACCATCACCGGGTGCTTGAAGAACCCCCTGAGGAACATCATCCAGGGCGAGGGAACGCCCGCTGCGCGACGACGGGCACGCGCCTCAGCGGCAGTGGATGCGGGCATGATCTTCCTTATGACAAGTTCGGGACAGCCTCTGGCCAATTGGCCAAATCGAGCGAACTTGCAAGCATCTGGGTTGCTTTTGCGATGAGCGGCGGCGTTCATCCCTGGTGAAGCTGGGCAATGCGAGAACGTCGCAAGCCCCTTGGGAGGAAAGCGATGTTCCCGATCCTGCTCGCTCTCAGCCTGCTGCAGCAACAGCGCCCGCCCGACCTCGCGCGACCCGAGCCGATATCGGGTGAGCGGCCGCGTCCGATCGCCGATGCCGCCATTCTCGCCTTCGTTCGCACCCCGTTCGATCCGATGAGCGACCCCGGCAAATGGCGGCACGTCCTGGGCACTCAGCACGGGGTACCGGTGGTCGTGAGCTATGTCTGTTCGGACCTGTGCCCGCAATATACGCGCCGCATCGTGCGCTACAACGTCGCGGCCGGGCTCGCGTGCGATCGGATCGGCGGCATCTCCAGGGACTTGATCGTGCCCAAGGGAATCGGTGCCGGCCCGCGGCGCTATTGCATTCCCGCGATCACCGAGCCCTGGCAGAAGTGAACCCAAGCCGCCGCGCGCGTTGTGTTGCGGCGGGGCTCCGGGTAGAGCGGCATCATGGCATCGCTAGACACGCCGCCCCTCGGCACCTCCACCGTGAAGTGGCGCTTCCCAGACATTCATCCCGAAGGCCGCAAATATGTCGCGATCGCCGCGGCGATCGCGCTGGTCAGCCTGTTCGTCTGGGATTTCATCACCTGGCCGCTGGTGTTCCTCACCTTCGGCGTCGCCGCCTTCTTCCGCGATCCGATCCGCGTGACGCCCCAGGGCGAAGGGCTGATCGTGGCGCCGGCCGACGGCTTGGTGACCATGATCCAGCGCGTCGAACTCCCGCCCGAGCTGCGCGGGGCGCAGGCGCTGGGGGATCAGGCGATGGTGCGGGTGTCGATCTTCATGAGCGTGTTCGACGTGCACATCAATCGCACCCCGATCACCGGCACGATTCGCCACGTCATCTATATTTCGGGCCGCTTCCTCAATGCCGATTTAGACAAGGCGAGCGAGGAGAACGAGCGCCAGCACATCATCGTCGAGGACCGCCACGGCCTGCGCATCGGCTTTACCCAGATCGCCGGCCTCGTCGCCCGCCGCATCGTGAGCTTCGTCAAGCCGGGCGACATGGTGGTTTCTGGCCAGCGCGTCGGGCTGATCCGCTTCGGTAGCCGGGTCGATGTGTTCCTGCCCGACGATTTCGGCTGCCAGGTCGCACTCGGCCAGCGCACCGTCGCCGGCGAGACGGTGATCGGCCGCAGGCGCATGCCCGACGTGCTCGGCGTTTCCCAATAAGCATGGCGCGACCGCCCCGCATGCGACCGCCGTCGCTGCGCCCGCGGCGGCGGCGCATGGGTGATCGCGGCATCCCCTTGCGCGCCATCGCACCCAACACGGTGACAGCCCTGGCATTGTGCTCAGGGCTCACGGCGATCCGCTTCGCCATCGAGGCGAAGTGGGAACTCGCGGTGCTGATGGTGCTGATCGCCGGGCTGCTCGACGGCATCGACGGCAAGATCGCCCGGCTGGTGCGCGGCGAGAGCCGGTTCGGCGCCGAGCTGGACAGCCTGTCGGACGCGATCTCCTTCGGAGTCGCCCCGGCGCTGATCCTCTACCTCTGGTCCCTTCAGGCGATCGGGCGGTTGGGCTGGATGCTGGCGCTAGTCCATGCGCTGTTCTGCGCGCTGCGGCTTGCCCGCTTCAACGCGGCGATCGACCGCGAGGACCAGCCGCACAAGTCCGCAGGGTTCCTGACCGGCGTGCCGGCACCGGCCGGCGCGGTGCTGGCGCTGCTGCCACTCTATCTCTGGCTCTCCACCGGCGAGGCGATCCTGCGCTCGCCGGCGGTCATCGCACCGTGGAGCGCGTTCATCGCGGTGCTGATGATTTCGAGCATCGCGACCTTCGCGCCGCACGTCCGGCTCAAGCAACGGATTCGCTTCGAGGCGATTGCCGTGCTCGTCGTGCTGGTGGCCGCGCTCGTGGCCGCGCCATGGCCGACGCTCGCGCTGGTCGCGGCGCTTTATCTCGTCTCCATCCCGTTCAGCGTGAGAAGCTATCGCCAGATCAGGCGGCTTCGCGCACCCGGCGGGGCTCAGCGCGACGCGGCGCCGGCGACGACCAGCGAACCGTAACCCGCGTCGGCGCGAGCACGAGCGGGGCAGGGGCGGCCGGCGCAAACAATGCCCGATAGCGATGGAGCTGAGGACGGACGCTGTTCACCAGCGACCAGATGGAAACGGCGAACGCAGTGCCGAACAGCAGAACGGTAAGCAGTGCAGTCATTTTCTGGCTCCCCATACGCGCCACACACCGGCGGGAATCCACGATCCACAACCGCTGGGTGGAGCCGGACGTTCCATGTGCGCCTTCTGAGCCGCTTATGTTCCGCTAACGTTCCCGTGTCAAGCGATGTTCCGGCCTTGTTCCATTCGAGCGCCGTTCCCATATCGCTTGCATCGCGGAGGGCTTTCGACTAAGCGCGCCGCCTCAACCCGCATGGGAAGCATCATAACCCGGTGCCAGGGACCCCTGGTCACTCGCTTCCCAGAGGCTCAACCGGAAGGAGTTATCCCTATGGCGGCACCCGTCGTCTCCATGCAGCAGCTGCTCGAATCGGGCGCGCATTTCGGCCACCAGACCCACCGCTGGAACCCGAAGATGAAGCCCTACATCTTCGGCGAGCGCAACGGCGTCCACATCATCGACCTGTCGCAGACCGTGCCGCTCTTCGCGCGTGCGCTCGAGTTCGTCAGCTCCACCGTCGCTTCGGGCGGCAAGGTCCTGTTCGTCGGCACCAAGCGCCAGGCGCAGGAGCCGATCGCCGACGCCGCGCGCCGGGCGAACCAGCATTTCGTCAACCATCGCTGGCTGGGCGGCATGCTCACCAACTGGAAGACGATCAGCAACTCGATCAAGCGCCTCAAGACGCTGGAAGAGCAGCTTTCGGGCGACACGCACGGCCTGACCAAGAAGGAAGTGTTGCAGCTCACCCGCGAGCGCGACAAGCTCGAGCTCTCGCTCGGCGGCATCCGCGACATGGGCGGCCTGCCCGACGTGATGTTCGTGATCGACGCGAACAAGGAAGAGCTGGCGATCAAGGAAGCCAACACGCTGGGCATCCCGGTCGTCGCGGTCCTCGATTCGAACGTCTCGCCCGACGGCATCGCCTTCCCGGTTCCGGCGAATGACGACGCCAGCCGCGCGATCCGCCTCTATTGCGAGGCCGTGGCGATCGCCGCGACCCGCGGCAACCAGGACCGCCAGGCGAGCTTCGGCGTCGATCTGGGCGCCCAGGAAGAAGCGCCCGTCGAGCCCGCACTCGAAGTCGAGCCCTCGCGCGAAGTGGCCCAGGCTGCGGAGGCCGAGCGTCAGCTCGACGCCTGACTTGCAGGTTCGTGTCTCCGAACTGACATAGGTGCGCATTAGGCGCTCCGGTCAGTTCGGAGGCTCGCTTTTCCCGTTTGTGCTGAGCTTGTCGAAGCACCGTCCTTCTTTCGCCGTGTGAGGGCAGCGAGAAGAGCGGCCCTTCGACAAGCTCAGGGCGAACGGGTTTTTGACGTACCGGCGGGGCAAGCGCCCGGCCGTAACCAAGAGGAAATACACATGGCCGAGATCACTGCTGCTGCCGTGAAGGAGCTCCGCGAAAAGAGCGGCGCCGGCATGATGGACTGCAAGAAGGCGCTTGCCGAGACCCAGGGCAACATGGAAGCCGCGGTCGACTGGCTGCGTACCAAGGGCCTTGCTGCCGCCGACAAGAAGTCGAGCCGCACTGCGGCCGAGGGCCTCGTCGGCGTCGCCGTCGCCGGCACCAAGGGCGTTGCCGTCGAAGTCAATTCGCAGACCGACTTCGTCGCCAAGAACGAGATCTTCCAGAACTTCGTTCGTGACGTGACCGCGATCGCGCTGGAAGCCGGCGACGATATCGAGGCGCTGAAGGCCGCGGCGATGCCGCAGGGCGGCAGCGTCGGCGAAGTGCTGGTCAACAACATCGCGACGATCGGCGAGAACCAGGTGCTCCGTCGCGCCAAGAAGGTCGAAGTGACCAAGGGCGCCGTGATCCCCTACGTCCACAATGCGCAGGCCCCTGGCCTCGGCAAGATCGGCGTGCTCGTCGCGCTCGAGAGCGATGCGGGCGTCGATGTGCTCGAGCCGCTGGGCAAGCAGATCGCCATGCACGTCGCCGCGGCCTTCCCGCTGGCGCTGTCGATCGAGGGCCTCGATCCGGAAGTCGTCGAGCGCGAGGCAGCGATTCTGCGCGAGAAGAATGCGGAGAAGATCGTCGGCAAGTCGGCCGAGGTTGCCGAGAAGATCCTCAACGGCCCGATCGAGAAGTTCAAGCGTGAGAACGCGCTCCTCACCCAGGCCTTCGTCATCGATGGCAAGACGCCGGTGCAGGACGTGATCGCGAAGGCGGGCAAGGATGCCGGCACCGCGATCGTGCTGAAGGACTATGTCCGCTTCCAGCTCGGCGAAGGCATCGAGAAGGAAGAGAGCGACTTCGCCGCCGAAGTCGCCGCGACCGCCGGCCTCAAGAACTAAGGTCTTCCCGGACCTTTGGAGCGGGCGCCGTCACCCCCGGGTGGCGGCGCCCGCTTTCGTCTCGGCGCAGTGCGACCCGACGGCGCATCTTCCCCGCTTGTTCCTGCGCACCGGCTCCTCTAGGGTCCGCGCGCTTCCCGTATCTCGCGTAACCAAAAGGCATCCATGACTGCTCCGCGCTTCAAACGCATCCTTCTCAAGCTGTCGGGCGAAGTCCTGATGGGGCAGGGGCAGTTCGGCATCGATCCGGACACCTGCGATCGCGTCGCGCGCGAAGTGAAGCAGGCCAAGGACAGCGGGCTCGAAATCTGCATGGTGGTCGGCGGCGGCAACATCTTTCGCGGCATTGCCGGGGCCGCCCAGGGGTTCGATCGCGCGTCGGCGGACTATATGGGCATGCTTGCCACCGTGATGAATGCGCTGGCGATGCAGAATGCGCTGGAGAAGAACGGCGTCGAGACGCGCGTTCAGTCCGCGATTCCGATGGCGAGCGTATGCGAGCCCTATATCCGCCGCCGCGCCGAGCGGCACATGGAGAAGGGGCGGGTGGTGCTCTTCGCCGCCGGCACCGGGCTGCCGTTCTTCACCACCGACACCACGGCGGCCCTGCGCGCGGCCGAAATGCAGTGCGACGCGCTGTTCAAGGGAACCAGCGTCGATGGCGTTTATGATGCCGATCCGAAAAAGGTTTCTACGGCAAAGCGTTACGATACATTGACGTACGACCGCGTGCTTGCAGACAATCTGAAGGTCATGGACGCCTCGGCCGTGGCGCTGTGCCGTGACAACAACATCCCGATCGTCGTGTTCAACATCCGCGATGCCGGCAACCTCACCCGCGTGCTGGGCGGGGAGGGCGTCTCGACGATCGTCCAGAACGAACCCCAATACGCATAAGAGGAACGACACGATGGCCGCTTACGACAAGGCCGACCTCGAGCGCCGGATGCACGGCGCGGTGGAGGCGCTGAAGCACGACCTGGGCGGGCTCCGTACCGGCCGCGCCTCGACCACGCTGCTCGACCCGATCACCGTCGAGGTCTATGGCGCGCACATGCCGCTCAACCAGGTGGCGACCGTCTCGGCCCCCGAACCGCGGCTGCTCTCGGTGCAGGTGTGGGACAAGGCGAATGTCGGGCCGACCGACAAGGCGATCCGCTCGGCTGGCCTTGGCCTCAATCCGATCGTCGATGGCCAGACGCTGCGCCTGCCGATCCCGGACCTGACCGAGGAGCGCCGCAAGGAACTCGCCAAGCTCGCCGGCCAATATGCCGAAAAGGCGCGCATCGCGGTGCGCAACGTCCGCCGCGACGGCATGGACAATCTCAAGGCCGACGAGAAGAAGGGTGTGTTCGGCGAGGACGACCGCAAGCGGCACGAGACCGAGGTCCAGAAGCTCACCGACGCGACGATCGCCGATATCGACGCCGTGGCGGGTGCCAAGGAAAAGGAAATTCTCGGGAAGTGATCGCGGTTACCGCCCTTTACGTCATCCCGGCGAAAGCCGGGATCTCGATAAGCAGGCGGTTCG
Source organism: Pseudomonadota bacterium (assembly GCA_023400405.1). Taxonomy (GTDB): domain Bacteria; phylum Pseudomonadota; class Alphaproteobacteria; order Sphingomonadales; family Sphingomonadaceae; genus Sphingomonas. Next base: position 46,137 of record JAEXFD010000054.1, read on the forward strand.
CGCTGCTGCGGGAGGCCCCGGCTTTCGCCGGGGCGACGTTATTGGGTTCGGGCCATGGCTACCGCTAAACCCATGCGCGCATCCGAAGGCGCCCCGCCGCCGCGCCATGTTGCCATCATCATGGACGGCAATGGCCGCTGGGCGAAGAAGCGGCTGCTGCCGCGCATCGCCGGCCACAAGCAGGGCGTCGAAGCGGTGCGGCGGATCAGCCGGGCGGCGCGCAAGCTCGGCATCGAAGTGCTGACGCTCTATGCCTTCTCCTCGGAGAACTGGCGGCGCCCCGAGCAGGAAGTGCGCGACCTGATGGGGCTACTGCGCCACTTCCTGGCGAGCGAGCTCGACGAGCTGGTTTCCGAAGGCGTGAAACTGCGGGTGATCGGGGCGTGGCGGAGCCTTTCCCCCGATCTGGTCGCGATGATCGACGGCGCGATCGCGCGGACGGCCGACAATCCCGGGCCAACCCTGGTGATCGCGCTCAATTACGGTGCTCAGGCCGAGTTCGCCGAGGCAGCGCGGACGCTGGCGGCGAAGGCGCGGGCAGGAGAGATCGATCCCGCGTCGATCAACGAAAAGGCGTTCGAGGCGGCACTCGACACCGGCGACCTGCCGCCGCTCGACCTGATGATCCGGACCTCGGGCGAACAACGGCTGTCGAACTTCCTGCTCTGGCAGGCCGCCTATGCCGAATTGCTGTTCGTAGATACGCTCTGGCCCGATTTCGACGAGCAGGCGCTGGCCGACGCGCTCGATCACTTCGGCAAGCGCCAGCGGCGGTTCGGCGGCCTGTGAGCAAGTCTTCTTCCGAACTCGGCACGCGCATCGTCGTCGCGCTTGCGCTGATCTTGCTCGCCTTTGTCGCGCTCTATGCCGGCGGGCTCGGCTTCTGGCTGGTGGTGAGCTTCGTCGGCGTGCTGATGATGGGCGAATGGGCGATGCTCGCCGGCACCAACGATCGCGGCCGGCGGCTCGCGCAATATGCGATCTGCGTGCCGTTGGCACTGCTCGCACCGGGGCTGGCCGCGGGACCCGGCTTCCTGGTGCTCGGCTTCATCGCCGGCGCGTTCCTGTTCCTGGCGTTGGTCACCGGCGGCATGAAGCTCGCTGCGGGCGCGCTTTATGTCGGGCTGCCGGTGCTGGCCCTCGTGTTTATCCGCGAACATCCGACTCATGGCCTGCTGTTGACCTTGTGGGCGATGGCACTGGTCTGGGCATGCGACAGCGCCGCCTATTTCGCCGGCCGTGCGATCGGCGGGCCCAAGCTCGCCCCCGCGATCAGCCCCAACAAGACTTGGGCAGGCTTCCTGGGCGGTGTCGCAGGGGCGACGCTGTTCGCCTTCGCACTGGTCGCCTGGTTCGGCCTACCGCTGCCGCTTGCGCTGGCCACGCCGGGGCTCGCCATGCTCGCCCAGCTCGGCGACCTGTTCGAGAGCCACATGAAGCGCTGCGCCGGCGTCAAGGATTCGGGCAATCTGCTGCCGGGCCATGGCGGCGTGCTCGATCGGCTCGACGGGCTGGTCGCGGTCGCGCCGGTCGCGGCCTTGCTGGTGCTGGCCTTCGCGTGATGAAACGCGTCACCATTCTCGGCGCCACCGGATCGGTGGGAAGCTCGACGCTCGACCTGATCGAGCGCGAGCCCGAACGGTTCGAAGTCGTCGCGCTCACAGCGAATTGCGATGTCGAGAAGCTCGCCGCCGCCGCGATTCGCACCGGCGCGCGCCACGCCGTGGTTGCCGACGAGACCTGCCTGCCGGCGCTGCGCGAACGCCTTTCCGGCACGGATATCACCGCAGCCGGGGGCGCCGAGGCGGTATGCGAGGCGGCCCGCATGGGTGCCGACTGGACCATGGCGGCGATCGTCGGACTCGCCGGGCTCGGATCGGCGCTGGCGGCGATCGAGCAGGGCGGAACGGTCGTCCTCGCCAACAAGGAACCTTTGGTCTCCGCCGGCGATCTGGTGACCGCCGCGGCCGCGCGGCATGGCGCGACGCTGCTCCCCGCCGATTCGGAGCACAATGCGATCTTCCAGTGCTTCGATTTCGAGCGGCCCGAGCGGGTACGCCGGATCGTGCTCACGGCGAGCGGCGGACCGTTCCGCGACTGGACCCTGGAGGCGATGCGCGCGGTGACGCCCACCCAGGCCTGCGCGCATCCCAATTGGTCGATGGGTGCCAAGATCTCGGTCGATTCGGCGACGATGATGAACAAGGGCCTCGAGCTGATCGAGGCGGCGCGGCTTTTCCCGGTGCCGCACGAAACGCTGGAGGTGATCGTCCATCGCCAGTCGGTGATCCATTCGATGGTCGAATATGTCGACGGATCGGTGCTCGCGCAGATGGGCCCTTCCGACATGCGCGTGCCGATCGCGCATACGCTGGCCTGGCCAGACCGGATGGCGACGCCGATGCCGCCGCTGGATTTCGTGGCACTTGCTCGGCTCGACTTCGAAGCGCCGGATGCCGAGCGCTTCCCGGCGCTGACGCTCGCCCGCGACGCGCTGGAGGCGGGCGGGGCGCGTCCCGCCATCCTCAATGCGGCAAATGAAGTTGCGGTAGCGGCTTTCCTGGCCGGGCGGATCGGGTTTCTTGAAATTGCCGCAATCTCTGCCGATACGCTTGCCCGCTACGATCCGGCTGCCCCGGAAAGCCTCGAAGCCCTTTGGGCGATCGATGCCGAGGCGAGGGCGTATGCGGGCGAGCGTGTGAAGGACTGCGTTCTTTGATCGAAAATCCAGGATTCCTGATCACCATCCTTGCCTTCGCGCTGGTGCTCGGGCCGCTCGTCTTCCTGCATGAGTTCGGTCATTATCTCGCCGGACGCTGGTTCGGAGTGAAAGCGGACGAATTCTCGATCGGCTTCGGCCGCGAGATCGCCGGCTTCACCGACAGGCGCGGCACGCGCTGGAAGTTCGGCTGGCTGCCGCTCGGCGGCTATGTGCGCTTCGCCGGCGACATGAACCCGGCGAGCCAGCCCTCGCCCGAATGGCTGGCGCTGCCCGCCAAGGAGCGCGCCCAGACCTTCCAGGCAAAGCCTTTGTGGCAGCGCGCGATCATCGTCGCGGCAGGTCCCATCGCCAATTTCATCGTTGCGATCGTTATTCTCGGCGCCTTCGCCTTCGCATTTGGGCAGAATGTCACGCCCTCGGTTGCCGGCACCGTGCTGCCCGGCGGCCCCGCCGCGCGGGCCGGCCTTCAGGCCGGCGACCGGATCACGGCGCTGGGCGGCCGATCGATCGACGAATTCCGGGACATGGCGATCTACACCTTCATGCGCCCGGGGGAGGCCGTGACGATCGACTATGTCCGCGCCGGCCAGCCTGCGCGCACCCACGCGGTGATCGGCGCGAGCGAATTCAAGGACCGGTTCGGCAACATGACTCGGCGCGGCATGCTCGGCATCGGGCCGGGCGATCCGGTGGTGACGCCAGTCCCGTTGTGGCGCGCGCCGATCGTCGGCATCGAGCAGACGGCGGGAATCGTGCGTGACACGCTGGACGGGCTGCAACGGATCATCCTGGGGCGGATTCCGGTGAGCGAGCTGGGCGGCCCGATCAAGATCGCCAAGATTTCCGGCCAGAGCCTCGCCATGGGCCCGCTCGAGCTTGTCGGGCTGATCGCGCTCATTTCGATTAATTTGGGGTTCATCAACCTGTTGCCAGTTCCGGTCCTGGATGGCGGCCATCTCCTGTTCTACGCAGTCGAGGCCGTCCGCCGCCGCCCGGTGGAGCCCCAGGTGATGGAATGGGCCTATCGCGGCGGCCTGATCGCAATCCTGGCGCTCATGCTGTTCGTGACGCTCAACGATCTCGGCGCGTTCGGCGTGTGGAGAAATCTAGCCGGGTTGATCGGCTGACATGGTTCGTGCAGGGCGGTGCGAGCCGCTGGGCCACGGCCGATATTGGAATTCCGACTGGGGTGGGATGGTGACTGCGATCAAGGTTAACAAAATCGGTGCGCGCGCGACGGCTGCGCTTCTCGCGGGAACGATGCTCTCCGGCGTCGCCGCCGCGCAGACGGCGTCTCGCACCCAGGCGGCCCCGGCCACCCCGGCTCCGGCAGCGGCGCAAGTCGCCGCGCCGCCGCCCGTGCAGCAGGTGCGCACGATCAAGTCGCTTCGCGTCGAAGGCGCGCAGCGGCTCGAGCCCGAGACGGTGCTGAGCTACACGCGGCTGCGCACCGGCGACACCTATACCAACGAGACGGTCGACCAGGCGATCAAGGACCTGCTCGATTCGGACCTGCTCGCCGACGTCCAGATCGAAGGCGTCGAGACCGGCGACCTGATCATCCGTATCCGCGAGAATCCGGTGATCAACCGGGTGATCTACGAGGGCAACAAGCGGCTCAAGGAAGACAAGATCAAGAAGGAAGTGAAGCTGGCGCCCCGCCAGATCTTCACCCGCACCGCGGTGCGCGCCGACGTCGCGCGCATCATCGAGCTTTACCGTCGCCAGGGCCGCTTCGCCGCCAGCGTCGAGCCGAAGATGGTCAGCCTCGACCAGAACCGCGTCGACGTGGTCTTCGAAATCCACGAGGGCGCCAAGTCCAAGGTCCGCCAGATCAACATCATCGGCAACGAGGTGTTCTCCGATTCGAAGCTGCGCGGCGAGATGGCGACCAAGACCGCCAGCTTCACGCACCTGCTCAGCTCGAACACCTCGTACGACCAGGATCGCCTGGCCTATGACCAGCAGAAGCTGCGTCAGTTCTACCTGACCCAGGGCTATGCCGATTTCCGCGTGATCTCCGCCGTCGCCGAGCTGACGCCGGACAAGAAGGACTTCATCATCACCTATGTGGTGGAGGAAGGCCCGCGCTATAAGTTCGGCCCGGTGACCGTCGACAGCGCGATCCGCGACTTCGACGACAAGAAGCTCGCCGCCGCGCTGCAGATCAAGCAGGGCGACTGGTACAATGCCAAGGCCGTGGAAGACACGGTGGAGCAGTTGAGCGAGACGGCGGGCATCGCCGGATACGCCTTTGCCGACGTGCGCCCCGAGTTCCAGCGTGACAAGGACACGCTGACCATGGCGATGAACTTCCACATCGGCGAGGCCAACCGCACCTATATCGAGCGGATCGACATCACCGGCAACCGCCAGACCCAGGACAAGGTGATCCGCCGCGAGTTCCGCCTGGCGGAAGGCGATGCGTTCAACACGTTCCTGGTCAAGCGCTCGCAGGACCGCATCAACTCGCTGGGTTATTTCCAGGACAAGTTCGAGATCGAGCGCAAGGAAGGCTCCGCGCCCGACCGGATCGTGCTCGCGGCGAATGTCGAGGAAAAGGCGAATGGCGAGCTGACGCTGTCCGCTGGCTTCTCCAGTCTCGAGCGGTTCATCCTGCAGGCGGCGATCCGCCAGCGCAATTTCCGCGGCATGGGGCAGACGGTGTCGGCCTCGGTCGATTATTCGAGCTACTCGAAGTCGGTCGAGCTGGGCTTCACCGAGCCCTATCTGTTCGACCAGAACATCGCGCTGGGCGGCACGATCTTCCGGCGCGACTACAACGCGTTCAACTATATCGGCTCGGACCGCTCGACGACCTACAGCCAGGTCTCGACCGGCTTCCAGCTGGTCGCCGCCGTGCCGCTCACCGAATATTGGACGCTGTCGGGCAAATATTATCTCGCCAAGGACAATGTGACGCTCGACAAGTCGAGCTTCTATTCGGACCTGGACGGCAACGGGACGCTCGAATGCGATCCGGTCAAGGCCGGGCGCTATTATTGCGAGGCCGTGGGCAACCGCCTGACCTCGCTCGTCGGCCTGACGCTGACCTATGACAGCCTCAATTCGCGCCTGCGCCCGACCCGCGGCCAGCGCCTCACCGTCGGCGCCGACTTCGCCGGCCTGGGCGGCGACGTGCGCTATGCCCGTGCGCGCATCGACGGCGACAAATATTGGAACGTCGGCGGGGGCTTCATCTTCTCGGTTTCGGCCGAGGGCGGCTACATCCACAGCCTCGAGAAGAGCAAGGGGGCCGGCAGCGACCCGGTGCGCATCACCGATCGCTTCTATCTCGGCGAACCGCAGTTCCGCGGCTTCGACATTCGTGGCGTCGGCCCGCGGGTGCAGCGCATCGGGCTCACCGGCGATCCGCTCGCGGCGGGGGGCAGCACGCAGAAGCTGATCACCGACAAGGACCAGATCATCGACGATGCGATCGGCGGCAAGGCCTATTACCTGACCAAGGCCGAGCTCGAGATCCCGCTGGGCGCCGGCGCTGCCGAAATGGGGCTGCGCCCGTCGATCTTCGTGATGGCGGGCAGCCTGTTCGACATCACGGCGCCGGGCAAGACGATCGCGTTCCAGCAGGCGACCGATCCCGCGACCGGCAAGCTGCTCTACAATTCGGACGGTTCGCCGACGCTGCTGCCCAAGGACAATTTCATCAAGGATTCGGCCGGGCGCCAGCTCTATACCGTCAGCGCGAGCGATCCGACGCATAGCGGCGCGATCACCACTTGCACCGTCGGCTATTCCGCGAGCGCGACCGATCCGTGCGTCGGCACCTCGGTCAACGCCATCCTCAACCAGCCGACGGCGCCGTTCGTCGAACGCTATGTCGGCGATTCCGCTCGGCCGCGCATCTCGGTCGGCTTCGGCGTGAACTGGAATTCGCCGTTCGGCCCGCTGCGGATCGATATCGCCAAGGTCCTTCTCCACGAGAAGGGCGACGACACCAAGCTTGTAACCTTCAATGTAGGGACTCAATTCTGATGACTATCGACAAGCGCATCCTCGCCGCGCTGCTCGCCGCCCCGGCGGCGATCGCCTTTGCGGCGCCGGCTTCGGCACAGGTCCAGGGCATCGCCACGGCCAGCCCGGTCAAGGTGATCAACAACACCAAGGCCTTTGCCGCTGCCCAGCAGCAGATCTCGACGACCTACAAGTCGGCCTTCGATCAGATCCAGGCGCGCCGCCAGGCCGCCCAGAAGGAAGCCGAGCCGCTGCTGGCCCAGCTCGACACCAACAAGGACAAGCAGGTCTCGGACGACGAGCTGCGCGCCGCCCAGGCCGCCAAGAACCCGGTGCTCGATCGCCTCAAGGACATCCAGACCCGCGCCGAGACCGACGTCGCGAAGCTGACCAATCCGGCCGCCCGCGCCGAGCTGTTCGCAATCGAATCGATCCTGCGCCAGTATGATGCGGCGCAGATGCGCGTGATCACCGCGCGCAAGGTGGCCGTGGTGCTCTCGCCCGAGGCGTTCATGTACGCGCCCGATTCGGCGGACATCAGCGATGCGATCACCGCCGAGCTCGACAAGACGCTGCCGACCGTCGGCATCCAGGCACCCGCCGATTGGCAGCCCGCACGCGAGACGCTGGCGATCCAGCAGCAGCTCGCCCAGCTCGCGCAGGTCCGCGCCTATCAGGCCGCCGCACAGCGCCAGCAGCAGGGTGCCGCTCCGGCTCCTGCGGCAGCGGGCGCCAAGCCGGCTCCGGCGGGCAACAAGCCCGAGCCGCGGTGAGCGACGAAGCGCCGGCCGGCGCCGCCACCCTCGAAGATCGGGGCCCGCTGGACATCCAGCGGGTGATGGCGGCGCTGCCGCATCGCTATCCGCTGTTGCTCGTCGATCGCGTGGAGAGCCTGGTCCCAGACCAGCGCATCGTCGCGATCAAGGCGGTCAGCATGAACGAGCAGTTCTTCCAGGGACATTTCCCGGGAAGGCCGATCATGCCCGGCGTCCTCCAGGTCGAGGCGCTCGCCCAGGCGGCGGGCGTGCTCGCGGTCGAGAGCCTGGGGCTCGCGGGCTCGGGCAAGCTGGTCTATTTCATGTCGATTGACGGCGTGAAATTCCGCAAGCCGGTAGAGCCTGGCGTGCTGCTTCGCCTGGAAGTCGAGTTCGTTCAGAAGCGATCGCGCGTCTGCAAGTTCGCGGGCAAGGCCTATCTCGGCGATGACGTCGCGACCGAATGCGAGTTCACCGCGATGATCGCGGACCCACCGGCGGCCTGAACGGGAAGGCCCGGTGGACGGATTAACGCTCTTCGGGCTGTTCGCCGTCACCGCCATGCTGGTCACCTATGCGCTGGAGGCGCGCTCGCACTGGTTCGTGTTGGGCTTTGCCGGCGCGTGCCTGCTCGGCTCGGCCTATGGCTTTCTTCAGGGAGCCTGGCCGTTCGGCCTGGTCGAGGCAATCTGGGCGATCGTCGCTGCGCGGCGATGGTGGCGGCGGGAACGCTGAGGTTGCGCCAGCGTGGCTGCTCTGCTAGGCGCCCGCGTCCGCTGCCGGTCGGTAACCGGCGGCCTATTCCTGAGGAATTGCATCGTGAAGAATGACACGCACCCCGACTATCACATGATCAAGGTGCAGATGACCGACGGCACCGTGTTCGAGACGCGCTCGACCTGGGGCAAGGAAGGCGATCTGATGACGCTCGACATCGATCCGCTGGCGCACCCGGCCTGGACCGGCGGCAATCAGCGCCTGCTCGATCAGGGCGGCCAGGTGGCGCGCTTCAACAAGCGTTTCGGTGGCCTCAGCCTCGGCAAGAAGTAAGTCGGTTCGGCTCGGCGCGTTTGCCTCGTTAACGCGCCGTTAGCCAGCCACGCCTAGCTTGCCGTCATGGCAAGCGTCGCACGATCCTTCACGGCGGAATTCGAACCGGCCCTCAGCGAGGGGCGGCGTCGTTCGGTGCGCGCGCCGGTCTCGCTGGATGCCAAGATTGGCCGCGGCGGCCTCGATCGCGCGCTTTGCAAGGTCACCGACCTGTCGCTGCACGGCGCGCGCATCCATACCTATTCCGAGCTACGTGCGGATTCGCTGCTTTGGCTGTCGCTGCCCGGCGTCGGCCATGTCGTCGCGCGCGTCGTCTGGGCCCGCGATTTCGAAGCGGGGCTCGAGTTCAAATCGCCCTTGCCGGAAGCTGCGTTCGAGGCCCTCACGGCGCAATGACCTTGCGCCGCGATGAAGGGAAAATACAGCAATTGCCTTCCCCCCGGTAATATATCATCCTCCCCCCTTCACTGGCTGGGGAATCGGTGATGCTTAAGGTATTGATGCTCTGCGCGCTCACGGGCGCGCCACTACCTGTATTGGCCGGCGAGCGGGATCGGCCGGCCTTGCCGACGGTCAAGGCGCTGCTGACGCCCGATACACGCTCTGCGTCGCTCGCGACGGGCCGCCAGACTCCATTGCGGCCATCCTATCTGCCGCTTCGCTATAACGGCGTGTCGTCGGCCAAGCCGCCGGCGGAGATCGCGGTGCCGCGCGAATCCGCGCCGGTGCGCTTTGCCTATGCCGAGCCTGCCGCCCAGGCAGGCTGGCGGCTGACCGACGGTGCCGCGCAGGTCACCAGCACGCGGGGGGCAAGCTATGCCGTGAGCGATACGCTCGCCGATCGCCGCCAGGTCCGTCACCGCAAATCGGCTCTCAGCACGATGCTGGTGCTGCGGCTAGACGGCAAGGAAGAGAGCCCTGCATTCAGCGTCGGCGGCGGCGGTGTCGCCGCAGCGGTGTGGAAAGCCGTTCCGCAGGACTGATAAGCCTGGTGCCTTGAAGGCCTTGGTCGCGCGCGTCGCCAGGGGCGTCAGGAAATGATCGACTTCAGCAGATTGCCGTGCTCGACGAGATCGACCAGCTCATCGCCTCGGCCGTTGAGCACGGCACGCGCCGCCCAAAGCCCGAATCCCTTGACCTGTTCGGCCTCGATGTGTGGTGGCATCGAGAGTTCCTGCTTGTTGACGACGACGTCGAGCAGTGCCGGCCCGGGGTGCGCCAGCAGCTCGGCGATGGCGGCAGGAAGTGCGCCGGGATCCTCGACGCGGACGCCGTGGATGCCCACCGCCCGCGCCATGGCCGCGAAATCGGGATTGTCGAGATCGGTGCCGAACTCGAGGAACCCGTTCCCCTTCATCTCCAGCGCGACGAAGCCGAGCGAGCCGTTGTTGTAGACGACGATCTTCACCGGCAGGCCCTGCTGGCGGAGCGTCAACAGGTCGCCCATCAGCATCGCGAACCCGCCATCGCCGGATAGGCTGATGACCTGGCGGCCGGGGAAGCTCGCCTGCGCGCCGATCGCCTGCGGCATCGCGCCGGCCATCGAGCCATGGACCAGCGAGCCGATCATCCGCCGCCGCCCGTTCATCTTCAGATAGCGCGCCGCCCAGACGGTGACGGTGCCGACGTCGAAGGTGAAGACGGCGTCGTCGGCCGCGGCCGCGCTGATCTGCGCGGTCAGATATTGCGGATGTATCGGCGGATGGCCCGGGCTGCCCTCGGCAAGCTCGTCCAGGCCCTCGCGTGCCTTGGCATAGTCGGCAAGTGCGGCGTCGAGATGCTTGCGGTCCTGCCTTTCCGCCAGACGCGGGAGAAGCGCCGCGATCGTGGCCTTGACGTCGCCGGTCACCCCCAGATCGAGCCGCACGCGCCGTCCGATATTCTCGGGCCGCAGATCGACCTGCGCGACGCGGGCATGATCCGGATAGAATTGGCGATAGGGGAAATCGGTGCCGAGCATCAGCAGCGTGTCGCACGCGCGCATCGCCCGATAGCCTGAGGCGAAGCCGATCAGGCCGGTCATCCCCACGTCATAGGGATTGTCCCATTCGACATGCTCCTTCCCGCCCAGCGCATGGACGATCGGCGCCTTGAGCTGCTCGGCGAGCGCGACGACCTCGTCATGCGCGCCAGCGCAGCCACGCCCGCACAAAAGCGTGACGCGCTCTCCCTGGTCGAGCAGGGTGGCGAGCGCCGCCAGATCGCTTTCGGCAGGCGTTACGACGGGCGGCGACAGCCGGAGTGCGGGCGGTGCGGAGAAGGTGGCGTCGATCGACTGCAGCGCGATGTCGCCCGGCACGATCACCACCGCCACGCCGCGCTGGCCGATCGCCGCGCGGATCGCGGTTTCGAGCACGGCGGGGAGCTGCGAGGGGTGCGACACCAGCTCGCAATAATGGCTGCATCCGGCGAACAGCGCCTCTGGCTTGGTCTCCTGGAAATAGCCGCGGCCGATCTCGGCCGAGGGGATATGCGCTGCGATCGCGAGCACGGGCACGCGCGTGCGGTGGCAATCGTAGAGGCCGTTGATCAGATGGAGGTTGCCCGGCCCGCACGAACCCGCGCACACCGCGAGCTCCCCGGTGAGCGCCGCTTCGGCCCCGGCCGCGAACGCCGCCGCTTCCTCGTGCCGGGTATGGATCCAGTCGATATCCCCGCGGCGACGGAGCGAATCGGTGATTCCGTTGAGGCTGTCTCCGACGACGCCGTAGATCCGCTGCACACCCGCGGCGGCCAGCACTTCGGTGAACAGCTCCGCGACCTTCTTCGCCATTGGATATCCCTTGTCGTTGCCGAGAGGCAAACAACTCCTAAGGCGCGCGTCCTGCTTGGCTCAATCCCCCGTCCGGGTGAATTGCCGCGCGGACGCGATGGCCTGATCCAGGATGCCGGGCTGGCGGAGAGGGTGTACGCTTGCTTAGCGTGTAAGCAGTTGAGCGTACATCGTTTCTCGTAGGCCCCGGATCGGGGTTCCCGGATATTCCCCGGCAGCACTAGAGGGGCTTGCTTAGCGGTTCCGTGTCTGTTCTTGTTGTCGCATGCTCATCGACATTTTTGCTCGCCGCTATGAATCGGTCCCCCTCCGCGACGGCTTCGAGCAACGGGATAGCCGCCTGCTAGTGCAGGCTTTCCGCATCCTCGGGGAGGACATTTACCCCTATTATCAGAGTGGCAAGGAGGACAGTAGGGGCGTTGCGTTCTGGACGAACCTGCACTCTCGGTTATCGCGGGAGTTGGGGGTGCAAGAGCTTTCCCGTCAGTGGTACTCCTACACAACTAAGTGGAACGGAAACGACCACGTGCAGACGCACAAATATGCGATGGTGAAGGTCTGCGAAAACTGGATGAACCAGCCCGTTGCGGGCTCGCCTGACACCCACATCAAGGAACGATTAAGCCTAGTGGAACTCGGCTTCCGTGAGCGAGAGGGTGAAATCAACGCGATGAACGCGCAGCCGATTTCAACACCTATTCGGACGCCACCACGGTCGCTCGCGAGCGGCCACCATTTTTCGATCCCAACCCCGGACGATGGCGGGGCTCGCATCAAGCAAATGCGGGCGGAGCGAACTGCTCATTTCAGGTCACAGGTTGATGAACTCAATGCGCGGTTTAGGCAGGCGAGTTACGATCTCCACTATCACAATGGCTTCATCCAAGCTTCGACGGACACGCTGATTCAGCAGCTAGTTGAGACGCCATTCTGGTCGCTTGTGAGTGGCCCGGATTGGATCAACGTAGATGTGGACATGAAGGAGGCCCTCGATTTGAGGGACTCAGATGGTCGCGATCCAGCGTTCTATGCTGCACGAGCGCTCGAAAGCACGATCAAGATTATTTCTGATCGACGTGGCTGGACCCACGGAAAAGAAAAGGGGGCGCACAACTACATCGACAATCTCGCATCGAAGGCGAATGCGTACATCAATCAATGGGAGGCCAGCAGCCTAAAAGATTTCTTCACCCACGTGCGTAACCCCTTGGGGCACGGCGCGGGGAGCGCTGAAATGCCTTCTCTGAGTCGCCCGCAAATCGAGTGGGCGATCGAGTTCAGCATGAGTTGGATCAAGAGCCTTATTCGACGCATGTAGAGTTGCAAGCGCTGGCGCAGGGGCATAACAGCTCCGCGAGCTTCTTAGCCATGAGCTTTCCGATCTGACTCCGCGTCCGCCCATGCGGGCGGCTGAATTCGACCGTAAGGCGATGGGCGCGCCGCTCAATCCCTTCCGGGTGAATCGCTGCCCCGGCACGGCAGCGCGACGGGCGTCGGGCTGGCGGAGAGGGTGGGATTCGAACCCACGGTGGGCTTGCACCCACGGCGGTTTTCAAGACCGCTGCCTTAAACCACTCGGCCACCTCTCCGCTGCGCGTCCGCTAGCCCGATTGGCGGCGATCCGCCAGAATTTGTTGGCGAAGCGCGGACTGAGGGGGTTCAGCCCGCCGCCCAGCTGTGGCACAAAACGCCCATGCGGGGATCGAGTTGATGTTGCGTAAGCTTTTGGTGCTGGGAACGGCGATGGTCCTGGCCAGTCCCACCGGCAGTACCGCGATCGCGCAGGACGATAGCGGCTTCCAGGCCTATCTCGGCCAGCTGGCGCAGCGCGCCGCGCGCGAGGGCGTTTCGCAGCGCACGATCGATTCGGTGATCCCGACGCTGACCTTCAACGCCCGCGTCGTCGCGCTCGACCGGCAGCAGCCCGAGACTGCGCCGAACGCGCCGATCTCCAATTTCGAGCCCTATCGGATCAAGCATGTCGATGCGGCGCGGATCGGGCAGGGCAGGGCTGCCTATCAGCGCCAGCGCTGGCGGCTGCAGAAGATCGAGGCGGAGACCGGCGTGCCCGAATCGATCATGGTCGCGATCTGGGGGCATGAGACCAATTACGGCCGAGTGATGGGCGGATTCGATTTGCCGCGCGCGCTTGCGAGCCTCGCCTATGAAGGCCGGCGACGCGATCTGTTCGCGAGCGAGTTCGTCGATACGCTCAAGATGATCGATCGTGGCGTGCCACGCGAGAAGCTGGTGGGGAGCTGGGCCGGCGCCTTTGGCGGCCCCCAGTTCCTGCCTTCGGTCTATCTGCGCCTGGCGCGCGACGGCGATGGCGATGGCATGGCCGATATTTGGACGAGCGAGCCCGACACGCTCGCCTCGATCGCCAATTATTTCGTCAATGCCGGCTGGCGGCCGGGCCAGCCCTGGGGGATCGCGGTCAGCGTCCCCGCCAATCTGGATCGCGCCGCGTTGAAGGGCCGCACGGTGTCGCCGCGCTGCCCGCGCGTGTTCGAACGGCATAGCCGGTGGAAGACGATGGCCGAATGGCGCGCGCTCGGCCTGGTGCCGACCGGCCGAGCCTGGCCGGCGGACAATGTGCAGGCGACGCTGCTCGAGCCGGACGGCCCAGGCAAGACCGCCTATCTGCTCACCGGCAATTATCGCGTGATCCTCGATTATAATTGCTCGAATTTTTACGCATTATCGGTAGGTCTCCTTGCCGATGAGGTGGAACACTAGGATTTCGGCGCTCGCCCTGCTGACCCTTTGCGGCAGCGGGCAGAGCATCAGCGCGGCGGCAAGCCCCGCGCCCCAGGGTCAACAGGGCGCGCAGCCTGATTCGCAAGCGACCGAGACGTGGCGCGCCGCGGACGGCACGCTGCGATCGCGGCCGGTGTCGCCGCGCCGCCCGCCGGCGCAGCCCCAGGCCAGCTCTTCGGCGGATCCCGATCCCCAGCCGCGCTGGTCCGATCCGGCGCCCGCAGCGGCTTCGGCGCCGGGCACGAGCTACGCCGCCCCAGGCAACGGACTGCCGTCGCGCCGGCCGCGGACGGCGCCGCCTGTGCCCGCCGCGACTCAGCAGGTGCCGCCGACCGGGAGCGCCGATGCCGATCCGAGCGCCGGCGCCAATGGCCCTCGCGGATCTTCGCAGCCCACGCTTGGCGAAGCGCCCCGCTATGACGAAATCGGCTATGCCGGCATCCGCCCGGTGAGCGGCGGCGGCGATATGGACCAGGCGGCGGTCGCGGTGCACCGCTCGCTTCCCGCCAATTCCTATGTCGAAGTCACCTCGCTCGAGACCGGCAAGACCATCCTCGTGCTGGTCACCGGCCGCATGGAGCCGGGCAGCGACCATCCGATCGACCTCTCCGCCGGCGCAGCCAGGCTGCTCGGCGCCAAGGGCGATCTGCTGCCAGTTCGGCTGCGCACGGTGAACCCGACGGCGGGCGATCGCGCCGCACTTCAGGCCGGGCGCCCCGCTAGCGACCGGCCCGATGCGCCGCCGGTGCTCCTGACCGCGCTGCGCAAGCGTTTGCCGCCCGCCGGCGCGTCCGCCGCGCCGAGCCCGGTGGCTGCCAGCCCCAGTCCGGCAGCGGCGCCGCCGCGCCCTGCGCCCGTCGCTCGTCGCCCCGCCGTCGCCGCTCCGCGTCCCGCCATAGCGGCTCGCGGCCGTTTCGTGGTGCAGGTTGCCGCACTTTCGAACGCCGCACGCGCACAAGCGCTTGCCCAAAGCCTAGGCGGGTTCGTAAAGCCGGGGGGCGGGCTCTATCGTGTCCAGCTCGGGCCCTTCGCCACACCGGCGCAGGCTCAGGCGGCACGGCAGCGCGCCGCGGGCGCGGGCTATGGAGATGCGCGCGTCCTTCCCAACTGAGTAAAGGGCTGGACCATCCCCATGAAGAAACTGCTTGCCGCATCGTTCCTCGCGATCGCCGCCGCGCTGCCGACGAATGCCGCAGGCCCGCCCTTCGAGACCCCGGCGCCGATCGCGTACATGGAGGATCTGTCCTCGGGCGCGGTGCTCTATGCCAAGGATGCCGATCGGCGGATGCCGCCTGCGTCGATGGCAAAGATGATGACGGTCTATGTCGCGTTCGACCTGATCAAGAAGGGCGAGATCAAACTCGACCAGCCAATCGAGGTGCGCCCCGAAACCTGGCAGAAATGGCATTCGCAGGGATCGACGATGTTCCTGGCGGTGGGCGAGAAGCCGACCGTGGCCGACCTTCTGAAGGGCATCGTCACCCTCTCCGGCAATGACGCCTGTGTCGTGCTGGCCGAAGGGATCTCGGGGACTGAGGAAGCCTTCGTCCAGCGGATGAACGAGGCTGGCAAGCGCCTCGGCCTCAGCAACAGTCATTTCGGCACGTCGAACGGCTGGCCGGACAATGGCGTGACCTATGTCACCGCGCGCGATCTCGCGCATCTCGCCAAGGCGACGATCCAAGACTTTCCGGATCTCTACAAGCAGTTCTATTCGCTCACCAGCTTCACCTGGGGCAAGACGCTGGGTGCCGGCAACGATATCACTCAGGCCAATCGCGATCCGCTGCTGGGCCGCGTGCAGGGCGCCGACGGACTCAAGACGGGCCATACCGAGGAGGCCGGCTATGGCTTCACCGGCTCGGCCGAACAGAATGGCCGCCGTCTCGTCATGGTCGTCGCGGGTCTCGACACCTATAATGGCCGCGCCGAGGAATCGGTGAAGTTCATGAACTGGGGCTTCCGGGCCTGGAAGGCGCTGCCGCTTGTCAAGAAGGGTCGCAAGCTTGGCGACATCGCGGTGCAGGGCGGCGATTCTAGCAATGTCGGCGTCGTCGCGCCGCGCGATCTCAGCGCCACCGTGCCGGCGGGCACCAGCCCGAAGATGCAGGCGAAAATCGTCTATAACGGCCCGGTCGAGGCCGGCTTCAAGGCGGGCGACCATGTCGCCGACCTGATCGTCGAATCGCCCGGCCTGCCTGCGCAGACGCTGCCGCTGGTCGCCGAGACCGACGTCGGAAAGGCCGGCTTCTTCCGCCGGTCCTGGCTCGGCTTCTGGTCGCTGTTCGGGATGTAAAACACGTCGTCCCGGCGAAAGCCGGGACCTCGTGCCACAAGCCGTTCGCTTCGCTCGGCGAGACCCCGGCTTTCGCCGGGGTGACGGATTTGGCTAGGATGCGCCCCATGCCCCTTCTAGGCAACCAGCCCGCCCGAGACGCGCTCGCTGCCGCTATGGCCGGGGGTACGCTCCATCACGCCTGGCTGATCGCCGGGCCGGAGGGCGTGGGCAAGGCGACGTTCGCCCGCCAGGCGGCCCTGCGGATGCTCGCCGAAGGGGCGCGCCGCGACGCGCTGAGGCCCGGCTGGGAGATCCCCGAAGACAGCCAGACTGCCCATCTGATCGCCGCCGGCGCGCATCCCGATTATCGTGAGCTCGTTCGCCTGCCCAAGGATCCGGACAAGCCCGACGAAGCGCTTGCCCGCTCGATCACGATTGCCCAGGTCCGGGCGCTCCAGCCCCTGTTCGCGACCAAGCCCAGCTTCTCCTCGCGCCGCGTGATCGTCATCGATGCGATCGACGATCTCGAACGCGGCGGCGCCAATGCGCTGCTCAAGAATCTGGAAGAGCCGCCGGCGGGGACGATCTTCCTGCTTGTCAGCCATGCGCCTGGCCGGCTGCTGCCGACGATCCGCTCGCGCTGCCGGCTGCTGCGCTTCGATCCGCTCCCCGATGCCGATGTCGCGGCGATCCTGCGCGCCGAACTGCCCGAGGCGACCGCGAGCGAGATCGCCGCGCTGGTCAAGGCGGGGGAGGGCTCGCCGGGCCGCGCGTTGGGCTTTGCCGGGCTCGACATCGCCTCCATCGAGGCCGAGCTGGTCCAGCTCGCCGACACCGGCGATCCTTCCAACCTGATCCGCGGCCGGCTCGCCAAGACCCTCGGCGCCAAGGCCGCGCAGCCCCGCTACGAGGCGTTCCTTGACCGGGCGCCGAGCTTCATCGCCGAGAGGGCCAAGGCGCTAAGCGGCGAGGCGCTGCGCACTGCGCTCGATGCCTATCCCGCCGCGCGGGATCTCGCGGTCGCCGCGACGGCCCTCTCGCTCGACGCCTCGGCGACCGTCTTTGAGATGTGCGGCCTCGTCGCGCGTCTCGGCCGCCTTTAACGAGGCCTTAGCCTCGCGCGCTTATTCCGCTCGCGAAACGGGGAGAGGACGATGGGCATCCTGGCAATCGGCAAGGCGACGACAACCGGTACCGACAGCAACGACACACCGGCCATCAACGGCCCGGGAGATCGCGATTTCGACGCGATCCTCGCTGCATTCAACAAAGCAGCGCACGAGACGCCCGAGGAGCGCGCCCGCGACGCGGTGCTCAAGAAGCACAAGCTCTCCGAAGAGGATTACAAGAAGCTGCCGCCCAAGGAACGCGAGGCGATCGACCAGGAAGTCGCCGCGGCGGTGCGCAAGCTGCACGAGCGCAAGACCGGCATTGCCTTTGCCGACACGCCGCTGCCGACCGAGAAGATGTTCGGCACCGGGCTCGCCGCATAGAAGATCGGCAGGGCCTTCACCCTCCGCGCGCTTTGGCCTAAGGCCGCCCGCATGGCGAAGCCCTTCTACATCACCACCGCGATCCACTATCCCAATGGCCGTCCGCATATCGGCCATGCCTATGAGATGATCGCAGCCGATGCGATCGCGCGCTTCCAGCGCCAGCAGGGCCGCGACGTCTTCTTCCAGACCGGCACCGACGAGCATGGCCTCAAGATGGTGCAGACCGCCCGCGGCCGCGGCATGACCGCGCGCGAGCTGGCCGACGAAATGTCTGGCTATTTCAGCGACATGGCCGATAAACTCGATATTTCGTGCGATCGGTTCATCCGCACTTCCGAGCCTGAACATTACAAGGCGAGCCAAGCGATCTGGCAGGCGATGACCGATGCCGGCGATCTCTATCTCGATCGCTATGAGGGCTGGTATTCGGTCCGCGACGAGGCGTTCTACGAGGAAAAGGAGCTGAGCGAAGGGGAGGGCGGCCAGAAGCTCTCGCCCCAGGGCACGCCCGTGGAATGGACGACCGAGGAGACTTGGTTCTTCCGCCTCTCCAAATATCAGCAGCCGCTGCTCGATTTCTACGCGGCCAATCCGGACTTCATTCGCCCGGAATCGCGCCGCAACGAGATCCTGCGCTTTGTCGAGGGCGGACTCTCCGACCTGTCGGTCAGCCGCACCAGCTTCGATTGGGGCGTTCCCGTGCCGGGCTCGCCGGGCCATGTGATGTATGTCTGGGTCGATGCGCTGACCAATTACTTGACTGGCGCCGGCTATCCCGACGATCGCGAGCGGATGGCGACCTGGTGGCCCGCCGACCTTCACCTGATCGGCAAGGACATAGTCCGCTTCCACGCCGTTTATTGGCCGGCCTTCCTGATGTCGGCCAAAATCGCGCTGCCGGCCCAGGTCTTCGGCCATGGCTTCCTGCTCAATCGCGGGGAGAAGATGTCCAAGTCGGTCGGCAATGTCGTCGATCCGATGGCGCTGGCCGATTATTACGGCGTCGATGCGCTGCGTTATTTCCTGCTGCGCGACGTCAGCTTCGGCCAGGACGGCACGTTCAGCGACGAGGCGATCGTCACCCGCGCCAATGCCGATCTTTCCAACAGCTTCGGCAATCTCGCCCAGCGCACGCTCGCCTTCATCGCCAAGAATTGCGACGGCCAGGTGCCCGAGGGGCGGCCCGAGGAAGCGGATGCGGTGCTGCTCGCCGAAGTGGCGACCGCCTGCGCCGCCTTCCGCACCGCGTTCGACGATCTGGCGCTCAGCCAGGGCATCGAGGCGTGGATGACCGGCGTCTTCGCCTGCAACCAATATATCGATGCCCAGGCGCCCTGGGCGCTGCGCAAGACCGATCCCGATCGGATGCGGGCGGTGCTGCGCACGCTGATCCGGGCGATCCGCCCGCTCACCGAGACGATCGTGCCGGTGATCCCGGGCTCGGCAGCCAAGCTGCTCGCGCAATTGCCCTCGATCGATGACGAGGCCTTTCGCGTCGCGCCGCCGACCCCCATCTTCCCCCGGCTGGAGCTCAAGGAAGACGCGTGAACCTCGCCGACAGTCATTGCCATCTGATCTACAAGGGCCTGGGCGAGCAGCAGCCCGAGGTGCTGGCGCGGGCCCGCGAGGCCGGCGTGGTCGCGATGCTCAACATCTCGACGCGCGAACGAGAATGGGACGAAGTGATCGCCGTCGCCGAGCGCGAGGCGGACGTCTGGGCCTCGATCGGCATCCATCCGCACGAGGCGGACGAGCATCCCGATATCGGCACGGCGCGGCTGGTCGAGAAGGCGCAGCACCCGCGCGTCGTCGGCATCGGCGAGACCGGCCTCGATTATTATTACGACCATAGCGACCGCGATCGCCAGCGCGCGAGCTTCCGAGCCCATATCGCCGCCTGCCGCGAGACGCAGCTGCCGCTGATCGTCCACACTCGCGATGCCGAGGCCGACACCGCCGAGATCCTGCGCGAGGAGATGGGGAAGGGGGCCTTTCCCGGCGTCATCCACTGTTTCACCGCCAGTCGCGAATTCGCGGATATCGCCCTCGATCTCGGTTTCTACATCTCGATCTCCGGCATCGTGACCTTCAAGAACGCGACAGCGCTCCAGGAGACGGCGGCGCAGCTCCCGATCGAGCGACTGCTGATCGAGACTGACGCGCCCTTCCTCGCGCCGGTGCCGCACCGCGGAAAGACCGGAGAGCCGGCCTTCGTTGCCGATACCTGCCGCTTCCTCGCTAATCTGCGCGGCGAGGATCCGGACATGCTGGCCGAGGCGACCCGCGCCAATTTCCACAGGCTGTTCGCGAAGACGGTCGCGTGACCGCGGCATGACGCTGCGCATCCGCATCCTCGGCTCGGGCACTTCGTCCGGGGTGCCGCGGATCGGCAACGACTGGGGGGCGTGCGATCCCACCGAGCCGCGAAACCGCCGCACCCGCGCCTCGGCGCTGGTGTCGAGCGAGACGACGCATATCCTCATCGATACCAGCCCGGACTTCCGCGCCCAGGTGCTCGATGCCGGCCTCAGCGACGTCGATGCGGTGATCTGGACCCACGATCATGCCGATCACACCCATGGCATCGACGATCTGCGCCAGATCATGCATGCCCGCCACGGCGAGCCGGTGCGTGGGCTCGCGCGGCCATTCACCCTGGCGCAACTGACCCACAAGTTCGACTATGTCTTCAACGGCCGCGCGCTCTATCGGCCGACCGTCGCGATCGAGCCGCTGCCCGATCGGCTGACGATCGGAGACATCACGATCCTGGTCGCCGATCAGCCACATGGCGGCATCACCTCGGCCGGTTTGCGCTTCGAAAATGGTGGAGCCGCCATAGGTTATGCTACCGATTTCAATATCTTAACCGATGATATGCGAACGCTGTACGAGGGACTCGACGTCTGGGTCGTCGATGCCCTTCGCCGCGCGCCGCACCCGACGCATCCCGATCTCGCCTCGGTTCTCGGCTGGATCGGCGAACTGGCGCCGCGCCGGGCCGCGTTGATCCATATGGACAACAGCATGGACTATGCGACACTCGCCGCCGAACTGCCCGCCGGCACTGTGCCGGGCTATGACGGACTGGAACTCGCGGCATGATGCCCGATGAACGCATCGTCCAATTGCTGATCCTGCTCGGTGCGATGATGCTCGCCCTGCGTGCGCTCTCGGCGCGGCGTTTCTCGCTGCGCGGTGCGGCGCAGGTGATTCTGGGCTGGGGGATCATTGGGCTCACCGTCTTCCTCGTCGTCAACCATCGCCAGGATCTGGGCGGCTTGTTCGCCCGCATGTCCGAAAAGCTCGGCATCGAGCAGCAATCGGTGGTCGGCGACACCGTGCGCATCCGGATGAGTCCCGATGGGCATTTCTGGGCGAAGGTACGGATCAACGGCGTCGCGCGTCGGATGCTGATCGACAGCGGCGCGACGATCACCGCCTTGTCTCGAGACACGGCGGCGGCGGCGGCGGTCAAGGCGCCGTTCGCGCCGCCGGTGCTGATCGACACTGCGAATGGCACCGTCTCGGCGCAGCGGGCACATGCCGATACGCTGAGGATCGGCGGATTGGAGACGGACGACTTGCCAGTGGTGATCTCCGAAAGCTTCGGCGATCTCGACGTGCTCGGCATGAATTTCCTGTCGCGGCTGAAATCATGGCGCGTCGAAGGCCAGACACTGATTCTCGAGCCGCGCAAGCCCGGTGACGCGGCGGGGCGGGACGAGGAGCGCGATCGGGGCGCCGCGATCGCGCGAACCTATGACGCGTAGCGCCGACCGAGTTTTACATAATGTATATTATCGGTCTAGCCGATAGGTCAGGGGGCCTCTCCCGCATGAGCTTTGCCAATTTTGCCAATATCGACCGCCTCGTTTCCATCATGGCTCGGCTGCGCGATCCGAAGACGGGGTGCGAATGGGATACCGTCCAGACTTTCGAGACCATCGCGCCCTACACGATCGAGGAAGCCTATGAGGTCGCCGACGCGATCCAGCGTGGCGATATGGACGATCTGAAGGACGAACTCGGCGACTTGCTGCTCCAGGTGGTGTTCCACAGCCGCATGGCCGAGGAAGCTGGCCTGTTCGGGCTTGACGACGTCGCGGCGACGATCGGCGACAAGATGGAACGGCGGCATCCCCACATCTTCCTTGGCCAGGCTGAGGGCGGCCATCATCTATGGGAACAAATCAAGGCCGCGGAGCGGGGCGCCAAGGGGCATGAAAGCGCGCTGGACGGTGTCGCGATCGGCCTCCCCGCTCTGCTCCGCGCCGAGAAGCTGCAGAAACGGGCGGCCCGCACCGGTTTCGACTGGCCGGATCCGAGCGGGGCCCGTGCCAAGATCGACGAGGAACTGGCCGAGGTCGAGGCCGCGCCGGCTTCCGAGGTCGAGGAAGAGATTGGCGACCTGCTGTTCGCGGTGGTCAATTGGGCGCGCAAACTGGGCATCGATCCCGAAGCCGCACTTCGATCTGCCAACACCAAATTCGAGCGTCGTTTCAAGGCGATGGAAGCCGAAGCTGGCGCTGAGTTCGAGGCGCTAGACCTTGAAGCGAAGGAAGCGCTCTGGGTGAAGGCGAAGCGCGGCGGTTAGCTGCCGTTCCGCATCGCGAACCGCTCGTAATCGCGCGGTGCCATGCGAACCTCATATACCGCGCGATCACCATCCAGCCCCTGCTCGACGACTTCGCCGTGCTGGTGGAGCCAGGCGGCGCCGGCGCCGTCCGCCGGATCGAGATGGATCGTGTAGCGTCGATGCCCGGCGGTGAGCTTGGCGGCGACGGCGTGGACGAGGGCCTCGATCCCATCCCCCGTCACGGCCGAGATCGGCATGACATCCTCGTGCCGCGCCGCATCCTCGAGGACCTGCTCGCGGCGCTCGGCATCGAGCAGATCGACCTTGTTCCACGCCTCGAACCGCGCCGTCGCTTCGGAGACACCGATTTCGGCCAGCACCTGCTCGACATCGTCCTTCTGCGCCTCGCTGTCCGGATGCGCGATGTCGCGGACATGGATCAGCAGATCGGCCGAGACCACTTCTTCGAGCGTCGCCTTGAACGCGGCAACCAACTGTGTCGGCAGTTCGGAGACGAAGCCCACCGTGTCCGACAGGATCGCCTTGTCGATCCCGGGCAGCGATATCTGACGCAATGTCGGGTCAAGGGTGGCGAACAACAGGTTCTCCGCCATGACGTCAGCGCCGGTCAAGCGATTGAAAAGCGTTGATTTCCCGGCATTGGTGTAGCCCACCAGCGCAATCACCGGCCACGGCGCGCGCTGGCGTCGATCGCGATGGAGGGTCCGCGTGCGGCTGACTTGGTCTAGCTCGCGGCGCAGCCGGGCCATGCGATCGCGAATCAGCCGCCGGTCTGCCTCGATCTGCGTCTCACCCGGGCCACCTAAAAAACCGAACCCGCCGCGCTGGCGCTCGAGGTGAGTCCAGCTGCGCACGAGCCGACCAGCCTGATAATCGAGATGGGCGAGCTCGACCTGAAGCCGGCCCTCTGCCGTGCGTGCCCGCTCGCCGAAGATTTCGAGGATCAGCCCGGTGCGGTCGATGACCTTGCACTTCAGATTCTCTTCGAGGTTGCGCTGCTGCACCGGCGTCAACGCCGCGTCGAAGACGGCGAGCTGCAACTCCTGGTCGCGGACGGTCTCCGCCAGCGCATCGACCTGTCCCGAGCCGATCAGCGTGCCGGGCTTGGGCGCGCGGATGCGCAGCGCGACGCGCTCGACGACCTGCACGCCGATCGCGGCAGCGAGGCCGGCGGTCTCCTCTAGACGCGCCTCGGCGTCGCGCGAGCTGCCGCCGAGGTCCGGATAGACGACGATAGCACGCGCCCCCCGGGCAAATTCATCGGGATCGCGTTCGAAACCTGTGCTCATGAGAGCCCTACTCAGTCGTCGCTATTCTGTTCCTCGGCGAGGTTCAGCGGGTGCGCGGGCTGGATCGTCGAGACCGCATGCTTGTAGACCAGCTGGGCCATGCCCTCGCGCTGGAGCAGCATGCAGAACAAGTCGAACGCGGCGATCTGGCCCTGGAGCATCACGCCGTTGACCAGGAACATGGTGACATTTTCCTGCTGGCGGCGAACCGCGCTGAGGAAGATTTCCTGCAGCACCGGATTCTTCGAGCCATTCTCCCCCACCGCATCGAGCAGAGGCGCGAGATCCATCGGACCCGAGGGCATGATCGTCGAGATCGCATGCTTGTAGATAAGCTGCGACTGGCCGTCGCGGCGGAGCAGCACCGAAAAATTGTCGAACCAGGTCACGATCCCCTGGAGCTTGACGCCCTTGACCAGGAACATGGTGACCGGCGTCTTCGACCGGCGCAGCGAGTTGAGGAACAGATCCTGAAGCGAGGTCTGTTTGTCGGCCATCGTGCGTGACTCTCATTCTTGGCGGGATTTCCCGCATGGCGCCGTTCTCTGGCGTCGGAAGCGCGCGCCCGTCCGGCCCGCACCGGGCTGCTTTTATGCCGAAGCGGCCGAATCGTCCAGCGCCGCTTCTCTTGCCCTCAGCAGGCGATGCGGGACACGGGAAATTGACCAAGTTCACGGAAACGCGCTGCATCTCGCAACTTTATGTCGCCGATTTCAAAGAGCGGCCTCTCCTGCGCGGCACGCAGACGACAGCAGATGAAATCCTACGTTGCAAGCCGCAGCATGACGCGACCCAGCGGCCGCTAATCCTCGCGCGTCTCGGTGATGCCGAGCAGCTTGAGCTTTCGGTGCAGCGCCGAGCGCTCCATGCCGATGAAGCTCGCGGTGCGTGAGATATTGCCCGAGAAGCGGCGGATCTGGACGCGCAGATATTCGCGCTCGAAGCTCTCGCGGGCCTCCTTGAGGGGTGCGCCCATGATCGCGCTGGTGCCGACGCCGCCACCCTGATCGGCGGGGCGGCCGAGCACTTCGGGCGGCAGCAGGTCGAGATCGATCCGCCCGATCCGGTCGCCCGGGGCGAGGATCACCGTCCGCTCCACCACGTTGCGGAGCTGGCGGACATTGCCCGGCCATTCATAGCTTTGCAGCGCCACGATCGCGTCCGGCGCGATCTCGGGCGTCGGCACGCGGCGTTCGGCGGCATAATGGGCGACGAAATGCTCGACCAGCACCGGAATGTCCTCGCGCCGATCGGTCAGCTGAGGGATCGAAACGGGCACGACGTTGAGCCGGTAATAGAGATCCTCGCGGAAACGGCCCTCGGCGATCTCGGCCATCAGGTCGCGCGCGGTGGCCGAGACGACGCGGACATCGACCTTGACGACGCGGGTGCCGCCGACGCGGCTGAAGCTCTGATCGGTGAGCACGCGCAGGATGCGCGCCTGGGTCGCCACCGGCATGTCGGCGATCTCATCGAGGAACAGCGTGCCGCCATGGGCTTGTTCGAGCAGGCCCGGGCGGACGAGATCGCCATTGTCCTCGACGCCGAACAGCTCCTCCTCGACGCGCTCGGGCTGCATCCGCGCCGCGCTGACGATGACGAAGGGCGCCGCGGCGCGCTGGCTCCAGCCATGGAGCAGCCGCGCGGCGACTTCCTTGCCGGTCCCCGGCCCGCCGGTGATCAGCACGCGGCTGCCGGTCGAGGCGACGCGCTTGAGCGTGGCGCGCACCGCGTTGATCGCGCCCGAAGTGCCGGTGAGATCATCCTCGCGGCCAACCGAAGCGCGCAGCGAGGCCACTTCGCGGCGCAGCCGCTCGGTCTCGGTCGCGCGCTCGACTAGGAGCAGCAGGCGCTCGGCCTCGAACGGCTTCTCAATGAAGTCCGCTGCACCCTTGCGGATCGCGGCGACCGCGGTGTCAAGATTGCCATGGCCGGAGATGACCAGCACAGGCACCGAAGCATCGCGGCGCTTGATCTCGTCGAGCAGCTCAAGCCCGTCGAGGCGCGATCCTTGGAGCCAGACGTCGAGCAGCACCAGGCTGGGCCGCCGTTCGGCAATGGCTTCGAGCGCGGAATCGCTGTCGGCAGCGCTGCGGGTGGAATAGCCCTCGTCCTCCAGAACGCCCGCGACCAATTCGCGGATGTCACGTTCATCATCGACGACCAGAATATCGAGACTCATGCCTTGGAACTTCCATTACGCGTCAGCACGGCGGGGCGCGGCTCGGCCGCGTCCTCGCCTTCAGGGGAGCCCGCCATCGGGGCGAGCAGGTCCGTATCGAAACAAAGGGTGACGACGGTGCCGCCGCCGGGCCGATCAGCGAAGCCGATCGTGCCGAAATGTTCCTCGACGATCTTCTTGACGATGGCGAGGCCGAGGCCGGTGCCGCGGCTTCGCGTGGTCATATAGGGTTCGACGATCCGGTCTCGCTCAACCGGAAGGCCGATGCCATTGTCGGCGACGGTGAGCACCAGACGGCCTTGCTCGGGCGCAGCGATCGTCAGCGCGATCTCGCCCTGGGGCAGCGCCTCCCCTTCCCCGCGCGCCTCGACCGCCTCGACCGCGTTCTTGACGACGTTGGTGAGTGCCTGGCCGATCTGGCGGCGATCGCAGACCAGCGTGACCGGGCCCTCCGGCGCGTCGAATTCGAAGCGGATCGTCGGATGGGCGACCTCGTGGAGGAACATCGACTGGCGGGCGATATCGATCAGCGATTCCTCGCGGAACAGCGGCTTGGGCATGCGCGCAAAGGACGAGAATTCGTCGACCATCCGGCGCAGATCGCCGACCTGGCGCACGATCGTATCGGTGAGCTGGGCGAAGATGCCGTCCTCGGGCTCGATCTTCTTGCCGTAGCGGCGCTTGAGCCGTTCGGCCGCGAGCTGGATCGGCGTGAGCGGGTTCTTGATCTCGTGCGCGATGCGGCGGGCAACGTCCGACCAGGCGGCGCGGCGCTGATCATTGAGCTGCTGGGTGATGTCGTCGAAGGTGAGGACCTGGCCGGCTTCGTCGCGGGTGATCTTTACCGCGAGCGTGCGGGCATCGGCGCCGGTGCCGAGCTGGATGACGGCCTCGCGATCACCGCTGGTGAGCATGGCGGCCAGCTCGGGCGCGAGCGATTGCAGAGAGTGCCCCACGAGATCGGCGTTGCCCTGATGAAGAAGCGCGATGGCTGATTCATTGATCAGCCGGACACGATGCGACGCGTCGATCGAGATGACGCCGGCGGAGACGCCCGACATCACCGCTTCGATGAGGACGCGGCGGCTTTCGAGCTGAATATTGGCGTTGCGGAGAGCGCCGGTCTGCTGCTCGAGCCGCTCAGTCATGCTATTGAACGCATCGCCCAGCGTGCTGATCTCGTCGCCGGTTTGCGGAATATCGACGCGCGCGGTGAGATCGCCGCCGGCCACGAGCCGCGCGGCAGTGACGAGCTGTTCCACCGGCTTGACGATCCGATCCGCCACCGCGAGCGCGATCCACGTCGCGATGCTGACGATCAGTAGCGCGACACCGAATAGCACCGCGTTCAGCTGGAGCTGAAGCGCGCGCGCACGCGCCTGCAAGGCATCGAATTCGGCGGAAATCCGGTCCGATTCATTGTATTGCCGATTGAGGAAATCGACGTTGTTCGGGGTGGCGACGTAGAGGAATAGGTTGCTTGCTCGATCGACCGGAGTCACGACCCACAGCATCTGGGTGTCATAGTTGGTGTAGCTCTCCTCATCGCGAAGCATGTTGATGACTTGGCCGGAGACGCGCTCGGCGAAGACGTCAGGCTTCGGCGCGTCATAGGCGTAGAGCGCAGTCACCCGCTTCTGGTCTTCGACGCGGAAGAGCACGAACTGGAACAGGTTGCGATTATAGGTCTGCTGAAGCAGGAAATCCTGCACCTCGGGCGACTGCGTGGGGAGCTTCGGAAACCGATTGGCGATATCGGCGGCCATCGTTCGCGCTTCACCAGTCCAGCGTTCGATGACGACATTCTGGCCCTGCTTGCCGAACGATTGCGTGGCGTTGAAGACGCTGCGAGCGCGGTCCGAGCCCCAGAGCTGGATGCCCGATTGGAACATCACCGATGCCGCGATCACGGTGAGCACGATCGGGATGCTGGCCATCAGCGAAAAGACGGCGACCAGCCGCACATGCAGACGTCCGCCCCCAGCCAGTGCCGATTTCGCCGCGCGGTGGATCGCGATGCGGCGGCCGATCAGGACGATCAGCGCCACATAGGGAAGCAAGTTGGCGAGCAGCAGGCCCGCGGCCACGCCCGGATTGAACACCTGATGCGAGAAGTTGCGGACGAAGGCGAAGGTGGCAACCGGAGTCGCCAGCGCCAGCGCCACGACCACGCCTTCCACTGCGTTGATGACCGCAAAACGCGGGCGCGGATGCGCCCCGGCGTCTGCAATCCTCTCGGTCACGGCGTCCATCGCGGTGATGCTACAACCAGATTGTGGCCGAAAGAGCACAGAATCGCACTCGACCTGTCGCTAATCGGCACCATCCGAACGTGGGGGACCTGACGCGATGCCAAGGCTGTCGAGCCGCTTGCGCAGCGTATTGCGGTTGATTCCCAGGGCTTTGGCGGCGCGAAGCTGGTTCTGGCCGTGGCGGGCCAGCATCGCTTCGATCAGCGGGCGTTCGACTTCGCCGATGATGCGATCGTACAGCGTGCCGTCGTCGAGTGCCCTCGGCTCCTCGATTGCGATGCGTTCGAGTCGCGTGCGCACTGCCGCTTCGATCCCAGCGTCGCGGGTCGCCGGTGCGGGGAGGCTTGCCTCGCCGAGCGAGCGGCGGATGGCGTCGGCATCGACGACTTCGTCGCGCGATAAGGCAGCAATGCGCCGCATGAGGTTTTCGAGTTCGCGGACGTTTCCCGGCCAGTCATAGGCTTCGAGGACGGCGATCGCATCGGCGTCGAGGTGCTTGCGCGGCAGGCCGTCCTCGGCGGCGCGATCGAGGAAGTGGCGGGCGAGCAGCGGGACGTCCTGGCGGCGCTCACGCAATGCCGGTAGCGCAACGGGCACGACGTTGAGCCGGTAGAACAGGTCCTCGCGGAACTGGCCGGCCTGGACGAGCTGCGACAGGTCCTTGTTGGTCGCGGCGACGATGCGGACGTCGGCCCGAATCGTGCGCGCGCCGCCGACCGTGGTGAACTCGCCCGACTGGAGGACGCGGAGCAGCCGCGTCTGGGCATCCATCGGCATGTCGCCGATCTCGTCGAGGAACAGCGTGCCGCCCGCGGCCTGTTCGAACTTGCCGGCGACGCGGGCTTGGGCGCCGGTGAAGGCGCCGCGCTCATGCCCGAACAGCTCGGCCTCGATCAGCTCGCGCGGGATCGCCGCCATGTTGAGCGCGACGAAGGGCGCGCGGCGGCGGGGCCCGAGATCGTGGATCGCCTTGGCCACCAGCTCCTTGCCGGTGCCGGACTCGCCCGAGATCAGCACGGTGAGGTCGTTGGCGACGACGCGAGCGATGACGCGATAGACCTCCTGCATCGCCGGCGAGCGGCCGATCAGGGCATGGCCGCCACCCAGCTCCTGCTCGGGCAGCTCGGCGGGGGCGCGGCGGCGCATCGCGACGGCGCTGCGCACGGCCTGGCCGAGCACGTCGAGATCGAACGGCTTGGGGAGATAGTCGAACGCGCCCACTTCGGTGGCGCGCACCGCAGTCGCCAGCGTGTTCTGCGCCGAGAAGACGATCACCGGCAGGCCGGGATGATCGGCGGTGAGCGTCGCGACGAGATCGAGGCCGTTGCCATCGGGCAGCACGACGTCGGTGACCAGCACGTCGGGCACGGCGGCGGCGAGCGCGCGCTGCATCTCGGCGATGGTGGCGGCGGTCGTGACGGCATGGCCCTCGCGGCGCAGCGCGGCGGCGACGACGGTGCGGATCGCGCTGTCGTCGTCGACGACGAGGATGTTGCCGTTCATGCCTTTGCCCGCGGCAGGAGGATGCGGAAGACGGTGAGCTCGGGCTCGCGCTCGCGGGCATATTGGACGATGCCGCCCATGTCGCGGACCAGCTTCTCGACCAAGGGCAGGCCGAGCCCCTTCCCTTCCGGCTTGCCCGAGACGAACGGCTCGAACAGATGCTCGGCGATGTCGGCGGGGGCGCCGGGGCCGTTGTCCATGACCAGGATCTCGATCGGCAGCGGCACGCGCGGGCGGCCCTGGCCGGTGCTGACCGACATGCCGTGGCGATAGGCGGTGGCCAGCACGATGCGTGGCTGGGCGAGGCCGACCAGCGCCTCGGCGGCATTCTTGAGCAGGTTCATCATCACTTGCTGGAAGGCGTCGGGATCGATCAGCGCGGGCGGCAGCGAGGGATCGAAGCGCTCTTCGACCACCATCCCCCGCGCGAAGCCGGCGAGCGCGAGGCGGCGGGCATGATCGAGCAGCGGATAGACGTTGGTGGCGACGAGGTTGAGTGGGCGGGTGTCGGTGAAGTCCTGCATCCGGTCGATCAGCGCGGCGATGCGATCGACTTCGGTGGTGATCAGGCCGGTGAGCTCGCGGTCCTCGCCGGCATTGGCGAGAAGCTGGGCGGCGCCGCGGATGCCGGACAAGGGGTTCTTGATCTCATGGGCGAGCATCGCCGCCGCGCCCACTGCCGCACGGGCGCCGGCGGTGCGGTCTGCGCCCTGGGCGACGCGGCGCGACTGGGGGGCGTGGTGGAGCGTGACGATCCGCCAGCCGGCGTGATCGGCGACCTGGGTCTCGACGAAATCGACGCGCACGCGCGGGCCGCGCACGGCTTCGATCTCGATGTCGAAGGCAGCGAAGCCATGGCCGTCGCGCCGATCGGCATAATCCTCGGGCGGGCTCAGCACGGCGTCGTAGGGCTGGCCGACCATGCTGGTTTCGCTATGGTTCAGAAGCACTTCGCAGGCGGCATTGGCATGGGCGATGCGGCCATCCGGATCGATCACGAGCGCGGCAACGGGCAGCGCCGCGAACAGCTCGGCGAATTTGGGACCGGCGGCCGGCGGCGCGGGCCGCAGCCGCCTCAGGCCGCCGCGCGGGAACGCCACGGCGCGTAGAATTCGTCAAGCATCGCAAGCACTTGCCGGGCATCCGGAACCTGGTTCACCTTGTTGCGGAACTCGGCCGAGCCGGGCAGCCCCTTGGTATACCAGCCGAGATGCTTGCGCATCATGTTGACGCCGACATCGTTACCATAATGTTCGAGCGTTTCGACGTAATGCTCTATGATCACACGATATTGTTCTTCGATCCTCGGCTCTGGACGCTCGCCCTTCCCGGTCAGCGCGTCCATCACCTGCCGCAGGATCCACGGCTTGCCATAGGCGCCGCGGCCGATCATCACGCCGTCGGCGCCCGACTGGGCCAGCGCCGTGCGGGCGTCGGCGACCGAGCAGATGTCGCCATTGACGATCACCGGGATCGACACCGCATCCTTGACGCGGCGGACGAAGCCCCAATCGGCCGAGCCGCGATACATCTGGTTGCGGGTGCGGCCATGGACTGTCACCAGCTTGCAGCCGAGATCCTGGGCGATGCGGGCCAGATCGGGCGCGTTGAGGCTGTCATGGTCCCAGCCCATCCGCATCTTGACCGTGACCGGCACGCGCACCGCATCGACACAGGCACGGATGATCGCCCCGGCATGATCGAGGTCTCGCATCAGCGCCGAGCCGGCATCGCCATTGGTCACCTTGCGGACCGGACATCCCATGTTGATGTCGATGATCGCGGCGCCGCGATCCTCGTTGAGCTTGGCCGCCTCCCCCATCTCGTGCGGCGTGCAGCCGACGAGCTGCATCGACACCGGCTCCTCGATCGGGTCCCAGGCCGCCTTCTGGATCGACTGGCGCGTATCGCGGATCGCGGCGGCGCTGGCGATCATCTCGGTGACGTTGAGGCCCGAGCCGTAGCGGCGCACCGCCCGGCGGAACTGCAGATCGGTGACGCCGGTCATCGGCGCCAGCAGCACGGGCGCTTCGACCCGGACGGGGCCGATCTGGATCGGGGCGAGCTCGCTCATCGGATTGCCTGAAAAATAGGCAGAGGCGGGTAGCCGCACAAGCGCCGATTGGCAAGCCGGACGCGATTCGTGGCGGTTCGCGAGCGTTCGCGAAGGCGGTTTTCCGACGAAATGCGTCAAATTGCCCTGAGCGCTTGACCCACGGCTTCGCGAAATCCGCGTCGCTTCGAGGCGCGGCGAGTCATGTGCGGAGGGCAGTTGCGACTCTCCGGTCGCCAAGTCGGAAAATGGCGAAGGGTTCGCGCAGGTTCACCAAGTCAAAGAGCAGGGCGTGGGTGGAGCGCGCCCAGCGGAACAATAGCGGAACATTTCCTACATCGCCAGACTTCACGAGGTGCGAGAAGCGCGGACGGGCGCTCGCCAGTGATGGCCGTACATCCAGCGGTCCGGCGTCGGGCTGCCGTCGGCCTTGGCAGCGGGCACGAAGCGCGCGCGCCGTCTCAACAGCGTACAGGCGGCGAGGTCGAGCAAGGGCGATCCGCTCGAGATCGACACGGCACAGCCGCTCGTCCGCCCATCGGGTCCGATCAGAAGCGCCACTCGAACGAACCCTTGCTCGCCATGCTGCAACGCCGCCGGATAATCGTCGGGAGTGATCAGCGCTGCGCTGCCTCGCGGAACCGCCCGCACCGCGACCTCGGGGAGAGGGGGCGCCTCGCTGAAGCCTTCGATATCGTCGCCGACCGGCGGCGATGTGGTCTGCGAGACGGCTTGAGAGGCGGCGAACAGCGTCGCGATCATGATTCCGAAGCCAGTGGGTCGAAAGGACATTGGGCGAATCCTCAGGTCACGAGGGCAAGCGTCGATCCAGCAACTATTGGCACTGGCGGGCGCACTGGTCTACGCGGCGCGGCATGGAGACCGTCGCCCTGATCGTTGCTGCCGGCCGCGGCGTGCGGGCGGGTGGCGTGGTGCCGAAACAGTTTGCGCGGGTCGCGGGCAGGCCGATGCTGGCGCATAGCCTTGGCGCCTTGACGTCACATCCCGCCATCGACCGGGTGCTGGTGGTGATCGCGCCGGGCCAGGAAGCGGCGCTGCGCGAGGCGGTGGGCGACGTGCCGTTCGCGATCGGCGGGGAAACGCGGCGGGAGAGCGTGCGCAACGGGCTTGCGGCGCTGGGCGGCAGCGACCGGGTGCTGATCCATGACGCCGCCCGCCCCTTCCTGTCGCACGCCGTGATCGATCGGCTGCTCGCGGCGCTCGACGATCATGCCGGCGCGATCCCGGGGCTGCCGGTGGCGGACACACTGGTCTCCGCGAGCGGGGCGAGCGTGCCGCGCGACGGGCTGGTGCGGGTGCAGACGCCCCAGGCCTTTCGCACCCCGGCGATCGTCGCGGCGCACGCCGCCTGGCCCGCGGACCGCGAGGCGACCGACGATGCGCAGATGCTGCGTGCGCTGGGAGAGGAAGTGGCGGTAGTGGAAGGCGACCCGATGCTCGACAAGATCACCCACCCCGCCGACTTCACCGCCGCCGAGGCGCGCCATGCGGCCTCGATGCGGGTGCGCACCGCGACCGGCTATGACGTCCACCGGTTCGCCGAGGGTGAGGCGCTTTGGCTCGGCGGCGTGCGGGTGCCGCATTCGCAGGGGCTTTCGGGGCATAGCGATGCCGATGTCGCGCTGCATGCGATCACCGATGCGCTGCTCGGCACGATCGGCGCGGGCGATATCGGGATGCACTTCCCGCCGAGCGACCCGCAATGGCGCGGCGCCGCCTCGGCGCGGTTCCTGGAGCATGCCGCGGGGCTGGTGACGGCCGCAGGCGGGGTGATCGACTTCATCGACCTGACGATCGTCTGCGAGGCACCGAAGATCGGGCCGCACCGTCAGGCGATCCGGGCGAGCATCGCGGGGATCCTCGGGCTGCCGGTGACTTGCGTGAGCGTCAAGGCGACGACGACCGAGCGGCTGGGCTTTACCGGGCGCGGCGAAGGGATGGCGGCGCAGGCGATCGCGACGGTTCGGGTGCCGGGGGATTTGCGCAATTAACCAGCTAGATGCCGTCTAGCAGGTGTATGAACCGGACAGCCAACAAGAAGTAGCGGCGTGAGGCCTCGTGCGTCACTTCTTCACCGTGCGCCGCAAGGTTTCGAACTTTTCTCAATTCGGCCAACATTCCCATCAGCTGGGAAGTGAAAAGTTCCTGGCCCTTCATGTGCTTGCCGAGGACGAAGACTGGCTTGTTGATCTCCGCCGCAGACATGCCCTTGCGCCGGGCTGCCTCCCTCACCGCTTGCTCGACTAGCCGCCAAATGCGCTCGACGACCTCCGCGGGTTCAAGCAGCTCGCTCTCTAAATCAGCGAGTTCCTCATCCCGCTTCTTGCCTTCGGGGGTGAGGGCCGGGGGCATCTCGTCGAACGCCATCCCGGAATCTGCCGCCTTCTCCGCCTGGTTAGGCGGCGCAATTGCTTCCAGCACTTCCATCCGGGCGTCACCGTCATCCAGCGAAAGATCGATGGAGTTGCCAGCGATGCTCGCTTTCCGCAGTCGATCGATCAGTTTTCTGATATTTGCACGAAATAGAACGAGGAATGTCAGAACGACAATTGGCCATGCAATCGAACCGATAACTGAAGAGGCAAACTGCAAACCGTCCATGCCGACGTCGGCTTTCTCGGCTTTCCCGACAACGAGTTGAACGACTTGAGGTATTTGTAGGGCTGGTGTGCCAGATGCGACGGGTTTAGCCGGGACAGATTGAGGCTTCGCAGACGCGGTCATACTGCGTCTTCCGGTTCGTTGTCAGGGAGAGGATCAGGGTCGCGCCAAATTGACTGGCCTCGTCGGGTGAGAAGGCCGAGCCTCTCGCGGTCGCGCACATATTCCATGCGGTTCATACCGGCGAACATGCCGCCCTCACCGGATATGAATTCGCGCTCCAGCCGGTTTTCCTCGGCCAGTTCTGGATCGATGTCCCGCACATAGTCATGGAGGCGGTTTATCGCCGCCTCGATCTGCTCGAGCCGACGCTCCGCGGGATCGCCATATCGCTCAGTCTGTCCACGCTCATTTCGTTCCCCGAACCACTCCATGAGCATCATATCGATCACAGCAAACGCAATCCAAGCAGGGAAAATGACCCACAAATATCGTAGTATCTGACCAATGGGCTTCCAGCCCTCAGGATCCAAAGCACGCCAGACGATGCCGACACCGACTGCTGTGATGAGCATAGCCAGTTGCCGGGAGGTAGCCGGCCGCAGAGTCCTCCATCCTCGTTTCACATCTGCCCCTTTTGCGTCATATCGCGGATGCTAATTTTGAATGATCTTTTGCCAACGTGGAAATGTCTCAGTCTGCGGGCTTAATACGCACGACCTAGCTTTTAGGGTCGTCGCATAACTGCTGCAACTAGCGCAATTGGTCGTCAGTCGACTTTCCACTTTCAGCGGTCGGGCCCGTGCTCTGGGCAGTCAAGGCCGAGGCGATCACTGTTGGGGGGCTTAGTCTAGACCGATCCCCCACGGGGCTGCCCGCCGCCCCCCTCCACCACCGCCTTCGGCGGCGGTCCCCCTCCCCCAGGCAAGCTGGGGGAGGAATTGGAGCGGTCGGAAAAGCCAATGGCGGTTAACGACTC
The DNA here is from genome assembly GCA_023400405.1 of Pseudomonadota bacterium. GTDB lineage: Bacteria > Pseudomonadota > Alphaproteobacteria > Sphingomonadales > Sphingomonadaceae > Sphingomonas. Next base: position 81,426 of record JAEXFD010000054.1, read on the forward strand.
GCGTCGGCAACAATGTGGTGGCAAAGGCGCGCGGCTATGGACACGATTCTTCCTGCCGAGCTCGTCGAAGCCGGGCGCAAGGTGCTCGAGGCCAATCGGGCCGCCGGGCGCCGCATCGCGGTGGCCGAGAGCTGCACCGGCGGCCTGGTCTCCGCGGCGCTGACCGAGATTCCCGGCTCGTCCGACGTCTTCGATGCGGGCTTCGTCACTTATTCGAACGAGGCCAAGCACGACGTGCTCAAGGTGGGCAGCGACGTGCTGGAGACGTTCGGATCGGTCTCGATCGCCGTCGCCTGGAGCATGGCACAGGGCGCGCTCGACAACAGCCATGCCGATGTGGCGGTGGCGATCACCGGGATCGCAGGCCCCGACGGCGGCAGCGAGAAGAAGCCGGTGGGCACGGTGGTCTTCGCCCAGGCAATCCGCGGCGCCGATCCGAGCCATGTCGTTGCCGATGCCCGCCAGCTCGAGAACAATGGGCGCGGCGGCGTGCGGCTTCAGGCGGCGTTGTGCGCGCTCGAGCTGCTGATGCCGGGCGCGCCCTCGCCCGAGGATGCGGTGGACGAATCCGCATAGAGGCGCGCGGCGCGCTCTTCGAAGGCATTGATCATCTTGCGCAGCGCGCGGTCGAACATCTGGCCGGCGAGCATTTCGAACACGCGGTTCTTGAACGCGAAATCGACGCAGAAATCGACGAGGCAGCCGCCCTGCCCGTCCGGCCGGAAGGTCCAGTCGTTGTTGAGGTGCTTGAGCGGGCCTTCGAGATAATCGACGCGGATACGTGTGGGCCGCTGCTTCTCGACGCGCGAAGTGAAGCTTTCGCGCAGGCCCTTGAAGCCGACGATCATGTCCGCGACCATCGCCGTCTCGTCGTTCGAGCGGACGCGGATCGCGCTGATCCAGGGCAGGAATTCGGGATAGCGCGCGACGTCCGCCACAAGGTCGAACATCTGTTCGGGCGTGTAGGGCAGATGGCGGGTTTCGGTGTGCTTGGGCATTGCTTCTCTTAATTCCTCCCCGAGCTCGCCTCGGGGAGGGGGACCGCGCCCGCAGGGCGTGGTGGAGGGGCATGGCCGACCGGCGCCGCGTTCGCGACGGCCCCTCCACCATTCGCTGCGCGAATGGTCCCCCTCCCCCAGACAAGCTGGGGGAGGATTTTCACAGGCCAGCCTTTGCCAGCTTGGCCTCACGCGCCGCGCGCATTTCGGCGAAGTCTTCGCCGGCATGGTAGCTCGAGCGGGTGAGCGGCGAGGAGGCGACCTGGAGGAAGCCCTTGGCCCGGGCGATCGCGCCATAGGCCTGGAAGGCCTGGGGCGTGACGAATTCCTCGACCTTGGCGTGGCGCGGGGTCGGCTGGAGATACTGGCCCATCGTCAGGAAATCGATATCGGCGCTGCGCATGTCGTCCATCACCTGATGGACTTCGAGCCGCTGCTCGCCGAGGCCGAGCATGATGCCCGACTTGGTGAAGATCGTCGGATCGAGCTTCTTCACCGTCTCCAGCAGGCGCAGCGAGGCATAATAGCGCGCGCCGGGGCGGATCGTCGGATAGAGCCGCGGGACGGTTTCGAGATTGTGGTTGTAGACGTCGGGCCGGGCGGCGACGATCGCCTCGACGGCGGCCTCGTGCTTGTTGCGGAAATCGGGGGTGAGGATCTCGATCGTGGTGGTCGGGCTCGCCTGGCGCACCGCTTCGATCACCTTGACGAACTGCGAGGCGCCGCCATCGGGCAGGTCGTCGCGATCGACCGAAGTGATGACGATGTGCTCGAGGCCCATCTGCAGCGCGGCCTCGGCGACGTGCTGGGGCTCCTGCGCGTCGATCTTGCGCGGCATGCCGGTCTTGACGTTGCAGAAGCGGCAGGCGCGGGTGCAGACGTCGCCCAGGATCATCACGGTGGCGTGCTTCTTGGTCCAGCATTCGCCGATGTTCGGGCAGGCCGCTTCCTCGCAGACGGTGACGAGGTTCTTCGACCGCATCAGCGCCCGGGTCTTGGCGAAGCCTTCGGAGGTCGGCGCCTTGACGCGGATCCAGTCGGGCTTGCGGACACGTTCCGGGCGAGGCAGCGGCGACATCTCGTTCATGGCGGTGCATCTAAGGCTTGCGTGCAAATGCCGCAACGTCCGTGAACGGCACGATGGCTTGATGCCGGCGCAACAAGCGCTAGAGGGGCGCCATGACCGATTTCTCCGATCTGCTCGACGGCTATCAGCGCTTCCGCACCAGCGAGTATCGGCGGCACCGCGAACGCTGGGAGGAACTGCGCGAGGGGCAGAACCCGCGGGTGATGGTGATCGCCTGTTCGGACAGCCGAGTCGATCCCGCGCAGATCTTCGATACCGTGCCGGGCGAGATCTTCGTGGTGCGCAACGTCGCCAACCTCGTGCCGCCCTTCGAGGACGATGCGAGCCGGCACGGCGTCTCCGCGGCGCTGGAATTCGCGGTGACGCAGCTCGAAGTGCCCGAGATCGTGGTGATGGGGCATGGCGCGTGCGGCGGCGTCGGGGCGGCGCTGTCGCAGCGCTTCAAGGGCGCGGCCAATGGCGAAGGCGGGTTCATCGCCCACTGGGTCGACATGCTCGACGCGGCGCGCGACCGGATCGTGGCGGCGCACGGGCACGGGCCCGAGGCGGTGCGCGCGCTCGAACTGGAAACGGTGCGGGTCTCGCTGGTCAACCTGCTGACCTTCCCCTTCGTCGCCGAGCGAGTCGCGGCGGGCAAGCTCACGCTGCACGGCGCCTATTTCGCGATCGCCGAGGGCGTGCTGCACGTGATGGGCGAGGACGGGGAATTCGCGGCGGCCTGACGGCCGACCGTCAGCGGGGAGCGAGTGATGAAGCCCAGGACGATGCAGAAACTGCGCCGCTACCACCTTTACGCGGGCGTCTTCTTCGCGCCGGCGATCCTGTTGTTCGCGCTGAGCGGCGCGCTGCAGACCTTCCGGCTGCAGGAGGTGCAGGGCTATGGCGGGACGCCGCCGGGCTGGATCGTGTGGATGGCGAGCGTCCACAAGGATTCGCGCCTGCCCGTGGCGCCGGCGCCGGAGGCCGGGGAACATCGTCATGACGGGCCCGCGGCGGCGCGGCCGGCGATGAAGCCGAAGCCGGCCAAGTCGGTTCGGCTGCCGATGCAGATCTTCGTCACGCTGCTCTCGATCGCGCTGATCTTCTCGACGCTGACCGGCGTGGTGATCGCGCTCAACAACCGCGCGATGCGCCGGGTGTCGCTGGCGATGCTGGTGGCGGGGACGCTGGTGCCGCTGGGATTGCTGATGCTGTGAAGCGCGGGGTGGGTACGGCCCGCCATTCCTCCGACTTGGGCGAAAGCCCTCCCCTCGAGGGGGGATGGTTGGGTGGGGGTGACCTCTCCTCTTAGCGCTGTCCCATGAGGAGAGGTCACCCTCACCCTCCCACCGCCTACGGCGGCGGGCCCCTCCCTCTCCCATCGAGGGAGAGGGGTTAATCGCCTAAAGCCCCAGCGCCTTTTTCGCGACCTTCTCGACTTCCGGATCGAGCGGCGGGGGCTCCATCGGCACCTTGGCCTCCAGCGCGTCGGCGATCGCCGTCAACGCGGCGATGCGGGCGGATTTCTTGTCGTTGCCGTCGATCACGATCCAGGGGGCGTGCTTGGTATCGGTCTCAGCGAACATCTCGTGCATCGCATCGAGATAGTCGGCGCGGCGGGCGCGGTTGCGATAATCGTCGAGGCCGGTCTTCCAGCGCTTCCAGGGATGTTCGAGCCGATCCTTGAGGCGCTTGTCCTGGGTCTTCTGCGTCACATGGACGAAGATCTTGACCAGGGTGGTGCCGGTCGCGACCTGCTGCGCTTCGAAATCGTTGATCTCGTCATAGCCGCGGCGCCATTCGGCCTCGCTGGCATAGCCCTCGACCCGCTCGACCAGCACGCGGCCATACCAGGTGCGGTCGAAGATCGCGATATTGTGCTGGGCGGGCAACCGGCGCCAGAAGCGCCAGAGGAAATGGTGGGCGAGCTCCTCAGGCGTCGGCGCGGAGATCGGCCAGACTTCGTAGTAGCGCGGGTCCCATTCGGCCGTGAGGCGCTGGATGATCCCGCCCTTCCCCGCCGCGTCCCAGCCCTCGAACGCGACGATCGCGCGGCGCTTGTGGACGATATGGGCGTAGTGGATGTGGCTGAGGCGCTTCTGCAGCTTGGCGAGCGCCTTGTCGTAATCGCCGTGGAAATGCTTGCCGGCTTCGTAATCGGCGAGGTCGATGGCCATGCGCTCCCCTCCCCTCAGCGCCAGCCGGAAATGCGCAGGCGAAGGCGCAGGACGCGATCGTTGGCAGTGCAGAACAGCGTGCGGCCATCCTCGCCGAACGCGCAATTGGCGACGGGGAAGCCGGTTTCGATGCGGCCGAGCAGCTGCGCATCGGGGGTGAAGATGCCCATGCCGCCGGGAAGGCTCTGGAAATGGGTGCCGTCGGGCGCGATCTTCATGCCGTCGGGCAGGCCGGGCACGTCCTTGCCGGCGAGCGGCGCGGCGTCATACCAGAGGCGGCCGCCGCCCCGGGGCAGGCCATCGGGGCCGAGCTCATAGACCATGACGCGGGGCGCGGCGGGATCGGAGACCGAGACGAACAATTGCCGCTCGTCGGGCGAGAGCGCGATGCCGTTCGGGAAGCTCAGGGCGGCATCGAGCAGCACGACCCTGCCATCGGCGGTCCAGCGATAGATGCCGGCATGGGCCAGCTCGCGCAGCGGCGACTGCTCGACGCCGGCCAGGCCGTAAGGCGGATCGGTGAAATAGATCGCGCCCGAGCGGGCGACGTGCACGTCGTTGGGGCTGTTGAAGCGCTTGCCCTGGAAGCGATCGGTGAGGACGGTGCGCTTGCGCGTGGCGAGGTCGACGCGGACGAGCGCGCGCGAGCCGCTGTCGGCGACGATCAGCCGGCCCTGCGCGTCGATCGCCATGCCGTTCGAGCCGGGCTCGCGGATCGTCTTGGGATCGGGATCGGGCAGCCCCGAGGGGCGGAGGAACTCGCTGACCCCGCCTTTACGCGACCAGCGGCGCATGACGTTGGCGGGCGGATCGGAGAAGAGCAGATAGCCGCCGCGACGGACCCAGACCGGCCCCTCCGCCCATTGGATGCCGGTGGCGATCGTCTCGATCGGCTGGGCGGGATCGAGCACGCGATCGAGCCCGGGCGCGAAGCGGCGGATGCGGGGCGTGACGGTGTCGGCACGGGCGAGCGCCGGCGCGGCGGCGAGCGCGACGCCGGCGCCGATCAGGGTACGGCGAGTGAGGGTTGGGCTGGTCATGGGCCCGACTTAACGGGCTTGGCGGCGGGGTGGCAACGGGGCGGGGGTATTAGGGCGATCGACATTTGGTCGCCACCCGCACCCGGGTTCGTCACCCCGGCCCTGTGCCGGGGTCCACCCAGCCCCACCGGCTTTATCAGCCCTTCTTGACCATCGCTTGCCTCACGGTGGACCCCGGCACAAGGCCGGGGTGACGATGGAAGCGAGGGAAGCAGACAACCTCCAGCGATTACGCCCAAATCCTCAGCCGGCGGCGGGGTCCACCGCTTCGGTGACGTCCTTCTTCGCCAAGTCTGCCGCCACCTGGGGGGCGAGGCGGATGTGGAGTTCCTTGAGCTGCTTCTCGGTCGCGAAGTTGGGGGCGCCCATCAGCAGGTCCTCGGCCTTCTGGGTCATCGGGAAGGCGATGACTTCGCGGATGTTGGGCTCGTCGGCGAGGAGCATGACGATGCGATCGACGCCCGGGGCCGAGCCGCCATGCGGAGGCGCGCCGTATTTGAAGGCATTGATCATGCCGGCGAAATTGGTGTCGACGTCCTGCTGGCTGTAGCCGGCGATCTCGAACGCCTTGTACATGATGTCCGGACGGTGGTTCCGGATCGCGCCCGAGCTGAGTTCGATGCCATTGCAGACGATGTCGTACTGATAGGCGAGGATGTCGAGCGGGTCCTTGGTTTTCAGCGCCTCGAGTTCGCCCTGCGGCATGCTGAAGGGGTTGTGGCTGAAATCAACCTTCTTCGCGTCCTCGTCATATTCGAACATCGGGAAATCGACGATCCAGCAGAATTCGAAGCGGCTCTTGTCGATGAGTTCCAGCTGGTCGGCGACGCGGGTACGCGCGAGGCCGGCGAGCTTGGCGGCCTGGGCTTCCTTGCCCGCGGCGAAGAACAGGCCGTCGTTCGGGCCCAGGCCCATCGCCTCGGCGATCGCCTTCATGCCCTCCTGGCCATGGTTGTTGGCGATCGGGCCGCCGAACACGCCGTCCTTCTGCGTCGCATAGCCGAGGCCGGGGAAGCCTTCGGACTGGGCCCAGCTGTTCATGTCGTCGAAGAACTTGCGGCTCTTCTCGTGCGTGTTCGGCGCCGGGATCGCGCGGACGACGTCGCCGCCCTCGACCATCGAGGCGAAGCGGCTGAAGCCCGAGCCCTTGAAGTGATCGGACACGTCGGTGATCAGCAGCGGATTGCGCAGGTCCGGCTTGTCGTTGCCGTATTTGAGCATCGATTCGCGATAGGGGATGCGCTTGAAGGGCAGCGGCGAGACGCTGCGGCCCTTGCCTTCCCAATCCGCGAATTCCTCGAACACGCCGTGGAGCACCGGCTCGATCGCCGCAAAGACATCGTCTTGCGTGACGTAGCTCATTTCGAAATCGAGCTGGTAGAACTCGCCGGGCGAGCGATCGGCGCGCGCATCCTCGTCGCGGAAGCACGGCGCGATCTGGAAATAGCGATCGAAGCCGGCGACCATCAGCAGCTGCTTGAACATCTGCGGCGCCTGGGGAAGCGCGTAGAACTTGCCCGGATGGACGCGGCTGGGCACGAGATAGTCGCGCGCGCCCTCGGGGCTCGACGCGGTGAGGATCGGCGTCTGGAACTCGGTGAAGCCCTGGTCGATCATACGCCTACGCAGCGACGCGATCACGTTCGAGCGCAGCACGATGTTCTTGTGGACCTTCTCGCGGCGCAGATCGAGATAGCGGTTCCGGAGGCGGATTTCCTCGGGATATTCGGAATCGCCGAACACCGGCATCGGCAGGTCCGCCGCCTGGGATTGGATTACTGCCTGGGTGACGCGGATCTCGACTGCGCCGGTGGGCAGGTTCGGGTTCACGGCCTCGGGCGCGCGGGCGACGACCTTGCCGGTGACGGTCACCACCGACTCGCTCTTGAGCGATTCGATCACGGCGAAGGCGGGCCCGTCGACTTCGGTGACGATCTGGGTGATGCCGTAATGGTCGCGCAGATCGAGGAAGACCAGGTCGCCATGGTCGCGCTTGCGATGCACCCAGCCCGAGAGGCGGACCTGTTCGCCGACATGCTCGACGCGGAGCTGGGCGCAATTGTGCGTGCGATAGGGGTGCATGGATCGTCTTCTCACCTTGCCGTCATCCCAGCGAAAGCCGGGATCTCGCGCCGCAGGCCGTACGCCAGAAGGCTGGAGATGCCAGCTTTCGCTGGCATGACGAATTGAACTCGTGGCGGCGCGCTTTCCCCTCCCACCCTCTTTTGTCAACCCGAAGACGGGTCTATGGGCCTTGCGATGCATATCCATGGTTTGATTGAAGACAGCGCGTCCCTCGCCAATCTCTGCGCCCGCTTTGCCACCAAGCCCTATCTCTGCGTGGACACCGAGTTCATGCGCGAGAACAGCTATTGGCCCGAGCTCTGCCTGATCCAGCTCGCCGACGACGAGGAAGCCGCCGCGGTGGATCCGATGGGCGATATCGACATGCAGCCGCTGCTCGACCTGCTGGTGAACAACGAAGACGTGCTCAAGGTCTTCCATGCCGGCGGCCAGGACATCGAGATCGTCTACAACCTGACCGGCAAGACCCCCCACCCCCTGTTCGACACCCAGGTCGCGGCGATGGCGCTCGGCCAGGGCGAGCAGATCGGCTATTCGAACCTGGTCGATGCCTATCTGGGCATCCAGGTCGACAAGGGCGCGCGCTTCACCGACTGGAGCCGCCGGCCGCTCGACAAGCGCCAGATCGACTATGCGATCGCCGACGTGACCCATCTTTCGCGCATCTTCCCCAAGATGCTCGACAAGCTGCGCTCGAGCGGCCGCGGTGCCTGGCTCGACCAGGAGATGGAGCGGCTCGCCGATCCCGAAAACTATCACAACGATCCCGACGAGGCCTGGCAGCGGGTGCGGATCTCCAGCCGCAAGCCCGAAGTGCTGGGGCGCTTGAAGGCGCTGGCGCGCTGGCGCGAGCTGGAGGCGCAGGGCAAGGACCTGCCGCGCGGCCGCATCGTCAAGGACGAGACGCTGGCCGACCTTGCCGGCAATCCGCCGCGCAAGCAGAGCGACCTGGGCAAGGTGCGTGGGCTATCCGCCGCCTGGGCGGGCAACGATATCGGCGGCCGGCTGATGGCGGCGCTGGAAGGCGCGACGGCGATGTCCACCGCCGAGCTGCCGCCGCGCGACGATCGCAAGCCCGCGCTCGGCAAGGACGGCGCGCTGGTCGCCGACCTGCTCAAGCTGCTGCTCAAGATCCGCGCCAAGGAAATCAACGTCGCGGCGCGGCTGCTGGCGCGATCGGACGACCTCGAATCGCTCGCCGCGGGAGTGCGCAAGGACCTGCCGATCCTCGAAGGCTGGCGCTACGAGCAGTTCGGCCGCGATGCGCTGGCGCTGGTCGAGGGTCAGCTGGGGTTCACGGTGAAAAATGGTAAGCTCAAGATGACCCGCACCGAGGAGCCTGCCGCATGACTCGCCCAGCCCTGATCGCCGCGCTTGCGCTGGCCGCCGCGCCGATGGCCGCGGGCTGCACGCCGCAATCGCGACCGGCGACGGAAGTGCCCGGCGTCGAGTGCAGCGCCGAGCATCTCGACTCGGTGATCGGCAAGCCGCGCAGCGAGCCGCTGGGGGCCGAGGCGCTGCGCCTGTCGGGCGCCAAGCATCTGCGCTGGATCACGCCCGGCATGATGGTGACAATGGATTTCCGGACCGACCGGCTCAACCTGAATGTCGGGGCGAACGGGAAGGTGCTTTCCGCGAAGTGCGGGTGAGCCTCCTCAGCTGATTGTTCTGTTCCCCGGCGAAGGCCGGGGCCCAGCTTCCACGAAGCTGAAGCGACGGGATGACATCGAAGCCGCTGGCAACTGGGCCCCGGCCTTCGCCGGGGAGCAGTGAGGGGTGTTAGGAATGGCGTTGGCGATCAGCCTCGCGGCGCCGCGCCGAACAGGCTGTCGGCGAACAGGTCGATCGCCTTTTGCGAGATGCCGGTATTGTTGAGCAGGACGATGCTCTCCTGCGTGTCGTAGCGATGCGCGAGCAGGCTGCGATAGCCGGCGGTACGGCCGGTTTCCCACGCGCCTTCGACCGGCTTGCCGGCAATCGTCATCGTCCGCACGCGCCCGCCCAGCGAATAATCCTGCTCGGGCACGCGCACCGACCGAAGCGCCGTAAAGGAAGCGGGTGAGACGAAGCCCTTGTCGAACACGGCATGGCCGGCGCGGAGCAGATCGGTGGCGTTGCTGAAATAGCCACCCGAGGCCGCCATCACCGGGGTGCGCGGATTGGGCCATTCGACCACGGGCTCGACGGTGCGATAGGACAACGCCGAGCCGGGCTGGTTCTCGGTGCCGATCGCGGCGGTGGTGTGGGCGAGGCCGAGCGGATCGAGCGTGATCTCGCGCATCGCCTGCTGGAACGGCTTGCCCGTCACCGCCTCGACGATCGCGACGACGATGAACCAGTTGGTCGGCACGTAATCGAACCGCGTGCCGGGCTCGAAGGCGAGATCGCCCGAGGCGAAGCGGCTGACCGATTCGGCGGTGCCGAGATCGCGCGACACGAGATCGGGTTCGAGCTTCACCGCTTCGGCGAAGCCGTTGGGAATGCCGCTGGTGTTCGAGAGGAGATGTTCGAGCCGTACCTTGGCGCCGGTATCTTCGCGATAGCCGGGGAGCAGCGTGGCGATCGGTGCGTCGAGGGCAAGCTTGCCGCGCTCGACCAGCTTGAGCACGGTGGTGGTCGTGAGGAACTTGGAGATCGAGGCGATGCCATAGACCGTGTCGGTGGTCACCGGCGCCTTCGCCGCGATGTTCGCCAGGCCGAAATTCCGCGCGTAGACGGGCTTGCCGGCTTTGGCGCGGACGATCGTGCCGGCGAAGCCGTTGGCTTTTACGAAGGCGTCGATCTTCGCATCGTCCGGATGGCCTTTGGCCCAGGCGGGCGGTGGCGCGAGCGCGGTGATCCCGGTGGCGAGTCCGCCCTGCAGCAGCATCCGTCGATCGATCCGCATCCGCCCGTCCCTCCCTTGCGCCTGGATGGACAGTCATTGCGGGAGCGACATGAACGTCGTGTTACCAGATCCGGGCACGGCGGGTTTGAAGGGGATGCCTGCCTCCAACCTGCCGCGTCTGTGGCGGAATCCCGTCGTTTCAACCTCGTGGAAGCTGGGCCCCGGCCTTCGCCGGGGAGCAGCAAAGAGTGAAGCTGGGGTCAGACCTCCAGGATCGGGCCCCTGCCGAACGCCGCGGCGAGGGCCTTGTGGCGCTTCTCCACTGCCTCGCCGTAGAGCGCCTCGTCGTCGGGATCGAGGCAGAGGGCGAGCGTCTCTTCGTCCATGTGCAGTTCGGAGCGCTTGAGCGGCGCGGCGACGCCGCCCGAGAGGCGCTGGCCGAGGCGGATGGCGAGGCCCCAGCGCTTGGCGAGCGCCAGCGTCTCGGCATCGGCGAGGCGGCCGAGCGGCTCGGGCGTGTCGAGCCCACCGCCGAGGGCCGTGTAGAGCGCTTGGCCGAGCGCGGCGCGCCCGCGCGAATCTATGCCCACCCAATTGCCGTGCAGCGCCGCGTCGAGCCCGCGTTCGGCGCGGAATTCGGGATTGGCGTGCCAGCCGACATCGACGAGCTGGCAGGCGGCGTGGCGCAGGCGCGCGAGTTCGTGCGGCTCGCCGGCGAAGAGCGGGGCGATCCAGCCGTCGAGCAAATCACCATGCTCGGCGAAGCGGCCGAGCCGCTCGCCTTCGTCGCGGGTGGCGGCGATCAGCGGATCCTCGCGCTTCTGGGCCGGCGTCAGGCGCTGGTAGAGCAGCCCCTCGCGCAGGCCATAAGCCGAGACAATCGTGCCGCTGCTGCCGAGCTGGCGCACGACCTGGGCGAGCAGCAGCGTGGCATCCTCCAGCGTCGCGGCGCGGGCGCCCGAGATGTTGGGAATCGCCTTGAGATCGGGGCGCTGCATCGTCGCCAGCGCCTCGGCGAGCTCGGCGATGCGCGGCAGGGCAATCGCATATTGGTGCGCGATCGGCAGCGGATAGGATTGGAGATGCATGTCAAGCCGGGCGAGGCTGCGCCACGAGCCGCCGACCAGGTAGAAGGGCAGGTCCTTGCCCCTGCCCTTCCAGCCGGCATCGCCGAGCAGCTTCGCCACCTGGCGGTCGAGCGCGGTGCGGCCGCGCGCGCGGATCGCGGCGAGGCGGAGCACGCCGAGCGGGAAGGAAATGCGATCGGTGACGGTGCCGGCGACGACGCGGACCAGTTCGAGGCTCCCTCCGCCGAGATCGCCGACGATGCCGTCCGCATCGGGAATGCCCGAGAGCACGCCCATGCCCGAGGCCATCGCCTCTTCCTCGCCCGAGAGCAGCTCGACCTGGAGGCCGAGCCCGCGCGCCGCCTCGATCAGCTCACGCCCGTTCGAGGCGTCGCGCACCGCGGCGGTCGCGACGGTGCGCAGCTCGGCGACCTGCATCTCGCGGGCGAGCACGGCGAAGCGGGCGAGCGCGCCGCGCGCGACGGCGAGGCTGGCGGGATCGATCGCGCCGGTCTCGGCGAGGCCGCGGCCGAGGCCCGCCATTACCTTCTCGTTGAACAAGGTCGCGGGAAGCCGGGCCGAGCCCTGATAGACGACCAAGCGGATCGAATTGGAGCCGATGTCGATGATCGCGGTGCGCCCCTCGACCGGGCTGCGCGCCGGCTTGGGCTTGCGGAACGGCAATGCGGTCATGCCTTGGCCCGGCGCCCGCGGCGCTTGAGCGAGAGCTTGGGCACCGTGCCGCGGGTCTCCAGCGCGGCGCCGCGGCCCGAGAGCGACGGGTTGGTCATGAAATAGCGATGAAGGTTGAACGGCTGGTCGCCCGGCTCGGTGCGGACATAGCGGCCGTCGGGCTGGAGCACCCAGCTCTGTTCGTTGTCGAGCAGGTTCGCCACCATCACCTGATCGAGCACCTGGTCATGCACCGTCTTGTTGAGGATCGGGAGCATGAACTCGACGCGGCGATCGAAGTTGCGCTGCATCCAGTCGGCAGAGGAGATGAACACCTTCGCCCCGTCATTGGGCAGCGCCTTGCCGTTGCCGAACGCCCAGATGCGGCTGTGTTCGAGGAAGCGGCCGACGATCGACTTGACGCGGATGTTCTCGCTCATCCCCGGCACGCCGGGGCGCAGGCAGCAGATGCCGCGGACGATCAGCTCGATCTCCACCCCGGCATTGCTCGCCTCGTAGAGCTTTTCGATCACCGCGGGATCGACCAGCGAGTTCATCTTGGCCCAGAGCGCGCCGGGGCGGCCGGCGCGGGCATGGGCGATCTCGTCGTCGATCAGCGCGACGAGCCGATTGCGCAGGTCGCGTGGGGAAATGCCGATCAGCTCGAGCCCGTGCGGCTCGACATAGCCGGTGACGTAGTTGAACAGCTGCGCCGCATCACGGCCGAGGCGCGGATCGGCGGTGAAGAAGCTGACATCGGTATAGATGCGCGCGGTGATCGGGTGATAATTGCCCGTGCCGAAATGGCAGTAGGTGCGATAGCCATTGCCTTCGCGGCGGACGACCATCGAGACCTTGGCATGGGTCTTCCAGTCGATGAAGCCATAGACGACCTGGACCCCGGCGCGTTCCAGAGCCGTGGCCCAATAGAGGTTCTGCTCCTCGTCGAACCGGGCCTTCAATTCGACCACCGCAGTGACCGACTTGCCGGCTTCGGCGGCGGCGATCAGGGCGTTGATCACCGCGGGCTGCTTGCCGGCGCGATAGAGCGTCTGCTTGATCGCGACGACATCCGGGTCGGCGGCGGCCTGCTGGAGGAAGGAGAGCACGACGTCGAAGCTCTCATAGGGGTGCTGGACGACGATGTCCTTGGCCTTGATCGCGGCGAAGCAATCGCCGCCATATTCGCGGATCCGCTCGGGAAAGCGCGCGGCGAAGGGGGTGAATTTGAGGTCGGGCCGGTCCTCGTCGACCAGCGTCGCCAAGTCACCGATGCCGAGGAAACCGCCGGTCTCGGTGAGCAGCGCCTCGCTGCCGCCGAGTTCTTCCTTGAGCACCGCTTCGAGCTCGGGCGAGATGCTCTCTTCCATTTCGAGGCGGATGACTCTCCCCCGCCGCCGGCGCTTGATCGCCGAGCGGAAGGTGAGGACGAGGTCTTCGGCCTCTTCCTCGATCTCGATATCGCTGTCGCGCAACACGCGGAAAGCGCCGGCGCCGCGCACGTCATAGCCCGGGAAGAGCAAGTGCGAGAAATGCTTGAGCACCGATTCGATCGCGACATAGCGCGCCGGGCTGCCCGGCAGGCGGACGAAGCGCTTGAGCGCGGCGGGCAACAGCACCAGCTCGCGCACCGGCTCGCGGTCGGACCGGCGAACGAGGTCGAAGATCACGCTCGATCCCTGGTTCGGGATGAACGGGAACGGATGCGCCGGATCGAGCGCCTGGGGCGTGAGGACCGGGAAGAGCTGCTCGCGGAAATGGCTTTCGAGCCAGGTTTCGGTCTCGCCTTCGATCGCGCCGGGATCGAGGACGTGGATGCCGGTCTCGGCGAGTTCGCGGCGGATGTCGTTCCACACGCCCTGCTGGTTGTCGGCGAGCACTTCGGCTTCGGCCGAGATCGCGGCGAGCTGCTGGCCGGGCGTGAGCCCATCGGCGGAGCGCGCCTCGACCTTCTGGAGCTGCTGGCCCATCAGCCCGGCGACGCGGACCATGAAGAATTCGTCGAAATTGCTGCCCGAGATCGACAGGAAGCGCAGCCGCTCGAGCAGCGGATGGGCCGGATTGCACGCCTCTTCCATGACCCGGCGATTGAAGGCGAGCCAGGACAGCTCGCGATTGAAGTAATGCGTGGCAGAATCGGCCGGCGACTCGATCATCGAAATCCCTTTTGGAGCGGCTTGAACTGCGGCCCTGGCCATGGCGTTAGCGCTCGTCCGTTTCGGTTATGAGACCGGCATCGGCCAATGTGGCGCGGACGACCGGGATCGACAAGCGCTGGCCCGGCTCGGCCTCGAGCGCATCGGCAACGCGCAGGATGGCGAGATGGCTGCGCTCGATCCGCTTCGCGATCCAGGCGATCACCTCGGGCTTCGCATGGAGCAAGTGGCGCTCGAAGGCGCGTTCGAGCAGCTGGGGGATCAGCGCGTCGTCGGGCGGCCCCAGTTCGAGCAGCGGAGAGGCGGCGAGGCGCGACTTCAGGTCCGGCAGCTTGACGGCCCATTCGGGCGGCGCCGCTTCGGCGACGATGAGCAGCGGGCGGCGATCCGCCTGGGCCTGGTTCCAGGCATGGAAGACGTCTGCCTCCTTCATCCGATCGGCGTCGTCGAAAATGCGCGCGCCCGACTTGGCGGCGAAGATGCGCGAGAGCAGGCTGCGGCCGGACTTGCGCGGGCCGACGAGCAGCGCGGTCATCACTGGCCAGGCGCCCCAATGTTCGAGCTGGTGGACGGCGCGCGCATTCGAGTCGCTGACCAGGAATTCCGTCTCGCGCGCTTCCGGGAGCCCCAGCGGCAGGCGAAGCTGCGTCATCCGCCGGTCGGCGCTTCCGATGGGCGGGGGATCGGCGCGCGCTCGGGCACGGCACCGCCGCCGCGGCGGATGCGCAGCACGCCCGCGCCTTCCTGGACCTGCCAGCCGCGCGCTTCGAGCGCGCTGCGCAGGCTGGCGATCGGCCCGTCGAAGGTAACACGCATCACCGAGACGCCGCCGAGCGCCAGGCTTGAGGTCAGCGCCGAGCGGACGCCGGGCACGCCGCGCAAGGCCGCCTCGCCAGCCGTGACCGCACCGGCATTGGGGGTGTCGAACTGGATGCTGAGCGCGGTCGCCGAGGCCGCCGCAGTCGCTTCGGCCAGCGGGGTCGGCGTGTCGGTCGCGGTGTCGTCGGGCGTCTCTTCCTCGGCCTTGGGCTGGGGCGGGCGCGTCGAGAGCATCGGATCGGTGTGGAGGATGCCGGCCGCCAGCGCGTTCTGGAACGCCTTGTCGAGCCGCTCGACCCCTGCATCCATCAGCGCGTCGATCGACCCGGCGGCATCGACGCGCAGGGCGAAGTCCGCGATCTTCTGGCGATCGGGGCCGTGGGTGGCAGAGAAGATGCCGACGACCGGGCCGCCCGGATATTCGCGGCGCAACTGGACTTCGGCGATCAGCACGTCGGCCGCGCCATATTGATCGAGCACGCTGCGCCACCAGTTGCGCCCGCGCCGTTCGACCTGCCCGGCATTGACCAGCATCGCATCGGGCCCGGTGCCGCGCACCCGGACATAGTCGATCGTGCTGCCGCCGCTGCGGAACCGGTTCCACGCCTGCGCCCAGGGCGTCTCGCGTTCGTAGACGATGCCCGCCCCGCCCGAATAGACCAGCGGCACGATCAGCATCGGCGGCGACTGGCTCACCGCGACCGAGACGCCGAGCATCGCGCCGACCTTGCTGCGATCGAACAGCACGCCGAGCCGGCCGATGTAACGGGTGGGGCCGATCTGCTCCTTCTCGACGACGATGCCGCTGACCACCGAATCGAGCGCCGAATCCGATAGGCCGGTCGCCTTGCCGGTGAGGCGGCGGGAAAGCATTTCCCAGCCCTTGCGCTGGGCGAGCCGCCAGCCGCCGGTGCGCGCCGCCTCGGCATCCTTGCCTTTGACGTCGACCGTCACGCCCGAAATCTCGAAATTGCCCGAGGCGTCGATCGGCACCGCACTGCCGCCGCCCTGCCCTTCGGCCAGCACGGCACCGACCCCCGCCAGCGCGAGCGCCGCGGCGATGCCGGCGATGAGGGATTTGCGTGCGCGGATCATGCGAGCGCCCTTTTGGCGAAGCGGGCGGCGAAATCCAAGCGCAGATATGCCGCGGACGTTCTTCCCCACTTTCGTCATTCCGGCCTCGTGCCGGGATCCACGGTCGCGCGGGCGATGGGGCTCGAGCCGGCAGTGCATCGCTGGCTGCACCGTGGGCCCCGGCACGAGGCCGGGGTGACGGGTGGCTGATGGGGTGACGCGGGAAGAAGACGGCGCTAAGCGCTGCCGCATGAGCGACCCTGAAAATTACACCTATGCCCAGGCGGGCGTCTCGATCGCGGCAGGCAATGCGCTGGTCCGCGCGATCGGCCCGCTCGCCAAATCGACCCGGCGGCCCGGCGCCGATGCCGCGCTGGGCGGGTTCGGCGGGCTGTTCGACCTCAAGGCGGCGGGGTTCAGCGATCCGCTGCTGGTCGCGGCGAACGACGGCGTCGGCACCAAGCTCAAGCTCGCGATCGACTACAACGCGCATGACGGAGTCGGGGTCGACCTGGTCGCGATGTGCGCCAACGACCTGATCGTCCAGGGCGCCGAGCCCCTGTTCTTCCTCGACTATTACGCCAGCGGCAAGCTGGTGCCCGAAACCGCCGAGCGCGTGATCGCCAGCATCGCTGAAGGCTGCCGCCAGGCCGGATGCGCGCTGATCGGCGGCGAGACCGCGGAGATGCCGGGCATGTATGCCGAGGGCGACTACGACCTGGCCGGCTTCTGCGTCGGCGCGGTGGAGCGCGACCGGCTGCTCGACGGCAGCGCGATCCGGCCGGGTGACGTGTTGCTCGGCCTGGGCTCGACCGGCGTCCATTCGAACGGCTTCTCGCTGGTCCGTCGACTTGCCGCCGACAAGGGCTGGAAGCTCGACCGCCCTGCCCTGTTCGACGCGGACGTGATCCTGCTCGATGCGCTGATGGCGCCGACGCGCATCTATGTGCAAAGCCTGCTTCCGCAACTTCGCAAGGGCCATATCCGCGGGCTGGCGCACATCACCGGGGGGGGCTTGCTCGAAAACGTCCCGCGCGTGCTGCCCGAGGGCTGCCATGCCCGGATCGACGCGGCGTCCTGGCCGCTGCCGCGGCTGATGGCGTTCCTCCAGGCGCAGGGCAATATCGAGCCAGAGGAAATGGCGCGGACCTTCAATTGCGGGATCGGCATGGTCGCGGTGGTGGCACCCGAGCTGGCGGAGGGCATGAAGGACGCGCTTTACGAAGCGGGCGAGGAGGTGTTCACCATCGGCGAAGTGGTGGCAGGCCAGCGCGGCTGCACCGTGTTCGGCCCGGCGGAGACGTGGAGCGCGCGTGCGGACTGGAGCGCCAGCTTCGATGCTTGAGCCGGGCCGCAGGAAGCTCGGCATCCTGATCTCCGGCCGCGGATCGAACATGGCTTCGCTGGTCGAGGCGTCTCGCGCCGCGGACTGCCCCTATGCGGTCGTGCTCGTCGCCAGCGACAAGCCCGAGGCGCCGGGCCTGGCCTGGGCGGCGGAGCAGGGCGTGCCGACCTTCGCGCAAAGCCCCAAGGGCATGGCCAAGGCCGATTACGAGGCGCGGATCGATGCCGCGCTGCGCGAGGCGGGCGCCGAGGCGATTGCGCTGGCCGGCTATATGCGGCTCCTCTCCGACGATTTCGTCGCGTGCTGGCGCGGGCGGATCGTCAATATCCATCCGTCGCTGCTCCCCAAGTACAAGGGGCTCGACACGCACGCCCGGGCGATCGCGGCGGGCGACAGCCACGCCGGCGCCTCGGTCCATGTCGTGACGGAGGAACTCGACGGCGGCGAAGTGCTCGGCCAGGCTCAGGTCGAGATCCTGCCGGGCGACACGCCGGAAGCGCTTGCCGAACGCGTGCTGAAGGCGGAACATCGGCTCTATCCACGGGTAGTAGCCGAGTTCCTATGCCGCATGAATCCCCCCGCCTGAGCCCCGATCCCGAATCAGCGCTGGCCCGCGTCCGCGCGGTCGCGCTCGAATTGCCCGAAGTCGAGGAGCGGCCAAGCCACGGCCAGCCGAGCTTTTTCGTTGCGGGCAAGCTGTTCGCCCAGTTCCGCCACGACCATCATGGCGACGGACGCACGATCGTCGCGGTGAAGACGGCCGATGCGGAGGAAGCCGCGATGCTGATCGAGGCAGCGCCCGACCGCTATTCGCGGGTCGCCTATTTCCGCGGCGAATGGGTCGGCCTTGCGCTCGCGGGCGAGTCGCTCGATTGGGATCAGGCCGGCGACCGGATCGCGCGCAGCTGGGAACTGGCGGCGCCACGCGCGCTGCTCGAAGCCGGCGGGCGCTGAAAAAACGCGCTTTTCTGCCCAGAACGGGGGATATTTTCACGCGACGCCGAGTTGGTCCCCCCAATCGCGCCGGTCATTTGGATCGGAACCGGGCGCGGAGGGGAGAACAGGATGGGTCAGAAAGTCTCGCCCGCCGAGCCGGAACGCAAAGCCGGGATCGCCAGCGCGGAACAGGGCGTCGTGCTGCTCGACGGACCGAATGGCGTCGCCATTTCGATGACGGTGGAGGCCGCGCAGGGCACGGCCCACAGCCTGCTCGCCGCCGCGGAGGAAGCGATGGGGCAGCGCGGCGGCGAGACGCATCCGGGCTGATCCGCACTTGCCCCGCCACCCCTGCGCCCGCGATAAGGGGCGCCGATGATCAAGGTCGCCAGCTACAATATGCGCAAGTCGATCGGCACCGATCGGCGGCGCCGGCCCGAGCGTACGCTGCAGGTCCTTTGCGAAGTGGGCGCGGATATCGTCGCGCTGCAGGAGGCGGATCGCCGCTTCGGCGAGCGGGCGGCGGTGCTGACGCCGCATCTGCTCGCCGAGCATAGCGACTATAAGGCGATCCCGTTCGGCACCAAGGCGCGATCGATGGGCTGGCATGGCAATGCCCTGCTGGTGCGCAAGGATGCGCAGGTGCTCGATTGCGAGGCGATCCACCTGCCGGCGCTCGAGCCGCGCGGCGCCGTGATGGCCGACGTGCGTATCGACGGGTTCACCGTGCGCGTGGTGGGCATGCATCTCGATCTTTCGGGCCTGTGGCGGCGGCGCCAGGCGCATGCGATCATCGCCCACCTGCAGGCGAGCACGCATCAATATCCGACCGTGCTGATGGGCGACCTCAACGAATGGAGTGTCCAGGCCGGCTGCCTGCGCGACTTCGCCCAGCATTTCGCCTTCGCGCCGACCGGCAAGAGCTTCCATGCCCGCCGCCCGATGGCGCGGCTCGACCGGATCATGGCGAGCCCAGACCTGACGATCGCCGAGGCCGGGGTGCACCACAGCCTGCAATCGCGCACCGCCTCCGATCACTTGCCGATCTGGGCGAGGCTGCAGCGCGCCTGATGGCCGAGACGCGCGACAAGGAATTGCGACTGGCACTGGTCTGCTATGGCGGGATCAGCCTGGCCGTGTACATGCACGGCATCACCAAGGAAGTGTGGCGGCTGGCCCAGGCGAGCTGCGCCGAGCGCGACGGCGAAGGGCCGGACAGCGTCTATCGCGAACTGCTCGCCGAGATCGCCGAGACCGCAGGGATCAAGCTGCGCGTGCTGGTCGATATCCTTTCGGGCGCGAGCGCAGGCGGCATCAACAACATCTTCCTGGCGCAGGCAATCGCCACCGGCCAGTCGCTCGAGCCGCTGACCGAACTGTGGCTCGAAGAGGCCGATGTCGAGGCGCTGCTCGAACCGCGCCAGCGCCCGTCGCATCGCTTCGCCAAGATCTGGGCGGTGCCGATCGCCTGGATGGTCGCCAGCCGATCCAAGACCGTGGAAGCGACGGTGGAAGCCGAGGCGCGCGAAGAGGTGCGCACCAAGCTCGAGCATTTCGTCCGCTCGCGCTGGTTCGAGCCGCCGTTCGGCGGCACGCGGCTGCTCAACATGCTGCTCGATGCCTTTGGCGCCATGGCGAAGGGACGCGCGGGCAAGCGGCTGCTGCCCGAGGGCCAACCGCTCGACCTGTTCGTCACCGTCACCGATTTCCGCGGCCATCCCGAACGGCTGCGGCTCAATTCGCCGGCGCAGGTGGAGGAGAACGAGCACCGGCTGGTGTTTTCCTTCACCGATCGCGGCGTGCCGGGAGAGCGGTTCGTCGATACCGCCAGCCTGGCCTTCGCGGCACGGGCGACGTCGAGCTTTCCGGGGGCCTTTCCGCCGGCGACGGTGGCGGAAATGGACGAGCTGCTGCGCGAGCGGAACCAGCAATGGCCGCAGCGCGATGCGTTCCTCGAACATGTCCTGCCGCATCAATGGGCCGACAACCGCGCCGAAAAGGCAGTGCTGATCGACGGTTCGGTGCTCGCCAACGCGCCGTTCCGCCCCGCGATGGAGGCACTGAAGGAGCGGCCGGCGCGGCGCCAGGTCGACCGGCGCTTCGTCTTCGTCGACCCCTTCCCCAATTTCCGCTTCGATTTCTACGGCGCCAATGCCGATCAGCCCGGCTTTTTCCAGACGATCATCGGCGCGCTGTCCGAGCTGCCCCGCGAGCAGCCGATCCGCGACAATCTCGACACGATCGCGCGCCGCTCGCACCGGATCGAGCGGATGCTGGCGATCGTCGCGGAGATCCGCGCCGAGGTGGAAACGCAGGTCGAGGCGCTGTTCGGCTATACGCTGTGGCTCGATTTTCCGACGCCCAAGCGGATCGCCGCCTGGCGCCGCCGCGCCCAGATCGCCGCGGCGGCCAAGGCGGGCTATGGCCATACCGCCTATGGCTTGCTCAAGGTGGAAGGCGCGATCGATCGCACGGCCCGGCTGCTCTATGCCGTCGGCGACCAGCATGGACCCGAGCGGCTGCACGAGATCCGCGAGGCGGTGGCCCATGCGGTGCAGGCGCGCGGGGCAGACCGGTTCGGCGCGACCCTCTCGAACGGGGCCTCGCCCGAGACGCTCGAATTCCTGCGCGCGCACGACCTGGGCTTCCGCATCCGCCGGCTGCGGCTGCTTGCCCGGCGGCTGACCGAGATCGACGTGCCGACCAGCCATGCCGAGCTGCGGCCGATGCGCGAGGCGATCTACGAATCGCTGGCCGCCTATCTGGAGCTCAAGCGGGCCGACAGCTTTGCCGAGCTGCGCGACGAAGCGCGGATGATGACCGACGACGCCGGGCCGCTGCTCGATCGGCTGGCCGAGCGGATGCAGCTCAAGGCGCTCGACGTGGCGACCGATGCGCGGCTCTCGGCCGGGTTCAGCGCGCTTTCCAAGGAGCTGCGGCGGCCGCTGCTGCTCGTCCATCTCGGCTTCCCCTTCTATGACATCGCGACGCTTCCGCTGCTCCAGGGCGAAGGCGTCGACGAGTTCGATCCGATCCGCGTCGACCGCATCGCCCCCGACGATGCGACGGCGATCCGCGACGGCGGCGCGGAGGCGACGCTGAAGGGCATCCAGTTCAATAGCTTCGGGGCCTTTTTCAGCCGCGCCTATCGCGAGAACGACTATCTGTGGGGCCGGCTGCACGGCGCAGACCGCCTGATCGACATCGTGCTCTCGACGCTGACGCCGGAGGCGCGGCTGGACGAGGACAAGGTCAAGGCGATCAAGAAGCGGGCCTTCCATGCGATCCTGGACGAGGAGCAAGGCCGCCTGACCCGGATTCCCAAGCTGTTCGAGGAATTGCGAAGGGAGATTGGATAATCCCTCTCCCATTGGGAGAGGGAGGGAGCGCCGCAGGCGCGGAAGGGTGAGGGTGATCGGCGATGTCTCCGCCACCCTCACCCTTCCCACTCGGCTTCGCCTCGCGGGCCCCTTCCCTCTCCCGACGGGAGAGGGAGATTCCGCACACTGGTCAAATCCGGCCCGCCCTCCTAAAGTCCGCGCGTTGGCACGCGGGAAGGGAGAAGCATGCGGTTCTTGAAGGTGCTGTTCTGGCTGTTGCTGGGCGGCCTCGTCGCGGGTTTCGTGATCTACAATGGCGACGAGCGCGTGAACGTGCATCTGTGGAGCGGCCTGATCGCCGATTTCAGCCTGCCGCTGCTGCTGATCCTGGTCTTCCTCGCCGGCCTGCTCCCGGCGCTGCTCGCCTATCATGCGCTGCGCTGGCGGATGCGGCAGCGGATCATCGGGCTGGAGCGCGCGATCGTCGATTTGCGGGCACTCAGCCAGGCGCAGGACCCGGTCGCCGCGCCGGCCGAACTACCCCCCTCGCCCCCTGCCCCGCCGCTGATCGGAGACCCCGCATGAGCCCGATCTACGTCGCGATCGACACCCCCGACATCGAGCGCGCCAAGGCAATCGCCACGCGCGTGAAGGCGCATGTCGGCGGGATCAAGCTGGGCCTCGAATTCTTCATGGCGAACGGCCGGCACGGCGTGCACGAAATGCACGAGATCGGGCTGCCGATCTTCCTCGACCTCAAATTCCACGACATCCCCAACACCGTCGCCAAGGCGATCCAGGCGCTGCGTCCGCTCGAACCGGCGATCCTCACCGTCCATGCCGCGGGCGGCCGCGCGATGCTCGAGGACGCCAAGGCGGCGGCGCCGACGGGGACCAAGGTGGTCGCGGTGACCATGCTGACCAGCCTCGACGACAGCGACCTCGCCTCGATCGGCGTGGGCGGCGATCCGCACGACCAGGTGATGCGGCTGGCGGAACTGGCCCAGTCGGCCGGCGTGGACGGTATCGTCTGTTCGGGCGAGGAAGTCCGCGCGGCGCGCAAGGCCTGGCATGACGGCTTCTTCGTCGTCCCCGGGGTGCGCCCAGCGAACGGCGCGGCCGGCGACCAGAAGCGCGTCGTCACCCCGCGCGCCGCGTTGGATGCCGGCGCTTCGATCCTGGTGGTCGGGCGCCCCATCACCCAGGCCGAAGACCCCGACCTCGCCGCGCGCGCGATCGAGGCGACGCTCTAGCCCAGGCACCGGCCATGCCTGATCTGGTGACGATCCGCACCGCGACCCACGCCGACCTGCCCGCGCTCCACCGGGTGATCGAGCGCGCCTATCGCGGCGAGACGGCGCGCGCGGGCTGGACGCATGAGGCGGACCTGATCATCGAAAGCCCGCGCACCGATCTCGCGACGCTGGGCGCGATCGTCGAGGACCCTGCCCAGCGGCTGCTGCTCGCGGAGACGGGCCGAGGCCCGATCGGCTGTGTTCAGGTGACCGACAAGGGCAACGCCCTCGCTTATCTCGGGCTCCTCTGCGTCGATCCCGGGCTGCAGGACGGCGGCCTGGGCAAGCAGCTGGTGGCGGCCGCAGAGCAATGCGCGCGCGAGACATTCAATGCCACCCAGATGGAAATGACGGTGATCGATCGCCGTGTGGAGCTGATCGCCTTTTACGAGCGGCGCGGCTATCGCAATTCGGGCGAAAAGCGCGACTTTCCCGTGCCGCTCGATCCTCCCCTTTTCATGGCCGTGCTGGTGAAGGACCTGTGATGCCGGTCACCGCCAAGATTTGCGGGCTTTCGACGCCCCAAACGCTCGACGCGGCCGTTGCCGGCGGGGCGAGCCATGTCGGGCTGGTCTTCTTTCCGTCTTCCCCGCGCAATGTGAGCTTCGATCAGGCGCGAGGCTTGCTGGCGCGGGTGCCGGGGCATGTCGGCAAGGTGGGCGTGTTCGTCGATCCCGACGATGCACTGCTCGGCGCGGCGCTGGCGACGGGGATCGATAGCGTACAGCTCCACAAGACCGCTCCCGAGCGGGCGGCGGCAATCCGGGCCCGGGTGCCGGTGTGGGCGGCGGTGGCGGTGAAGACGCGCGCGGACCTCGACGCGGCACGGCAGTTTCGCGGCGCGGCCGATCGCATCCTCTACGACGCCAAGACCCCGGACGGCGCCGCGCTGCCCGGCGGCATGGGGCTGCGCTTCGACTGGACGCTGCTGGCCGGGGCCGAGCATCCGCTGCCCTGGGCGCTTTCGGGCGGGCTCGATGCGGGCAATGTCGGCGAGGCGATCGGCACCACCGGCGCGCGGCTGGTCGATGTCTCTTCGGGCGTCGAAAGCGCGCCGGGCGTCAAGGATGTGGACAAGATCGCCTCATTCCTTAAAGCGGTCGCGCAATGCTGACGTCGCGCATCTTCGGGATTCGATGGCGCTGATCGCTTGATCCGAGCGACCGGCCCCTCCTTCCTGCGAGCAGATTCATGACCCAAGCCACTTTGCCCAATTCGCTTTTGCCCAACAGCTTGCGCAACCAGCCCGACGAGCGCGGGCATTTCGGCCAGTTCGGCGGCCGCTTCGTCGCCGAGACGCTGATGCCGCTGATTCTCGATCTCGAGCGCGAATATCGCGCCGCCAAGGCGGACCCCGCCTTCAAGGCGCAGTTCGACGACCTGATGACCCATTATGTCGGCCGGCCGAGCCCGCTCTATTTCGCCGAGCGGCTCACGGCCCATTACGGCGGTGCCAAAATCTATTTCAAGCGCGAGGAGCTGAACCACACCGGCGCGCACAAGATCAACAATTGCATCGGCCAGATCCTGCTCGCGATCCGGATGGGCAAGACGCGGATCATCGCGGAGACGGGCGCGGGGCAGCACGGCGTCGCCACCGCCACGGTCGCGGCGCGCTTCGGCCTGCCCTGCACCATCTTCATGGGCGCCAAGGACGTCGAGCGGCAGAAGCCCAACGTCTTTCGGATGAAGCTGCTCGGCGCCGAAGTGCAGCCGGTGACCAGCGGCGCGGAAACGCTCAAGGACGCGATGAACGAGGCGCTGCGCCACTGGGTCGCGCATGTCCACGACACCTTCTACATCATCGGCACCGCGGCGGGGCCGCATCCCTATCCCGAGCTGGTCCGCGACTTCCAGAGCGTGATCGGCACCGAGACGCGCGAACAGATGCTGAAGGCCGAAGGCCGGCTGCCCCACCTGCTGATCGCCGCGGTAGGCGGCGGATCGAATGCGATCGGCATGTTCCACCCGTTCCTCGACGATGCCGAGGTGGCGATGATCGGCGTCGAGGCGGCGGGGCACGGTGTCGAGACCGGCCAGCATGCCGCGTCGCTGACCGGCGGCGCGCCGGGCATCCTGCACGGCAACCGCACCTATCTGCTCCAGGACGAGGACGGGCAGATTACCGAGGCGCATTCGATCTCCGCGGGGCTCGACTATCCGGGCATCGGCCCCGAGCATAGCTGGCTGCACGAGAGCGGGCGGGTGCGTTACGTGCCGGTGACCGACCAACAGGCGCTCGACGCGTTCCAGCTCTGCTGCAAGCTGGAAGGGATCATCCCGGCGCTGGAAAGTTCGCACGCGTTGGCGGCGCTGGAGACCCAGGCGCGGGAGATGGGGCCGGACAAGATCATCGTGGTCAACGTCTCGGGCCGCGGCGACAAGGACATCTTCACCGTGGCCGAGCATCTGGGGTTCGAATTGTGAAGCTCAATTTCACGCAGGCGATCACCAGCGGAATCGTCGCGTTTGCGGCCGGGGCCGCGGTGATGCTCGCGCTTCATGGCGCGATTGGGCATTCGGGGATGGAATTGCTTGCCACGCTGGCGGTGGTGATCGGGGCATCTCGGCTGGTGGATACGAAGCGATGAGGGGGGCGTTGGCGACGATTTCCAACCTGTCACCCCGGCCTTGTGCCGGGGTCCACTCCGCCACGCGGACTGGACGAGAAGCCCCAGCCCCATCGCTTGCCGCCCGGTGGACCCCGGCACAAGGCCGGGGTGACGAACAATGAGCAGATTGGCCTCCGCCTTCCCGGCCGATCGTGCCGCGCTGGTGACCTTCGTCACCGCCGGGGATGGGCCGACCGCCGAGATCCTCGACGCGCTCGTCGCGGGTGGCGCTGATGTGATCGAGCTTGGCATGCCGTTCACCGATCCGATGGCGGACGGCCCGGCGATCCAGGCGGCGAACCTGCGCAGCCTCGCCGCGGGGACCAAGACGGCCGACGTGCTGGCGATCGCCGCCGCCTTCCGCCAGCGCCATCCGGCGACGCCGCTGGTGCTGATGGGCTATGCCAACACCATGGCCTGGCCCGGCTTCGCGGAGAAAGCCGCCGCCGCGGGTGCCGACGGGATCATCTGTGTCGACATTCCGCCCGAGGAGCAGGACACCCTCGCCGAATTCGGCGCGGCCGGGCTCGACGTCATCCGGCTTGCGACGCCGACCACCGATGCCGCCCGACTGCCGGCGGTGCTCGAAGGCGCGTCGGGCTTCCTCTATTATGTCTCGGTCGCCGGGATCACCGGGCTGCAACAGGCGGCCCAGGCCTCGATCGAGGATGCCGTGGCGCGACTCAAGGCGGCGACGGACCTGCCGGTTGCGGTCGGCTTCGGCGTGCGCACGCCCGAACAGGCGGCGGCGATCGGCCGCGTCGCCGATGGCGTGGTGGTCGGCTCGGCGATCGTCGAGCTGGTCGGCATGCACGGCACCGATGCGCCGGCGCCGATCCGCGCCTATATCCAATCCCTCTCCGCGGCGATCAGGGCCGCACGCAAGGAAGCCGCATGAGCTGGATCGATCGCGTCCGCAACGTCCTCTCCTTCACGCCGAAGAAGGAAACGCCCGACAATCTCTGGCACAAGTGCAAGGGCTGCGGGCAGATGGTCTTCGTGCGCGAGCTCGAGGCGAACCAATATGTCTGCCCGCATTGCGACCATCACGAGCGGATCGGGCCGGCGCGGCGCTTTGACTATCTGTTCGATCCGGGCAGCTTCACCGTGCTGCCGAGCCCCAGGGTGGCCGAAGACCCGCTCAAGTTCCGCGACCAGAAGCCCTATCCGGCAAGGCTGAAGGCGGCGCGGACGAGCACGGGCGAGCAGGATGCGTTCCTCAACGCATCGGGCACCATCCTCGGCCACAAGGCGGTGATCGGCGTGCAGGATTTCGCCTTCATGGGCGGATCGATGGGCCAGGCGGTGGGCGAGGCGTTCATCGCCGGAGTCGAGGCGGCGATCGCGGCGCGGGCGCCGTACATCGTCTTTACCGCGAGCGGCGGCGCGCGGATGCAGGAAGGCATTCTCAGCTTGATGCAGATGCCGCGCACCACTGTGGCGATCGAGATGCTCCACGATGCCGGGCTGCCCTATATCGTGGTGCTGACCGATCCGACCTCGGGCGGCGTGATGGCCGCCTATGCGATGCTCGGCGACGTCCAGATCGCCGAGCCGCGCGCCACCCTCGCCTTCACCGGCCGGCGCGTGATCGAGAACACGATCCGCGAGAAGCTGCCCGACGATTTCCAGACCAGCGAATATTATCGCGACCACGGCCTGGTCGATATGGTGACGCACCGCAAGGAATTGCGCGAGACGCTGGGGCAGCTGATCGGGCTGCTGTGCGAGGGGAAGCAGGCGGCGTGAGCGGGAGACTTAAGCCCCTCCCCTTCAGGGGAGGGGTTGGGGGTGGGGCAGTCGATCTTGGCGGAGTCGCTCGTGGAGAGTCCCCCACCCCAACCCATCATCGGGTGAACAGCGCCCCGCGCTGTTCAGGCCATGCCGGGGGCATGGCCGGCCCGATGATCCTGAAGGGGAGGGGCTAAGATCATGGCCGATCACGCCACCTCCGCCGATCCCGCCGTCCAGCGCCAGCTCGGTCGGCTGACGGCGCTCTCTCCTGGGGCCGACATCCTGGGGCTCGACCGGATCACCCGGCTGCTCGCGCGGATCGGCGATCCGCACCTCCGCCTGCCGCCGGTGTTCCACGTCGCGGGCACCAACGGCAAGGGATCGACCTGCGCCTTCCTGCGTGCGGCAGTTGAGGCGGCGGGGTTGCGCGCGCATGTCTATTCGAGCCCGCATCTCGTCCGCTTCAACGAGCGGATTCGGCTTGCCGGCACGCTGATCGAGGATGCGACGCTGGCGCCGCTGCTCGCGGAAGTGCTCGATGCCGGCGGCGATATCGGCGCGAGCTTCTTCGAAGTGACCACCGCCGCCGCCTTCCTCGCCTTTTCGCGCGTGCCGGCCGATGCGCTGATCCTCGAAGTCGGGCTGGGCGGGCGGCTCGATGCGACCAATGTCGTCCCCCGCCCCGCCGTGACCGGTATCGCCCAGCTGGGCATCGACCATCAGGCGTTCCTCGGCGACACGCTGGAGCAGATCGCGGCGGAAAAGGCGGGCATCGCCAAGCCGGGCGTGCCGCTGGTGACGATGCGCTATCCGCCGCACATCGCCGCGATCGTCGCCCAGGCGGGCGCGCCGGTGTTCGCGCAGGGGACCGCCTGGGACTTCGCGATCGACGGCGCCGCGCTGCGCTATCGTGACGGGCGCGGCGAGATAGAGACGCCGCTGCCCGGGCTAGCCGGGCCCCACCAGCCGGCCAATCTCGCGCTCGCCATCGCCTTGCTGCGCCACCAACAGGCGCTCGCCCTGCCCGACGCCGTGCTGGCCGAGGCGGCGACACGGGCGCGCTGGCCGGCGCGGATGCAGCGGCTTGGCGACGGCCCGCTGCTGCACCGCCTGCCGCCGGGCAGCGAATTGTGGCTCGACGGCGGACACAACCAGGCCGCGGCGGATGCCGTCGCGGCAACGCTGGCGCAGGTGGCGCAGGGCCGGCCAGTGCGGCTCGTGCTGGGGATGCTCGCCAACAAGGATGCGCAGGGGCTGCTGACGCCCTTCGCCAAGCTGGCAGCCGGACTCCATGCCGTGCCGGTGCCGGGGCACGAGCATCACGCCCCTGCCCGGCTTGCCGAGACCGCGCAGATGCTCGGGATCCCGCATGCCGCCACTGCGCCGCACGTGCCGATGGCGCTCTCCGCCATCGCGCGCGAAGGCGGCGCGCCGGTGGTGCTGGTGCTCGGCTCGCTCTATCTCGCGGGCACGGTGCTCGAAGCGAACGGCGAACTGCCCGACTGAGCCGCTTATTGCGATTGACTATCAATAGCGGATTGACGACACTTGCGGCTCAAGCCCCCGGCAGGAGTCGAAATGTCCGTTACCGCCACGCTCTCCACTGCCCTTCCCGCGCTCCAGCCCGAGGATCCGGGCGCGCGGCTGCTGCTCTTCGGGGTGCGCCAGATGGGGGCGCATGGGCTGCACGATGCCTGTGCCGGCCATTCCTTCGTCACGGCCTTCGGCAAGGGATTCCAGCGGCCGCTCGTGCTGTTGCGCGCGCTGATGCAGGAAATGTCGGCGCTGGCGGCGGGGCCGATCCAGATCGCGCCCTGGTGCTGCCCGCGCATGACCGGGGCGGAGGCCGCGCTGCTCGACGTGCTCGGCCGGGTGCGGACACAGCCCGAGGCGGCGGCGGTGCTGCTTGCCGACATGCTGGGCGTGCGCGACGCGACCGGGGTGCTGGTTACCGCGCATGCGCTCGCCAACAGTTTTGCCGATATGGGGCTGGCGCTCGATCAGTGAAGCGCGCCTGGCGGGATGCGGACGGCGACGAGCTGCCACGACAGGCCGTGGAGCGCGAAATCGAGCCCGGCGCCGCTGCCGTCCCGCCGGACAAGGCTGAACCGGTCCCAGCCGGTGCGGCGATAGGCCATTTCGTCGGCCTTGAGGCGGAGGGGCTGGGATTGGGGCTCGGGCTCGACGCTGCTGGCCAGCGGGGCGGCGGCGAAGATCAGGCGCATGCCCTCGGGGGTCACCGCCGTATCGACCGCCGCGTCGGCGATCCCCGAGGCGACCAGCACGCCGAACAGACTGGCCTTGCGATCGGAAACCTCATTGGCGAGCTGCGCCTTGAGGCTGCTGCGCACTGCGGGATAGTCGATATGGCTGGAGAGCGATGCGAGGTCGCGCGCCTCGGCCGCCTTCTTCATCTGCCAGAGCACGAAATAGGGCGATCCGATCGCCCAGCCTGCCCCCACCACGACGGCGAGCGCGAGCAGAGCGATCAGCCAGCGCCTCACGCGGCGGCGCTTTCCGGCGTGGGCACTGCGGCATCCGCCGCGCGCGGCGCGGGCCGCCACCATTCGATCAGCACCAGCACCACGGCGATCATGCCGAGCCCGGCAGTGACGTAGAAGATATTGGCATAGCCATGCTTCTCGATCGCCTCGCCCACCGCGGCGCGGCCGAGCGCGCCGACCAGGAAGGTCATCGAGGAGAGCAGCGCATATTGCACCGCGCTATATTCCTTGGAGGTGATCGACGAGATGTAGGCGATGAACGCGGTGCCGGCGAGGCCGCCGGCGATGTTCTCGCCCGAGATCGCCAGCATCAGCCGCAGCATCCGCGGCGCGATGCTGAGATGATCGAGCAGGGTCCAGTGCGCGAAGGCGTCGATCCACGGGCCGCCGAGCGCGAGATCGGCATAGAGCAGGTTCGACACCGCCGCGACGATGCCGCCGACCAGCAGCGTCGGCAGCCGCCCGATCGTAGCGAGCATCACCCCGCCCAGCGCGACGCCGACGATCGTCATCACCACGCCGAACACCTTGGAGGCGAAGGCGACCTCGTCGTTCGAATAATGGAGGAAATCCAGATAGAAGGGGAAGGCGAAGGGCGCCCAGATCGAATCGGCGATGCGATAGAGCAGGATCACCGCGAGGACGAGCATCGCCCCCCAGCGCAGCCGATCGACGATCTCGGCGAGCGGCAGGATCAGCGCGCGATAGCTGTGGTTCGCCGCGGCGCGCAGCGCGCTCGGGGCCGGGTCGATCCCCCCGACATGCTGGGGCAGCCGATTGGTCCAGCCTGCGACCAGCGCCGGCAGGATCACCGTCGCGACGATGATCCAGGGTCCCCAGACCTGCGTGAAGACGCCCGCCGAAGGTGCCGCCACGCCGGGCACCGGCGGTTTCAGCGCGGCGACCATGAAGCTGCCGAGCATGTAGATGCCCCAGCCCCAGCAGAGCGCGACGATGCCGAGCGCCACCCCGCGCTGGCCCGCAGCCGGCACCGAATGGCCGGCGAGCGGCGAGGCTTCCTCGGCCGCGTTGCGCTTCGCTTCGGGGATGAACAGGGTCATCGCCATCGCAGCGAGCATCACGACGCCGAAACCGATATAGACGGTCGGCCAGCTCACCCGCGCCGCGAGGACCAGCGCGAGCGCGCCGCCGGCGAGCGCGGCGATGCGGTTGCCGAGCTGGTAGATCGCGGACAGCAGGTCGACCGTCGCGGTCTCGTCGGCGATCTCGATCCGCCAGGCGTCGATCACCACGTCCTGCGTCGCGGAAAGGAAGGCGGCGACGACCGCGAGCCCGGCGAAGCTGCCGATCGCCGCGATCGGATCGGTGAAGGCGAGCCCGACGAGCAGTATCGCGAGCCCGGCCTGGCACAGCACCAGCCATGACCGCCGCCGACCGAGTTTGCCGAGCAGCGGCAGCCGGGCGCGATCGACCAGCGGCGACCAGAGGAACTTGAAGGCGTAAGCAAGGCCGATCCAGGACAGCACGCCGATCGTCGCCAGGCTGACCTTCAATTCGCCGAGCCAGGCATTGAGCGTGCCGATCAGCAGCACGAAGGGCAGGCCCGAGGCGAAGCCCAGCACCAGCATGGCTGCGGTCTTGCGGTTGCGCATCGCCGCGCGCATCAGCGCCCAGCCCTTCAATTTGTCGGCCAACTTCCCACCCCTCGCTCCATCGGCGGACCCTAGCCGAAATTTTGCGCAAGCAAAGCCGCATCGCGCCGGGCTGAGCGCAGACTGCGCCGGCATCCGGATTTGTCCGGATCGGGGATCGCCCGAATGGCGCCGGCAGGGGGCTGGCGCGTAGAAAAGCCATGAGGGGACAAATCGTTGAGGCTCGCCATGTCGCTGCCGATTCCGCCCGCCCGTCTCCTCGATCGGCCTTCCGAGGACGAGGGAGATCGCCTGCCCCCGCTCAGTGGAGTGGCGTTCGCGTTGCTCGCCTCGATGGCGCTATGGGGCCTGATCGTGTTCGTGGCGCTCACGCTGTTCTGAACGCTAAGCCCCCGGGTCCAGGAACAGGTTGAAGCTCGGCGGCAGCCGGCGCGGCACCTTTCCGCCTTCCAGCACGGTCTCGATCGCCGAGATCGCCGAGAGCAGGTCGCGCTGGGCATAGGGCTTGGACAGGCAGCCCGCCGCCAGCGCCCTGGCATCGCCCGGACAACTGCCGGTGACGAACAGCACCGGCACGCCGCGGCCATGCGCCGCGCGCGCGACCTCGACACCGCTGCCATCGGCAAGATTGACGTCGACCAGGATCAGGTCGAGCGCTTCCTCGGCCGCGACGAGCCCGATCGCCTCCGCGATCGTATCGACGGTCGCAGCGATCTCGAAACCTTCGCTCGACAGGAAATGCTCGGTGTCGAATGCCACCAGCGGCTCGTCCTCGACCACGAGCACCCGTTCGATCCGCCGCCTTTTCCGACCAAACAACATTCGTTTCGCAACCAACCAGACCTCGATCCGCACGCCTAACGCGCCACACCCTTTCGAGGACGCAATAATTTTTTGAAGCGACCGTCATAATCGCTATATCGCGCGGGTGTCTCCATCCAGTCCCAAATCCGCGCAGCGCATCGCCAAGCTGCTGGCCCGTGCTGGAATCGCGTCGCGCCGCGACATCGAGCGCATGATCGCCGAGGGGCGCATCGCGCTCAACGGCGCGGTGCTCGACACGCCGGCGACGCTGCTGACGTCGCTCCACGGGGTCACCGTCGACGGCAAGCCCGTCGCCGCACCCGCCCCTGCCCGACTGTTCCGCTATCACAAGCCCGCCGGGCTCCTGACGACCGAGCGCGACCCCAAGGGCCGGCCGACGATCTATGACCGGCTGCCCCAGGGCCTGCCGCGGGTGATGCCGGTCGGCCGGCTCGACCTTAGCACCGAGGGGCTGTTGCTGCTCACCACCGACGGCGAGCTCAAGCGCCAGCTCGAGCTGCCCGCCACCGGCGTCGAGCGCAGCTATCGCGCCCGCGCCTATGGCAACGTCACCCAGGCTCAGCTCGAGGCGCTGATGCTCGGCGTCGAGATCGAAGGCGTCCGCTATGGGCCGATCAACGCCAATCTCGAGCGGCGCACCGGCGCGAACGTGTGGATCGAGCTTACGCTGACCGAAGGCAAGAACCGCGAAGTGCGCCGGGTGCTCGAATATCTCGGCCTCGAAGTGAACCGGCTGATCCGTACGCGCTACGGCCCCTTCTGGCTGGGCGACATGCCCGCGGGCGACGTGGACGAGATCCGCCAGCACGACCTGGTCACCTTCCGCACCGTGCTCTCCAAGCCCGGCGGCGGCAAGGCGGCTTCGAACCTGCAATTCGCGGTGCGTTCGCGCGCCGTCGAGCCGGCGCCGAAGCCCAAGCCGGTGCCTGGCGACGGCAAAGAGCCCGAAGGCCGGCGGCGCAAGGCGCCCGAGGCGGCGCCCGCCAAGGGCCAGCCGCGCTTCACCGCGCGCGTGACGCCCGCGGCCAAGGGCGAGCCCGAGCGCGCGCCTGGGAAGCCCGGCC
>JAEXFD010000045.1 GCA_023400405.1 Pseudomonadota bacterium
CCCCGGGGGGCGATGCCGCGCCCCCCTCCACCACCGGCTTCGCCGGCGGTCCCCCTCCCCGTTCCGGGGAGGAATTTGGTAGTCTTCCCCCCCTCATCCGGCGGCATCGGGCGGAAGGGATTCGCCGCGGCTTCGTCGCGCCGGCCGACTTCGTGCCGGGCGCGCGCCCGCGTCACCGGCGGCAGCGCGACCTGGCCGAGCTGGTCCTCGCGCGCCCAGCGCGCGCCCGGGCGCCAGCCGCCGCCGCGGGGCACCGAACAGGCATGTTCCTGTTCGCCCGCCGCCGCGTCGCGCAGCGGATCGAGCGAAGCCGGTTCGCACGGATACGATTCAGGCGAAGGCGCGCCGCGCGGCTCAGGCCGCGTGCCGGCGCGCGCTTCCGCCTGCCACAGCCTTTCGATCGGCCAATGGGGCAGGAAGAGCGCAGCGACCCGTTGCATCGCATCCCTCCACCAACAGTTCGAAGCCTTCTCCCCCCTTTTGCCGCGCAAGTTCGAGCCGCCAGCGCGGCCGGCCGACGCCCGCCACCGGCAGCGGCGCCGAGGGTGCCGAAGTCACCCGCCAGCGCGTCACCGCCGCCGAAGGCTGGCCGATCGGATCGGCGCCTTCGCGCGCCGCACGCTTGAGCAGCAGCGCGATCGTCCGCCCGCCCTCGGCGGCGAGCTGGAGCCTCCGCGTCGCGGTCATGTCGGCACGCTTGGCCTCGCCGATCACGGCGCCGAGCCCGCGATGCCTTAGGCCTTCCTCCATCACCGCGAGCAGCTCGGCATCGTCCGCCGCCTCGGCATAGATCAGCCGCTTGGGATCGAGCCCGACCTGGGCAAGCCCCGGGGCGAACAGGTCGCGCCGGCGCACCACCCACAGCACAGGACCCCAGGCGCGCGCGGCGATGCCGGCGAGAAACAGGGTCGCCGCGCAATCATCGGCCATGTCGCCGGTCCCCGCCGCGACTTCGTGCAGCGCATCGAGCCTGAGCCCGCCATCGGCCAGCCGCGAATCGATCGCCGCCATGCCGAAGGGCAGGGCCGGGCGCCGGCGGAACCCGCCGGTCTCGAGACCGCTCAACGTCTCGCGCAATTGCTTCAGGACGGCGGGATCGGCCACGGCTAAGACTCGGACAGCGACTCGGGAAACGGGTGTTCCTATTCTGTTCTCAATCGCGCGAGAGTCAACGGGTTTGAAATGCGCCCGGCCGCGCATGTTGGGCGGTGCCGGCCCGCTCCCCCACCCGGCCACCCATAGGGTAGCTTCACTGGGTGGCCGGGTGGGGGAGCGGGCCGGCACCGTATGCGCCGAAAGGCGCCTCCGACACGCCAAAAGTTAGGCCAGTCCTGCTGACCCATCTCGACAAGGGAGTTGAAATTTTATAACGCCCCACTGAAACATTGAGTCCGCGGTAAGTCCTTCAGCCGCGACCGAATCGGAGAGAGAGTTGACCGGTCAGCGCGCCAATCTGCCGCCGCTTTCGCTGCACGTGCCGGAGCCGCGCTTCCGGCCGGGGGACGAGGCCGATTTCAGCGAAGTCGCGATTCCCCCCGCCGGCGCCGCGCGCCGTCCCGATACCGCCGAGCCCGCCTCGAGCTTCCACGAGCTCGCCTACGGCCTGGTCCGCGTGCTCGACGAGGCCGGCCAGGCGGTCGGCGCTTGGGACCCCAGGCTCGATGCCGAGGCCAAGCGGCGGATGCTGCGCAGCATGGCGCTCACCCGGGCGTTCGACGAACGCATGTTCCGCGCCCAGCGCCAGGGCAAGACCAGCTTCTACATGAAATCGACCGGCGAGGAGGCGGTGGCGGTCGCCGCGACGATGGCGCTCGCCGCCGACGACATGTGCTTCCCCTCCTATCGCCAGCAGGGCATCCTGCTCACGCGCGGCTATCCGCTCGTGCAGATGATGAACCAGATCTATTCGAACCGCGGCGATCCGCTGCAGGGCCGCCAGCTGCCGATCATGTATTCGTCGAAGGAAACCGGCTTCTTCTCGATCTCGGGCAATCTCGCCACGCAATATCCCCAGGCGGTGGGCTGGGCGATGGCGAGCGCGGCCAAGGGCGACACCCGCATCGCCGCGACCTGGTGCGGCGAAGGCTCGACCGCGGAGGGCGACTTCCACTCGGCGCTGACCTTCGCCACCGTCTACAAGGCGCCGGTGATCCTCAACGTCGTCAACAATCAATGGGCGATTTCGAGCTTTTCGGGCTTTGCGGGCGCCGAGGCGACCACCTTCGCGGCGCGGGCGATCGGCTATGGCATCGCCGGCCTGCGGATCGACGGCAACGACGCGCTGGCGGTCTATGCGGCGACGGAGTGGGCGGCCGAGCGGGCGCGGACCAACCAGGGCCCCACGCTGATCGAGCATTTCACCTATCGCGCCGAGGGCCATTCCACCTCGGACGATCCCAGCGCCTATCGCTCGGCAGGCGAGCCCAATGCCTGGCCGCTCGGCGACCCGATCCGCCGGCTCAAGCAGCACCTCATTGCGCTCGGCGAATGGGACGAGGAACGCCACGCCGCGATGGACCTCGAACTCGCCGAACAGGTCAAGGCCGCGCAGAAGGAAGCCGAGAAGAACGGCATCCTCGGCCACGGCATGCACCAGCCTTTCGAGACGATGTTCGAAGGGGTGTTCGAGGAGATCCCCTGGCACCTCAAGGAACAGCAGCAGCAGATGATCGACGAGCGCAAGGCGGCGGGCATATGAGCCTGGCGCTCGACCGCCGCACGCTGGTCAAGGGCGCCTGCGCGCTCGGCGCGCTCGCCTTGCTGCCGCCCGGCCTGCTCCACGCCGCCACGGCGGGCGGTCCGGAAACGATCGATCTCGCCGTCTCGCCGACGCGCTCGACCAAGCTGTTCGTCTGGACGCCGGCCAAGCCGAAGGGCGTGGTGCTGTTCTCGACCGGCCACGGCTCCTGGCCTGAACGCTATGAGCGGCTGATCGGGATGCTGCTCGACACCGGCTATGCGGTGCTGGCGCCGCTCCATGTCGATTCGATGCATTATCCCGAGCGCGACAAGTTCACGCCGGTCTCCGCCTTTATCGAGCGGCTGGCCGACATGCGCGCGACCGGCGCCCATGCCGCCAAGGCTTTTCCCGGCCTGCCGGTGATCGCCGCGGGCCACAGCTATGGCACGCTCACGTCGCTCTGCCTGGGCGGCGCGCTTCCCCAGTTCGGCAAGCCGCGCAATCCGGCCGTGAAGGCGGTGCTCGGCTTCTCCACGCCCGGCAAGATCCCGGGGCTTGTCCCGCCGGGCGCCTATTCCAGCGTCGAAGTGCCGGTGATGATCGTCACCGGCACCGCCGACACCATCCCGCCGGCGATGGGCTATGCCACGGTGCCGCAGGATCATCTCTTCCCGGCCGAGACGGCCCCGGCGGGCAGCTATGCGCTGATCGTCGAGGGCGCCGATCACAAGCTGGTCGACGACGCCGTCCGCTTCGCGCGCACCGAAGCGCCGGTCCGGCTGTTCGTTCAAGCCTATGGGCTGGGCGATGCCGAGGCACGGCGCAGGCTCGATACATGGCAACCTTCGGCGGGCGACCGCTGGATCCTTCGCAAGGCACAGGCATGACCGAGACGGTCGAGGCGGGTGGCACCACCCGCATGAACATGATCCAGGCGATCAATTCCGCCATGGACGTGATGATGGCGCGCGATCCCGATGTGGTCGTGATGGGCGAGGATGTCGGCTATTTCGGCGGCGTGTTCCGCGCGACCGCCGGGCTCCAGGCCAAGTACGGCAAGACCCGCGCCTTCGACACGCCGATCACCGAGATCGGCATCGTCGGCGTGGCGATCGGCATGGGCGCCTATGGCCTGCGGCCGGTGCCCGAGATCCAGTTCGCCGATTACATCTACCCGGCCCTCGACCAGCTCGTCTCCGAGGCGGCGCGGCTGCGCTATCGCTCGAACGGCGATTTCACCGCGCCGATCACGGTACGCTCGCCCTATGGCGGCGGCATCTTCGGCGGGCAGACGCACAGCCAGTCGCCCGAGGGCATCTTCACCCATGTCTCGGGCATCAAGACGGTGATCCCGTCGACCCCCTATGACGCCAAGGGCCTGCTGATCGCCGCGATCGAGGACAACGACCCGGTCCTCTTCCTCGAGCCCAAGCGCATCTATAACGGCCCATTCGACGGCCATTATGATCGCCCGGCGAAGAACTGGACCGCGCATCCGGCGAGCGAAGTGCCCGAGGGGCATTACCGCGTCGAGCTCGGCAAGGCAGCGACCGTCCGGACAGGCGAAGCGGTGACGATCCTCTGCTACGGCACGATGGTCCATGTCGTCGCGAGCACGGTCGAGGCGCTCGGCGTCGATGCCGAGATCATCGACCTGCGCACGCTGGTGCCGCTCGACATCGAAGCGATCGAAGAGTCGGTCAAGAAGACCGGCCGCTGCATGATCGTCCACGAAGCGACGCGCACCTCCGGCTTCGGCGCCGAGCTGCTCTCGCTCGTCCAGGAACGCTGCTTCTACCATCTCGAAGCGCCGATCGAGCGCGTCACCGGTTTCGACACGCCCTATCCCCACAGCCTCGAATGGGCCTATTTCCCGGGCCCGGTCCGCATTGGCGAGGCGCTCAAGAAGATCCTGAAGGACTGACGCCCATGGCCCGTTTTACCTTTCGTCTGCCGGACATCGGCGAAGGCATCGCCGAGGCCGAGATCGTCGCCTGGCACGTGAAGATCGGCGACCGCGTGGAGGAAGACCAGCAGGTCGCCGACATGATGACCGACAAGGCCACGGTGGAGATGGAATCGCCCGTCTCCGGCGTGGTGGTGGAGCTCGCCGGCGAAGTGGGCGACCAGGTACCGATCGGGTCAGCGCTGATGGTGATCGAGGTCGAGGGCGAGGCTGCGGCCGGGGCGGAAACGCCCGTCGAGGAGCAGGTCGAGGCGGAAAATCCCGGGGTCGAGGAAGTGGTGGAATCTCCCTCTCCCCCTGTGGGAGAGGGAAGGGGCCCATCGCGCAGCGATGGGAAGGGTGAGGGGGACTTGGAACCCGCTTCCCCAACTCCCCCTCACCCTTCCGCCGCCTCCGGCGGCTCCCTCCCTCTCCCACAAGGGGAGAGGGAAAACGGCCATGTCCTCGCCTCCCCAGCGGTTCGCGCCCGCGCCGCGGACCTCGGCATCGACCTCGCCCAGGTGAAGCCCGCCGAAGGCGACCGCATCCGCCACGCCGATCTGGACGCGTTCCTCCGCTACGGCAGCGCGCAGGGCTATCACGCGCCCCACGCCTCCCGCGCCCGCGAGGACCAGCCGGTGAAGGTCATCGGCATGCGCCGCCGCATCGCCGAGAACATGGCCGCGTCGAAGCGCAACATCCCGCACTTTACCTATGTCGACGAGATCGACGTCACTGCGCTCGAAGCGATGCGCGCCGACTTGAACGCCAATCGCGGTCAGCGGCCCAAGCTGACCATGCTGCCCTTCCTGATCGTCGCGATCTGCCGGACGCTGCCCGATTTCCCGATGCTCAACGCGCGCTATGATGACGAGGCCGGCGTGGTCACCCGCCACGGCCGCGTCCATCTCGGCATGGCGACGCAGACCGATGCCGGGCTGATGGTACCGGTGCTCCGCGACGCCCAGGACATGAACGTCTGGCAACTCGCCAGCGAGATTGCCCGGCTCGCCGAGGCCGCGCGCATCGGCAAGGCGAAGTCGGAGGAATTGAGCGGCTCGACGATCACCGTAACGTCGCTCGGCCCGCTCGGCGGCATCGCCACCACGCCGGTGATCAACCGGCCGGAAGTCGCGATCATCGGGCCGAACAAGATCGTAGAGCGCCCCGTCTTCCAGGGCGACGACATCGTCCGCGCCAAGCTGATGAACCTGTCGATCAGCTGCGATCACCGCGTCGTCGATGGCTGGGATGCGGCGAGCTATGTCCAGGCCGTGAAGAAGCTGCTCGAAACCCCCGTGCTGCTGTTCGCCGATTGATGCACTGGCGGGCGATGACGGCGGGCGATCTGGACGGCGTTGTCGCCGTCGCCCGCATCGCCTTTCCCGATCACCCGGAGGGGCGGGCCTGCTTTGCCGAGCGGCTGGCGCTCGCGCCGGAGACGTGCTTCGTGCTGGCCGAGGGCGCGCGGGTGCTCGGCTATCTGATCGCCTATCCCTGGCCGCTCGGCGCGATCCCGCCGCTCGACACGCTGCTCGGCAGCCTGCCCGAGGAGCGCGGCGCCTGGTATCTCCACGATCTCGCCCTGCTGCCGGAGGCGCGCGGCGGCGGCCATGCCCGGGCCGGCCTCGCCCGCCTGTTCGCGCAGGTGGAGGCGCCGATCGCGCTGGTCTCGGTCAATGATTCGGGCGATTTCTGGCAGGCCCAGGGTTTCATCGAGCAGGACTCGCCGGCCTTGCGGGCCAAGCTTTCAAGCTATGGCCCTCATGCGCGATACAGGGTGCGAGCTGTCACGAAACCGGTCTAAGCTCGCGTCATGCACATCGATCTCCTCCAGTCGATCAGCCTTGCCGGCCATGCCGACATCCCCAATGACGATCGCGCCGGCCTCACGCCGCGCCAGGCCTGGGTGATCGACGGCGCCACCGATCTCGGCCCGCCGGGGCTGGTCGGCGACCAGGGCGGCGCGGCCTGGCTGGCCGGCGAGGCGCAGGCCGCCTTCACCGGTTCGCGCGCGCCCTCGATCGAGGCGCTGTACGGCGACGTCGCCGCGCAAATCCTCGCTGCCTGGGACCGCGACCGCACTCGCGCGCCGGAGGCACGCTGGGAGCTGCCGCTCGCCTCCGCGCTCGCCGTGCGGATCGGCGCGGGCGTGGTCGAGATCGGCTGGCTCGGCGATTGCGCGGCATTGCTCTGGCGCGAGGGCGCTGTCACGCGGCTCGGCCCGCAGCGCGACGATCGCGCCGCCGAAACCGCGCGCGCCGCCAGCCTGGCCCAGCATGGCCTGGGCAATCCGAAGCGCTCGGCGCCGATCCTCGAAAACCTTCGCGCCACCCGCGGGCGGCCGGGGATCCGCGTGCTCAGCGTCGATCCCGAGCATATGCAGGTCGAAACCGCCCGCACCGCCTGCGCCCCCGGCGACGAACTGCTGCTGATGACCGACGGCTATGCGACGCTGATCGACGATTATGCCCGCTATGACGAGGCCGCCCTGTTCGCCGCCGTCCGCGCACGCGGCCTCGCCGAAATCGGCGCCGAGCTGCGCGCGCTCGAACGCGAGGATGCCGATTGTACTCTCTTCCCGCGCTTCAAGGCTTCGGACGACGCCACTGCGCTGTGGCTGCGCATCGGCGGCTAATCCGGGCATTTGTCCAACGGGGGCCTATGCCTACGAATGCAGTCGAAAGGGGCAACCTCGCCACTCCGCGCGTCGAATCGCCGAGCGAGCTGATGGCGCTCGGCCAGGCCGGCTCGCTCGACGAGGCGCTCAAGGCGGCGAGCGCCGGGCTCACCCAATGGCTGATCCAGGATTATGGCGTCACGCTATCGGAGGCGGCGCAGATCCTCGGCACCGCGCTGCATTACAGCGTGCCCAATCTCGCCGGGCGCAGCGTCGGCGTCGCCGCGCGGATCGACAAGCGCCTGTTGCCGCCGCGCCGCTGATTGCAACCGGGCCGCGCGCTCCCCACTTGCCGGCGATAGGCAAAGGAGAAGCGCGCATGGACATCGCCGTCATCGGTCTCGGGCAAATGGGCAGCGCGATTGCGCGCAACATCCTCAAGGCCGGGCACCGGCTCACCGTGTGGAACCGCAGCCCCGACAAGGCCGATGCCCTTGTCGCCGATGGCGCGACCCTTGCCGCGACTCCCGGCGAGGCCACGGCCAATGCCGAGATCGTGGTGACGATGCTCGCCAACGACGCCGCGCTCGAAGCGGTGACCTTCGGGGAGGACGGCATCCTCGCCGCGCCGGGCCAGGCATTGCACGTCTCGCTGAGCACGATCGCCCCCGCGCTGGCCGAGCGGCTCGAGGCCGCGCATCGCGAGGCCGGGCGAGGCTTCGTTTCCGCGCCCGTATTCGGCCGGCCCGACGTCGCCGCCGCCGGCCAGCTCAACATCTGCGCCGCGGGCCCGGCCGAGGCGATCGCCGCCTGCGCGCCACTGTTCGAGGCGATCGGTCAGCGCAGCTTCGTCGTCGGCGAGGCGCCGGCCATGGCGAACACCGTGAAGATCTGCGGGAACTTCATGATCCTCGGCGCAGTCGAGGCCATGGCGGAGGCGAGCGCGCTGGCCGAGAAGCGCGGCGTGCCCCGGGCCGCCTTTATCGAGGTGATGACCCAGACGCTGTTCGGCGCGCGCGCCTATCAGGTTTATGGCGATATCATCGCGCATGATCGCTATCGCCCCGCCGGCTTCGCCGCCCCGCTCGGCCTCAAGGACATGAACCTGGTCGCCGGCGCCGCCAACGACGCGCGCGTGCCGATGCCGCTGCTCGGGGTAATCCGCGACCATCTGCTCGCCGCGATCGGCCGAGAGGGCGAGGATGTCGACTGGTCGGCGCTGGCGTTGACGGTACAGGCAAATGCGGGACTCTAAGACGAACCAAATAGGCAAATTACTATTGACATCGTCACGCTGATCTGGTACTACTTAGGCAAGCTGAGAAATTGTGAGTCGGGCCGGGGCGAAAGCGCCTTCGGCCCGTTCTTTTTGGCAGACCGGAGGGGTGATGAGCGACGGCAGATCCGCAAGGCGCCGGCGGCCGTTCACGGTTTCGCGCGGCGAGCGCTTTCTGGACGCGCTGTCAGCGGGCCGGACGGTCGCCGAGGCCTGTGCGGACGCCGGGCTGTCGCCTGCCGCAGTCCATGCCTATCGGCGCCGCGACTCCGACTTCGCGGCGAGGTGGAGTGCCGCGACGGCGCTGGGCTACGACCTGCTCGAAAACCTGCTGTTGTCGCGCATGATCGCGATCCTGGGGGACGCTGAGGACGCGGACGCGGTGCTGGAGGTCGCCCCCGCGAAAGCGAGCGCGGCGTCCCCCCGGGCGGCGCGTGCCCGGGAAGGGACCGGACGACGCGAGGACATCCAATTGTCGATCCTGGTGCTCAATCGCCACCGCGCATCCGCGGAAGGGACGGGCAAATCGGCGCTGCGCGGGCGGCGGCGGCCCTCCGCTCAGGAGACCGATGCGCTGATCAACGCAAGGCTGGACGCGCTGGCGCGCAAGAAGGGACGCGCAATTGAGCAGTGACCTGGTGGCGCGGCTGGCGGAACTCGAGCGGGCGGATCGCGACTGGGTGCTGACCGGCGTCCCGCAACCGCATCGCGAAGAACTGAGCGCGCGATGGGAGGCCTGGGCGCATGAGGGGCAGACGGCGCCCCCCGGTAGCTGGCGGATCTGGCTGATCCGCGCCGGGCGCGGGTTCGGCAAGACGCGGGCCGGCGCGGAATGGGTGACCGCGCTCGCGCGCCGCCAGCCCTTCGCCCGGATCGCGCTGGTCGGCGCGACGGCGGACGAAGTGCGGCGGGTGATGATCGAGGGGCCGAGCGGGCTGCTGGCCGTGGCCCCGCCGGAGGTGGGCCTGTGCTGGCGCGGCACGGCGGGGGAATTGAGCTATGCGAACGGCGCCTGCGCATTCGTCTATTCCGCGGGGGCGGGCGAGGGCCTGCGGGGACCCGAACATCATTTCGCCTGGTGCGACGAGCTGGCGAAATGGCCGGCGCGGTCGGCGGCCTGGGACAATCTGATGATGGGGCTGCGGTTGGGCACGCATCCGCAGGTGCTGGTGACGACGACGCCGCGACCGACGCGCCTGATGCGGCGCGTGATCGGCATGGCGGGGGTGACGGAGACGCTGGGGCGCACTGCGGACAATCCGCACCTGCCGCCGGGCTTCGTCGCGGCGATGGTCGCCGAATATGGGGGCACGCGGCTGGGGCGGCAGGAGCTGGACGGCGAGATGATCGACGATGTCGAGGGCGCGCTCTGGTCACGCGCCGGAATCGAGGCGGGGCGGGTGCGCAAGCGGCCCGAGCTGGCCGGCGTGGTGGTGGGCGTCGATCCGCCGGCGGGGGTGGACGGCGATGCCTGCGGGATCGTCGCGGTGGGGCTCGGCGCGGACGGGCTGGGCTATGTGATCGAGGATGCGAGCATCGCCGGCGTG
Source organism: Pseudomonadota bacterium (assembly GCA_023400405.1). Taxonomy (GTDB): domain Bacteria; phylum Pseudomonadota; class Alphaproteobacteria; order Sphingomonadales; family Sphingomonadaceae; genus Sphingomonas. The sequence goes on from JAEXFD010000045.1 coordinate 10,069, forward strand.
GTGCCCGAGCATTGGGCGCGGCGGGTCGCGCAGTGCGTGGCGCGCTGGCGGGCCGAGTGCGTGGTGGCGGAAGTCAATCAGGGCGGCGCGATGGTGGAGGCGGTGCTGCGCGCGGCAGACGTCACGCTGCCGCTGAGGCTGGTCCATGCCAGCCGCGGCAAGGTGGCCCGGGCCGAGCCGGTGGCGACGCTCTACGAGGCGGGCAAGGTGCGCCATGTCGGCGGCTTTCCCGCGCTGGAGGACGAGATGTGCGGGCTGCAGGCGGGCGGCGGATACCAGGGACCGGGGCGTTCGCCGGACCGGGCGGATGCGCTGGTCTGGGCGCTGACCGAGCTGATGCTGGGCGGGCGCGGCGAGCCGGCGGTGCGGGAATTGGGGTGAAAGGTCCTCCCCGAGCTTGTCTCGGGGAGGGGGACCGCCGCCGAAGGCGGTGGTGGAGGGGCGCGCCGGGTTAGCGGCGCGTGGCGCCGGCCCCTCCACCAAGCCGCTGCGCGCCTTGGTCCCCCTCCCCGAGCAAGCTCGGAGAGGAATGAAGTTCTTTTCAGGAGAGATTCGATGCTTGGAGCTTGGCTTTGCCGGGCCGGCCTGGTGCCGGCGCTGGCGCTGGGTGCGTGCGTGCAGGGGAGCGGGCGAGTGGCGGTGGCGGCGGGCTATGCCGCGCTGCTCGCCCGCGGCGATGCGGATGGCGACGGGCGGCTCGATCGGAGCGAAGTGACGGCTTTGGTCGCGGCGGCGGTGCCCGGGGATGCGCCGGCGCGCGAGGCGCTGCGTTTCTGGCTGGTGGCGCGCTGGATGAGCGCGGATGCCGATGGCGACGGGAAGCTCTCGCTGGACGAGCTCGCTCGGGCGCCGCTCGCGGCGTTCGATTGCGCCGATGCGAACCAGGACGGCAATGTCAGCGCAGGCGAGATCGGCGCGGTGCTGCGCTGCGCGGGGCAAGTGGTGCCCGATGGCGGGCCGGGCAATGGAGGCGGGCGATGAAGTGGTTCGGGCGCAAGAGCGAAACCGGGCGGCCGGCGCTTTCCCGGGCGGGGAGCACGCCGATCTCGCTGGGCGAATGGCCGCGCAGCTACGAGGCGCAGGTGCGCGAGGCCTATTGCCACAATCCGGTGGCGCAGCGCGCGGTGAAGCTGGTGAGCGAAGGCGTGGGAAGCGTTCCCCTGGCGGCGAGCGCGCCCGAGCTGGCGGCGCTGGTGACGGCGCGATCGGGCGGGCAGCCGCTGCTCGAGACGATCGCGGCGCAATTGCTGCTGCACGGCAATGCCTATGTCCAGCTGGTCGGCGACGGGGAGGGGCTGGGCGCGCTCTATGCCCTGCGGCCCGAGCGCGTGACGGTGGAGCCCGATGCGCAGGGCTGGCCGGTGGCCTATCGCTATCGGGTGGGCGATCATGTCACGCGGCTGGCGGCCGAGGACGGCGGCGGCCGGCCGGCGGTGGCGCATCTGCGCGCCTTCTCGCCGGTGGACGATCATTACGGGTTGGGCTGCCTGGGCGCGGCGGCGGGGGCAGTGGCGGTGCACAATGCCGCGGCGCGCTGGAACAAGGCGCTGCTCGACAATGCGGCGCGGCCTTCGGGCGCGCTGGTCTATGACGCCGGGGACGGATCGGCGCTGTCGCCCGAGCAGTTCGCTCGGCTGCGGGCCGAGATGGAGGCGGGCTTTGCCGGGGCGGCCAATGCCGGGCGGCCGCTGCTGCTCGAGGGCGGGCTGAAATGGCAGGCGATGAGCCTGACGCCGGCGGACATGGACTTCGTCGGGCTGAAGGCGGCGGCGGCGCGCGAGATCGCGCTGGCCTTCGGCGTGCCGCCGATGCTGCTCGGGCTGCCGGGCGATTCGACCTATGCCAATTACCGCGAGGCGAACCGGGCGCTGTGGCGGCTCTCGATCCTGCCGGTGGCGGAGCGGATCCTGGGCGGGCTTAGCCAGGCGCTGGCGGGATGGTTCGCGGGGGCGACGCTGTCGGTCGATCTCGACCGGATCACGGCGCTGGCCGAGGACCGCGAGCGGCTGTGGCGCCAGGTGAGCGCGGCGGATTTCCTGAGCGATGCCGAGAAGCGCACGCTTCTGGGGCTGGAGGAGAGGCAATGAGCGAGGATCTGGTGCTGGCGCAGCTGATCGGCCAGGCCGAGGCGGCGGGCGCGGACCTGGCGACGCTGCGCGCGATCGCCGAGGAAGCGGGCGAGGCGGGGGCAAGGCGCGCGCTGGCGCGGCTGGGGCTGGAGGATGCCGGGGCGGCCAAGGACATGGCGGAGCTGCGCGAGCTGCTCGGCGCCTGGCGGGATGCCAAGCGATCGGCGCTGAAGGCGGCGTTCCAATGGGCGGGACGGATGGTCGCGGCGCTCGTGCTGGTCGGGCTCGCGGTGAAGCTGGGTTTCCCCGGATGGCTGAAGTGATTCGCTTCGCCGGCTATGCCGCGGTGTTCGACGCGGTCGACCGCGGCGGCGACGTGGTGCGGCGGGGCGCGTTCGGGCGAGTCGGCGCGGTGCCGCTGCTCTGGCAGCATGGCGGCGCGCCGGTGGGCACGATCGAGGCGATCGGCGAGGACGCGCGGGGGCTGCGGGTGATCGGGCGGGTCGAGGATGCCGCGCTCGCGGGCCTCGTCGCCAGGGGCGCGGTGACGGGGCTGTCGTTCGGCTACCGCGTCAAGGCGGCGCGGCGCGGCGCGGTGCGCGAGATCGAGGCGCTCGACCTGGTCGAGGTGAGCCTGGTCGCTAGCCCGATGCAGCCGCTGGCGCGGGTGCATGCGGTAGCCGGCTAATCGCTTTCCATTTTTCAATTTTTCGATGCCCGGCGGCTTTCCGTCCGGGCTTTTTGGCGTGGACGGAGGACGACGATGATCGAAGTGAAAGCGGATTCGCTCGAAGCGAGCTTCGAGGCAGTGGAAAAGGCGGGGCTGCCGCCGGTGCGGCCGATGCTGGAGGGCGCGCGGCCGGGGGCGGATGACGGGTTCGGCCGGTTCCTGCGCGCCGGGGCCACCTTGGAAGCCAAGGCGATGTCGGGCACAAGCGATGCGGCGGGCGGCTATGCCGTGCCGCAGGAGATCGATGCGCAGATCGATGCGACGCTGAAGAGCGTCTCGCCGATCCGCAGCATCGCAAACGTCGTGCGGGTGGGATCGAGCGGCTATCGCAAGCTGGTCGCGAGCGGCGGGTTCGAAAGCGGCTGGGCCGCCGAGACCCAGGCGCGCGACGAGACCGATACGCCGGTGTTCAACGAAGTCGCGCCGCCGTTCGGCGACCTTTATGCCAATCCGGCGGCGAGCCAGGCGATGCTCGACGATGCGGCGTTCGACGTCGAGCAATGGCTCGCGGACGAGATCGCCCGTGAGTTCGCCACCGCCGAGGGTGCGGCGTTCGTCGCCGGCAACGGGGTCAACAAGCCCAAGGGCTTCCTGGCGAGCCCGGTGGCGGCGACGACGGACGGCGCGCGGGCGTTCGGCACGCTGCAATATCTGGTGAGCGGCGCGGCCGGCGCCTTCGCGGCCGACCCGCACGAGAAGCTGATCGACCTGGTCCAGGCGCTGCGGCCGCCCTATCGCCAGGGCGCGAGCTGGGTGATGAATTCGGCGACGCTGGCGCGGATCCGCAAGTTCAAGACCAGCGACGGCGCGCTGCTGTGGCAGCCGGGGCTCGCCGCGGGGCAGCCGGCGACGCTGCTGGGATACCCGGTCGTCGAGGCCGAGGACATGCCCGACATCGCGGCGAACAGCCTGTCGATCGCGTTCGGCAACTTCAAGGCGGGTTATCTGATCGCCGAGCGCGGCGAGACGCAGATCCTGCGCGATCCGTACAGCAACAAGCCGTTCGTGCACTTCTACGCGACCAAGCGCGTCGGCGGGATGGTGAGCAATTCGGAGGCGATCAAGCTGATGAAGTTCGCCGCGGCTTGAAGTCGTGCCGCCCGGGCGCCGCCGGGGCGACCCCCCTCCACCATTCGGCATGCCGAATGGTCCCCCTCCCCCGCTGCGCGTGGGAGGATTTTCTTTGTTGAGGAGGCGATATGGATAGTCCGCCTTTTCCCGCTGCGGCGATCGAGGCCGCGCGCGAGGCTGCCAAGGCGCAGCTCAGGATCGAGGGCGCGAGCGAGGATGCGCTGGTCGCGCAATATGCGGCGAGCGCGCTTGCTTTGTGCGAGGCGTTCACCGGCACGGCGTGGATCGCGCGCGAATTCGTCGAGATCGCCGATCCGCAGCGGCGCTGGCATGCGCTGGCGATGGCGCCGGTGACGGCGGTTACCGCAGTGACCGGGCCGGCGGGCGAGGCACTGCCGGCGGACGGCTATGCGATCGACGTCGATGCGGGCGGAACCGGATGGGTTCGCGCCGGCACGCGGGTGCGCGTGGCCTATGGCGCGGGGGCGGCGGCGGGGTGGGGCGACCTGCCGCCGCCCATTGCCCAGGGCGTGGTGCTGCTCGTCGCGCATCTGTTCGAAGGGCGCACCGGGCCGCCGCCGGCCGTGGTGAGCGCGCTGTGGCGACCGTGGCGGCGGCTGCGGCTGGCGGCCGCTGAGCGCGCGGCATGATCGCGGGGATCGAGGAGCGGGTACGCGCGCGGATCGCCGAACTTGCCGCGCGGATCGCGGAGGCGGTGCCGGAGGCGGAAGTGGAGCCCCGCGAGGATGGCGTGGTGGTTCGCGGGCGCGGCGTGCTCAGCGATCCGCGGCTGCGCTGGATCGGAGGGCTGCTCAGATGAGCGTGCAAGGCGTGGTGCAGGCGGCGCTGGTGACGGCGCTGCGCGAGGCCGGGCTGGGCGTGACGGCAGTGTTCGATGCGCCGCCGGTGCGCGCGGCGCGGCCCTATGCGCTGATCGAGGAAACGGTGCTTGCCGATTGGGGGACCAAGGACATGGCGGGGCGCGAGGGGCGCATCGCGGTGAGCCTGTTCGACAGCGGCGAGCGGCCGGTGCGGCTGCGTGGGCTGGCCGGGGCGGCGGAGGCGGCGATCGAAGCGATGCCGCGGACGCTCGGCGAAGGCTGGGCGGTCGCGAGCCTGGTGCTGCTGCGCTCGCGAATCCTGCGCGAGGGCGAGGGGCGCTGGGCCGCGACGAGCGAGTTCCGGGTGCGGGTGTTGCGCAGCGAATTGTGATCATTCCTCCCTCGGAGCGCAGCTTCGGGGGAGGGGGACCGCGCGACGCAGTCGCGGGGTGGAGGGGGCCTGGGCATGCGCCTGCGGCGCCCCCCTCCACCACCGCCTTTGGCGGCGGTCCCCCTCCCCCGCTGCGCGAGGGAGGAGTGCTTTGAAAGGATAAATCGATGGCGGTGGAGAAGGGTAGTGCGTTCCTGCTCAAGGTGGGGAACGGGGCGACGCCGGTGGTCTATGCCACGGTGGCGGGGCTGCGGACGACGCAGCTCAGCGTCAATGGCGAGATGGTCGCGGTGACCAGCAAGGATTCGGGCGGGTGGCGCGAATTGCTGTCGGGCGCGGGGGTACGTTCGGTGAGCGTTTCGGGGGCCGGGGTGTTCACCGGCTCGGCGGCGGAGACGCGGGTCAAGGCCAATGCGCTGTCGGGCACGATCGACGATTACCGGCTGAGCTTCGAAAGCGGCGAGACGATGACCGGGCGCTTCCTGGTGACCCGGCTCGACTATGCCGGGGATTATAATGGCGAGCGCAGCTACACGCTGAGCCTGGAGAGCTCCGGGCCGGTGGTGCCGGCATGAGCGGGCCCGCGAACCCCGAGCGGGGCGAGGCTGCGCTGGCGATCGGCGATGCCTGCCACGTCGTGCGGCCGAGTTTCGCGGCGCTGGTCGCGGCCGAGCAGGAGCTGGGGCCGCTGCTCGAGCTTGTCGAGCGGGCGGCGGCGGGAAAGCTTTCGATCGGCGAGATCGTCGGGCTGATCTGGCATTGCCTGAAGGACCCGCCGCACCTGAGCCGCGAGGAGTTCGGCGAGGCGCTGGTCGGGCTCGGGCTCAAGGCGATCACGCCGGTGCTGCGGACGCTGATCGGGCAGATCCTGGCGGGGCGGTGATGGGGGGCGAAAAGATCCTCCCCGAGCTTGCTCGGGGAGGGGGACCGCGCCGCGACAGCGGCGGGCCGGAGGGGTCGGCACCATGCGCCGGTGACCCGGCGCGCCCCTCCACCATTCGCTGCGCGAATGGTCCCCCTCCCCGAGGCAAGCTCGGGGAGGAATGGTTTGCGGCCTCCGCCCGCCGGCTCGCGGGAGCGGCGGGGGTGATGTTCGGGTGGCGGCCCGAGGAGTTCTGGGCGGCGACGCCGGTGGAGCTCGGGGCGCTGCTCGATGCGGTGCGGGGCGAGGCAGGTGTGGCGCCGCCCGATCCGGGATTGGTCGCGCGGCTGAAGGAGCAATTTCCCGATGGATGAAGAGATCGAGACGCTGATCGTCAGCGTGCGTGCCGACACCCAGGCCTTTGCCCGCGACGTCGAGGCGATGCGCGCGGGGCTGGAAGGGCCGATGAGCGCCGGGGCGGACCGCGCCGGGCGCGCGATCGAAGGGGCGCTGCTGAAGGCGGTACGGAGCGGCAAGCTGGGCTTCGACGATTTGAAGAGCGTCGCGCTGAGCGTGCTCGACGCGATCGCGGCGGCGGCGCTGCGCGAGGGGCTTGGGTCGGTGGGCGGGTCGTCGGGACAGGGGCTGGCGAGCACGCTGATCGGGTTGGTCGGCGGGCTGTTCGGTGCGCCGGGGCGGGCGACCGGCGGGCCGGTGAGTCCCGGCCGGCCCTATTGGGTCGGCGAGCGCGGGCCCGAGCTGTTCGTGCCGACCAGCGCGGGGAGCGTCGCGGCGGCGGGGACGCCGGCGGCGGCGCGTGAGGTGCGGGTGGCGATTACGGTCAACGCGAGCGGGGCGGACGCGCCGCGGGCGCTGGCGCAGTCGAGCCGGCAGGTGGCCCGGGCAGTGAAGGCGGCGTTGGCGGGGGTGGAATAAAGGGCCCTCACCCTCCCTCTCCCGCGAAAGCGGGAGAGGGGTGATTCCTGAAAGGAGCGCGGGATGGCGCATTGGTTGGCTGGCGTGCGGCGCGGGCAGGTGGAGGGCGTGATCACGCGCTTCGATCCCGTCTATTGGACCGTCAATTTCCCGCGGCCGATGATGGCTTCGGTGGTGACGACGGCGCCCGATGCGCTGCGCGTCGATGCAGTCTTCTATCGGCAGGACGATCTGGCGGGGCTGATCTGGGAGGCTGAGGATCGGCACGATCATGTGCTGCTCGCCTATGAGACGAACCGCGACTTTCGGAAGTGCCGGCTGTCGTTTCGCTGGCGATCGGCGGGGGTGAAGCCGCTCGATGCGGTGAACGGGCCGGTGCTGACGATCGAGGGGCGCGATGCGGCGGGCCAGCCGCGCGCCTGGTATGTGCGGCTGTGGAATTATGCGACCGGCACGCCCGAGGATGCGCGGGTGAGCCTCGATTTCGCGAGCGTGCATGGCGGGTTCGCGTTGTCGGGCGAGGCCGATCCGGTGTGGGCGGGGGATGTCGATCGGATGTTCGTCTCGCTGGTGCCGGCGGGCTATACGGGTGCCGCAGCGGACCTGGCGGCGGCGCAGGAAGGCTGGGTCGAGCTGAGCGAGATCGCCTGCGAAGGATCGGGATCGGTGCTCGCGATCGGCGACGTGATCGTGCCCGAACATGGGCTGGAGATCGCGAGCGGCTATGACGACAGCTATCATCTGACGCCCGAGCGGCTGCTCCGCGGAGCGGTGCAGCTCGGCTGGCGCGGGGCAATCCTGCACTATGTGGGGATGAGCCATTATTTCCGGCTCGAGGCGCTCTATGGCGGCTATTACGTGAGCCTGGGCGCGACCGCGCTCAATGCGCCGTGCCGGGCCTGGCATCGCGATTTCGCCGTGCGGGCCAAGGCGCTCGGCTACGACGTGATCTGGTCGCTGTCCTACGAGCTGCTCGACCAGCATTGCTGGAACGACTGGAAGCAGCGCGCGGCGGACGGATCGCCGGCGCTGACCGGATGGAGCCCGCCTTCGACGCTGCTGTCGCCAGCGCAGGGCGGGGCGATGGCATATCTCCAGGCGGTGGCGCGCGAGTTCGCCGGGTTCGCGGTGGAGGCCGGGATGCGGGTGCGCTTCCAGATCGGCGAACCCTGGTGGTGGACGCTGCCGGACGGCAGCCTGTGCATCCATGATGCGGCGGCGCAGGCGGCGCTGGCCGGGGCGGCGGATGTCGAGGCGGCGGCAGGGGCGCTGCTGGCGAACTCGACGCTGGCGCTGCGGGACGCGGTTCGCGGGGTGGCGGCAGACGCCGAGGTGATGCTGCTGGTCTATACCCCGACTGCCCTGACCCGGCCTGCGGCGAACGTTCCGACCCGATGGGGGGCGCCGGCCTTCGACGTGCTGCAGCTCGAGGATTACGACTATGCCGCGGCGGGCGACGTGACGGCGAGCGCGCGGGGAATCGCGGCGATGGAAGCGCGGCTCGGCTATCCGGCGGCGCGCCAGCATTATCTCGTCGGCTTCGTGCTGCGGCCCGAGGACGCCTGGCAGTGGCGGCATATCGAGGCGGCGGCGGCGCGGGGGCGCGGGCGCGGGGTGGCGCGCTGCTTCGTCTGGGCGCTGCCCCAGGTGCTGCGCGACGGTTTCGTCCATTTCGACCAGGAGGATGACGTGCAGGCGTTCGACAACGTGCCCTTTCCGATCGCGCTGGGGCGCGAGGCGGAAGTGGCGCCCGAGGTCTCGACTTCGATCGTGACCAGCGCGGGCGGCGAGGAGATGCGCAATGCCGAATGGGCGGAGGCGCGGACGCATTATGATGTCGGGCCCGGGGTGCGATCGGAGGATGACATCGCGGCGCTGCTCGGCTTCTTCCGGGCGCGGATGGGGCCGGCGCGCGGTTTCCGGCTGCGCGATCCGTTCGATTTTGCCGGCGAGGACGAGGCGATCGGAACCGGCGACGGCACGGCGGCAAGCTTTCAGCTGGTGAAGGCCTATGGCGAGACGGTGCGGCGGATCACGCGGCCGGTGGCGGGCACGGTGCGCGTTCGGGTGAATGGCGTCGAGATGGGCTTTTCGCTGGGCGAGGGCGGGGTGGTGACGCTCGACGCGGTGCCGGTCGCGGAGGCTGCGGTGACTGCGAGCTTCGTGTTCGACGTGCCGGTGCGTTTCGCCGAGGACCGGTTGAGCGTCAGCAGATCGACCTTTCTCGCCGGCGTGGCGGCTTCGGTGCCGCTGGTGGAGATCCGCGAATGAGCGGCGACCAGCTGGGCACGATCGCGCTGTGCTGGCGGATCGAGCGGCGCGACGGGGTGACGATCGGGCTGACGGCGCATGACCGCGACCTCGAGGTGGAAGGGCTGGTCCATCGCGCCGCGCCGGGGATGGTGCCGAGCGCGATCGAACGCAGCGCCGGGCTCGATGCCGACACGATGGACGTGACCGGGGCGCTGACCGGCGCGGCGATTTCCGAGGCGGACCTGCTCGCCGGGCGCTGGGATGGCGCGCGGGTGACGGTGTTCGCCTGCGATTGGAGCGGGGCGGGGGCCCCCGTGCCGCTGGGCGAAGGGCGGATCGGCGCGGTGGAGACGCGTGGCGGGATGCTGACGGCCGAGCTGCGCGGCGCTTCGGCGGCGCTCGATCGGCCGGTGACCGAGGAGACTTCGCCCGAATGCCGGGCGGAACTCGGCGACCGGCGCTGTCGGGTGGCGATGGCTGGGAGGCGGAAGCTGGTGTGGGTGACGGCGGTGGCTGGTAATGTGCTGACGCTCGACCGGGCCGAGCCGTTGGCGAACGGCTATGGCGGGGGACGGCTGCGCTGGCTGAGCGGAGCGAATTCGGGCCTGGAGGACGCCGTCGCCGGTTCCGCCGGCGCGACGCTGACGCTGCGGCGGCCGCCGCGCTTCGAGGCGGGCGGGCTCGCGATCGTGAGCGAGGGGTGCGACAAACGGCTCGAGACCTGTGCCGGGCGGTTCGGCAATGCCGTGAACTTTCGCGGCGAACCCTATCTGCCGGGGATCGACCTGCTGACCCGCTATCCGGGCGGATGAGCGGGGACGCGGTGCTCGCGCGGGCGCGGGCAGTGCTCGGCTGTCCGTTCCGCCCGCAGGGGCGCGCGCCGGACACAGGGTTCGATTGCGTCGGACTGGCGGGCTGGGCCTATGGCATCGAAGCGGCGCGAGATTATCGGCTGCGCTCGAACGACCTGGCGCGGCTGGAGCGGGGGCTGGCGGCGGCGGGGCTGGCGCGCGGCGACGCGCGGGCGGCGGGGGACCTGCTCGTGCTGCGCGGCGGAGCGGGACAGATCCATCTCGGAATCGATAGCGGCGAGGGGCTCGTCCATGCCGATGCGGCGCTGCGCCGCGTCGTCGAGCGGCCCGATCCGCTGCCCTGGCCGCTGATCGCGCGCTGGCGCATTCAAGGAGACTGACATGGCGACGGTGGTGCTGACCGTGGCGGGCGGGCTGATCGGCGGCCCGATCGGCGCGGCGATCGGCGGGCAGATCGGCAATGCGGTGGACCGCGCGGTGCTGTTCGCGCCCAAGGGCCGCGAGGGGCCGCGGCTTTCCGACCTCAAGCTGCAGACCTCTTCCTATGGCACGCAGGTTCCGAAGATCTTCGGGACGATGCGAGTCGCCGGATCGGTGATCTGGGCGACCGACCTGATCGAGCATCGCAGCACCAGCGGCGGCGGCAAGGGGCGGCCAAGCACGACCAACTATAGCTATACGGCGAGCTTTGCCGTGGCGCTGTCGGCACGGCCGGTGCTGGGCGTTGGGCGCATCTGGGCCGACGGGCAGCTGCTGCGCGGGGCGGCGGGGGACTTGAAGGTGGCGACCGGCTTCCGCCTGTATCCGGGCGACGAGGATCAGGCGCCCGACCCGCTGATCGTCGCGGCCGAGGGCGCTGGGCGGGCACCGGCGCATCGTGGCATCGCCTATGCGGTGTTCGAGGACCTGGCGCTGGCGGACTATGGCAATCGCATCCCGTCGCTGAGTTTCGAATTGTTCGCCGACGCCGGGCCGATCGAAGCCGGGCGGATCGCGGTCGCGCTTGGCGCAGGCGTGATCGGCGCGGCGGATGCGACTCCGGTGCTGACCGGCTTCGCGGCAGAAGGGGCGAGCGCACGCGCTGCGATCGAGACGCTGGCCGGCGCGAGCGGGGCGTGGTTCACAGCCGCACCGGAAGGCTTGCGGCTGGCGAGCGGGAGCGGCGAGGCGGCGACGATCGAGGATCGCGGCGCATCGGGCGGGACGCGCCGGAGCCCGCGCGCCGATCGTACGATCGCTGCGGCCGATGGGGCGCCAAGGACCCTCTCGCTGACGCATTATGATCCGGCCCGCGACTATCAGATCGGCGTGCAACGCGCGGTCCGACCCGGAAGCGGGGGTGGCGAGGCCCGGCTCGAGCTGCCGGCGGCGATCGACGCCGGTGGCGCGCGCGGCATCGCCGAAGCGGCGCTGATGCGCTCCGAGCTCGAGCGCGAGCGGCGGCGAGTGGCGCTGGGCGCCGAGGCGCTCGGGATCGTGCCCGGCGCGCGCATCCGGATCGCCGGCGCAGGGGGGCTCTGGCGCGTCGATCGCTGGGCATTGGAGGCGATGGTGGTGCGGCTCGAATGCGTGCCGGTGGCGCCGGCTGCGGCGCCGGCCCCGGCGAGCGGCGGCCGCGTGCTCGCCGCGCCCGACCGGGCGATCGGGACGACCGTGGTCCACGCCTTCGAGCTGCCGCCGCTCGACGATGTCGCTGCAGCCACGCCCCGGCTTGCCATTGCGGCAGCCGGAACCGGACCCGGCTGGCGCCGGGCCGCCTTGCTCCTGAGCAGCGACGGGGGCGCGCATTGGGATTCCGCCGGCGAAACCGCGGCGGCGGCGGTGCTTGGCGAAGTGGCAACGCCGCCGGGCCTTGGGAGCTGGCTGGTAGAAGATCGGCTCAATCGGATCGAGGTCAGGCTGGCGAATGCTGCGATGCAGCTCGGCGACGCCGATGCCGCGATGCTCGATGCGGGTGCCAATCTGGCGATGGCGGGCGACGAACTGGTGCAGTTCGCGCGAGCCGAACTGCTGGGAGAGCAGCGCTGGCGATTGTCGGGCTTGTGGCGCGGGCGGCGCGGCACCGAGGCGGCGATTGGCAGCCAGATGCCGGGAGACCGCTTCGTCCTCCTCGATTCCATCGCGCTGGCGGTCCGCGACTTGCCGCTCGCCCTGATCGGCGAGACGGCGGCACTGCTCGCGCAAGGCGTGGGTGACGCCGAGCCGGCTGCTGCGCATGCGAATATCAGCGGAACGTCGGTCTTGCCCCCCGCGCCCGTGCATCTGCGGGCGGACTCTCTTGCCGACGGACGGTGCCGCATCACGTGGGTGCGCCGCAGCAGAACCGGCTGGCGATGGGTCGATGGAATCGATGCGCCGCTTGCCGAGGAAGCCGAACGGTATCGGCTGACTCTGTTGGCCGGCGATCGGGAACTGTCGAGCGTCGAGACCAGCGGCACCGAATGGCTGCTGGCTTCGCCCGAGCGCATGGCGGCTACTCGACTCGAATTGCGCCAACTCGGCGCGCTCGGTCCGTCGCGGCCGGCAAAGCTGTCGTTCCAATAAGAAGGAGTGGGCCATGCCCGAGACGACTTCCCGCTTGGCCCTGCCGATGCTCGCCAGCGGCCAGGCGCGGAAAGAGATCACGCACAATGAAGCGCTGCTATTGCTCGATCTGCTGGTCCATGGCGCGGTCTCCGGCATCGATCAGGCCGCTCCGCCCGCGACCCCCGGCGTCGGGCAATGCTGGGTTCTGAGCGCGGCGCCGGAAGGGGACTGGGCGGGTCATGGCCGGGAGCTCGCCGGTTGGACCGAAGGGGGGTGGCGATTCGTGCAACCGCGCGAGGGGATGCGGCTATGGGTGGGCGACGGCGCTGGATTCGTTCAGTTCAGCAACGGCGAATGGCGTGTGGGCGAAGTCCATGGTCGGCTGATCGTGGAGGGAAAACAGGTCGTCGGACCCCGCAGTGCAGCAATCGTGGAACCTAGTGGGGGGACGGTGGTTGATGCGCCAGCGCGGACCGCACTCGCTGCGGTACTGTCGGCCATGCGCGTCCATGGCCTGATCGCGGAGTAAGCGAGAAGGCTGTGACGTTTGTGCAACAGTGCCCGGATTTGTGCGCTTGCGCGGAAACATTCGTTTCGGTAGTGAGTTTTTTGCTGTCCGTAGTGACAACCATGAAAGGGGATTAAAATGCGGAAGCTTGCCGTAACTCTGGCACTTGCGACGACCGCGCTCAGCACGCCCGCCTTCGCTCGCGATGATGCGTGGTATGTGGGTGTCGAAGGCGGCGCCATGCTCGTTGAAGACATCAAGTTCGACGTCGGTACTGCCAAGGACGCCGTGACGGTCAACCACCGCGCCGGCTTCGATGTCGATGGCGTGGTCGGCTATGACTTCGGTCCGTTCCGTGCGGAAGCCGAAGTTGGCTATCGCCAGGCTGGTATCACCGATATCAATTCGACCGTGGCCCTGCCGGCCGTTCCGGGTGCAGGCTTCCTGCCGGCCGGTTCGTACTCGCAGGCCGGTGGCCGCTCGTCGGCGTTGAGCTTCATGGTCAACGGCCTTCTGGACTTCGGCGACAATGACGGCGTTCAGGGCTTTGTCGGCGGCGGCGTCGGCGTCGCTCGCGTCAAGGAGCGCATCGGCCTCAACCAGCGCGCCGATTTCCTCGACGATTCGGACACCGTGTTCGCATGGCAGGCGATCGCCGGCGTGCGTGCGCCGCTGTCGGACTCGATCGACGTGTCGCTGAAGTATCGCTTCTTCAACGCGGACAAGGTGAAGCTCACCGACGTCGCGGGTCGTGGCATGGAAGGTCGCTTCCGTTCGCACTCGATCATGGGCGGCCTGATCTTCAACTTCGGTGCCCCGACGCCGGAGCCGGTCCCGACGCCGGAGCCGACCCCGACCCCGACCTGGACGCCGACTCCCGAGCCGACCCCGACGCCGGCCCCCGTGGTCTGCACCCCGGGACCGTACATCGTGTTCTTCGACTGGGACAAGTCGGACATCACCCCGGAAGCCGCGAGCATCCTCGACAACGCCATCAGCAACTACCAGAACTGCGGCAACGCGCAGGTCATGCTGGCGGGCCACGCCGACCGTTCGGGTTCGGCGAGCTACAATGTCGGCCTCTCGCAGCGTCGTGCGGACTCGGTGAAGGCCTACATGACCGCGCATGGCATCGGTGCCGGCGTGATCTCGACCGAAGCCTTCGGTGAGAGCAAGCCGCGCGTCGAGACTGCCGACGGCGTCCGCGAGCTGCAGAACCGTCGCGTGGAGATCACCTACGGCCCGGGTTCGGGCTACTGATCCCAGCGGTTCCGCAAGGAGCACAGAATTGGGGAGGTCGGGAAACCGGCCTCCCTTTTTCTTTGTGACGCCGATCGGCTATCGGAGGCGTGTGGATCGATTAGACGCGTTACGGCTGGACGAAGACGGCGCCGAGCGACGAAGCGGCGCAGCGCTTAGCGTACTCGGCTTTCTCCACGCAGAGGTGGAGCGGCTCCCCCCGGACCGGCCGGGCGTACGGCTGGACAGCCTGCCCCAACTAATGCCTTTGCTGGAAGCTTCCGGGCCGATCGGGCAGATCGCGGCGCGGATTCTTGGCGACGGCGCGCGGCCCGTGCGCACAATCCTGTTCGACAAGTCCCCCGCGACCAATTGGCGCCTGGGCTGGCACCAGGATCGCACGATCGCAGTCCGTCGCCGGCACGCGGTGCCGGGTTTCGGGCCCTGGACCGTGAAGGCGGGGATTGCGCATGTCGCACCGCCCTTCGACCTGCTCACGGCGATGATCACGTTGCGCGTGCATCTCGATCGCGTTCCTGAGGGCAACGCGCCGCTGCGGATCGCGCCGGGTTCGCATCGTCGCTTCGTCCGCGAAATGAGATCGACGCGAGCGTTGCGGCATGCGGCGTGCGCTCCTGCCTGGCCGAGGCTGGCGACGTCTGGGTCTATCGGACTCCGATCCTGCATGCGTCTGACGCCGTGGTAACCCCGACGCGGCGACGCGTCCTCCAAGTCGATTATTGCGCGCGAGAATTGCCCGCGCCGCTCGAATGGCATGGGATCTGAGCGCCGAGGCGGATGAGCGCGCTCATCCAGCGAGCGCGGTGGCCAGCCAGTCCGGTACCCGCGCGTCTCCAAGCGCCTCGACCCGACGCAGTTCCACCATCAGATCGAGCTCTGGATAGGTCGCCCGCGTGCGCTCGCCCGGTTCAGCCAGCGGCGCGACGACGAGGCGGCGGTTCACCTTGGCGCGATAGTGCATCCGCGCGGTATTCTCCTGTCCGACATAGCAGCCCTTGGCGAAGCTGACGCCGCTCAGCTCGGCGGCGTTGCATTCGAGCCAGAGCGTCTTGTCCTGGCCGAGTTCGGCGGCGCCTTCGGTAACGCCGAGGCTGAGGCGGTGCGCATGCCAGGCCGCGCCGACAGACTCGCCGGATCCTGCGGCGATCCAGCGGCGGCCGAGCGCCGGAAGGCGCGGATCGGATACGCCTCGATCGCCGGTGGGCGACCAATGGACCTGGCCGTCGATCGGCTCGATCGCGATGGCACGGCGCAGTCGATAGATGGCGAGCCGTCGCGCCAGTGCTTCACGTTGTTCGGCCTCGCAATCGACGAGCATCGCCTCGCCATCGTCCCACAGGATGAAATCGAACAGCGCCTTGCCTTGGGGCGTGAGCAGGCCCGCCCATTGCGGCGTCTTGGGCCCGACCATCGCCATGTCCTGCGTGACGAGCCCCTGGAGGAAGCCGCGGACATCGTCGCCGGAAAGGCGCAGAAGAGCGCGATCGGCGAGCCAGGTGCCAAGACCAATGCTGGTATCGTCCATTGCGAACAGGTAGGAGGCGAAGGGGGGCGACGGAAGAGGCGCTGAATGAATGTCGATCTGAAGCTTCGCGGTGGACGGGTGCACTTGCCGGGCGGGCCGGCTGAAGTCGACCTGGGCGTCACCGATGGCCGGATCGTTGCGATCGGCGGCACCCTGGACGCCGGCGAGACGATCGACTGCACCGGGCTCGACGTGCTGCCGGGCGTGATCGACAGCCAGGTCCATTTCCGCGAGCCGGGGCTAGAGGCCAAGGAGGATCTGGAGAGCGGCAGCCGCGCCGCGGTGCTGGGCGGCGTCACGGCGGTGTTCGAAATGCCGAACACCAAGCCCAATACCGATTCGGCCGAGGCCGTGCAGGACAAGCTATCCCGCGCGCTGAACCGGATGTGGTGCGATCACGCTTTTTATGTCGGCGCGACCAACCACAATGCCGAGCATCTCGCCGAACTCGAGCGGCTGCCGGGCACGGCCGGCGTCAAGATTTTCATGGGCGCTTCGACCGGCGACCTGCTTGTCTCCGACGACGCCAATCTCGCGCGTGTGCTTGCCTCGGGACATCGCCGGGTGGCGATCCATGCCGAGGACGAATTCCGCATGCAGGAGCGGCTTGGCGAGCGGGTGGCGGGGGATCCGTCGAGCCATCCGGTCTGGCGCGACGACGAGAGCGCGATGCTGGCGACGCGGCGCATCCTGCGGCTCGCCCGCGCAGCGCGGCGGCGGATCCATGTGCTCCATGTGACCACCCCGGCCGAGCTGGAATTGCTCGGCCAGAACAAGGATATCGCGACGTGCGAAGTCACGCCGCAGCACCTCACGCTGGCCGGCGAGGAAGCCTATCCGACGATCGGCACCTATGCGCAGATGAATCCGCCGATCCGATCGGCCGCGCATCGCGCCGGGCTGTGGCATTGGCTCAATCAGGGCGTGCCCGACGTGCTCGGCTCCGACCATGCGCCGCATACGCGCGAGGAAAAGGCGAAGCCCTATCCGGACAGCCCCAGCGGCATGCCGGGGGTGCAGACGCTGTTGCCGCTGATGCTCGATCACGTCGCGAACGGCCAGCTGACGCTGCAGCGGCTGATCGACTTGACCAGCGCCGGACCGCAGCGCGTGTTCGGGCTGGTCGGCAAGGGGCGGATCGCGGTCGGCTATGACGCCGATTTCACCGTAGTCGACCTCAAGGCGCGCTGGACGGTCGAGGAGGGCTGGCTTGCCTCACGCTGCGGCTGGTCGCCCTTTACGGGCAAGACGCTCACCGGCAAGCCGATCGGCACGATCGTGCGCGGCGGGCGCGTGATGTGGGAAGCCGAGCTCGCCGCCCAGGCTACCGGTCGCCCGATTCGCTTCGAGTCCGTCGCGTTCGGCTGAGTCAACCAAGCTCCGGCAGCGCCAGCCCGATCAGCGCCCCCGCCTGAATCGCCGCGATCAGCCACAGCCGGGTCGAGAAGGGCTGTTTGCGCGTCTTGTGACGAAAGGCTTGGCGGGCGAAGAACGCGGCCGGGGTGCCGCCCAGCAGGGCCAGCCAGAGCAGATCGGATTCGCGCGTGCGGCGGCCGCCCGCAATCGCGCGCTGCTTGTCCTGCCGCCAGACCAGCAGCGTCCAGCCATTGATGGCGATGAGATAGGCTGCGGCATAAGCGATCATGCCGTCCTCTATCGCGCCGAGGCTATCCGCCTGAGCCGCTGCCTCAGAAAGGCAGCCAGCGCTTCTTCTCGCTGAACTTCATATAGCCGGCGTTGATGCCGGCGCGCCAGCCGACGCCGAGCCGCACGGGGATCAGCACGATGTCGCCGCGGCGCATGTACGAGGCCGAAAAGCCGCCGACGAAATAGACGCGGCCCTCGCCAGCGGGGAACCGCTTGTATAGATCCTGGCTGTCATAGAGGTTGTAGACCAGCACGAAGACCTTACTCGCGTCACCGCCGAGATCGAAGCCGATCGACGGGCCCGTCCAATAGACCTTCCGCTCGCCCTCGACCTTGTGGAACAGCTTGCCGGCGCCATAGCGAAGGCCGACGCCCACCGCGCCGGCGGCCTCGCTGCCGGCGATATAGGCGTTGGGCTCGCCCTGCTCCTTGAGGATGTTCTCGATGATTCCGGCGAGGCCCGATGCGCCCTTGCCGAAGACGCCTTCCGCTGCGCCGATCAGCTCGTCGCGCTTGAAGGTCTGCGCAGATCCCGCCTCCTGCCGCGCCGCCCTTTCCGCGGGCAGGCCCGTGGGGTTCGAGACCGGCGCAACCGGCGGGGGCGCCTGGTCCTGAGGCGGGGGTGCCTGATCCTGTGGCGGAAGTGCGTTCGGGTCCTGCGCGGGCGGAGGGGTGTTGAGGTCCGAATCGATCGCGGTGTTGGGGTCCACCGTCGTCATCTGCTGCTGCGCCGAAGCCGGCACCGCGCCGAGCCCCAGCGTGGCGGCCGCCGCCCACAAGGTCCATTTGCCCAGATTCATGGTCGCATTACCCCAGCCCAGCTCTTGCGAGACGCTATACCCGCCCTCGCTGACCCCGCAATGAACGAACGATCGGCCGAGTCGATTTCGGGGCAAGCTGGGCGTTGATCGCAGCGAAACCCGCCGCTATAGGGCTCGGCTTCGGGCCCTTTCCGGAGACGTGGGTGAGTGGCTGAAACCAACGCTTTGCTAAAGCGTCATACGGGAAACCGTATCGAGGGTTCGAATCCCTCCGTCTCCGCCACCGATTGCCCCGCCGCTTGAGAGCTCGATCGAGCTCCTGCCTCTCAAGCCCGCAGCCACAGGCGGATGACGCCAGCGACGAGGGCGAGCGACATCACGCTGGCGGCCCAGATGCCGATCATCCAGCTGAGGCGCTTCCAAAGCGGGACGGGCTCGTCATCAATGATAGCCGTGGGTTCCGACCTTTCCTCGGAACACCCAATAGGCCCAGGCGGTATAGGCCAGGATCACCGGCACGATCACGACGACGCCGACCAGCATGAACAACTGGCTCTGCGCCGGCGCGGCCGCCTGCCAGATCGTCACCGCGCGCGGCACCACATAGGGGTAGATGCTGATCCCCAGCCCGGCAAAGCCAAGCAGGAACAGCGCCAGCGCGACCAGGAACGGCGCCCGCTCGGCCCCGCGGCGCAGGCTCCAGAAAAAGAAGGCAGCCGCGATCGCCGTGAGTAGCGGCACCTGCGCGGTGAGCAGCACTCCCGGCATCGCGAACCAGCGGCGCCAATAGTCATAGGCGAGGAACGGCGTCGCCGCGCTCACCGCCGCCAGCGCGACCAGCGTAGCGATGCCGAGCCCGAAGGCGAGGCGCCGGGCATGGGTCTGGCCGCTGCCCTCGGTCTTCCACACGAGCCAGGTCGCGCCGAGCAGGGCGTAGCCGATGACCAGCGCCGCGCCGGTCAGCAGCGTGAAGGGGCTCAGCCAATCGAGCCAGCCGCCGGCATAGGCATTGTCCGCCACCCGGATGCCCTGCAGGATCGCGCCGAGGGTCATGCCCTGCGCCATCGCCGCGACCAGCGAGCCGATGCAGAAGGCCCAGTCCCAAAAGGCGCGGTGCCGGGGATCGCGCCAGCGAAACTCGAACGCCACGCCGCGGAAAACCAGGCCGAGCAGCATCGCGATCATCAGCGGATAGGTCGCCGGCAGGATGATCGCATAGGCGAGCGGAAAGGCCGCGAGCAGGCCGCCGCCGCCCATCACCAGCCAGGTCTCGTTGCCGTCCCATACGGGGGCAATCGAGTTCATCGCCTGGTCGCGTTCCTCGCCGACCGCGAAGGTGGGGAAGAGCACGCCGATGCCGAGGTCGAACCCGTCCATCACCACATAGGCGAACACCGCGAAGCCGATGATCCCGGCCCAGACGATCGTGAGGTCGATTGCCGCCATGATCAGCCCTCCACCGGTGCCGAGGGGCCGATCGCCGCCGCCGGCGTGATCCCCGCCGCATGCTGCGGGATGTTGCGCGGCTCGGGCTCGTGCCGTTCGGGCGGCTTGCCCATCATCCGCAGCAGGTACCAGGTGCCTGCCCCGAACGCGAAGAAATAGACCAGCACGAACGCCAGCAGCGACGAAGCGACGGCGGGCGCGGCGAGCGGCGAGCGCGAGTCGGCGGTGGTGAGGAGACCATAGATGGTGAAGGGCTGGCGCCCGACCTCGGTGGTCACCCAGCCGGCGATCACCGCGATGAAGCCCGATGGCCCCATCGCCACTGCCGCGCGGTGCAGCCAGCGCCAGTCATAGAGCCGCTTGCGCGCGCGCGCGACCAGGCTCCACAGCCCCAGCCCGAGCATGGCCAGACCGAGCCCGACCATGATCCGGAACGACCAGAACACGATCGGCACCACCGGCCAATGCTCGCGCGGGAAGTCGGTGAGGCCCGGGAGCGGCGCATGGGCATCGTGCTTGAGGATCAGCGAGCCGAGCTTGGGGATCGCGACTTCGTAGCGCACGCGCGCGGCATCGCTGTCGGGAAGACCGAACAGGATCAGCGGGGCGCCATCGGGGCTCGGCCGGTAGTCCCCCTCCATCGCCAGCACCTTGGCCGGCTGGTGCTCGAGCGTGTTGAGCCCGTGCGCGTCGCCGGCGAGGATCTGGATCGGCGCGACGATCGCCGCCATCCACATCGCCATCGAGAACATCTTGCGCGCGCCGGGATTGGTCCGGTCCTTGAGCAAGTGCCAGGCGCCCACCGCCCCGACCACCAGCGCCGTGGTCAGATAGGCGGCGATCACCGTGTGGACGAGGCGATAGGGG
The DNA here is from genome assembly GCA_023400405.1 of Pseudomonadota bacterium. Lineage (GTDB taxonomy): Bacteria > Pseudomonadota > Alphaproteobacteria > Sphingomonadales > Sphingomonadaceae > Sphingomonas. The sequence continues at coordinate 30,554 of JAEXFD010000045.1, forward strand.
AAGCTGGGGTTGAAGATGATCGGCAGCCACGACCCCGCGGGCACGAATTGGCCCTCGGCGTTGACCGCATAGCCGACCGGGGTCTGCATCCAGCTGTTCACGCTGAGGATCCAGGTCGCCGAGACCAGCGTGCCGAGCGCGACCATGCAGGTCGCGAAGAAATGCAGGCCCTTGCCGACCTTGCTCATCCCGAACAGCATCACGCCCAGGAAGCCGGCCTCGAGGAAGAAGGCGGTCAGCACCTCATAGGCCATCAGCGGACCGATCACCGGCCCGGCCTTGTGCGAGAAAACCGACCAGTTGGTGCCGAACTGATAGGACATTACCAGTCCCGAGACGACGCCCATGCCGAACGCCACCGCGAAGATCTTCGACCAATAGCGATAGAGATTGGCGTAGAGCCCGCTGCCCGTCTTCAGCCACAGCCCTTCGAGCACCATCAGATAGCTCGCCAGCCCGATCGAAAAGGCCGGGAAGATGAAGTGGAACGAGACGGTGAAGGCGAACTGCGCCCGGGCGAGGGTCAGGGCGTCGATCATGCGGCGTCTCCCGTATCGCGGCCGCGGCCCTTGCCGCGGAACACCGTGACCTTGTTCTTGAGGTCGAGGATGCGCGACACGCCCGCCCCCAGTGCGAGCAGCCGCATCAGGCTTTCATTGTCGAGCTTCTGGACGTCGTCGGCCCAGCCGGTGAGCAGCTCGATCATGTCGTGCATCTCGCGCATCTTGTCCTGCGCATGCTGCTCCTCGGCCGATCGCGGCGTCTCGAGGATGATGTCGCGCAGCAAGGTGAGCGTCGGATCGACTTCGCGGCGGCGGCGCTCCTCCGCGAGCGTGCGGACGATCTGCCAGATGTCGTCGAGCGCCTCGATATGCTCGCGCCGGTCGCCCGGCAGGTGGCGCTTGCGGATCAGCCGCCACGCCTCGAGCTCCTTGAGCCCCATGCTGACGTTCGAGCGCGACATGTCGAGCGCCTCGGCGATCTCCTCGGCGACGAGCGGGCGATCGGAGAGGAAGAGCAGGGCATAGATCTGGCCGACCGTGCGATTGACGCCCCAGCGCCCTCCCATCTCTCCGAAATGAAGCACGAAGCGCTGAATCAGCGAGGGTAACTCAACCATGGCCCAGATCCAGAAGATTCAGGAAGTTCTGAACGATCTAATCATGACGCACGCCAAAGTCCAGTTTCGCGAGCGGATCGGTGAGGCGGAAACGGCTTGGCCAGCAACAGTTTGTCACAAAAGTCGCGATCGCGCGTTTCGCAGTTGAAACCGCCAGAGGTGAACCTGCTTGCCTGCTCCCGATCCCACCGACCGCCTCGACATCCTCGCCGCGAAGCGCGCACTGAAAATGGCGCGATCGGCGCACGCGTATGTGCGGGGGAACACGGCCAAGTTCTACGAATGGCTGGCCGCATCGCCGGCGGCGAGCAGGGTGCCTGCCGGTCCGGCGATCTGGATCTGCGGCGACTGCCACCTCGGCAATCTCGGGCCGCTCGCCGATGGCAGTGGCGTGGTCGAGATCCAGATTCGCGACCTGGATCAGGCGGTGATCGGCAATCCTGCGCACGACCTGATCCGGCTGGGACTGTCGCTTGCCACCGCGGCGCGCGGTTCGGACCTGCCGGGGGTCACCACCGCTCGCATGATGGAGGAGATGGTCCAGGGCTATGCCGCCGCCATGCGCGATCCCGAGGGTGGCGGCCCGGGCGTCGAGCCGGAGGTCGTGCGCAGTGTCAAGCGCCGGGCACTCGGCCGTCGCTGGAAGCACCTCGCGCGCGAGCGGCTCGAGGCCGTGGAGCCGCGAATCCCGATCGGCAAGAAATTCTGGACGCTCGATCCCGCCGAGCGGGCGGCACTGGAGGGCGTCTTCGAGGATCGCGACGTCGCGGAACTGATCCTCTCGCTGGACCGCAAGGACAAGGCGCGCAGCGTGAAGCTGATCGACGCGGCCTATTGGATGAAGGGCTGCAGCTCGCTCGGCCTATGGCGCTTCGCGGCCATTGTCGGGCTGCGCAACGCGAAGCAGCGCTCCGACTATGCGCTGGTCGATCTCAAGGAAGCCGTGGCACCGATCGCGCCGGCGGCTCGGGGCGCGCGGATGCCCGCGGACAATGGCGAGCGCGTGGTGGCGGCCGCCCGTGCGCTTTCTCCGTATCTGGGCGGCCGAATGATGCCCATCCGCATGCTCGATCGCTCTCTGTTCATTCGCGAGCTTGCGCCGCAGGACCTCAAGCTCGAAGTCGATCAGTTCAGCCGGGGGCAGGCGGTCATGGCCTCGCGCTATCTCGCCTTTGTCGTCGGCAAGGCGCATGCCCGACAGCTCGGGGCGGCGGAGAGGGCGGAATGGGGCGGGGTGCTCGACGCGGACCGGCGCGGGCTGATCGATACGCCGTCCTGGCTGTGGGAGAGCGTCGTCTCGCTCGCGGGCAGCCACGAAGCCGGCTATCTCGAACATTGTCGGCGGTACGCGCTCGCCGCCTAGTCAGGCCGCGGCAGGCACCGCCACTTCGATCGCGCTTGGCGCCACCTTCGCCGTGACCGGCGTGCATGCGAGCACTTCGCCATCGATCGAAATTCGCTGCGGCGGATCGATGGTGATGCGGAAATGGCGGCCCTGGAAGTTGCGGCTGCACGCATCCTTGTCGCGCAGCTTGAAGAACTTCGCATACCAGTCGCGCGCGAGCGCGAGCTTGCTCCGGCCGACCACGGCCTGAAGCACGAGCTCGTGCGACGAGAGTCCGGCACGTTCCGAGAGCTCGACGCCGCCATGGTGCCCGCCATTGAGGATGCGAAGTTCGGTCGCCCATAGCTGCTCGCGCTGACGATCGTCTTCGATCTCCAGCCGGAAGGGTCGGAAGCCCACCGAACATTTGAGGGCCCAGAGAAGATAGCCGAGGCGGCCGCCATATCGCTTCAGCGCGGACGGCACCGTTTCGCCGATCATGGTCGAGAGGCCCACCGAAGCGCCGTTGACGAAATAGTCGTCGTCGATCATCCCCAGATCGACCCGCCGCCGCCGGCCATGCGCGATGGCCGAAATCGCGCCTTCGAGATCCAGCGGCAGGCCGAGCGAGCGCGCGAAGCTGTTCGCCGTGCCGAGCGGAAGCACGGCGAAGACGCAGGAGGTGCCGACCAACTCGTCGACGACCCCGGACAGGGAACCGTCGCCGCCGCCGATGATCACCATCGGCACGCCGCTGGCGACGGCATCGCGCACGGCCGGAATCATCTGTGCGGGATCCTCGACCCCCTGTTTCGAGCGGAGCACCACGCCCGCTGCGGTGAGCTTTTCGCAAGCCGCCTCGAACAGGTCGCGACCGCGACGCGAATGGGCATTCACGATCAGGGCGGCTTCGCGCGGCAGGGATTTCGTTTCCATGGAGCAACAACTCCCCTGATCGGGTTGCGCTCCGCCCGTGTCGTTTCGCCATTGCACCGTCCTGGGCGGATCGAGCCCAATCCTGGTCGTCGGCATGCAACCCGATGCGTGCGGAGCGGATTATGCAGTCCTAGAAGTCCTTGTTTCAGATGGAGTTTTGCGATGGCCGAGATGACGCTGCAAGCCTTGGCCGACAAGATGGCCAAGATCGATTTCGGGATGCTTTCGACCCGCACCGAAGGGGACGCGATCGCGAGCCGGCCGATGAGCAACAATGGGGAGGTCGCCTATCGCGGCGATAGCTTCTTCTTCACCCACGAGCGCGCCCGGATGGTTTCGGATATCGCCGCCGATCGCCGAGTGGGATTGACCTTCACCGGCGCTGCCGGCCTGCTGGGCGGCCCGCCCCTGTTCATCGCAATCGAAGGCGAAGCAGAGCTGATCCGCGACAAGGCCCGGTTCGCGGACCATTGGACGAAGGACCTCGACCGATGGTTCGAACAGGGCATCGACACGCCGGGCCTCGTGATGATTCGAGTGCATGCCGTGCGCATTCATTATTGGGAAGGCGGCAGCGAGGGCGAGGTCGCGCTGTAAGAACAGGCCAAACGCTCGCTTCGATCGGGGCGATGCGGCTGGCCTGCCGGGTCCCGTTGCCAAAGCGATCGATCTCCCCGGTCGGCATGCCCTTGCACCCGAAGCCCGAGGGTGCGAAATCGCCGAAGAGCGCGGACCCGCTTTGGAGAAGTCACGAGTGCCTGGCAGCCGATCGAAACAAGGGCGCCCCCAGGCACACGGCCTCCGCATCTCGCAGTCGAACGCACGTCCCCCCCGCCCGCGGGCTTTGCGCTTGCACGGGACGGTGGCGCGCGCACTCGGCATTCGGATCGTTTCGGGGCAGCTTGCGCCGGGGGCGATGCTGGAGGGGGAGATCGCGGCAAGCGAGCAGTTCAAGGTCTCGCGCACCGCCTATCGCGAGGCGATCCGCATCCTGGCCGCTAAGGGACTGGTCCATGCCCGGCCGAAGATTGGCACTCAAGTGAGCCCGCGGCGCGAGTGGCACCTGCTGGACCGCGACGTGCTTTCCTGGATCTTCGCGAGCGAGCCCGATCCCGCGCTGATCGAAAGCCTGTTCGAACTGCGCCGCATCGTCGAGCCCGACGCCGCGCGTCTTGCCGCGATCCGGCGAAGCGACGCACAGCTCGAACGGATGAAGGCGGGCCTTGAAGGTGTCGCGCGGCATGGGTTCGATTCCGAGGAAGGGCGGCTCTGCGACGAAGCCTTTCATTCCGCGCTGCTGGAAGCGTCGGGCAACGACTTCGTCATTTCGCTGACCAGCGGCGTCGCGACCGCGATTGCCCTGACCACTGCCTTCAAGCAGCATCGATTGCCGGCGCCGCACGACGCGCTACCCGTGCATCTGCGCGTGCTCGAGGCGATCGAGGCGCAGGATCCCCAGCGTGCCCATGATGCGATGGCCACCCTGGTCGATCGTGGATTTGCCGACACGATGGAGGCACGCGGGCCCTCCCGCTTTCGCCGGCCGGCGTGCTGAACGGCTGTGGCCGGCCAGCTCGGCTGCGGCGCCTTCTGCGGTGCCGGCGATTTGCATTTTGGCATGGCGCTGCCTAAGTCGCGGGCGAGCGATGTTACCGCTAACGAAATTACCGGATCGGGAGAGCAGGCATGGCGCTGACGGGTGAATTGTTCATTGCTTCGAAGCGCGTCCATCGCGAGGGCGCAGGCTTTCGCGCCGTCGCCGCGGCCACCGGCGCGGAGATCGAGCCGCGCTTCAGCGCAGCGACCGCCGAAGACGTGGATGCCGCCTGCGCCGCAGCCGAGGCGGCGTTTCCGGTCTACTCCAATCTGCCGCGCGAGCAGCGCGCCGCGTTCCTCGAAGCGATCGCGTCAGAGATCGAAGGATTGGGAGACGCGCTGATCGAGCGGGCGATGGCCGAGAGCGGCCTTCCCCAGGCGCGCCTTGCCGGCGAGCGCGGCCGCACGGCCGGCCAATTGCGGCTGTTCGCCAAGGAACTGCGGCTCGGCGATTATCTGCGCGTGCGGATCGACCATGCGCTGCCCGACCGGCAGCCGCTGCCGCGGCCCGACCTGCGCTTGCGGATGCTCCCGTTGGGTCCGGTCGCGGTGTTCGGTGCCTCCAATTTCCCGCTCGCCTTCTCGACCGCCGGCGGGGACACTGCGGCGGCGCTCGCCGCCGGCTGCCCAGTGGTCGTGAAGGGCCATCCGGCGCATCCCGGCACCACCGAGCTGGTCGCCGGCGCGATCCAGCGCGCCGCCGCCGCGACGGGGATGCCGGACGGCGTCTTTTCGCTGGTGAGCGGCACCGGCAACGCCCTGGGCGAGGCGCTGGTCCGCGATGCGCGGATCATGGCTGTGGGCTTCACCGGATCGCGGGGCGGCGGCATCGCGCTGACCAAGGTCGCCCAGGCGCGCCCGGTGCCGATCCCGGTCTATGCCGAGATGAGCAGCGTCAATCCGGTGTTCCTGCTGCCGCACGCGCTCGAAGCGCGGGCCGAAGCGCTGGGCAAGGCCTATGTCGCCAGCGTGACGATGGGTGCGGGCCAGTTCTGCACCAATCCGGGCCTCGTGCTCGGGATCGAAGGGCCGGCGCTCGACCGCTTCGTCGCCGCGGCAAGCGAGGCGATGACGGGCGCGCCTGCGCAGGTGATGCTCACCCCGGGGATCCACAAGGCATTCGAAACCGGCGTTGCGCGGCTCGAGTCCGCACCATCGATCGCCAAGCTCGCCGAAGGCCAGGCGCCTGCCGGGCCGACCTGTGGGCGCGGCACCTTGTTCAGCATGACGGGCAAGGACTTCCTCGCCGATCCGAGCCATGCCGAGGAAGTGTTCGGCGCGACATCGCTGCTCGTGCGCTGCGCCGACGCCGATGAGCTCGAAGCGGTGATCGGCCTGGTCGAGGGACAACTCACGACGACGCTACATGTCGACGAGGGCGACCTGCCGCTCGCAAAGCGGCTGCTGCCGAGGCTCGAGCGACTGGCCGGGCGAATCCTTGCCAATGGCTGGCCGACCGGCGTCGAAGTCGCCGATGCGATGGTGCATGGCGGCCCATTCCCGGCGACGTCGGACGGGCGCAGCACCTCGGTCGGCACGCTGGCGATCGAGCGCTTCCTGCGCCCGGTGAGCTATCAGGACCTGCCGGCGGCGCTGCTCCCAGCCGAATTGCAGGACGGTGCCGGCATTCCGCAGCGGATCGACGGCAAGCCCGTCTTCTAACGGTCGGCCGGGAAGGCGTCGCCGAGGTCGTCGGCGACGCGGAACCTCAGCTTGATGGCGTGGACATAGGTGTCGCCCGGATCGAGCCGTGCGCGGCCGAACTGCGGCTTGTTGGGCGTGTCCGGAAAGGCCTGGGGTTCGAGGCAGAGGCCGTCGCGGGGGACATAGAGCCGCCCGCTCGTCCCCGGCGCGCCGCCGGCAAGGTGGTTGCCCGAGTAGAATTGCAGCCCGGGCGCGGTCGAGTGAAGATCGAGCACGCGGCCCGAGCCCGGATCGTAAAGCGTCGCCATCCGGCGCAGCGTGCCGGGCGTGCCGTCGACTGCGAAATTGTGATCATAGCCCCGGCCGATAGCGAGCTGTTCGTCCGCGGCGTCGATGTCGCGGCCAACGGGCTTGGGCGTGCGGAAATCGAACGGCGTGCCGGCCACGTCGGCCAACGCCCCGGTGGGGATCATTGCGGCATCGACGGGAGTCGTCCGTGTCGCGGCGATCTGCAGGACATGCCCGAGGATCGACGCGCCACTGGCCTCGCTTGCCAGGTTGAAATAGGCATGGTTGGTGAGATTGACGATGGTCGGCGCATCGGCCGTTGCCCGTAGCAGGATGTCGAGTCCGTCATCGTTGAGCGCGTAACGCGCCTCGGCGACGAGTGTCCCGGGAAAGCCGTTTCGCCCACTTGGGCTGACATGGCGGAAGGTGACCGAATCGGCGTGACGATCGACCACCTCCCAATCCTGCTGGTCGAAGCCAAGCGGCCCGCCATGCAGGCTGTTGTCTCCGTCATTGGCGGCAAGCCGATATTCCTTGCCGCCGAGAACGAAGTGCGCGCCGCCGATGCGATTGGCATAGCGGCCGGCGATGCAGCCATGATAGCGCGGCGCGCCGCGATAATCGGCCAGGTCGCGATAGCCCAGCACGACATTTGCGACCTCGCCGGCGCGATCCGGCACTTCCAGCCGGCGCAGGGACGCGCCGATGCTCAGCAGTTCGGCCGAGAGGGCGCCGCGGGCGATCCGGATCGCCTGGATCGGCTTCCCCGCGGCAGCGTCGGTCATTTCGCCTCGCCGGGGCAGGTCGAGCCGGCCGGATCGGAGACGATCCGCGCATCGGCCAGGCTCAGCTGCAGCGGTCCATTCGCCTGAATGGTGACCGGGGCGGTGACATTGTGCAGGTCCGCGCCGGCGCGCGCGAAGCATTTGAGGAGGACCTTGGCCGTCCGCCAGGTGCCGCTTTCGCCGGTGAACAGGCCGGTCGCGTCGATCTTCCCCGTTTCGCCGAGGCCCAGCTGCACCGGCCCGGCCGCGGCGCGGTCGAGCCGATAGACGAGCTGAAGCGACAGGTCGCCGTTCGATTCGCGGCTGAGATCGATCGCCTTGCCGCCGATCCGCAGCGTCGCGGGCCCGGCCGGCCAGCTGAGCTGCTGCGCGCCTTCCTGGGTGTGCGGTCCGTCGACCGGCGCCCGCGCGATCTTCGAATCGGTGGCGAAGGAGAAGGGCGTCGCTGCCACGCCCTTGGCGAAATAGACGCTGGTGTTTTCGGCAGACGCATCGAAGCCCGAGTCTTCGCTGAGCGCCCCGACCTTGCCGGGCTTGGCATAGCTGAGGCCGTAGCCGAGCGCGAACAGCGGATCATAGCCGGGCTCGCCGCGATTGAGGGTGAACTGCGCCGCGGTCTTGGGCCAGCTGAACGACAGCCTGCCGTTGAAGTCGCGCCGCGCTTTGCCGCCCTTGTCGCCGATCAACACGTCGGCGACGCCCGCTCCCTCGCTGCCCGGCAGCCATGCCGCGACGAACGCTTCCGAGGCGTTGAGCTCCGGATTGACCCAGAGCGGCCGGCCGGAGAGGAACACCGAAACCACCGGGACGCCCGCCGCCTTCAGCTTCTTGAGCAGCGCGAGCGACTGCTTGTCGCCGGCTTCGAATTCCAGCGTATGGATGTCGCCGCGCATCTCGGCATAGGGCTGCTCGCCGAACACGACGATGGCGACATCGGGTTTGGCCGCGAAGCTGCCGTCGGCCGAGAGCGTGGCGGTGCCGCCGCCGGCCTTTACGGCTTCGGCGATAGCCGAATAGAGGGTCTGGCCGTTGGGGAAATCGGCGTTGCTGTTGCCGCTGCCCTGCCAGCTCAGCGTCCAGCCGCCGGTCTGCATCCCCATCGAATCGGCGCCCGGGCCAGTGACAAGGACGTTGGCCGAGGCCTTAATCGGCAGCACGCTTTGGTTCTTGAGCAGCACCAGCGACTTGGCCGCGGCCTCGCGCGCGATCGCGCGGTGTTCCGGGCTGCCGAGCACGCCGGCCTTGCCCTCGAACGGCCGCGCCGGATCGAACAGGCCCAGCTTCGCCTTGACGCGCAGGATGCGGCGCACCGCATCGTCCACGCGCGACATCGGGATCGTGCCATCCTTCACATGCGCGACAGTGGTGTCGAACAGGCTCTTCCAGCTGTCCGGCGCCATCGCCATGTCGAGCCCGGCATTGAAGGTGATCGGGCAATCGGTGTTGGTGCAGCCGGGCACCTGGCCATGGCCGTTCCAGTCGCCGACGACGAAGCCCTGGAATCCCATCCGCCCCTTGAGCACATCGGTGAGCAGCGACTTATTGCCGTGCATCTTGGCGCCGTTCCAGCTCGAATAGCTGGCCATCACGGTGAGCGCGCCCGCGTCGATCGCCGGGGGATAGCCGGCGGCATGGATCGAGACGAGCGTGTCCTCGCTCACCCGCGTATCGCCCTGATCGACGCCGCCGAAGGTGCCGCCGTCGCCGAGGAAATGCTTGGCCGAAGCCGCGACGCGGCCCTTCTGGATGCGGCCCTTCATGCCCGGATCGCCCTGCAGCCCGCGCACCATCTCGCCGGCATAGGAGCGGACCACGGCGGGGTCTTCCGAATAGCCTTCATAGGCGCGGCCCCAGCGCTCGTCCTGGGGCACGGCGAGAGTCGGCCCGAACGCCCAGTCCGGCCCCGTCGCCGCGGTCTCCTCGGCAGTCGCCTGGCCGATGCGGCGGATCAGCGCGGGATCGTGCATCGCGCCCAGGCCGATATTGTGCGGGAAGATCGTCGCGCCGACGACATTGTTGTTGCCGTGCACCGCATCGATGCCGAAGAGCAGCGGGATCGGCGCGTGATTGCCGCGCGGCTCCATCGCGACCTTGCGGAAAGCCTGAGCCGTCGCGACCCATGCGGGCTGGGGCGAGCGATCGTCGCCCGAGAGCGGCGGCGAGCTGCCCCCGGCCAGGATCGAGCCGAGCGGATAGCTGCGCAGGTCCTCGGGCTTCACCGAGCTGATGTCGCCCTGGATCATCTGGCCGACTTTCTCCTCCAGCGTCATCTTCGCCATCAGATCGGTGATGAACTTCTCGGTCGCCGGATCGACGAGCCCCTGCGACTGCGCGCGCGGCCATTTGTCGGGATGCGCGACGCTTGCTTCCGACAGCGCTGTCGGCGCGTGCTGCGCGAAGGCCGGCAGCGCGGCGGCAATCATCGTCGTCGAAAGCAGAAGCTTCAGGCCCAGCCGCATTTCACTCTCCCATTATCTCGTTGCTGTTAGCGATAACCGCAATTTACTTGCCAAGTCCACGCTCCAGCCAGCGGGCCGCCGCATCGGGCGTGCGTTTTTCGCTATCGCGATCGACCAAATAGTTGGCGCTGCGCATCCGTTCGACGGGAATCGCGCCGATCAGCGGGCGAAGTGCGGCCTGGAAGCGCAGGTCACCGGCACGGCGAGGGGCGAGCAGCAGGATCGCGTCATAGCCGGGAATCGCGCCCTTGGGATCGGCGAGCACGGCGAGGTGCTGCGCGGCGATCCGTCCGTCCGAGGAGAAGGCGGGGATCACGTCCGCCGCCCCCGAGGCGAGCGCGCGGTACATGAAGGTCGGCTGATAGGGATGCGCCGATTTGAACGACAGGCCATAGGCCCGCTTCACTGCCGCCCATTCGGGCCTCTCGAGGAATTCGACATCGGTGGCGAGCGCCAGGCTGGGCGCGATCGGCGCGAGATCGGCGATGGTGCGGATGCCCCGCCGCGCCGCATCGTCGCCCCGCATGGCAAAGGCATAGGCGTTCTCGAAACCGAGGCTGCCGAGCAGGGTGACGCGGTGGCGATCCCTGGCCCAGCGCGCGACCCCCGCGACGATCGCATCGCGCGGCGGCACGTCGCTTCGCTGCATCTGGTTGGTCCAGATCGTGCCCGAATAATCGACATAGACGTCGATATCGTCGGCCGCGAGCGCGCTGAACGCCACCGCCGATCCCAGCCCCTCGCGATAGCGCACCTGATAGCCCGCCGCCTCGAGCCGATGGCCGATCAGCCGGGCCAGGATATACTGCTCGGAAAAGCCCTTGGCCCCGATCGTCACCGTGCCGCGCGGGGCGGGCAGTGCCGGGATTAGCGCGACGGCGACGGCGAGCAGCAGCACGCCCAGACTCGCCCAGGCAGCGGCGCGGCGGCGGCGGGCGATGCCCCATTCGGCGAGGCCGAGCAGCGCGTCCACGGCCAGCGCCAGCGCCGCGGCGGCGATGCAGCCGGCGAGCACCAGCGTCCAGTTCTGGGTCTGGAGTCCGGCGAAGATCAGGTCGCCCAGGCTCGGCTGGCCGACCGTGGTGGAGAGGGTGGCGGCCCCGATCGTCCACACCGCGGCGGTGCGGATCCCCGCCATCAGCACGGGCAGCACCAGCGGCGCCTCGACCAGGCGGAGCTTCTGCATCGCCGTCATGCCGACGCCGTCCGCCGCTTCGAGCACCGCCGGATCGATCGTGGCGAGCCCGGTCACCGCGTTGCGCAGGATTGGCAGCAGCGCATAGAGCGACAGCGCGAGTAGCGAGGGCAGGAAGCCCAGCGCGGGGATGCCGCCGCCCACCAGCGCCGACAGCCACAAGAGCAGCGGATAGAAGAGCGCGAGCAGCGCGAGGCTGGGAATGGTCTGGACGAGGCTGGCGAAACCGAGTGCGATTCGCCCGACGACGCGATTGCGCGCGGAGAGTACCGCCAGCGGCAGCGCGACGACGAGGCCGAGCAGCAGTGCCGCGAGTGCGAGCAGCAGGTGCTGGGCGAGCAGTTCGGGAATGCGGGCGAAGGCGGAGGTCATGCCCGAAACTCCTCCCCGGAACGGGGAGGGGGACCGCGCCGCGACGCGGCGTGGTGGAGGGGGCCCCGCTCTCCTCTGGCGACAAGTTGCTTGGAAGCCTGGGCCCCCTCCACCATCGCTGGCGCGATGGTCCCCCTCTCCGTTCCGGGGAGGAATGAGAAGTGATCCCCCCTCACCGCTCCAGCTCCGCCAGCCGATGCGCATGCTCCCGTGGCACGGCGACCAGCGCGTCCGCCTCCGGGCCCGCCTTGCCCGCCAGCAAGTCGCGCGGCGAGGCATCGGCGACGATCCGCCCCGCCGCCATCACCAGCACGCGATCGGCGAGCAGCAGTGCCTCGGCCATGTCGTGCGTCACCAGGATCGTGGTCAGCCCCAACCGATCGTGCAGCGCCCGGATCGCCTTGCCGAGTCCGTCGCGCGTCACCGGATCGAGCGCCCCGAAGGGCTCGTCCATCAGCAGGATGCCCGGCTCTGTCGCCAGCGCCCGCGCGACGCCGACGCGCTGGCGCTGCCCGCCGGACAGCGCATCGGGCATCCGCGCCGCGAGTTCGGGGGCCAGCTCGACGAGCTCGAGCAATTCGGCCACGCGCGCCGCCATGTCGCGCACTCCGGCCAGCCGCAGCCCGATCTCGACATTCTCGCCCACGGTCATGTGCGGGAACAGGCCGACATTCTGGAAAACATAGCCAATTCGGCGCCTGAGCGCGGGCGCCGGCGCGGCATCGACCGGCGCGCCGCCGACCAGGACCGTCCCCGCGCTCGGCTCGACGAGGCGGTTCACCGTCTTGAGCAGCGTCGACTTGCCCGATCCCGAGGCACCAACCAGCGCGACGAAGCTCCCGGCAGCCACTTCGAGCGACACGTCATCGACGGCCTGCGCGCTGCCCGGCCAGGCCTTGCTGACATTTTTGAAGGTAACGGAGCGGCTTTGCTCTGGCATCGTCGCGATTTGTGCGGGATGACGGGGCAAAGGTCAAAAAAGACTGGGGAGAGAGGCGATGGCGAAGGCGATCTTCATCACCGGCGGCGGGTCCGGCATTGGCCAGGCGGTCGCCAGGCTGTTCGGCGCGCGCGGCTGGTTCGTCGGGCTGGCGGACATCGACAAGGCGGGGATCGAGGCGACCGCGGCGATGCTGCCCGCGGGGATGAGCAGCATCCATGTCATGGACGTGCGCGATCGCAGTGCCTGGGCCGGGGCGCTCGCCGATTTCGCCAAGGCGAGCGGCGGGCGGCTCGACCTGATGTTCAACAATGCCGGCATCGCGGTCGGCGGCCCGCTCGCCGAGAACAGCGATACTGATGTCGACCGGATCATCGCGATCAACCTGGTCGGCGTGATCAACGGCGCGCGCGCCGCCTATCCCTACCTCAAGGCGACCCCGGGATCGTGCCTGGTCAACACCGCCAGCGCCGCGGCGATCTACGGATCGGCCGGCATGTCGCTCTATGCCGCGGTGAAGTTCGCGGTGCGCGGCTTTTCCGAGGCACTCGACGCCGAATGGGCGCCGGAAGGCATCAAGGTGCGCGTGCTGATGCCGAGCTTCATCGACACGCCGCTGCTCGATTCGGTCGCCGCGGGCAGTAACCGCAGCGCCCGCGAGACGGTGCGCGCCGCGGGACTCGAATTCACGCCGCTAGACGTTGTGGCGGAAGCGGTGTGGGATGCGCCGCAGCGGGACAAGGTCCATGTCCTCGTCGGTAAGACCGCCCGCCGTCTCGCCTTTGCTCAGCGTTGGATGCCCGGCGCGCTGCGCAAGCAGATGCGCAAGCGCTTCGGTTAGGACAGCAGGGAGTCGATCGCCTGCGCCATCTGGATGTCGCGGCTCGAAAGCCCGCCGACATCATGCGTGGTGAGCAGGATATCGACGCGGTTCCAGACATTGCTCCATTCGGGGTGATGGTCCGCCTTTTCGGCGAGCAGCGCGACGCGGGTCATGAAGCCGAAGGCCTGGTTGAAATCGGCAAACACGAAGCGGCGCGTGATCGCGCCGCGCTCCGCCTCCCAGCGCCATTCGGGCAGCGTCGCCATCGATTCGGTGCGCAGTCCCTCGGTCAATCGGCCGACCATCTCTCCCCTCCCTTGCCGTGGCTTCGCTGCTCGGCCTATGCCTGCCGCCATGATCGGGCAAGCCCCAGACGCCGCCGCCATCGAAGCGCTTGCCCGCGCCGCGCTCGAGCGCATTCCCGAACCGTTCCAGACGCACCTCGCCGACGTCGTGCTGATCGTCGAGGATTTCGCCGACGACGAGACGCTGGAGGCCATGGGGATTGAGGATCCGTTCGACTTGACCGGCCTCTATCACGGCCGTCCGATCGGCGAGAAAAGCGCGTTCGAATCGGGCGCGCTCCCCGATCGCATCCATCTCTATCGCCGGCCCTTGCTCGACGAATGGGCCGCGACCGGCGTCACGCTGGAAGACCTCGTCACCCATGTCGTGGTGCATGAGGTCGGGCATCATTTCGGCCTGTCCGACGGCGACATGCATGCGCTGGAGGACGACGCCGAGTGACTGGCCTCGCGCTGCGCGACATCGCCTGCATCCGCGGCGGACGCCTGTTGTTCGAAGGGGTGAGCCTGCGGCTCGCCGCTGGCGAGGCCGGGCTGGTCAGCGGCCCCAACGGCGTCGGCAAATCGAGCCTGCTGCGCATCGCCGCCGGGCTGCTCGCGCCGGTCGCCGGCACGGTGGAGGTGGAAGGTGCGCGGGCGCTGATGGCGGAAGCCGCCGCGCTCGATCCCGAACTGCCGCTCGCCGGGGCGTTGCGCTTCTGGGCTGCGCTCGATGGCCGCGCCGATGCGGTTCCCGAGGCGCTGGCGGCGGTCGGCCTCGCCGCGATCGGCCAAGTGCCCGTGCGGCTGCTCTCGACCGGCCAACGCCGGCGCGCGGCGCTCGCCCGGGTCGTCGCCAGCGGCGCGCCGATCTGGCTGCTCGACGAGCCGGCCAACGGCCTCGACACCGCCTCGGTGACACTGCTCGAAGACCTGATCGCCCTCCATTGCGCCGGCGGCGGCATCGCGCTCGTCGCGACGCATCTGCCGATCGTACTGCCCAACCCGCGCGAGTGGCGACTGTGAGCGTCTATGCCGCCCTGGTCTGGCGCGAGCTGCGGCGTGCCTGGAGCACCGGCGGGCTAGTCCTACCAGTGATGTTCTTCCTGCTCGTCGCGATCCTCTTTCCCTTCGCGATCGGTCCCGATCCGCGGCTGCTCGCGCGGGTTGCCGCCGGAGTGATCTGGGCCGCCGCGCTGCTCGCCGCGCTGCTCCCGGTCGAGCGGCTCGTCGCGCCCGATGCGGAAAGCGGCGTGCTCGATCAGCTCGCGGTGCGCGGCATCCCCGAATCGGGGGTCGCCGCGGCCAAGACGCTCGGCCACTGGCTCGGCTTCGCGCCGGCGCTGCTCGTCGCGACAATGGTCGCCTCGGCGCTGCTCCAGCTACCCGCCGCCGCCCTGCCGCCCTTGCTATTGGCTCTGCTGATCGGCACGCCCGGCCTTGCCGCGCTCGGCGTGGTCACCGCCGCGCTGGTCGCGGGGCTGCGCGGCGCCGGCGCGCTGGCCGGGCTGGTGATGCTGCCCTTCGCCGTGCCGTTGCTGATTTTCGGCGCCACCGCGGATCAGCCGGGCGGGCTCAAGCTCCTCGCCGCGGTGAGCCTGTTGCTCGTCGCCGGCTGCCCCTTCGTCGCTGGCGCGGCGATCCGGATGGGGCGGAGCTAGGCTTCGGGCGGCAGCTCGTCGCCATAGACGACGATCGCCGATCCTTCCTCGAGTGCGGTTTCGGCCGCGGAGCGCAGCACCGGATCGTCGCTCTGCGGTCCGGCGAGTTCCTTGCCCTTTTCGAGCCGCACCAGCATCCACCCCGCGCCGAGCGCGGCACCGGCCGCCTTGCGCTGCGCCGCCTCGAAATCCGGCGCCGTGACATAGATCAGCATTGCGTGCCGCGCACCCGGGCGGCGCCCTTCGGCTTCGTCGGCGACTGCCGTGGCGAGAAAGACGGAAAGCGCCATCAGCCCCGGCTCCAGCGCGCGAAGATCGCCGTCGGCAGTTCCAGCCCGCGCGCTTCCTCGCGTACCGCGAGCTCGCCGCATTCGATCGTGCCGCCCAGATGCCCGCAATGCTGACGCAGCAACTCGCCGATCGCCAGGGCCGACATCCGCACCGCATAGACTGTGAGGAACAGGAAGCGCGAGTTCGCGTCGAGCAGCAGGGTGGCATCGGCGATCAGCCCGGGCAGCCCTTCCTCGAGCTTCCACACTTCGCCATTGGGCCCGCGCCCCCATTTGGGCGGATCGAGGATGATCCCGTCATAGCGCCGCCCGCGCCGCACTTCGCGCGCGGTGAACTTGGCGGCATCGTCGATCATCCAGCGGATCGGCTTGTCCTCCATGCCCGAAAGCGCGGCATTGGCCTTGCCCTCGGCGACCGACTTCTTCGAGGCATCGACATGTGTCACGCGCGCACCCTTGGCGGCCAGCGCGAGGCTGCCGACGCCGGTATAGCCGAACAGGTTCATGCACTCCGGCGCGTCCATCCCGTCGATCTGCGCGCGCATCCACGCCCAGACCGGCGCCATGTCCGGGAAGAAGGCGAGGTGGCGGAACGGCGTGGTCTGCCCGGTGAAGCGCACTTCTTCCCAGGCGAGCGGCCAGCCTTCGCGCGGCACCGGCTTGGCGAACTGCCAGCGCCCGCCGCCCTCCTCGTCCGAGCCGGGGATGAACTCGCCATGCGCGTCCCATTGCTCGGAGGCTGGCGCCCACATCGCCTGCGGCTCGGGCCGGACGAAGCGATACTTGCCATAGCGTTCGAGCTTGCGGCCATGGCCGCTGTCGACCAGCCCGTAATCGGCCCAGGGCTCGCCGGTGAGCGTGATGAGGTTCATGGGGCTCCCCTTAAACCGCCATCCCGTTTCCGTCATCCCGGCGAAAGCCGGGATCTCTGGCGATGGCGGGACAAGGGCCGCAAGCGATCCCGGCTTTCGCCGGAATGACGGCTATTGTTTCGGTTTCGCCCGCTCCGCGATGTAGCCGGTGATCGCTTCGAACCTAGCCGGCAGCACCTCGTAGCGTTCCTGCCGGTCGAACAGGTCGCCCACGCGGGCGGGGAGGGCGGGACGGATCCCGGTGGCGCGCTCGACCGCGTCGGCGAACTTGGCGGGATGCGCGGTCGCCAGCGTCACCACCGGCACTTCGGCGGGAAGGTCCGCGCGCCGTGCCGCGGCCAGCGCGATCGCGCTGTGCGGGTCGATTATCTGGCCGGCCTCGGCGCTAGCCCAGCGCATCGCTTCGTTCATGTCGTCGGGATCGATCCGGTCGCTGGCGAACAGCTTCGCCGCGCCCTCGCGCTGGGCATTGGTCAGCCGCATCGCCTTGCTCGCTTCGAAGCCGCGCATCTGATCGGCGACGCTGGCCCCGGCGAGATCGTGGAGCAGCCGCTCGAAGTTCGAGCTCACCTGGATGTCCATGCTCGGCGCCGCGGTGGGGGTCACGGTGCCCGCCGAATAGTCGCCGGCCGAAAGCGCGCGATGGAGGATGTCGTTGACGTTGGTCGCCACCACCAGTTTCGCCACCGGCAGCCCCATCTTCGCCGCGACATAGCCGGCGAACACGTCGCCGAAATTGCCGGTTGGCACCGAAAAGGCGACTTCGCGATCCGGCGCCCCCAGGCGCACGGCGGCGTAGAAATAATAGACCACCTGCGCCATCAGCCGTGCCCAGTTGATCGAATTGACCGCGGAGAGGCGGAAGCGGGCCGAGAAGGCAGGATCGTTGAACATCGCCTTCACCAGCGCCTGGGCATCGTCGAAACTGCCCTCGATCGCGATGTTGTGGACGTTGGGGGCGAGCACCGTCGTCATCTGGCGGCGCTGGACGTCGGAGACGCGGCCCTTGGGGTGCAGCATGAAGATATCGACGCCGTGCCGCCCCGCGACCGCGTCGATCGCCGCGCTGCCGGTATCGCCCGAGGTCGCGCCGACGATCGTCAGCGGCGACGTGCTGCCGGCCAGGAACTTCTCGAAGAACAGGCCGAGCAGCTGCAGCGCCACGTCCTTGAAGGCGAGCGTGGGGCCGTGGAACAGCTCGAGCAGGAAATGGCGATGGTCGAGCTGGACCAGCGGCGTCCCCGCGGCATGGGCGAAGCGGCCATAGGCCTGGCTGCACAGCGCGCGCAGCTCGTCTTCGCTGAGATCCTCGCCGACGAAGGGCAGCATCACCCGCACCGCCGTCTCGACATAGGAGAGCCCGCGCAGATCGGCGATCTCCGCCCGGCTCAGGCTAGGCCAATGATCGGGGACGTAGAGGCCGCCGTCGCGGGCGAGCCCGGCCAGGGTCACGTCGCGGAAGCCCAGCTGCGGCGCATCGCCTCGGGTGCTCTGATAGTGCATGCCCGCCGCCTAGCGGTGCAAGGCCGCGCCCGCAAGAAATCCGATCTTTACGCCGCCCTGGGCTTCTGCCGCCAACGCAGCGCGAGGACGTAGATCACGGCGGCGACCAGCGCGAACAGGAACCATTGCACCGCATAGGAGAGATGGTTGTTCGGCACGCTTGACAGGTCGGGCCGCGCGGTGGGCTGGAGCCCCGGAGCGGCGCTGTCCGAGATCAGCATCAGCGGCTTGGGCGCCTGATCGAAGATGCCGGTGAGCAGCGGGCGGTGATCGGGGGCATGGGTGATCGTGCCGCTCACCTTGCCGCCCGGCCAGCGGGGCTGGAACTTCGGATCGGAGGTCACCCCCATGTCGATCAGCAGCGCCGGGCCCTCGACGCCCGTCCGGCACGATGCGATCTGGCGCCAGCCATCGCCGCCGGTCGCCGATCGTCCGCCCTGCTTCTGCCAGCTAGCCACTTCGAGGCAATTGGCGACGGAGCGGCGGAACAGCTTGTCGTCGCCGATCGGCGGCAGCGGGAAGGGGATCGCCGGCTTGTCGAGATTGGCGGCGTAAAGCGCGATCGCGGCCAGCTTCTCCTGTCGCCGGTCGAGCTGCCAGATGCCGAGCGCGATCATCGCGGCGACGGAGAGCGCGACGACCAGGGTCGGGATCACGGGCAGGCGCGGCATCAGTCCTCGCGGATCCGGCCCTCGCCGGCGCGGTTGCGATATTCGAGCGCGAGCAGCAGCCCCTTGGTGAAGCGCAGCGAGACCAGCACCAGCCCGAGCGTGATCGGCACCCAGAGCAGCGCGTGGATCAGAACGCCGGGCTGGAAGGTGAACTCCACCCACAGCGCCATGATCGTCACCAGCGTGCCGATGCCCAGCGTCAGGAACACCACTGGCCCGTCGCCGACGTTGAAGGCAGTAAAATCGAGCCCGCAGGCCGAACAGCGATCGGCGAAGGTGGCGAAGCGCTTGAACAGCGTCGGCGCGCCGCAGCGCGGGCAGGCGCCCTTGGTCCCGGAAAGGATCGGGGGAGGCGGCACTGGGCCGCCTCCCCCGGGAGCGTTGGTCTGGTCTTCGGCCACGTCAGCCGGCGTGCACCGGCGCGCCCCAGCCGCCCCAGACATAGATCGACGCGAAGAGGAACAGCCACACCACGTCGACGAAGTGCCAGTACCAGGCGGCCGCCTCGAAGCCGAAATGCTGCTTCGGGGTGAAGTCGCCCTTATAGGCGCGGACCAGGTTCACGATCAGGAAGATCGTGCCGACGATCACGTGGAAGCCGTGGAAGCCGGTGGCCATGAAGAAGGCGCCGCCATAGCTGGTGCCGATCGGATCGGTCGACGCGGCCTTGAAGGCGAAGGGGGCGTGGACATACTCATAGGCCTGGATCGAGCTGAACAGCAGGCCGAGCAGGATCGTGCACCACAGGCCCTGGATCAGGCCCTTGCGATCCCCGTGCAGCAGCGCGTGGTGCGCCCAGGTGACGGTGCAGCCCGAGCAGAGCAGGATCAGCGTGTTGAGCAGCGGGAATTCGAAGGCGTTGATGACTTCCAGGCCCTTGGGCGGCCACTGGCCGCCGACCGCCTCGACCGTCGAGGGGAAGAGCGAGAAATCGAACCAGGCCCAGAACCAGCCGACGAAGAACATCACTTCGGAAGCGATGAACAGGATCATGCCGTAGCGCAGGTGGAGCTGCACGATCGGCGTGTGATCGCCGGCGTGCGCTTCCTGGATCACCTTGCCCCACCAGCCGAACATCGTGATCGCCACCAGCGCCAGGCCGGCGAAGAATACGAAATAGGCGGCCGGATAGCTGTGCATCACCATGATGCCGCCCGAGGCCAGCACCAGGGCGGCCATCGAGCCGAACAGCGGCCAGATGCTGGGAGGCAGGATATGATATTGGTGGTTCTTGGCGCCGGCCATGGGTCTTCCCTGTTCCTTGCTTTGCGCGATGCTTTAAGCGGCGAATCCGCTTCCCGCAACAACCTGATGCGAGCCGCGCGTGGAGCTCGTTTGGAAATGCGCCGCAGCGCATTTCGCGGTGCCGGCCCGCTCCCCCACCCGGCCACCCATAAGATATCCTGACTGGGTGGCCGGGTGGGGGAGCGGGCTGGTGCCGCAATGCGCCGAGAGGCGCATTTCCAAACCGACTCTCAGCTCGGCTTCTTGTCGTCGGGCACGGGATAGAAAGTGTAGGAGAGGGTGATCTCCTGGACGTCCTTGGCGTCCGGATCGTCGAGGATCTTGGGATCGACATAGAAGATCACCGGCATCCGGGCGGTCTCGCCGGGCTTCAGCGTCTGCTGGGTGAAGCAGAAGCATTGGATCTTGGTGAAATATTTGCCGATCGTGATCGGCGTGACGTTGAACGTCGCGGTGCCGGTGATCTCCCGGTTGGAGAGGTTCTTGGCCGTGAAGAACGCCATGTCGCGCCCGCCGATGTCGATCGTGTCCGATCGCCGTTCGGGCTCGAACTTCCAGGGCAGGCCCTTGGCGACGTTGCTGTCGAACGCCACGGTCACCTTGTGGCCGGTATCGCCCGGCGCGCGCAGCCCGCGCTGGGTGGTGCCGTTCAATCCGGTCGCCTCGCAGAACACGCGGTAGAGCGGCACCGCGGCGAAACCGAGTCCAGTCATCGCGCACACGCCGATTCCGGCCAGGATCGCGACGCGCAGGTTGCGGCTGATCATCCCGCGTGGCCGATCTGCATCTTCACGATCGAAATCGCGAACACCAGGATCACGAAGGCCCCGAGCAGCAGTGCCAGTACCTTGGCGCGGGCGCGCTGGCGGGCGCGGACGACTTCGGTTTCCGCGGCAGTCGCCGCGCGAGGCTGGATGAGATCGTCGGTCATGCGAACCACCTGTCGACGACGAGCGCGCCGAAAATGAGGAAGAGATAGAGGATCGAATATTTGAACAGCCGCTTTTCGGGCAGCATCGCGTCATCGGGCTCCGACCGGCGAATCGCGACCTGCACCGCCATCGCCAGGAAGAGCCCCGAAAGAACCGCGGCGACGATGCCGTAGATCGCGCCGGTGAGGCCGAGCGGCCAGGGCGCGGCGGCGGCGAGCACCATCGGGATCGTGTAGAGGCCGATCTGGATGCGAGTCGAACGCTCGCCCGCCACCACCGGCAGCATCGGCACCCCGGCATTGGCGTAATCGGTCTTCACGAACAGCGCGAGCGCCCAGAAATGCGGCGGCGTCCACAGGAAGATGATCACGAACAGCAGCACCGGCAACAGGCTGAGATTGCCGGTCGCGGCAGCCCAGCCGATCATCGGGGGAAAGGCGCCGGCCGCGCCGCCGATCACGATGTTCTGCGGCGTCCGGCGCTTGAGCCAGATCGTGTAGACGAAGACGTAGAACAGGATCGAGGCGGCGAGGATCAGCGTCGCGGTGAGGTTGATCGCGAAATACATCAGCGCGAGGCTGAACCCGGCGAGACCGACTCCGAAGTGTAATGCCGATTGCCGGTCCATCCGCCCGGCAGGCAGCGGCCGCTTGGCGGTGCGCTTCATCTTGGCGTCGAGATCGGACTCATACCATTGGTTGAGCGCCCCCGCGGCGCCTGCGCCGAGCGCGATGCACAGGATCGCGGTGAAACCCAGCACCGGATGGATCGGCACCGGCGCCGCCAGCATCCCGCACAGGCCGGTGAAGACGACGAGCGTCATCACCCGCGGCTTGGTCAAGGCCAGGAAATCGCGCCATTCGGCGGGCAGGGTTACGGTTGCGGCTGCGGTGCTCATGGTGATTCCGGCGCTATAGGCGTCTGGCGCGGCAGGGAAAAGGGGCGGCCCGCGTCCCAACGAAAACGCCCCGGAAGTTTCCTTCCGGGGCGCTTCGTTTCGGCCTTTCGGCGGAAGCTTAGTGGTGCGAGCCGCCGTCGATCACCGGCAGCGTCTCGAACTGGTGGAAGGGCGGGGGGCTCGACAGCGTCCATTCGAGCGTCGTCGCGCCTTCGCCCCAGGGATTGCCCTCCGCCTTGCGGCCGGCGAACAGCGCCCAAGCGATGTTGACGAAGAAGATGATCATCGACGCGGCCATGATCATGTAGCCGACGGTCGCGACTTCGTTCCAATGCGCATAGGCGTCCGGATAGTCCGGATAGCGGCGCGGCATGCCCTGCAGGCCCAGGAAGTGCATCGGGAAGAACAGCAGGTTCACGCCGACGAAGAACACCCAGAAGTGCAGCTGGCCGAGCAGCTCGCTGTACATCCGGCCCGACATTTTCGGGAACCAGTAATAGAAGCCGGCGAAGAGCGAGAACACCGCGCCGAGGGACAGCACATAGTGGAAGTGCGCGACGACGTAGTAGGTGTCCTGCATGTAATCGTCGACGCCGCCGTTCGCGAGCACCACGCCGGTCACGCCGCCGACGGTGAACATGAAGATGAAGCCGATCGCCCAGACCATCGGGGTCTTGAAGCTGATCGAGCCCCCCCACATGGTGGCGATCCACGAGAAGATCTTCACGCCGGTCGGCACCGCGATCACCATCGTCGCGGCAGTGAAGTACATCTTCACGGTCACGCTCATGCCGGTGGTGAACATGTGGTGGGCCCACACAACGAAGCCGACCAGGCCGATCGCGACCATGGCATAGGCCATGCCGAGATAGCCGAACACCGGCTTGCGGCTGAAGGTGGCGATGATCTGGCTGATGATGCCGAAGCCCGGCAGGATCATGATGTACACTTCGGGGTGGCCGAAGAACCAGAACAGGTGCTGATAGAGGATCGGATCGCCGCCGTTCGACGGATCGTAGAACGCGGTGCCGAAATTACGATCGGTCAGCAGCATGGTGATCGCCGCGGCGAGCACCGGCAGCGCCAGCAG
Source organism: Pseudomonadota bacterium (assembly GCA_023400405.1). GTDB lineage: Bacteria > Pseudomonadota > Alphaproteobacteria > Sphingomonadales > Sphingomonadaceae > Sphingomonas. The sequence continues at coordinate 53,482 of JAEXFD010000045.1, forward strand.
CAGCAGGAAGGCGGTGATCAGCACCGACCAGACGAACAGCGGCATCTTGTGCAGGGTCATGCCCGGCGCGCGCATGTTGAAGATGGTGGTGATGAAGTTGATCGCACCCAGGATTGAGCTCGCGCCGGCGAGGTGGAGCGACAGGATCGCCATGTCCACCGACGGTCCCGGCTCGCCATAGGTCGAGAGCGGCGCATAGACCGTCCAGCCGGTGCCCGCGCCGATGCCGACGAAGGGCGAGGCGAGCAGCAGCGTGAAGGCCGGGATCAGCAGCCAGAACGAGATGTTGTTCATGCGCGGGAACGCCATGTCCGGCGCTCCGATCATGATCGGCACGAACCAGTTGCCGAAGCCGCCGATCATCGCCGGCATGACCATGAAGAACACCATGATCAGGCCGTGCGCGGTGATCAGCACGTTCCAGAAGTGCATCGCGTCGTCGAAGCTGGGCGAGCCGCCGTGCAGCGTCGCCAGCCAGCTCGGCAGATACTGGATGCCGGGGTGCATCAGCTCGGCGCGCATCAGGCCCGAGATCGCACCGCCGATAATGCCGGCGACGATCGCGAAGATCAGATAGAGCGTGCCGATGTCCTTGTGGTTCGTCGACATGAACCAGCGGGCGAAGAAGCCCGGCTTGTGATCGGCATCGTGGTGATCATGCGCATGATCGGCATGCGCGTCGAAGTGGAGCGCGGTATCGGTCATCTCAGTTGCCCGTGTTGCCGGCGCCCGCGGGGTTCGCGGTTGCGGCTTGATTGGTGGTCGCCGGAGCGACGGTGGCATTCTCGGTCGCCGGTTCGGCGGCATTCGATGCGTTCGAAGCGGCGGGCTCGGCCGTATTGCCGGCCGCCGTGGTGCCCTCGGCGCCGGCGCCCGGCATGGTGCCGCCCTTCGACTTCACCCACTGGGCGAACTCGGCGGGCGAGACCGCCTCGACCGCGATCGGCATATAGGCGTGGCGCGCGCCGCACAGTTCCGAGCACTGGCCGAAATAGACGCCCGGCTTCGGGATGATGAAGCTGGTCTCGTTGATGCGGCCGGGAACGGCGTCGAGCTTGATCCAGAAGGCCGGGATCGCCCAGCTGTGGATCACGTCCTGCGCGGTGGTGAGCAGGCGGATCGGCACGCCATAGGGCAGGACGACGCGCTGATCGACCGCCAGCAGGCGCGGACCGTCGGCATCGGTGCGGAAGCGCTGGCCGGCCGGGACCTGGCTCTGCTCCTTGAGCATGTTGGCGGTGAGCTGGATGCCGCCGTTATCGGGATACTCGTAGCTCCAGAACCACTGGTTGCCGATCGCCTTCAGCGTCACGGCGTTCTTCGGCGCCGGCTTGAACTGTGCGGCGAGCAGGCGGATCGAGGGAACCGCGATCGCGATCAGGATCAGCACCGGCACCAGCGTCCAGATGATCTCGATCATCGTGTTGTGGCTGGTCCGGCTCGGCTCCGGGTTCGCCGCACGCCGATAGCGGAAGATCACATAGATCAGCAGGATCAGCACGAAGATCGAGATGATCGTGATCAGCGGCAGCAGGATGTGGTTGTGGAAATCGTGCGCTTCGATGCCGGTCGGCGTCACCTGCGGCTGCAGCCACCACGCATCCTTGGTCGGCTGGCCGATTGCGGGATCGGGCGCCGTGCGCGGCGTGCCATCGGCCTTCAGCGTCGGATCGGCGACGGCGGGCGTCGCCGCCGCTGCCGGAGCCGCAGCCGTCGTATTGGCTACCGGTGCCGCGCCATTGGCGGCAGGCTCCTGGGCCGAAGCGGGCGCGGCGAACGCCAGCCCCGCGGCCAGGAGAATCGAAGTCAACCCAAGCATGCGCATCGTTTATTTTCACCCCGTTCCGCGAGAGCGCCGTAGGCGGAGCAATAAGGAATAGCCCCAGTGCTGCGGCCTATACGACGCGCGCGTCCATTCTCAACCCTTTTTGCATGGCCGTTGCGGCGAGGGAATGCCGGTTCTAAGTGGAGCGCGACCCCGAAACGCAAGGGAGCGGGCATTGGACGGCGAGACGATTCTAGAGGAATTCCGCGCGGCAGGCGCGCTGCTCGAAGGGCATTTCATCCTGTCTTCGGGCCTGCGTTCGCCGATCTTCCTGCAGAAGATGCGGATCTTCGAGGATCCGGCGCGCACCGAACGGGTGTGCTCGGCGCTGGGCAAATTGATCCGCGAGTCGTTCGGCGAAGTCGATATGGTCGTCTCTCCCGCAATCGGCGGAATCATCCCTGGTTACGAGACCGCGCGGGCGCTCGGCTGCAAGGCCGTGTTCGTCGAGCGCGAGGACGGCGAGTTCCAGCTCCGCCGCGGCTTCGAGATCCCGCAAGGCGCGCGAGTCGTGATGGTCGAGGACATCGTCACCACCGGGCTTTCCTCGCGCGAATGCATTGCCGCGATCCGCAAGCATCCGGGCACGCTGCTCGGCGCGGCGTGCATCGTCGATCGATCGAACGGCAAGGCCGATATCGGCGCGCCGCTCGTCTCGCTGCTCAAGATGGACGTGCCCGCCTATCCGGCCGATCAGCTTCCGCCCGAGCTGGCGGCGATTCCCGCCGTGAAGCCCGGCAGCCGCGCGCTTGCCTGAGATGGGGGGCAAGCTGCGCCTCGGGGTCAATATCGACCATGTCGCGACCGTGCGGAATGCGCGCGGCTCGGGCTATCCCGATCCGGTCCGCGCCGCGCTGCTCGCGGCCGAGGCGGGCGCCGACGGGATCACCGCGCACCTGCGCGAAGACCGCCGCCACATCACCGACAGCGATATCGAGCGGCTCGTCGCCGAGCTGCCGATCCCGCTCAACCTCGAAATGGCGGCGACCGAGGAGATGCTGGCGATCGCGCTGCGGCATCGCCCCCATGCCGTGTGCATCGTCCCCGAAAAGCGCGAGGAGCGGACGACCGAGGGCGGGCTCGACGCCGCCGGACAGCACGATCACCTCGCGCCGATCGTGGCCAAGCTGCTCGATGCGGGCAGCCGCGTCTCGCTGTTCGTCGAGCCCGACGCGCGGCAGATCGACGCGGCATTGCGCCTGCGCGCGCCGGTGGTCGAGCTCCACACCGGCCGCTATTGCGAGCTCGCGGAAGGCGAGCGCGAGGCCGAGCTCCGCCGCATCGCCGATGCCGCCGCGCTCGCCGCCAAGGAGGGAATCGAGGTCCATGCCGGCCACGGCCTCACCTTCGACAATGTCGTGCCGATCGCCGCGATCCCGCAGGTGATGGAGCTCAATATCGGCCATTTCCTGATCGGCGAGGCGATCTTCGACGGGCTGGCGCCGGTCGTGCGCCGGATGCGCGAACTGATGGATTCGGCGCGGTGAGTGCCCGGCATGATCCTCCCCATGCGAAGCAGGGGGAGGGGGACCATTTGGCGTCTTCCGCCAAATGGGGGAGGGGGCGCGCGCTTCTTCGGCGCGCGTCCGTCGTTTCGGGCGAGATGCGAGCCAATTGGCTCGCGCCCCCTCCACCATTCGCTGCGCGAATGGTCCCCCTCCCCCGCTCTTCGAGCGAGGGAGGATCGGTGGCATGATCCTCGGCCTCGGCTCGGACCTGTGCAACATCGAGCGGATCCAGAATTCGCTCGACCGGTTCGGCGCGCGCTTCGAGCAGCGCAGCTTCACCGATGTTGAGATCGCAAAGGCACATTCGCGACCGCATACCCAGGCCGCCACCCTCGCCAAGCGCTTCGCTGCCAAGGAAGCTTTCTCCAAGGCGGTCGGAACCGGGTTCAAGCGCGGCGTGTTCATGAAGGACATCGGTGTCGTCAATTCGCCCTCGGGCGCGCCGACGCTGGCGCTGACCGGAGGAGCCAAGGCGCGGCTTGACGCCATCACCCCTGCGGGTCACGTCGCGAAGGTGCATCTGACGCTGACGGACGATCATCCTTGGGCGTTCGCGATGGTGATGATCGAGGCGGTGAAGGAAGATTGATGGCGGGGGACGAGCTGGCGTTGCGGCACGAAGGGATCGAGGAACCGGCGCGCCGCCCCGGCACGGACTGGTGGGCGGAGGCGCGCGGCATATTGTGGCTCGTGCTCGCCGTGCTCGGCTTCCACAGCCTGGTCGCCAAGCCCTTCTTCATCCCCAGCGAATCGATGCTGCCGGGCCTGCTGGTCGGCGACCGACTGGTCGTCACCAAATATCCCTATGGCTATAGCTGGGTGACGCCGACTTTCCACGTGCTGCCCTTCATGCACGGGCGGTTGTTCGGCCGGCTGCCGACCCGCGGCGACGTGGTGATCGTCACCCCGCCGGGGACCGAGACCGACTATATCAAGCGGGTGATCGGCCTTCCCGGCGACACCATCGGCGTGCGCGCCGGCGTGGTCTATCTGAACGGCCAGCCTATCCCGCGCCGCGCGATGGGGGATCGCTTCGTGCCGGTGGATGCCAACACCCGCTGCGACCCCGAACATTATCCGGGCCTGAAGGTCAGCCGCGCCGGCAAGCTCTATTGCCGGCTGCCGATCTATCGCGAGACGCTGCCCAACGGCCGCTCCTACGACACCGTCGATCTCGGCGTGCGGCCGGGGCGCGGCGACTTCTATCCGGAAATCCGCGTGCCGCAGGGCAAGGTGTTCCTGATGGGCGACAATCGCGACAATTCGGCCGACAGCCGCTTCACGCTTGCGGAAAATGGCCTTGGCGGGCCGGTCCCCTGGGAGAATATCGGCGGGCGTGCAGAATTCATCACCTTCAGCCTCGATGGCAGCGCGACCTGGAACCCACTGACCTGGCCGCGCTCATTCCGCGCCGGCCGGGCCGGGCGCTCGCTCCATCCGCAACGGGATAGCGAATGATGGCGGACCTGCTCGAATCGAAGGCGGCGAACGTTGTCCAGGAGCCCGGCCCCAACGAGCTTCGCGATCCCGTGGTGCGGGCCGAACTCAAGCGCGCGAGCGTGTGGTTCGGGCTGGCGATCGGCGTCGCGCTGATCGTGCTGCTGATCCAGCCGCTGCTGATCATCTTCGCGGCCCTGGTCTTCGCTTCGATGCTCGACGGCGGCGCACGCCTACTCGGCCGCATCCTGCCGATCCCGCGCACCGCTCGGGTGGCGATCACCATCCTGCTCGTCCTCATCTTCTTCGTCGGCCTGTTCTACATGACCGGCGTGCAGATCGCCGCCCAGGCCGAGCAGCTCCGCACCACGCTGGAGGCCCAGGCGAACAAGGTGGCGCATTGGGCCGCCGATCTCGGGCTGATGCCTGGCCGCTCGGACGTGACCGGGCTCGTCCAGCAGGCGCTGGGCAGCGTCGGGCGGCTGACATCTGCGGTCGGCACGGTGTTCGGCGCGGTGTCTTCGATGCTGATGATCGTCATCCTGGGCCTGTTCATCGCGCTGGAGCCGCGCATTTACGAGCGCGGGCTGCAATGGATGGTGCCGAGCGATTCGCGCGACGAATTCGCCCGCACGATCGGGCGGATGGCGACGACGATGCGCCGCTTGCTCGCCGGCCGCCTGCTCGGCATGCTGGTCGAAGGCGTGCTGATGTGGATCTGCCTCAGCTTCGCGGGCGTGCCGATGGCGCTGCTGCTCGGCATCATCACCGGCGTGCTCGCCTTCATTCCCAATATCGGCGCGTTCATCTCGGGCGTGATGATGGTCTCGGTCGGCTTCTCGGCCGGGCAGGAGACCGGGATCTGGGCGATCATCATCTATTTTGCCGTGCAAAATTTCGACGGCTATGTCGTGATCCCGATGGTCGCGCGGCGCACGGTAGATATGCCGCCGGCGCTCACCCTCTCCTCGCAGATCCTGGCGAGCACCCTGTTCGGCATCCTCGGCCTGGCGCTGGCCGATCCGATGGTCGCGATGATCAAGGTCGCGCTCGAAAGCGAGGCGGAGCGGGGCGCCCGCGCCGCGCGCGAGCCGGGTTCGGGGCTGCGCTGGGGCATGCGCCATCGCAATGCCTTGCCGGCCGGCGAGGCGGTGCCGGTCAACCTGCCGCCGACAACGCCATGATCCTCTACGATTATTTCCGGTCCTCCGCCGCTTATCGCGTGCGGATCGCGCTCGCACTCAAAGGGGTGGACTACGATCGGCGCGACGTGATGCTGCTCGAGAACCAGCAGCGCTCGCCCGAGCATCTCGCCCGCAATCCGCAGGGTTTCGTTCCCGCGCTCGAAGTCGAGGGCCGCGTCCTGACGCAAAGCCTGGCGATCGTCGCATGGCTAGACGCGCGCTTCCCGGAGCCGCGACTGATCCCCGCCGAGCCCGACGACTGCGCGGCGGCGATGGCACGTGCGCTGCTGATCGGGGCCGATATCCACCCGCTCAACAATCTGCGCGTGATGCGTCGATTGAAGGCGATGGGGATCGATGACGAGGCGCGCGACGAGTGGACGCGGCACTGGATCGCCGAAGGGTTCTCCGCTTTGGAGGCGATGGCGGGGGAGGGCCGCTTCCTCGGCGGCGACGCCCCGGACGTTTCCGATCTCTTCCTGGTGCCGCAAATGTACAACGCCCGCCGCTTCCATCTGTCGGTGGAAGCCTATCCGCGGCTCGTCGCGATCGATGCCGCGGCCTGCGCGCTGCCGGCCTTTGCCGCTGCCCATCCCGACGCGGTCGCGCCGCGGTGAAGGCCGCCGGGCTGGCGGCGGGCCTGCTGCTCGCCGCGCCCGCCTTCGCGCAGGAGCGGGACCCCAATGAGATCGTCGTCACCGGCCGCGGCCTCGAAGCGCCGCCGGGCGACGCCGCCTATGACGTCGCGACGATCGACCGCGCGCGGCTGACCGGCACGGCGAGCGGAAGGCTGGAAGACGCGCTGCGCGACGTGGCCGGGCTTTCCCAGTTCCGCCGATCGGATTCCGCTTCCTCACACCCGACGGCGCAGGGCATCACCTTGCGCGGGCTCGGCGGCAACGCCGCGAGTCGCGTCCTGCTGCTGCTCGACGGCGTGCCCCAGGCCGATCCGTTCGGCGGGTGGGTCGCCTTTCCCGCCTATCTGCCCGAGCGGCTTGCCGCGGCGCGCGTGACGCGCGGCGGCGGCAGCGGCTATGCTGGGCCGGGCGCCCTTGCCGGCACGATCGAGCTGAGCAGCGGCACGCCCGCGGACCTTGGCTCGCTCGAGCTCGCCGGCTTTTACGGCAGCCGCGACAGCGTCGATGCGACCGCCGTGGGGGCGGCGCGGCTCGGGCAGGGGTTCGTCACGCTCGCCGGCCAATATGGCCGCAGCGACGGCTTCACGCCGACGATCGTCGAGGATCGCGGCCCGGCCGACCGGCCCGCGCCGTACGAACAGGCAAGCGTCGCGCTGCGTGCGGTGACCCCGGTCGGCGGCGACACCGAGCTCCAGGCCAATCTCTCCGCCTTCACCGATCATCGCGACCGCGGCGTCGACTACACACCCGTGAAGAGCGAAGGCGCCGATGCGAGCCTGCGTCTGGTCGGGCGCGGGCGCTGGGGCTGGTCGGCCCTGGCCTATGTCCAGACGCGGGGCTTCGCGAGCGGCTTCGCCAGCGTCAACGATGCCCGCACCGCCGCGACGGCCTCGCTCGACCAGTATAACGTCCCCGCCACCGGGCTCGGCGCGCGAATCGAGCTTTCGCCGCCGATCGGCGGCGGGGTGACGTTGCGGCTCGGCACCGATGCGCGGCGCGTCTCGGGACGGACGCAGGAACTCTACAGCTTCTCGGCCGGCGCGCCGACCCGGCGGCGAGTGGCGGGAGGCGAGAACCTGACGCTCGGCGGCTTCGCCGATGCCAGCCTGGAAGCCGGGGCACTGACGCTCAGTGCCGGCGGACGGCTCGATCACTGGGACATCACTGGCGGCGCGCTCAGCGAAGCACCCTTAACGGGCGGCACGCCGCGTACCGATACTGCCTTCCCCGATCGGCATGGCTGGGAAGCGAGCGGCCGGGCCGGGGCGGCGCTGGCGCTGGGCGGCGTCACGCTCCGTGCTGCCGGCTATCGCGGTTGGCGGCTGCCGACACTCAACGAACTCTATCGCCCCTATCGGGTCGGCGCCGACGCCACCGCCGCCAATGCGGCGCTGTCGCCCGAACGCCTGACCGGCGCCGAGATCGGATTCGACTGGCGGCCCGCACCCGCGCTGAACCTGCGCGCGACCGGCTATTGGAACCGGCTGGACGATGCGATCGCCAATGTCACGCTCGCGCACGGGCCGGGGACGTTTCCCGGCGTCGGCACGGTCTCGGCGGCGGGCAATTATCTCCAGCGCCGCAATCTCGATGCGGTGGCTTCGCATGGCGTCGAAGTCGATGCGCGTTGGGCGCTGGGCGATTTCAGCCTCGCCGCGTCCTGGGCGTTCACCGATGCGCGAGTCGAAGCGTCGGGGCCCGCCGCGGCGCTCGACGGCAAGCGCCCGGGGCAGACCGCGATGCACCAGGCGAGCGCAACGCTCGGCTGGCGGCGCGGGGACTTCGGCGCGGCGCTGACCGGACGCTATATCGGCCCGCAATTCGACGACGATCTCAACCAGGACCAGCTGCGCAGCGCCTTTACGATCGATGCCACCGTCGCATTGCCGATCACGCCGCGCCTATCGATCGAGGGGCGCGCGGCAAACCTGTTCGGTGCCGAAGTGCAGGCCGGGATCAGCGGCGACGAGGTGATCGAACGCGCGACGCCGCGCACGCTCTGGCTGGGACTGCGCTACTGCCTGCGCTGAGCGACCAGCCGGTCGAACAGCGCCAGATACTCGCCGATCGGATCGCCAGTGGTGACCACCGGTGCCGGGCGGATGGCGCCTGGCGCGAGCCAATGGTCGAGCGCGGCGACCAGCGCATCGGCATCTTCGCGGGCCACCACGCTGCCCAGCGCCGGTGTGGCGACGATTTCGCGGACCGCGACGCTCGAATCGGTCGAAACCACCGGCGTGCCGACCGACAAGGCCTCGCGCAGCACGCCCGGTACGCCCTCATAGTCGGAAGTGAGCACCGCCGCCGCCGCTCCTTCGATCGCGGGAAGCGGATCGCCGCTATGGCCCGGCATGAGCACGCGTCCGGCCAGGCCGAGCGCGCGCACCTGGCCTTCCAGCGCCGCTCGGGTGCTGCCTTCGCCGAGGAGGAGGAGCTTGATCTCGCGATCCGCGAGCCGCGGCAGCGCGGCGATCAGGCGGTCCCAGCGCTTCTGCGGCTCCAGCCGGCCGACGCCGATGAGGTAGCGGCCCTCGGGGATTGCGATCGGCTCGGCAGCCGCGATCGGCGCGGCGGGTGGATTGGCGATCACGCTCACCCGCTCGGCGGGCATGCGCATCTCTGCGATCGCCTCCGCCGCCATCGCGGGGGTCATCGCCACGACATGGTCGAGGAACAAGGGATGAAGCCGAAGCCAGCGCCGATAGCGCCACGCCGCGCCAGGAGAGAGTTCTGGCCGGACCAGCGCATTCGAGACCTTGGCGACCATCGGCGGCGTCGCGCGGCCGAGCCGCAGCCGGATCAGCGCGGCGATGCTGGTGTAGAAGTTCCCGGGACAGAAGACCAGGTCGGGCGCCTGGGCGCGGACGTGGCCGATCACTTTCGCCATCGCCACATAGCGCGGGTCGCCGAGCTCGATGACGTCGAGCCCTTCGGAAATCTCGGCCGTCAGCGGCCCCTCGCGAACCCCCAGGACCAGCGTCACGCGGCGCCCGTGCGCCAGCCATCCGGAAGCCATCCGCAGCATCGCGCGCTCCACGCCGCCCCCTCGAAGATGCTGCGCGAAGGTGAGGATATGCGCGGCTTCGGAATGGGTGCGTTGCAACATCATGGCTTGCGGTTTGCCATGCTTAAGCCCAAATCGCCCCCGCAATAAACCGCAATCTGCTGCCACCAGCCGGGTCCCACATGGGCGTTCGAGGGGGCTGGACGCCGTAACATGCGGAAAAACGGCAATTTCGCCCGCTGTTGGGCGCAGGACCTGACGTCTTGAACGAACCACGACTGGAGACCCCGGTGAACAGCAGCATCGTCGAGGCCAACCCGCCGTTGGCGGCCGCGCCCGACCTGGCGGGTCTTGAGCCTGTCGAAAAGATCAAGCGTCGTTGGCCGATGATCCTGGGCGGCGGATTGACGCTGCTGATGATCGTCGCGCTGGGCCGCGAGCTGTTCGGCTCGGGCCTGTCCGGCCTGTCGCACAATCTGCCGACCAACCCGCTCTTCTACGCGGTCTTCCTGCTTTATTATCTCGGCCCGCCGACTTTCGACTATGTCATCTTCCGGCGGCTCTGGCAGATTCCGCTCGATGGGCTCGCGGCGCTCCACAAGAAGCGGATTTCGAACGAAGTGCTGTTCGGATATTCGGGCGAGGCCTATTTCTATGCATGGGCGCGCCAGCGCACGCAGATGGTGGCGGCGCCGTTCGGCGCGGTGAAGGACGTGATGATCCTCTCCGCGATCGCCGGAAATGCCGTGACGCTGATCGTCATGCTGGTGGCGCTGCCGCTGTTCATGGGATTGCTCACCCCGCCCTATCAGCGCGCGGCGATCGGATCGGTCGCGCTGCTCGTGACGATGTCGGTGCCGTTCCTGATCTTCTCCAAGCGCGTGTTCTCGCTGCCGCGCCGCGAGCTTTGGTGGGTGTTCGCGGTCCATTGCGCTCGGATCGTCACCGGCGCCCTGTTGGTCGCCGCGGCCTGGCACTTCGCGATGCCGCAGGTGTCGATGGGGGTCTGGCTGCTGATGGCTGCCGGGCGACTGCTCGTCTGGCGCCTTCCGCTGGTGCCGAACAAGGAACTCGCCTTCTCGTTCATCGCGGGACTGGTGATCGGCCAGGGCGAGGCGCTGACCGAGCTGATGGCGCTGATCGCTGCGATGACGTTGCTGGTGCACGTCACGCTGATCGCGGGCTTCAGCGTGCACGCGTTGATCACGAGGAACAAGCAATGACCGTTCGTCCGATCCTCTCGCTCGGCGCGCTGGCGCTTGCTGCGAGTGCCACGCCGGCCTTCGCCCAGGACCCGGTCGACGGCAACTGCGCGACGCGAGCGGGCGTGCCGCTCTACGTCAACGTGACCGGGCTCAAGGACCGGACCGGGCGCCTCAAGCTCGAGCTTTACCCGCCGAACGAGGCGGATTTCCTCAAGGACGACACGTCGCTCAAGCGCGAGGGCAAGCCGTTTCGCCGCGTCTGGGCGTCGGTCCCGGCCTCGGGGCCGGTGCGGCTGTGCATCAAGGCGCCGAGCCCGGGGACCTGGGCGGTGCTGTTCACGCATGATCGGGATGGCAAGAACAAGTTCAACTTCTGGCAGGACGGCGCGGGCTTTCCGAGCAACCAGCGGCTCGGCCGCAGCCGGCCCAAGGTGCGCCAGGCGCTGGTCAATGTCGGGCCCGGCGGTGGACAGATCACGATCCATGCCCAATATCTGAAGGGCCTGGGCGGATTCGGACCGCTCGACGACTGAGGAAGGCGCGCATGCGCATCGTCGACGTCAACGAATTCTACTCGCCCACCGGGGGCGGGGTGCGCACCTATCTCGATCGCAAGATGGGGCTGATGGCCGATATGGGCCATGAGCTGACCGTGATCGCCCCGGCGCTCGAATCGAGCGTCGAGGAGCGTGCCGGGGGCGGCCGGGTGATCTGGGTGAAGGCGCCGCCGCTGATCCTCGATCGCAATTACGGCATCTTCGTCAAGGACGAGCCGGTCTGGGTGCTGCTCGACGAACTCGCGCCCGACGTGGTCGAGACCAGCTCGCCCTGGCTGCCCGGCTGGACCGTCGCCAATTGGAAGGGCGACGCGCTCAAGGTCTTCTTCGCGCATGGCGACAATATCGGCGCCTATCCGCAGCGCTGGCTCGACAATATCGCGAGCCCGATCCAGGTCGAACAGGCCTTTGCCTGGTATACGCGCTACATGAACCGCTTCCTCCAGCACTATGACGCCTTCGTCACCAACGGTCCGGCGCTCGCCAAGCGGTTTCGTCGCCGCGGAATGAAGGTCGATGCCTCGATCCCGCTGGGGATCGAGCGGCAATGGTTCTCGCCCGAGCTGCGCGACGAGAAGCTGCGCGCCTCGATCCTCTCCCAGCTCAACCTGCCGCCGGAAGGCCATCTGCTGCTGGGCATGGGGCGGCATCACAAGGAAAAGCGCTGGCCGCTGGTGATCGACGCCGTCGAGGCGGCGGCGAACGACTTGCCGGTGGGCCTGATGCTGCTCGGCGACGGGCCGCAGCGCCGCCATCTCGAGGATCGGATCGCGGGCAGCCCCCACATCAAGATCTTCCGCCCGGTCTATGATCGGGTACGCCTGTCGCGGATCATGGCGAGCTGTGACGCGCTGATCCATGGATCGGATGCCGAGCCGTTCGGGCTGGTCGCGTCCGAAGCGCTGGCCTCCGGCCTGCCGCTGATCGGGCCGGACGAGGGCGGTTTCGCTGAGATCGCCGATCCTCTGTTCGCCGAGACCTATGCTGCGCGCGACACCTATTCGGCCGCCGATGCGATCCGGCGGATGTTCGCGCGCGAGCCCGCGATCCTGCGCCACGCCGCGCAGGTTGCCGCAGGCAAGGTGCGTAGCGACCGCGACCACACGGTCGAACTGATGGCCTATTACGAGTCGCTGCTCGAGGCGCGCCGCGCCGGCACCGTGCTGCGCGCCGTCGGCAACGCATAGACGTCGATCAGCAAGTCGCCGAGCGGCCAACGGCCGCGCAGCGTGTATCCGCCCTGGGCAAGCCGCCGCACCGCCAGCTCGTGCGCCGCCATCCGCTCGCCGAAATAGGTCGGCCGCATCACCACGATTTCGGGCCGCTGGTCGAAGATCCGGTCGATTTCCTGGAGCTGATCGACGCCGAGCGCGCCGTTCTCGCGCTCGCGCGACAAATGGCTGGGGAAGATCCAGGGCGTCACCTTGCAGCGGCCGGTATAGCCATAGAGGATGGCGTTGCCGGAATAGACGTACATGCAGCCCGGGCCATGGCCGATCCCGGCGGCAAGCGCTTCCAGCTCCTCGGCATTGCCCCGATGCCACTTCGCGCTCCAGGCGGTATATTCCCCGCCGAGCGAGGCGGCGAGCAGCATCGCCGGCCCGACCCATTTGCGCCCGATCACGGTGCTGCCGACGAACCCTGCGCAGCACAGGCTAGAAGGCAGCATGACGGGCAGCGCATAATGGTTGAACCACGAGCCGAAGACGAGCAGCCCGATCACCGCTGCGATTAGCCAGCCGAAGAACAACGCGCGCACCGGATGCTCGCTGGGCTCGCGCACGGGAACGTGGCGCGAGAGCCCGGATACGATCAGCGGCACCGCGAGGATCAGCGCGATCTTCGCGAAGGCGCGCAGCAGGACGGCTGGAGGATCGCTCTGGCGCTCGACGATCGAGCCGAAATTGGCATAGAGCCAGGCATCGCCATGCCCGATCAGGCCGTACGCGGCCCACACCGCGAGCGTCGGCAGCCAGGCCATTCCCGCCCAAAGCAGGCCGCGTCGGACGATATGAACGAGTTCGGTGCCGAGTCGCCATTCGCGCCAGACCAGCCACAGGCCGAGGAACATCGCCTCGAACACGACCGAATATTTGACCTGCATCGCCACGCCGAGGATCAGCATCGCGCCCGTGGCGCGGTTGATCCGGCGGCGATCGTCGCTGAGATCGCCCGGCATCGGCGCGACCAGCCACACCGAAAGCGCCATCAGCAGGTTGTAGAAGACCGGCGACTGGCCGCCCTGGCCATCGCCGTAATTGAGCATGAAGACGTAGAGCAGCCCGGCGAACAAGGCGCCGCGGCCCCATCCGGCCAATTCGGCGAGCCGTCCGATCAGCAGGGCAGTGGCGACCACGCTCGCCAGCGCCATCAGCTGATAGACCCAGATCCCCTCCGGCACGCCGAACAGCGCCGGCACCAGATAGATCAGGAACAGCCCGATCGGCTTGCGGTCCCAAACATCGACGAAGGGGATCGCCCCGTGCAGCATCTGCTGCGCCGTGACGAAATAGAATTCCTCATCGACATGGACCACCGGATTGCCAAAGGTCAGCGCGCGCACCGCCACCGCGGCGAAGAGCAGCACGGACCAGCGCGGCAGGGCCGCCACGGCGGAGGCGAGATCGGCAAGGCGCGTCGTCCGGCTCCCCAGCACTTCGGACTTGCTTGCCATCAGGAGCGCGCGGCTCCGGGCGAGTTGAGATTCGGCATTGCGATCGGTTAGCCTTGTAGTGCGACCTGCGCCTCTTAGCCGCGACGGAGGCGGCTGTCACGAACCCGCCACGCAGCCGCGGCAAGGAGTGGCGAATTCAGGGAGAATGACCAATGACCGTCCGTGCCGATCGCCGCTCTTTCCTGCTCACCGGCACCTTCGGGCTGGGCGCCTTCGCCATTCCGGGATTCGCGCTCGGCGAGACGATGGGCACCGGCTTCACCCATTCGGTGGCGAGCGGCGAGCCGGGTCCGGACACGATGCTGCTCTGGTCGCGCTACGTTCCCAGCCATGGCGGCGCAGTGAAGCTGCGCGCCGAGATCGCGACGACCGCGGACTTCGCCAAGGTCGTCTCCGGCGGCGAGCAGATCACCGGCCCCTGGCGCGATCATACTGCCAAGATCACCGTCGAGGGTCTCCGCCCGGGCACGCGCTATTTCTACCGTTTCGTCGCGCCCGATGGCAGCTTCTCGCCGGTGGGCGAGACGAAGACGCTCCCCGAGGGCCGGGTGCGCCGCTTCGGCATCGCGGTCTTCTCCTGCTCGAACATGCCGTTCGGCTTCTTCAATGCCTATGGCCATGCCGCGGCGCGCGACGATATCGACCTGTGGGTCCATCTCGGCGACTATCTCTACGAATATAAGAAGGGCGGCTATGCCCCCGAGGGCGGCGCGGTGGCGGATCGCTGGCCGGAGCCGGTGACCGAGATGATCCACCTGGCGGACTATCGCCTGCGCTACGCCAGCTATCGCCGCGATCCCGACTTGCAGGAGCTCCACCGCGTCAAGCCGATGCTCGTCCAGATGGACGATCATGAAAGCGCCAACAACAGCCGCGAGATGAGCGCGCAGAACAACCAGCCCGAATGGGAAGGGCTGTGGAGCGATCGCAAGGCGGCGGCGATGCAGGCGTTCAAGGAATGGATGCCGGTCTCCGAAACGCCCTGGGGCAGCTATGACATCGGCGATCTCGCGACGCTGTTCCGCACCGAGAGCCGGCTGCTCTATCGCAGCGACGAACCCGATCTCGATCGGCTGTTCCGTTCGGCCGATGCGCAAAAGGCGCTGATCGATTTCCGCGACGGCGCGCTCCAGGATCCGGCACGCACGATGCTCGGCACCGAGCAGGAGGCGTGGCTCGGCCATGCGATGGCGCGATCGGTGCGCGCGGGTCAGAAATGGCAGGTGGTCGGCTTCGGCACGATCATGGGCAAGATGCGCATGCCCGAACAGGCGATGGACTGGATCAAGCCCTCGGCCGCGCAAGGCACCAAGGATTACGTCCAGTCGGGCGTCACCGCGAGCAAGCTCGGCATCCCCGCCGATCTCGACAATTGGGGCGGCTTCCCCGCGGCGCGGGCGCGCTTCCTCAAATCCGCCCAGGCGGCGGATGCCAACCTGCTTGTGTTGTGCGGCGACAGCCACAATGCCTGGGCGTTCGATCTCGGCCAGGACGGCAAGCCGGCCGGCGTCGAGTTCGCCGGGCACAGCGTGACCTCGCCCGGCTATGAGAAGGGGGCCGACATCGATCCCAAGGTCGTCGCCGCCGGGATGGTCGCCACCAATCCCGAGCTCAAATGGTGCGACACCAGCCGCCGCGGCTATATGGCGACGACGCTGACTCCCGAGCGCGCGAGCAACGACTGGGTGTTCATGGACACGATCACGCAGCGCACGACGCGGGGGAGCGTGGGGCACACCGCCGTAGTCACCCGCGGCCGGAACGTGATCGGCTAAGCCAGACTCATTAGCCCCTCCCCCTTGATGGGGAGGGTTGGGTGGGGGTGACCTCTCCTCATAATACTGTCCCATGAGGAGAGGTCACCCTCACCCTCCCACTCGCTCCGCGAGCGGGCCCCTCCCTCTCCCATCAAGGGAGAGGGGTTTACGCGCTATCTGCCCAAATCTAGTTCAGTCCAACTAGGCCACCAGCAGCGCGATCGTTAGCATCGCCGCCCCGCCGAGGAGCGCCGCGGCGATCCACCCCGCGCCGGCGCGGATCGCGGCGGCGGTTGCGGCGTCGTTCGGCGGGTCTGCCTCGATCCGCCGGATCGCCGCGCGCACGAGCCGCGGGGCATCGTCGCCCAGCCCGGCCAGCGTCCAGGCGAGCATGCCGGCGCTCGTCGCCATCCGGCCGGGGGCGAAGCGTTCGGCGACCAGCCGCGCCTGCGCCCGCCGGATCGCGCCCGACAAGTCGAAGCCCGGCGCGATCCGCGCGAGCACGCCGTCCATCGTCACGAACGCCTTGAACACCAGCAGCAGGTCGGGCGGCATGACCAGGCCTTCCTCGCGCAGCAGCCGCATGAAATCGGGGACCATCTCCGCCATCACGATGCGCCCGCCGCCGTGTCGCTGGACGATCTGTTCGGCGGCGCGGTCGATCGTACGGCGCGGCACGCCATGGCCTTCGGACCAGATCGCGAGCGTATCCGCCAGCGCGCGCGGATTGCCCGAGGCGAGCGACATCACGAAGCCGAGAAATTCCTCGCGCCGCCCCGGCCCGACATGGCCGATCGATCCCAGGTCGAGCAGCGCCAGCCGGTTGCCGGGCAGGCAGAGCAGGTTGCCCGGATGGGGATCGCCGTGGAAGCGGCCATGGACCAGCACCATCGCGATGACGAGGTCCGCGCCCAGCTCGGCGATCGCGCGCGGATCGATGCCACGCTTCTCCAGCGCCTCCGGCGAAAGCGGCTTCACGCCGTCGATATAGTCCATCACCAGCAGCGTCTCGCTGGTCCAGTCCCAATGGACTTCGGGCACCACCGCGCCGGGCTGGTCCGCCAGATCGGCGCGGATGCGATCGGCGTTGCGCCCTTCCTGGGTGAAGTCGAGCTCCTCGAGCATCGCCTGGCGCAACTGCCGGGCCAGCGCCACCGACTCGAAGCGCCGCGCCTCGGCGCTGCTGCGCTCGACCAGCGCGGCGAGTTCGGCGATCAGCCGCATATCGGCTTCCATCGCCTTGCGGATGCCCGGCCGGCGAACCTTGAGCACCACGTCGCGCCCATCGTGCAATTGCGCGCGATGGACCTGCGCCATCGATGCCGCGGCAAGCGGCACAGGGTCGAAGCGGGCGAACGCCGTCTCGGGCGGCTGGCCCAGCGCGGCCTCCACCGCGCCGCGGATCGTTTCGAAATCGAGCGTCGGCGCATCGCTGTGAAGCTGTTCGAGCTCGGCGATCCAATCGGGCGGCAACAGGTCGCCGCGCGTCGCGAGGATCTGGCCGATCTTGACGAAGCTGGGCCCCAGCGCTTCGAGTGCCAACCGGGTACGGCGGGGCAAGGGAACCCCGCCATCTGGAGCGTCTTCCTCGCCCGCCAGCCCCAGCCGGGCCAGCAGCATGCCGAGCCCGAAACGCGCGGCAACCCCCGCGATCTCGCGCACGCGCTGCTGGTCGCGGGCGGTGGCGGCAATCAGCTTGATCATGCGCGGGCAACGCCGTTGGGGCGCGAATGCTCCCGCTTCAGCGGACGCCGCGTTCCAGCCCGAGCAGATAGGCCTTGGCCCCGAGCCCGCCGGCAAAGCCGGTGAGCGTGCCGGTCGATCCCACCACCCGGTGGCAGGGGGCGACGATCGAGATCGGGTTACGGCCATTGGCGGCACCCACCGCGCGCGAGGCGCCGGGCCGGCCGAGCTTGGCGGCGATCGCGCCATAGGAGCGCGTCTCGCCATAGGGGATGGCGAGCAGTTCGGCCCAGACCGACTTCTGGAAATCGGTGCCGCGGAAATCGAGCGGCAGGTCGAAGCTGCGGCGGGTGCCGGAGAAATACTCGCCGAGCTGGGCTTCCGCGGCGGCGAGCACGGGGTGGCCGGGGGCTTCCGCCAGCGGGCCTAGGTTCACGCGGCCGGGGCGGTCGTCCTCCCACAGGATCGCGACGAGGCCGGCGTCGCTCGCGACCACGGTCAGTGCGCCGACGGGGGAGGGGATGGTCTTGGTGGCCAGGGTCATACGGGGTCTCCTTGCCCCGCCGTTATGGCGCGAGAGGGGCAGGGCAGCTTCCCGGGATTGGCGCTTAAAACCAAAAGATCCTCCCCCGGAGCCTGCGGCTCCGGGGGAGGGGGACCATGCGAAGCATGGTGGAGGGGGCCTACAGTCATCGTCGTGGGACCCCCCCCCCCCC
>JAEXFD010000055.1 GCA_023400405.1 Pseudomonadota bacterium
CTCCCCCACCCGGCCACCCAACGGCAGTATCTTATGGGTGGCCGGGTGGGGGAGCGGGCCGGTGCCGATTCAGCGAAGCTGAAAAAGCCTCTAGCCGCTCACCACGCGGCGCGGACACAAGCCAGGACGCGGATCGTGGCGTCGCGATCGATCGCCCGGCCGAGCTTTTTCTGGCACGCGACCCGCAGCCGTTCGAGCTTGTCGGGATCGGCGCGCTCGTAGCGCTGAATTTCGGCGATCATGCGCTTATTCTCGGCGATGGCGCGATCGTTTTCAGCGAGCACTGCCTCGGCACTGGATTGGGCACCGCTCGCCTGACCGGCGAGGAAGATGAGGCCAGCGGCCCAGGCGGCGCTCATTCCTCATTCCCCAGACGATCGACATGGAGGTCGATCGCGAGCTGTTCCTGGCCATGCCCGATCCGCATGCCGCCGGTCGCCGCGGCGCCGGCGGCGTCGAGCCCGATCGCGACGCGGACATAGCTGTCGTCAGGGCTGAGGCCGGTCGAGGGATCGAAGCCGACCCAGCCGAGCCCTTCAACCCAGCCTTCGCCCCAGCCATGCGGCGCCGGCTGGCTGCCCGGCACCGCGCGATAGCCCGAGACGTAACGCGCCGGGATTTCGAGGCTGCGCGCGCTTGCGATGAAAATCTGCGCCGCGTCGCGCGACGCGGCCTTGCCGGCGGCGAAGGCTTCGGCCGCGGCGATGCCCGCGTCGGGCGCATCGGGCGCACAGGGGAAGCGATTGTGCAGCGCCGCGTTGAGCCGGTGCAGCCGCTCAAGCCCATCGCCTTCGCCGGCACTCTCGCGCGCAAACTCGGCAAGCGCGGGGATCGGCAGGGTCCGCTGGGTCGCGCGGCGGAAGAAGAGCGGCGGCAAAGGCTCCGGCGCGCCCCGCACCACGCCATTCGCTTCGCTGGTGAGCACTTCGCCGGTGACGACGATGTCGAGCGCCTCGATCGGCCCTTCGGCATAGAGCATCGTGACCGCATTGCCGAACCCGTCGCTGGCATCGCGCAGCCGCGCGTCGCAGTCGACGCCGACGAGCCAGCTCACCACGGTCTGATCGGCGGTGTCGCACGGCGTGAGGCGCAGCAGCTGGACGATGCGCGCCTGGGGCTCCGAGAAGCGATAGCTCGTTCGGTGATCGATCGCGATCCGCATCAGATGAACCTGAACTGCCGCGCGATCGCGGCATCGAGCATCGCATTCTCGCGTACGAATGCCTCCAGATATTCGTGCAGCCCGGCGATGATCACGTCGGCCGTCCGCGTCTTCTGCATCCGGGCGAGCCTGGCGCGCGCCATGCGATCGGCCTCGCCCTGGAGGCCGGTGCGCTTGGCGAGGGCGCTGAGCAGGCTCACCACTTCCTCGACGCACGCCGCGAGGCTGCGCGGCAGCTCGAAGCGGCTGATCAGCAGGTCGATCACGTTCGCCGGCTGCAGCCCCTCGCTGTATAGCCAGCGATAGGCATTCACGGCGGAGACCGTCTGCAGGATCGTGTTCCACTGGTCGCGATCGACCACGCCGCCCACCGGCTCGCCCTCAGGCAGCAACAGGTGATATTTGACATCGACCAGCCGCGCCGTGTTGTCCGCCCGCTCGATCGCCGCACCCAATTGGATGAGCAGCGTCGCCTCGTTGCGCATCATCCGGTGGATCGCGCCCTCGAAGCCGCGCGTCTCGCCCTTGACCTGTTCGAGCAGGTTGAGCGTCGCATTGGCGCCGCCGGTCGAGGCGCGGTTGTTGAAGAGCAGCCAGGCACGGTTGATCGCCGTCCAGGCTTCGCGCGTGAGCGCGGTGCGAACGGCGCGGGCATTGTTGCGCGCCATGTCGAGGCAGCGAACGATCGAGCCGGGATTGCTGTCGTCCAGGGTCAGGAAGCGCGCGACCTGCGCCTGGGTCATCGGCTGGCCGGTTGCGGCGAAAGCCTCGTCAGTGTAGCTCACCGCCAGCGCGCTCTGCCACGCCGCCTCCCCCGCCGGACGGGCGGACAGCGCATCAAGCCGGATCGTCGCCTCCACCAGCCGGGCGATGAAGTCCGCCCGCTCGAGATAGCGGCCGAGCCAATAGAGCGCGGCGGCGGTGCGGGAGAGCATCAGCATGGCAGCACCATTCCTCCCCGAGCTTGTCTCGGGGAGGGGGACCATTCGCGATAGCGAATGGTCCCCCTCCCCCAGCAAGCTGGGGGAGGATTTAAGAGAGCGCCCCCCCTCATGCCCCGTCGTCCAGCAGGACGAAGCTGTCCTTGGTCCCGCCGCCCTGGCTCGAATTGACCACCAGCGACCCTTCGCGTAGCGCGACGCGGGTGAGACCGCCGGGGACGACGCGGACGCCGTCGCTGCCGGTAAGCACGAAGGGACGGAAATCCACGTGCCGCGGCGCCAGCCCCTGGTCGGTGAGCGTCGGCACGGTCGAAAGCGCCAGCGTCGGCTGGGCGATGTAGCGATGGGGCTCGGCGATCAGCGCCGCGCGAAAATCCTCGATCTGCTCGCGGGTCGCGGTCGGCCCGACGAGCATCCCATAGCCGCCCGATCCATCGACTAGCTTCACCACCAGCTCTTCCAGATGATCGAGCGTATAGCGAAGCGCCTCGGGCTCACGGCAGCGCCAGGTCTCGACATTGGGCAGTTTGGCCTCGCCTCCGGAATAGAAGCGCACGATCTCCGGCATATAGCTGTAGATCGCCTTGTCGTCGGCGATGCCGTTCCCCGGCGCATTGAGGATCGCGACGTTGCCGGCGCGATATGCCGCCATGATGCCGGGGACGCCGAGCATCGAATCCGGGCGGAAGACCAGCGGATCGAGGAAATCGTCGTCGATGCGGCGATAGATGACGTCCACCTTCACGCGGCCGGCGATCGTCTGCATCCAGACGATATCGTCATCGACGACCAGGTCCGCCGCCTCGACCAGCTCGACGCCCATCGAATCCGCCAGGAACGAATGTTCGTAATAGGCCGAGTTGAAGTGGCCGGGCGTGAGCACCACGCAGACCGGGTGCGAATTGCTGCGCGGCGCGACCGATCGCATCGTCTGGAGCAGGCGATCGGGATAGGAATCGACCGGCGCCACATGGAAATCGCGGAACAGCTCGGGGCAGAGGCGAATCATCGCCTCGCGATTTTCGAGCATGTACGAAACGCCCGAGGGCGTGCGGGCATTGTCTTCGAGCACAAAGAACTGGTCGGGCCCGGTGCGCACCAGATCGATGCCG
This sequence comes from Pseudomonadota bacterium, assembly GCA_023400405.1. Classification (GTDB taxonomy): domain Bacteria; phylum Pseudomonadota; class Alphaproteobacteria; order Sphingomonadales; family Sphingomonadaceae; genus Sphingomonas. Next base: position 3,216 of record JAEXFD010000055.1, read on the forward strand.
CAGATATGCGCCCAGACGCCGTGCGGCGGGCGGACGCCGTCGACTTCGGCGCGGAACTGGTCGTTGAGATAGACGAGCTCGGGCGGGATCACGCCTTCCTTGAGGATGCGGCGCGCGCCGTAGATGTCCTCCAGAAAGGCATTGATCGCCTCGACGCGCTGGATCAGCCCCTCGCTGAGCCGCGCCCATTCGCCGGCCAGGAACACGCGCGGCACGATGTCGAAGGGAATGATCCGCTCTGCGGCGTCGCTGTCGCCATAGACGGCGAAGGTGATGCCCAATTGGCGGAAGGCCGCTTCGGCGGATTGCTGGCGGCGCTGGAGCTCGGCGGTATCGGTCTCCGCCAACCATTGCGACAGCGCGGCGAATTCGGCGCGTGGGTTTTCAGGCCCGCCATGGCCCCAGATTTCGTCGAACGCCTCGCGTGCCCCCATGCGCCTCCTAAAGTGCCGGACGGGCCGGCGGGTTCCATGCTGCAACGCTTTGTTGCGTCGCACAAGGGGGCGTTATGGCGTCAGCCTCCCGGCGTGGCGGCGAAGTCACGCAGCAGCGACTGGCTGAGGATCTGGGGCAACACGCGCGGCTCGGCCTCGCCGGGCACGTACCAGAGGTAGAGCGGCACGCCGGCGCGATTGTGTTGCTCGATGAAGCGGCCCAGCGCCGGATCGCCATTGGTCCAGTCGCCGACCAGCACCGCCACCTTGTGCGCGGCGAGCGCCTGGGCGACGGGTTCGGTTTCGATCACCGTCTTTTCGTTGACCTTGCAGGTGACGCACCAATCGGCAGTGAAATAGGCGAAAACCGGGCGCCCCTCCGCCCGGAGTTGCGCCAGCCGCGCTTCGCTGAACGGCTCGGTTCCGGAAGCGGCGATCTTGGCCGTGGCCGCTTCCGGACGGACCAGCGCCGTCCCGGCCAGCGCGAGCAGCAGCAGGGGCACGGCCGGCAGCCAGGGATGCGAGACGCCGCGATGCTGGCGCAGGCCCGCCCACCAAAGGCCGAGCGCGGCGATCAGCGCGGCGAGCAGCCCGATCGTCATCCCGCTCGCCCCCGCCTGCCGCCCAAGCACCCAGGCGAGCGCGACGGCGGTGAGGAACATCGGCACCGACAGGATCCGCCGCATCGTCGCCATCCACGCTCCCGGCTTTGGCAGCCGCCGGCGCAGCGCCGGCACGAAGCCGAGCAGCAGGAAGGGCAAGGCGATGCCGAGGCCCAGCCCGGCGAACACCGCCATCGCCGCCGGCCAGGGCAGCACCAGCGCCGCGCCGAGTGCCGCGCCCATGAACGGCCCCGAACAGGGCGTCGCAACGAAGGCGGCGAGCGCGCCGGTGGCGAAGGCGCCGCCGGTGCCGCGCGCGGCGGCGCGGTTGACCAGGCCGGGTGCATTCAGTTCGAACAGCCCCGCCAGGTTGAAGGCAATGCCGGTGACGAGCAGCAGCAGCACCAAGATCACCCGCGGATCCTGCAGCTGGAAGGCCCAGCCGAGCGTCGCCCCTCCGGCGCGCAGCGCGAGCAGCACGCCGCCGAGCAGCAGGCAGACCAGCACCACACCCGCCGTATAGGCCAGCGCCTCGCCGCGCGGATTTCCTTCGTCATGATTGGCCTTGGCGAGGCTCAGCGCCTTGAGGCTCAGGATCGGGAAGACGCAGGGCATCACGTTGAGCAGCAGCCCGCCGAGCACCGCGCCGAAAAAGGCCGTGAGCGCCGCGCCCCAATTCATGCCCGTCGTCTGCTTTGCCGCCGGGGGCACGCTGCCCGGAACCGCCCGCAGCCAATAGCCTTCGCGGCCGAAGGCGAGAATGCCCTCGATCGGCCCTGCCGCGGCCTTTCCGCCGGTCTCGATCACCACCCGATCGCCGTCGCGCACCGCCCTTTGCGGGGCGGCATAATCGAACACGCCCTGGGTGGCGGGATAGAAATAGGCGTCGCCCTCGCCCTTCGCCGCCGCCGGGAAAGGCACGGCGAGGCGGAGCGCCCTGTCGGTCAGCTGGTAGCGCCCCTCGGCGCCGAGCGGGCGCGGCAGCGCGGCGCGCCATGCGTCGAACTGGGCGCGGCGATCGGCCGGGATCGCGCCGTCTCCGGTCTGGAGCGTGATCGACAGATCGGCCTTGCCCGGCACGCAGATCGTATCGCTGCAGACAAGGTAGCGCAGCTGGACGGCGATCGGCAGCGCGCCGTTCGCGTCGGCCGGCAGCTTGAGCGTCGCCAGCGGCGCGAAGGGCGCCTCATAGACATAGTTCATCAGCCCGGCGATCAGCAGCCGTCCGGGCACCGGATAGCGCAGCGCGCCGACGCTCGCACCGGCGGGCAGGCTCCATTCGGCCTTGGCCGGCAGGCCGGCGTCGCCGGGATTGAGCCAATAGGCGTGCCAGCCTTTCTCGGGCACCGAGGCGAGCGCGAGGGTGACTTCGCTGCCCGGCGCCGGGTGCTCGGTCTCAGCGACCAGGGTGATGCGGACATGCTCCGCCCCCGGGGCCTGCGCCGCCGCGGGAAAAGCGAACAGGCAGAGCAACACCGCCATCAATCCGAAACGAAGCAGCGCCATGGAGCGACCTTGCCGTGGAAGAGCCGTTGCCCCAATAGCAGCCCGGCTGGATTTGAACACGCCGGAGGTGGCCCAAGCATGAAGTCGTTCCGTCCGCTCGCAGCCGCCGCCGCGCTGCTCGCCGCCACGCCGCTCGCGGCCCAAACTACGGCGCCTGCCGCAGCGCCCGTCCCGGCCCCCGCCTCCGCCCCGGCCAAGACGCCGTCGCTTCTGGTGGTGATCTCGGTCGATCAATTCTCGGCCGATCTGTTCGCCGAATATCGCAACTGGTTCACCGGCGGCTTCACCCGCCTGCTCGGCGGAGCGGTATTCCCGTCCGGCTATCAGAGCCATGCCGCGACCGAGACCTGCCCCGGCCATTCGACGATCCTCACCGGCGCCCGCCCCGCCCGCACCGGGATCATCGCCAACGACTGGACCGACTTCGCCACCGCCCGCGCGGACAAGAAGGTCTATTGCGCCGAGGACGAGGCGGTGCCCGGCAGCAATTCGGACAATTACACCGTCTCAGACAAGCACCTGAAAGTGCCGACGCTCGGCGAGTGGATGAAGCTCGCCGATCCCAAGAGCCGCGTCGTCGTCGTCTCGGGCAAGGACCGTTCGGCGGTGATGATGGGCGGCCACAAGACCGACGAAATCTGGTGGTGGGACGGCAAGTCCGGCTTCACCAGCTATGCCGGCCGCGCGATGCCGCCGATGGTCGCGCAGATGAATGCCAATATCGCGACCCGGCTAGGCGAAGCACGCGATCCGCTCGATCTCGGTCCCTGTGCTCCGAAGAGCCGGGCGATCCCGCTCGGCGGCGGCAAGACGGTCGGTGACGGCCGTTTCGCGCGGGCCGCGGGCGATGCCAAGGCGTTCCGCGCCTCGCCCGAATTCGACGAATCGATCCTCGCCACCGCCGCCGGCCTCGCGACCGACATGAAGCTCGGCCAGGGCGCAGACACCGACCTGCTCGTGATCGGCGCCTCGGCGACCGACTATGTCGGCCACATCTTCGGCACCCAGGGCAGCGAAATGTGTCTGCAGCTGCTTTCGCTCGACCAGTATCTCGGCAAGCTCTTCGCGGTGCTCGACAAGACCGGCGTCGATTATGCAGTGGCGCTCACCGCCGACCATGGCGGACTCGACCTGTCCGAACGTGCCCGCGAACAGGGTGCGCCGACCGCCGCACGCAGCGATGCGGCGCTGGCCCCGGCGGCCATGGGCAAGGCGATTGCCGCGCAGATGGGCCTGACCGGCCAGCTGCTCTGGGGGAGTGCCGCCGGCGACGTCTATGTCGATCCAAAGCTCACCAAGGCCCAGCGCGCCGCGGTGATCGCCGAGGCGGTGAAGCGCTATTCGGCACACCCCCAGGTCCAGGCCGTGTTCACGCGCGCCCAGATCGCCGCCACGCGCGTGCCGAATACGCCGCCGGAAACCTGGTCGCTGCTCGAGCGCGCCGCCGCCTCGTACAACCCCGAGCATTCGGGCGACTTCGTCATCGCGCTGAAACCGCGGGTCACGCCGATCCCCAGCCCGCTCGGCACCTCGGTCGCCACCCATGGCAGCATCTGGGACTATGATCGCCGCGTGCCGATCCTGTTCTGGCGCAAGGGCATGACCGGCTTCGAACAGCCGATGTCGGTAGAAACGGTGGACATCGCCCCAACGCTGGCGGCGCTGATCCATGTGCCCGTGCCGGTGCAGATCGACGGCCGCTGCCTCGATCTCGACGCGGGGGTTGGGGATACGTGCAAGTAAGCTGAATCCCTCTCCCGTCGGGAGAGGGAGGGAGCCGCGAAGCGGCGGAAGGGCGAGGGTGGTTGGTAATACCACCCTCACCCTTCCCACTCGGCTTCGCCTCGCGGGCCCCTTCCCGCTCCCAAAGGGAGCGTGAGTCTATCTCTACCGCCGCCTTTCGAAAATCCGGATTCCCGGCCCCAGTTCGTTGCGCCCGATCGGCCCCACCTGCCCCGTGAAGTCCGCGACGAAGGCCGGGTTCGGCGGCGCGCCCGGCGCCAGCGTCGCGGTATTGCCCTCGATCCGCAGGCCGGTGCTCGGATAGGTTCGCCCCTCCGCCGCCACCACGATCAGCCCCGAACTATTCTCCTTGCGCGGCCCCTGGACGAAGGTGTTGCCGGTGATCGCGCCGGTGCCGCCTTCGCTCAGGTCGATCATGTAATTGGTCTTGTTGCCGCGGCTGTCGTCGAAGCTGTTGCCGGTGATCGTCACCCGGCGCGCGCGCAGCTTGAGGTAATGGCCGCCGGTGCCGCGCTCGAAGCGCGAATTCGTGATCACCACATCGCCATCGACCGCGAGATAGATCGCATGGCTGCAATTCTCGGTCTCGCACTGGCCGAGCCCGGCAAAGGTCGAATGATCGATGGTGATCCGGCGCACCGTCTCGTGCCCACCGCCCAAAATGCCTTCCTGGCTGTCGAGGAACATGGAATTGGTCACGGTGAGGTCGCCCATCTCGATGCGGATGCCGGCGCCGTTGCCGTCGTCCACCGCGAAGTTGCGGAAGACGATCCCGTCCACCGCCGATCCGCGCCCACGCAGCACGAAGGCGGCCTTGCCCTCGCAGGCCGTGCGCTCGAAGATCGCGGTGCCGGGCTCGACCGCCTTGAAGGTGATCCGCCCGCCGGTCTGCACCGTGCATTCGCGATAGGTGCCCGGCGCGATCAGGATCGTCGCAGTGCCGTCGCGCACGGCGTTCACCGCATCGTCGAGATGAGCGAAGCCTTGCCCGGTCTCCGCGATGGTGAAGGGGCCACGCTGCTGGGACTCGGCGGCAGGAGCGGCGACAAGGGCGGCGGCGGCGAGGATCGGCAAGCGCATGAACGGGCTATGCGCGCGCAGGCGTTAAAATTCCTCCCCGGCACGGGGAGGGGGACCAAGGCGCGTAGCGGCTTGGTGGAGGGGGCCCGCCTTCCACGAAGGCCGACCTGCACGGTGAGCGGGCCCCCTCCACCACCGCCTCCGGCGGCGGTCCCCCCCGTGCCGGGGAGGAATTTTTAGCGCAGCGTCTTGATGATTCCCGAAAAATCCAGCCCCGCGCCTTCGCCATCGACGAAGGCCTGGTAGAGCTGCTCCGCCCGCTCGCCCATCGGCGTCTTCGCACCCACGCTCGCCGCGGCTTCCATCGCGAGCTTAAGGTCCTTGAGCATCAGCGGCGCCGCGAAGCCGCCCTGGTAATCGCGGTCGGCTGGGCTTTCGGGCCCGACGCCCGGCACCGGGCAATAGCTGGTCATCGACCAGCTCTGCCCCGAACTGACCGAGGCGATGTCGTAGAAGCGCTGCGCGTCGAGGCCTAGCTTGTCGGCCAGCGCGAACGCCTCGCAGGTCGCGATCATCGTCGCGCCGAGGATCATGTTGTTGCAGATTTTGGCTGCCTGCCCCGCCCCGCTCGCGCCGGCATGGATCACCGCCTTGCCCATGTCCGCCAGGAAGGGCTCGGCGCGGCCGAACGCCTCCTCGGTGCCACCGACCATGAAGGTGAGCGTGCCGGCATTGGCCGCGGCGATCCCACCCGAAACCGGCGCATCGACCGCCATCAGCCCGCGCCCGGTCGCCGCCTCGCCCACCCGGCGAGCCGTGGCGACGTCGATCGTCGAGCAATCGATCAGGATCGCGCCGGCATCGGCATGATCGAGCAGCACCGCGTCGTAGATCTCCTCGACATGCTTGCCCGCGGGCAGCATCGTCACGATCGCCTCGGCGCCATCCACCGCCTCCGCCGCGCTGGCCACGGGCAGGCATCCGGCCGCCTTGGCCCGATCGAGCGCAGCCTGGCTCAGGTCATATGCGCGCACGTCGTGCCCCGCCTTGGCCAGGTTCGCCGCCATGCCGCCGCCCATGTTTCCCAGGCCGATGAATGCGATGCGTGCCATACTTGCTTCTCTCCCCTCCCGCAAGCGGGAGGGGGAGTAAGAGTCACTTCCCCGTCCAGCTTCCCGGGCGCTTCTCGACGAACGCCGCCATGCCTTCCTTCTGGTCGGCGGTGCCGAACAGCGCATGGAACAGGCGGCGCTCGAAGGCCACGCCTTGCGCCAGCGTCGTCTCATAGGCGGCGTTGACCATTTCCTTGTTGGCCTTCACCGCCAGCGGCGCCATCGACGCGATCGTCGCGGCGGTGTTCAGCGCCTCCTCGATCAGCTCGGCCGCCGGCACGACGCGGCTGACCAGCCCGGCGCGCTCGGCCTCGGCGGCGTCCATCATCCGGCCGGTGAGGCACATCTCCATCGCCTTGGCCTTGCCGACCGCGCGGGTGAGCCGCTGCGATCCGCCCATGCCGGGCGACACCGCGAGCTTGATCTCGGGCTGCCCGAACTTGGCGCTGTCCGCCGCCAGGATGAAGTCGCACATCATCGCCAGCTCGCAGCCACCGCCCAGCGCATAGCCGGCCACTGCGGCGATGATCGGCTTGCGGGTGCGGGTGAACGCGTCCCAGCCGGCGAAGAAATCATGGCCGTACATGTCGGCGAAACCCTGCGCCTGCATCTCCTTGATGTCGGCCCCGGCGGCGAAGGCCTTTTCGCTGCCGGTGATCACCGCGCAGCCCTGCGCGGGATCGGCATCGAATGCCTTCATCGCATCGAGCAGTTCCGACAGCACCTGGCTGTTGAGTGCATTGAGCGCCTGGGGCCGGTTGAGCGTCACCAGCGTGACGGCACCGCGCTGCTCGACGAGGATGCTGTGGTATTCCGACATCAAATTCTCCCTTGGTGACCCGCGCTCCCGCGCCTCATCCAGCGCGGTAACCACCGCCCCTCAAGGATTCCACTCCTCGCCCTCGGGCAGTGCCGCAAATAGCGCATTGACCATTTGCGGGGTGACGCCCTCCGGCGTTGCCGGGTTCCAATGTGGCGCGTTGTCCTTGTCGATGATCACGGCACGGACACCTTCAATGAAGTCGTGCGTGTGGACGATCCGGCTGGCGATCGCGAATTCGCGGCGCATCTCGTCCTCGAAGGTCGCGATCTTGCGGCCCTCGCGGACCAGGCGAAGCGAGACCTTCATCGATTGCGGCGATTTGCCGTGCAGGCTCTTGGCTTGAGCAAGCGCCCAGAAGCTGCCCTCGGCCTCCAGCGCCTTGAAGATCCCTTCCAATGTCTCTGGACCGAACAGCTGGTCGATCTCCTCGCGGTGCCGAAGGATCTTCGCTTCCGGCACCGGCAGCGCAAATTTGTTGAGCAGCTCGCCGACACCGCCGGCGTTGGCGACGATCTGGTGTTTGACCTCGTCCAGGCGCTGCGAAGGCAGATAATGGGTGGCGATGCCTAGCGCGACGCATTCGGGCCCGTCGAGCCGCGCTCCGGTGAGGGCGACGAACTCCCCCAACCTTCCGGGCAGGCGCGCGAGATACCAGCCGCCACCGACGTCGGGAAAGAGGCCGATCGCGGTCTCGGGCATGGCGAAGCGGGTGTGATCGGTCGCGACACGGTAACGCGCCGGCGCCGAGATGCCGACCCCGCCGCCCATGGTGATCCCGTCCATGAAGGCGACCACCGGCTTGGGATAAGTGAACAGCGCATGATTGAGCTGATATTCGACCCGGAAGAAGGCGCGCGCCGCCGCTCCGTCGCCGGCCCCGCTCTTGGCGATCATCCGGATGTCACCCCCTGCGCAGAAGCCGCGGCCCTCGGCATGATCGACGATCACCGTCTCCACGGCCGGATCGCTGCGCCATGCCGCCAGCGTCTCGAGCATCGCCGCGCACATCGGTTCGTTCAGGGCGTGAAGCGCCTTGGGCCGATTGAGCCGAATCCGGCCGACCTTGCCTTCGACGTCGATCAATACTTCGTTCGTCATCGGACCTTCTCGAAAGCACTGCCGCAACGGCGGATATCGCAATCCGGGCTTCTATCTTTTCTATAGGTCATGGAAGATCGCGTGGGTGCGGAATCCTCGTAGCCCCTCATTGCCGCACCAGATCGCGGCCGACGATCATCCGCATCACCTGATTGGTGCCCTCCAGGATCGAATGGACGCGCAGGTCGCGCCAGAAGCGCTCGATCGGATAGTCCATCAGATAGCCATAGCCGCCATGGAGCTGAAGCGCGCGGTCGACCACCGAGCTGCCGGTGTCGGTGGCGAAGCGCTTGGCCATCGCGGCGAAGCGGGTCTTGTCGGGCGCATCGGCAGTCACCTTGGCGGCGGCGAGATAGAGGAGCGCGCGGGCCGCTTCCAACTCAGTCGCCATGTCGGCCAATGTGAACTGGGTGTTCTGGAAATCGGCGATCGGCTGACCGAACTGCTGGCGTTCCTTGGTGTAGCGCACCGCCTCGTCGAGGCAGCGCTGCGCGCCGCCCAGCGAGCAGGCGCCGATGTTCAGCCGGCCGCCATCGAGCCCCATCATCGCGAAGCGGAAGCCCTCGCCCTCCCCGCCGACGCGGTTCTCGACCGGCACGCGCACGTCCTCGAACGTCACTTGCCGCGTCGGCTGCGAATGCCAGCCGAGTTTGCGCTCATTGGCGCCGAACGAGACGCCCGGCATGTCCTTTTCGATCACGAGACAGGAGATGCCCTTGGGGCCGTCCTCGCCGGTGCGGACCATCGTGACGTACAGCTCGTTCTCGCCCGCACCCGAGATGAACTGCTTCGATCCGCTGACGACATAATGATCGCCGTCCAGCACCGCGCGCGTCTTGAGCGCCGCCGCGTCGGATCCTGAGCCGGGCTCGGTAAGGCAATAGCTCGCCATCCGGTCCATGGTCACCAGGCTGGGCAGGTATTTGTCCTTGAGTTGCTGGCTGCCGAACCGGTCGATCATCCAGGCGGCCATGTTGTGGATCGAAATGAACGCGCTGGTGGACGGGCAACCGTAGGCCATCGCCTCCATGATCAGCGCCGCCTCGAGCCGGCCGAGCCCGATGCCGCCGCTTCCTTCCGAGACATAGATCGCCGCAAATCCCAGCTCGGCCGCGGCGCGGATCGTGTCGCGCGGGAAGACATGCTTCTCGTCCCATTCCGCCGCGAAGGGCGTGATCGCATCGGCGGTGAACTTGCGCGCCATCTCCTGGATGGCGAGCTGGTCGTCGGTCAGGTCGAACTGAGTCATTCGGCAATATCCTGGAGGATGGACTAAGCGGATCGAATTCGGGGGTCTTCTGCGTCTAATCCCGCCGTCACCCCGGACTTGTTCCGGGGTCCACGAAGCCCCACCGGCTGAACCCCCGCCTCTTGCCCATCGCCCGCCTCCCGGTAGACCCCGGAACAAGTCCGGGGTGACAATCAACGCAAAAGGGCGGCGGCCCCCATCCCATTTGGATGGCCACCATCTTCCCCGCCGAAGAACAGGCCTTGGCTGCGATGCCCTTCGAGGCGTCGGACAGATTCTTCGTCCAGCCCGAAACTGGGCCCCGGCCTTCGCCGGGGAACGGGAGCGACGCGCCCGTCACGGCGCCGCCTTCTCGTGCAGCACGCGTTCGGCGAAGAGCGGGTTGGCGATCTTGAGGTCGTTGCGCTCGTAATAGCGCGGCGGCGGGATCTTCTTCTCCCAGGCCATCTGCTCGATCAGCGTGCCGTTGGTGAAGGGCACGTCGGGCCGCGCGTCGCGGATAGGATCGGCATAGGCCTGGTCGGACGTGATGATCTCCCAGCCGTCCCGGTGCAGCGCGTCGATCAGGTCGCCGATGAACAGGGCGGCGATGTCCGTCTCGTGGAGCAGCATGACGTGCGCGGGCGAGCGGCCGATCGTCTTCACCGCCAGCGCGTCGGCGAAATCGGCCGCCTGGACATGGCTTTCGACATAAAGGTCGCGGAACGCCGCCATGTCGATCGTCTTGCCGGCCTGGACCGCGGCGAGTGCCAGCGCCTCCATGTTCCAGTCGGACGCCTCGGCGGTGACGTAGCCGTTCTGCAGGTGCCGCGCGGCGAGCCCGGCGCGCGCCGCGTCGCGCCTCGCCTTGTCCCGCCCACCTTCGTCGAGAAAGGGAAAGCGCGTCCAGTTGCGGTGGTTGGGCTGGCGCACCAGCCAGGCCTGCGCCGCATCGACATCGGCGAGGAACGCTTCGGCACCGACCTTCGAAAGCCCCAAGTGATGCTCGGTGTGATTGGCGAGGACGTTGCCGGCGGCGACATAGGCCGCGATCCGACGACGCGCCGCGCGACCCGCTTCGCCCTCGGCGATCTCGCCGGGATTGACGAACAGCGCGACCTGGCTGACGCCCCGCGAGCGCAGCACCGCGATCAGCCGGCGCGTGCGCTCGTCCTGGCTCAGAAACGCGCCGGGGCGACGCGGCACGTCGTCGAAGGTCAGGGCGATGCGCTTGGCGGGCGCGGTCTGGGCCGCTGCGACGGCTGGCGCGAGCACCAGCGCGGCAATGGCGAGCAGCAACCGGCGCATCCAAATCTCTCCCATCGTCATCCCCGCCTGAGCGAGGACGCTAGGTGAATCGGGGCCTGCGACACAAGCGGCCGCTTCAGCCCATCGTCGGGATGACGAAGGCGCTGTCGCCGCTCGCGCCGCCATCGGGCCAGCGCTGCGTGACGGTCTTGACCTTGGTCCAGAACTTCACGCCTTCCATCCCATGCTGGTTGGTATCGCCGAAGGCCGAGCGCTTCCAGCCGCCAAAGGTGTGATAGGCGACCGGCACCGGGATCGGCACGTTGATGCCGACCATGCCGACATTGACGCGCGCGGCGAATTCGCGCGCGGCATGGCCGTTGCGGGTGAAGATGGCGACGCCGTTGCCGTACTGGTGCTCGCTGGGCAGGCGCAGCGCCGTCTCGAAATCGGGGGCGCGGACGATCTGGAGGACGGGGCCGAAAATCTCCTCCTGGTAAGACTTCATCTGCGGCGTGACGCGGTCGAACAGGCTCGGCCCGATGAAGAAGCCTTGCTCGTGGCCCTGGAGCTGGAAGCCGCGGCCGTCGACCACCAGTTCGGCGCCTTCATCAACGCCGGTCTGGATCCAGTTCTCGACCCGCTGCTTGTGCGCGGCATTGACCACCGGCCCGTAATGCGCCTCGGCATCGGTCGAGACGCCGACGCGCAGCTTTTCGATCGCCGGCAGCAGCTTCTCGCGCAGCGCGTCGGCGGTACTGTCGCCAACCGGCACGACGATCGGCAACGCCATGCAACGCTCGCCTGCAGAGCCGAACGCGGCCCCGGTGAGATCGGCAACGACCTGGTCGAGGTCGGCATCGGGCATGACGATGCCATGGTTCTTCGCCCCGCCCATCGCCTGGACGCGCTTTCCGGCCTCAACGCCGCGGCGATAGACATAATGCGCGATGTCCGACGAGCCGACGAAGCTCACCGCAGAGATCGCCGGATGATCGAGGATCGCATCGACCATCTCCTTGTCGCCATGCACGACCTGGAGAAGGCCTTCGGGCGCGCCGGCCTCGCGCATCAGCTCTGCGAGGCGCAGCGGCACGCTGGGATCGCGCTCGCTGGGCTTGAGGATGAAGGCATTGCCGCAGGCGATCGCTACGCCGAACATCCACATCGGGATCATCGCCGGGAAGTTGAACGGCGTGATCCCCGCGCCGATGCCGAGCGGCTGGCGCATGGAGTAGACGTCGATGCCGGGGCCGGCGCCCTGGGTATATTCGCCCTTGAGGACGTGCGGGATGCCGCAGGCGAACTCGATCACTTCGAGCCCGCGCTGGATGTCGCCCTTGGCGTCGGCGATCACCTTGCCATGTTCGGAGGAGAGGAGATGGGCGAGCGCGTCCATGTTCGCCTCGACCAGTTCCTTGAAGCGGAACATGACGCGGGCGCGGCGCTGCGGATTGGTCGCGGCCCAGCCCGGTTGGACGGCGAGCGCGGCGGCGACCGCGGCATCGAGCTCGGCCTGGCCGCCGAGACGGACCTGCGCCTGGACTTGGCCGGTGTTCGGGTCGAACACATCGCTCTCGCGGGCACCCGCGCCGCCTGAATGGCCGGCGATGAAATGATCGATGATCCGCATGAAATCCTCTCGCTTGTCGCTTTGCGGCCGCTATCCCACTCGACAATTCTGCATGCAAGTCGATTAAAACGCCTCGACATGCTGCAATTATGCAGCAAAGGGCGAAGCGATGCTCAATTGGGACGATCTCCGCGTCTTCCTGGCGGTCGCGCGTGCGAAGCGGATCGCCGTCGCCGCGCGGATGCTCGGGATCGACGCGACCACGGTCAACCGCCGGCTGGCGCGCCTCGGCGCACAGCTCGACCGGCCACTGTTCGAGACGGCCGGCAACGAGCGCCGGCTGACCGAGGAAGGGCGCGAACTGCTCGCCCATGCCGAAGCGATCGAGGCCGCGACGACCGCCGCCACGACGGGCCCCGGCCCTGGCGGGATTTCAGGCCATGTCCGGCTGAGCGTTGCCGAGGGGCTCGCCACCCGCATCCTCGCGCCAGCGATGCCCGGCTTCCAGGCCGCCCATCCCGGCATCCGGCTCGATCTGATCACGGCCTCGGGTTTCCTCAATCCCTCGAAGCGCGAGGCCGATGTCGCGGTGATGCTCGCCCATCCCCGCAGCGCGCGGCTGCGGGCGACGATGCTCGCCCGCTATCGCTTGCGCCTCTATGCCACGGCCGACTATCTCGACCGGCACGGCACCCCCACGGCTCCGGCCAGCCTCTCCGAACACGTGCTCGTCGGCTATGTGCCCGAGCATGTCCATGCACCCGAGCTCGACTATCTCTCCGAAATCGAATCCGAGCTTGCCGGGCAGCTGCGCAGCACCAGCATCAACGTCCAGCACGGGCTCGTCGCTTCGGGCGTGGGCATCGGCATCCTGCCGGACTTCATGGCCGCGGGCGATCCGCGGCTGAAGCCGGTATTGGGCGAGACCGTCGCGCTGCACCGCCGTTTCTGGCTCGTGACCCACAAGGACGATCAGGCCACGCCGCGGATCCAGGCCGTCTCCGATTGGCTGGTGGGACTGGGCCGTACGATCTCCTGAACGCCTCGGCTCAAAGCGCCTCGCGGATCGACCGCCCGGTTGGAACCGGCAGCAGCCGGCCCTGATCGTCCGGCACCAGCATCACTTCGACGCCGAACGCCTCGCGCAGCGGCTGGTGCGCGAGCGCCTCGGCGGACGGGGCGAAGGCGACCAGGCGGCCTTCGCGGAGCAGCAGCACGTCGTCGGCAGCGCGGGCGGCCTGGACGAGATCGTGGAGAACGATCGCCACGCCCATGCCCTGCCCGGCCAGCCCGCGCAGCGACTCGAGCAGGGCGAGCTGGTGGACGGGATCGAGCGCGGCGAGCGGCTCGTCGGCGAGCAGCCATTGCGGGCGGCCGGCAAGTACCCGCGCGAGCAGCACCCGCGCGCGTTCGCCGCCCGACAGTTCGCCGACGAGGCGGCCGGCAAAGGCGGCGGTGTCCGTCGCCGCCATTGCTTCGGCGATCGCGTCATAATCCTCGGGCGACGTGCCGGCAAAAGGCGCCCGGTGCGGCAGGCGGCCAAGCGCGACCAGGCTCTCGACCGCGATGTTCCAATGCACCGCGGCGTCCTGCGGCAGATAGCCGATCGCCCGGGCGCGCTCACGCGGCTCGTAGCGGCCGATCAGCCGGCCGCCGAACCGCACCTGGCCGGCGTCCGGCTCAGCCAGCCCGGCGAGCGCGCGGACCAGAGTCGATTTGCCCGATCCGTTGGCGCCGAGGATCGCCGTCACCCGGCCCGGCCGCAGCAGCGCCGTGATGCCGTGAAGGACACGGCGCCCGCCCAAGCTGACGGCGAGATCGTCGATGCTCAGATCCATGCCGACCGCCGGAGCTTGAGGAGAAGTGCGAGGAAGAAGGGTGTGCCGATCAGCGCCATCGCAACGCCCAGTCGGATTTCCGAGGCGCCGGGAGCGAGGCGGACCAAACTGTCGGCGGCGAGGACGAGCGCGGCGCCACCGAGCGCGCTGGGGAGCAGCAGCGCCGAGGGCCGGGCACCGACGAGCGGGCGGAGCAGGTGCGGGACGATCAGCCCGACGAAGCCCACCACGCCGGTCACCGCGACGCTCGCGCCCACCGCGAGCCCCGCGCCGAGCACGACCAGCGCCTGGGTGCGGTGGAGCCGGATGCCGAGCGAGCGCGCGGCCTCCTCCCCCAGCGTCAGCGCATCGAGCGCGCGGCCGGTGAGCAGGAGCAATGCCGATCCGGCGGCGATGCAGGGCACCGCGAGCCAGGCTTCGGCGAAGCTGCGATCGGTGAGCGAGCCCATGATCCAGTCGATGATCTCGGCCGTGGCATAGGGATTGGGCGCGATCGAGATCAGGAAGGCAGTGAGCGCGCCAGTGAGGCTGGCGAGCACGGTTCCGGCGAGGATGAAGGTGACCGCCCCCTCCGCCCGCCAGGCCAGCAGGACGAGCAGGAGCATCGCCCCGGCGGCCGCGACCATCGCACTGCCGAAGATCACCAGCGGCGCGCTCGCGGCAAGCAGCACGATCGCGGCGACGGCGCCGAGCGCTGCGCTCGAGGCGACGCCGACGACCGAGGGATCGGCGAGCGGATTGCGCAGATAGCCCTGGAGCACCGCGCCGGTGAGGCCCAGCGCCGCGCCGATCGCGAGGCCCAGGATCGCGCGCGGCAGGCGCAGCTCGACGACGATCCACCAGCGCGGATCCTGGGTGAACCAGGCGGAAAAGGGCACCCAGATTTTTCCGGCGGCGAGCGAGCCGAGGAAGAGGAGGGCGACGAGCAAGGTCAGGGCGAGGAGGAGGGGGATGCGTTTCATTGGTACACCCTCACCCTTCTCACTCGGCTTCGCCTCGCGGGCCCCTTCCCGCTCCCAAGGGGAGCGGGAGACAATCCCTCTCCCATTGGGAGAGGGAGGGAGCCGCCGCAGGCGGCGGAAGGGTGAGGGTGACGCAGGTTCACCGCCCCACCCCACGCCGCACCTCGGCGAGGCGCGTCATCGCCCGGGCAATCACCGGTCCCCCGCAATTGATCAGCTCCCGCGGAAAACGCACCTGCATCACATTGGCATGGGCAAGCGCGCGGCTGCGTAGCTGGGCCGCTCGGCTCGCCGCATCGCGGCCATCGGTATCCGGCACCAGCATCACCCGCGGGGGATCGACGATCACGCGCTCGGCCGGCAGCGTGCCGGTGAACTGAAGGCCGTAATGCGCGGCCTGGTTCGAAAAGCCGGCGCGGCGCAGCATCTCGTCGAGCAGATTGCCGGCGCCCGAGGCCATGTTGCCGCCGATCCAGACCAGCGCCGGAATCGGAGAGCCGGAAAAGCTGGCCGCGGCCACCGCACGCTCGATCCGCCGGTTCATCGCCCTGCCCTGCGCCTCGGCGCCGATCGCGGCGGCAAGCTCGGTCACTTGCGCCTCGCTCGCAGCGATCGTCACCGGCGAATCGAGATAGAGGGTGCGCAGCCCCGCCCGGGCATAGGCTTCGCGCGTGGAAGGCGCGGTAAAGCTGCTCGCGATCACCAGATCGGGCCGCATCGCGACCACTTCCTCCGCCGTGCCGCGGGTGGCGCGGAAGCGGCGGGCGAGATCGAGCGGGATCGAAGTGGCGGCGGGATCCTGAGAATAATGGCTGATCGCCGCGATCCGCTGGGGCGGCACCAGCTCGACCAGCATCGCATCGGCGCAAGGGTTGGTCGAGACGATCCCGCCCCCGCCCCCGCCCCGCGGCGACGGCGCCGCGCAACCCGCCGCCATCAGGCAGGCGAGCAGCGCGGCGCTTTTCGCGTTGGTTCCGTTCAGGGCGAACGGAAGGCGCATCAGTTGAGCTTCATCCGGACGCCGGCATAGGCGGCGCGGCCATAGGTGCCATAGCCCGAGACGACCTGATACTTCTCGTCCGAGACATTCTCGATCCGGCCATAGACGGCGAACTTGTCGCCGATCGGCATCTCCGCGCGGATGCTGCCGATCGCGAAGCCGTCGATCCGGCTGGCATTGCCGGCGTCGTTGAAGCTGTCGCCGATCATCGTCACCGTGCCGCCGATCGAGAGGCCGAAGGGGAATCGATAGTCGGCCGACACGCTCGCCGCATCGCGCGGGCGGCGGGCGAGGTCCTTACCCTCGAAGCCGGCGGAGCGGTTCTCGGTATCGGTATAGGTGTAATTGGCGGTGACGCTGAACGCGGCGACCGGGCGCAGCGCGAGCTCGAGCTCGACGCCCTGGGCGCGGGTGCGGGCGATATTGGCATAGGTGAAGCTCACCATGTCGAAATCGATCTGGTTGCGCGTGTCGCGATGGAACCAGGTTGCCCCGAGCTTGACCGCGCCGTCCAGCGCCGATTGCTCGACGCCGACGTCCCAGCTCTTCGCGGTCTCGGGATCGAGATCGTCGGTACCGTAGAAGGGCGCGAAGAGCTGGTAGAGCGTCGGCGCCTTGAAGCCTTCATTATAGCTCGCGCGGACCAGCGTGCTCGGCTGCGGGCGCAGCGCGACGCTGGCGCCCCAGCTGACATGATCGCCGAACCGGCTATGATCGTCGTCGCGCACGCCGGCGCTGATCGTCACCGGCTCGATCGGCGTGAGGATCGCCTGGCCATAGAAGCTGGTGGTGTCGGCACGATACGTCTGCTGCCCGTCATAGAAGCGCAGATTCTCCTGCTCGGCGCCGAAGGTCAGCCGGATCGGCTCGGCGAGCACGGCGTCGCCGCGATATTCGTAACGCTCGCTGCGGCCGCGATAGAGATAGGCCGGGCCGGTGCCGCCCGCGGCCGGATCGTAATTGTCGCGATTGATGTCGGCGATCGAGAAGCCCAGCCGGTTCTTCACCGGGCCAACATTCGCGAACAGGCCGGCATAGCCATAGAGCTCCTGTGTCTTGGAATATTCGGCGGTGTCGGCGAAGCTGTAGTTCGGCGCCGGATAGCCATCGAGATCGACGCGCGAATCGGCATAATAGCCGCGCAGATCGATGCCGAAGCCGGGCGCGAATTCGGCCTTGAGCCGGCCGCTGGCATTGTACTGGCGATAGCCGTCCGCCTCGGTGCCGACGGCGGCCTGCGAGACACCATCGGTGCGGAAATAGCCGCCGGTGATCGCGCCCTGGAGGCGATCGTTGCCCGCCGCGATCGCGGCATTGGCCGAGACCTGATCGGCATAGCCAACTTCGGCGTTGGCGCGCGCCGCGATGCCGTCGACTGGGGCCTGGGTGACGATATTCACCACGCCGCCGATCGCCTGGCTGCCCCACACCACCGAATTGGCGCCGCGCAGCACTTCGACACGCTCGATCGAGCCGGCGAGCAAATTGCCGAAATCGAAGGCGCCGCCCGGCGAGGAGGGATCGTTGGCGCGCACGCCGTCGATCAGCACCAGCGTCTGCGCATCCTCGGCGCCGCGGATGCGCACCGCGGTGAGCGAGCCGGGACCGCCATTGCGGGTGACGCCGACGCCGGGCGTGGTGGCAAGCAGGTCGCTCAGCGACACGGTCTGGCGCGTCTCGATCGTGGCGCGATCGAGCACGGTGACGGCGCGGCCGGTGTGGTCGGCTTGCTGGGGAACGCCGCTCGCGACCACGACGATCTCGTCGTCACCGGCAGTGGAATCCTGCGCATGGGCGGCGATCGGCGCGAGCAAGGCGGCGCTGGCGAGCAGGAGTGAATGGACAGTCTTCACGGCATGACACCTCGTTCTGAGGCCATCCGCCATGGTGATGGCGAGAGCGGCCCGGGTTCCGGTGTCGCTCACGCGGGGATTTCTCTCCCCGTTCGCCCGGTACACCCCGCCCGCGCAAAGGAATCGACTGCGACAGGCAGGTCTCCTGGCTCCCGGGTCATCGCCGCCGCGCCGCCTTCCCGGGAAGCCCCAGTGGCATGTGGCACGGCTGCTCGCCGGTAACAGTTGCGGGGGCAGCCTCGGCCTTGCACCGAGTTCCCTTTTCACCCCCTTGCAGGGGAACCTATCACGCGGCGGCCTCTACGCGGCGGCGCGGTCGTTTCGCAAGTGCGAAAAAGCGCCATTGTCTCGAGAGTGTAACTTCCGGCTAAGCCGGCATTTACCAGCGAGCCGGTAGCGAGGCGGCGATGTTCCTCGCCGATCACTCGCCCCGTCCCGGCCTCTCCTGGCTCACCGAGCGCGAGCTCGATCCGCCGTCGCTGACGCCGCAGGATACGATGTGGCGCGCCGCCGAGCTGTTCGGTGCGGATCCCGAATTGCGGCTGATCGCGGTGGTCGACGAAGCCGGCCGGCCGCTCGGCGCGGTGTTCGAAAAGGACGTGCGGCGGCTGCTGCTCAATCCCTTCGGCCACGCGCTGCTGCGCAATCCCTCTTACGGCAGCGCCGTGGCCCGCCATGTGCGCCCCTGCCCCGCCGGCGAGATGACGGAAGACCTCGGCGCGCTCTTGGCACTCTATCGTAACGCCGGCGGGGCCGAGGGGATGATCGTCACCCGCGGCGGCCGGCTATACGCCACGGTGAACAATCGCCGGCTCGTGCATCTCGCTGCCGAACGCGAGGTTGCCGCGGCCAAGGCCCAGGTCGAGCGCGCGGCACGGATCGAGCGGGCCAGCGAACGCTTCGAGGCCGAGGTGGCGGCGCTGTCGCGCGACATGGGAGCGCTTTCCGGCGAACTCGAGCGCGGCGCGCACGCCACAGCCGATCGCGCGAGCGGGTTGAGCGACCGGGCGATCGGTGTCGCGACCGCCGCAGCGCAGACCCGCGACAACATCGCCGAGATCGCTGCGCGTGGACGCGAGCTGGCTGGCGCCCTGTCCGGCATCGTCGACAATAGCGGTGCCGCCCGGCACGCCAGCGCGGCCGTCTCGGCGCTGGTCGCATCGGGCAGCGCGCGCACGCGCGACCTGCTCCGCTCGGCCCAGTCGATCGATTCGGTGATCGGGCTGATCAGCGACATCGCGCGCCAGGTGAATCTGCTCGCCCTCAATGCGACGATCGAGGCGGCGCGCGCCGGCGAGGCGGGGCGCGGCTTCACCGTGGTCGCCAACGAAGTGAAACAGCTGTCGACCCAGACCGGGATCGCCGCCGCCCGGATCACCGCACATGTCGGCGAGATTCGCGAGGGGATCGACGACGTCGCGGCGCGGCATGGCGAAGTCGAGCGGGCGATCGCCGCAATGGCCGCGCTCGCCGATGCGGTCGAGCGCTCGGTCGCCGCGCAGGAGGTGGCGACGCACCGGATCGCGCTCAACGTGGACGAGGCCGTCGACGCGACGGAGGCGATCCAGCACGATGTCGAGGCGATCGGCGAAACCTCGCATCACGCCTCGGCAAGCGCGCGGACGGTGCTGGGCGTCGCCTCGCGGCTGCACCGCGGCGCCGAGGCCTTGTCGCTCCAGGCCAGCGCCTTCCTCGACGCGCTGCGGCAGGCCTGAGCGATCCGCTCCAACCTGCTCAGCGCTAGCGCTGCAGCTTGGTCGCCAGGATCACCGAAGAGGTGGTACGCTCGACTCCGTCGATCGCACCGATCGTGTCGAGCAGGTCGTTGAGCCGGTTGACGTGCGGCGCCTCGATCATTGCGATCAGGTCGTATTCGCCCGAGATCGCATAGAGCCCGGCGACTTCGGGCATCGTCATCAGCTGTTCCTGCGTCGCCTGGGTCGCCTTGGGATAGAGCTTGATCATCACATGCGCGCGGATCAGCCGGCGATCGTAATCCTCGCCCAGGCGGACGGTATAGCCGAGGATCGTCCCCTGCCGCTCGAGCCGCTCGATGCTGGAGTAGATCGTCGTGCGCGAGACGCCGAGCGCCGCAGCGAGCTCGGACACGTTGCGGCGGGCGTCCTCGCGCAGCAGCGCGAGGAGCGTGGGATCGATTTCCTCCGGCCGCACCGTCATCGCGGACCCGGAGCGCCGATCAGGCGCCCGCCGGTGGCATGCGCGGTGCCGCTGAACGCCGGGCCGGCGATCTTCAGGCTGTTGAGGTCGATCGCGCCGTCGGGGCCGAAGCCGGTGATGCGGATGCCATCCCACTCCAGCGGCTTGCCGGCGCGCAGCCGCGGTACGCCGCGCGGCTCGACCAGCCAGGCATGACCGCCCGGCGGCGTGTGCAGCTTCGCGGTGCCGTCGGCCTCGACGCAAAGGGCCGCGCCCTCATCGACGCCAAGGCCCACCGCGCGCGGATCGCGCTGCCGCGCCTTGGCAACGAAGGCGACGAGCCGGCCGAGCCGGTCGCGGCGCGAGAAATGCGTGTCGGTGACGATATGCGCCATGCGCGGCAAATGGAGGAAGCCGGTGACCAGGGTCACGGCCTTGCCGCCCGGATCGGCGAGCGCAGTCGGGCTGTCGATGCTGCCGCCATCCATCGCACCATAGGCCGTGCCGCCCAGGATCGCGAGCCCGGCGCTCGTGCCGCCGAGCGGGCGCCCCTTGCGGACATGCGCGTCGAGCGCCGCGGCAACGGGCGTGCCCTTCCAATAGCGGACGTAATTGGACTGGTCGCCACCGGCGAGAAAGATGCCGTCGGCATGGGCGAGGATGCGCAGCACCTTCGGGTCGCTGGCGGCGGCGCGCGCGTGGAAGACGATGGTCTGGACCGAGGCGACGCCGCCGATTCGATCGAACATCTCCTCGCCGGCCTCGTTGGCCCCCGACGCGCGCAGCACGACGATATGGCCGTGCCCGGCCCGCTCGAAGAACCAGCGAAAGGCGCTGTAGTCCCACTCGCCGCCGCCCACCAGCATCAGTGCGCCGGCGGTGGTGCCGGGCGTCGGCGCATCGACCTTACCCACCTCGTAATAGTCGTAGGTCGGGCCCGGCCCCGCGATGGCGGCAGGGGCCGCAACCAGGGCGAGCATCGTCGAGAGCATCCGGAATAGTGTCCTCACCGCCATAGTCCTTTTCAAATCGTACGATTCTCGATGGCATATTGCATTTTTCTTATTCCATTTTGAACAGGGTCGATATCAATATGTCATAGATCGAAAATGGGGGTCGATATGCGGTACATGAAACTTGCAGCGCTGGCGCTGGCCGGGACGAGCCTGGCGACGCTGCCCGGGATCGCGGCGGCGCAGACGGCGGACGGCCAGGGCGTCCCGACGGCCGACGAGAGCGGCGCCAGAAGCGATAGCGAAATCGTCGTGCTCGGCTCGCGCATCCCGCGCGTGTCTGGCGAGGGCCCGGCGCCGGTCACGACGATCACGTCCGAGGACATCCTGCGCGGCGGCTATCAGAGCGTTCCCGACGTGCTCCGCGCGATCACCCAGAATGGCGGCGAGACCCAGAGCCAGCAGAGCTTTTCGGGCGCGGACTTCACCCCCGGCGCGCAGCAGGTCGATTTGCGCGGGCTCGGGCCCAACCACACGCTGGTGCTGGTCAACGGCCGCCGCATCGCCGACTTCCCCCTGCCGTTCAACGGCAACAGCAACTTCACTGACATCTCGAACATTCCGGTCGGCCTGATCGAGCGTGTCGAGGTGCTGAGTGGCAGCGCCTCGGCCATCTACGGTTCGGACGCGATCTCCGGCGTGGTGAATTTTCAGCTCAAGTCCAAGCCCGACGGCACGCGGATCGACTATCGCTATGGCGCGACCGAGCATGGCGGCGGTTCGTCCAATCGGCTGAGCGTCACGACGGGCTGGGATACCGGCGGCTTCCACGGCGTGGTCGGGGTCGAGCTGCTCGATCAGCGCCCGCTCTGGCAATATCAGCGCAAGATCCAGGATTCGACCGCCGACAACCCGGTCGGCGCCACCCTCGCCCGCCGCACCTTCCTTCGCGCCGACGAAAGCCTCTATTACATCAATCCCGGCAAGGCGACGTGCGACGCGCTGTCCGGCCTCAACGGCGGCACCACTTATTACGCATCGCGCCGCAACCGCGATACGATCAGCGGCGACGGCTATTTCTGCGGCAGCAACGAATCGGTCGCCTATGGCACGATGATCTCGAAGCGCCAGTCGGCGAGCGGCTACGGCGCGCTCGGCTACACGCTGAGCGACCATGCCGAACTGTTCCTCGACGTCCAGGCCAGCTATTCGTCGCTCAAGCTGTTCCGCGATGTGCTCGACTGGTCCTATGTCGCCCCTGACGGCAATGAGGAAGGGACGTTCTACAATCCCAATTTCCTGACGCGCGCCGCCACCGACAGCGGCGAGCAGCTCGACAATTGGTCGCGCCAGTTCACGCCCGAGGAAATGGGCGGCTTCGACGTCGGCATGACCCGGAACCGGTCGACCAGCTTCAATGTCACGCCCGGCATCAAGGGCAGCCTGGGCCGCAGCTGGAATTACGAGTTCAGCCTCAACCACGCCGAATACAGTGCCCGCGTCACCTTCCCGCAAGTGGTGATCGACAAGGCCAACGCCTTCTTCCTCGGCCCGCAGGTCGGCACCGATCCGAGCGGCAGTTATGCCCAGTTCAACGCCGATCCGGCCCGGCTCTACAAGCCGCTGACCCCGGCCGAATATCGCTCGATCACGGCGGATTCGGTGTACCGCCCGAAAAGCTGGGTCAACAACGTCGCGGCCACCGTGAACACTACCGAGCTGTTCCGCCTGCCCGGCGGGCCGGTGGGCCTGGCCATCTCCGGCGAGGTCGGCAACCAGGGCTATGATCTCAAGCCCGATCCCCTCGCGCTGAAACAATATTATGTCGGCCTCATCGATTCGGACGGCAAGGGCACGCGCCAGCACTGGGGCCTGGCGGGCGAAGTCCGGCTGCCCGCACTCTCGTTCCTCGAGCTCGACGCGGCCGGCCGATACGATCGCTATTCCT
This sequence comes from Pseudomonadota bacterium, assembly GCA_023400405.1. Taxonomy (GTDB): domain Bacteria; phylum Pseudomonadota; class Alphaproteobacteria; order Sphingomonadales; family Sphingomonadaceae; genus Sphingomonas. The sequence continues at coordinate 26,314 of JAEXFD010000055.1, forward strand.
TTGCCGGCAACGGCTTCGGCAAGTTCACCTACAATCTCGGCGCGGTGATCCGCCCGACCAAGGCGCTGATGCTGCGCAGCGCCTATGGCACCGGCTTCCGCGCGCCGGACCTCAACTATGTCTTCCGCGGGCCGGGCAACACCCATCCCTCCGCCACCGACTATTATCTGTGCCGCACCGATCCGAGCCAGCCGGCGGACATCACCGACTGCGACTATGCCGATGAAGGGATCATCTCGCACCGTTCGGGCAATCGCCGACTGCGCCCGGAGACCTCGACCTCGCTCAACGCCGGCATCGCCTGGGCGCCCTCGTCGATTTTCAGCGCCTCGGTCGATTATTTCCGCGTCGCGATGAAGAACCAGGTCCTCGACATGAACATCGACGACATCCTGCGCGACGAGGCCGATTGCCGGATCGGCCGGACCCAGTCGGGCACGGCGGTGGACCGCAATTCACCCACCTGCACCGATGCGATCGCCCGGGTCGAGCGCTATTCGGGCGGCGCGCTGGACGGGCAGCTGCGCGGCGTGTTCATCAATCCGATCAACGTCGCCAAGGAGACAACCGACGGCATCGACGTCGCTGCGCATCTGCGCGTGCCGACGGCGGGCCTGGGCACCTTCTCGATCGCCGCGAGCTACACCTATGTGCTCAACCACACGATCCGCCAGTATCCGGGCGATCCCGAGATCAACAAGCTCGTCGCCGAAAGCGGCTACGACATTCCGCGCGACAAAGGCACGGCGAGCCTGACCTGGGACATCGGCAAGCTCTCGACCACGCTCACCGGCCAGCGGCTGGGCAAGCTGCCCAATTACGATCAGGACGGCTATATCAAGCAGAGCTACCTGTTCAATCTGTCCGCGCAGTACAGCTTCACGGATCGTCTGCGCCTGTCGGGCACGATCAACAACCTGTTCGATCAGAACCCGATCAAGGACCGGACCTACAGCTCCTATCCCTATTACGACATCTCGTGGTTCGACGGCGTCGGCCGCAGCTTCTATCTGCAGCTGACCTACAAGATGGGCGGGGCGAAGCTGTGAGGAGGCTCGGCGCGCTGCTGCTCGCAGGCGGCATGCTGGCGGCGGCAATGCCCGCCGCCGCCCAGGGCCTGAGCCGGGCCGAGAAGACGATCGATCGCACCGTCGACGCCGAATATGAGCGATCGGTGGCGCTGCTCGCGCGGCTCGTCGATCAGAACAGCGGCACGCTCAACCTGCCCGGCGTCACCAGGGTCGGCGAGATGATGCGCGCCGAGCTCGAGCCGCTCGGCTTTTCCGTCACCTGGAAGCCGATGGATGCCGTCCAGCGCGCAGGCCACCTCATCGCGGTCCATCGCGGCCGGCCGGGGGCCAAGCGCATCCTCCTGATCGGCCATCTCGACACGGTCTTCGAGCCGAGCTCGCCTTTCCAGAAATTCGTCCGCACCGGCGATCGCGCCGAAGGGCCTGGGGCCGGCGACGACAAGGGCGGGATGGTCGTGATCGTCGCGGCGCTGCGCGCGATGAAGGCGGCGGGCACGCTCGACGGTGCGAATATCGAGATCGTCCTGACCGGCGACGAGGAGGATGCCGGCAGCCCGCACAGCATCTCGCGCGCCGATCTGGTCGCCGCGGGAAAGCGCGCCGATGTCGCGCTCGATTTCGAAGGGCTGGTGATCGACGCCGGCCATGACATGGGCTCGATCGCGCGCCGCTCGGTGACCGACTGGCGGATCACCACCACGGCGAAGACCGGCCATTCCTCGCTGATCTTCACGCCCGAGATCGGCGACGGCGCCGTCAACGAGCTCGCGCGCATCCTGGTCGCCTTCCGCAAGGAGCTGCCCGAGCCGAACCTCACCTTTAACGCGGGCGTCATCGCCGGCGGCGCGCGGGCGGCGATCGATGAAAGCGGCAACGCGACTGCGGGCGGCAAGACCAACATCGTCGCAGCGAGTGCAGTCGCGGTCGGGGATTTCCGAACCCTGAGCGAAGATCAGACCGCGCGTGTGCGGGCCAAGATGGAAGCGATCGTGGCAGCCCATGCGCCGGGCGCCGAGGCGCGGATCGAATTCGGCGAGGGCTATCCGGCGATGGCGCCGACGGCGGGCAACACGGCCCTGCTCGCGGCGCTCAACGGCGTGAATCGCGATCTCGGCCTGCCCGAAATGGCACCGCTCGATCCGCTCAAGCGCGGCGCGGGAGACATCTCCTTCGTCGCCAGCGACGTCGATAGCCTGGCCGGGCTCGGCACCTACAGCACCGACGACCATGCGCCCGGCGAGACCGTCGACCTCGCCAGCATCCGCCGCCAGGCCAAGCGAGCCGCGATCCTGATCGGGAGGCTGGGCGCGCAGAAGAGCTCGCGCCGCTGAGCCTTCGCTGCTCGCAAACGACAAAAAGCCCGCCAAGTCGTTGACCTGGCGGGCTTTTGATATGGTGGGCGCGGCAAGGATTGAACTTGCGACCCCTGCGATGTCAACACAGTGCTCTACCACTGAGCTACGCGCCCATGGGCCCTAAGGCCGAAACGGGAAGCGGGCCTTTAGCGGGCTGCGACGCGCCGCGCAAGGACCCAAAATCAATTAAAGCCGGCGCTCTCCGCCTCGAACAGCCGATCGACTTCGAGCACGAGGTCGCGCAGGTGGAACGGCTTGGACAACACCCGCGCCTGGGGCATTTCCTTGCCGGCCTTGAGCGTCACGGCGGCGAAGCCGGTGATGAACATCACGCGCATTTCCGGCGCGAGGTCCGCCGCCTTCTGCGCCAGCTCGATGCCATCCATTTCGGGCATGACGATATCGGTCAGCAGCAGGTCGAAGCGCTCGGTCTCGAGCAGCGGCAGCGCCGCCGTGCCGCGATCCACCGCGGCGACCGCATAGCCGGAGCGCTCGAGCGCGCGGGTCAGATATTCCCGCATCACGCGATCGTCTTCGGCCAGCAGAATCCGGATCATCTTCCCACCCAACTCACTCGGCGACATCCTATGCGGAAAGCCCTTAACATTTTCCAGCCCATGGCTGGCACGGCATTGCGGCGCGGGGATGGCGGGCATAGGCTCGCGCGGTGTCCGATTCCCCGAGCGATGCCGCCTTCGTGCGCCTAGGACCGGCAGAACCGCTGACCCCGGTAATCCTGTCGGTGCCGCATGCCGGACGCGATTATCCCGCGGCGCTCCAGGCTGCGCTGCGCGTGCCGCTGGCAGCGCTCCGGGGTCTGGAGGATCGTCATGCCGATGCCCTGGCGTTGGCCGCGCGCCGCGACGAGACCTTGTTCGTCGCGCAGCGGGCACGGGCTTGGATCGACCTCAATCGCGCCGAAAGCGAGCGTGATCCGCGGCTCGATGACGGCGCATGGCCGCATGGCGCGCCGCTCTCGGCCAAGTTGCGCAGCGGCCTGGGCCTGGTGCCGCGACGAGTCGGTACCGCGGGGGACATCTGGCGGCGGCGGCTTTCCGCCGACGAGGTCCTGTCTCGAATCCATGCCGACCATCGCCCCTGGCATGCCGCGATCGGCGCCGCGCTCGCCTCGGCGCGGGCGCGCTTCGGAGTCGCGGTGCTGCTCGACGTCCATTCGATGCCCCCGCTCGGCGACCCGGCAAGCGCGCCGCGGCTGGTGCCGGGCGATCGGTTCGGCAAATCGGGTTCGGCGCGGTTCGTCGGCCGGATCGAAGGCATCGCGCGCGCGCACGGCGTGGCGAGTCAGACCAACGCGCCCTATGCCGGCGGCCACATCCTCGATCGGCATGGGGATCCGCGACGCGGCATCCATGCGATCCAGCTCGAATTCGATCGATCGCTCTATCTCGATCGAGGGCTCGATGCGCCGGGGCCGGGGCTCGGCGCCACGGCGCGGCTGCTGCGCGACATCATCGACGCGGTTGCCGACGAAGCGCTGCCGCGCGCGGTCGCCGCGGAATAAGCCCAATAAAAAACCACCTCGCGGTTTCCCACGAGGTGGCCAAGGTTCAGGGAGGAGACACGCCCGGAGGCGTGCCGCACAGTGTCGCGAAAGGGGGGACACGACACCGTACAAGGGTAAATATATGTGACGGGGCAGATAGTTCAAGGGGCTGCGGCGAAGCGTTCGCGCAGAACGTTCAACGGCCGGCGCGGGCCCCCGGCAGCATGCGGGCGAGCACCCGGTCGCGCAGCAGGAAATGGTGGCGCAACGCGCCTCCGACATGGAGCACGACCAGCGCGGCCATGACGAAGCCCATGGTCTCGTGCGCTTCGTGCAACGTGCCGGCAAGATCGTGCCCGATCGGGATCAGCGGCACCTGGAACAGCCCGAACCAATCGAACGGTCGCGCGCGCGTCACGTCGCCCGCCCAGAGCCAGCCGCTGAGCGGCAACGCGATCATCAGCACGTAGAACAGCGCATGCGTGACCTTGGCGAACGCCTTTTCCCAGCCCGCCATGTGATCGGGGAAGTGCGGCGGCTTGTGCCCCAGCCGCCAGGCGAGCCGAGCGACGCTGAGCACGAGGATGGTGATGCCGATCGACTCGTGCAGCGGCATCACTTTCAGTCCCTCGAGCAGGCTCTCGTGGAACAGCCCGAGGAAGAGATTGACGAGAACGAGCGCGGCGATCAGCCAGTGGAAGCCGATCGCCACGCGATCATAGCTGTCGCCGCGCTCGATCATCGTCAGGCCTGCGGCACGAGCTGGGGCTGCGGCATCTTGCCCTGCTGCTGCTGGCGGGTGAACACGTCCCGCATCAGCGCCAGCGAGAACAGATGGGCATAGACCAGCGGCAGCATGCCGTTCTGGACGATCTTGCGCAGCTGGTCGCCGCGCAGCTCGTTGAGCTTGTTCTCGTCGACCATCATGAAGCCGCGATAGATGAACGGCTGGGCATTGCCCTCGGGCTGGATCGTCACTTCGCCGTCGATCAGCAGGTCGAGTTCCTTCAGGTCCTGCATGAACTGGTTGGTGCGCGCGCCGGCCTGTTCGAACTGCTCGTTGAACTGGAGGATGTTCTTGGTCAGCTCGCTCGGCTGGCCATCGGTGAACAGCGGCTCGCCGTCCTCGAACGCGCCGACCGTGTCCGAAGTGGGATCGAAGCAGAGCGACAGTTCCTCGCTCTCCGGGCGCAGGCGCGCGAGGAGATAGGGATAGCGGCGGATATAGGCCGGGACGTAGAAGTTGGTCTCGATCAGCTTGCCTTCGGCGTCGAAGAAGGTGTTCACGCCCTCGTTGAGGCCCATCAGCGCCAGCGGCACCGGCTGCTCGCCCTGCGAGAAGACGATCGGCATGAAGCGCTGCGCCATCGGGAACTCCTCGACGGTGAGCGGCACGGCGTGCTGATCGGCGAGGAACGGCGCCTTGTCGCTCGGGCGAATCTTGAAGTCGCCATGCTGCTGGCTCGAAAGCGGCTGAATATCGTTGTAGAACAAAGGCAGCGACTGCTGCGGGGCGGAAGCCATCCAAAATCTCCTGGGAAAATGTGCAAAAAAAGATCGAATCCCGGCCCCGGGGTCTATGGTGCGCTTCCTTCGCGCGCAAGCTTCACCAGCTTTCCGGGATTGAAGAGTTGACGCGGATCAAAAGCAGTCTTGATCGCGCGCAGCGCGTTGAGCCGCGCCGGCGGGCCTAGCCGCTCGAGTTCGGCGAGTTTCATCTGGCCGATGCCATGTTCGGCCGAGATCGAACCGCCCGCCGCGACGACGAGGTCATAGACGAGCCGGCTCGCCGCCGCCCCCTGCCCGGCATACCAGGCTTCGCGTTCGACGCCCTCAGGCGCGCGGACATGGAAGTGGACGTTGCCGTCGCCGAGATGACCGAAGCCGGTGGCATGCGTGCCGGGAAAGGCTTGCTCCACCGCTTTCGCCGCCTCGATCATGAAGCGCGGCATCGCATCGACCGGCACCGAAATGTCGTGCTGCATCGCCGGCCCCATCGCGCGTTCGGTTTCGGAAATCGAATCGCGGATCCGCCAGAATGCCTCTACCTGGGCTTCGCTCGCCGAGATCACCGCATCCTCGGCAAGCCCCCGTTCGAAGGCGGGCGCGAGCAACCGCTCCAGCAGGACCGCAGGCGACTCGGCGGCAGGATCGGTCGTGACCGATTCGATCAGCACCTGCCAGGCATGCGCCCCGGCAAGCGGCGCACGCGCCCCGGGCACGTGCGCGATCACGCGGTCGACGATCTCCCCCGGGATGATTTCGAAGCTCTCGATCGTATCGGTGCGCGCTTCCATCATACGCAGCAGCTCGAGCGCGCGCTGCGGGCTCTCGACACCCACCCAGGCGGCGGCGCGCTCGGCGATCGCCGGATAGAGGCGCAGCGTCGCCGCCGTGACGATGCCGAGCGTGCCCTCGGCGCCGATCATCAACTGGTTGAGGTCATAGCCGCGATTGTCCTTCTTGAGCGGCGACAGCCCGTCATGCACCGAACCGTCGGGCAGCACGGCCTCCACGCCCGCGACCAGGCTGCGCATGTTGCCGAAGCGCAGCACCTGCGTGCCGCCGGCATTGGTCGAGACCAGCCCGCCGATCGTCGCGCTGCCCTTGGCGCCCAGCGTCAGCGGGAAGCGGCGCCTCGCCTCGCCCGCCGCGGCATGGAGATTGGCGAGGATGACGCCTGCCTCCACCACCGCCAGGTTACTCTCCGCCGACAAGGTGCGAATCCGGTTCAGCCGCCGCAGCGACACGAGCAGCGCCGAACCGTCGGCCGGCGGAGTCGCGCCTGCGACCATGCCGGTATTGCCCCCTTGCGGGACGAGCGGGACGCCGAGATCGACCGCTAGCCGGACGATCGCCGCGACTTCCTCCGTGGAGGAGGGCGAGAGCAGTGCAGGCGCATGGCCCTGATAACGCCCGCGCCAATCGCGCTCCCAGGGGGCGATTTCGTGCGGATCGAGTGTGGCGATCTTCGGGCCGAAGCGATTGTGGACGGCATCGACGAGCTGCTGTTGTTGCGGCGTCATGGCAATTTGGGGCTAGCACGAAGCGGGGCAATTCATCCACTGTTCAAGGCTTGGCCGTATATGCCGGGAGTGAAATGCCGAATCCTCTGTTCGCCGTCTCAAGCCTTGCCATCCTGCTCGTCGCGCCCGCTCCGGCGCATACCGGGCCGGAGCGCGAGCCATTGCCCGCGATGATCGCGCAGCAGCCGCAGCAGCAGCAGCGCGCGATGACGATCCACGTCCCCCGCGTCACGATCACGAGCACGACGATCATCCTGCGCAGCGCCCCCGCCCCGCGCTTTCGCGAGAAGAAGACGCACGATTGCGTCGAGGTGAAGAAGCTCGCGGGCTTTGCCGGGGTGAATACCAGCGACAGCGTCGACTTGGTGCTTCAGGACGGCAGCCTGCTGCGCGCCAAGCTGGGTCGCGATTGCCCGGCGATCGGCTTCTACCAGGGCTTCTACGTCAAGGCGAACGAGGACCGTAAGATCTGCGCCGGCCGCGATGCGATCCGCACTCGTTCGGGGCGGACGTGCGAAGTGGCGGCCTTCCGAAAGCTCGTCGCCGAGCGCTGAAATCGCCACCGCGCTTGACATTTGGCCGTGAATCCGCAAGCGCGTGAAGGCTTTGCGGCATGGGTCGACCATGCCCATTTTCCGGAAAACCGCATGAGCTTTGCCGATCTCGGCCTTTCAGACGAACTTCTACGCGCCGTAACCGACGCGGGCTATACCGAGCCCACGCCGATCCAGCGCCAGGCGATCCCCAGCGTGCTGATGGGCAAGGACCTGATCGGCATCGCCCAGACGGGGACGGGCAAGACCGCCGCCTTCGTGCTGCCGATGATCGACATCCTGGGCGAGGGGCGCACCCGCGCGCTGATGCCGCGCAGCCTGATCCTCGAGCCGACGCGCGAACTCGCCGCCCAGGTCGCGGAGAATTTCGAGAAGTACGGCACCAACCACAAGCTCTCGATGGCGCTGCTGATCGGCGGCGTGCAGATGGGCGATCAGGTCAAGGCGCTGGAAAAGGGCGTCGATGTGCTGATCGCCACGCCGGGCCGACTGATGGACCTGTTCCAGCGCGGCAAGATCCTGCTCACCCAGTGCAACCTGCTGGTGATCGACGAGGCCGACCGGATGCTCGACATGGGGTTCATCCCCGATATCGAGGAAATCTGCACCAAGCTGCCCAAGCAGCGCCAGACCCTGCTCTTCTCGGCGACGATGCCGCCGCCGATCAAGAAGCTGGCCGACAAGTTCCTGGTCGATCCCAAGACGATCGAAGTGGCGCGGCCGGCGAGCACCAACATCAACATCGCCCAGCACATCGTCGAAGTGCCGGGGAGCGCGCATGAGAAGCGCAAGGCGTTGCGCGCGCTGCTCGACCGCGAAGAGGTCAAGACCGCGATCATCTTCTGCAACCGCAAGACGACGGTGCGCGAACTCAACAAGAGCCTGAAGAAATACGGCTATCGTTCGGGCGAGATCCATGGCGACATGGAGCAGCCGCAGCGCCTGGCCGAGCTCGAGCTGTTCAAGAAGGGCGACATCAACATTCTGGTCGCTTCCGACGTCGCGGCGCGCGGGCTCGACATCAAGGGCGTCAGCCACGTCTTCAATTTCGACGCGCCCTGGCATCCGGACGATTACGTCCACCGCATCGGCCGCACCGGCCGCGGCGGCGCGACCGGCATCGCCTATACGCTGGTCGCCCCCGACGATGCCGAGAACATCGCCGAGATCGAGAAGCTGACCGGCCAGAAGATCGAGCGCGTCAAGATCGACGGCATCGAGCCGGGTTCGGCCGACGAGGCGCCGGCACGCCGCGGCCGCAAGAGCGAGGAGCGAAAGCCGCGCAGCAAGGCCAAGGAGGCGCCGAAGCGCGAAGAACGCGCCGAGCCGAAGCGCGAAGCGCGTGCCGAGCCGAAGCGCGAGGAGCGCGCCGAACCCAAGCGAGAGGCTCGTCCTGCGCGCGAGGACCGAGTGCCCCGGCGACCGGAACCGCATCGCCGCAACGAGCCGCGCGACGAGGGTCCGGACGAGGGCTGGAACGGTCCGGTCCCCGACTTCCTCAATTATTCGTTCGAGGCGTGACTCGCCGCGCCGGGGCCTGGGCCGCGGCGCTCGTCGCGCTGCTGGCCCCAGTGCTCGCGCCAATAGCTGCGGATGCGCAGATCGAGGCGCCGCATGTCAGCGCCCGCTCGATCGCTTGGCTGCCCTATCCGCTACCGGCGCCCTATGATCCGGCGCGCGACGCCCGGGCCGACGTCGCCGCGGCGCGGGCGCGGGCCAAGGCCGGGGGCAAGATGCTACTCGTCGATCTCGGCGCCAACTGGTGCGTCGATTGCCGGATCCTCGCCGGCGTGATGGCGTTGCCCGAGATGCGGCCGTGGCTGGCGGCGCATTTCGTGACGGTAACCGTCGATATCGGCCAGTTCGATCGCAACCTCGACCTTGCGCGGCAGCTGGGCGTGCCGGAATTGCGCGCCGTTCCCGCGCTGCTGATGGTCGATCCGCGCAGCGGCAAGCTGCGCAACAAGGACGATCTCTTCGGCGCCTCGGACGGGCGGACGATGAAGCCGCAGCAGATCGCCGACTGGCTGGCCCACTGGGCCAGGTGACATCCGGCGTGCCGACGATCGAGAGTCCGTGCAACGGGATTTGCACGATCGACGCCGCGCGCGGCTGGTGCCGCGGCTGCGGCCGCACGCTCGACGAGATCGCCCGCTGGCGCAGCACCGACGATGCCGATCGCCGCGCGGTGACGGCGTTGCTCGCCGCGCGCCTGGCCGCTCTGGAGGATCGGCAGCACTGAACGGCTCGGCGCTACGGCGCCGGCCGACCCTGGTCCTGGGCAAACTGGCGGGCGCACAGGCCCTGCGGGTGCCAGTCATGGATCAGCGTGGTCGGCGGCTGGTCGTCGCCATGGAGGATCAGCGCGAAGCCGCGGCGCGGCTCCTTGCCGATCGCCATCAGCAGCATCGGCGGGCCCGCCTCGATCATCAGGCTGTTGCCCGGCCCGCGCCCGGTGCGGACGCCCGCCGGGGTCTCGAGGCAGGTGTCGCCACTGATGGCGAAGAACGCCTCGGGCCCCGAATGGACATGCAGCGGCGCGGTCATGCCGGGGCTGAACACCGAGCGGAGATACTCGGCGGCATAGCGCGCGGCCGGGCGAACCGGCAGCGGCCCGATCGCGGAGACACGAGTGCCGCCCCGGGAGCGCCAGCGCTCATCCGCGATGGTGAACAGCCAGACGCCATCGAACGCCTCGACCACCGTGCTCGTCGGGGCGGCGGCACGCTCGGCAACTTTCCGACCGACGAAACGATCGATGTGCCAGAACACCGGCGCCTTGGGCAGCGCGGGAAGCACTTGCCGGGCAGCGAGGCAGGCCGGCCCAACGCTTTCCTCGGCGCCGCACGACCGCGTCGTCGCCTGCCCCCACGCCGGCGAGGCGAGGAACGCCGCTCCTGTCAGCAACAGCCCATATAACGCCTTACCCATCGCGCATTCCTCCGTCCGAGCGGATCGTGACCGCGAGACGCTCTGCTGTCTAGCGCCGACGCCACGCACGCAACGCGCGTGGCTGCGCACGTGGCGGCCGTGAGTCGCCCAATTGCGGCTGTTTGCGAACGCTCCGGACATGACCGAAACCGGTCGTATCGTCGGCGGTCGATGAGAGTACGCCGCCGGTTGCACAGCCCTGACCGGCCGCTAAGATCATCGGGTGATCGATATGCCGCAAGTTACGCCATCTGCATATGAGCAGGTTTTGACTGAAAAGCTGCTGCGGTGTGGGCTGCGGAGCGGTGGGTTTAGCGTCCAATACGAGGACGAACTGCAAAGCGTCGAGATCGTAATCCACAGAAGTGCGGACGCCTCTGCGAAGCGCTTCGACTGCGTCCATCGAGCTGCTGGTTCTGCAGTGGTCACCTTCGAAGACCCGGACTTGGGGCGGGCGTATCAGGATCAGGTGTTTGCGGCACTAAAGCCAAACATGCTCGCGGACGCCCGCGCCGAGCTTGTGAAACATGGCGCTCTCGATGGTTTCCCTGAACGGGTGCAGTTTGATTCTGAGAAGCTTTTCGCCGAGGCACTAGAACGCCAATGCGGCATGCAGCCGGGATCGTTCTTCGTTCAGAGCCAGTGGGGCCTGATCGTTCGGCCTAGGTCGGATCGCCAAAGCAAAGTCGATGAGAATAAGATGTCCTGCCTCATGGCGGCGGTCATGTATGTCGCCGCAAGGAGCGAGGACTTCAAGTTCCGCTTCATAGGCAACGAAGCATTTGCGCCCGACCGCTAGGGTGACTGATTCCGGGCGATAAACGAGTAAAATCTGACGATCCACTTGCCACCCATACCAGTCCCTCAGCCCCCAACCTCCGCGCAACGACCATAGCGCCCCGTCTAGCTCGAAGACGCCTTGCTCCCGCGTGCCGACAGATAGTCGGTCAGCGCCGAGAGCACGGCCGTAATCACGAAGGCGAAATGGATGATCGTCATCCACATCAGATCGTTGCCGGTGATCGGCTTGCTGCCCAGCCCCATGAACCCCTTGAGCAGCTGGATGCCCGAGATCGCGACGATCGAGGCGTAGAGCTTGAGCTTGAGCCCGGAAAAGGTGGTAGTGCCCATCCAGCTCGGCCGGTCCTCATGGCCTTCGGTGTCGATCTTCGAGACGAACGCCTCATAGCCGGCCAGGATGACGACCAGGATCAGGTTCGCCGCCAGCGCGAGGTCGAGCAGAGTCAGCACGGTGAGGATCGCCTCTTCGACATGCATCGTCATCACGTCGGGCACCGCGGCGATGAAGACGCGGGCGAAGACGACGAGCAGCAAAATGATCGAGGCGATCAGGCCGACATAGAAGGGCGCGAGCAGCCAGCGCGAGCCGAACAGCCCCTGTTCGAACCATTTCTCCAGTTTCGCGAGCACCTGCTTCCCCTTGCCGATTCGCCTCCGGAATCGGCGAGGGGGGCGTTCGGGTCAAGCCGGCGTCCGCTCCGCAACCAGCGCATCGTCCTTGGCCGAGGCGCGCTTCCACGCGTCGCGTGCCGTCACCCGACTGACATAGTCCGCGAACGCATCGCGCTTGGGCAGCGTGCCGAACATCGTGCCCCAGCCGACCGCCGAGCCGACATAGACGTCCGCCGCCGTGAAGCGGTTCCCCGCGATATAGGGATGCGCCGACACCGCCTTTTCGAGTACGTCGACGGTCAGCTCGTAATTGCCATAGCCGAACATCCGGCCCTGTTCGGGCGTCGGCTTGAACTGGGCATGGTTGTTGGTCACTGCCTGCTCGACCGGACCGGCGGCGAAGAACAGCCAGCGATAATAATCGGCGCGCTCGTCGGGCTGCGGCGCTAGGCCGGCTTCGGGAAAGGCCTCGGCCAGATAGGCGCAGATCGCCGCGCATTCGGTGACGACCTTGCCGCGATGGACGATCGCCGGCACCTTCCCCATCGGATTGATCTCGAGATAGTCCTGCCCCTTCATCGTCGTCCCGTAATCGACGACTTCGGTCGCATAGGGCGCGCCGGTTTCCTCAAGCATCCAGCGCGCGATGCGGCCGCGCGATTGGGGATTGGTGTAGAGGATCAGATCGTCCGCCATGGCTCGGCTCCTGAGTCGGGTTGAGAACATTTAGTGAACGAATATCATTCGAACGGTCAAGCCGCGGCGATCACAGCGCGGCCCCGAACAGCGCGAGCAGCCGGGCCCAGGCGCGATCGGCCTGGGCGGCATTGTACACCTGGCTGTCGGGCGGGCACCAGCCGTGGAGCGTGCCCTGATAGACTTCGATCTCGGGCGGCAGTCGGGCGGCGGCGAAGGCGGTGCGCAACGTGTCCTTATCGCCTGGCGCGCGCGCGTCGTCATTCTCGGCGACCGCGATCAGGAAATGCGCCTTCATCTGCGGGACCAGCCGATGCGGGCTGTCGGCATCCGCGGTGACGAGGCCGCCACCATGGAAGGTCGCGCCCGCCCGCACCCGCGACGGCGTGCCGGCCGCGGTGCGGAAGACCATCGGGCCGCCCATGCAATAGCCGGTGGTGCCGATGCCGCGCTTGGAATCGACCTCGCGCTGCGCGTCGAGAAAGTGGACGAACGCCTTGCCATCGCGCGTCACTGCGTCGGCCGTGAGCAGCTTGCGCCAGGGGCCAACCTTGGCGCCAAAGGCATCGTCGAAGGGCTGGCCGGCCGTGTAGAACGGCGTCTTGGTCGAGCGGTAGAACTGGTTGACGGTGAGCACCGCATAGCCCGATTGCGCCAGCCGATCGGCCATCCGGCGAAAGGCGGGGCGCAGGCCGAAAATGTCCGGCCAGACCAGCACCCCGGGATGCTTGCCGGTGGCGGGCGCGACGAAATAGGCGTCGGCGGTGCCGTCCGGTGTGGCGATCGTCACGTCGCGGCCCTTGATCGGCGCAGCATCGGCAGGGCTGGGCAGCAGCGCGACGGCGCCAGCTGCGGCGGCACCCGCCCCGAAGGCGCGACGAGTCATCGCGGCGGCGAGATGGCGGCGGTTGTCGTCGGCGGTCAGTTCGTCACACATGGCATCGCTCCCGATTCGGCCGCCCCCCCGGCAGGCCGAAGCTAGGCGATCACGGGCCGTATGCAAAAGCAAACGGGCCCCGGCAGCAATGCCGGAGCCCGTCGAACTCAACCCATTTGGCGGGATCAGTGTTTGAACAGCGTCTCGGCCGTATGCTCGGGCGCGGGCGTCGCCGCCGGCTCGTCGCCACCCTCGCCAGCGCGCGCCGCGGCGTCGCGCTCGGCGCGGAGCTGCTCGATCAGCGCCTCGCGGTCGCCCTCGAGCCGGGTGTCGGTCGGCGCCTCGATGCCGGCCGCCTTGGCGGCGCGAGCGACGAGCGCGTCGAGCTCGCGCTGGGTGGTGAGGCCCAGCGTCACCGGATCCTTGGGCGTGATATTGGCGATGTTCCAATGGCTGCGGTCGCGGATCGCCGCGATCGTGGTGCGCGTGGTGCCGATCAGCTTGCCGATCGCGCCGTCCGAAATCTCCGGATGGTTGCGCAGGATCCAGGCGATGCCGTCCGGCTTGTCCTGGCGCTTCGAGACCGGCGTGTAGCGCGGGCCCTTGGTGCGGCGAACCTGCTCGGGGCCCTTCGACATCTTGAGGACGTAGTTCGGGTCCTTCTGGCCCTTCTCGATCTCGTCCATCGTCAGCTCGTGCGCGCGGACGGGGTCACGGCCGGTGAGCTTGGTCGCGGCGGTATCGTCGGCGATCGCCTGGACCTCGAGGATGTGCAGCCCACAGAACTCGGCGATCTGCTCGAACGAGAGCGAGGTGTTGTCGACCATCCACGAAGCAGTCGCATGCGGCATCAGCGGCTGGGCCACTTTTCGTCTCCGTAAAATAGAAAGGGCCGCCCATCACGGGCGGCCTGTCACCGGACCGACTTAATGCGATGTGCGGCCAAGAGCAAGGCAAAGCAGCCTCTCACGCCGCCGCCCGCTCCCCACCCATCGGATGAAGCGCATTGACGAATTGCCGCGCGCTCGCTTCCCAGGTGAAGGTGCGGCCATAGGCGGCGCAGGCGGCGCGATCCTTGGTGAGCGCCTGGCCGATCGCCTGGGTCAGGTCCTCGCCGATCGCACCGACGTCGTCGTTCAGAACGTCGATCGGCCCGGTGACCGGATAGCCCGCCACCGGCACGCCGCAAGCCAGCGCCTCAATCATCACCAGCCCGAACGTGTCGGTGCGGCTCGGGAAGACGAAGACGTCGGCGGCGTTATAGGCGGCAGCGAGCTCGGCACCGAACATCGGCCCGAGGAACTTCGCCTCCGGGAAGCGCGCTTCCAGCGAGGCGCGCGCCGGCCCATCGCCGACCACCACCTTGGTGCCGGGATGGCTGGTCTTGAGGAAGGCCTCGAGGTTCTTCTCGACCGCGACACGGCCGACATAGAGTTGCACCGGCCCCGGCAGGTCGCGCATCGACGGGTGCGGCTCGATCCCGGGATGGAAATTGTCGAGATCGACGCCCCGCCCCCAATGCTTCACCTGGGTGAGGCCATGCTCGATCAGCGACTGCCGGATCGAGGGCGTCGAAGCGAGGATCGCCTGGCTGGGCGCGTGGAACCACTTGATGTAGCGCCAGATCCATTCGGCGGGCACGCCCGAGCGTGCCGAGACATAGTCGGGAAACTGCGTGTGATAGGCCGTAGTGAACGGCATGTGGTGGCGCAGGCACCAGCGCCGCGCGGCCACGCAGAGCGGCCCTTCGGTGGCGAGATGGATCGCGGTCGGGTTGAATTCCTCCAGCATCGCCCCGACGCTGGCGACGCGGGCCAGCGCGAGGCGGATTTCGGGATAGGTCGGGCACGGCAGCGAATAGAAGAGGTCGGGCGAGATTACCTTGACCTGGTGACCCTGCTTTTCGAGCACCCGCCGCACCGATTGCAGCGTGCGCACGACGCCGTTCACCTGCGGCTCCCAGGCGTCGGTTACGATGGCGATCCGCACGGTCCCGACCTCCGCTGCCGTCACGCAGCCGCCAGTCTGACCCCGGACACGGCTTCGCTTTCACGTCGCTGCATCTCTTCGGCCCAATGGAGAATTTCCATCGTACCGTCGTAATGCTCCACGAGCGCGGTGCAACCCTCCACCCAATCGCCATCGTTATAATAGTCGATGCCCTGGATGGCGCGGATCTCGGCCTTGTGGATATGGCCGGCGATCACGCCGTCGACTCCGCGCGATCCCGCTTCGTGGGCGACGATCTCTTCGAACTTCGAAATGAACGAGACGGCGTTCTTGACCTTCTGCTTGGCATATTTGCTGAGCGACCAATAAGGCAGCCCCATCGCCCGGCGGCCGAAATTCACCCAGCGATTGAGCGCCATCATCATTTCATACGCGGCGTCGCCCAGATGCGCGAGCCAGCGGTGCGACATGGTGATCGCATCGAATTCGTCGCCGTGCAGCACGAGCAGCCGGCGGCCGTCTGCCGTCTCGTGCACGGCCTGGCGGCGGATATGGACTCCGCCGAAGTGCAGCCCGGCGAACTGGCGAAACATCTCGTCGTGATTGCCGGGGATATAGACGATCTCGGTGCCGCGCTTGGCCCGCTTCAGCACGCGCCAAACGATGTCGTTATGCGAATCGGGCCAATAGAAGCGCTTCTTGAGCGCCCAGCCGTCGATGATGTCGCCGACCAGGTACATCACGTCGCTGTCGACATGGTCGAGGAAGTCGATGAGCATCGCGGCGTTGCATCCGCGCGTGCCGAGATGGACGTCCGAAATCCAGATCGCTCGATAGCGGCGGCGCTCGGTGACCGGACGTTCGGGGATCGAGGGGCGCGATGCGTGGAAGTCCGCCATCGCCTGCGCGTCGAACGGAAGCCTGGTGATCGTGGCCATCAGCCGAATCCCTGGAAATGCCCTTGCCTGGCCTGGCTAAATGGCCCGGAAATATGACATTTCGAATCGTTCGCCTTTCATGACCATGTCATAAAGATCGGCATAATCGGCCGCTTACGCCTCGATCGGAACATGCCCCGGCTGCGCGGCGACGCGATCGAGCCAGGCGCGGACGTTCGGATAGGGATCGAGGCTGGTGCCACCCTCCTCGGCGACGTGAGTATAGGCATAGAGCGCGATGTCGGCGAGGCCGAGCCGCGTTCCGACGAACCAGTCGTTCGGCCCGAGATGCTCGTCCATCAGCGCCAGCGCCGCATGTGCCGCCGCCTGCTTGCCGGGCAGCAGCACCTTCTGGACGGGATCGAGATGGTCGAAGCCGATCCAGCCCTTCCAGAAGCGCAGCGTCGCCACGTTGGGCTCGTGATTATACTGCTCCCAGAACATCCAGCGCAGCATGTCCGCGCGCTCGAACCGGTCCTGCGGGATCAGGTCGCTGCCATCGGCGAGATAGAAGATCGCCGCATTGCTTTCCGGAAGAAAGGTGCCGCCGCTCTGGAGCACCGGAATCCGGCCATTGGCGTTCACCTCTGCGAGGAATTGCGGGGTGCGCGTCTCGCCTTTCAGGATGTCATAATGCCGCCGCTCGAGCGGGATGCCGAGATGCGCCGCAGTCAGCCGGATCTTGTAGCAATTCCCCGACGGCGCGAATTCGTGGAGGATGAACGGTCCCATGGCCTGCTCCCCTTGTTGCCATCTTCCATGACCCTTTCGACAAGGATCGTCCAATTAGCGGTGCCGCGCGAACGACAAGCGAGGCTTATGCTCAATCCGCGATGCGCAGCACAATCTTGCCGACATGCCCGCCACCTTCCATCCGGCGATGCGATTCGGCGGCATCGGCAAAGGCATAGGTCGAATCGATCACCGGCTTGAGCCGGCCTTCCGCGACGAATGGCCAGACGCTGCGATGCAGCTCGTCGGCGACCATCGTCTTGAACTCCACCGAGCGCGGGCGGAGCGTCGAGCCGGTCAGGGTCAGGCGGCGGCGCATGATGTCGAAGATCGGGATCGTCGCCTGCATCCCGCCCTGCACCGCGATCGAGACGTGGCGCCCCTCCTCCGCCAGGCATTTGAGGTTGCGCGGCACATAGTCGCCGCCGACCATGTCGAGCACCACGTCGACCCCGCGGCCCCCGGTGATCTCCGCCACGCGCGCGACGAAATCCTCCTGGCGATAGTCGATCGCGTGGTCGGCACCGATCCGCCGCGCGGCGTCGCACTTGGCGGGCGACCCGGCGGTGACGATCACCGTCAGGCCGAACAGCTTGCCGAGCTGGATCGCCATCGTGCCGATGCCCGAGGTGCCGCCATGGACTAGCAGCCAGTCGCCCTCGGCAGCGTAGGCCCGCTCGAACACGTTGGTCCACACGGTGAACAGCGTCTCGGGCAGCGCCGCCGCCTCGATCATCGACAGCGCCGGCGGCACCGGCAGGCACTGGCCGGCGGGCGCGAGCGCATATTCGGCATAGGCGCCACCGGCGACGAGCGCGCAGACGCGCTGTCCCAGCAATTCGCGCGGCACCTCCTCGCCCACCGCGGCGACGGTGCCCGAAAGCTCCATGCCCAGGATCGAGGGCGCGCCGGGCGGTGGCGGATATTGCCCCTTGCGCTGCATCACCTCTGGCCGGTTGACCCCGGCGGCCGTGACCTTGACCAGCACCTCGCCCCGTCCCGGCTGCGGCACTGGCCGCTCGACCGGCACCAGCACCTCCGGTCCGCCCGGGGCCTCTGGATCGATCGCCAGCATCGTTTCGGGGACCTGCATCGCTTCGTCGCTTTCCGCCTCGGGAGAAACCCGGGGCCTTATTGACATCGCCCCGGCAAGGGTCAACGCTGCCCGGATGGACGCCGACGAGAATCTTCCGCGTCGCAAGGACGACCTGGTCGCGAGCCTCGCGAAGCAAGACCTCGATCCCCTTTCGGTCGAGGAACTCCAGGAACGCATCGCGCTGCTCGAAGCCGAAATCGCGCGAAGTCGGATCAAAATTTCAACCGCCATTAACCACCGCGCGAGCGCGGACGCTCTATTTAGGAAATGAGCGTGACGGCACCGGAGCAGGGGCGACACGCCACGACCAAACTCCGGTGCGGGGCCGCCGCGCTTGATGCGAGGCCGATCGATCCCGACATAGGGGATCGAGGGCCGTGTATCCTTTTCGGCCCACTGGAGTAGTATCCGAATGCCTAGTTTCGCCTCCGCGCTGGAATCGACGCTTCACAAGGCGCTCGAAGCCGCAAGCTCGCGCCGCCACGAATATGCCACGCTCGAGCATCTGCTGCTCGCGCTCGTCGATGACGAGCATGCCAGCAAGGTGATGAGCGCGTGCGGGGTGGACCTCGGCGAACTCAAGACCACCGTGGCCCATTATCTCGACACCGAGCTCGAAGCGCTCAAGGTCGATCAGGCGACCGATCCCTCGCCGACCAGCGGCTTCCAGCGCGTCGTCCAGCGCGCGATCCTCCACGTCCAGTCCTCGGGCCGCGACGAAGTGACCGGCGCCAACGTGCTCGTCGCGCTGTTCAGCGAGCGCGAGAGCTATGCCGTCTATTTCCTGCAGCAGCAGGACATGAGCCGGCTCGATGCGGTGAGCTATATCAGCCACGGCGTCGGCAAGGGCAGCTCGACCGGCGAGACGACCACGCCCAAGGGCGCGGAAGAGGAAAAGGCGCCCAAGTCCGAGACCAAGTCGACCGGCAAGGGCGAGAGCGCGCTCAAGCAGTTCACCGTCGATCTCAACGAGAAGGCGAAGAACGGCAAGGTCGATCCGCTGATCGGACGTTCGGCGGAAGTCGATCGCACGATCCAGATCCTCTGCCGCCGCAGCAAGAACAACCCGCTCTATGTGGGCGATCCCGGCGTGGGCAAGACAGCCATCGCCGAAGGCCTGGCGCGCAAGATCGTCGAGGGCGAAGTGCCCGAGGTGCTCAAGGAAGCGGTGATCTATTCGCTCGACATGGGCGCGCTGCTCGCCGGCACCCGCTATCGCGGCGATTTCGAGGAGCGCCTCAAGCAGGTCGTCTCCGAGCTCGAGAAGCTGCCGCACGCGGTGCTGTTCATCGACGAGATTCACACGGTGATCGGCGCGGGCGCGACCAGCGGCGGCGCGATGGACGCCTCGAACCTGCTCAAGCCGGCGCTGTCCGGCGGCGCGATCCGCTGCATCGGCTCGACCACCTACAAGGAGTTCCGCAATCACTTCGAGAAGGACCGCGCGCTGCTCCGCCGCTTCCAGAAGATCGACGTCAACGAGCCTTCGGTCGAGGATACGGTGAAGATCCTCGCAGGCCTTCGCACGGCGTTCGAGGAGCATCACCACCTCAAGTACACGCCCGATGCGATCAAGTCGGCGGTGGAGCTGAGCGCGCGCTACATCAACGACCGCAAGTTGCCCGACAAGGCGATCGACGTGATCGACGAGGCCGGCGCGATGCAGATGCTGGTGCCGCCGTCCAAGCGCAAGAAGACGATCACCACGCGCGAGATCGAGCAGGTGATCGCGACGATGGCGCGCATCCCCCCGAAGACCGTCTCGACCGACGACACCAAGGTGCTCGCCAATATCGACGGCGACCTCAAGCGCGTCGTGTTCGGCCAGGACAAGGCGATCGAAGTGCTGAGCTCGGCGATCAAGCTGAGCCGCGCGGGGCTGCGCGATCCGGACAAGCCGATCGGCAATTACCTGTTCTCGGGCCCGACCGGCGTCGGCAAGACCGAAGTGGCGAAGCAGCTCGCCGAGCTGCTCGGCATTCCGCTCCAGCGCTTCGACATGTCGGAATATATGGAGCGCCATTCGGTGAGCCGCCTGATCGGCGCGCCTCCGGGCTATGTCGGCTATGACCAGGGCGGCCTGCTCACCGACGCGGTCGACCAGCAACCGCATTCGGTGCTCCTGCTCGACGAGATCGAGAAGGCGCATCCGGACCTGTTCAACATCCTCCTCCAGGTGATGGACAACGGCAAGCTGACCGATCACCACGGCAAGACGGTCGATTTCAGGAACACCATCCTGATCATGACCACCAATGCCGGCGCGTCCGACATGACCCGCGAGAGCATCGGCTTCGGCGAGATCAGCCGCGACGACGTTCAGGAAGAGGCAGTGAAGAAGCTCTTCACCCCCGAATTCCGTAATCGCCTCGATGCGATCGTGCCGTTCGACTATCTGCCGACCGCGGTGGTCAGCCGGGTCGTGGACAAGTTCATCCTCCAGCTCGAGCTGCAGCTGGCGGATCGCGGCGTTCACATTCAGCTCGACGACGACTCCAAGGCGTGGCTGACCGAGCGCGGCTATGACAAGCTCTATGGCGCGCGCCCGATGGGCCGGCTGATCCAGGAGAAGATCAAGCAGCCGCTCGCCGAGGAGCTGCTGTTCGGCAAGCTGGTCCATGGCGGCGAAGTCAACGTCAAGCTCAAGGACGGCGCGCTCGCCTTCGAGATCACCCCGGCGGCCCCCAAGCCGCGCAAGGGCGGCAAGAAGGCCGAGGCGATCAAGGCCAAGTAACGCTGCAGGGCAGTCGAAGTTCGAAGGGTCGAAACCTCCGGTTTCGGCCCTTTTCCTTTTGCGCGAGAGCGTTAACTGCCTTTGTTAGCATGAAAAGGCGTGTCTATAGTTTAGAAGAGCGTCGCCCCTTTGCCGGATAAGACGGCGAAGAAGCCCTGCGCTGTTCCATTTTGAAACATAGATTTGGGGCATGGGACAGCCCGCCAAAACCATTATCCTTAATCGTTTCAATACCGTAGTGGCTATCTGCATAACGGGTCGTGCAAGTTCGAGCATTCGCCATGAAGCCTCGAACGCAGGATTGACAGGCGGCGATGCGCCGCCGCGGGAGGGAAGGCGGCTGTGGGGGCCGCAACGATCAGGCCTCGCGTGCAAGCGCCGGGCCGCTCCTCCCGAAAAATCGGAATACCGCATGCGCCGGAATCGGCCCTGCGGCAACCAGACTGGCGCGCGCGGGTTTGCGCCGCCCGGTCGATCGCTCCTCGGCGAATGGTGGCGGCAGGCGCGTTCAGGCCGATCCGCCCCCCGGTCCAACCGAGAGCTCGGGGCGCCGTGCACCCCCACCCCCCAACGCACGGCGCCCCACCCCTTTCGGCAGCACATTTCATCCACCGAAAAATCGCCGCTCCCCCGCGATCTTTACGAGTTGTTCGTCATGTCGGCCCAGAAAGCGATCATGTTCGGGGGAGCATATATCCGCCTGGTCGCGATGATCGGGGCGTTCGCGCTGTTGTGCGGCCTCGCCGCGCCGGCATGGGCGCAAGGGCCGGTCGGCGAGAAGCTGCAGGTCTGCCTCCTCCGCGATACCGGCGGCATGCGCGCCGCGACGCTGATCCGCGAGCCCGAACGCTTCGATTGCCGTACCCCGCAGCATGAACTCGGTCCCGGTGATTTCTGGGCGGTGTCGAGCGAGATCGGGCTCCTCTCCCGGCCCGCCGATCCCCTGACCGTCCGCTACAACAGCCTGTGGCAGGCCGGCGTCTCGCTTCACGTCCTCTATGCCGATGGAGCGATCGTCAGCGCGCATACGGACGCGCGCGGCATCGCCCCCTATATCCAGCTCGGCGCGATCGCCGAGCAGCGCCTGCCTCCCCGCACGGCGCCGGTCGTCCGCCTGCTCTGGCATGTCGAAGGCGCCGCCAACATGCGCGGCGTGATGAAGGACGCGCGCATCTCCACCGTCGAGCAGGGGCGTGCCTCGAACCTGTCCCTCGCCGCCGCATACGGGTTGTTCGGCGGCCTGTGCCTCGCGCTGATCGTCTACAATCTCGCCTTGTGGGGCGCCCTGCGCCACCGCTTCCAGCTCTTCTATTGCCTGATGGTCGGCGCGCTTGCGCTCTATGCCTTCTCCTCATCGGGAGCGATGGCCTGGCTGTTCCCGGAGCTCGGCAACAATATCCGCCTGCGCACCAACTATCTGATGCTCGGCGCCGCCGCCGCGAGCGCGCTGGTGTTCGCGCGCAATTTCTTCGAGCCGCGGATCTTCGCCGGCTGGCTCGGCCGATACACCACCGCCGCGACGATCGGGCTCGCGGGCGTGGGCGCGTTCGTCTTCGCTTTCGCGTCGCTGGCGCCGCGCCTGGTCGATCATGTCTTCAGCAGCGTCTTCCTGTCGCTCAGCGTCGTCACGGTCGCGACGCTGTGGCGGGCATGGCGGCTGCGCAGCAACTATCTCTGGCTGTTCGCGATCGGCTGGGGAGCCCCGATCCTCACCGCGACGCTGCGCCTGCTGTCGAACTTCAACCTGTTCCCGGTAAGCTTCTGGCTAGACAATTCGACGATCCTGGCGATGGTCGTCGAAGCGCTGATCTCGAGCCTGGCGATCGCCTATCGGATGAAGCTGCTGCGCGACGAGCGCGACGAGGCGATCACCCGCGAAGTGCTCGCGCGCCGCCTCGCCGATACCGATCCGCTGACCGGCCTGCTCAATCGCCGCGCCTTCCTGGCCGCGGCGATCGGGCGCGACGGCGAGCACCAGCTGCTGATCGTCGACATCGACCATTTCAAGCGGGTCAACGAAACGCTCGGCCATGACGGGGGGGACGAAGTGTTGCGGCTGTTCGCACGGGCATTGCGTGCCGGTGCCGCCACGACGACGCTGTTGGCCCGATTGGGCGGCGAGGAATTCGCCCTGCTGACTCCGGGCGAGGCGGCGCTCGATCCGGACTGGCTGCTCGGCCGCCTGCGCAATGCCCGGATGCCGTTCGATATCACGGTGACTGCGAGCATCGGCGTGTGCAGCGGCCCGGTGGGCAACGAGCCCGAGTGGAAGCGCCTCTATCGCGGCGCGGACAGCGCCTTGTTCGAAGCCAAGGCCGCGGGCCGCGATCGGGTGCGCAGCGTGGTTCGCGCCGCCGCCTGAACCGCTTGCCGCGAATCGGCGGCCGGCCTATCATCCGGCCATGCGCCGCCAGGCCTCCTTCGTCGCGATCGCCGCCCTCGCCGTGCTGAGCCTTTTCGCGCTTGCCGGGCACGAGCGCCGAGCCGACATCGCGATCCTCACCCATCGGGCGGACGACCTGGCGCCCGCGCGCGTCCACGCGGCTGCCGATTTCGGAATCTTCGCGGTTTCGCTGCTCGTCACCTGGAGCCGCCGGCTCACGCCTTGAACCCTGCGCATGGCCTGCTTACACGGTTGTAAATGAGTAATCCCGAACAGATCTGGCGCAGCGGCTATCGGCATCCCGGGGAATGGGACACGGCCTTTCCTCCCAAATCGATGGCCGAGCTGTTCGAGGCAAGCGCCACCGCGCATCCCGATGCGCCGCTGCTCGATTTCCTCGGCCGGCATTACAGCTATGGCGAGACGCTGGACGGCGCCAACCGCGTTGCCTGCGGGCTCGCCGCGCTCGGCTATGGCAAGGGCGATCGGATCGGCCTCTTCCTGCCCAACGTGCCCCACTACGTCGCCGCTTATTACGGCATCCTCAAGCTGGGCGCGACGGTCGTCAATTTCTCGCCGCTCTACACGGTCGATGAGCTCGCCGCGCAGGTCGAGGATTCGGGCACCAGGCTGCTCTTCACCATCTCCGCATCGGCGCTGTTGCCCACCGCGCTCAAGGTGCTCGACCAGAGCGGGCTCGAGCGGCTGGTGGTCGGATCGGTGGCCGGCGCGCTGCCCGCGGCCAAGTCGCTCTTCTACCGGCTGTTCCGCGGCAGCGAAGTCACGCCGCGGCCCGACGACCCTCGGATCATGGCCTTCTCCGCGCTGATCCACAATGACGGCGCCTGCGCCACCGCGCCGATCGATCCCGACAACGACCTCGCGCTCATCCAATATACCGGCGGCACCACCGGCACGCCCAAGGGCGCGATGCTGACCCACCAGAATCTTTCGGCGAATGCCCGCCAGGTCGCGCGGCTCGATCCGGAGATGGGCCAGGTCAAGGACAAGATCCTGGGCGTGCTGCCCTTCTTCCACGTCTTCGCCAATACCTGCGTGCTCAATCGCACGGTGGTGACCGGGGGCGAGATCGTGATGCTGCCGCGCTTCAACGCCAAGCAGGCGCTCGCCGAGCTGCGTCGCACCCGGCCGCGCGCGATGCCCGGCGTGCCGACCATGTACCAGGCGCTGCTCGATGCGCCGGGCATGAAGCCGTCGGACTTCTCGTCGCTGCGCTTCTGCATCTCGGGCGGCGCCCCCCTTCCCGCCCAGCTCAAGGAGGAATGGGAACGCGTCACCGGCGCGCGCGTGATCGAGGGCTATGGCCTGTCAGAAAGCTCGGGCGTGGTCTCGGCCAATCCCTATACCGGGCTCAATAAGCCCGGCACGATCGGCCAGCCGATCCAGGGCACGCGCGTGCGCCTGGTCGACAAGGAAGACCCGAGCCGTCCGCCGCCCGAGGGCGAGCCGGGCGAGATCGTCGTCCACGGCCCGCAGATCATGCGCGGCTATTGGCAGCGCCCCGATGCGGATGGCGGCGTGTTCGCGACCGTGGACCGCGAGCCGCACTGGCTGCGCACCGGCGATGTCGGGCTGATCGACGAAGACGGCTATATCCAGATCGTCGATCGGCTGAAGGACATGATCGCGGTGGGCGGCTTCAAGGTCTTCCCCAGCCAGATCGAGCATGTCCTCTACCAGCATCCCGCGGTGAAGGAGGCCCTCGTGATCGGCCTGCCCGACGCCTATCACGGCGAGCTGCCGCACGCCTATGTCACGCTCAACGACGGCGCGACGGCCAGCGGCCCGGAAATCTGCGCCTGGCTCAACGGCAAGCTCGGCAAGCACGAGCGCGTGAGCGAAGTGGTGGTGCGCGACAGCCTGCCCAAGACGATGATCGGCAAATTGAGCCGCAAGGACCTGATCGCCGAGGTCAGTCGCCAGGGGTGAGCGGCCTTCCGTCGCCCCAGCGAAAGCTGGGGCCTCCCGCCACTAGCCGAAAGCCCGTGGGGAGAGATGCCAGCCTCCGCTGGCATGACGTGGAGGGGCTCAATCCCCCGGCGTCACGTCCTTCGCATACATCACAGCCTTGAGATTCATGAACTCGTGCAGCCCCCAGGGCCCGAGCTCGCGGCCATGGCCGGAGAGCTTCACGCCGCCGAATGGCGCCTCGGGGGTCGAAGCGAGCAGCGAATTGACCGCAGTCATGCCCGATTGGATGTCGCGCGCGAACCGCTCGATCTCGCCCTCGTCCGCGCTCCACACCGACGAGCCGAGCCCATAGGGCACGTCGTTGGCAAGCGCGATCGCCGCCTCGATGTCCGGCACCTTGTAGACTGCCGCGACCGGCCCGAAAATCTCCTCCTTGGCGATATCGCTCTCCGGATCGAGGTCGGTAAGCACGCCCGGCGTCATCCAGGCGCCGTCGCGATCGATCTTCTCGGCGCCCAGCCGCAGCGTCGCGCCGGCAGCCTTGGCGCGCTCGACCTGCTCGAGCACGGTATCGCGCTGCGCAACGCTCGATAGCGGTCCCATGCCGGTTTCCTTCTCCAGCGGATCGCCGATCTTCACTGCCTTCATCCCGGCCTCGAACCGCTCAAGGAAGGCATCGTAGATGTCGGCATGGACGATCATCCGCTTGGCGCAGATGCAGCTCTGCCCGGCATTCTGGACGCGGGCGGTAACGGCGGTCTTCGCGGCCTTGTCGAGATCGGCCGAGGGCATGACGATGAACGGGTCCGAGCCCCCCAGTTCGAGCACCACCTTCTTGAGCGCACGCCCGGCGGCCTGCGCGACCTTGGCCCCCGCCCCTTCGCTGCCGGTGAGCGTCACCGCCACCACGCGCTTGTCGGCGATCAGGTCGGAAACCTTGTCGGACTTGATCGGCAAGTTCTGGAACAGCCCGTCCGGCGCCCCCGCCGCGCTAGCCAGCTGCTGCATCAACGCACCACAGCCCTGCACCGAGGAGGCGTGTTTCAGCAGCCCGACATTGCCGGCCATGATCGTCGGCGCGAGGAAGCGGACGACCTGCCAATAGGGGAAGTTCCACGGCATGATCGCGAGCACCGGCCCGAGCGGCAGCCAGCGCGCCTCGGCGCGGCCGCCCGCGGTCGAGACGGTGACGGGCTCGAGATAGGAGGGGCCCTTGTCGGCATAATGGCGGAAGCCCGAAATGCATTTCTCGACTTCGGCGATCGCGCCGGTGATCGTCTTGCCCATTTCGCGCACCGCAGTTTCGGCAAGATGCTGCTTGTTGGCCTCCCACTGGTCGGCGATCGCGCTCAGAAGCGCGGTGCGCTGTTCGTAGCTGCTGTTGCGCCAGGCCTTGAAGGCGCTGTCCGCCCGGGCGAGCGCCAGTTCGATGCCGTCGGCGTCGAGTTCCTCATAATCGGCGATCTTCTCGCCGGTGGCCGGATTGACGGTCTCGATCATCGCGCGCGCTCCTTTTCGTCCGGCCCCAACATGTGGCGCGCCTGCCCGGTTGCAATCCCCCGGCCGACTGCCGCATAGCGCGTGCATGGAAACCCAAGCGGACATCGCCGCGCTTTCGTTCGAGGAAGCGCTCAAGGAGCTCGAACGCATCGTCGCGCGTCTCGAAAGCGGCGAGGCGCAGCTCCAGGAAGCGATCGACCTGTACGAGCGCGGCGACCAGCTGCGCCGGCAATGCGCCGCGCGCCTCGATTCGGCCCAGGCGCGGATCGAGGCGATCCGTACCGATGCCGAGGGCCGCGCCACCGGTACCACGCCGTTCGCGGCGGGCTGAGGGGCGCGGGGTGTCGCACGTCTCGATGAGCCTGCAGGCGGCGCTGCGCCAGGTCTCGGCCGAGATGGATCGGCAGTTCGACCTGCTGCTCCCGATCCCCGACGATCCGCGCCAGGACCTGTACCGGGCGATGCGCCACGCGACGATCGGCGGCGGCAAGCGGCTGCGCCCGCTGCTCGTCTTCGCAACCGCCAATCTGTTCGGCGTCGACAAGACCTGCATCGCCCGCGCGGCGCTCGCGCTCGAATGCATCCATGTCTATTCGCTGATCCACGACGATCTGCCGGCGATGGACGATGACGACCTGCGCCGCGGCAAGCCCACCGTCCACAAGGCGTTCGACGAAGCGACCGCGATCCTGGCGGGTGATTGCCTGCACGCGCTCGCCTTCGAAGTGCTGGCCGGCGAGGCGACGCATCCCGATCCGTTCGTGCGGATCGAGCTGGTCGGCGCGCTCGCCCATGCCGCGGGTCCCGCCGGGATGGCCGGCGGACAGATGATGGACCTCGAAGCGGAGAAATCGAGCTTCGACCTGCCGACCGTCACCCGGCTCCAGGCGATGAAGACCGGTGCGCTGATCTCCTGCGCGGTCGAATGCGGCGCGATCCTCGGCCGCGTGCCGGCGGAAGGCCGCACGGGCCTGCGCGGCTATGCCCGCGACATGGGCCTCGCCTTCCAGATCGCCGACGACATCCTCGATGCCGAGGGCGACGAGGCGCTGGCGGGCAAGAAGCTGCGCAAGGACGGCGCGGCGGGCAAGGAGACCTTCCTCTCGCTGCTCGGCCTCGATCGCGCGCGCGAACAGGCGCAGATGCTGGTCGAGCAGGCGGTCACCCATCTCGGCTCTTATGGCGCCGAAGCCGAGCTGCTCCGCGACATCGCCCGCTACACCCTCGAACGCGACCGCTGAGCGGGCGCCGCGTTATTGGGCAGTCCTGCCGTCGAAGTAATCCGTTCGCCCTGAGCTTGTCGAAGGGCGGCCCTTCTCCTTGAAGCCTGTCGAAACAGAACGGCCCTTCGACAAGCTCAGGGCGAACGAGAATCCTAAATCGAGTCGACCACCGCGATCCGCACCCGAAATCCCGTCGGATTGCCGCCGCTGCGCACCACGCTGCCCGACGCCGTGTAGGACCGGCTCTCGTCGAGCCCCTTCAGCGCCGTCTCGCTCTCGACCACCGGCAGCAGCACGCCCTGCATCCCCGCGGGCCGGGCATACCATTCGCGGCCCAGCCGGATCAGCCGCGCATCCGCCTCCGCCACGGCCTTGGGGCCCGTGCCGGTAAGCCGCGGCACCGCCGACTCGTCGTCGTCCTGCACCGGGTCATTCACCCCGCGCTTGCGGCCGAGCACTTCCCCCGCCTGCCACTGGCGCAGCAGTGCCTCGTCCACCGGCGCCGCCAGGAAGCCGCCGCCGCCGCGCACCCGCCGCGGCGCGTCGAACAGCCGGTCGATCCGCTCGGCCTGCACCGCCTCGATATAGATGATCGTGTTGTTGTCGCCCTTCACATAGAGCTTCGCATGCTCGGCCTGCTTGCGCACGATCGGCGCCGCGAGCGAGACGAGGAAGCTGCGTACCGAGGCCGAGATCGCCCCGCTCCCGCCGCCTGCATTCATCACCGTCTCGATCGCCACCGCCACGGTCTGCAGGAAATTGCCGAGCAGCGCGCGCTGGTCATAGAGGTCGAGCAGCGTCTTGCCGAGATCGAACCAGGCATGGAGGCTGGCGATCTCGACGCGGACCAGTTCGAGCCCATAGCGGTCGCGCCCGACCCGCGTCTCCTGCGCAAAGGCATTGGCCAGCCGCTCGATCGCGGTGCCCGACGTGCGCGCGTCGGCGCCGTCATAATAGCCGATCTCGAGCACCAGGATCGCGTTGTCGCGCACGTCTTCGGCCATGCCTCTCCCTCTTGGGCCAAGGCTGGCGCAAAGCGAGCGCCCCCGCAAGCGCGCTTGACTTGCCTTCGCAGGCGCAGCACGTCGGGGCGTTTCGTGGAGAGGCAGCGCGCATGACCACCCGCACCGGGGTCTATCCCGGCACCTTCGATCCGATCACGCTCGGCCATATGGACATCATCCGCCGCGGCGCAAAGCTGGTCGATCGGCTGGTGATCGGCGTCACCACCAATCCGTCCAAGAACCCGATGTTCACCGTCGAGGAGCGGATGGCGATGGTGAAGCGCGAAGTCGCGGGAATCGCCGGCGAGATCCATGTCGTCAGCTTCGATTCGCTGCTGATGGATTTTGCCGAACGCGAGGGCGCCAGCATGATCGTGCGCGGCCTGCGCGCCGTCGCCGACTTCGAGTATGAATATCAGATGGCGGGGATGAACCAGCAGATCAACGATCGGATCGAGACGGTCTTCCTGATGGCCGACGTCTCGCTCCAGCCGATCGCCAGCCGGCTGGTCAAGGAAATCGCACTCTACGGCGGCGCGATCCGCAAGTTCGTCTCCCCCGCCGTCGAGGCCGAAGTCGCGGCGCGGGTCGAGGCGCTTGGCCGCAAAGGGAGTGGCTGAACGCCACCGATTGGGCTAGATGAGGCCCCGCAGGGGATTGAGTGGGGAAGTTGATGCGTTTCGTTGCCGCCCTGGCCGCTTCGGCCATGATGATGTTTGCCGCGCCGGCCTTTGCCCAGGCCGGACCGCCCAAGGAAAAGGTCACTGCCGAGCCGCTCAAGGGCGTCGAGGCCGACAAGGCGCTCGTGTTCGCGCTGCCGGCGATGCTCCCGCCCGATCCCGCCAATACCTGGGTGCTCGACCTGTCGACCGGCGGCCGCGTGCTGATCCGGATGCGCCCCGATGCCGCGCCCAAGATGGTCGAGCAGGTCAAGACGCTCACTCGCCGCCATTTCTATGACGGGCTGACCTTCCACCGCGTGCTCGACGACCCCTACAACATGGCGCAGGGCGGCGATCCCAAGGGCGACGGCACCGGCGATTCGGACCTGCCCAACGTGCCCGCCGAGTTCAGCAACCTGCCGCATGTCCGCGGCACGGTCTCCGCCGCCCGCCGCGGCGCGCCCGAGAACGCGACGCCCGAGCAGGTCACCGCCGCCGAGAACAGCGCCAACAGCCAGTTCTTCATCATGATGGCGCCGAAGCTCGCCTTCGATCACGATTACACCGTGTTCGGCCGCGTCGTCTCGGGCATGGAATGGGTCGATCGGATCGAGCGCGGCGAGCCGCCCGCCAACCCTACCCGCATCCTCCACGCCTATATCGAATCGGACAATCCCCCGCCCTATTCGAACACGCCGCCGACGGTGCCCGCCGCCGCGCCCGCGCTCGTGCCGACGGGCCCCGCGCCCAAATAAGGTGGACGTCGATCTTTTCGATTTCGAGCTGCCGAACGACCGGATCGCGCTGAGGCCAGCGGCCCCGCGCGACTCGGCGCGGCTGCTCGTGCTCGACGGCGCGGAAACGCGCGATCGCCATGTCCGCGACTTGGCCCGCGAACTGCGCGCCGGCGATTGCCTGGTGTTCAACGATACCCGCGTGATCCCCGCCCAGCTCGAAGGGACGCGTGGCGAAGCGCGGATCGGCGCGACGCTGCACAAGCGCGAGGGCCCGCGGCGCTGGCGCGCCTTTGTCCGCAACGCCAAGCGGCTGCACGACGGCGACGCCATCGATTTCGGTGCCGGCGTCATCGCTACCGCGTCCGATCGCGCCGAGGATGGCAGCTTCGCGCTCGACTTTGCCGGCGACGAGCCGGTCGAGCTGCTGCTCGAGCGCTGCGGCCGGATGCCGCTGCCCCCCTATATCGCCTCGAAGCGCCCGACCGACGCGCGCGACGCCGAGGATTACCAGACGATGTTTGCCGCCGAGCCCGGCGCCGTCGCGGCGCCGACTGCGGCGCTGCACTTCACGCCCGCCCTGCTCGCGGCACTCGACGCCGCCGGCATCGGCCACACGACGCTGACGCTCCATGTCGGCGCGGGCACCTTCCTGCCCGTCAAGGCGGAGGACACCGAAGACCACAAGATGCACGCCGAATGGGGCCGCATCGATGCCGCGACTGCCGATCGCCTCAACGCCGTGCGCCGGGGCGGCGGCCGGGTCATCGCGGTCGGCACCACCAGCCTGCGCCTGATCGAAAGCGCCGCAGCCGAGGATGGCACGATCCGCCCGTTCGAAGGCGACACCGCGATCTTCATCACGCCCGGCTATCGCTTCAAGGGCATCGACGGCCTGATCACCAACTTCCACTTGCCGCGCTCGACACTGTTCATGCTGGTCTCCGCGCTGATAGGGCTGGAGCGGATGCAGGCGGCCTATGCCCACGCCATCGCGAACGGATATCGCTTCTACAGCTATGGCGACGCCTCGCTACTGCTGCCCTGAAGACTGGCGGGATCACGCCCCGCTCAGAGCACCAACCTCGGCACCTCCCTCTACAAGCGCAATATACATTTACGCGACCAGCATCGAAATCAATATTTTCAATGCTATATGACAGTATCAAGTCCCCGCTTACGCGCGACCACGCTAAAGATATTGTTCGAGTGTTTGAACTTCAATTTTATCGATTTAGCATTTACCGCAATATGAACCGAAAATGAAACAGTAGCTACAGAACAACTACTTATAGTGTAATATTACTGCCAACAACCAAGCTTAGGGCCCGGCCGATCAGGAATGAACCTGACTTCGGGGGACCCCTCAATGTTGAACCTGTCGCGCATTCGCCGGTCGCTGCTCACCGGCTCCACCTTGCTCGCGGTCGCCGCCGCGGCCAGCCCGGCGCTGGCTCAGGACCAGGCGCCCGTCAGTGCCCAGGTGTCGCCCGATTCGCCCGATGCGCAGGGCCTGACCGACATCGTCGTGACGGCACAGCGCCGCGAAACCAATCTCCAGCAGACGCCGATCTCGATCTCGGTGCTCAGCACCGAAGCGCTGGCGGACCGCCACGTCCAGAGCCTGTTCAACCTGGCCGACGGCACCGTGCCGTCGCTGCGCGTCGCCACCTTCGAGGCGCGCCAGTCGGCGCTGACCATCGGCATCCGCGGCATCGTTCCCTACGACCAGAACCAGACCGCGCGCGATGCGGGCGTGGGCGTCTATATCGACGGCGTTGCCCTCGGGAAGACCCAGGGCCTCAACGCCGCGCTGTTCGATATCGAGCGGATCGAAGTGCTCAAGGGTCCGCAGGGCACGCTGTTCGGCCGCAACACCGAAGGCGGCGCGCTGAGCCTCGTCACGCGCGCACCCACCGGCGAGTTCGGCGCACGCGTCACCGCCGGCGTCGGCAATTACGGCAGCCGCAATGCCGAAATGCATGTCGATCTGCCCGCCTTCGCCGACATCGCGCTGAAGTTCGACGGCGTCTACCAGCACCAGGATCCGACGGTGAAGGACCCGCTCGCGGGCTCGACCGGCTGGAACTATTATGATCGCAAGGGCGGGCGCGTCGCCGCGCGCTGGACCCCGGTGCAGGGCTTCACCGCCAACTTCTCCTATGATTACGCCCAGGACGACAACACGCCCCAGTTCAGCCAGCTGATCGATTACAATCCCCGGGGCTTCACCGTCGGCAGCTACACGCCGGCTGGCGGGACGATCGGCACGACGCTCTACCTGCCGGGCACCGCCACCGCCTGCGGCGGCACCATCCCCGCCGGCAGCACCAAGCCGATCTGCGTCGCGCCGCTCGCGCCGGCCGTCGGCGTGCATCCGGATCGCCAGCGCACCGCCGATGTCGGCGTGCCGCAGCAGCCCAGCGAAGACATCACCCACGGCTTCATCTCGAACCTGTCGTACAAGGCGGCGCCGTGGATCGAGCTGCGCTCGATCACCGCGTGGCGCGGCGTCAGCACCGATCAGTGGGACAATTCGGGCGGCCCCGAGCGCAGCACCTATGCGCCGAACGCGAACTTCAGCCGCTACAGCCTGTCGTTCCTGCGCCAGCACCAGTTCAGCCAGGAATTCCAGGCGGTCGGCAGCGTGCCGCAGTTCGATTATGTGGTCGGCGGCTATTACTACACCGAACACGCCACCGAATATGCCGCGACGCCACTCACCAATCAGTGGAACGCCGACGGCACTGCCTACACGATCCGCAGCCCGATCGTCACCGGCACCGTCACCGGGGCCAATTCGGGCTACCAGCCCTATGCCAGCTCGTGCGTGAACACGCTGGCGACCACCGTGCCGCAATTCGCCAACAGCTGCCAGTTCATCACCCGCGCCAGCGAGGCCTGGGATCATAACTATTCGGTGTTCGGCAACCTCACCTTCACGCCGGACGGCCTCGGCGTGCTGCACTTCACTGCCGGCGGCCGCTGGACCAAGGACGATCGCCATGGCCGGCTCTATGTGGTGAACAACGCAGCGCAGGGCTTTACCTTCAAGAACAGCATCAGCCGCTTCGATCCGATGTTCAACATCGCGCTCGACGCGACGCCGGACGTCCACCTCTACGCCAAATACGCCACCGGCTTCCGCGCCGGTGGCGCCAACGATCGCTCGCAGAGCTTCAACGCCTTCGGTCCGGAGTCAGTGAAGTCCTATGAAATCGGCGCGAAGATGGACTTCCTCGATCACCATGCCCGGCTGAACTTGGCGGGCTACATCATGAACCGTTCGGACACCCAATTCGACTTCGACCTGTACGACACCTCGGCCACCAGCCCGACCAATGGCAGCCATATCGAGCAGACGCAGAATGCCGGCCGGACCAAGATCCGCGGCATCGAAGCCGATCTGACCGTGAAGCCGACCCGTGAGCTGACCCTGTCGGCCTCCTATGCCTATACCTATTGGAAGGCGCCGGCGGCGGTGAACCCGCTCACCGGGGGCCTGCCCCAGCAGCTCTACATCGTCTACACGCCGACCAACGCGGCGTCGGGCGCGATCGATTATGCGCTGCCGGTGATGGACGGGGGAGCCAATCTGCGCCTTCACCTCGACGGCAACTATGCGAGCAGCCAGTACAGCTTCCAGCTCGAGCCGACCAAGACTGATGCGAGCTTCGTCATGAACGGCCGGATCGCGCTGGCCGACATCGCGGTGAGCGATCGCAGCACGGTCACCGTGTCGCTCTGGGCACGCAACCTGCTCGATACGACCTATATCTATCGCCGCTCGAACGCCAATTCGTCGCCGGTCAACAACTATAACGGCGCAACCCTGGTTTCGAGCAATTATGGCGGAATCCTGGGCGACTATGCCAATTTCAATCCGCCGCGTACCTTCGGCGGCGAAATCAGCGTGAAGTTCTGATCGATTGCCGGCAGTCCGCCGGCACCGGAAAGAGGCCCGGACGCTATCCCCGTCCGGGCCTTTTTCATGTCCCCAACGGCAAGCGGACGCGCACGGCCAGGCCCGGGCGATTGTCCGCCAATTCAAGCGTGCCGCGATGGAGCGCGGCGATCGCCTGTGCCAGCGGCAACCCCAGGCCGTGGCCCGGCCGGTTGCGGCTGCGTTCGAGCCGGCCGAAACGGCGCAGCGCCAGCCGGTGTTCGGCCTCGGCGATGCCCGGCCCGTCATCCGCCACCGTCAACATTGCCTGCGCCCCTTTGCGGGCCACCGAAACGGTGATGCGCGTGCCGCTGGGCGTATGATTGACTGCATTCTCGACCAGATTGACCACGAGCTGGGTGAGCAGCCTTGCGTCCCCGCGGATCGGCGCGGGCTGCCACGGGCCCAGGGTCAGGTGGTGACCGCCCTCGTCGGCAAGTGCCTCGACTCCCTCGGCGGCATCGGCGGCCAGCGCGCCCAGGTCGAGCGCCTCGAACATCGCGCGCCGGTCCCCGCCCTCGACTTCCGCGATGCGCAGGATCGCGGCGAACACCGCCAGGATCGCCTCGCTTTGTCCGATCGCCTGGTCGAGCTCGGGTCGCAGCGGTTCGGCAGCCGGCATCGCGGCGACCCGGACGAGCTGGCCATGCAAGCGCGCAAGCGGCGTGCGCAGGTCATGCGCGATGTCGTTGGAGACCTGGGCGAGGCTGGTCATCAGCGCCTCGATCCGGTCGAGCATCCGGTTGAATGCCGCGGCCTGGCGACCAAACGCCGTGCCGGCCCCTTCCGCCGGCACGCGCGCACGCAAGTCGCCCTCGGCGATCGCCTCGGCCGCGGTGCGCACCGCTTCGATGTTGCGCCGGATCGCCACCGCCAGCACCAGGGTGCCCGCCACCACCAGCAACAGGATCGTGCCGAAGCCGAGCGAGAGGATCAGCACGCGCTGCGCATCGTGATTCTCGATCGGCTCGCTCTCCGCGACCAGCGTGAGCGTGCTGCCGTCGCTCAACCGGCGCACCAGCGCGCGCCCGCGGGTCAGGCCCGGAATCCCGGCCGCGCGGTCGATCGTCGAAAGCCCGATCGGAAGGCCGTGCGCAGGAGCGATGTTGCCGATCAGCCGCCGCCCGTTCGCGGCGACGAGCAGGAAGCCGATATCCCCGCTGTCGCGGCGGCGAGTCTCCGCGTCGATCCGGCCGACCAGGCGGTCAGGGCCCGGATCGCCGGCAAGCAACTCCGCCGCTTCCCCGCCCAGCCGCCGATCGACCTGCCGATCGATCGCCCCGATCAGCGCGAAATAGACGGCCAGGCTGGTCAAGACCGTCGCGAGCGAGATCGCCGCGACGAAGGCGATCGCGATCGCCCGCAGCGACCGGAGCGGCGCCACTCGGCTCAGCCGCGAAACATGTAGCCGACGCCGCGAATGGTGGCGATCGGGTCCGGCAGGCCGGGGATTTCCAGCCGCTGGCGCAGGCGCCGGATATAGGCATCGACAATGTTGGTGGTGGGCACGAAGTCATACCCCCAGACCCGCTCGAGCAGCAGCGGCCGCGTGAGCACCGTCCCCGCCTCGCGCACCAGCTCGGCGAGCAGCTTGATCTCGGTCTTGTGGAGCTCGATCGGCCGCCCCGCCCGCGTCACGCGGTGCCGCGCGACGCTGACCGTGACGTCGCCCGCGCTCACCGTCGCATGGTCGGCACCGTCCGCCTGGCGGCGACGCAGCAGCGCCCGGATCCGCGCGTGCAGTTCCTCGATCTCGAATGGCTTGACGACATAATCGTCGGCACCCGCCTCCAGCCCCTCGATCCGTTCGTTCAGCCGGCCGAGCGCCGTCAGCAGGATCGTCGGCGTCTGCACGTCCTGCTCGCGCAGCCGGCGCAGCACGTCGACTCCGTCGATCGCGGGGAGCATCCGGTCGAGGATGATGACCTCCGACGGGGCTTCGGTCGCCGCCAGCATCGCCGCGCGGCCATCCGCGACCGCGCGCACGGAGTAGCCTCGGGCGCCGAGCTGGTCGGCGAGCATGTGCCGCAGCGTGTCGTCGTCCTCCACCACGAGCAGGCGGGGCATGGCTTCGGTCACGGGGGCGGCTTGGATCACGGGCAGGCTTCCGATCGGGTCGTCTTCCTTTAGAGCGCCGCGGCGGCGAGGTCGATGGCCGAGCGCTTTGCCGCGGGGAAACATCCGGCCTTGCGATTGCCACGAATGGCCGCTTCTATCGCGCCGACGAGTCCGCCTCCAGCGGCTCGCGCCGAAAGGGATTTCCGATGCGCCTGTTCCTGCTGCTCGCGGCATTCCTCGCGGCTCCGGCGATGGCGCAGGAGCGCCCCGCCCCGCCCGCGCCGGCAGGCGGCATCGCGACGGCGCCGGCGCGCCCCGGCGAACCGGCGGTCACGGTGATCGTCGAGCCGGTGGCGATGATGATCGCGGCATTCGATTCGGATGGCGACGGCAAGGTGACGCGCGCGGAATTCGACGCCGGGCTCAAGCACAGCTTCGACCTGGTCGACACCGCGCATCGCGGCTTCCTCAGCTACATCGGCTATTCGGATTGGGCCGAGCGCTGGATGGGCGATCGCAACACGCTGCCGAGCCCGTTCGAACTCGACCGAGACGGCGACAACAAGGTGAGCTTCGCCGAACTCGCCGCGCGCTTCGATGCGCTGTTCGCCCGCTACGATGCCAACAAGGACGGCGTGCTCGAGCGCAAGGAGCTGGTGACGATCCGCCCGCCCGCGTTCAATCCCGGTGCCGGCGGGCGCGGCAAGAAGGACAAGCGCCAGCGTCTTTGATGTCCTAGCATCACATGGCCGGCCGGGGCTAAGAGCATCGTCATGGGCGCGCATCACGATCACGATCATCACCACCAACCCGCCGATTTCGGTCGCGCCTTCGCGATCGGGACCGCGCTTAACCTCGCGTTCGTCGCGATCGAGGGCACCGCGGGCTTCCTCACCCATTCGGTCGCGCTGCTCGCCGATGCCGGGCACAATCTCTCCGACGTTCTCGGGCTGCTGATCGCCTGGGGCGGTGCCGAACTCGGCAAGCGCCCCGCCTCGCGCCGTTTCACCTATGGCCTGCGCGGCAGCTCGATCCTCGCCGCGCTTGCCAACGCCGTGCTGCTCTTCGTCGCGGTGGGCGCGATCCTGGTCGAAGCGGTGCAACGCTTCTCGGAGCCCTCGCCGGTCCCCGGCCTCACCGTCATGCTGGTCGCCGGCGCCGGCATCGTCGTCAACCTCGGCACGGCGCTGCTCTTCGTCCGGGGCCGCAGCGGCGACGTCAATGTCCGTGGGGCCTATCTCCACATGGCCTCCGACGCGGCGGTATCGGCCGGCGTGATGGTCGGCGGCGGATTGATCCTGCTCACCGGGGCGACCTGGCTCGATCCGGCGATCAGCCTGGCGATCGTCGCGGTGATCCTGTGGAGCACCTGGGGCCTGTTCGTCGAATCGCTCACGCTCGCACTCCAGGCGGTGCCCGCCGGCATCGATCCCGAGGCCGTCGAGCAAGCGCTTGCCCAGCTGCCCGGCGTCGATCGCATCCACGATCTCCATATCTGGCCGATGAGCACGACGGAGGCCGCGCTGACGGCGCATCTGGTGATGCCGGCCGGCCATCCGGGCGACGCGTTCCTCACCGATCTCCAGCACCGGCTGGCGCACGATTTCCGGATCGATCATACCACCGTCCAGATCGAAATGGGGGACGGCGGCGAATGCCGGATGCACGGAAAGCCGCACGCGCATGACTGAGGCGGCGCCGATCCGGCTGGTCATCTTCGATTTCGACGGCACCCTGTCCGACAGCGGGGACTGGTTCCTCTCGGTCGTCGATGAGCTCGCGCGCCGCTTCAAGTTCCGCACCGTCGCCCCCGACGAAGTCGAAATGCTGCGCCACAAGAGCTCGCGCGAGGTCATCGAGTTCCTGGGCATCGCGCGCTGGAAGATGCCGCTGATCGCGCGACACCTGCGCCGCCTCGTCGGCCGCAACGCCCATGAGATCGAGCTCTTCCCGGGTACGCCCGACCTGCTCGAGCAACTGACCGAAACGGGCGTGAAGATCGCGCTGGTCACCTCGAACTCGGAAGCCAACGCGCGCAAGATCCTCGGCCCGGTCCACGCCGCACGAATCGACTTCTTCGCCTGCGGCTCGTCGCTGTTCGGCAAGGCTCCCAAGTTCCGCCGCGTGCTGCGCAAGCTCGCGATTCCCGCCCAGGCCGCGCTCGCCATCGGCGACGAGACCCGCGACGTCGATGCCGCGCGCGAAGTCGGCATGCGTGCCGGCTCGGTGCTGTGGGGCTATGCCGCCGAAGGGCTGCTTGCCGCGATGGAGCCCGACGCGCTGTTCCGCACCCCGCAGGAAATCTTGGACTACGTCTCGGCCAACCGCTGAAGGATCAGTCCGGCGATCTCAACCCAGATGCACCGCCAGCCACACCGTAGGCCGGTCCTTGGCCGTCCAGGCGACCCAGTGCGGCCGGCCCTTCTCGATCAGCAGGTGATCGCCCGGTCCGAGTTCGACCACCGCCGAATCGGCGATGCGAATGCCGGCGGCGCCTTCGAGCAGCATCACCCATTCGTCCCAATCCTGAACCATGGGCGTGTCGTCGGGCGTCGCCTGGCCCCGCGACACGATCCGCTCGATCCGGACGCCCGGGCGCTTCAGCAGCTCGGTGAAGGCTTCGCCACGCTTGGCGGCGGGCAGCTTCGCCAGCAGATTGGCGACCTGGGGCTTGAAGCGCGGCTTCGGCTTGGGCTTCGGCACCGGCGCCGGCTTGGGCCGCGGCCGCGGCTTCGCCGATCCGGCCGACTGGCTCCATGCGCTGCTCGTCGCGCCGCGCAGATACGCCTCGATCTCTTCCGCGCTCGCAGTGAGCCCATCCGCACCGACACCGAACACCGCCGCCCCCTTGGCATCGTGCAGCCCGTATTTCCCGAAATCCCCACCCGGCTTGCGGCGCCGCGAAGTCACCAGCCTGAGCCCGCGATGCGCGGCCATTTCGCGAAGCTTCTCGGTCGTCTCGTTCGGCATCGTCAATCCTAACTTCCCTCTCCCCTTGTGGGAGAGGGAGGGAGCCCGCAAAGCGGGCGGAAGGGTGAGGGGGACTCGGGCAAGAGCTGATCGTCCCCCTCACCCTTCCCTCTCCGACGAGGGAGAGGGAGTGGACATCGCGCGCGTCCGGCGCCTAGGGCAACGCCCATGTCCGCCACCAGCTCCCGTTTCGATTTCACCATCCATGCCACCGACGGCAAGGCGCGGCTCGGTACGATCGCGATGCGCCGCGGCGAGATCCGCACGCCGGCGTTCATGCCGGTCGGCACTGCCGCGACGGTGAAGGCGATGAAGCCGCAGGACGTGCGCGCGGCAGGCGCCGACATCCTCCTCGGCAACACCTATCACCTCATGCTCCGCCCCGGCGCCGAGCGCGTCGCGCGGCTTGGCGGGCTGCACCAGTTCATGGGCTGGGACCGGCCGATCCTGACCGATTCGGGCGGCTATCAGGTGATGAGCCTCGCCGACCTGACCACCCGCAGCGAGGAAGGCGTCGCCTTCAAGTCGCATCTCGACGGCTCGCGCCACTTGCTCAGCCCGGAACGCTCGATCGAGATCCAGCGGCTGCTCGGCAGTTCGATCACCATGGCGTTCGACGAGCTCGTTCCCACCACCTCGACGCGCGAGGTCCAGGCCGCGGCGATGGAGCGCTCGATGCGCTGGGCACGCCGCTCGAAAGCCGCGTTCTTCGCCGCGGAGGAGCATGCCGCCGACAATGCGATCTTCGGCATCCAGCAAGGCGCGCTCGACGCAGGGCTGCGCAAAGCGAGCGCAGACGCGCTGCTCGACATCGGCTTCGATGGCTATGCCGTGGGCGGGCTCGCAGTCGGCGAGGGGCAGGAGGCGATGTTCGGCGTGCTCGATTTCGCGCCGGGTCAGCTCGATCCCGCCAAGCCGCGCTACCTGATGGGCGTGGGCAAGCCCGACGACATCGTCGGCGCGGTCGAGCGCGGCATCGACATGTTCGATTGCGTGCTGCCCACCCGCTCGGGCCGCACCGGCCAGGCGTTCACGCGCACCGGCCCGATCAACATCCGCAACGCGAAGTTCGCCGAGGATCAGGGCCCGCTCGATCCCGCCTGCCCCTGCCCCGTCTGCACCGGCTGGAGCCGCGCCTATCTCCACCACCTCGTCCGCGCCGGCGAGATCCTCGGCGCGATGCTGATGACCGAGCACAATATCTGGTTCTATCAGCGGCTGATGCAGGATCTGCGCGACGCGATCGGCGCAGGGCGGTTGACCGCCTTCGCCAACGATTTCCGCGCGACCTATCGGGGCGGCGGGACGCCGCAAGGCTTAGCTTAACCATATAGCGTGCCGCCGCGGCACAGCCCGAAATCGGGGGGCGAAAGCCCTGTCCCATTCGCATATATGGGCGGCCGCCGGCCGCGTTCCCGTGCCGGATGGGGATTGGTTTGTTGTTCTGGCGGCGGTTCACGCGAGTGCAGTCACGCGGACTGGGGGCAGCGCTCCTCGTCTCGCTGGTCGGCGCCGGCTTCTCCGCCCAGGCGCTGAGCCCGCAGCCCGGCGCGCGCTCGCCCGCTCCCGCCCCGACCGGCTATGAAGCCGAAGACCATTTCCCCGGCGCCGCACTCTATTACGCCGTGGACGAAGACGCCGCGCCCGCAGCCGGGTCGACCGGCACCATTGCCCTGCCCGACCTGCCCGTGCCCACCGGCGACGTGCCGGCCGACGGTTCGATCCAGCCCGCCCAGCCCTTCCGCCTCGCCGGCAGCGCCACCGATCAGGCCCGCGCGCTCCAGTGCCTCACCGACGCGATCTATTACGAAGCCGCCAACGAGCCGACCGACGGCCAGCGCGCGGTGGCGCAGGTCGTGCTGAACCGCGTGCGCCACCCGGCTTTCCCCGCCACCGTGTGCGGCGTCGTCTTCCAGGGATCGGAGAAGCAGGGCTGCCAGTTCAGCTTCGCCTGTGACGGCGCGATGGCGCGGACGCCCGCGCGCGCCGCCTGGGACCGCGCCGCCCGAGTCGCCGCCGCGGCATTGTCGGGGCAGGTCTTCGCGCCTGTGGGCATGGCAACCCATTACCACACCTATGCCGTCGCCCCGGCCTGGAACCGCAGCCTGGTGATGACCGGCGTGTTCGGCGCGCATTTCTTCCATCGCTGGAAGGGCTGGTGGGGCACGGCCGGCGCCTTCCGCCAGGCCTATCGCGGCGGCGAGCCGCTGCCCGCGCCGCATCCGCGGATGGACGTTGCCGCACTGCCGATAACGCCGGTGACGGCGGTCCCGCCGGTGCCCGTGCCGCTCAAGCCCACCGCGACGCCGCGCGCGGACATCCAGCCCGCCTATGCCGAGAGCGGCACGCCGGTCCGCCCCGCGCCCGTTGCCGACGACGGCGCCTCGCAGATCCTCGACAAGTGGAAGGACAGCGGCAAGCCGCTGCGCTGAAGGTCGCCCCCACGAAAAACGGGCCCCGCCAAGCGACGGAGCCCGTCAGTCATGCGATCCTACCCCAGGGGGAAAAGGCAAGACCGCGAAGGCTTACCAGCGGTGGTTGCGGTCGTGCTTCTCGATCCGGATCCGCGCCGAAAGCGCGTCGAAGCGGCGGTCGAGGTCGCGGCGCTCGGCATAGGTCAGGCCCGGGCGCGAGCGGCGATATTCGGCCTCGCGGCGCACGATCGAGCGGAACTCGGCGCGCAGCCGCACGGCTTCGCTGCGAGTGAGGGCACCCGAGCGGATACCCTGGTCGATGCGCCGATTGAGGTTGGCTTCGCGGCCACCGATCGACTGCCAGGCCTGATAGGCCGGCGCGGGCGCTGCCACCGCTGCGGTCATCGGAACGGCCGATACGGCGACGCCGAAACCTGCAAGCATCAAAGCGATCTTGTTCATGATACTCTCCTCTTTGTACCGGGCCGCCCCAGCGGCCTGAAAGGAGATATGGAACGCCCCTGTCGCGATCCTGTCCCACGGTTCGTCCTTTTCTGTCGCAGCCTGTCGCACGGCGGCAAGCTTCGTTCAGCTTCGCCGACGAGCGGGGACGCCGTTCGGGCTGGCACCGATCGCCGACGAGGCGTACGCTCTTAGCCTGCACGGGGCATGTTCCGGAGGTGTCATGAAGTTCGCAGCGCTCGCCCTCGTCCTGGCCTGGCCCGCCTCCGCCCAGCCGATCCCGCCGGACAGGATCGCGGAGCGCTGCAACGGTCTCGAGACCATCAAGGTCGGCGCCCAGCCGGCCAAGACCGCTCCCTACAGCCTGGTCTTCAGCGCGGACTTGTCCGCGGGCTATTATTGCTACGCCGAATGCCGCCAGGCGCAGAGCTTCGCGATCGGCGATGCCAAGTCGAACCCGATCAAGATCGCCGATCTCCATACGCCGCAACAGACACGCCTGATCCGCTTCGACCGGAATTCATCGACGCTCACCGATCATCAGGTCATCGATCTGCTCGGCCGAGTCGAGCGCAACGCCACCGCAACCTGCCACCCCGCCCCCTTCCACGAACCCCCACTGCCGAGCCGCCGCTGAGCCCGGGAATCCGCCGCTTGATTGACGCGGCGTGCGGCGTCGATAAGCTGCAGGTCGGGCAGACAAGGGGGGTAAGGATGCCGTATCGCCAGGCGCATTGGTTCGTGCTCGCGATCTTTCCGCTCGCCGCCTTGGCGTTCTGGCCGGGCTATCTCGCCCAGTTCAGCACCTCGCCCATTCAGATGCATCTGCACGGCGTCACGGCGACGCTGTGGCTGGCGCTGCTCGCCGGGCAAAGCTGGACGATCCACCATGGCGATCGGAACCGGCATCGCCTGCTCGGATGGGCGAGCCTCGCGCTGTTTCCCCTGTTCCTCGCCGGCGGGGCGGGGATCTTCCTTGGCATGGCGCGCCATTATGACGAGGCGAGCTCGCCCTTCTACACGCTGTATGCGCCGCGGCTGGCGTGGATCGACGTCGTCTCCGTGCTCGCTTTCGCCGCCTTTTATCATGAGGGGCTGCGCCTGCGGAGGCACACTCAGCTCCATGCGCGTTATCTGCTCGCGACGGCGCTGTTCCTGTTGCCGCCGATCCTCGGCCGGCTGGCGCCGCTGCTGCCGCCGCTGGCGATCGAGGGGCCGCAAGACTTCTGGAAGCTCGGCATTGCCTTCCAGCTCGGCAACGGCGTGAGCGTCGCGATCGCCCTGGCGCTTGCCGCCACCAGCGGACGGCATGCCAGGCCGTTCCTGCTCGCCGCCGGGGCCGTGCTGCTCGCGGCACTGCTTTTCCAGTTCGCCGGTTCGATGGCCTGGTGGCTGCAACTTCTCACTCGCCTCGCGTCGGTCCCCCCTACCGCACTCTCGCTCGTCGCCGCGGTGGCCGGTGCGGGGATTGCCTTTTCCGGCTGGACTACCGGCGAACCGCGCGAACGCCGCGCCGTCGCTTAGGCGGCGATCAAGCGCGCCGCCTGGGCGCGCGCCTCGTCGGTGATTTCGGCGCCCGAGAGCATCCGGGCGATTTCCTCGCGGCGCTGGTCCGGGCCGAGCGGGGTGACGCCGGTGCGGGTGACGATGCCGTCATGGCGCTTGGCGATCAGGAGGTGCTGCGCCCCGCGCGCCGCGACTTGCGGGCTGTGCGTCACGACGAGCACCTGCGCACCCCGCGCCAGCCGCGCCAGCCGATCGCCGATCGCGCTCGCCACCGCACCGCCGACGCCCCGGTCGATCTCGTCGAAGATCAGCGTGCCCGCCCCGCCCTCTTCGGCAAGCGAGACCTTGAGCGCCAGGATGAAGCGCGACAATTCGCCGCCGCTGGCGATCTTGATCAGCGGCGCGAAGGGCGCACCGGGATTGGTCGAGACTTCGAACTCGACTCGGTCCATGCCGGCGCTGGACCATTGCGCCTCGTCCTGCGGCTCCACCGTGGTGCGGAAGCGCGCCGCGTCGAGCTTGAGCGGCTTGAGCTCGGCGGCGACCGCCGCATCGAGCCGCGACGCGGCCGCGCGACGGGCTTCGGACAGCGCGCGCGCCGCCTCCGCATAGGCCCGGTGTGCGTCCTGGGCGGCGGCTTCGAGCCGCGCGATCCCCGCCCCGCCGCTTTCCACCCGCGCGAGCCGGGCCGACAATTCCTCGAACAGCGCCGGCAATTCGTCGGGCTGGACGCGATGCTTACGCGCCAGCCCGCGCAGCTCGAACAGGCGCGTCTCGTCGGCTTCGAGTGCCGCGGGATCGAAGGCGAGCGCCTCGGCCGCGGCATCGACCTGCGCCTGCGCCTCCCCCGCCTCGGTCAGCGCGCGGTCGATCGCGGCGAGCGCCTCGGCAAGCGCGGGATGATCATCGGCAATGCGTTCCAGCACGCGCGCCGCCTGACGCAGGCCGGTGAGCGCGCCGTCGCTACCATCGAGCAGTTCGGCGATGCCCTGCAGTTCCCCGGCGATCTTCTCGCCGCGCTGCATCGTGGTGCGCCGCGTGGCGAGGCTTTCCTCCTCGCCCGGCTGCGCATCGA
Source organism: Pseudomonadota bacterium (assembly GCA_023400405.1). GTDB lineage: Bacteria > Pseudomonadota > Alphaproteobacteria > Sphingomonadales > Sphingomonadaceae > Sphingomonas. The sequence goes on from JAEXFD010000055.1 coordinate 71,017, forward strand.
GCCTGGCGAGTTCCGCGACGGCATGATCGAGCCATTCCCGGTCGCGCTCCGCCACATCCTGTTCGGCCCGCGCCACCGCCAGCGCAGCCTCGGCATCGCGCCAGGCCTTGTGCGAGATCGCCACCGCGCCCGAATCGCAGCGGCCGAAGGCATCGAGCAGCGCCCGGTGCCCGCGCGGATTGAGCAGCCCGCGATCGTCATGCTGGCCGTGGATTTCGACCAGATGCGGCGCCAGCTCCCGCAACAGGCCCGCCGAGGCCGGCTGGTCGTTGAGGAAGGCGCGGCTGCCGCCATCGGCCTTGACGATGCGCCGCACGATCAGCGGCTCGCCCGGCTCGAGCTCCAGCCCGTTCTGGTGGAAGAGGTTGGCGACTTCGCCGTCCCCGGCCGGCGCGTCGAAGCTCGCGCTCACCAGCGCCTGCGTCGCGCCCTGCCGCACCAGCCCGCTATCCGCCCGCGCGCCGAGCGCCAGGCCGAGCGCGTCGAGCAGGATCGACTTGCCCGCTCCCGTCTCGCCGGTGAGCACGCCCAATCCTTCGCCGAATTCGAGGTCGAGCGCCTCGATCAGCACCACGTCACGGATGGAAAGCGCCGTCAGCATGCGCCCGGCTTATTGCAGGAACGCAAGGCGAACGGAAGCCCGATGGATCAGCTCGTCGGCGTCGCCGGAGCCGGAGTCGCGGCCGGGGTCGGCGCGGGCGTGGGTGCCGGCAGCGGGTGCGGCTTGTTCGCCTCGGCCAGCTTGTCCTGGTTCTTCTGCATCAGCTGATAGGCGTGCTCGTACCAGTCGCTGCCCGGATAGTTGGCGCCGAGCACCGCCGCCGCCTTCTGCGCCTCTTCGGGCACGCCGAGCGCCAGATAGCTCTCGGTCAGCCGCATCAGCGCCTCGGGAACGTGCGTCGTGGTCTGATACTGATCGACCACGGTGCGGAAGCGCAGCGTCGCGGCCAGCCACATGCCGCGCGTCTCATAGAAGCGGCCGACTTCCATTTCCTTGCCGGCCAGGTGATCGCGGACGAGGTCGATCTTCAGCCGCGCATCGGACGCATATTTAGTGTTCGGATAGCGCCGGCTCAGCTCGCCCAGCGAATCGAGCGCCTGCTGCGTCGTCTTCTGGTCGCGGGTAACGTCCTGGATCTGCTCGTAATAGCACAGGCCGATCAGATAATAGGCATAGGGCGCATCACGATTGCCCGGGTGCACCGCAAGGAAGCGCTGCGCCGACGAGATGCTCTCATTGTAATCGCCCGCCAGATAATAGCTGAACGCGCCCATCAGCTGCGCGCGGCGCGCCCAGACCGAATAGGGGTGCTGCCGCTCGACTTCGTCGAACAGCGCCGCGGCGAGCTTGTATTGGTGCTGGTCGAGCTTTTCCTTGCCCGCGCTGTACAGGGTGCCGACGTCGCGCGCGACATAGGGCAGGTCCTTGCCGCCGCTCTTCTTGGCGCAGCCTGCCATCGAAAGGGCCAGCACAGGGAGGGCGGCAAGCGCGAGCGCGCGGGTCGTGGGGATACGCATGGGGCGTCGTCTTATACCGGGCGCGTGGCTGCACTCAATCTTTTTTCCGGCGGGATTGCGGCGGGATCGTCGGCTCGGGCACATGCGTTCCGCGCCCACAACGTTCGTATCGAAGGGACATCGCCTTGACTGCCACGCTCCTTGCCACTCACCGGGTCGAAAAGCCCTGGGGCCGCCACACGCTCTGGCCGGGCTTTGCCGATCCGGCGGCCGACGGCGAACCCATCGGCGAGGTCTGGTTCCAGACCCCGGGCAATGCGACGCCCGACCTGCTGATCAAGTATATCTTCACCAGCGAGAAGCTGTCGGTCCAGGTCCACCCCAACGATGCCCAGGCCCATGCCGCCGGGCTGCCGCGCGGCAAGGACGAATGCTGGGTGATCCTCGATGCCGAGCCCGATTCGACGATCGCGCTGGGCACCAAGGCGCCGACCGACCGCGAGACCCTGCGCAAGGCCGCGCTCGACGGCTCGATCGAGGACCTGCTCGACTGGAAGCCGGTCAAGGCGGGCGACTTCTTCTATTCGGGCGCAGGCACGATCCACGCGATCGGCGCCGGCATCACCCTGGTCGAAATCCAGCAGAACAGCGAAACCACCTATCGCCTCTATGATTATGGCCGCCCGCGCGAGTTGCACCTCGATGCCGGATTGGCCGTCGCCGATCCGGTGCCCTATCGACCGCACCCGATGCCCGGCCGCGTCGCCGACGACCGGGTGATCCTGGTCGAGGGCCCCAAATTCGTGCTCGAACGCTGGGAAGGCGGGGAGCGCCGGATCACGCTACCGCAGGGCGTCACCGGCTGGCTGATACCCTTGCGCGGCGAAGGCGTGGCCGGCGGCGTCGCATTCCGCGCCGGCGAATGCGTCACGATCGAAGGCGAGGCTGATCTCCATGCGGAGGCGGGCAGCGACCTGCTCTTCGCCTATCCGGGCACCGCACGCATCTAGGCGGCTGTCTCGCAGCTGAACGCGGGGTAGTTTCGGGTTCACGCAACCCGCCCCGCCTCGGCACGTTTGATCCGCAAGGAAAACGAACGGAGACAATGTCATGCGTATCCTTTTCGCCGCCGCGCTGGCCGGTGCCGCCCTCGCTGCCCCCGCCAGCGCCGCGCCCGCCACGGGCGTGAGCACCGTCGCGGTTGCCGCGGCTTCGGCGCAGGACTGGCGTGATCGCCAGGATTGGCGCAACCGCCAGGACAATCGCGAATGGCGTCGCGACTGGCGCCGCTATCGCAATTACGACTGGAATCGCCTGCCCCCGGGCGAGCGCCACTATGATCCGTCGATGTACTATCGTGACGGCCGCTATTATCGTGAGCGCCGCCTGAGCCGGAACGACCGGATCTATCGCGGCTATGACGGGCGCTATTACTGCCGTCGTTCGGACGGCACCACCGGTCTGATCGTCGGCGGCGTCGCCGGCGGCCTGTTCGGCAACGCGATTGCCGGCGGCGGCAACGCCACCCTCGGCACGCTGCTCGGCGCAGCCGCCGGCGCGGCGCTCGGCCAGTCGGTCGATCGCGGCAACGTGCGCTGCCGCTAAGGGCTAAGCTAAGTGAAGAAAGGGGTCCGGCAGCGATGCCGGGCCCTTTTTCATGCGAAGATCAGATCAGGCCCCAGGTGAGGAACAGCCGGGCGCCACTGATCAGGCAGACGAACAGGTTCAGGTTGCGCCCCGAATTGCTGCTCGACAGCACGCCCACCGCGGCGCCCACCACCGCGATCGGGAATGCCACCCAGTTGATCAGCGGCAGCAGCGGGATCGGCAGGATGCCGACCAGCGCCAGCATCAGCGCGACGAGACCGATCAGGATCGAAAGCAGGTTCAGCATGGCGGCGATATAAGCTCGCGAAGGTGTCCTATCAAGCTATCACAGTCGCAGCAAAAATCTGCCCAACGCTTCCTTAACCTTCCTACGGCACAAGTTCGACGCCCAACGGAGCACGTCAATGGCCCGCAGCCGCACGCTTTTCCTCGTCGCCTTGCCCCTCGCGCTCGCCGCGTGCGGCAGCAAGACCGACGGCGACGACGCCGCCGATCTCAACTCGGCCAACGTCACCGATCCGCAGCTCGCCAGCGCGCTGCAGGACCAGATCATGGTCGATCCTCAGCTCGGCCAACAGGCCAATGGCGGCGCGGTGCGTCCGCCGAGCCAGCCCTATTCGGGCGCAGTGCCCGACGATGCCGTCGCCGCCAACAAGGGCAAGCTCGATACGAGCCAGCTGCTCAAGGCCCCTGCCGCCAAGCCGGCGGGCAAGGAGTGCCGCCAGTGTGCCGCGGCGCGCGAGTCGGTGACGCTAGGCGGTCTCGCCGCGCGCCAGAAGGACGGCAAGACGAGCCAGTGCGCGTCGACGCTGCAATATTCGACTGGCTGGGCGCAGCGCCTGCCCCAGGACCTGCCGCTCTTCCCGCAGGCCCGCGTCACCGAAGCGGCGGGCAGCACCGCCGGACAGTGCCGCCTGCGCGTCGTCAGCTTCTCCGCCTCGCAGCCGATGCAGGTGATGCTCGATTGGTATTACACCAAGGCGATCCGCGGCGGCTACACGAGCGAGCATCAGCTCGACGGCGCCGAACACATTCTCGGCGGCACGCGCGAGCGCGACGGCAGCGCCTATGTGCTGTTCCTCACCAGCCGCCCCGACGGCGGCACCGATGTGGACCTGGTCGCGAACAACGGGATTTGACACCGTTCCTCCCTCGCGAAGCGGGGGAGGGGGACCGCCGCCAAAGGCGGGGGTGGAGGGGGCGCCGCGGCACGCGGCGGTAAACCGCCGCCGCCCTCCACCATCTGCGTTGCAAATGGTCCCCCTCCCCCAGCTTGCTGGAGGAGGAATAGGTTCCCCTCTCCCCGATTCCGCGCTAACCGCGTGGCATGCCTTCCCTCCTCCTCGTCATGCTCGGCGGCGCGTTCGGCGCGGGCGCGCGGCACCTGACCGGGCGCGCCACGCTCGCCTGGTTCGGGCCGAACTATCCCTGGGGCACGCTCGCGGTGAACCTGATCGGCGGCCTCCTGATGGGCGCGCTCGCCGGCGGCCTCGTCCGGTTCGGCCAGAATGGCGAGCAATGGCGGCTGCTGCTCGGCGTCGGCGTGCTCGGCGGCTTCACCACCTTCTCGGCCTTCAGCCTCGACGTGATGAACATGCTCGAGCGCGGCGATTGGGCGATGGGCCTCGGCTATGCGCTGGTTTCGGTGCTCGGGTCGCTGGCGATGCTCGCGATCGGCCTCGGCATCGCCCGGGCGGTGACGGCATGAGCGACGCGGTCCGCCAGTTCACCGTCAAGCCCGATGACGACGGCATCCGGCTCGATCGGTGGTTCAAGCGGCATTTGCCCGATACCAGCTTCAATCTCGTCTCGCGCTGGGCACGCACCGGCCAGCTCCGCGTCGACGGCGCCCGCGCCCAGCCCGGCGACCGCGTGACCGAAGGCCAGGTGATCCGCGTGCCCCCGGCCGAGCCGCCCGCGCCGGACAAGCCCGGCCGGCCCAAGCCGGTGCGGATCAAGCTCAGCGAGGAGCAGATCGACTTCGCCCGCAGCCTCGTCCTCCACAAGGACGATGCCGCGCTGGTGCTCAACAAGCCGCCGGGCCTCGCCACCCAGGGCGGCACCAAGACCACCGAGCATGTCGACGGCCTGCTCGACGCGCTGCAGTTCGAGGCCGAGGGGCGACCCAAGCTCGTCCACCGGCTCGACAAGGATACGTCGGGCGCGCTGCTCGTCGCCCGCACCGCGCGCGCCGCCGCGGCCTTTTCGAAGAACTTCTCCAGCCGCACCGCGCGCAAGGTCTATTGGGCGCTGATCGTCGGCGTGCCGAGCATCGAGGACGGGATGATCGAGCTGCCGATCGGCAAGCAGCCCGGCACCGGCGGCGAGAAGATGCAGGTCGACGAGAAGGAAGGCCAGGCCGCCCGCTCGCGCTACCGGGTGATCGAGCGCGCCGGCAATCGCGCCGCCTGGGTCGAGCTCCAGCCCTTCACCGGCCGCACGCACCAGCTGCGCGTCCATATGGCGGCGATCGGCCATCCGATCGTCGGCGACGGCAAATATGGCGGGCCCGAGGCGTTCCTGACCGGCGGGATCAGCCGCAAGATGCACCTCCACGCTCGCCGCATCCGCGTCGATCATCCCGACGGCGGCAAGATCGACATCCGCGCGCCGCTGCCCACCCACTTCTCCGAGAGCCTGGCGACGCTCGGCTTCGAACAGGCCGATGGGGACGCCCTCCCCCTCGACGACGGCCCCCCGCCGCTCACCCGCGAGCAGGAAAAGACCAAGGCGCGGGCGCACGCCAAGACCGTCCGCAAGGAACGCCGCGGCGAGCGGCGCGGCCGCGGCGAAGGCCCCGCACCCGGCAAGCCCCCCGCGCGCAGCGGCGGCAAGCCGGTGACCCGGGCGGGCAGCAAGCCCGGCATCCGCAAGGGGACGCGGCCGGCAGGCCGAAGCGACGGCAAGCCGGGCGGAGGCGGCCGCGGCGGTTCGAAATAGGGGGTTGCGATGCTGCGAGTTCTCGTCCTGATCGCTGCCGGACTGGCGGCTACGCCCGCCGTCCATGCCCAGCAGGCTCCGGCGCCCCAATCGGCGGGGGTCGAGGAGGTCGGCATCTGGCACATCTCCCCCTCTGCCAAGGATTGCGTGGCAATCACCGGCGACACGCGGAGCATGCTCATCGCGCTGATCTATTCGGCGCCGGACAAGCATCGTGACGCCGCGCTGATGATCACCAGCAAGACCTATTTCACCGATGCGAAGGACGGAGCAGCCTATCCGGTTCGCCTCGTTCTCGCCCAGGGCGACAAGTTCGACAACCGATGGGGCGAGGTGAAGGCCACCGGAATGGTCCTCAAGGACGGCGAATATGGCATCCGGATCGCGGCGCCCGCGGCGGATTTCACCGACAGCCTGGGCCAGTCCGACGGGCTGATCCTGGAGGGCATCGGCCGGGGATCGCTGAGGCTCGATTTGCAGGACATGCACCTGATGGTCGCCGCGCTGCGCCGATGCGCGCTTTCGAAGTGATCTGCGGCAGCGTCGAAAATCCTCCCCGAGCTTGTCTCGGGGAGGGGGACCATTCGCGCAGCGAATGGTGGAGGGGCGCGCCGGCCGACGGCGCGTTGCGCCGGCCCCTCCACCGGCCTGCGGCCGGCGGTCCCCCTCCCCCAGCAAGCTGGGGGAGGATCTAGATGGCGAACCGCCTCGCCGTGTTCGATTGCGACGGGACGCTGGTCGATTCGCAGGCCAATATCTGCCGCGCGATGGAGGCGACCTTTGCCGCGCACCGGCTCGAACCGCCCTCGCGCGCGGCGATCCGCGGGATCGTCGGGCTCAGCCTGGTCCCCGCCATCGCCCGCCTGCTTCCCGGGGCCGAGGCCGCTCTGCACGACGCGATGGCCGAGGAGTATAAGCGCGCCTTCTTCGCGATGCGCTCCTCCGCGACGCTCGATCCCGAGCCGCTGTACGACGGCATCGTCGAGGCGATCGACGCGCTCGATGCGGCCGGCTGGCTGCTCGGCGTCGCCACCGGCAAGTCCGATCGCGGGCTCCATGCGATCCTCGACCATCACGGCCTGCGCCACCGCTTCATCACCTTGCAGACCGCCGATCGCCACCCCTCCAAGCCCCACCCCGCGATGCTCGATCTCGCCATCGCCGAGGCCGGCGCCGCGCCCGAGACCACCGCGATGATCGGCGACACCAGCTTCGACATGGCGATGGCGCGCGCGGCTGGCGCGCATGCCGTGGGTGTGCTATGGGGATACCACACGAGCACGGAACTGCTCGGCGCGGGCGCGCACTGCGTCGCCGACCATGCCAGCCAGCTCCCCGCGCACCTGGAGACGCTATGACTGACGCCGAGCGCCTGGCGATGAAGCGCTACTACCTGATCGTCGCGGTCAACATGATCGGGACGGCGGGCGCCGTGCTCGGCCTGCTCATCGCCGGTCGCGCCAAGGGCTATGAGATGACGCTGTTCGGCGGGACGATCCTGCTCTCCTCGCTCTACGTGATGGCCGTGGTGCCCAAGAGCCTGGCGCGGCGCTGGCGAACCCCGCCGGAGGCGACGCCCGAGGCATGAAGCGATTCTGGAAGGACGTGACGGTCGATGCCGGCCAGGTCGCGCTCGACGGGCAGCCGGTGCGCACCCCCGCCCGCGCCCCGCTGGCGCTGCCGACGCCTGCACTGGCCGAAGCGGTGGCCGAGGAATGGCGCGCGGTGGCCGAGACAATCGATCCGCGGGCAATGCCGCTGACTGGGCTCTCCAATGCCGCGATCGACCGCATCGCGCCCGACACCGCCAGCTTTGCGGCCAGCCTGGCGCGCTATGGCGAGAGCGACCTGCTCTATTATCGCGCCGAGTCGCCCGAACCGCTCGTCGCGCGCCAGGCCGAAGCTTGGGACCCGCTGCTCGACTGGGCGCGCGGCCGCTACGACGTGCATTTCGAAACGGCGACCGGCGTAATGCACCGCGCCCAGCCGGCGGCGACGATCGCCCGGCTCGGCGAAGCAGTGGCCGCGCTCGATCCGTTCCGCCTCGCGGCTTTGTTCCCACTGGTCACGGTCGGCGGGTCGCTGGTCGGGGCCCTGGCCCTGCTCGAAGGCGCCACGGACGCCGAGTCGCTGTGGCAGGCCGCGCATGTCGACGAGCTGTGGCAAGCCGAGCAATGGGGCGAGGACGAACTCGCCCTTCAGGCCCGCAACGCCAAGCGCGCGGAGTTCGACGCCGGGGTGCGGCTGCTGGGGTTGGTGTAAGGACGACCGTCCGTTGAACCCCATCAACAAGCCGTTCGCCCTGAGCTTGTCGAAGGGCGGCCATCCGCGGGCAAGCGGTTTGTGGCCAGACGCCCTTCGACAAGCTCAGGGCAAACGGATGGCCCCGGCCTATAACGGCGCGAAACATCCCAAAATCAGCCGCTTGGCGTCGAAGGGCACCTCGCCCTCCACCTCCAGGCTGCCGTCGCCGTGCATCCGCTCCTCCGCGGCGTCGAGCGTCGCCTTGTCGGGCCAGACCTGCCAGGAAATGACGATCTTCTCGCCCGGCTTGGCGGCGACGGCCTTGCGGAAATCGGTGGCGGTGCCGTCGGGGACGAAATCCTCCCAGGCCTCTGTGATCTCCAGGCAGCCGTTTCGCTTGAAGACCGCGGCGCCATGCGCGGCCCATTGGCGATAGGCCTCGCGCTTCTCCTCGTGCACCGGAATGACGAGCGCGCAGATATACATGGGCGTGGCTCCCCTGTCGGGTGCGCCAGCCTATCGCGCTTCGCTTATTTCATCAAACCGCGGATGAAGCCGATCAGCCCGGTCTGCCGCGAGCGCTTGAGCCGCTCGGCATTCAGGATGGTATGGACCGCCTCATAGCATTGCTCGACATCGTCGTTGACGAGCACATAGTCATAGCCGTCCCAATGGCTGACTTCGTTCGCCGCCCGCGACATCCGCGCGTCGATCACTTCGATCGAATCGGTCGCCCGATTGACCAGCCGCTCGCGCAGCTCGGTGAACGACGGCGGCAGGATGAAGACGCGAACCACGTCGCCCCCGGCAAGCTGGAACAGCTGCTGCGCGCCCTGCCAGTCGATGTCGAACAGCACGTCGCGGCCCGAGTCGAGGATCTCCTCGACATGCTCGCGCGGCGTTCCGTAGCGATGATCGAACACGTGCGCCCATTCGAGGAACTCGTGATTCGAGACCATCTCGCGGAACTTCTCGAGATCGACGAAATGATAGTCGACGCCGTCGCGCTCCCCCGGCCGCATCGGGCGGGTGGTGTAGGAGACCGACATCTGGAGGTGAGGATCGGCCCCGAGCAGCTTGCGCGCGATCGTCGACTTGCCGGCGCCGGAGGGCGAGGAAAGCACGAACAGCACACCGCGGCGCTTGAATCCGTGCGGGTCGTTCTCGGTGCGATGGGGCATGGGCGCCTTTGGCGTGGGAGCGGCGCCCCCGTCAAGTCACTCGGGCAACTCAGGCCCCGGGCTGGTTCGCCCATTGCGAGATCTTGTGCGCGCCATAGGCCAGCACGCCGACGGCGATCGCGGCCGGCACGATCTGCTTCGCCGCCTTCCAGCTGAGCACGCCGACGACCGCGCCGAGCGCACCGCCCTCGCCGTCGCGCCGGTCGATGCGGTTGCCGATCCAGCCTGCGATTGCGTCACCGATCATGTGTGGAGGTCCCTTGTCGAACTGCTTCGCCGCAAGGAGCGAACGACCCGGGGATAAGTTCCTCGTCAGCCCGGCGCCGCGAAGGCCGCGCCGAAGACCGCTTGATCGGAAGCCCTCGCTTCCCTTAGCCCACGACGATGGACCCGCTGCCCCAGACCCCGGAATCCGCCGCTGCGGAGCTCGCCCGCCTCGCCGAGGCGATCGCGCATCACAATCGCCGCTATCACGATGCCGACGCGCCCGAGATCAGCGACGCCGAATTCGATGCGCTGGTCCGCCGCAATGCTGCGATCGAGGCGGCCTTCCCGGATCTGATCCGAGCCGATTCGCCGTCGCACCAGGTCGGCGCGACGCCGTCCGGGCCGCTCGCCAAGGTGGCCCATGCCCGGCCGATGTTCAGCCTCGACAATGGCTTTGCCGACGAGGACGTCGCCGATTTCCTCGGCCGCGTTCGCCGCTTCCTGAAGCTGGCCGACGATGCGGCGATCGCGCTCACCGCCGAGCCCAAGATCGACGGCCTTTCCTGCTCGCTGCGCTACGAGGACGGCCTGCTCGTCCAGGCGCTCACCCGCGGCGACGGGCGAATCGGCGAGGACGTGACGCCGAACGTCCGCACCATCGCCGACATTCCCCAGCGCATCGCCGGCGCGCCGCCGATCTGCGAAGTGCGCGGCGAGGTCTATATGGCCAAGGCCGATTTCGCCGCGCTCAATGCCCGGCTCCTCGCCGAGGCCGAGGAGGCGGGCAAGGAAGCCCGCCAGTTCGCCAATCCGCGCAACGCCGCCGCCGGCTCGCTGCGCCAGAAGGATGCCGCCGTCACCGCCGCGCGGCCGCTGCGCTTCCTCGCCTGGGGCTGGGGCGAGCTGAGCGAACCCCTCGCCGACAAGCAATATGAGGCGATCGAGCGGATCCGCGGCTGGGGCTTCCCGGTCTCCGACCTGTTCGTGCGCGCCCCGACGCTTGATGCGGCGCTCGCCCAATATCGCGCGATCGAAGCCGCCCGCGCCGACCTGCCCTTCGACATCGACGGGGTGGTCTACAAGGTCGATCGGCTCGATTGGCAAGACCGGCTCGGCTATGTCGGCCGCGCCCCGCGCTGGGGCCTCGCCCATAAATTCCCGGCCGAACGCGCCCAGACGACGCTCCAGGCGATCGACATCCAGGTCGGCCGCACCGGCAAGCTCACGCCCGTCGCCCGGCTGGAGCCGGTGACGGTGGGCGGCGTCGTCGTCAGCAACGCGACGCTCCACAATGCCGACGAGATCGCCCGGCTGGGCGTGCGCCCCGGCGACCGCGTCATCCTCCAGCGCGCCGGCGACGTGATCCCCCAGATCGTCGAGAACCTCACCCGCGATGCGGAGCGGCCCGACTATGCCTTCCCCGATCATTGCCCGATCTGCGGCTCCGAAGCGGTGGCGGAGGAGGGCGAAGTCGATGTCCGCTGCACCGGCGGGCTGATCTGCCCCGCGCAGCGACTCGAGCGGCTCAAGCATTTCGTCAGCCGCGGCGCGCTCGACATCGAGGGGCTGGGCGAGAAGACGCTGGTCGAATTCCTCGACCTCGGCTGGATCGCCGAGCCCGCCGACACCTTCCGCCTCGCCGCGCATCGCGAGGAACTGCTCGGCCGCGAGGGCTGGCAGGAAAAGTCGGTCGATGCGCTGCTCGCCGCGATCGAGGCCAAGCGCGCGCCCGATGCGGCGCGGCTGCTGTTCGGCCTCGGCATCCGCCATATCGGCGCGATCACCGCGCGCGACCTGCTCAAGCGCTATGCCACGCTCGATGCGATCCGCGGCCTGGCCGACTCGATCATCGCGCTGCGCGACTCGACGCCGCCCGCCATCGGCGAGACCGAGGCCAAGCATCGCGCCCGGCTCGACAAGGTCGTGACCGAGCTGATCGGCGTCGAGAATGTCGGGGGCGCGGTCGGCCAGGCGCTCGCCGACTTCTTCCACGAGCCGCACAATCGCGCAGTATGGGACGATCTCCTCGCCCAGGTTTCGCCGCCGCCGTTCGTGGTCGAGACGCGGGCCTCGGAAGTCTCCGGCCAGACCCTGGTCTTCACCGGCACGCTCGAGTCGCTGAGTCGCGACGAAGCCAAGGCCCAGGCCGAATCGCTCGGCGCGCGAGTGGCCGGATCGGTGTCCGCGAAGACCGATCTGGTGATTGCAGGGCCGGGCGCTGGGTCGAAGCTCAAAAAGGCCGCCGAGCTCGGAATTCGCGTGATTTCAGAGGAGGATTGGCGCCAGATCGTCCAGTCCGCCGAGTGACTTTTTTGCAACGCAGCATGGCTGAATGCTGCATTAACGACGGGTGTCCCCAAGAGTCCGATTGACTGTCACAGGACGGACATAAATTACACGCATGGGCGGCCGCGACGGTGAACCGCACCGCGTGACCAGTGCACCCAGGCACCAAGGGGACAACCTAAAAATGCGCACCAAGCTTTTTGCCGGCGTGGCCTTTGCCGCGCTGATGATTCCGGGGGCCGCCTTCGCGCAGTCGACCGGTACGATCGACGCCGAGGAGAATTCCGAGATCGTCGTCACGGGCAGCCGCGCCGATCGCGGCGTCAACGGCATCCTCGTCCCGGACACGTCCAAGGCGAAGGGCGTGCTGACCTCCGAGTTCATCCAGCGCCAGGCACCGGGCCAGAGCGTTAACGAGCTGATCAACCAGCTCCCGGGCGTCAGCTACCAGAACAACGATCCCTTCGGTTCGTCGGGCGGTGCTCTCAGCATCCGTGGCTTCGATTCGTCGCGCATCAGCCAGACCTTTGACGGCGTGCCGCTGAACGATTCGGGCAACTACGCGATCTACGGGAACCAGCAGCTCGATCCCGAGCTGATCGACCAGGTCAACGTCAACCTCGGCACGACCGACGTGGATTCGCCGACCGCGGCCGCGACCGGCTCGACCGTCAACTATCGCACCCGCATCCCGGGCCAGGATTTCGGCGTCAAGCTGATCGGCTCGGTCGGCGATTGGGGCTATTTCCGCACCTTCGGCATGGTCGATACCGGCGAGTTCACCTCGTTCGGCACCCGCGCCTTCGTGGCAGCCAGCCATGCCGAGAATTACGAGCCGTGGAACCGCAATGCGCGGATCGACAAGCAGCAATACAATGCGCGCGTCTATCAGCCGCTGGGAAGCAACGGCGACTTCGTGTCGATCTCGGGCCACTACAACGAGAACCGCAACAACTTCCAAGGCTCGGTGCCGCTGCGTTGGGACACCGTCCAGCTGAACTCCACGACCGGCGCGGTCACCGCTCCGCGCGTCGTTGGCCCGAATTCTAGCGATCGGTTCCCGCTGAACCGCAGTGAAGATAGCTATGTCGTCGCGCCGTGCCAGATCAATACTGCAAGCGGCCCGGGCAGCCAGACGGCGAATACGTGCGGCTCGATCTTCGACCAGCGCTTCAATCCGTCGAACACCGGCAACATCCGTGGCGCCTCGCGCTTCACGCTGGGTGATGGTCTCGTCCTCTCGGTCGATCCGAGCTACCAGTATGTGAAGGCCAATGGCGGCGGCACCGTCGTTGCGCAGGAAGGTCTGCGCGACCTCAACCCCGCCGGCGGCACCGCAACCCCGGCCGTTTGCGCCACGACCCCGAGCAGCGCGACCAACAACTGTCAGCCCGGCTTCTGGGGTGGCACGCCCTATTTCGGCCGCGACCTTAACGGCGACGGCGACACGCTCGACACCATCCGCGTGCTCGCCCCTAGCCAGACGCAGACGCACCGTATCGGCGTGATCAGCTCGCTGCGTTGGGACGTGTCGGAAGGCCAGAGCGTGCGTATCGCCTACACCTACGACCGCGCCCGTCACCGGCAGACCGGCGAAACCGGCTTCCTTCAGCTCAACGGCAAGCCGTTCGACGTCTTCCCGGTGAACAACGGGATCGCCGATGTCGGCGGTAACATCCTGCAGAAGCGCGATCGCCTGTCGTTCGCGATCCTCCACCAGGTCGCCGGCGAATATCGCGGCGAATTCTTCGATGGGGCCTTCGTGCTGAACGCCGGCATCCGCGCGCCGTTCTTCCGCCGCAACCTGACCAACTATTGCGCCACGTCGAGCGCGGCAGGCTTCGTCGAATGCGGCACTCCCAGCCAGGTCGCCGGCTTCCTCGCCGGCACCCCAAACCAGACGGTGGTGCCGAGCGCTGCCGCTGCCGCTGGCGCGACCTGCACGACCACCGCGCCGGTCACCTGCACCTTCCCGACCCAGGGGCCGCAGCAGCGCATTTTCAACTACAAGAAGGTGCTGCCGAACATCGGCTACACTTGGTCGCTCACGCCGCAGATCGACGTGTTCGGCAATTATTCGAAGGGCCTGCAGGTTCCGGGCACGGACAACCTGTACAATTCCTTCTACTTCCCCAAGGGCTCGGACCGCGCCCAGCCGAAGCCGGAAACCTCGGACAATTTCGACCTGGGTGTCCGCTACCGCTCGTCCACGCTGCAGGCGCAGTTCGGCGGCTGGTACACAGACTATAAGAACCGCCTCGCTCAGTCCTATGATCCCGATCTGGACAAGTCGATCTATCGCAATCTCGGCAAGGTGCGGAAGTATGGCTTCGACGCCACCGTCGCGTACCAGCCGGTTCACGAGATCGCGGTCTACGCCTTCGGTTCGTATCTCCACTCGGAAATCTTGAACGACGTGGAAGTCGCCCGCACGACCGCCGCCGGCCCGCTGGGCCCGATCGGCACGGTCATTTACGCACCGACCAAGGGCAAGCGTGAATCGAACGCGCCGGTTTACACCTTTGGTGGCGGTGCCACGTTCAACTTCGAGCCGGTGTCCTTCGGCATCGATGCGAAGCGGACCGGCCCGCGCTACCTCTACGACACCAACGAGCCGGCACGTCAGATCGCGGGCGGTACGACCTATCAGATCTTCCCGAACAAGGCGCCGGCCTACACGCTGGTGAACCTCAACGCGCGGGTCGATCTCACCTGGGCGGGCCTCAACAAGCAGACCTATTTCCAGGTGAACGTGCTCAACGTGTTCAATGAGTATTGGGTGGGCTCGATCAACAGCGGCAACGGCTCGCTGAACCAGGGCCCGACCTACAGTGCCACTGGCCAGATCACGGGCTATGGCAACGCGCTGAACAGCCAGATCGGCTATCCGCGCACCGTGATGGGGTCGCTCGTCGTCGGCTTCTAAGCCGCACGCCGATCCGGCAACGAAGCCGCCGCTCCGGGCAACCGGGGCGGCGGTTTTCGTTTGCGCGCTCCCCTTGCGCCGCCGCTTTGCCCCCGCGCCGACACGATGGTAGAGGCTGGGCCGTGGCGACCCTCGATCCCAGCACTGCGCTCCTCGCATCCCCCGCCGGCCAGCCGGCCGCGGTGGCGCGGCCCTTTTTCGAAGACAAGAACCGCGCCTTCTGGATGCTCCAGGCCGGCGGCTGGGCTGGCTATCTCCTCCTGCGCACCGTCGTCTCGGTGTCGAACGGCTTCACGGTCGAAGGCGTCATCGCCGCGATCATCGAGGCGATCATCGGCTATTGCCTCACGCTGCTGCTCTCGACGCTCTACGCGGCCTATCGCAAGCTGCCGCGGATCACCGGCATCCTGCTCACCCTCGCCACGCTGGGGCTCGCCACCGGCATCTATGCCGTGCTCGATGCCTTCATCTATTCGTTCATCAAGATGCCTTCGCCCGGCATCTCGCTCAATCTCGTCGTCGGCACGGTGTTCATCAATTTCACCGTGCTCGCCGGCTGGTCCGCGCTCTATTTCGCGATCAACTTCTATCTGATCGTCGAGCAGCAGATCGATCAGATGCAGGCGCTCGAAATGCAGGCGAGCCACGCCCAGCTCGCGATGCTGCGCTACCAGCTCAATCCGCATTTCCTGTTCAACACGCTCAATTCGATCTCCACCCTGGTGCTCCTCAAGCAGACCGAGCGCGCCAACGTGATGCTCAGCCGCCTCTCGTCCTTCCTGCGCTACACGCTGGCGAACGAGCCGACCGCGCACGTCACCCTCCAGCAGGAGGCGGAGACGCTGAAGCTCTATCTCGAGATCGAGAAGATGCGCTTCGAGGATCGCCTGCGCCCGCATTTCGACATCGACGAGCGCGTCGCCCGCGCGCGGCTGCCGTCGCTGCTGCTCCAGCCACTGGTCGAAAATGCAATCAAATATGCCGTCACGCCCCAGGAAGAGGGCGCCGACATCACCGTCTCCGCTCGGCTCGCCGGAGAACGAGTGCAGATCGCCGTATCCGATACCGGTCCGGGATTGATCGAAGCCAAGCCGCGACCGAGTCTTTCAACTGGCGTGGGGCTCGCCAATATCAGGGAACGGCTGGCCCAGGCCTATGGCCCGGACCACCGTTTCGAAACGCGCTCGGACCCCGGGAAAGGGTTCAGCGTTGAGATCGAAATCCCGTTCCAGATCGAGGAACCGAACCGAGAGGCCGCATGACCATCCGTACCATCCTGGTAGACGACGAATCCCTGGCCATTCAGGGGCTCGAGCTCAGGCTCCAGGAGCATGAGGATGTCGAAATCATCGACAGATGCTCGAACGGGCGCGAAGCGATCCGTTCGATCAAGACCCACAAACCCGATCTCGTCTTCCTCGACATCCAGATGCCGGGCTTTGACGGCTTTTCCGTCATCCAGGGGCTGATGGAAGTCGAGCCGCCGCTGTTCGTCTTCGTCACTGCGTACAGCGATCACGCGATCCGCGCGTTCGAGGCGCAGGCGGTCGACTATCTGATGAAGCCGGTCGAGCCCTCGCGGCTTGCCGACACACTCGATCGCGTCCGCCAGCGGCTGACCGAGCGGCGCGGCGCCGAGGAGATCGAGAAGCTCAAGGAAGTGCTCGCCGAAGTCGCCCCCGACGCGGTGGACGAGATCGCCGCCTCGGCCGATGCCGGGGAAATGGCGTCGAACCGCTTCGAGAAGCTGATCAACATCAAGGATCGCGGCCAGATCTTCCGCGTCGACGTCGATACGATCGAACGGATCGACGCCGCCGGCGATTACATGTGCATCTATACCGGCGACAACACGCTGATCCTGCGCGAGACGATGAAGGATCTCGAAAAGCGGCTCGATCCGCGCCGCTTCCAGCGCGTCCACCGCTCGACGATCGTCAATCTCGACCTCGTCCGCCAGGTCAAGCCGCACACCAACGGCGAATGCTTCCTGGTGCTCGATTCGGGCGCCCAGGTGAAGGTCAGCCGCTCCTATCGCGACGTAGTGGCGCGCTTCGTCCACTGATCCACGTCCTCTCCCCGGCTTCGGGGAGAGGGCGAGGGACCCGCTTGCCGAAACCCCTCTCCCTTGATGGGAGAGGGAGGGGCCCGCCGCCGTAGGCGGTGGGAGGGTGAGGGTGACCTCGCCTCATGGGACAGCGTCATGAGGAGAGGTCACCCCACCCAACCCTCCCCCATCAAGGGGGAGGGCTTTGGCCCAGATCAACCGGCAGCCCAACTAGGCTCCGGACTAAGACCGACTGCCCTGAGCCTCCATCCGCTCCACGTTGGAAAGAACGTGGCGGAGCAGGCGGACCAGCGTCGCGGATTCCTCGTCGCTCAGCCCCGCGGTCATTTCCGCATTGGCCCGGGCCAGGATCGCGCGCCCGGCCGGAAGCCGCGCCGCCGCCGCCTCGGTGAGCGACACCAGGCTGCTGCGCCGGTCGGCAGGATCGGGCTCGCGGCGAATGATGCCGTCGCGCTCCATCCGCGCGAGCAGCTGCGCCATCGTCGGCTGTTCCACCTTTGCCCATCGGGCAAGCTCGGCCTGCGATCGTTTCGCGCCGTCCTTCAACGCCGTCAGCACGGGCAGCTGCGCCGTCGCAAAGCCCAATTCGCGGAACCGCGCGTCCCCCACGCGGGTCAGCGCCCGCGAGATCCGGCTGAAATAATGGCCGGGATGCGATTCCGGCTCCCACGCTGCATCGGCCATTGCATAGGCTCCTATGTTTATATATAGGTTCCTATGTAACAGACTGGAAATCCCAATGGCAACCACGCTTCAAATTGCAATCATCGGCGGCGGCCCCGGCGGCCTCATGCTGGCGCGGCTCCTTCAGCTCCGCGGCATTGCCGTCACCGTCTTCGAACGCGACACGCATCCGGATGAGCGCCCGCAAGGCGGATCGCTCGATCTCCATGCCGAGACCGGCCAGCGCGCAATGCAGCTTGCGCGCCTCGAGACCGAGTTCGCCGCGGCGGCCCGGCCCGAGGATCAGGGCGATCGCCTCTATGATCGGCACGCAACGCTCCTCTTCGATCGGGACGGCGCGGGCGACGATCGCCCCGAAATCGATCGAAGCGCGCTGCGCCGCATCCTGCTCGACGCGCTCGTGCCCGGCACCGTGCGCTGGAACAGCAAGGTCGAGGCGATCGTCGCGGCGCCGGCGGGGGGCTATCGGGTCGACGGAAGCCCCAAGCCCTATGATCTCGTGGTCGGCGCAGACGGGGCCTGGTCCAAGGTGCGGAGCCTGTTGAGCGATGCCCGGCCCGCCTACGAAGGCGTGACGCTGGTCGAACTCGGGATCGATGCCTCCCGCCATCCCCGGATCGATGCGCTCGTCGGCAGTGGCAAGATGTTCGCCGCGGGCGACAGCCGGCTCCTGATCGGCCAGCGCAACGGGCATGATCACCTCCGCGTCTATGCCGGATTGCGGATGCCCGAGGCCGTCGCCGCCCAATGGATGGGCTGGACGGGCGAACAGGTCCGCGCCGCCCTCCGCACCGCCTTCGATGGCTGGGCCCCGGCGTTGACCGAGATGGTCGATCAGGGCGAATTTCTGGGCGTTCGCCCGCTCCACGCCCTGCCGATCGGCCTGCGCTGGGAGAGCCGGCCCGGCCTTACGCTGCTGGGCGACGCCGCGCACCTGATGTCGCCGTTCAGCGGCGAAGGCGTCAATCTCGCGCTGGCGGACGCCGTCGATCTCGCCGAAGCGATTGCCGACGGGGCGGGCTTGCCCGCCATCTCCCGATACGAAACGGCGATGATGGCGCGGGCGGCGATCGCAGCGGAAGGCGCGGCCGCCGGGCTCGAAACCGCCTTCTCGAGCGATGCGATCACCGCGCTGCTCGCGCATTACCGCGAGCGCGTTCACCCGTGACGATCGGTGCCGCGTTATGCCGCTGCCACTGCCGTCCCGAACCGATAGCGCGTGCCCACGACCGATCGGATCACCTTGTCCGGCATCGCCGCCTGAGCCGCGGCGATGAAGGTCTCGCCGGTGCAATGCCCCGGGACGACATAGTCCGGATCGAGCGCCTGCATCAGCGCCACCGTTTCCAGCGCCTGCTCGCGCGTCTGCGGCGGAATCAGGTGGAAGCCGCCGACGATCGCATGCACCTTGTCGACGCCCGAAACCGCCTGCGCCCGCCGCACCGTGTTGATGATGCCGCGATGGCTGCACGATCCGATCACCACCAGCCCGCGATCCCGCACATGGAACGCGGTGCCGAGCTCGTGAACCGCATCGTCGACGACGAAGGCCAGGTCGCGCTTGGCCGGATCGAGCAGCCGCCGCTCGCAGCCCTGCCCCGGCAGCATGCCCGTCGGCACCCGCGGCCGTTCGGGCGAGACCAGCGGGATGCGCCCCGTCGTGAAGCCCTGCCCCGCGACGATCGCGGGCTCTGCCGAGCTGCGCACGTCGATCCCCGCTGCCTTCAACGCGGGTCGGTCGATCGCGCCGAAGGACGAGCCGTCGGGATCGGTGCCGCGCACCCGCGCGCAAAACGCCTCTTCCGGCCCGACGAACAGCGGCGTGCCCCGGCGCAGCTTGCCGGTTGCGAGCAGCCCGTCCAGGCCGCCGAAATGATCGTAATGCCCATGGCTCAGCACCGCGGCATCGATCGTCTCGGGCGCGATGCTAAGCTGCGCCATGTTGTTGAGCAGTGCCTCGGGCGTATAGCCGAAATCGATTAGGATGCGCCGATCGGCGCCCCCGAGGCTCGATTTCGCAAGCAGCGAATAGCCCCATTGGCCCGCGAATGCCTGGTGATAGTCGCGGGTGATCGGCGGCGGCAGCGACTGGAAGTCCGGCCGCGATATCCGCGCGCCGAACACGCCGGTCGTGCTGTCGACCAGCACGCTCAATTCCAGCCCGTCGATGCGCGGCACCCGGAGCCCCTCCGCCGTCGCACCCGTGGCGCGCGTCGCCAGCAATGCGCCGCCATAAGCCAGCATGGTCCGGCGATCGATCCGCATCGGCATCCCTCCGTGGCGCCAGCATCGCATACCCGCCCGCTTCCGCCAATTGTCGAAACGCTGCCCGAAATCCGTGCGACGACGCTTGCCGCAGCGTCGTTTCACGACTAGAACATTAGCGGAACATCTGAGGGGAGTTCGCGTCATGTCTGCCGCTTTCGATCGCTTCGCCGCGCTGCACGTGCCCGGCGATCCGCTGATCCTGTTCAACGTCTGGGATGCCGGCTCGGCGCGCGTCGCGGAGCGCGCAGGGGCCCGGGCGATCGCCACCGGCAGCGCCTCGGTCGCCACCGCGCATGGCCATGACGATGCCGAAAGCCTGCCCCTGCCGCTCGCCCTCGCCAACGCCGCGCGCATCGTTGGCGCGGTGTCGCTGCCCGTGACGATCGATTTCGAGGGCGGCTATGCGGTCGATCCGGCCGATGTCGCCGCCAATGTCGAGCGGCTCGCCGCCACCGGCGCGGTCGGCTGCAATTTCGAGGACCAGGTCGTCGCCAGCCACGGCACCGCCGGCCGCGTGATGCACGAGGTTGAGGATCAGTGCGCGCGGATCGCCGCGATCCGCTGGACGGTCGGTCCGGCCTTCTTCCTCAACGCCCGGACGGACCTCTTCCTGATCGCACCGGCCGAAGCCCACGACGCGGCGATGGCCGATGCGGCGATCGCCCGCGGCAAGGCCTATGCCGATGCCGGCGCCAGCGGCTTCTTCGTCCCCGGCCTCGCCGATCTCGGGCTGCTCGAACGCATCGCCCGCGCCGTGCCGCTGCCGGTCAACTTCATGGCCTTTCCCGGCGCCCCCGATGCCAGGGCGATCGCCGAAACCGGCGTCGCCCGGATCAGCCACGGCCCCTTTCCGCACCTGGCGGCGCTCAAGGCGTTCGAGGAGGCCGCGCGGCAAGCCTTGGCCTGATCCGGCACGCGGCGCGCGCTCGGATCGAAGGCCGTGGCGTTCGCGGGAAGCCGGGCGGATGGGCTCGGCTTACCGGCGCCGCTGACACATCGGATGGCCCGGCTGGACGTGATTCGTCTTCGCCAGAGCCTTCACTTCGTTGAACCCTTGCATGTACGTCGCTTCGAACACGGCCGGGGCGACGCCATCGGCAAGGTAGATCCGGCGCGCCTCCGCCTTGTGCGCCTTGATTTGGGCCTCGTTCCACTTCCCGCAAACCAGCGCCATCGCATCGGCCTGGCCGGTGGCGTTGATCATCTCGCGATTGGCGTCGGTCAGCCCTTGCGCATGCACCTGCGACCCCAGCGCCATCGCGAGCAGGACCGTGACGATCGAGACAGAACGGCGCATCGAATAACCTCCAGGGCAGCATGAAACAGGAGACGCTCGTAGCGCATCGAGCGCGGTCGGGCGAACGTCCAGCGGTCGCAGGCCTATGCCCAAAGGGCAGGGCCAGCCACGGTGCGGGTGCCCGCGCCAGGCAACGGGGCACACGGGACGGCAACCCCCAGCCGTCAGCGGCCCCGCGTCCCGCGATCAGTCCTCGGTGCCTTCCACCTCGCCGTCGCCCTCGGCCGGCCGCTCGAACCACGCCTCGACCGGGCCGCTGAGCTTGATCGTCAGCGGCTGGCCCTTGCGGTCCACCTTGTTGCCCAGCGCCACCCGCACCCAGCCTTCGGAGATGCTATATTCCTCGACGTCGCGCCGCTCGACGCCCTTGAAGCGGATGCCGATGCCGCGCTCGAGCAGCGACTGGTCGAAATGGGGGCTG
Source organism: Pseudomonadota bacterium (assembly GCA_023400405.1). GTDB lineage: Bacteria > Pseudomonadota > Alphaproteobacteria > Sphingomonadales > Sphingomonadaceae > Sphingomonas. Next base: position 92,605 of record JAEXFD010000055.1, read on the forward strand.
TTGCGGTTGACCGACAGCCGGTCGGGAGGAGTATCGCTCATGCGCCGCCTTTGCCGCTATTGGCCCTGGCTTTCAAGGTAGCGATGGATCGAGGAGACCACCACCGACCCTTCGCCCACGCCGGAAGCGACGCGCTTGACCGATCCCGAGCGCACGTCGCCGACCGCGAAGATGCCGGGTCGCGAGGTGCAGAACATCGTGCCGCCCGCCCCGGTATGGATGAAGCCGGCGGCGTCGAGCTCGATGCAGCCGTCGAGCCATTCGGTCGCCGGCACCGCGCCGATCATCACGAAAAGCGCGCCCACCGCGCGGCGCGTCGCTTCGCCGGTCTGGCGGTGGGTCCAGGTCAGGCCGCTCAGATGCCCCTCGCCTTCGAGCTCGGTCACTTCGCTGTACGGATGGAGCGTGATCCGGTCCGAAGCCTCGATCCGGTCGATCAGGTAGCGCGACATCGTCGCGGCGAGCCCCTTGCCGCGCACCAGCACATGGACATGGCCCGCGGTCTGCGAGAGATAGACCGCCGCCTGCCCCGCCGAATTGCCGCCGCCGACGACCACGGCTTCCTGCCCGGCGCACAGGCCGGCTTCCATCGCGGTGGCGGCATAATAGATGCCGTTGCCCTCCAGCTCGGCATAGCGCGGCAGGTCGAGCTTGCGATAGCGCGCGCCCGTCGCCACCACCACGGTCTGCGCCTGGATCGCCGCGCCGTCGTCGAGTTCGATGCGATAGGGGCTGGTCTCGCAGTCGAGCTGCGCGGCCGAACGCGACACCACCAGCCGCGCGCCGAACTTCTGGGCCTGGACCTGCGCGCGCCCGGCCAGCGCCTGGCCCGATATGCCGGTGGGGAAGCCGAGATAATTCTCGATTTTCGAGCTGGTCCCCGCCTGGCCGCCCGGCGCCACTGCCTCGATCACCACGGTGTCGAGCCCTTCCGAGGCGGCATAGACCGCGGCGGCCAACCCCGCCGGCCCCGCGCCAACGACCGCGACGTCATGGACATGGTCGGGGTCGAGCGCGACGGTGAGCCCCAGCGCATCGGCGAGTTGCGCGTTGCTCGGCCGGCGCAGCGCCTGCCCGCGCACCACCACCACCGGCAGGTCGGCCTCGGTCAGCTGGAAGCATTCGAGGAAGCCCCCCGCCTCGCTGTCCGCCTCGGTATCGATCCGTCGGTGCGGCAGCGCGTTGCGGCTGAGGAAGGTCTCGATCCGGGCCGTGTCGGCGGCATGGCCCGGGCCGATCAGCGCCACCCCGGCCTCGCCGTGGCGAAGCATGCCGACCCGGCGCAGGATGAAGGCGCGCATCACTACTTCGCCGATGTCGGGCTCCGCGACGATCAGCCGGCGGAAATCGGCGCGGCCCACCCGCGCAAGGCGCGTCGGCTCGGCGGCGCGCGCCGAAACCAGGATCTCGCGATCGTTGAAGAGATCGAGTTCGCCGGTGAACTGGCCCGGCCCATGGACATGGACCACGTGCTCGTCGCCCTTGGCATCGACGTCGATGATCTCGACCGCACCGTCGAGCACCAGGAAGAAATCGACGCTGCGCTCACCGCGATCGAACAGATGGGCGCCGGCGGCGAGCTCCTCGATCGTGCCGAAGGCGGTCACCCGCGCCGCCATCTCCCGGGCGAGAACGGGAAAGGTCTGCGCGCCGCGCTCGTACGGGTCGGAAGGGTCCGCCATGCCGGCGGGCGAATCGGTTGCCATGCCGGCTAGACTAGCCGGGGGGCGGCGCGGCGCCACCCCCCGAACGGGTTAGCGGCAGTAACGCACCAGCACCGGGCGATCGAGATAGGGGTCGTAGACCCGGCGAACGTCGCAATAGCGGTCGCGATAGCGCGGATAATAGTCGCGATAATAATAGCCGTCGGTCGGGTAATAGCCGTGGCGATAATAATAGCGGCGATCGTAATCGTAGCGGCGGTCATAGCCGCCACGGTCGCTCGCCAGCGCCGCGCCGATGGCGAGACCCGCAACGCCCGCGACGATCGCAGTGCCGGTATCGTCATGGTGGCGATAATAGCGATAGCGCTGGGCCTCGGCGACCGGAGCGAGCGCCGTCAGCGCAGTCGCGCCGAGCACGGTGCCGAGCACGGCCTTCTTCATGAAATTGGTCATCACACTTCACTCCTCTCTACCGGCGCCCGGCTGTGCGAGGGACGAGTCGCGGCGCTTGTGTGAGGGATTAACGCAGCGCGGCTGAATGGGTTCGGAATCGGCTGTTAAGCGGGCATTTAGGCGGTTAAGACGCCGGCCATGCGACACTGGCTGCTCCGCTCCGAACCCGATGCCTATAGCTGGGACGACCTGGTCCGCGACGGCGGCACCGAATGGAACGGCGTGCGCAACTACACGGCGCGAAATTTCCTCAAGGACATGCAGCCCGGCGACCAGGCGCTGTTCTACCATTCGAACACCGAAAAGGCCGCGGTCGGCATCATGGAGATCACCCGCGCCTGGCAGCCCGACGGCGATGACGGCAAATGGGCCAGCGTCGCGGTCAAGCCGGTGCGCAAGCTCGCCAGGCCGGTGCCGCTCGAGACGATCAAGGCCGAACCCCGGCTCAAGGCGCTCGAAATGCTCCGCCAGTCGCGGCTCAGCGTCACTCCGGTCCGCGACGACGAATGGGCCGTGCTGCTCGAGCTCGGCCAGGGCTGAGCCGGGGCGCCCCCTCCTCGCCCGGTTCGGCGGTGCCGCCGGCCGCGTCGGGGATGGCTTCGCTGCCGTCCGCATGCGCGATCGCTGCCGCCCATTCAGGCATCGGCGCTCCGGCCAGGCGCCAATGCGCCTCGCCCCGGCCGAAGCGGAGCGGTTCGGCAATCTCCACGCCCGCCTCCAGCGTCCCGCGATAGGGCCGGCTATTGTGCCCCGTGCGCACGAAGCTGGTTGCGGGATCGTCCTCCAGCACGTCGTTGGCCTCCTCGCCGCCGCGGTCGAGCGCTTCGTCCTCGATCCGTCGCCGCGCCGCACAGGCGTCGAGCGCCGCCCGGATCGCCGCCTCGGCCTCGGCGTCGAGCGTCACCCCGTCGAACCGCTGGATCGCGTCGGCCAGCGCGTCGGTCCGCGCGCCGTCGGCCCCGGTGCCATGGATCACGGTGCGGATCGTCGTCGCCGAAGCCTCCGCCTGGGCGGAAGCCGCGCCATCCTGGCTTCCCACCCCCGCCGCGCCGCGCGAGCTGAAATAGTTGATCGTGGTGCGCCGGCCCTCGGCATCTTGGCCGTAATGGCGCAGGCAGAACATCAGCAGCGCGTCATTGTGCTTGCGGCGATGCCCCATCAGCTTGCCGCCGACGAACACCGGGATCAGCTCGCCTTCGATCGCGCGCTCGAACGCGATGTCCTTCAGCTTCTGCACGCCGAAATCGAGCGCCGCCTCCCAGGCGCGGCGAAATCCCTCCGCGCCGGGCGCCCGACGCAGCGCATAGCAATTGGCCTGGGCGATGTTGACCATTCGCGCCGCGCGCGTCACCGATCCGGTGTCGGCCAGCGCCTCGATGAAGGCCTTTTGGCGTTCGGGCGTCCAGCCGTCGTGCCGATACTGCCGGGGCACCGGCGTGAAGTCGGGCAAGGGCGGCCGCTCGTTGCGCGGCACGGGAGTCCGGTTCTGCATGTGCGCCTCCGCGAATCAGGGTGCGAAGGGCCTAATCGGGAAACACGCCTGTAGGACAGCCTTTTGTTCTATTTTTGTTCACGGCACTAAGGCGCTCAGGGCAGGGGCAGCCGGACTCCGCCCTCGTCCACGGCCTCGGCCGGCGCCTTCAGGTCGTCCAGCGGAATCGCCACGCGGCCGCTCTTGTCGGCCTTCTTGCGGAAAGGGCGGGCCACCGCGCCGGCGGCATCGCCGACCAGCTTGAAGAAATCGCTGCCCTCGCCCGGCTCCTCGCAGCAGCTGTTCGGGTCGATCAGCTTCCCCACGCCGCGGATCAGCGTCGTGCCCGCGCCGAACAAGTTGATGCCGGTGCCGCAGCCTTCCGAACGGGTGGCGCAGGGCGCCAGGGTCATCGCCATCGCCCCGGCCCCGCTCACGTCAGGATTGCCCGGCATCGGCCGGTCGGGAATGCCGCGCTCCGTCGGCAGCGGCAGCCGCGGTTGCTGCTCGCGCTGGCCGCACACGACGATCTCGTCCTTGGTCCGCGCCGAGGCGCAGGGATCGACGAGGATCGACCAGCGCTGCGGCTGCACGGAGGCGACGGCCTGCGCCGGTCCTGCGGGCTGCGCCCGCTCGTCCTGCCACGCGGCCGTGGCGAACATCAGCATCAGCAACGGCATGCACGCCCTCCAACCCAGTCCGAGATCAACCGGCCGCGAAGCCGAGGATCAAAGCCAACCAGAGGCTGGCGGACATTGCAAGCGCGGAGGGCTGCGCCTCAGAAGCTTTGTGCAAATGCGCGGAAGAGCGCATTTCGAAGCGGCACCGGCCCGCTCCCCCATCCGGCCAGCCATATGATACTGCCGTTGGGAGGGTGAGGTCGGTCATGCCCCCGGCATGACCTGAACAGCGCGGGGCGCTGTTCACCTCACACTGGTGGGGGAGCGGGCCGGTGCCGCAATGCGCCGATCGGCGCATTTCCAAACTGACTCTCAGAAGCTTTCGACGCGCTCGGTGGGCGGCTTCATCCGGATCGCCCCGTCCTTCGCCTCGAAGCTGTAGGTTCGGTGGACGATCCGCCCTTCCTTGGGCAGCGCGACTTCATAGGAGGTCGAGGAAAGCGCCTTGATCTCCGAAATGCCGCCGCCGGCGCGATCCGGGTCCTTGGCGACATCGTCGAGCAGCATGCGGATCATGCACAGCGAGCGGCTGGTCGGATCGTTTTCGCATTTCTGTTCTGACATGACGGCTCCCTTGCCGGTTTCGATGGGCGCTTGCGCATTTTCCGCCGCGCTTCGTTCGCTGCAACCCGCCAGCGCGACGGCCGCCAGGGTGAGGACGGAACGCCAGCCGCGCATCGGCTTCGATTTGATCATGGCCATCATCTCCCCGGCAGCAGCTTGGTGACGAGCGTCCCGGCTTCGAATTCGGCGACGGTGCGCGGATAGATGCGCCGCATCACCAGTTGCGAAGCGCGCCGCTTGGCCGGCGCCGGGTTGTAGATTCGCGATGCCGGCTGGGCCGCGGCGAAATCGTTGAAGGCGCCGAGCCACGCCGCGCCGTGCATCGTATCGAGCCGCATCCCGCCGCCCATCACCGAATTCTTGTCCTGGTCCGACGTGCCGTAGCACGGGGTGTCGTTGGTGTTGCCGGTCGCCGGGCACCCGCGCTGCCCGATCGCGACATGGCCCAGGCCGAGCAGATGGCCGATCTCGTGGACATGGGCGCGCTGGAGAATCGGCTTGCCCTTGCTGTCATAGGCCTTGGGAACGAGGTTGGTGTCCTTGCTGTCGTACAAGGTGGCGTGCGATCCGAACCAGCTCTCGCTCGCGGCCAGCCGCACGACATCGATCGTGTGGTGGTGAAATCCTTCGCTGGCATCGCTGCCGATCAGCCGGAAGCGGCAAAAGCCGTTCGGGACGAAGACATTGGTGCCGGCCTTGATCGCGAAGGCGCCCAGCCGATTGTCGATCCAGAACTTGGAGTCCCAATAGGCCTGGGCCGAGCTGCAGAACGATGCCTTCCAGGCCCGCCACGCCGCCGGAGTCCATTTCACGATCTGGCGCGGCGTGCCGCTGGACGAGCCGTAATCGTTGTACGTGCCGGTCGCTGCCCCATTGGCGGGATTGATCGCGCGGAATCCGATCCGCATTTCCAGCGTCAGGTCCAGATTGACCCTAGCCGAACATTTGGTGACGTCGAGAAACGCGTCATATCTCGGGTAACGCTTCTTAACTGCCACTCCTAACTCTCCGCAGCCGAACCGATCTCCGCCATGATCGTCCCGAACGGCGGCGAGTCGATAAGGTTGCGACGGTCCACGCCAAATCCGCGGCGAGGCGCAGCGCCCCGAAAGCAAAGACGCCGGAGTTTCCCCCGGCGTCTTCGTGTTCTTGCCTCAGGCCGCGGCGGCCGAGCGGTTGTGGCGCTTGCGCTCGTGCGGATCGAGGAAGCGCTTGCGCAGGCGGATCGACTTGGGCGTGACTTCGACCATCTCGTCGTCGTCGATATAGGCGATCGCCTGTTCCAGCGTCATCTTCTTCGGCGGGGTCAGGCGGATCGCATCGTCCTTGCCGCCCGAAGCGCGGAAGTTGGTGAGCTGCTTCGCCTTCATCGGATTGACTTCGAGGTCGTCGGTCTTGGCATTCTCGCCGACGATCATGCCCTCATAGAGCGCCTCGCCATGCCCGACGAACAGGATGCCGCGTTCCTCGAGCGGGCCCAGCGCGTAACCCTGCGCTTCGCCGGCGCCGTTGGAGATCAGCACGCCGTTCTTGCGGCCTTCGATCTTGCCCTTGTACGGCCCGTATTTCTCGAACAGCCGGTTCATGATGCCGGTGCCGCGGGTGTCCGACAGGAACTCGCCGTGATAGCCGATCAGGCCGCGCGACGGCGCCGAGAAGGTGATGCGGGTCTTGCCGCCGCCCGAGGGACGCATGTCGGTCATCTCGGCCTTCCGCTGGTTCATCTTGTCGACGACCGTGCCCGAAAATTCGTCGTCGACGTCGATCACCACCGTCTCGTACGGCTCCTCGCGGCCGTCCGGCCCGTCGCGGAACAGCACGCGCGGGCGGCTGATGCCGAGCTCGAAGCCCTCGCGGCGCATCGTCTCGATCAGCACGCCGAGCTGGAGCTCGCCGCGGCCGGCGACTTCGAAGCTGTCCTTGTCCTCGCTCTCGGTGACCTTGATCGCGACGTTGGATTCGGCCTCGCGCTCCAGGCGGTCGCGGATCATGCGGCTGGTGACCTTCGAGCCTTCGCGGCCCGCCATCGGCGAATCATTGACCGCGAAGCGCATCGACAGCGTCGGCGGATCGATCGGCTGCGCCTTGATCGGCTCGCTGATCGAGGTGTCGGCGATCGTGTTCGCCACCGTGGCGACGGTGAGGCCGGCGAGGCTGATGATGTCCCCCGCCCGCGCTTCGTCGACCGGCACGCGCTCGAGCCCGCGGAACGACATGATCTTCGAAGCGCGGCCGGTCTCGATCACCTTGCCGTCCATGTCGAGCGCATGGATCGCCTGGTTGAGCTTGACCGTGCCCGACTGGACGCGGCCGGTGAGGATGCGGCCGAGGAAATTGTCGCGATCGAGCAGCGTCACCAGGAAGCTGAACGGCGCGTCCTCGTCGAGGGCCGGCGGCGGCACATGATCGACGATCTTCTGGAACAGCGGCGTCAGCGTGCCTTCGCGCGCCTCGGGATCGTCCGAGGCATAGCCGTTGCGGCCCGAGGCATAGAGCACCGGGAAATCGAGCTGCTCGTCGGTTGCTTCGAGCGTCACGAACAGGTCGAACACTTCGTCGAGCACTTCCTGCACGCGCGCGTCCGAACGGTCGATCTTGTTGACCACCACGATCGGCTTGAGGCCGAGCTTCAGCGCCTTGCCGGTGACGAACTTGGTCTGCGGCATCGCGCCTTCGGACGAATCGACGAGCAGGATCACGCCATCGACCATCGAGAGGATCCGCTCCACTTCGCCGCCGAAATCGGCGTGGCCGGGCGTATCGACGATGTTGATGCGGATCGCTTCGCTCGCGCCCGGCGGCGTCCAGTCGACCGAGGTCGGCTTGGCGAGGATGGTGATGCCGCGCTCTTTCTCCAAGTCATTGGAATCCATCGCTCTTTCTTCAACGCGCTGGTTGTCGCGGAAAGTGCCGGATTGGCGGAAGAGCTGGTCGACGAGCGTGGTCTTGCCGTGATCGACGTGGGCGATGATCGCCACGTTGCGGAGATTCATGATGCTATCCTGGAAAGAGTTCGCGCGCCCCTACAGCAATTTGTGCGTTGCGGGAAGCCCGGGCGGATGCGGCCAGGCGGCGACCCAAGGCACGCTTCACGGTTCGTCCCCTCGAAAGGGCGATTGGAGCGATCTTCGTCATCGGCCATTCTGATGCCCGAGCGCGCCGTGAACGACGGCGCCAATCCAGACCGACGAAGGGAATATCATGGCCGAACCGCTGAAGATCCTCATCATCCTGGGCAGCGTCCGCGAAGGGCGGATGGCGGCGCCGGTGGGCGAATGGGTGGCGGCGCAGGCGGCGGCGCGCGACGGGCTGGCCTGCGAGCTGATCGACCTCAAGGCATGGGACCTGCCCTTCTATCCCTATCCCAAGCCGCCCGCGGCGGGCGACTATCGCGACCCGCTGCAGATCCGCTGGGCCGAGAAGATCGCCAGCGCCGACGGCTATGTGCTGATCTGCCCCGAGTACAATCACGGTCCGCCCGCAGTGCTGAAGAACGCGCTCGATTTCGTCTATGCCGAATGGCACCGCAAGCCGATGGCCTTTGTCGGCTATGGCGGCAATGGCGGCGCGCGATCGATCGAGCAGCTGACGATGGTGGCGCGCGAACTGCGGACCGCGGCGCTGGAAGCCTCGGTCCATATCATGAGCGCCTGGGGCAAGGTGAAGGACGGCGTCTTCACCGGCGACGACAAGGACGTGAAGTGGCTCGGCCATTTGTTCGACGAAGTCGAATGGTGGGGCCGGGCGCTGAAGACGGCGCGGAAGGCGAGTCAGTGACCTGGCGGCAGCGCACGCTTGTATATTCTGGTAGGAACCGTGCGACCGAAACGACCTGGCTGCGTTTTAGCTGACATGAACCCCGATCCGATCATGATCGCCCGGCGGCTACTGGACAGGGCGGAGAAAGAACTGATCGAGCGGATCATCGCCGCCGGCAGTTCTGCCGTCGCAGAGGGGGCGGGAGCGGTGCGTGGCTATTTCCTCTCCGAACTCCAGGAATTCATGACAGCGCTTGGCAAGCTGCCCCATGCCACGGCGAACTGGATTCTCGATCTCGATCGCGGCTGGCAGGCCCGGCGGCTGACGCGCGTCGAGATTCAGCTAGTGCTGGAAGCCTATGGCGACCGGATCAATCCGGCCGATGTGCGGATCGTGAAAGGCGAGGCCTGTCGGCTTGGGCGGCGCTCGCCTTCCGCAAGGGCAATCCCGCAATCACCTTGGGCAACACCATCTACATCAAGGCGAACCTGGGAAATCTGACCCATAGCGACTTATCGAAATCACTGCGTGGCATCGAGATGCTCCTCCACGAATATACCCACGTCGTGCAATATGCCACTTTGGGCTTCGCCACTTTCGGACGACGCTACGCCGCAGAGCTTCGCGCCAGCGGCTATGATCCGGACAAGCTTTACGACTACCAATCACGGAACAACGACTGGCGCCACGAGACGCTGGAGGGCCGAGCTCAGATCGTGGGCGATCTCGCCAAGGCCCGCAAGATACCCGCGAATCCAAACAACAGCACACTCGCCAACGCACTGCGCAACAAGCTCAAGGGGACCGGCATCTATGCCCAATAGCGCAGTCCTGGCGCTATTGCTCGTCGCGCCTTGCCTGGTCGCCTGCCAGCAGGGCGCAGAAATCAGGATCGAACAGAAAGACGGTGTCACAAGCTTCGACGTGGTCCGCATCCGGGCCGACAAGCCCGCGTGCATACACGATCTTTCGGTCTATGAAGGGAACCCCGACGGCAAGCCGCCGATGTGGAATATTGTCGCGAGCGAGGGGGCGCCCTGCGTCACCCATGTCGAATTTCCCAAAGTCCCCGCCGGCTTCTCACAGGACGACGGGACGCCGGCGCTGAAGCTGAAACCCGGCCAGAGCTATCATGTCGAGGCATCGGGCGGCCCGGGCTGGATCGCATTCAACGCTTTCACTGCGCGGTAATCGGTCGCCAAGCGGCTGGGGGAATCGTCGTTCACCTCATCCCGCCAGCGCGGCAGTGCACTTCGCCGGGTCGGCGGCGAAGCGGGGCTTGTCGAGCTTGATCTGCTGGGTACGGATCGTCTGCTTGCCGGCCGGGCGGAAGGTGACGGTGCGCTTGGTGGCGCCGTCCTGGACCTCAACCACATAGTCGACCGTGGAATTGCCCGGCTCGCCGGCGATGCGGCGGAGGATCTTCATGCCGTTGCGCAAGCCAGCGGCATAAGCGTTGGATGCAGGATCGACGCCGGTGAGGACGTTGCCGGCCTTGCTGGTCGCATCGACGTCCCAGCCGCGCTCGAACACCGGACGGTCCGTCGTCTTGACCCTGGCACAAGCACCGAACGCGTCTTCGGGGAGCAGCACGAAATCGCCGCGGGTGAGATAGCGATCGACGTCCGGCCGGATGTCGAGCCCGGCGCGGCCGATCTGATCGACGACCGCGGTGGTGAGCAGCGGCATTTCCTTAACGCCGCGCAGGCGGTCGCGCTGAGCGCGCAGCACCGTGTCGAGATCGCCGAGCCGGCGCGCCAGGAGCTGGCGGTCCCAGAGGGCGGCGAGCAGGGCGCCGCGCTGATAGGGCAGCTTCTGCGCAGTCTCGTCGCTCCAGAATTTCGCAGCGGCATCGGCGTTGGGCGCGGCGCGGAAGGGCGAGGCGGCATAGGCACGCAGCACGTCGTTCCAGCTCTCGACGAATTGCTCGGGCGTCCACAGGCCCGAGCGCAGCATCAGCCGGCGGGCGTAGAAATCGGTGAAGCCTTCGCTGACCCAGTAAGCCTCGGGCTCGGTCTTGTCGTCGTTCATCCGGCCGAGCTGGCGCGAATTCCAGCTGTGGAAATATTCGTGCGCGAGCAGCCAGGCGAGGCCGGGGAGCGGCGCGTCATGATCGAGCCAGGTGGCGAAGGCATCACTGCGGCCGGTGCCGCCATAGCTGAGCGTGCCCGGGCGGCCGACCAACGGGATCGCAGTGATCAAGAAGGGGCCGGGCCGGGGATCGCGCCAGAAATCGCGCTCGATGGCGACGACCTTTTCGGCGAGCGTGTCGAAGGCCGCAACGTCGAAGCCGAAGCTGCCGACATGGGCGACGCGGACCGGAGCGCCGTTGACCATCGTCCGAGTGACGACGAGATCGCGGCCGCCGATCGCAATGCTTTCGAGGATGTCGGCGACGGTGCGCTTCTGGCCGAGCAGCCCGATGCGATGCTCGGTATCCGAGGCGAAGCCGAAGCCCTTCGGCCCTTCGAAGCGGAAATCGGCCGGTGCCTGGTCGCGGCCGACCGGACGGGCATAGAGCACTTCGCCGACCGAATAGAACCAGCCGGGCCGGACCACCGGCCGCGCCTGCTCGCTATCCTCCACGCTGGGATCGGCGGCATAGGCCGAGACAATGCGATAGCGCAGGGTGAGCCGCGCGCCGGGGCGCGAATGGACGATCGCGCCGCCATTGGGCGCGGGATCGACCTTGTCGGCGCCGTCCACGATCAGATCGCGCGCCCATTGGCCGAGCTCGTGCTCGCCGGCCCAGCCATCGGCCCAATCGATCGTGGTGATGCCCGAAGCATCGGCGGCGAGGCGGATGGTGACGTCGAGGCTGGTCAGGCCCTCCGGGCCGGGATGGGCGGCGAGCGTGTAGGACACCTTGCGGTCCGGCGCCGCCTGCGCCGTGCTCCCCATCGCCAGCAGGGCCGCCGCCGCGGCCAATCGCATCCATTGCATCGCCGATCCCCCTTTGCGCTTGGGCGCCACTGTCGCAGGCGATAATGAGCGAGGAATGAACGGCATGCGAGGGAGATTGGCAATGCGGGCGATCGGGATGGCGGCGTTGCTGGCGCTGGCGGGATGCGGCGGGCGCAGCGAGACGCGGAGCCTGAGCCTGGTGCTCGACAGCGATCTCGCTGCGGGCAAGGCGACGCTCACGTGCCGCCAATCGTCGAGCGGGACCTGCCATGTGCTGTTCGTCACGGGCGACAAGACGCTGCGCCTTTCCGCCGCGGCGGGGAGCAAGGCAGAGATTAACGGCGTCAGCGCGGACACCCAGCTCTGCACCGGCGACAGCGCCCCCGCCAATGGCTGCCGGCTGACGCCGTTGCGAGACGGCGAGCAGATCGTGCGGTTTACGGAGACCAAGCGGAGTTAGGATAGCCGGGTTGAGCCATTCCCCCCGTTCGCCCTGAGCCTGTCGAAGGGCGGCCTTGTCTTGGTCGTCGGCACGAAAAGGAGAACGGCCCTTCGACAAGCTCAGGGCGAACGGTAAGTGGGGCCACCGGAGAGCTTTCCCTACCACCTTGGCGACGCGCCTCTGGTGTATTATCTACGTCACACAGTTGGAACGCTGGCCGTCCCGGATTATTGAGGAGCGGACAGCTTTGGAGACGCGAGAATGGCGAGCGAGACTGCAGTGCCCGAACCCGATCTGGTGCTCACCCCGCCCGAGCCGGTGAAGGTGGTGGCGCCCGAAAAGGCGGCGGGGCTGGTGCCGGTCGACGATGCCAAGAAGGGCGAGCTCGAAAAGCGCGTCGATGGCTTCATCGACGATCTCGTCGCGCAGGACGTCAATTCGCCCGAATTCGGCAAGCGCGTCGATGCGATCGCGGCGATGGGGCAGAAGGAAATCCGCGATGCGGCGGGGCAATCGAACCGATTCCTCGATCGGCCGGTCAAGGCGATGGGCAGCGATGGCGGCGTCGGCGCCGACCTGCTCCAGTTGCGCAAGACGGTCGAGGAGCTGGATCCCGGCCGCAACGGCAAGCTGATCGGCGGCAATGACGGCTTCCTCTCGAAGCTGTTCGGCGGATCGCCGCTCAAGCAGTATTTCCGCAAATACCAATCGTCGCAAAGCCACATCAACGGCATCCTCAAGAGCCTTGCCAGCGGCAAGGACGAGCTGCTGATGGACAATGCCGCGATCGACACCGAGCGCGCCAATCTGTGGAACGCGATGGGGCGGCTCGAGCAGATGATCTACCTGTCCAAGGCGATGGACGCCAAGCTCGAGGACAGGGCCAACGATCTCGACCACACCGATCCCGCCAAGGCCAAGGCGATCCGCGAGACGGCGCTCTTCTATGTCCGCCAGCGCACCCAGGACCTGCTCACCCAGATGGCGGTGACGGTGCAGGGCTATCTTGCGCTGGACCTTGTGAAGAAGAACAATGTCGAGTTGGTGAAGGGCGTCGATCGCGCCAGCACCACCACGGTCTCGGCGCTGCGCACCGCCGTCACCGTCGCGCAGGCGCTGACCAACCAGAAGCTCGTGCTCGACCAGATCACCGCGATCAACACCACCACGGCCGGGCTGATCGATTCGACCGGCGCGCTGCTCAAGAGCAACACCGCGGCGATCCACGAACAGGCGGCGAGCTCCACGATTCCCGTCGAGACGCTGCAGCGCGCCTTCCAGAACATCTACGACACGATGGACGCGATCGACACGTTCAAATTGAAGGCGCTCGACAGCATGAAGACGACGGTCAACACGCTCTCGAACGAAGTCGAGAAGTCGAAGGGCTATATCGCCCGGGCCGAGGGCGCGGCGCAGAACCAGTCGGGCGGGGGTACCGAGACCTTCAAGCTGGAGGCGATGTAAGCCCGTGCCCACCGATGTCGACCGGCTGACCGACCGCGCCAACGAGCTGATCACTCGCTCGCGCGCCCAACGCCCCGAGACGCGCGCCGACAGCCGGCTGCGCCAGCACCGCGAGGCCGAAGTGCTGCGCCGCGTGGGGCGGATCGCGGCGGCGGACGGCGTGATCATCGTCGGTGCGATCGTCTTCGCGCTGGCGGTGGCTCCGCTGGGGATGATGGGGGCGCTGCTCGTCGGCATGCTGCTGATCGCGGCGACGCTGCTCTTCGCGGCACTGCCGGCGAGCGTGCCGGTGGTGGCGGAGAAACTGGGCGAGATCCCGTTGAAGGCGCTGCCGCGCTCGACCGAGCGCTGGCTCGACGCGCAACGGCCGGCGCTGCCCTCGCCGGTGATCGGGCTGGTCGATTCGATCGGCGTGAAGCTCGAGACGCTGGCGCCGCAGCTCGCGACGCTCGACGAGCACAGCCCGGCCGCATCGGAAGTTCGCAAGCTGGTCGGCGAGCAGCTGCCCGAGCTGATCAAGGGCTACAGCCGCGTGCCCGAGCCGCTGCGCCGGGTCGAGCGCAACGGGCTGACGCCGGACCAGCAGCTCGCCCAGGGGCTGCAGCTGATCGACGACGAGATCGCCGAGATGAGCAGCCAGCTCGCCCAGGGGGACTTGGATGCGCTAGCGACGCGGGGGCGCTATCTGCAGATCCGATACCAGGGAGATGAGGGGGCCTGAGTTTCCTCCGCCCGTTCGCCCTGAGCTTGTCGAAGGGCAGCTCTGTTCTTGGCGCGTCGAGCAGGCAGGAGAACCGCCCCCTTCGACGCGTCCTGCGGCGTCGCTCAGGACAGGCTTCGACAGGCTCAGGGCGAACGGGGGTTCGCTTGAACGACGTCCCGTCGCTTAGGCTTCGTGGAAACTGGGCCCCGGCCTTCGCCGGGGAACCCGAAATCGTTCAGGCCTATCGCTTCACCCCCGCCTCGGCGCGCTCGCGCAGGCGTTCGACTGCGGCGGCATGGATGCCGGGCGCCGACACCAGCACGCCGAACGCCTGGGCGGAGGGGGTGTTGAAGGCGAGCGGCCGACCGAAGGCATCGGTCGCCGCCGCCCCCGCCTCCTCGGCGATCAGCACGGCGGCGGCGATGTCCCATTCATTGCCCCAGCGCAGCGTCGCGACCAGGTCCGCCTCGCCGCCCGCGACCATCGCGATGCGCAGCGCGATCGAATTGGGCTTGGCGACCATCGCCAAATCGGCATCGACTGTCGGGAGTTGGTCCGCGGGTACGCGGGCGCCGGCGAGCCGATCACGCGGCGTCACCGCCAGTCGCGCACCGTTGCGGAACGCCCCGCCCCCGGCCTCGGCCGTCCAGACCTCGCCGCGCGCTGGCGCATCGAGCACGCCGATCGCCGGCGCGCCGTCCTCGACCAGCGCCACCGACACCGCCCAGCCCGGCCGGCCGCGAATATAGTCGCGCGTGCCGTCGATCGGATCGACCACCCACAGCCGCCGCGCATCGAGCCGATCGGGATGATCGGCGGTCTCCTCGGAGAGCCAGCCCGCCTCGGGCAGCAGCCGAGTCAGCCGATCGCGGAGCAGCGCATCGACTTCGAGATCGACGTCGCACACCGGGCTGCCCGGCACCTTCTCCCAGCGGCGGAAGTCGGTCTGCCAGCGGCGCATTGCCAGCGCCCCGGCCTCAGCGGCGATCGCCTGAATCTCGGCGGCGAGCTCATGCACCGGCGATCGTCATCCCGTCCACGCGCAAGGTCGGCGCATTGATGCCATAGCGGAATTCGAGGTCGTTCGCCGGCGTCATCGCCAGGAACATGTCCTTCAAATTGCCCGCGATCGTGATCTCCGAGACCGGACGGGTGATCTCGCCCTTCTCGATCAGGAAGCCGGCCGCGCCGCGGCTGTAGTCGCCGGTGACGCCGTTGACGCCCTGGCCGATCAGTTCGGTAACGAGCAGGCCGCGTTCGATCTCGCCGACCAGCGTCTCGGGCGGGATGCTGCCCGCTTCCATATAGAGGTTGCTCGGCGCGACTCCCGGCGACCCGCCGACGCCGCGCGCGGCATGGCCGGTCGGCTCCAGCCCCAATTGCCGGGCCGAGGCGCTGTCGAGCAGCCAGGTCTCCAGCATCCCGTCCTCGATCAGGCGCAGCGGCTGGACCGGCAGCCCCTCGCCGTCGAAAGGCCGCGAGCGTAGCCCGCGCGGGCGGTGCGGATCGTCGCAGATCGAAATGCCGGCGGCGAAGACCTGGGTCCCGAGGCGATCGAGCAGGAAGCTGGTCTTGCGGGTGATCGCGGCGCCGCCGATCGCGCCGAGCAGATGGCCGACCAGTCCCGACGAGACGCGGCGATCGAACACCACGGGCATCGCGCCGCTGGCCAACTTGGTCGGGTTCAGCCGCGCCACCGCGCGCTCGCCGGCCCGGCGGCCGATTGCTTCCGGCGCATCGAGCAGCGCGGCATGGCGCACCGAATGATGGGCATGATCGCGCTCCATCGCGCCGCCGCTGCCGGCGATCACGCTGGCCGAGACGCCGTGGCTCGACTGGCCATAGCCGCCGACGAAACCATGGCTGGTGGCGAGCGCGAAGATCGAGCGCGAAGCCCCTGCCCCGGCCCCGTCGCTGTTGGTGACGCCGGGCACCGCCCGCGCCGCTTCCTCGGCGGCGAGCGCACGGGCACGCAACGCCTGGGGCTCGGACTCGCCGCCATCGTCGAGATCGAGCATCGGCGGCTGGCCGTGGAGCAGCCGCTCCTCCGGCGCGAGGCCGGCCCAGCGATCCTCGGGCGCCTCGCGCGCCATTGCGATCGCGCGCTCGACCAGTGCATCCATCGCAGCGCTCGACAGGTCCGAACTCGACACGCTCGCCGAGCGCCGCCCGACGAACAGCCGCAGCCCGATCTCCTCGCTTTCGGAGCGCTCGACGTCCTCGAGCGCGCCCATCCGCACCGAGACGGAGAGCGAGCGATCGGCGGCGAACACGGCATCGGCGGCATCGGCGCCGGCGGCACGCGCGCGGGCGACGATGTCGGCGGCGCGGTCGCAGGCTTCGGAATGGGTCAGCATCGCCGCGACTTAGGGAGCCGGGGGGCGAAGGTCAAAGTGTGGACGGTCTGCGGGGCAAGCGGCGTGGACGCAATGCACCCAGAGTTTGCTGAGGTGCGCGGCGTAACAGGAGAGTTCGACGGGAAAGCGATGCGGCGAATTCCGAGTGATCAGCGGACGCTTCGCTTCCCGGGCGAGAAGCCGGCAAACGCTCCCAGCACCCAGATCATCATTGGAACGAGGAGGATCGCCATCCCGATCCCCCACCACAGGAAGAAGCCCTCGGGAGCGGGCCGCGCCGTGGCCATCCAAAGTGTGACGATCAACGGCGGCGCAGCGAGAAGCGCGGCAAACAAGCCGAGCCGCCAACTGCTCGACCGAATTCGGCCGAGCAGATACCCTGCGACAGGCGGCGCAAGGAAGATCAGAATCCAAGTGATCAGCACTCGGGCATTATGCGGGTGTTCAACAATGTCCGCTAGTGGGGCGCTCTTGCTGTTCCGCGTTCGACGCAGCGAAGCGGGGAGCTCCGATTTTGCGTCCCAGAGCCAAGGCTCAATCGCTGCAGCCCTCGTCGGTTGCCAGCTTACCTGCTTCCAAGGTGCCGTAGCAGCCGAAGGTCGAACGCTCGGCTTCGCACTTTCCGGCGACGCTATCCCCGATCTTCGGTTCGTTCGCTTGACCGTCGAAATAGAAGAGGCATCTGCCCTGGCAGTCCGCCTTTCCCGAGCAACTCTTGCCGGCGTCGCGGTAGCGGAACTGGCAGAACGGGGTCCCGAACGGGGCGCGGCTCTCAAAGCCTCCTTGGGCCCGACACATTCGCGCCTCAGTCGAACTGAGCCGCTTCGGCGGCACAGAGCAGCTTCCAACGCACATCACGCCCGCGATCAGCAGGCCGATTCGAGCGACCCGATCAAGATGTCCAATTCCTTGGAGCCGCATCGCGAAAGCTCGCATCCCTAAAGCGTCTGCCCCACCACGAAGCAGGCCGCGAACATCAGCAGGCCGGCATTGCGGTTCGAACGAAAGCGGGCGAGGGCGTTGGTGCCGTCGGCGGGGTCGAGCGTCAGCGCCTGCCAGGCGAGGTGGAGGGCCATCGGCAGCAGCGCGAGCAGCGCGAGCGGGTCAGGGCGGAGCAGCCAGAAGGCGGCGGCCCAGGCGGCGACCGCCAGCGTGTAGAACAGCGCGACGCCGCCGCGCACGTGCCGGCCGAGCGCGCGCGCCGAGGAGCGGACACCAACCAGCGCATCGTCCTCGACGTCCTGCACGGCGTAGATCGTGTCATAGCCGATCACCCAGGCGATGCAGCCGGCATAGAGCAGCGCGAGCGCGGCGAGCGGCTGGCCGCCGAGCTCCGCCCAGCCGACCGGCGCGGCCCAGGAGAAGACGAGGCCGAGCCACGCCTGCGGCCACCAAGTGATCCGCTTCATGAAGGGATAGGCGGCGACCAGCGCGAGGCTGGCGAGCGCGACCCCGCGCGCCGGCCAGCCGAGCTGGACCAGCACCACCAGCCCGACCGCGGCCAGCACGAGCAGCCAGGCCCAGGCGGCCTTGAGCGACACCGCGCCGCTCGCCACCGGCCGATTGCGAGTGCGGGCGACCTGGCGATCGAGGTCGCGATCGACGATGTCGTTATAGACGCAGCCCGCGCCGCGCATCGCGATGCTGCCGAGCAGGAACCACAGGATCAGGTCCCAGCGGCGCAGCGCGCCGCCGGCGAGTGCGATCGCCCAGGCGCCGGGCCAGAACAGCAGCCACCAGCCGATCGGCCGATCGAAGCGCGCGAGCAGCGCATAGGGGCG
The DNA here is from genome assembly GCA_023400405.1 of Pseudomonadota bacterium. GTDB lineage: Bacteria > Pseudomonadota > Alphaproteobacteria > Sphingomonadales > Sphingomonadaceae > Sphingomonas. The sequence goes on from JAEXFD010000055.1 coordinate 110,850, forward strand.
CAGGGCCGCGGGCAGCAGCGCGACGAGGCCGCGATGCTCGCTGTCCGGGACGATCGGTTGGGCTTCGGCCATTCCGGGCTCTTCGCGCGCGGCGCCGGCAAAGATCAAGCGGAAAGCCGTGGGCTGGGGTTGGGATCGTTTTGCGACAATCGCGTGCGAAGCTGGCACCACCGATTCAGCCGGGAACCCGATGATGCGCCTTGTCCATGCCGCCCTCCTTCTTTTCTCCACCGGCGCTGCCGGTCTCGCCGCGGCCCAGGACGGCCCGCCCCCGCCCGGCGGCCCCGGGCCGGGCCATGGCCGCGGCCTGTTCATCAGCCCGATGGGCGAGCCCTTTCACGGTCCCGACGCCGCCGACCAGTGGTTTGCCGGCGCGGACACTAATCATGACGGCGTGCTGACCCAGGCCGAGATGGAGGCCGATGCCGCGCGCTTCTTCGCGGTGCTCGATCGCGGGAAGGACGGCGAGATCGATCCCGATGACATCGACTATTACGAGACCGTGCTCGCCCCCCAGGTCCGGACCGGCGGAATGGCCATGGGCAGCGGCTTCGGCGGCGGCGGGCGGCACGGCGGCGGCCATCGCGGCGGCGGGGGGCATCGCGGTGGTGGCATGTCCGGGGGCGGCACGGGCGGCGGAGAGGGCTCGGCCGGAGCTGCGCCGCGCGTGGCGGATGCGCCCCGAGGCGCCGCGCGGTTCAGCTATTTCAACTATCCCGAGCCGGTGACGGTGGCGGACACCAACTTCAATCGCGGCGTCGATGCGAACGAATTCCGCGCCGCCGCCGACAAGCGCTTCGCGATGCTCGACAGCAATGGCGACGGCAAGATTGAGAAGAGCGAACTGCCCAAGCTCGCCGCGCCGAACTGGGGCGGACGCGGCAAGGGCAAGCGCCGTGGCGGCCCCGAACCGATCGCCCCACCCGAGGGGGAGTGACGCGGCCGCCCCCGCGAGGCTAGAGCGGAGCCATGCCCGCCACGCCCGCCTGGCCGCCCGACTCCGCCCCGCGCCTGTTCGTGGAGACGCCGCTCGCGCCCGGCGAGCTGCGCCTCACCGGGCCGCAGGCACATTATCTGGTCGCGGTGATGCGGCTGAAGCCAGACGATGCGGTCAAGCTGTTCGACGATGCCAGCGGCGAATGGCTGGCGATCGCGAGGCAGGTCGGCAAGCGCGACCTGGTCGTCGAGGTGACCGAGCAGCTGCGCCCGCGCGAGCCGGTGCCGGATCTCTGGCTGTGCGCTGCGCCGATCAAGAAGGGGCGGATCGACTGGGTCGCCGAAAAGGCGTGCGAGCTCGGCGTCGATCGGCTGGTCCCGGTGCTCACCCGGCGCACCGTGATCGACCGGCTCAACCTCGAGCGGCTGCGCGCACACATGATCGAGGCGGCGGAGCAATGCGGGCGCACCGCCCTGCCCGCGCTCGTCGAGCCGGTGAAGCTGCCGGCGCTGCTGCGCGACTGGCCGGCCGAGCGGCATTTGTTCTTCGCCGACGAGGCCGGCGGCGTGCCGGCGATCGAGGCGATGCGCGCGCGGCCGGGGCCGGCAGCGATCCTGATCGGTCCCGAGGGCGGCTTCGACCCGGCCGAGCGCGAGCTGGTCAAGGCGCATCCCCAGGCCGTGGGCATCGCGCTCGGCCCGCGTATCCTGCGCGCCGAGACCGCAGCGGCAGCGGCGGTGGCGCTCTGGATGGGCGCGGCGGGGGATTGGTGAGGGTTTAGCCGCCGAACCGGGCGAATAAGCGCGGCACCAGGCCGTGGCGCGCCATCCATTCGCTGTATGCGCGGTAATCCGGATCGGCGCCGAGATGGCGTTCCTCGGTCTTGGCGCGCCAATAATAGACGCCGCTCACCACCGCCATGATCGCGCCGTTGCGCAGGCCGTCGGCCCAGCCGCTGGTGGCGAGGAACGGCAGGCCGGAGAGCCACCAGAAGGCGTTCTTCGAGAGATAGGCAGGGTGGCGGCTGAAGCGATAGGGCCCGTGCGTCAGGATGCCGCGATGGGTGAGGTTCGAGAAGCGCAGCCCGAACGCCACCGTCGCCGAGGCATAGATGGCGGTGAGCGCGACGAGCACCCCGCCCCACAGCGCGACCAGCCAGCCATGGCTGCCCAGCCAATAGGTCCATTCGGCGCCGCCCGGATGATAATCGAGCACGCCGCCGTCGCTCATCAGCACAAAGGGCGGATAGCAGATCAGCGCCGCGGTCCAGCCCGCGGCATAGGGATTGGCGCTGCGGATGTGCGAATCGAGCGGGCGGAACGTGAGGATGTACCCCGCGGTCGCGAAGGCGACGTCGATCAGGAACATGAAGGTGATCAGGTAATTGGCGAGCATCACCGGATCGCCCCACAACCGGCTGCGGTCCCAGGCGACGAACTCGCCGAACGCGGCCGGCACGATCGCGAGCATGAAGGCGAGGAAGAAGCCCTTCACCGCCCAGCTGCGCAAGTGATTGTGGATCGCGGCGCGATCGACCGGGGCATGGGCGCCGGTGAGCCAGGCGCCGAACTGCCAGGCGCCGTCGCGCGGCTCGACCAGCCGCCGGTCGAGCCAAAGGACATAGGGGATCGACAGCGCGAAGAGCATCGGGCCGGCAGCCTCGAAGCAGCGCATCGCGAAGGGGAAATTGGCGTAACGCGTCTGCCACCAGAAGCGGAAGGTCAGGTAGATCAGCGCCATCCCGCCCCAGGTGAGCCACAGGCCGGTGAGCTTGATCGCCGAGATGTCGAGGCTCTCGCGCCACGGCCGGCGCAGCGACCAGTCGATCCCGGTGCTGGGGCTCAGATGCACCTTGTCGACCAGCAGCGACCAGAGGATCATCGCCACCGCGCAGGCCGCGACGTTGGTCAGCGCGGAATAGGGGCCGTCCATGCCGTAAGCGGCGGCGAGCACGGTCCAGCCGGTCATCCCCGCCAGCCCGGCGAGTCCGACGCCGGTGCTAACCGCCGAGCGCGGGCGCGGATCGGCCTTGGCAGGCGGCGCGAGCTGGGGATCGTGATACATGGGCGAAACACCTAGCGGGCAATGGTTAGCGCCGCGTGAAGGACCCCCACCCTTTACCCCCATGCCGCCAACGGCTTAAGTGCCGCCAAACACCATTCGAAAGGTCGCCGCCACCAATGAACCGTGCGCTCATTCTCGCCGCCCTGCTCGCTTCCGCCGCCACGCCTGCGCTCGCCCAGAACTCGGCGCCGGTCCAGACCGCGCCGATCGTCGATACGATCCCGGAGGCGCGCGATGTCGCCTACCCTGGCACGATCACGCTCGACGTCGATGCGACCGACACGGTGCGCGGCATCTTCCGCGTCAAGGAGACGATTCCCGTCGGGCGCAGCGGGCACATGGTGCTGCTCTATCCAAAATGGCTGCCCGGCAAGCATGGGCCGCGCGGCGAGATCGAGAAGCTGACAGGCCTGCAGATCAGCGCGAATGGTAAGCGCATTGCGTGGAAGCGCGACCCGATCGACGTCTTCGCCTTCCATATCGACGTGCCGGCGGGCGCGAAGAGGCTCGACCTCAGCTTCGAATTTGCCTCGGCGACGGTGTCCGACCAGGGCCGCGTGGTGATGACGCCCAACATGATGAGCGTGCAGTTCAATTCGCTGAGCCTCTATCCCGCCGGCCATTTCACCCGGCGCATCCCGATCAAGGCGACGGTGAAATATCCCGAGGGCTGGCAGGCGGCGGGCGCGGTGCCGGCCAAGGCGAGCGGCGCCACCTACAGCTACGACAAGACCGATTATGACACGCTGGTCGATTCGCCGGTACTGGCCGGGCGCTATTACCGCCCGTTGGCGCTCAGCCCGCGAGTGACGATGGACGTGTTCGCCGAAAGCCCCGAGGAGCTGGCGGCCAAGCCCGAGCAGATCGCAGCGGGCAGCCGCCTGGTCGACCAGGCGATCAAGACCTTCGGCACCCAGCATTACGACCATTACCACTTCCTCGTCTCGATCAGCGAGGAACTGGGCGGGATCGGCCTCGAGCATCATCGCAGCACCGAGATCAGCGCCAAGCCTGGCCTGTTCACCAAATGGGACGAGGCGCCGAACAGCCGCAACGTGTTCGCGCACGAATATACCCATAGCTGGGACGGCAAATATCGCCGCGGTGCCGATCTGTGGACGCCCGATTTCCGCACCCCGATGCGCGGCAGCCTGCTCTGGGTCTATGAAGGGCAGACCCAATTCTGGGGCTACGTATTCCAGGCGCGCTCGGGGCTGGTGCCCAAGGCCGACACGCTGGAGGCCTATGCCAATATCGCCGCGAGCCTCGACAATCGCGCCGGGCGCAAATGGCGACCGATGGGCGACACCACCAACGATCCGGTGATCACCGCGCGCGGAGCCAAGGGCTGGCTGAGCCAGCAGCGCTCCGAGGATTATTACAATGAAGGCCTGCTGATCTGGCTGGAAGTCGATTCGATTCTGCGCGAGCAGTCGCACGGCGCAAAGTCGATCGACGATTTCGCCCGCGCCTTTTTCGGCGGCCGCGACGGCGATTGGGGCGAAGTGACCTACACGTTCGACGATGTCGTCCGCACCCTCGAACAGGTCCAGCCCTATGACTGGCGCGGCCTGCTCGACAAGCGAGTGAACGGCGTCTCGGACCGCGCGCCGCTCTCGGGCTTCGAGCGCAACGGCTATCGGCTGGTCTATTCGGAGACGCCCAACAAGACGACGCCCAAGGCGACGACCGACCTCTCTTATTCGATCGGCCTCGCGCTCGGCGCCAAGGGGATCAGCGGCGTAATGTGGGGAAGCCCGGCCTTCGATGCCGGCGTTACCCTGGCCGACAGCATCATCGCAGTGAACGGCCGCAGCTTCTCGACCGAGGCGCTGATCGACGCGATCAAGGCCGCGAAGGGCGGCAAGGAGCCGATCCGGCTGCTGCTCAAGCGCGGCGAGCGCTATCGCGAAGTCGCCATCGACTATCATGATGGGCTGCGCTATCCGCACCTCGAAAAAACCACGGAAGGAGAGGCTGGCCTGGATAAGCTCCTCGCGCCCAAGTGACGCAGAGGGCACCCAACCGCCCAGCTTGAGGACAAGAACATTGCGTATCGATTTGATTCCGGTGGGCGACGATCCGCCGAACAGCCTCAATGTGATCATCGAAGTGCCAGTCGGCGGCGAGCCGGTGAAATATGAGTTCGACAAGGAGAGCGGCGCGCTGTTCGTCGATCGCATCCTGCACACGCCGATGCGCTATCCGGCGAATTACGGCTTCGTGCCGCACACGCTCTCGCCCGACGGCGATCCGCTCGACGCGCTGGTGATCGCACGCTCGCCCTTCGTGCCCGGCTGCGTGGTGCGCGCCCGCCCGATCGGCGTGCTCAAGCTCGAAGACGAGGCGGGCGGCGACGAGAAGCTGATCTGCGTGCCCGTCGACACCACCTTCCCCTATTATTCGGACGTGGGCGAACGCGGCGACCTGCCGTCGATCGTGCTCCAGCAGATCGAGCATTTCTTCAAACACTATAAGGACCTCGAGTCCGAAAAGTGGGTGCGGATCGGCCAATGGGGCGATGCCGAAGAGGCGCGCCGCATCGTGCTCGAGGCGATCGAGGCGGCCAAGAAAGCGAAGGAAGCAGCCTGATGAGCAAGCCGCGGCACGCGCGAGGCATCGGCAACGTCCTTGCGCCGCCGCGGTTCATCGTCTTTGCGGTCGTCTCGGCGGCCGCCATCGCCTTCCTGATCGGGCCGCTCGGCCTGCGCGAGGGGGTGATGGCGGGGTTCGACGTCGGCGCGCTGCTGTTCCTTGCGATCTCCGCGCAGCTGCTGCGCCACAAGCCCAAGGAGATGCGGGTCTCGGCGTGCCGCAACGATGCCAACCGCGCAGTGTTGCTCGCCGTCACCGGAGCGGTCTCGATCGTCATCCTGGTCGCGGTGGCGAGCGAGCTGATGGAGAAGGACGCGCCCAAATCCGGCGCGCTGGCGCTGATCGTCGGCACGCTGGCACTCTGCTGGATTTTCTCCAACTGGATCTACGCGCTGCATTATGCGCACCTCTTCTACAGCGACGAGGATGGCGAAGATGCGGGCGGACTGTGCTTCCCGGAGACGAAGGAGCCCGATTATTGGGACTTCGTCTATTTCTCCTTCTGCCTCGGCATGACCTTTCAGACCTCGGACGTCAGCATCACCACCGGCCAGTTCCGCCGCACGGTGACGCTGCACTGCCTGGCGGCGTTCGTCTTCAACCTCGGCATCATCGCCTTTTCGATCAACGTGCTCGGCGGGGGCTAGGTCGCTCCCGACGGTACGTTCGCCCTGAGCCTGTCGAAGGGCTTCTTCCCGGCGAGCGGCGTTTGGCGAGGCGCCCTTCGACAAGCTCAGGGCGAACGGGTGTATGTTACGCCCGCTTCTTCGCCTTCGGCTTCTTCTTCGGCGCCCGCAGTCCCGCCGCAAGCCCCAGTCCCGCCCATTCGCGCAGCGCGTCGGGATCGTCATAGGCATCGGACGGCGCGCGGCGATAGTTCATCTGATCGACGCTGCCGTCTTTGAATCGCACGGTGAAGCGATCACGGTGCCCGGCTTCGTCCCACACCGCATTGCTCTCCGCATCGGCCTTGATCCAGAGTTCGCCGTCATAGACCAGCGCGAAGACGGTGCCGTCGAGATAGAGCATGGCGCCGCCCATCATCCGGCGCATCGATACCGCGCCGAGCGGCTCGCACGCCTCGGTCACCCATTCGACCAGCCCTTCGTCGACCGCCATAACGCTATCCCGCGCTGAGCTTGAGGCCTGCGATACAGGCCACGACGCCGAGGATCAGCAGCGAGCGCAGCAAAGTAAAGGGCTCGCCGAACCACAGCATGCCGACGATCACCGTGCCCAGCGCGCCGATGCCGCCCCACACGGCATAGGCCGTCCCCATCGGGATGCTGCGCGAGGCGATTTCGAGCAGCCCCATCGAGGCGATCACCGAAGCGAGGAAGCCGAGCGTCCAGGGCACGTTGCGAAAGCCGTCGACGAAGCGAAGGCAGGTGGTGAAGCCGACTTCGAAACAGCCGCCGAGGATCAGCAGCGCCCAGGCCATCAGCGTTGCGCCAGTCGGGCCAGCGCCTCGCCCGAGACGCGGCGGATGCGCCAGGCGTCCATCGCCTCGGCGCCCATTGCCTCGTAGAAATCGATCGCCGGCGTGTTCCAGTCGAGCACCGCCCATTCGAAGCGCGCACAGCCGCGATCGAGCGCGATCCCGGCAAGATGGCGGAGCAGCGCGGTGCCGACGCCGGCGCCGCGCGCCTCGGGCGTGACGTACAGGTCTTCGAGATAGAGGCCCGGCTTGCCGGTCCAGGTCGAGAAATTATGGAAGAACAGCGCGAAGCCGGCCGGCATGCCATCGATCTCTGCGATCACGCTCTCGGCGAAGCGGCGCGCGAACAGGGCCTCCTCGAGCATCGCTTCTGTCGCCTCGACGGCATCCGGCTCGCGCTCATAGTCGGCGAGCTCGCGGATAAAGCGCAGGATCGTCGGCACGTCTTCGCGCGTGGCGGGGCGGATGTGGATCATGCGGCAGCGATCTCGGCTTCGGGCTCGGGTGCGGGTTTGCGAACCGCCATCACGCATCCGGCGACGATGAGCAAGGTGCCGGCGATGGTGACCAGCGTCAGCGCCTCGCCGAAGAACAGCCAGCCCATGATCGCCGCCCAGATAAAGGCAGTATATTCTACGCTGAGCAACACCTGCGCCTCGGCCCGTGCATAGGCCCAGGACAGCAGCAGCAGCGACACGATCGCCAGCGCGGCGGCGAGCGCGATCAGCGGCCATTGCCCGGCCGAGGGCATCGGCAACAGCCAGGGCGCCGGCAGCGCGAACAAGGCGAGGATCATCCAGTTCTGGAAGAAAGCGATCTCGATCGGGTTGGCATGTTGCGCCTGGTGCCGGGCGATGACGAGATTGACTGCGTAGAACACCGCCGAGACGAGCACTGCCGCCATGCCGAGCGCGGCATCCGGCCGGTGCGGCGCGCCGAGCTGCCCTGCGAGGATGATCGCCACGCCGGCCAGGCCGAGCAGCGAGCCGAGTACCGACTTCATCCCGATCCGCTCCTTGAGGAAGACCGCGGCGAGCGCCAGGGCGATCAGCGGCGCGATGAAGGTGAGCGCCACCGCCTCGGCCAGCGGCACGCGCGCGATGCCCCAGAAGAAGCCGATCGCCATCACCGCGATGATCGCGCTGCGGATCGCGTGGACCGCCAGGATCCCCCGCGCCGGCATGCGTGGGCGAGTGGCGAGGAACAGTGGCGTGATGATCGCGGCACCGGCGACGAGCCGCCAGCACAAGGCGGCATAGGCGCCGATCGCCAGCGCGAGGCCCTTCATCACTGCGTCCATCACCGAATAGAGCGCAATGCCGGCACAGGCGGCGAGGAACGCTGCGATGATGGGGGTGGGCCGGGGCATGGGCTCAGCGGATCATGCGGATATCGAGGCCGACGTCGGCCCGGGCCATCCCTCCGTCCGCGGTCAGAATGGGAAGTCCACTGGATTTGCCCAGAGCTAGGCAGGCGCGATCACCGAGCGAAAGGCCGAGATGCTTCGTCAACGGACGCAAGCGCGCAACTTCGATGGCGTGCGCCTCCCGGAACGCCTGGACTCTGACACCGTATGACACGACTATGCCGAAAGTTTCGTCCGGGTCGCCGCCAGCCTCAGCGATCTTGGTCACCACTTCGCTCATATTCACGATCGACATTTCGGACTGACGCATGGCGGCAGCCACTCGTTCGGCACCGCGTTCCTCAAGCAGCAACGCGAGTACGGCCGAGGAATCGAGGACAACCATTATTCGCGCTCGGCTTCCGTCCGCTTTTCGGCGATGAAATCATCGACCGTGAAAGGCCGCTTGATCATTTCGCGAATGCGCTGCTGCCCCTCCCGAATAACCTGAGCGTGCGTCTTGACCGCGAGCGAACCGTCTTCGTTGCGGTCGAGCACGAGGATGTCCCCCTCGCTGATGCCGAGCTCGCGGCGAAGCTCTGCGGGGATGACGATCTTTCCACCGGCAATGACTTTGGCGTGATAGGTCATGTCAGGCCTCCCAGGACCTGACGTATAGCATAGGACCTATTCCGCCGCCACTGCCCGCGCCGCATCGTTGGTCTCGATCTCCGCCGCCTTGGCTTCGACCAGCCGGACGATGTGATCGAGCATGTCCTCGCTCGATACGGTGTGATCGGTGACGCCCGACAGATACACCATGTGCTTGCCGTTGCCGCCGCCGGTAAGGCCGATATCGGTCTCGCGCGCCTCGCCGGGGCCGTTGACCACGCAGCCGAGCACGGAAAGCGACATCGGCGTGCGGATGTGCTGGAGCCGCTCTTCGAGCGCCTGGACGGTGCGGATCACGTCGAAGCCCTGGCGCGCGCAGCTCGGGCACGAGACGACGCGGACGCCGCGGTTGCGGATGCCGAGCGCCTTGAGGATCTCGAAGCCGACGCGCACTTCCTCTTCCGGCTCGGCCGAGAGGCTGACGCGGATCGTGTCGCCGATGCCGAACCAGAGCAGGCTGCCGATGCCGATCGCGCTCTTCACCGTACCACCAACGAAGCCGCCTGCCTCGGTGATGCCGAGGTGCAGCGGGCAATCGACGGCGTCGGCGAGCTGCTGATAGGCGGCGACCGCGAGGAACACGTCGCTGGCCTTCACCGCCACCTTGAATTCGTGGAAGTCGCGGTCCTGGAGCAGCTTGATGTGGTCGAGCGCGCTCTCGACCAGCGCCTCCGGGCACGGCTCGCCATATTTCTCGAGCAGATCCTTTTCGAGGCTGCCGGCATTGACGCCGATGCGGATCGCGCAGCCATTGGCCTTGGCGGCGTTGACGACTTCGTTGACGCGATCGGCGCTGCCGATATTGCCCGGGTTGATGCGCAGGCAGGCGGCGCCGGCATCGGCGGCTTCTAGCGCGCGCTTATAGTGGAAATGGATGTCCGCGACGATCGGCACGCGCGCGGCGCGGACGATCTGCTTGAGCGCAGCGGTGCTTTCCACGTCCGGGCAGGAGACGCGGATGATGTCCACGCCCGCATCCTCGCAGCGGCGGATCTGGTCGATCGTCGCGCGCGCGTCGGAGGTCGCGGTGTTGGTCATCGTCTGCACCGTCACCGGCGCATCGCCGCCGACGGGAACGTTGCCCACCATGATCTGGCGGCTCGGGCGGCGCGCGATATCGCGCCAGGGACGTACGGACATGAAGACTCTCTCGCTTTGCGCCCGCCTATAGCGCTTCGGCGGCCGGGGCGCGAGCTTCAGATGAGGATGTCCTCGGGTCGATTGAACCAGCGCGTCTGCCGCGTCGCCTCCAGGCTGCCATGCGCGTCGAAGCGCTTGAGGTCGCCGAAATCGAGGCCCGTCGCCGCTTCGACCGCGGCGATCGTGGTCTGGATCTTGCGCGAACGGATTTCCTCGAGCGTATAGGGCTTGAGGCCGGAGAAGATCTTCGCCTCGTACAGCGCCTGCACATAATCGGTCTGGCCGTTGATGAAGGCGGCGGCGGCGATCGTCGTCGCGGTCTTCTGGAGCACCGCGATCTTCCAGAAGGACAGCGGAACGCGCCACGGTCCGCCCTTGCGCGCCTTGCCGTAGAACGGATCGTTGTCGCGATAGATCGGGCCGGTGAACACGGTCACGCGCTTCTCGCTGATCTGCGCGCGATCGAGGACGTAATCCTCCAGATCGCCCCAATCGACATCGTTATAGGCCTGGACCTGCGGCGCGGCATTGGTGAAGTGGAACGTGTCCTGCATGCCGCGCCTCGCATCGGCGGCCTTGCCCGCGGCATCGCGCGCGTCGCTCCAGCACGGATCGAGCAGCCGGACCATGTGGCCGCGGCTGAAATAGACGCGCTCCGGCGCCTTCTTGTCGGACGAGGAATAGAATTCGTCGTCAGACTGATATTTGGCGTCGATTCGCGGATCGGGGCGCCACTTGTTCTCGCGCGTCACCGGCTGGAGCTTCAGCCCGTCGATGTTCACCGCGGTGATCAGCGGGAAGCGCCGCTCGGCATGGATGACCGAGGAATAATGGAAATAGCGCAGCTCGTGCCCCGATGCGTCGAGCAGCGGCGCGGCGACGCCTTGCTCCGCGAGCTTGGCGTAGATCGCGTCGAGCGGCAGCGGCACCGAGAGGAAATCGGAGTCATAGCCGCCGGCATCCGCCCAGCGGCTCGGCTTGAACGGCGCGGATTGTTCGGGCGGGGCGCCGTCGCCGGTCGCGACGCGCGGCTCGCCGATCGGCGGGAAGCCGAGCGCGCGGCTGAGCAGATCGAGCGCGAGCCCGGCGTTGCGGTCCTCGAAGCGGTGGCGCTCGAGCAGGTTGAAGATCGCGCTGATCCGCACGCCTTCATTGGCGAGCCATTCGCCGCCGCTGGCCTTTCCGGGCGGCGCGGGCACCGCCTTGTGATGAAGCGCGACCACCTGCCATTGATCGTTGAACACCGGCGAGCCCGAGGAGCCGGGCTCGGTATCGGTCGAATAATGGATGAAACGCGTGAGATCGACTTCGACCTCGGCGGGCTCGAGCTTGACGATCTGGCTGGCATGGATCGCGATCTGCTTGGGCTGGCCGTTGGGATGCTGGATCGCGGTGACCCATTCGCCGTCCACCGTCTTTCCCGGAAGCGGGATCAGCGGCAGCCAACCGTAGCGATCGAGCGGCACCCCGGACGCAGCGAGCGGCGCCACCGCGACCAGTGTGAAATCGAGCTCGGCGCTGGTGAAGAACAGGCTGTGCGGATCGAGATTGAACGGCGCCGGATCCTTCACCACACCGTCGAGATCATGCTCGTAGCCGAACTCTGCGACGCATTGCGCCGCCTCGCTGGTGCCGGCGATGACGTGGTTGTTGGTAAGGAGCAGCCGCGGGCCGACCAGGAAGCCAGTGCCATAGGCCATGCCGCCGTCCATCGGCAGCTTGATCCGGCACACCGCATCGGCGCAGCGCCGGCCGCGATCGAGGAAGTTGATCGAGAGCAGGTCGCTTTCGCCGATGATCCGTTCATAGCCATTGGGATCGCTGCGCGGGCTTTCGGCGAGGCCCAGCCGCATCGGCAGGCTGGGGTCTTCCTGGGCGAGCTCGCGGCGATCGCGTCGTGCCGCCGGCGGCACCATCGCCTTGCGCCGTTCGAGCGCCTTGTCGATCGCAAGGCTGAGCGACGGATCGGTGGTGGCGATCGGCTGGGCTGCCGCGCCGAAAAGGGCTTCCTGCTCGTCTCCGTTCACAATCCCTTCCCCCTTCAGGTTGGCATGCGAGCGGCCCGTTCTTTGGCGGCGATCATAACGCAGAAACGGCGCGGAGACGATGCCCTAGCGGCATTGCCGATCCGACAAGTTGCGAGGCGCGCTCGCCGCTCCTAGGGAAATTGAAACACAGTCGGAGTCGCTCGATGCGTCGTTTCCTCGTCCTGCTCGCCGCGCTGATCGGCTTCGCTGCCCCCGCCCAGGCCTATTGGGAATATGGCCACCAGACCGTCGCGGCGATCGCCTGGCGCAACGTCACGCCGGCGACGCGCGCGGCGATCACCCGCCTGCTCCACCACACCGACCTGCTCAAGACTGAGGGCTGCCCCGCCTCGACGATCGCCGATGCGGCAATCTGGGCCGATTGCATCAAGAAGCTCGGCCCCGACTGGCGCTATGCCTCGGCCTGGCATTATCAGGACGCCGATGTCTGCAAGCCGTTCGACGTGAGCGGGCCGTGCAAGGACGGCAATTGCGTCTCGGCGCAGATCGAGCGCGACGTGAAGATCCTCAAGGAACGCAAGACGCCGCAGGTCGAGCGGGTCAAGGCGCTGGTGTTCCTCATCCACTTCGTCGGCGATATCGGCCAGCCGCTGCACGGCGCGGACCATGACGAAGACGCCGGCGGCAACAAGACGCTGGTGAGCTACGGCATCTACACCACCGACAAGCTGAACCTGCATTCGGTGTGGGACGGGCTGCTCGCCGAGCGGGCGATCACCTCGGGTCCGAACATCGTGCGCAGCTACAGCCGGGCCGAGCGCGCGGCGCTGGGCGGCGGCAGCGTCACCGATTGGGGCAAGGACAGCTGGCAGCTCGCCCGCAGCATCTATGCCGACCTCAACGGCGGAGATGCCTGCAAGCCGATCACTGGCCGGGTGGCGATTGACCAGGCAATGATCGAGAAATGGGTGCCCGAGGCGCGCCAGCAGGTGGTGAAGGGCGGGCTGCGGCTCGCCCGGCTTCTCGACGAGGCGCTGGGCTGAAGCCGGCTAAAGCATTTTCAAGTTGACCGTTTACGGTCAACGACTCGGCAAATGCGGCATCGACAAATTTAGAGCGTGTTCACTGAAGGTGAAAACGCTCTAATCGTCGCCCCAATGGAAGGACCAGCCACCGTCGGTCTTGGTCCAGCACAGCAGGATGAAGCCAAGCGTCAGGGGCACCAGCAGGACCAGCCAGGTGGGCCCGCGATGGTTGGCGACATTGCCGACGATCGCCGCCGCTGTCATGAACAGCACGGTGACGAGCCAGCCCTGCCAGGTCACCGGCACGGCGCCCCAGCCGAAGGTCTTGGGGCGAAACCAATAGCCGGGGCGGACGCGCTGGCTGTTGCGATATCGGCGCACGAAGCTCATTCGTCTCCTCCATTGGCGATCTCGTCGTCCTTCGCCTTGGGCGGCCGGCCGCGCTTGGCGCGAACCGGCTCGGCGAGCTTGACTCCGCGCCGCCCGAGCGCCTCACGCAGCAGGCATTCCAGCTGGGCATTGACGCTCCGCAGGTCGCTCGCCGCCGAGCGCTCGACCGCCGCGTAGAGTGCGGGGTCGAGACGCAAGGGAAAGGCCTTTTTCTGGGGCGGCTGCGACACGGTTACGCCTTGCCGATGCTGCTCATTGATAGAGCGAGCCCGCATTGACCACCGGCTGGGTGTCACGCTCGCCGCACAGCACGACCATCAGGTTGGAGACCATCGCGGCGCGGCGCTCGTCGTCGAGCTCGACGACATTCTTGGCCGAAAGCTGGTCGAGCGCCATCTCGACCATGCCGACCGCGCCTTCGACCAACGTCTGGCGGGCGGCAACCACGGCCTGGGCCTGCTGGCGGCGCAGCATCGCCCCGGCGATCTCCTGGGCATAGGCCAGGTGCGTGAAGCCGCACTCGTCGACGGTGATCCCCGCGACGCGCAGCCGCGCGATCAGCTCCTGGCGCAGCTCGACGCCGACCTGATCATGGTTGCCGCGCAGCGTCACTTCCTGATGCTCGAAATCGTCATAGGGGTAGCGCGAACCGATGGTACGCACCGCCGCCTCGATCTGGACGTTCACGAACGCCTTGTAGTCGTCGACATCGAACAGCGCCTGAGCGGTGTCGGTCACGCGCCAGACCACCTGCGCCGCCATCTCGATCGGATTGCCGCGGAGGTCGTTCACCTTGATGCGCTCCGAAATGATGTTGTTGGCGCGCACCGAGACCTTCTTCTTGCCCATCCACGGCCAGGTCCAGCGCAACCCCGTCGTGCGATCGGTGCCGCGATAATCGCCGAACAGGGTGATCACCACTGCCTGATTGGGCTGGAGCAGATAGAAGCCGCACAGCACGAACAGCGCGACGAAGACCGCCGCGACCAGCCAGCCGACCACCACCCCGTCCGCGAGCCGGTCGATCTGGGTGATCGCCCCCACGATCGCGGCGAGCGAGACCGCCAGGACCAGCAGCATGCCATAGCCGCTCGCCGTGCTGGCGGGCCGCTCCTCGCTCTGGCGCAGGGCCGGTGCGGCGCTACGAACGTCGGTCATCATTGCCTCCCATAATTATGATATCTTATTTATATCGATTCTGCGGGTGGCGCAAGATGCAGATTCCGCTTGCGGCTGACGCAGCGTCAACTGTTAGCCCAGCGTCATGGCAACGACTCTCGACATCACCGACGTCGCCCGGCTGACCGGCCTCAGCCCGCGGGCGCTGCGCTTCTACGAGGCGCGCGGGCTCGTTCGCCCGCTGCGGACCGCCGCCGGACGACGCGTGTTCGGTCCGGCCGAGCTTCAGCGGCTCAACGACATCGTGGTGCTCAAGCGCGCCGGCTTCAGCCTCACCGCGATCAGCGGGATGCTCGGCGATCGGCCGTCCGACCTTGCCCGGCTGGTCGAAACCCAGCTCCGCGCCGTCGAGGCGCAGGCCGCGGCCTTGGCCGAATCGCGCGACCTCCTGCTCTCCATCCAGTCCCGCATCGATCGCTGCGAGCCGATCGACGTCGCGACGCTCTGCTCGCTGATTCGAAAGGGAGGCACCATGCCCACCGAAGACTGGAAGAAGCTGTTCGAACGCTATCAATCCCCCGAGGCCCAGGCCGAATGGAGCGAACGCATGGCCGAATTGCCGGCGGGATTCGATCCCACGGCCTATGGCGAGCGTTGGGCGGAGCTCGGCGGCCGGATCGAGGCGGCGTTGCCACTCGATCCCCGATCCGATCAGGCCAAGGCGTTCGTCCGCGAATGGTTCGCGCTGCTCGAACCCTTCACCCGCGTCGCTACTCCGGCGATGTGGGAAGGCTCGAAGGCGATGTATGCCGACATGGCCTCGTGGGAAGGCCACTGCGATCCCGGCTTCTCCTCGCGCGTCTGGCAGTTCGTCAACGAAGCCGCGCAGGCGATGCGGGCCGATGGCGAGAATGTGGGGCCACTCCCCGCGCATCTGGCGGAGTAACGAAAAGGGCCGCCGGAACGTGTGTCCGGCGGCCCGCTTTCGTCTTCGGCGAAACGCGTCAGCTGATGACGATGGTCACCGCGCGGCGGTTCTGGGCCCAGCTGGCATCGTCCGAGCCGAGCGCGATCGGGCGTTCCTTGCCATAGCTGATCGTGGTGATCCGCGCCGGCGAGATGCCGCGCGAGGCGAGATAGTTCTTCGCCGCATTGGCGCGGCGATCGCCGAGCGCGAGATTGTACTCGCGGGTGCCGCGCTCGTCGCAATGGCCCTCGATCGTGACCCGGGTATTCGGGTGGCTCGTCAGCCATTGCGCCTGGCTGTCGAGAATCGCACGGGCCTGGGGATCGATGTCGTACTGATCGAAGGCGAAGTGGATCGTGTCGCTCGACACTTCGCGCTTGAACTGTTCGTTCAGCGGCGCGGCGACGGTGTCGCTATCGCCCTCGCCCGTCGTCACCGGGCCGGTCTCGGACGGCGCCGGCGGCAAGTCGGCGACGGCGCGCTTCTTGGTGCAGCCCGCGGTGGCGACGAGCGCGAGGCCCAGTACCAGGCCGGTCGTGATCTTCGACATCATGTTCCTCCTTCTTTCAGCGATCCGGCCCGCGCGCGGGCCATCCTCCATGTGCGTAACGGTTCAGGGGCGAATCGGTCCCCAGCTCGGGTCCGATCCGTCGAGCGGCGTGGGAATGCGCCGCGCATTGGTGCCGGTGAGATCGACCGACCACAGGTCGGGCCGGCCCGAACCCTGTGCAGCGCGGAAGAACATCAACACGCGGCCATTGGGCGACCAACTCGGCCCTTCGTCGCCCCAGCTGTTGGTGAGCAGCTTCTCGCCGCCGCCCGAGGGATTCATCACCCCGATCCGGAAGGCACCGCCACCGGTGCGGGTGAAGGCGATGAGGTCGCCGCGCGGGCTCCACACCGGCGTCGCATAGCGGCCGCCGCCGAAGCTGATGCGATGCTGGTCCGAACCATCGGCGTTCATCACATAGAGCTGCTGCGTGCCGCTGCGATCGCTTTCGAAGACGATCTTCGATCCGTCGGGCGAATAGCTGCCGCCGGTATCGATGCCCGGCGAAGTGGTCAGCCGCTGTGGCTCCCCGCCGCCCGCCGAGATGCGATAGACGTCGGTGTTGCCGCCTTGCGCCATCGAGAACAGCACC
Source organism: Pseudomonadota bacterium (assembly GCA_023400405.1). Taxonomy (GTDB): domain Bacteria; phylum Pseudomonadota; class Alphaproteobacteria; order Sphingomonadales; family Sphingomonadaceae; genus Sphingomonas. Next base: position 127,672 of record JAEXFD010000055.1, read on the forward strand.
CAGCGGCCATCGGGCGAGAAGCGCGGCGCGAAGTTGAGGCTGGTGTTCGAGACGAGCAGGCGGTTCTCGCGACTGGCCAGATCATAGACATAGATGGCCGGCTTGCGCTGGGTGTAGCTCATGTACACGATCGCATTCTGCCGCGGCGACATGCGCGGAGTGAGCACGATCGACTGGCCGTTGGTCAGGAAGCGATGGTTGGCGCCGTCTTGATCCATGATCGCAAGCTGCTTGCGGCGCTTGTTCTTGGGACCGGTCTCGGCGACGTACACGACCTGGCTGTCGAAATAGGGGCCTTCGCCGGTGAGCTTCGAATAGACTGCGTCGGCGCATTTGTGCGCAGCGCGGCGCCAGTCGGCGGGGGTGACGACGAAGCCCTGACGGACCAGCTCGGTCTGCAGCGCGACGTCGTAGAGATAGCAGCCGACCGTCAGCGAGCCATTGCCGTTGGCGCGGACATAGCCCTGGATGATCGCCTGATTGCCGTTCCAGCTCGAATAATTGGGCGTGGTGACTTCGCTATAGCCGATCGTGCGCGAGGCGCTGGGCCCGCGCGTCTTGAACAGGCCGGTGTTGCGCAGATCATCATCCACTACCTGGGCCAGCTTGGCGCCGAGCTGGTCGGTCGGCCCCGCCGCCGTCTGCACCGCCTGCGCGGTCGGCATAGCAGGAATCGAGATGGTAAGGTCCTTGGCCGCCGTATTGGTAACGTCCACGCTGAGCGGCGTGTCCTGGTCCTGCGCCCCGGCTGGGGCCGGCTCGGGGGCGGGCATGTCCTGCGCCTGGGCGACCGTGGCGGTGCCGGCGAGCAGGATCGCGAGGGTCAGATGGGCAAGTTTCATGTCACAGATCCTCGTACAGTACCGGCGCAATGACTTTCCACGCGCCATAGAATTGCGGCGGCAGCTTGAACGGCGCCGCGAGCTTCACCGCCCGGATCGCCCGATCGCGCGCCAGTGCAGCCTGGGCGCGATTGCTGTCGGTCACCCCGGTTTGCGAAGAGACGCGCGGTTCGCCGGCCAGCGATCCGTCTTCGTTGAGGCGCACCGTCACGGTAGTGCGCAGCTTGTCCGAGTCGGCGCCGCTGGGCGGGGCCCAATGCGGACGGATCTGGCGGATGATTGCGGCACCGAGCGCGGCCTTGACCTCAGGCCCTGCCGTGGCGGCGGGCGGCGTGGTCGACTTGCTCGTGCTGGGCCGATCCGAAATGCCGCTGAGGATGCCGTCGAGCCGGCCGGTCGGCGCCACCGGGCGCCGGGCCGGGGCGGGCTTGGCGGGCGCCTGGGCAGTCGCCGGCTTGGCCGGGGTTCGTGCCGGCGCGGCCTTAGGCGGCGTGCGCGGTGCTGGCTTCACAGCATCGGGCACCGGAGCGGGCGCAGGCTTGGGAGGCGCCGGCTGCGGCTTGGTGGGTGGCGCCGGATTGGGAGCGGGCTGCGGCGGCGCCGGCTCGGGTTCGACCGGCGCCTCGACCGGGGCGAGCTTGGCGGCGGGCGCCTCGCTGGTCGGGTTGGGCGCGGTGCTCACCGGCGCGACATCGTCGACCAGCGCGACTTCGATCGGCGTGGGCTTGAGCTTCAGCGGATTGGGGGTCGCGAGAAAGCCGACCGACAACAGGCCGAACAGGGCGACATGGCCCAGCAGCGACAGCGTCAGCCCCGCACTCTCCGACCGTTCGATCACGGCTTGCTGCTCGCATCGGTGATCAGCGAGACGCGGTTCAATCCGGCATGGTTGAGCTCGCCCATCACGCGCATCACCTTGCCATAGCCGAGCCCCTGATCGGCGCGCAGGAACACCATCGGCGGCTTGCCGTCGGCCCCCGGCTTGGCGGCGAGCGCCTCTAGCCGCGCGGGCAGCGCATCGTCCGCCACCTGCTCGCTATCGACGAAGATCTGGCCCTTATCGTCGATCGAGATCTGGGTCGGCTTCTGGTCCTGGTCGAGCGACTTCGCCCGGCTCTCCGGCAGGTTCACCGGCACGCCGGCGGTGAGCAGCGGCGCAGTGACCATGAAGATGATCAGCAGCACGAGCATCACGTCGACCAGCGGCGTGACGTTGATCTCGGCCATCGGCTGCCGCCGCCCGCGGCCCTTGCTGGAGGGGAGGTGCATGGCCATGCGCTAGTTCCTCCCCGGCACGGGGAGGGGGACCAGCCGCAGGCTGGTGGAGGGGCCGCGCCGAAGGCGCGGTGGGACGGTTCGGGGGCAAGGCAACGCCGCTGCGCGGCTCCCCTCCACCACGACGCTGCGCGTCGCGGTCCCCCTCCCCGTTCCGGGGAGGAATTTAATGGAGTCCCTCACGCCTCCATCTCCAGCCGCCGGCTCAGCGTCGCATGGAAACCGTCGGCGAAGCGGTTGAGGCGGGCCTCGACGCGGTTCACCTGGTGCGAATAGCGATTGTAGGCGATCACCGCGGGGATCGCCGCGAACAGGCCGATCGCCGTCGCGAACAGCGCCTCGGCGATGCCCGGCGCGACCACGGCGAGCGACGAGCTCTGTTCCTTGGCGATGCCGGTGAAGCTGCGCATGATGCCCCAGACCGTGCCGAACAGGCCGACGAACGGCGCGACCGAGCCGACCGTCGCCAGGAAGTTCAGCCGATCGGCCAGCTTGTCGATCTCCTGGGCGATCGTCGCGCCCATCGCGGTGGCGAGCCGTTCGCGCGTGCCTTCGCGATCGATCGACTTGCCGGCGGTCGAGCGGCGCCATTCGGTGACGCCGGCCGAGAAGACCCGGGCGATCGGCTGGTCGCGAGTCGAGGCGCGGCGGTGGAATTCGTCGATATCGTCGGCTTCGCGATATTCGGCCTCGAAAGCGTCGATGGCCTTGCGCACCCCGCCGACCTTGAAGCCGAAGGACAGGATGATCGTCCAGGTCCACAGCGAGGCGAGCAGCAGGCCGAGCATCACGGCGCGCACCACCCAGTCGGCCTGCAGGAACAGGCCGATGGGGGACATGGTGGCGGCGTCGGTATTGAGGAATTCCATGGTCGCGTCAGTTTCCCTTACAGACGAGCGGGGCGAAGGCTTCGACCCATTCCGCCGGCTGGCGGCGCGGCCTGCCGGCGGGCGAGACGAACACCGCCTCGATCTCGGCTTCGGCCACTATGGTACGCTCCCGCATGACTCGTTGATGAATGTCGAGGGCGGCGGGCCGCAGGCGCATCAGCCGGCTGACCACCACCAGATCGTCCGCCAGCCGCGCCGGAGCATGGTAACGCACGTTCGCCGCCCGCAACGCATAGGCACCGATTCCGGCCTCATGCACCGCCCGCATATCCGCGCCGGCCAGCGCCACCATGTCCGAACGGGCGCGTTCGAAGAAGCGCAAATAATTGGCATGGTAAACCACGCCGGTCAGGTCCGTGTCCTCGAAATAGACACGCACCTGGAAATGATGCTCGATCCCCTCGAACCGGCCGAATGCGGGCAAGGCTTGCATTGACCCGGCCCTAACCCAGCGATTCCGCCGGGGGAACCCCTCGCCTCAGTCGAACAGCCCTTCCTGCGCGGTGGACGGAGGCGTGAGGCCGAGATGCTTCCATCCCGCGGCATTGAGGCAGCGGCCGCGCGCAGTGCGGGCGACCATCCCGATCTGGATCAGATAGGGCTCGATCACTTCCTCGATCGTGTCCCGTGGTTCGCTGAGCCCCGCGGCAAGCGTCTCCACCCCGACCGGGCCGCCCTTGTAGATGTCGGCGATCATGGTGAGGTAGCGCCGGTCCATCGCATCGAGGCCGAGCGCATCGACTTCGAGCCGAGTGAGCGCCTGGTCCGCCACCCGGGCATGGACCGTCGCCTCGCCCAGCACGTTGGCGAAATCGCGCACGCGGCGCAGCAGCCGCCCGGCGATACGCGGGGTGCCGCGGGAGCGCCGCGCGATCTCGTGCGCGCCGTCCTGCGCCACGTGCAGGTCGAGCAAGGCGGCGGCGCGGGTGACGACGCGCTCGAGCTCGTCGACCGCATAGAAATTGAGCCGCACCGGAATGCCGAAGCGATCGCGCAGCGGCTGGGTGAGCAGCCCCTGCCGCGTCGTGGCACCGACCAAAGTGAAGCGAGGCAAGTCGATCCGCACCGACCGCGCCGAGGGGCCCTCGCCGATCATCAGATCGAGCGCGCGGTCCTCCATCGCCGGATAGAGCACTTCCTCGACCGCGGGATTGAGCCGGTGGATCTCGTCGATGAACAGCACGTCGCCGTCCTCGAGATTGGTGAGCAATGCCGCGAGATCGCCCGACTTGGCGATCACCGGACCCGAGGTGGCGCGGAAGCCCACCCCCATCTCGCGCGCGATGATCTGCGCGAGCGTGGTCTTGCCGAGGCCGGGAGGGCCGAAGAACAGGACATGGTCGAGCGCCTCGCCCCGCCCCCGCGCGGCGTCGATGAACACCCGCAGATTCTCCCGCGCCGCCCGCTGCCCGACGAACTCGTCGAGGCTCTTGGGCCGCAGCGCGGCGTCCACGTCATCGACCCGGCGCGCGGAGGACAGGAGGCGATCGGAATCGGTCATCTCAGGCCACCACCGGCACCAACAGCAACCAGATTGTCTCCATCATATGCCTGCCAGCTTTCGAACCCGCTCGAATTTGAGAGCACTTCGAGAATTATTCCTTTCGAGAAGAGCAGGCGGAAATCGCCGGTCGCAGGGTCAGGATTGAAATCCGAAACGTGGTCACCTCCCACCAACGCGTTTGCGCGGGTCGCGGCATCGATCGGCTCGGAAAGGCCGAAACGCTGCCCCTCATCGGTATCCGTCAGGAGAATCAGGTTCGGGTCGCGTAACCTCCAACTGCACTCAACACATATTCCGAAGCCGTCACCGAAGTTGAAGACCCAATCGGCTTCGCGACGTTCAACCTCAACCGGACGATTCAAGACGCGCGCGGCGAGCTTTGCCCAGCCACCCTGCTCGCCGCTCACCCGAGCAACCCACTCAGCAATGCCGGGTGGAAGCCCCAGCCGAGGAAGCCGCACAGGCCCATGAATACGCCGAACGCGCCGAAGCCCCAGGCGGCCCAGAGCAGCCAGGCGCTTTCGGCCAGCGCCGCCACCGCGGCGATCGAGATGGCGGTGGAGACCGCCGCGTCGCTCGCGTCGAACTGGTCGTCATGGACGTTGAGCGCGTCATATTGATCGGCCTGCGCCTTGGCGTCGGCGGCGAGGCGGGGCGCTTCCGCCTTGTACTTGGCGATATCGCGGTCGAGGCCGGCGAGCACCGGGGCAGCGCGCTTCGGATCGGCGAGCACGGCGATCTGGGCGCGGCTCGCCTCGTCGACATGCTGCTTGGTCTTGGTCGCCTGATATTCGTTCCAGTCATCGACCGATTGCGACTGCGCCGCCTGCATTGCCTGGACGATGTTGCCGTCCTTGATCCCGCACACCCCCATGAACACCGAAAGCGCGACGACGGTGATCGCCACGCTGCGGTTCAGCGACTTGTCCTTCGCCTCGGCACTGACTTCGATTTCCATCGCCTGGATTACTCCTTGGGCCCGTGCGCCATGCCGAACCACGGCGGCGTACGATCGGGCACATAGGGACGATCGCGCGGCGCGAGCCGGGCACGCGCGGCTTCGAACGCAGCCGGCGAGAGGAACACGCCGACCAGATCGTTGCCATGGCCGACCGCGTAGAAATGCACGCCGGTTCCGCCAAGCTGGCCATTGATGATCTCGAAGAACAGCGCCGCGGCATTGCCCTGCGCCTCGGCCTCGCTCATGCCGGTATCGGCGACCAGGATCGTGCGGCCGGCATAGTCGATCGAATAGCGCCCGCTTGCCGGATCGACCGATTCGTTCAGCGGCGCCGGATCGACGCCCATGCTCTGCAGCACCGGATCGATCTGGTTATAGGCGGCGACGATTCCCTGTTCGGCGAGATCCTCGGCATCGAGCGGAACCGCTTCGAGCAGCGCCGTCTCGTAATCGGTCTCCTGCGCCATGGCAGGCGCGGCGAGGCCGAACAGCAGCGCTGCGCACAGGCCGGCGAGCCGCTTCATTTCGCCGCCTTGCGCAGCGCGAGGCGGACCAGCGCGTCGAGCGTCGCGCCGGTGCCGAGTTCGTCGCTCGCTGCATTGACCGCGGCGCTCGCCTCGGCCGGCTTGAAGCCGAGATTGAGCAACGCCGAGACGGCGTCCTGCGCCGCGCCGCCCGCCGGCGCGGGAGTCGCGCCACCGCCGCCGAGCGCGATGCCGCCGGCCTTGTCCTTGAGTTCGTTGACGATGCGCTGGGCGAGCTTGGGCCCCACACCGTTCGCCCGGGCGATCATCGCCGAATCGCTGCGCGCGACCGCGGTCTGCACTTCCTCGGGCGAGAGGATCGAGAGGATCGCCAGCGCGACCTTCGCGCCGACGCCCTGGACCGAGGTGAGCAGGCGGAACCAGTCGCGCTCGGCGGCAGTGGCAAAGCCCATCAGCCGGATCGAATCCTCGCTGACCAGCATTTCGGTATGCAGCGTCACGAGATCGCCGATGCTGCCCAGCGCGGTGAGCGTCTTCGCCGAGGCGCCGGCGAGATAACCGACGCCGTTCACGTCGATCACGACATGGTCGATGCCCGTGGCTTCGAGCCGGCCCTTGAGGTGCGCGATCATGGGCCGGGCCTCCGCGGCTTCGAAACGTCGAACATGCTGAGGCCAATCCGCGCCATGGCGGGGTACATAAGCGGAACAGCTAGGCGGAGGAAGCGAAATCATAGTGCGGCGCTGGCAATCGGGCGGACCATGCCCATCTTGGCGCCGAACGAAGGGGGAAGCGATGATCAGTGCGTTGCTGGTGACTTGGCTGGCGCTGCTGGCGGCGGGTCAGGCGCCGATCGGGCGGGCGATGCGCCGGCTGCTGGTCGAATGGCCGGCGACACGGCTGAACCGCCTCTCGCGCGGCGCGGTGCTGACCTGGCTGATCCTGGGCACGATCGGCCTGCTCGCCTTCTGGCTGCTCGAGGAAGACGGCCTCAGGCTGTTCACCATGGCGCTGCCCGAGTTGGCCGGCTGGGTGACGATGTTCGAAGTAAGCACGCTGGTCGATACGCTGGCCGCGGTGGCGCTCGCCGCTTCGGCGGTGCGGTTCGAGGCGGTGCGCGGCTGGATCGCGCGGGCGCGGCCGACACGGCGCGCGAAGCGGGCTAGGCGAGTGCCGGGACGACGTGCCCCCTCGAACGACGATGGCGAAGGACCGGCGGCGCTAGCCGCCTGACGGATTGCATTCCGGCCGGCCTCCGCGCATCTGGGCGCTCCGCCGCCAGCCAGGGCCCATGACCGACACCGTTCCGCCACCCCAAGCCGATCCCGCCCGCGCGAAGCGATGGCCGCGCATCCCGCTCGCGCTCCTCGCCATCCTGGCGGTGGCGGCGGGCCTGCGCGTCTGGGCGTTCCAGCCCTTCTCGATCGACCATCCCGACGAAGCCTTTCAGTATCTCGAACAGGCGCACCGGCTGGTGTTCGGCAACGGCATCATCCCCTGGGAATATCGCGACGGCATCCGCAGCTGGCTGGTGCCGCTGCTGCTGACCCTGCCGATGCGGCTGGGCGAGGCGATCTCGCCGGGCAGCGCGCTGCCGCTGGTGCTGTCGCACGCGCTGTTCGCGCTCTTCTCGCTCGCGCCGGTCGTCGCGGCCTGGTCGCTCGGCGCGCGCCGGTCGCAAATGCACGCCTTGCTGGCCGCGAGCGCGGTCGCGCTGTGGTTCGAGACGCTCTATTATTCGAGCCATGTGCTGACGGAACTGCTCGCGGTCGATTGCTTCCTCCCCGCCGCGGCGCTGATCCAGCGCGGCGGGTACGCGAAGCGGCTGGCGGCGGGCGGTGCGCTGCTCGCGCTCGCGGCGCTGCTGCGCTTCCAATATGGCCCGGCGATCGCCGTGTTCGCACTGGTCACGCTGCGTTTCGACTGGCGCGCATGGCAGGCCGTGGCGATCGGCGGGCTGGCGGTGCTCGCCATCTCGGCCTGGGTCGATGTCGCGATGGGGCAATTGCCCTTCGAGTGGATCGCCAACAACATCCGCGAGAATTGGATCGAGGGCCGGGCGGCGCATTTCGGCGTTTCCGGGCCCTTCGCCTATTTCGACATGCTGTGGCAGCGCTGGGGCATCGCCATGCCGATCCTAGGGCTGCTCGCGGCCTCGATGTGGCGGCGCTATCCCGGCCTCGTCCTCGCCGCCGCGATCAACCTGCTCGTCCATATGGGAATCGCGCACAAGGAATATCGCTTCATCTGGCTGAGCGTGCAGCTGACGGTGATGCTCGCCGCGATCGCTTCGGCCGAATGGGCGCAGGCGGGGCTGGCGCGGCAAGGCCTGGGACGGCGCTGGCGGGCCGCCGCGGCGGCGGGGCTGATGCTGGCATGGGTAGCGCTTTCGGGACTACTGCTGCTCGTCGATAAGCCGCGCTGGGACCCCTGGGCGGCGCAGACCCGAGCGGTGGGGGCTGCCGGCCGCCAGCCCGGCCTTTGCGGCATCGCGACGCACCAGATGGGCGCCTGGGGCTATGCCTTTCTACGCCGCAACGTGCCGATCTATCAGCCCGCAGGCGCCGGCAGCGATGCGTCCCGGCGAAACCTGGCGCGGCATGCCGCCGCCTATAACGTCATCGTCGCGCCCGAGAACGTCTTCTGGGAAATGCCCGACGGCTATCACGTCGCGGCGTGCGAGGAAGACAGCGCGGAGCGGATCTGCGTGTTCGGGCGCGCCGGCGGCTGCACGCCGAAGGGGCATGAAAAGGTGCTGCTCCAGCAGATGCTGGAGAGCAACGGCTATTAGGGACCGTTTCAGCGGAGCTGAAACAGGTTCGGCAGCAGCCCGCTCCCCCACCCGGCCACCCAAGGGCAGTATCTTATGGGTGGCCGGGTGGGGGAGCGGGCTGGTGCCGCTTCAGCGAAGCTAAGAAAGACTCTAAGGGCGTGACAGCGCGCGTGCCGAGGCGAGGTGGTGCGCGTGGCAGATCGCCACCGCCAGCGCATCGGCGGCATCCGGGCCGTCGATCTTCGCGCCGGGCAGCAGCCGGGCGACCATGGCGTGCACCTGCGTCTTTTCGGCATTGCCGACGCCGACCACCGATTTCTTGATCAGCCGCGCGGCATATTCGCCGACGTCGAGCCCCGTCCGCGCCGCCGCACAGATCACCACGCCGCGCGCCTGGCCGAGCTTCAGCGTCGATTGCGGATTGGCGTTGACGAACACTTCCTCCACCGCGGCGGCATCGGGCGCGTGATCGGTGATCAGCGCAGCGAGCATCGCATCGAGATGGGCCAGCCGGCGCGGCAGCGGCGCCTGGGCATCGGTCTTGAGCCGGCCGTTGGCGAGATGCGACAGGCGGTTGCCCTCGGCGCGAATCAAGCCCCAGCCGGTAGTGCCGAGGCCGGGGTCGAGACCGAGGATGATCAAAGTCCCTCTCCCATCGGGAGAGGGAGGGAGCGCCGCAGGCGCGGAAGGGTGAGGGCGATCAGGCAGCCATCGCCACCCTCACCCTTCCCACTCGCTACGCGAGCGGGCCCCTCCCCTCTCCCGATGGGAGAGGGAGTTGGGATCAACCCAGCTTCTCCATCACATCGTCCGGAACTTCGTAATTGCCCCAGACGGTCTGGACGTCGTCGTCGTCGTCGAGCGTGTCGATCAGCTTGAACAGCGTTCCCGCATCGTCGGCGTCCACCGTCACGATGGTCTGCGGCCGCCAGGCGAGCTTCGCGCCTTCGGCTTCGCCGAGCACCGGCTCGAGCGCCTTGGCGACTTCGTGGAGATCGGCCTGGGCGGTCCAGATCTCATGGCCGTCCTCGCTCGAGGTGACGTCCTCGGCGCCGGCTTCGAGCGCGGCTTCGAACACCTTTTCGGCATCGCCGGCGCTCGCCGGATACGTGATCAGGCCCATGCGATCGAAGCCGTGGCTCACCGAGCCGCTGGCGCCAAGATTGCCGCCGTTCTTCGAGACCGCGGTGCGGACGTTGGTGGCGGTGCGGTTGCGATTGTCGGTCAGCGCCTCGATGATCAGCGAAACGCCGCCCGGGCCGAAGCCCTCGTAGCGCACTTCCTCATAGTTCTCGGCATCGCCGCGGCTCGCCTTGTCGATCGCGCGCTGGATATTGTCCTTGGGCATCGACGCGGCCTTGGCGGCGTTGACCGCTGCGCGCAGGCGCGGGTTCATGTCCGGATCGGGCGTGCCCATCTTGGCCGCGACGGTGATTTCGCGGCTGAGCTTGCTGAACGCCGCCGAGCGCTTCTTATCCTGCGCGCCCTTGCGGTGCATGATGTTCTTGAATTTGGAATGGCCTGCCATTGCGCTCTCTTGGAAAGGGATCGCGCGGCTTTAGGCCAGGCTCGGGCCGATGGGCAATGCCCTGCCCAAGATCGTCATCCCGACGAAAAGCCGCAATCTCAGGCGACGGCGGGAATGAAGCCGCGGGAGACCCCGGCTTTCGCCGGGGTGACGGGAAGAGGAATCAGATGCCCAGCGCCTGCTTGTAGGTCTCGAGCAGCATCTCGGCCTCGTCGCGATGATGCTTCTCCATCTTGCGCAGGCGCACGATGCTCCGCATCGTCTTGACGTCGAAGCCGGTCGACTTGGCTTCGCCATAGACGTCCTTGATGTCGTCGGCGATGCCCTTCTTCTCTTCCTCGAGCCGCTCGATGCGCTCGATGAGGAGGCGCAGCTGTTCGGCGGAAATCGAGTCGGACATCGGGGGCTCCTGAAGGTTGAGCGGCGCGCTTAAAGAAGCGGGGCCCCGCGCTCAAGACTCATTTGCGCACCGGCCGCCGCGCGCTATCGGGGCCCGATGACTCGACGCCCCGCCTTGTTGCCGCTCGCCGTGCTTGCCGTTCTGCTGTCTCCCGCCGCGCAGGCGCAGAACGCCCCCGCCCCGCTAGCACCGCCTCCCCCGGCGCCGGCACCGGTGACGCCCGCGCTCGTGCCCGCCGAGCCCTTCGCGGGCGAGATCGAAGCGTTCGAGGCTGCCGATGCCCGCAAGATGCCTGCCAAGGGCGGCGTGCTCTTTATCGGCAGCTCGAGCATCCGGATGTGGACCGACCTGGCCAGGGATTTCCCGCACCACCGCGTGATCAATCGCGGCTTCGGCGGATCGCAGATCGCCGACAGCGTCCGCTATGCGACCCGCATCGCGATTCCCTACGCGCCCCGCACGATCGTCTTCTATGCCGGTGACAACGACCTGGAGGCGGGGCGAACGCCGCAGCAGGTGCTCGCCGATTTCCAGCGATTCGCCGCCCTCGTCCATGCCGCGCTGCCCAAGACGCGCATCCTGTTCGTCGCGATCAAGCCGAGCATCGCGCGCTGGCGGCTGGTCGACAAGATCCGCACCGCCAACGGGCTGGTCCGCGATTATGCCCGGACCGACAAGCGGCTCGGCTTCGTCGACATCTTCCCGGCGATGCTCGGGCCGGACGGGCTGCCGCGGGCCGAGCTCTATCGCGAGGACGGGCTTCACATGACCAAGGCCGGCTATGCGATCTGGCGCGCGAAGATCGCGGCAGCGCTAGCGAAATAGCTTTTCAGCGCCCCGGTTCGGTCATCGCGGGCGGATCGCTGGCCGGGAAGCTTTCGTCGAGCGCCTCATCGAGCTCGGCGTCGGCGACCTCGTTCTTCTTCAGGCTCTCCTCCATCCGGGAGATCTGCTCGGGCGTCGCTTCCGACTGGTGCTTCGCCTTCCATTCCGAGAAGGGCATGTCGTAGATGATGCGGCGCGCTTTCTCGCGGTCGATCGCGGGATCGGCCTCGACGATCCAATCGGCCAGGCAATTGCGGCAGAAGCCGGCCAGTCCCATCAGATCGATGTTCTGCGCATCCTTGCGCTTGCGCAGGTGCCGGACGAGCGTGCGGAACGCCTTGGCGGCGGTTGCGTCGTCCAGCCGGTCGAGATCGTCCATGTGCGCCACCTTCTGCTGTTGATCCTTCGGCATTAGAGGCTAGAGGCGAGCCGGCACAAGCCAAGGATAACGCACATGTCGAAGGCCATCAGCCCGCGTTCGCGCAAGGTCCGCATCCTCGCGACCCTGGGGCCCGCGAGCGGAACGCCGGAAATGATCGGTCGCCTGTTCGAGGCGGGCGCCGATGCGTTCCGGATCAACATGAGCCATGGCGACCAGCAATCGAAGGTGCCGCTGTTCGAGGCGATCCGCGGGCTGGAAAAGAAATATGGCCGGCCGACCACGATCCTGGCCGACCTTCAGGGGCCGAAGCTGCGCGTCGGCAAGTTCGCCGACGGCAAGGTGCAGCTGGTCACCGGCCATGAGTTCATTCTCGACCGCGACAATACGCCGGGCGATGCGACCCGCGTCGAGCTGCCGCACCGCGAGATCTTCGAGGCGGCGCACGAAAATGCCCGGCTGCTGCTCGACGACGGCAAGCTGGTGCTGCGCGTCGTCTCGGTACAGCCCGACCGGCTGACGACGATCGTCGAAGTCGGCGGGCCGCTTTCGAACAACAAGGGGCTCAACGTCCCCGACATGGTGCTGCCGCTCGCCGCGCTGACGGAGAAGGATCGCAGCGACCTCGCCTTCGCGGTCGAACAGGGCGCCGACTGGATCGCGCTGAGCTTCGTGCAGCGGCCCGAGGATTTGATGGAGGCCCGCCGGCTGATCGGCGGCAAGGCGGCGCTGCTCGCCAAGATCGAGAAGCCGAGCGCGATCGCGCGGCTCGATGAGATTCTCGAGCAGTGCGACGGCGTGATGGTTGCGCGCGGCGATCTGGGCGTCGAGCTGCCGCCGCAGACCGTCCCGCCGCTCCAGAAGCGCATCGTCGAATCGGCCCGCCGCCTCGGCCGCCCGGTGATCGTCGCGACGCAGATGCTCGAATCGATGATCGAGAGCCCCTCGCCCACCCGCGCAGAAGTCTCGGACGTCGCCACTGCGGTCTATGACGGCGCCGACGCGATCATGCTTTCGGCGGAAAGCGCGGCGGGCAAATGGCCGGTCGAATCGGTGGCGATGATGAATTCGATCGCCGATGCGGTCGAGCGCGATCCGGCACATGGCGACCGCGTCCACTTCACCGTCACCAAGCCCGATCCGACGACCGCCGACGCGCTGGCCGAGGCGGCGAAGAGCATCGCCTCCACCGTTTCCGCCTCGGCAATCGCCTGCTTCACCAGCTCGGGCTCGACCGCGCGGCGCATCGCACGCGAGAGGCCGCTGGTGCCGATCCTGGTGCTGACCCCGAAGATCGAGACGGCGCGGCGGCTGGGCCTGCTCTGGGGCACCCATGCCGTGCACACGCGCGACGTCGAATCCTTCGAGGAGATGGTCGCCAAGTCGAAGCGGATGGTGCTGCGCCAACATATCGCCGCCGCCGGCGACCGCGTGATCCTATGCGCCGGCGTGCCGTTCAAGACGCCGGGATCGACCAACGTGCTGCACGTCGTGACGATCGTCGGCGACGAGCTGAAGGGGCATAGCGGCAGCGACGGATGAGGCCGCGCGGCGCCATCGTTCACGGATCGACCTAAAGCAGGCCTAGCTGCTCGAGCTCGGCGCGGAAGGCTTCGGCACCGGTGAACAATACCGCGTGGATGCCGAGCGCCGCAGCGGCTTCTACATTGGGCGCGCTATCGTCGACGAACACCGCTTCTTCAGGCGCCAGGCCGAAGCGGGCGAGCGCGAGGCGGTAGATCGCCGGATCGGGCTTCACCAGCTTCTCGTCGCCCGAGACGACGATGTCGCGGAAGCGGCCGAAGATCTCGTCCTGGCTCGGCGCCCAGGCGCGCCAGAACTCGCCCGAGAAATTGGTGATCGCATAGAGCGGAACGCCAGCCGCGTCGAGCGCGCGGACCAGCTCGGGCATGCCCGGCATCGGTTCTTCCAGCGTCTCGTCGAAGCGCGGGCCCCAAGCCGCGATCAGGTCGGCATGTTCGGGATGCTGCGCGGTCAGCTCGGCCGAGGTTTCGGCAAAGGGCCGGCCGGCATCGTGCTGGAAATGCCAGTCCTTGGTGACGACATTGTCCAGAAACGCGTCGAGCGCCCGATCGTCTTCGATCAGGCGCTCGTACAAAGCCCGCGGTTGCCAGTGGAACAGCACGTTGCCGACATCGAAGATGACGGCGCGCGGTGCTCCCATGCCGGCGATCAGCCCTGGCGGGCCTTGAACCGCTTCTGGGTCTTGTTGATCACGTAGATCCGGCCACGGCGGCGGATCACGCGGTTGTCGCGGTGCCGCCCCTTGAGCGACTTCAATGAATTCACGATCTTCATGACCGATTCGCTTCTCAAACTATCTGGAATGCCGGAAAGAGGCGCCCGCCTAGAGGCCGAGGCCAGCCAAGTCAAGGCGAGTCTTCGCACCGTGGAACCGACTCGACGCGACTCTTGTTGAAGGGCAAACGGGCCGTTGCGCCCGCGAAACAGGAGCCCTCCCGTGACCAAGCCGATCGTCCTCGCCCTCCCCTTGCTGCTCGGTGCCGCGCTGGGCGGCTGCACGACCACGTATCGGCCAGAGCCGATCGACGTCACCCGCTATAGCCTGGGCCAGCCGTTCGAGCGCACCAGCGTGGCGATCGAGCCGATCCCCAACACCGATTCGGCTGGCCCCGAATATCAGGTTTATGCCGATGCCGTCGCGGACGAGCTCGCCAAGCTCGGCTATGTCCGCTCGAGCGGCGCGGCGCCTTCCGGCTATATCGCCGCCGTCGCGTTCCGCCGGATCGACAAGGGCACCTTCCGCGATCGCCCGCCGGTGACGATCGGGCTGGGCGGCGGCAGCTTCAGCGGCGGGCGGCGCAGCGCGGTAGGGGTCGGCGGCGATGTCGGCTTCGGCATCGGCGGCAAGACGCGCACCGTCTATGGCACCGAATTGTGGGTCCAGCTCCGCCGACGCAGCGACAACACTACCGTGTGGGAAGGCCGCGCGCAGAGCCAGAGCGTCAGCGGCACCCAGCCCGATCAACCCAATGCCGCCGCCGCGCGGATGGCGCATGCGCTTTTCAAGGACTTCCCCGGAGAGTCCGGTGTCACTATCACGGTGAAATGAGCATCCAAATCAACGCTGCTTTCGACAGCGGCAATATCAAGCTGGTCGGCATCGAGGGCGACCGGGTCGACCTCGAGATCGTCAAGGATCACCTGTCCGACTTCTATCAATGGTTCCATTTCCGCGTCGCCGGGGCGAAGGGGCGGACGATCACCTTCCGCATCCTCAATGCCGGCGGATCGGCCTATGCGTTCGGCTGGCCGGGCTACAAGGCGCGCTGGTCGGCCGATCGCGAGCTTTGGCGGACGACGGCGGACAGCGATTATGCCGATGGCGTGCTGAGCTTCACCCAGGCGATCGAGACCGACATCGTCTGGTTCGCCTATTTCGCGCCCTATTCGATGGAGCGGCACCATGATCTGGTCAGCCGCATTGCACTGGCCCCCGGCGTCACCCATCGCGAGCTCGGCGTCACGCTCGACGGCCAGCCGATGGACCTGCTGACGCTCGGCACCGGCGCCAAGCAGGTCTGGCTCTATGCCCGCCAGCATCCCGGCGAGAGCATGGCCGAATGGTGGATGGAAGGCGCGCTGGAGATGCTCGTCGATCCGGGCAACGCTACGGCTAAGGCGCTGCGCGAAAAGGCGACCTTCCACATCGTGCCCAACATGAACCCGGACGGATCGCGCCGCGGCCATCTGCGCACCAATGCCGCGGGCATCAACCTCAACCGCGAATGGCATGCGCCGTCGATGGAAAAGAGCCCCGAGGTGTTCCTCGTCCGCCAGGCGATGGACGAGACCGGCGTCGATTTCGCCATGGACGTGCATGGCGACGAGGCAATCCCCGCCAACTTCCTCGCCGGCTATGAAGGCATTCCGAGCTGGACCGATGCGCATGGCGAGAAATTCTACGAATTCGCCCGCCGCCTCGCCGGCGCGACGCCCGATTTCCAGCTCGACCTGGGTTACGAGAAGTCGGCGCCGGGGCGCGCCAACCTGTCGATGTCGACCAACCAGCTCGCCGAACGGTTCGGCGCCGTGTCGATGACGCTGGAAATGCCGTTCAAGGACCATGACGCCAATGCGGACCCCGAGTTCGCCTGGAGCCCGGCGCGCTGCAAGGCGCTCGGCGTGTCGTGCCTGGAGACGCTGGCAGGCTATATCGACGAGATCTAAGGGCGAACGACAAAGAGGGGGATCGGATGCAGGGACGGTTTGGACGCGGCGTGGCCAGCGCCGCGTGGTGAGTGCGATTGCGATCCGCGAGGGCGGGCTCGACGATCCGAAGGTGATCGCGCTCCTCGAAGCGCATGCCGCCGGCATGATGGCCAATTCGCCACGCGAGAGCTGCCATTTCCTCGATCTGTCCGGCCTGAAGGCGCCCGACGTCACCTTCTGGACGGCATGGGACGGCGATACGCTGCTTGGCTGCGGTGCGCTGAAGGAGCTCGATCCGACCCATGGCGAGGTCAAATCGATGCGCACCGCGCCCGAGCATCTGCGGCGCGGCACCGGCGCGGCGCTGGTCAGCCACATCATCGCCGCCGCTCGCGCGCGCGGCTATCGCCGGCTGAGCCTGGAAACCGGCAGCGGCGAGGCATTCGAGCCGGCCCATGCGCTCTACCGCCAGTTCGGCTTCACCGAATCCCCGCCCTTTGGCGATTATCAGCCGGACCCGTTCAGCCGCTTCATGTCTCGGGTCTTGTAGGGGGCAAGGGAGCCAGCCGGGCCCAGCCGCGTTGAACTCTGAGGCGCAAGACCCCAGGTGGATGGCATGATCGGCAAGGCGAACGGCAGGCGGAGAATGGGTGGAATGGCCGCCTGGCTCGCGCTGCTGACCGCTTTGGTCTGCTCGCTGGTGCCGCTCGGCCCGGCCGTCGGGCGCGGCGCGGGATCGGCCTTCGATCCGACGACCAGCGCCGTGACGGTGAGCCCGCGCGCCAGCGCCGCCGAACGCGCCGCCGAACGCGAGGCTCCGAAGCAGCCCCGCGCCGCCACACCGGCCGGCCCACCGCGCGCTTGGCACGTCCAGATCGGCGCCAGCCAGTCCCTCCTGTGGCCGACCATCGCCACGCTTCCCGAAGCCCGGCCCGCCTATCGCCCCGCCGCCCTGCCCGGCCGCCAGCTCCCGCTGCGCGGCGTGCCCGCGGCGCGCGCCCCGCCGGCCGCCTGAACTCCCTTTGCGAGTGGACCCGCCCGTGCGGGTCCCCAACGGACATCCGATCGGGAGAATGGATATGGATGCACGTGAAAAGCGCCCGCCCTGGTGGTTCGTAATAGCCGTCTGGTCGGGCATTGCCGGCGCCATCGGCGCCATGGCTGCGATGGTTGGCGTCGCGGCCGAATGAATGGGTTCCGGAGGCGCGGCGGCGCTTCCGGGCCTTTTCGGAAAGGATTTCATGCCCCATCACACGCCCCTAATCGGGACGATCGTCGTCGGGATCGTCGTCGCGTTCGTCCTCGGCGCCATCGCGCAGCGGCTGCGCGTCTCGCCGATCGCCGGCTATCTCCTCGCCGGCGTGATGGTCGGCCCCTTCACGCCCGGCTTCGTTGCCGACAGCAACCTCGCCAACGAACTCGCCGAGATCGGCGTGATCCTGCTGATGTTCGGCGTCGGTCTGCACTTTTCGCTCAAGGACCTGCTTTCGGTCCGTCGCATCGCGATTCCCGGCGCGATCGGCCAGATCGCCGTGGCGACGCTGCTCGGCATGCTGCTCGCCCATGTCATGGGCTGGAGCCTCGTCGCCGGGCTGGTGTTCGGCCTGGCGCTGTCCGTCGCGAGCACGGTGGTACTGCTGCGCGCGCTGCAGGGGCGCAAACTGGTCGAGACCGAACGCGGCCGGATCGCGGTCGGCTGGCTGATCGTCGAAGACCTGGCGATGGTGCTGGCGCTCGTGCTGCTTCCCGCGGTGGCGGGGATCGTCAATGGCGGCGGCAACGGCCTGGCCGCGCTGGCGATGCCGCTGGGGATCACGCTGCTCAAGGTCGCCGGCTTCATCGCGCTGATGCTGCTCGTCGGGCGCAAGCTGATCCCGGTGACGCTCCACTGGGTAGTGCGGACCGGCTCGCGCGAGCTGTTCCGGCTGGCCGTGCTCGCCATCGCACTCGGCGTCGCATTCGGCGCTGCGGTGGTGTTCGACGTGTCGTTCGCACTCGGCGCCTTCTTCGCCGGCATGATCCTGGGCGAGACGCCGATGAGTCGACAGGCGACCGAAGACACGCTGCCGCTGCGCGACGCCTTCGCGGTCCTGTTCTTCGTCTCGGTGGGCATGTTGTTCAATCCGTCGGTGGTGATCGAACAGCCGCTGCCGCTGCTCGCCACCATCGCGATCATCCTGGTGGGCAAGTCGGTCGCCGCATTCGCGATCGTCCGCGCCTTCGGCCGGTCGAGCCGCACCGCCTTCACCGTCGCCGCCAGCCTGGCGCAGATCGGCGAATTCTCGTTCATCCTGGCGACGCTGGGCACCAGCCTGAAGATCCTCCCCACGGATGCCCGCGACCTGATCCTCGCCGGCGCGATCCTCTCGATCTTCGCCAATCCCTTCCTGTTCAACTGGCTCGCCGATCGCGGCAAGGCGGACGAGGGCGATGCGGAGACCGCGAGCGTAACGCCCGCAGCCGCATCGGTGATCCTGGTCGGCTATGGCCGGGTCGGCTCACGCATCGCCCGCGCCCTGAAGGAGCGCGGCCGGACGTTCACGGTGATCGAGGACCAGAAAGACATGGCCCGCCAGGCCGAGAGCGACGGGATGCAGGTGGTGCGCGGCAACGCCATCGATCCCGAGGTGCTCACCGCGGCGGGAATCGCCGGCGCCGACCGGCTGCTGATCGCCATCCCCGAAGGCTATGAGGCCGGCGCGGTGTACGAGCAGGCGCAGCGCCTCAACTCGGAGCTACGCGTCATCGCCCGCGCCCATTCCGACGAGGAGGTCGCCCATCTGGAAGGCCTCGGCGTGCCGATCGTCATCATGGGCGAACGCGAGATCGCGACTCGGATGATCGGCCTCGCCAGCGTGCCGATCGCCGCTGCAGGCTGAGCCCCACCGTCAACGTCTTCTTTGAAAAGGGGGTGCTGTGGTCCGGCCGGCCGGGCAATTGCAACGTCCGCGCACGCGCGATACGCTGCCCTCAACGGGGGGCAAAGATGATCAAGCCAGTCTTGCGCGCTGCTGCGGCCGCCATGTTCCTGTTCGCACCCTTATTGGCGCATGCAAGCTGGTGCGTCGCGACTTCGGCGCATTTCCAGGTCTATTCCGAAGGATCGGAGACCGCCGCGCGAGACGCGGCCGCGCGATTGGAGAAGTTCCAGATCGCGCTTCGCTTCCTGTCGCGCGCGACGTCGCAAGCAAGCGGCATGAAGATCAAGGTGTTCCTCGTCAGGGACGAAGCCGCCGTCGGCGAGACCATGCCTTACGGCGGTCAGGGCGTCCTCGGCTATTACTCCGCCACGATCCGCGGTCCCTATGCCGTGATGTCGCGCACGGATTCCAGGGGCAGCCGAGGGTCGCGCGGCGAAGTCTATATCGCCGACATGTCCGCCCAGCAGGTGCTGTTCCACGAGCTGACCCACCATTTTTCTCAGCAATATTTCCCGGCGGCCTATCCGGTTTGGTATTCCGAGGGCTTCGCCGAATATATCGGCTCGATGGAGATCCTGTCGGACAACCGCGTCGTGGTTGGCAATCCCGTGCAAAGCCGATATGCCACGTTCGGTTCGAACGACTGGCTCTCCGTGCGCAAATTGCTGTCGGCCCAGGCCTATCGCGACGTCGGCGGCAATATCGGCCTGCTCTATGCCGAGGGCTGGTTGTTGGTCCATTACCTGACCAATACCCCTGCCCGGCCTGGCCAGCTCGCCAACTATCTGACGCTGATCAACAAGGGCATGCCTTTCGACGCGGCGGCGCAACAAGCGTTTGGCGATCTCGACAAGTTGAATGCGGAGCTGCGGGACTATTCGCGCCGCGGCAAGCTCAACGCCATGGTGCTACCGTTCAAGTCGCTCGATCCCGGCGAAATTTCGATCCGCAAACTGACGCCTGCAGAAGATGCGATGCTGCCTTTCGACATTCGCCTCTATGCTGGGGTCCCCGCCAAGGATGCCGGCGCCTTCGTCGACAAGGTTTCGGCGGCAGCCGCGCATTTCCCCGACGACCCCGATGCGCTTCGCGTGTTGTTCGGCGCTCAGCGCCTTGCGGGTCGCGTCGGAGAGGCGCGGGCGACCGCCAAGCATTGGGCTGAACGGGCGCCGGAGGACGGTCTGGCGATCGCCGCGCAAGCGGATTCGCTGTCCGACGAACTCGCCGCCGCAGGAAATCACGACGCCGCGCGCTGGTCGGAGGTGCGCAAGCTATACGCTCTGGCCGCCAAGAAGGCGCCCAAGACGCCCCAGATCCTGCAGGGCTTTTACGAGAGCTTCCGGAGACAGGGCATGATGCCACCCGACGCCGCGCAGAACGCGTTGTACAGCGCCTTCGAACTGCTTCCCCAGTTCGACGATTTGCGCATGGAGGTGGCGAGCGATTTCGAGATGCGTGGCATGATCGACGACGCGATTTCGGTGATCCGCCCTGCCGCCTATCTCTCGATCGACCCGTCGAAGCTCGGCGAAGATGAGCGTCGCAAGCGCGACGAGCGGCTCAAGAAATACAAGGTCGCGGGCGAGCATGACGGCGAAACCGCCCGCGAGATGCTGAACCGGCTCGAGGCCAAAAAGGCAGCGGCCAAGCCCTGACCGCGCGCCTCAGCCGAACACTTCGTCCAGGAAGTTCGTCATCGCCTGCCAGCTGCGTCGGTCCGCGCGGGGCTCGTAGGCGACCCCTGGAGTGGTCGAGGTCTTACGATCGACATCGGTGAAGGCGTGGCCGGCATGGCCATAGGCGTGGAGCTGCCAGTCGGCGCCGCTTTCGTTCAGTTCCTGCATCAGCGCGACCATCTTGTCGGGCGGGGCGATCGGGTCTTCCCAGCCGTGGCAGACCAGCAATTTGGCCGTCATCGGCGCGACATTGGCATAGTCCGGCCGGTCATAGACGCCGTGGAACGAGACGCCGCCGAGGATCGGCAGCCCGGCGCGCGCCATGTCGAGCACGCATTTGCCGCCGAAGCAGAGGCCGATCGCCGCCAGCCGGGCGGGATCGACGCGGTCGAACCCTTTTAGCGCCTCCAGCGACGCCGCCAGCCGGTCGCGCAGCAGCGGGCGATCGGCGTTGAGGGGGTTCATATAGGTGCCCGCCCCCGGCCCATGCTGGGTGCGCTTGCCCTGCCCGTAAAGATCGCAGGCGAGCGCGACATAACCGAGCTTGGCGAGATTCTCGGCATGGACGTTGTCCGCCTCCTTCTGGCCCAGGATGTTGGGCACCACCAGCACGCCGGGGCGCAGCGTGGTGACTTCGTCCTCATAGGCGATCACGCCTTCGAACGGCCCGCCCGGGCCCTGATACACCAGCGTCTCGCGCACGATCGCCATCGCCACTCTCCTGCTTGTCCCGCCCGCCCTTGCCGCTAAGGACGGGCCAGCCCGGTTGCAAGGAGTCCGTGATGCCCAAGCTCGTCCTCATCCGCCATGGCCAATCGGCCTGGAACCTCGAGAACCGCTTCACCGGCTGGTGGGACGTCGATCTGACCGAGCAGGGCACCCGGGAAGCCTGGACCGCGGGCGAGCTGATGAAGGCCAAGGGCCTGGACTTCGACCTGTGCTTCACCAGCTTCCAGAGCCGCGCGATCAAGACGCTGCACCTGGCACTGGAGGCGATGGGCCGGCTGTGGCTGCCCGAGGAGAAGAGCTGGAAGCTGAACGAGCGCCATTATGGCGGCCTGACCGGGCTCAACAAGGCCGAGACCGCGGCCAAGCATGGCGACGAGCAGGTCAAGATCTGGCGCCGCAGCTTCGACGTGCCGCCGCCGCTCCCCGAAGAGGGCTCGCCCTGGGACCTCGCCAAGGACGCGCGCTATCACGGCGTGCCGATTCCGCAGACCGAGAGCCTGAAGGACACGATCGCGCGCGTGCTGCCCTATTGGGAGGAGCGCATCGCCCCCGAACTGCGCGCCGGCAAGCGCGTGCTGATCTCGGCGCACGGCAATTCGCTGCGCGCGCTGGTCAAGCACCTCTCGGGCATTCCGGATGACGAGATCGTGAGCCTTGAGATCCCGACCGGCCAGCCGATCGTCTACGAGCTGGACGAGGGGCTCAAGGAAATCGAGCGGTACTATCTAAACGAGCGGTGATCCCTAAGCCCCTCGCCTTCAGGCGCGTCGGGTCGGCCATGCCCCCGGCATGGCCTAAACAGCGCGGGGCGCTGTTTACCCGATGCGGGGTTGGGGTGGGGCAGTCGATCTTGGCGGCGCCCCTCGTGGAGAGTCCCCCACCCCCAACCCCTCCCCTGAAGGGGAGGGGCTTTTAAGTGTGTTGCCCTCCCCGCCCCTCGCCTCTAGGAACGCCGCTTCCAGCAGCGCGGGGCGAAACGTGGCACCTCTGGTCGGCATCATCATGGGCAGCACTTCCGACTGGGAGACGATGCGCCACGCCGCCGAGATCCTCGAAACGCTTGGCGTACCGCACGAGATCAAGGTGGTCTCCGCGCATCGCACCCCGCAGCGGCTCTACGATTATGCCACCAGCGCCGCGAACCGCGGGCTCAAGGTGATCGTCGCCGGCGCCGGCGGCGCCGCGCACCTGCCCGGCATGGCCGCTTCGATGACGCACTTGCCCGTGCTCGGCGTGCCCGTGGAATCCAAGGCGATGAAGGGTCTCGATAGTCTCTATTCGATCGTCCAGATGCCCGGCGGCATCCCGGTCGGCACGCTGGCGATCGGCAAGGCCGGGGCCAAGAATGCGGGGCTGCTCGCCGCCGCGATCCTGGCGACGGCGGACGACGCGCTGAGCGAGCGCCTCCAGGCCTGGCGCGCGGCGCAGACCGAGAGCGTGGCGATCGACCCCGAATGAGCGCGCTTCCTCCCGGATCGACGATCGGCATCCTGGGCGGCGGCCAGCTCGGGCGGATGCTCGCGGTGGCCGCGGCGCAGCTCGGCTATCGCACCCATGTGCTCGCGCCCGACGAAGAGAGCGTCGCGGCGCAGACCGCGTCGAGCTATACCCGCGCCGATTATCACAGCCGCATCGTGCTCGACGAAGTCGCCGCGCAGACCGACGTCGTCACCTATGAGTTCGAGAATATCGCGATCGGCCCGGTCGAATATCTCGCCGGCAAGGTGCCGGTGCGTCCCGGCCCGCAGAGCCTGTCGATCGCGCAGGACCGCGCGCGGGAGAAGGCGTTCGTCGGGGCGCTGGGCGGCAAGACCGCGCCCTGGGCCTCGGTATTGACCCTCGACGAATTGAAAGCCGCCATCGCGGAGATCGGCGCGCCGGCGATCCTCAAGACACTGCGGCTCGGCTATGACGGCAAGGGCCAGGTGCGCCTCCACGATGCGAGCGAGGCCGAGGCGGCCTGGGCGGCGATCGGCGAGCGTCCGGCGATCCTCGAAGGCTTCGTGCGCTTCAGCCACGAATTCTCGATCATCACCGTGCGCGGGCTGGACGGCAGCCTGGCGAGCTATCCGCCGCCGTGGAACGAGCATGAGGACGGTATCCTCGCCCGCTCCACCCTGCCCGCCCCCGCCGAGATCGCACGCCATTGGACCGAAGCCGCGGCGCTGTCCGCGCGCGTGGCCGAGCAGCTCGGCCATGTCGGCGTGCTGACCTTGGAGTTCTTCGCGACCGAAGACGGGCCGGTGTTCAACGAAATGGCGCCGCGCGTGCACAATTCGGGGCACTGGACGATCGAAGGCGCCGAATGCTCGCAGTTCGAGAACCATATCCGCGCGATCTGCGGCCTGCCGCTTGGCAGCACCGCGCTCACCGGCACCCGGGTGGAGATGGAGAACCTGATCGGTGAGGCCGCGAACCGGTGGAGCGAATTCCTCGCCGAGCCGGGCGCGCACCTGCACCTTTACGGCAAGGGCAGCGTTCGCCCCGGCCGCAAGATGGGGCATGTGACGCGGGTGGAGCGGGACTGACCTAGCTAAGCCCCTCCCCTTCAGGGGAGGGGTTGGGGTGGGGGACTCTCCACAAGTCACGGTCTCGGTGAGACACTGCCCCACCCCCAACCCCTCTCCTGAAGGGGACGGCTTATCGACAAGAAAAAGCCCGCCACCTTGCGGCAGCGGGCCCATTCTTCAGCGCAAGCGATGCCTCAGGCGCGCGTTCCCGTGATCGGGAAGCTGCCGAAGCCGCCGGCGGTCACGTTGCCATTGAGATTGTCGCCGTCCACCGTCACATCGGCGGTGAGCGTCATCGGCATCGGCACGGTGATGTCGATCGCGAAGGTCAGCTTGTCGCCATCGACCTTGCCGTCCTTGACCGGCACATTGCCCATCGCGCCAGCGAACTGGCCAGTGAAGGTGCCGCCGTCGCTCTGCACGGTCAGCACCGCCGCCTGATCGCCGAGCGGCGACTTCACCACCGTGTTCCAGCTACCGTCCACATTCGCCATAAATGCTCTCCTGCTCAGTTGGCCGCCGGCTTGAGGCTCGCCAGCGACGAAGCCGGGACCACCTCGACAGGCAGGCCCACGCTGTCAAGCTGCGGGCGGACCTTCGCCGCATCGCCGACCACCACGAAAACGAACTTGTTCGGGTCGAGAGCCGCGCGTGCCGCAGCGTCAAGCTGAGGCGCCGTCATGGCGCGATATTTTTCCGCGATGGTCGAATAGAAGTCGTCCGGGCGATGCCGGATATCGTTCTGCTGCATCGCCGAGAGCACCGCGCCCGAGGTTTCGAATCGGCCAGGCAGCTCGCGGACCGATCCGTTGACTTCGCGCACCAGTTCTTCCTGGCTCACGCCCTTGCTGGTGAGGAACTCGCGCACGTCCTGCTGGATTGCCTTGATCGAATCGCCAGTGCGATCGGCCTGGACCGGGGCGCTGATCGTGTAGGGCACGGCATGTTCGAGCCAGTTGAACCCGCCGCCGGCGCCATAGGACCAGTGCTTGGCCTCGCGCAGGTCCATGTTGATCCGCGACAGGAAGCCAGAACCGAGCACCTGGTTGGCCGTGAATTCGGTGAGCAATTCCTTCTTGGGATCGAGCCCGGTCATCTGCGCCGCGATGATCACCGATTGCGGTGAGCTCGGCCGGTCGATCAACACGATCTTGGGGCTGGTGGCGGCGGGCGGCGCCGCGTCGAACGCCTTGGCCCCCGGCGTGCCCTCGCCCTTCCAGCCGGCAAAGCTCTTGTCGAGCGCCGCCTTGATCTCGGCGAGCGGCCGGTCGCTGACCACGAACACCTTGGCCTTGTCCGGGCGGATCCAGGCGCGGTGGAAGGCGATCAGGTCGTCGCGGGTCAGCTTGGCGACGGTGGACGGATCGCCGGCGCCCGCCCCCAGCTTGGCATAGGGGCTGGCCGGGCCGTAGAGCACGCGCGGGACCATGCGGCCCGCCAGGCCCTGCGGGCTGGTCAGCTCCTGCTGGATGCCGGTCAGCAGCTGGACGCGGACTCGATCGACTTCGGCCGGCGCGAAGGCGGGATGCTCGACCACATCGGCAAACAGATCGAGCGAGGCGCCGAGATTGGGGCTCGGGGTCGACAGCGTCAGATAGGTCCGGTCGGCCGAGCTGCCGGTGTCGATGTCGGCACCCAGCCGCTCGCGCGCCTCGGCGATGCCGTTGGCGTCGAGCTTGTCGGTGCCTTCCTCGAGCATGCTGAGCGTCAGGCTCTGCGTCCCGAGCTTGTCGGCGGGATCGGCCGCCGCGCCGGCATCGAAGCTGAGCACCACCTGCGTCATCGGCACGGCATCACGCTGGGCATAGACCAGCTCGACGCCGTTGGAGAGCTTCGTGCGCGTGACGGCCGGGAAAGTGAGGTCGCGGATCGGCGCCACCGCGGGCAGCGGTCCGCGCGTGCCCTTGACCGGCGCTGCGGCGGGGCCTTCCGCCTTGGTCACCGCGACGGGGGCCGATTCCTGGTAATTCTCGCGGTCGCCGGGCACCACCATCACAGTGAGCGCCGGACGCGTCAGCCATTTGCGCGCCGCCGCCTGCACTTCGGCGGGCGTCACCTTCGCCGTCGCCTCGAGCTGCTTCTTGAAGAACAGCGGATCGCCCGAATAGAGCTCGCCCTGCGCGAGCGCGACCGCCTTGCCGCCGAAACCGCCGACCGATTCGAGCCCTTCGATCCGGTTGGACACATTGGTGGTAGCGACCCGCGTCACTTCGTCGGGCGTCGGGCCGTTCTGGATCAGGTCGGCGACGATCTCGTCGAGCCGCTTGGCGACCAGCGCCGGATCGACGCCGGGCTTCACCACCGCCTGGATGCTGAAGATGCCGAGCTGCGACATCGACTGGACGTTGGACGAAACCTGGACCGCCAGCTTCTCCTTGCGGACCAGCGCATTATCGAGCCGCGAGCTGGCGAGGCCGCCGAGTACCGAGGAAAACACGTTGAGCGGCGTCGCATCCTTGTCGTTGAGCCCGGGCACCGCCCAGCTGCGCATGATCAGCGTCGCGGCGACCTTGTCCTTCATGACGACGGTCTTGGCTTGGGCCAGGGTCGGGACGGTTACCGTGGGCAGCGTGCTCTTGGGGCCCGCCGGAATCGCGCCGAAATACTTCTCGACGAGCGGCCGCGCTTCCTTGGCGTCGATATCGCCGGCAAGCACCAGGATCGCGTTGTTCGGCCCATAATGCGAGCGGAACCAGTTCTTGACGTCCTCCAGGCTCGCCTTGTCGAGATCGGCCATCGAACCGATCACGTTATGGCCATAGGGCGTGCCCCCGAGCAGTTCCTCGAGGATCTTGTAATAGACCAGGCCATAGGGCTGGTTGTCGCCCTGGCGCTTCTCGTTCTGGACGACACCGCGCTGCTCGTCGAGCACGCCCTGGGTGATCGCGCCGGTCAGCCAGCCCATCCGGTCGCTTTCGAGGAACAGCGCGCGATCGAGCGCGGGGCGCGGCACCGTCTCGAAATAATTGGTGCGGTCGAAGCTAGTCGTGCCGTTGAAATCGGTCGCGCCGACATCCTTGAGCGGCTTGAAGAAATCGTCCGGCGCATTCTCCGAGCCGTTGAACATCAGATGCTCGAACAGGTGCGCGAAGCCGGTCTTGCCCGCCGGCTCATGCTTCGATCCGACATCGTACCAGGTCGAGACCGCGACGATCGGCGCCTTGCGATCGGTATGGACGATCACCCGCAGGCCGTTCTTGAGCGTGAACTCCTGATACGGCACATCGACGCGCTTGACGAGTTCGGCGACCGGCACCGGCTTGTCCTGCTGCGCCAGCGCCGGCGAGATCGAAGCAACGGCCAGCGCCAGGCAGCCGGCACCGCAGAGCATCTTGAAGCTTTTCATAAGACTGAATTTTCCCCCTCACGGAGTCGTGATGCAGTGGAGCATAACACCCCGGGCGCGAGGGGCAAGGCACCTTGCGCAGCGCCCGCTTTGCGCTAGCGTCGCCCGCGATCGGGGCCTTTCCACCCAAGGAGAATCCATGCGCAAGACCGTGATGCTGGCGGCCGCCTGGCTCGTCCTCGCGCCGCTCGCCGCCGCAGCGCAGTCCGCAGTGGACGAGCCGGTGTTCAGCGCCAGCGAAGTGCGTGCCCATGTCGAGTTTCTGGCCGACGACCTGCTCGAAGGGCGCGACAACGGCACTCGCGGCTTCGACATCGCGGCGCGCTACGTCGCCACGCGCTTCGACGCGATGGGACTGAGGCCCGGCGGCACGGAGGGCTGGTACCAGCCGGTCAACCGCATCGACTATTCGCTCGATACCGACGCGCCGCCCGAGCTCGGCGTGGGCTCCAAAAAATTCGCCAATGGCGGCGACCTGGCGATCGGGCCGAGCCCGCGCTTCGGCAGCGAACGGCAGACGGTGGCGGCAGGCGCGGTGTTCGTCGGCTATGGCCGCGAGGAGGATTATGCCGGGCTCGACGTGCGCGGCAAGTTCGTCGTCGCCTTCGCTACCCTGCCCGAGCCGGCCCCCTCTCCCCCGCCCGCGCGGCTGGACGTCGCGGCGGGGCATGGCGCGGTCGGCATGCTCTACCTCGTCACGCCCGAGGACCAGAAGGGCAAGATCGACTGGGAGCGCGTGGTCGCGGCCCAACTCGAATCGCGCCAGCAATGGCAGGAGCCCGATGCGCCGAACGGGCTCCAGATCGGCGCCTATGTGAAGGGCGCCGTGGCGGAGGCGCTGTTCAAGGGCGCGTCGCAAAGCGCCGCCCAGCTCTATGCCGCCGCCGCGGCCGGCACGCCGGTCAAGGGCTTCGCGCTCGCCCCGCGCGTGACCGCCGCGCGGACCAGCAGTGTCGAAATCGCCAAGAGCGAGAACGTCATCGGTATCCTGCCCGGTTCCGATCCGGCGCTCGCCGGCGAATATGTCGTGCTCTCCGCGCATCTCGATCACGAGGGCGTCGACATGATGGCCGATCCCGGCGCCGACGCGATCCACAATGGCGCGATGGACAATGCCGCGGGCGTCGCGACGATGCTCGAGGCGGCGCGCGCCTTTACGCAGGGCGGCAAGCGCCCGCGCCGATCGATCCTGTTCGTCGCGCTGACGGCGGAGGAGGACGGCCTGATCGGCTCCAGCTATCTTGCGCGCCACCCGGTGGTCGGCAAGGGCAAGGTGGTCGCCGACGTCAATCTCGACATGCCGATCCTGCTCTACGATTTCCAGGACGTGGTCGCCTTCGGTGCCGAGCATTCGACGCTGGGCCCGATCGTCGCGCGCGCGGCGGCGAAGATGGGCGTGACCCTATCGCCCGATCCGATGCCGGAGGAGCAGCTGTTCCTCCGCTCGGACCATTACAGCTTCGTCAAGGCCGGCGTGCCGTCGGTGTTCCTCGTCACCGGCTTCAAGAATGGCGGCGAGAAGGCCTTCCGCGACTTCCTCGCCAATCACTACCACAAGGTCAGCGACGATCTGAACCAGCCGTTCGACTGGGCGGCCGGCGCCAAATTCGCGCGGATCAACTACCTGATCGCCCGCGAGATCGCGGATGCACCAGAAGCCCCGCGCTGGTACGAGGGCAATGTCTACGGCAACCGCTACGCGAAGGACGCACCCAAGGCGCCACGGGCGGAGAATGCGCCATCTCCGGCCGCGGCGAAATAGCGCTCACCTTGCTCCCCGGCGAAGGCCGGGGCCCAGTTGCCACGGAGGCGAAGCGGCAGAACCCGGCTGCCTCGGCCATTCTCCTTGACCCGGCCGGGGCCGTCGCGATTTGGCGGAAACTGGGCCCCGGCCTTCGCCGGGGAACAGGCTTTTCTTTGCGGCGTGCGACCCGACCCGCCGCCGCGCCAGAGGTTATGGTGCGACGCCCGGAAGCTTTGGCTAGCGCGTTCCCCGGCGCGGGCCGGGGAACGCGCTGTCCTGCTTCCTAGAACCCCGCCTTCAGCGTGACGAAGAACTGCTGCGGCGCGCCGACCATCAGCGTCTGGTTGTCGCCCGAATTGCCGAAGCCGTTGGTCCCGATCGTCGAGACGTACCTCTTGTCGAACAGGTTGGTCGCGTTGCCCTGGATCTCCAGGTCGTGGCCGGCCATCTCGAACTCGTAGCCAATCGTCGCATCGACCACCACGCGCCCCTCGACCGACTGATCGTTGGTGTAGGTGAAGTAGCGCTTGCTCATGTAATTGGCGCCGATGCGGGCTTTGAAGCCGCCCAGATCATAGGTCAGCTCGCCCTTGAGCAGATGCTTGGGCGCATCGACGACGGTCTTGCCCTTGGTCGCAGCGAGCAGCGTGCCCGCGGCGTTCACGACATTGTCGCGATACGTCGAGTCGTTATAGCTGTACGAGACGAAGGCGCCGAAGCCGCTGCCGAGGCGCAGGTCGCCGGTTGCCTCGATGCCGAGCGAACGGACGTCGCCGACATTCTGCAGGATCGGCGGATTGCCCTGGATACCCGCGCCGACCGTGACCGCGAGCAGGCGGTTGCGGAAATTGACATAATAGCCGGCGAGCGAGCCGGTGAACGGTCCCGAGCGGAAGCGGCCGCCGACTTCATAGGTGTCCGAAGCTTCGGGCTTGAGCTTGGTCTGTCCGCCGAGCAACGCGTTGAAGCCCAGCTGCGTGGTCGCGAACGGGCCGGTGGTCGCCGAGGCGACGAAGGCGCGCGTGACCTGGGTGAAGCCCGCGAACAGTTCGGCGCCGGCACCGAGGCGATAGGCGATGCCGGCATGCGGCTGGAACCAGTCCTGCACCTTGATCCGTCCGCCGGCGAGCCCGCCCGAAACGATCGGATCGGCGCGGTTGACGACGCTGAAGCCCTTCCAGCCGAGATTGACCGTCAGCGCACCGAGATCGAGCTTGTCCGCGACATAATATTGGACGGTGTCGGTATCGTAGTTCCAGTCCCATTGCGTCGCGAACGGGTTTTCCTGGAAGTGCAGGCTGACGCGGCCCGGGTTGGTGCGGCTGGTCAGGCCGTAGAAGCGGCGCGCCTGCTCGAAATCATTCTTCTCGTACCACGCGCCGATCGTGACGTTGTTGAAGCCGAGCGCAGTGCCGATCGATCCGAACACGCCCTTGCGGCGGATGTCGTATTCGGTCGTCCGCACCGACATCGGCACGCCCGAGGGCGAGGCGACATAAGGCGTGAACCACACGCCCTGGCCCTCGTTCGAATGATAATAGCCCTTGAGCGTGTATTGGATCGCGGCGTCCTTGTCGCTTTCGATCCCCACCGAGGCGAGATAGTCGCGGCGCAGGCCGGCGGCGTCGAAATAGGCGTCGTCGGGGTTGAGGAACGGCGCCGGATAGGTGGTGCCCGCCGCGGGATTGGTCGGCGCCACGCCGGTATAGCCGGTGTTCGCGCCGACATCGGCGACGAGGATCGCCTTGGCATAGTCGTTCGAGATATTGTCCCAGTTCCAGCCGAGGCGCCGGATCATGTCGAGCGACATGTCCTGATAGTCGTTCTCGTGCCGGTTCGAATAATCGAAGGTGCCGACCAGGCGCGCGCCGCCGATCGGGGCGACGGCCTTGGCATTGACCTGATCGAGCCGCTGCGAGCCCCAGCCCTTCCACTTGTCGGTGTCCGAATGGACATAGGCGACATAGGCGCTCGGTCCGCCGGCGCCGAGCTCGCCGGTCTCCAGCCGCATGAAGCCGCGCCAGAAATTGTCGCTGCCATAGGTGCCGCTCGCATCGAGACCGAATTCCGAGGCCGGATCGCGCGAGACGAATTCGAGCGTGCCGCCCAGATTGTTGGTCGCCTGGGTGCCGATCGAACCCGAGCCTTGGGAGACGCGGACCTGGGCGATGTTCTCGCTGATGATCGCGCGGCTGATGTGCAGCCCGTTGACATTGCCATAGGTCGCATCGCCAAGCGGAATGCCGTCGAGGGTGAAGCCGAGCTGGTTCTGGTTGAAGCCACGGATCGAGACGCGCTCGGCCCATTCATAGGAGCCGAAGGGATCGGCGGCCTGGAAATTGACGCTGGGCAGCTTCTCGATGGCCTTGAGCGGGCTGGTGCCGGGCGTGAGCTGGGTGATGTCCTCGGCGCGCAGTTCCTGCACCTGGCGAGTCTCGCCCTTGCCGATCACGACGATCTCGCCGGTATCGTCCGAAGTGTCGGGAAGCGCGGTCTGCGCCTCCTGGGCGAAGGCGGCAGTCGAAACGAGGAGCGAAGTGCCGGCGAGCAGCCAGGACGCGAGATGGCGCATCGGATGAAAACCCCTTGGTTCGCGGACCCTGCGCCCGCGCTGCCGGGGCGCTAGGCGTTGTGCGTTGCACCATGGCGAAGCTGCGGTTGCAGATCGGCGACAGCTTCGTGACTCATTGCGGAATGCCAACGAAACCGCGCAATTCGGGGAGTTGCCGATTGCGGCGCCGCGCGCCCGGCCCCAGATTAGCGAACGATCCTCCACTTGTGTTGCCGAATTGCAACACTATCTGCGCTGGCGAAGAGCAACAGGGACGACCATGAATCTCGAAAAATTCACCGACCGCGCCAAGGGCTTCCTCCAATCGGCGCAGACCGTCGCGATCCGGATGAACCACCAGCGGATTGCGCCCGAGCATCTACTGAAGGCGCTGCTCGAGGATGAGCAGGGCATGGCGGCCGGCCTGATCCAGGCCGCCGGCGGCGATGCCAAGCGTGCCGTCAGCGAGACCGACCTTGCGCTCTCCAAGATCCCGGCCGTGTCGGGCTCGGGCGCGCAGCAGACGCCGGGCCTCGACAATGACGCCGTGCGCGTGCTCGACCAGGCCGAGCAGATCGCCCAGAAAGCCGGGGACTCCTATGTCACCGTCGAGCGGCTGCTCGTCGCGCTCGCGCTCTCGCTCAACACTGCGGCGGGCAAGGCGCTGCAGGCGGCGGGTGCGAAGCCCGAGGCGCTCAATGCCGCGATCAATCAGCTGCGCGGCGGCCGCACCGCCGACACCGCTTCGGCCGAGGACCGCTACGACGCGCTCAAGAAATTCGCCCGCGACCTCACCCAGGCGGCGCGCGACGGCAAGCTCGATCCGGTGATCGGCCGCGCGCAGGAGATCGAAACCACCATCGAGGTGCTGGCCCGGCGCAAGAAGAACAACCCGGTGCTGATCGGCGAGCCGGGTGTGGGCAAGACCGCCATCGTCGAAGGGCTGGCGC
>JAEXFD010000024.1 GCA_023400405.1 Pseudomonadota bacterium
CCCCGGGCGTTTGGGGGGGGGGGGGGGGGGGGGGGGGGGGGCGGGCGCCGATCTAGGGTGTTGCCCGGCAGTTTGCAAAAGCCGCGCGGGCCCAGCATGGAGGGAGCCGCGCATGAACCTGGTGGACGTCTGCAAATGGTATGCCTCGATCAGCGGGATCATCGCCTGCTTCATGGTCTCGCTCGACCTGGGGCGGCGGCTGACCGGCTGGGGGTTCGCGCTGTTCGTCACGTCGAGCATCGCCTGGATCACCGGCGCGATGCTCTCGGACGACGAGCCCATCCTGACGCAGAACCTGGTGCTGTTCGGGATCAATTGTTTCGGCGTCTATCGCTACCTGATCCGCAAGCGCGCGCCGCGGCATGACGATTGAGCCGGCCTGGTTCTGGCCCGCGCTGCTCGGGCTGATCGGCGTGGCGCTGGGCAGCTTCATCGCCACGCTCGCGATTCGATGGCCGGAGGGCCGATCGGTGGCGCAGGGGCGATCGCAATGCGATGGCTGCGGCAAGGGGCTGGCCGCCGGTGAGCTGATCCCGGTGCTGAGCTATCTGCTCCAGCGCGGGCGCTGCCGGGGCTGCGGCGCGGCGATCCGCGTGAGCCATCTGCTGACCGAACTGGTGGGTCTGGCGATCGGGATAGCCGCCGGACTGGTGGCGCCAGGAGTTGCCGGCGTCGCAGGTGCGGTGTTCGGCTGGATGCTGTTGGCGCTGGCGGCGCTCGACCTTGCGGCGCTTTGGCTGCCCAATGTGCTGACCGGCGCGCTTGCGGCCGGAGGCCTTGCGACCGGGCTGCTCGGGCTCGAGCCCACGATGCTCGACCGGCTGATCGGCGGCGCGGCCGGATTCGGCGTGCTTTGGGCGGTCGCCGAGAGCTATCGGCGGCTGCGTGGCCGGCAGGGGCTGGGTGGGGGCGATCCCAAGCTGTTCGGTGCGATCGGGCTGTGGCTCGGCTGGCGGGCGCTGCCGATGGTGCTGCTCGCCGCCTGCCTGATCGGATTTGCCGGGGTGCTGGGCCTCATGCTCGGCGGCAAGCGCGTGGCGGGGACGGACCGGCTGCCGTTCGGCACGATGCTGGCCGCAGCGGCCTTTGCGGTGTGGATCGGCTTGGCGCTTGGCGGGGTGCCGGGTTAGGCTTCGCGGCGAGAGGAGCCGGAATGCACGAGATATTGGAATTGCAGCGCCGGGCGTTCATGGCCGAGCTGCCGGCCTCGATCGAGACGCGGCGCGACCGGTTGGCGCGCGCGGCGGCGATGATCGCGGACCATGCCGCGGCGGTGTGCGACGCGCTGAGCGAGGATTTCGGCCATCGCAGCCGCGATCAGTCGATGATCACCGACATCGTGGCTTCGGTCTCCCCGCTGCGCCATGCCCGCAAGCATGTCGCGCGCTGGGCGCGATCGGCGCGCAAGCCGACGCTGTTTCCGCTCGGGCTGCTCGGTGCGCGGGCGCGGATCGACTATCAGCCCAAGGGCGTAGTGGGGATCATCGCGCCGTGGAATTTTCCGGTGCAGCTGATCATGAGCCCGCTCGCCGGGGTGTTCGCCGCGGGCAATCGCGCGATGGTGAAGACCAGCGAGTTCACGCCCGCCACGGGCGCGCTGCTCGCCGATCTGGCCGGGCGCTATTTCGACCCGGCGGAGCTCGCCTTCGTCGCGGGCGGGCCGGAAGTTGGCCAGGCCTTTGCGGGGCTGTCCTTCGATCATCTGCTGTTCACCGGCGCGACCGGGATCGGCCGCCATATCCTCCACGCCGCGGCGGACAACCTGACGCCGGTGACGCTCGAGCTCGGCGGCAAGTCGCCAGTGCTGGTCGGGCGATCGGCCGATCTCGACCAGGCGGCGGAGCGCGTGGTGCTGGGCAAGATGCTCAATGCCGGCCAGATCTGCCTCGCGCCGGATTACATGCTGGTGCCCGAGGAGCAGGAGCCGGCGATGGCCGAGCGCCTCGCGGCGGCGGCGGCGCGGATGTATCCGACGCTGCTCGCCAATCCGGACTACACTTCGGTGATCAACGACCGGCATCATGCCCGGCTGACCGAATGGATCGAGGATGCGCGCGCCAAGGGCGGCGAGGTGATCGCGGTCAACCCGGCGGCCGAGTACTTCGCGGGCTCCAACAGCCGCAAGCTGCCGCTCCACATCGTTCGCGGCGCCACGGACGAGATGCGGGTGATGCAGGAGGAGATATTCGGGCCCGTCCTGCCGATCCGCAGCTATCGCGCGATCGACGAGGCGATCGCCGAAGTGAATCGGCGGGATCGGCCGCTGGCACTCTATTATTTCGGGCGGGACGCGGCCGAGCAGGCCCGAGTGCTCAACCGGACGATCTCGGGCGGAGTGACGGTCAACGACGTGATCTTCCATGTCAGCCAGGAGGAGCTGCCGTTCGGCGGGATCGGGCCGTCGGGAATGGGCGCCTATCATGGCGAGGCGGGCTTCAGAACGTTCAGCCATGCCCGCAGCGTGTTTGCGCAGACCCGGATCGACGTCGCCAAGTTGGCGGGGATGAAACCGCCCTATGGCAAGGCGACGCAGGCGACGATCAAGCGGCAGATGAAGGGATGATCGACGCGATCGTCGCATCGCTCGGCGGACCGAAGGAGCCGTTTCCGTGGCTGGTCGTCCTTGCGCTCGTGATACTCACGATCGCTTATGCGCTGCTCGAGGTTGCGCTGGGATATGGCGTACGCAGCCTGTGGCGCTGGGCGATTCGCTTGGCCGGCGGGCAAAAAAAAGGCCGCCCCAAGGGACGGCCGTGAAAGTCTTAGGAGAGGATGCCTGAAAGGCCCGATCTTTGTGCATCGCAGCGCCCTCTCTCGCAAGTGCGAAGTGTTACCGGTAGCATTGCAAAAATTGCAACCGTACAACGTTGTCACATGCAGGATCAAAAATCCGATAAATGAGAAAGCGTTATGGCCGAGCTGAAACTCGATGACTTCCTGCCTTACCGGCTGTCCATCGCCTCGAACGCAGTGTCGGATGCGGTGGCAAGCGCGTATCGGGCGCTGTTCGGGCTCAAGATTCCGGAATGGCGGCTGGTGACCATCCTGGCGGAGGGCGGGGCAATGAGCCAGCAGGCGCTGTGCGGGCGGACGCGCATGGACAAGGTGACGGTGAGCCGCGCCGCGATCGCGCTGGCCGAGCGCGGGCTCGTTTCGCGCGCGAGCAATCCGGACGACCAGCGATCGCACCTGCTCACGCTCACGCCCGACGGCTGGGCGCTGTACGAACAGGTCGCGCCCAAGGCGATCGAGCTCGAGCGGCGCGTGTTCGCCGGCTTTTCCGAAGCGGAGCGCGCCCAGCTTCGCGCGATGCTCGATCGGATGGAGGCCGCGGTGGAGGCGCTCGAAGCCAAGGCTTGATCCGGGCACCCCGCTTCGCCTAAGCGGGGCCGGCCCTCCCCAGGCGCCGGAATTCGTGCCGTTGGAGGAGTTTTCATGTTCGTCGATCGTTCGGGCCTTTCCGTCGCCGAGCCGCTGGCGCGTTTCGTCGAGGCCGAAGTGCTGCCGCCGCTCGGGATCGAGCCGGACGCCTTCTGGGCCGGTACGGCGGACATCTTCGCGCGATTCGCACCGGAGAACCGGGCGCTGCTCGCGAAGCGCGATGCCTTGCAGGCCACGCTCGATGCCAACCCGGACCGCACGGGCGACGAAGCCTTCCTGCGCGAGATCGGCTATCTCGCCGACGAACCGGCGCCCTTCGAAATCGGCACGCGCAACGTCGATGACGAGATCGCGCGGATGGCCGGGCCGCAGCTCGTGGTGCCGGCGCTCAACGCGCGCTTCGTGCTCAATGCCGCCAACGCCCGCTGGGGCAACCTCTACGACGCGCTCTACGGCACCGATGCGCTGCCCGGCGCGGCCAAGCCAGGCGGCTATGACGCGGAGCGCGGTGCTCAGGTGATTGCTTATGCCAAGGCGTTCCTCGATTCGGCGGTGCCGCTGGCCGAGGGGAGCTGGGCCGATCTGAACGGCGAGCCGGTGCTGCGCGATCCCGCCCAGCAAGTCGCGCCGTGGCTGTTCCGCCACAATGGCCTGCACATCGAAGTGGTGATCGACCGCGACCATCCGATCGGCCGCGACGATCCGGCGGGGATCGCCGATGTCGTGCTCGAAGCGGCGCTGACGACGATCGTCGACCTCGAGGATTCGATCGCCGCGGTCGATGCCGAGGACAAGGTCGCCGCCTATCGCAATTGGCTGGGGCTGATGCGCGGGGACCTGGAGGAGAGCTTCGACAAGGGCGGCCAGCGGCTGACGCGGCGGCTCAACCCCGATCGCCACGGCTTGCCGGGCCGATCGCTGCTGTTCGTGCGCAATGTCGGGCATCTGATGACCACGCCGGCACTGCGCCTGGCCGACGGCAGCGAGGCGCCCGAGGGCATTCTCGACGCGATCCTCACCACCACGATCGGGCTGCACGACCTCAAGGGGCTCGGCCGCCACCGCAACAGCCGCGCCGGATCGATCTACATCGTCAAGCCGAAGATGCACGGGCCGGAGGAATGCGGCTTCACCAGCCGCCTGTTCGACGCGGTCGAAGACGTGCTCGGGCTCGACCGGCACACGATCAAGGTGGGGGTGATGGACGAGGAGCGGCGCACCTCGACGAATCTCGCCGCGTGCATCCATGCGGTGAAGGACCGGATCGTCTTCATCAATACCGGCTTCCTCGATCGCACCGGCGACGAGATCCACACCAGCATGCGCGCCGGCCCGATGATCCCCAAGGGCGAGATGAAGGCCTCGGCCTGGATCAAGGCCTATGAGGATCGCAACGTCCGCATCGGCCTCGCCTGCGGGCTTTCGGGCAAGGCGCAGATCGGCAAGGGGATGTGGGCGGCGCCGGACCGGATGGCCGACATGCTGGCGCAGAAGATCGCGCATCCGCAGAGCGGCGCCAACACCGCCTGGGTGCCGAGCCCGACCGCGGCGACGCTGCATGCGCTCCATTATCACGAGGTCGACGTGTTCGCCCGCCAGCGCGAAATCGCCGCCGAGGCGGTGCCGCCGCTCTCCGTGCTGCTCACCGTGCCGCTGGCCACGGGCCGCAACTGGAGCGCGGAGGAAGTGACGCGCGAGCTCGACAACAATGCCCAGGGCATCCTCGGCTATGTCGTGCGTTGGATCGACCAGGGTGTGGGCTGTTCGAAGGTGCCGGACATCGACGATGTCGGGCTGATGGAGGACCGGGCGACGCTGCGCATCTCGTCGCAGCTGCTCGCCAACTGGCTGCTCCACGGCGTGGCGGGCAAGGAGGATGTCGAGGCGGCCCTGCGGCGGATGGCGGCGAAGGTCGACCGGCAGAATGCGGGCGATCCGGCCTATCGGGCGATGGCGCCCGATCCCGAGGCGAGCCTGGCCTTCCGCGCGGCGCGGGCGCTGGTGTTCGAAGGAGCGGCGCAGCCCAATGGCTATACCGAGCCGCTGCTGCACAGGTTCCGCGCCGAAGCGAAGCAACTGCACGGCTGATCCACAGCTCTTTTGCCGGAAGGGGGACCCAAAGCGAGTCTGGGTCGTTACGCTCGCGAGAGGGGTCGGGACAGACACGGCCCGGAGAAGCTGTGGCAAAGGGGTTCAAGCGGATCGGATTGGCGGCGCTCGCCGGAACGGCGTTCGTGCCGGCGATGGCGCATGCCCAGATCGCCCAGCCGGCGCCGGGGCAGGGCGCGCCGCCGGCCGGCCAATCGGCGCCGACGCCAAGTGCCACTCCAACCGCGGGCAGCTCGACACCCGCGGACGAGAAGCCGATCGTCTCCGACAGCGATTTCGAAGCGGCGATGCCGAAGATCGGCGACGACATAAACGCGCCGCTCGAAGCGATGCCGCCGGCCGCGACGGCGCCGAGCCAGGTCCAGGCCGCGCAGGAAGTGAAGGCGCAGGTCGAGCAGAATTTCGCGGCTGCCCCGGCCGAGGATCCGGAGTTCCAGCAGCCGCTGCCGCCGCTCGCCGATTTCAAGGTCGATCCGCCCGCCGCGATCGACGTCAAGGACAGCAAGGCGCCGTCGATCCGCTACACGACGGTGGCCGAAGGGCTCGACGATCTCGGCCTCGACGACGAGTTCCGCAGCCTTTCCGCACTGCGCAAGGGCGGCGGCAAGGCAGCCAACGCGGCGATGGTTGCGGCCCGCGCGCGCGAGGACGAGAAGCTCGCCGTCCGGCTGCTCCAGTCGCGCGGCTATTATGACGGCACGGCGCTCTCGATCATCGAGCAGAACCCGCCCAATTCGGGCAGCGTGAAGGCGACGATCAACGTCACGCCCGGCGCGCTCTATCGCTTCGGCAATATCGACGTGGTGAGCGGCCCGACGGCGCCGCCGGGGCTGCTGCTGCGCGAACTCAACCTCAATCCCGGCGATCCGATCGAGGCCGAGCGCGTCCAGGCGGCAGAGGCCAATGTCAGCCTGAAGCTGCCGCAACAGGGCTATCCCTTCGTCAAACTGGGCCAGCGCGACATCCTGCTCGACGACGAGACGCATATCGGCGACTACACGCTGCCGGTCGATCTCGGCCCGCGCGCGGTGTTCGGCGACATCCAGACCCAGGTCGGCATGGCGACGCCGGGCGAGGGGCGGGGGCGCCGCGCCAGCCAGCCGGGCAAGAACGAGCAGCCGCGCCGCCAGCGCCGTGCGCGCAAGCCGGTTTTCGGCGTCGATCACATCAACGTGCTGCGCCGCTACAAGCCGGGCCAGATCTATGATAGCCGCGCGGTGGACGACCTGCGCGAGGCGCTGATCGCGACCAGCCTGTTCTCCACCGTCTCGGTCGAGCCCGTCCGCACCGGCAAGCCGGGGCCGGACGAGACCGAAGTGGTCGACCTGCTCGTCCGCCAGAATCCCGGCCGCCCGCGCACCATCGCCGGCGAGCTCGGCTATTCGACCGGCCAGGGCATCCGCCTCACCGGCAGCTGGACGCATCGCAATCTGTTCCCGCCCGAAGGCGCGCTGATCGTCTCGGGCGTGGCGGGCACGCAGGAACAGGGGCTCACCACCACCTTCCGCCGCTCCAATGCGGGCCAGCGTGACAAGACCGTCCAGCTCAGCGCCGCGCTGAGCCACCAGGATTACGACGCCTACGAAAGCTACACCGGCACGCTCGCCTTCCGCATCTCGCGCGATTCGACGCCGATCTGGCAGAAGCGCTGGACCTATTTCTACGGTGCCGAGATCGTCGGATCGAACGAGGATCGCTGGAACTATAATCTGAACAAGCGCGACCGCGGCACCTGGCTGATCGCCGCGCTGCCCGCCTATCTCGGCTTCGATACCTCGGACAATCTGCTCAATCCGACGCGCGGCTTCCGCATCAAGGCGAATGTGAGCCCCGAAACCTCGGTGCGCGGCGCGGCGCGGCCCTATGCCCGGCTGATGCTCGAGGGCACCTATTACCAGCCGGTGGCGAGCAACATCGTCGTCGCGGCGCGGGCGCGGGCGGGGTCGATCCCCGGCATCGCCCGCGACGACCTGCCGCCCTCGCGCCGCTATTATGCGGGCGGCGGCGGATCGGTGCGCGGCTTCGGCTATCAGGAGCTCGGCCCGCGCTCGCCCGACGGCAAGCCGGTCGGCGGCCGCTCGCTCAACGAATTCGCACTCGAAGCCCGCTATCGCTTCGGCAATTACGGCATCGTGCCCTTCGTCGATGCCGGGCAAGTCTATGAAGGCATTTACCCGACCGGGCAGAACATCCGCTTCGGCGCGGGTATCGGCGGGCGTCTCTACACCAATTTCGGCCCGATCCGGGTCGATGTCGCGACGCCGATCAAGCGCCAGAAGGGCGAATCGAAGATCGCGCTCTACATCTCGATCGGCCAGGCTTTCTGATGACAGAGGAAGTGCCCGAGGCGGTGCCGGCCGACGAAGCCAAGGTCGTGGTGGTTCGCCCGCCGCTTTGGCAGCGGATCGTCAAATGGACAGCGATCGCGCTTGCCGGCCTGTCGCTGCTGGTGACTGCGCTGTTCTTCGGCGTGAACACCCAGCCGGGCCGCCGCTTCGTTGCCGACCAGATCGGCCGGCTCGCCCTGTCTTCTGGCCTGGGCTTCCGGATCGGGCGGATCGACGGCTCGCTCTATGGCGCGATGGTGCTGCGCGACGTCGAGGTGCGCGACACCCAGGGGGTGTTCGCTACGTCGCGCGAGATCCGCGTCGATTGGCGGCCATTCTCCTATCTGCGCAACCGCATCGACATCCGCAGCCTGACCAGCCCCGAGATCAAGCTCGCGCGGCTGCCGGCGCTCAAGCCTTCGGGCGATCCCAATGCGCCACTGCTGCCCGACATCAACCTCGATATCGGCCGGCTCGACATCGCCCGGATCGACATCGCGCCGGCGGTCGACGGGCAGCGCCATATCGGCCGCCTGGCCGGCAGCGCGCACCTCTCGGACGGGCGCGCCCAGCTGGTGCTCGACGGAGGCACGATCGCCGCGCCCGGTGTCGCCGGCGGCGACCGGCTGGCGCTGCGGCTCGACGCGACGCCCGAGCAGAACAAGCTCGACATCGACCTGAAGCTGGATGCGCCCAAGGGCGGGCTCGTCACCGGACTGGCCAAGCTCGACGCCCCGCTGGCGGTGGCCGTGGCCGGGGAGGGCAGCTGGCAATCCTGGCAGGGGCGCGCGCGGGGGTTGCTCGGCGGCGCCGAACTGGCCAACCTGACGATCACCGCGAACAATGGCCGCTTCCAGCTGCGCGGGCCATTGCATCCCGGGCTCTACCTCAAGGGGCCGGTCGAGCGGCTGACCGCGCCGCAGCTCGATTTCGACCTCGACGCCAAATGGGCCGATCGTGCGGCGGACGGCGTGCTCAAGCTGCGATCGGACGCCCTGTCGGTCGAGGCCAAGGGGCTGGTCGATCTCGGCCATAACCGCTTCGGCAATCTCAAGGTCGATGCGCTGCTGCTCAAGCCCGGCTCGATCGCGCCGAACCTGGTCGGCCGGTCGGTACGCGCGTCGCTTGCGCTCGACGGGGCGTTCGATCGCCCGGTGATCGATTACAAGCTGTCGGCCGGCGCGCTCGGCTTCGGCGAGACCGTGGCCGAGCAGCTCTATGCCGAGGGCCGCGCAAGGATCGACGCCGATCGCATCCTGGTGCCGGTGCGCGCCAAGGCGGCGCGGGTGTCCGGGCTCAACGCCGCGGCGGGCGGGCTGGTCACCAATCTCACGGTGAATGGCGACCTGGCGATTTCGGGTCAGCAGATCCTCTCGGACAATCTCAAGCTCCATTCGGATCGGATCGACGCGACCGCGATCGTCGCGGCCGATATCGCGCGCGGGCGCTACACCGGCGCGCTGAAGGGGCGCGTCAACGATTAC
Source organism: Pseudomonadota bacterium (assembly GCA_023400405.1). Classification (GTDB taxonomy): domain Bacteria; phylum Pseudomonadota; class Alphaproteobacteria; order Sphingomonadales; family Sphingomonadaceae; genus Sphingomonas. Next base: position 9,302 of record JAEXFD010000024.1, read on the forward strand.
CAGATCGATGGTGTCGGCATCGTCGATCTCAAGACCGATGCGGAGCTGTTCGCCGCGCCCGGCGGCGGCTGGGGCATTCGCGGCCATATCGCCGGCCAGTCGCGCAAGATATTCAGCGACGGGGCGCGCCAATTCCTGGGCGGCAACGCCGTGGCCTCGGCGCGGCTGGTGCTTGACCCCAGGGGCGTGATCAGCATCAGCGACGTCCGGATGAAGGCGCCCGAGTTCCGCGTGCTGCGCGGCTCCGGCCGCTATGATCCGGCGGGCCCGATCCTGATCAACGCCGATGCCGACTCGACCAAATACGGGCCGCTCACCGCGCGAGTGACCGGCACGCTCAATGCGCCCGTGGTGCTGCTCAAGGCGGCCAAGCCGGGCCTCGGCATTGGCCTGGTCGATCTCGAAGCGACGGTGCGCGGCAAGGGGAATGCCTGGGCGGTGCTCGCCAAGGGCGGCACCGATTACGGGCCTTTCAGCGCCGATGTGCTGGTGCATACCGGCAACCGGCTGGCGGTGGACATCCAGTCGGGTCGCTTCGCCGGCATGGACATCACCGGCCGGGTCGAACAGACCGCGGCGGGGCCGTTCGCCGGCGAAGTGGCGTTCAACGGATCGGGCGTGGTCGGGCGCGCGGCGCTGTCCGCCCAGGGCAAGTATCAGCGCGCCGACGTCAATGCGACGGCGGCCAATGCCAATATCCCGGGTGCGGCCGGCTTGACGATCGGCCGGGCGCTGATCGCCGGCAGCGTCGTGCTCGCCGAAACGCCGGAGATCACCGGCGACGTGCAGATCGCCAATCTGCGCCAGGGCAATTTCGTGCTGAAGGCGGCGCGGGCGAAGGTGGCCTATACCGGCGGCAACGGCACCGCCCAGGTCTTCGCCACCGGATCGACCGGCGTGCCCTTCCAGATCGCCGCCAATGCCCGGCTTGCCCCGAACCTGTGGACCGTCGCGCTGCAGGGGCAGGGAAGCGGGATCAACTTCCACAGCGTCCAGCCTGCGCGGGTCGAGCTTCGCGACGGCACCTATCACCTGCTGCCCACGCAGATCGAATTCGATCGTGGAACGATCCGGCTGGCCGGGAGCTACGGCCATGGCATCGTCCTCCAAGCGCGGCTCGACCAGCTCGACCTCGCCGTGGTCAACGCTTTCGTGCCCGATCTCGGCGTCGGCGGCAGCGCCAGCGGCAGCCTCGACTTCGCCCAGCCCAATCCCGCCGCCTTCCCGAGTGCCGACGCGCGGCTGGAGATTCGCGACTTCACCCGGGCGAGCCTCTCCACCGTTTCGACCCCCGTCAATGTCAGCTTCGTCGGCAAGCTGCTGCCCGACGGCGGCGATGCGCGCGCGCTGATCCGGCGCGGCACGACGACGATCGGCCGCGTCGTCGCGACGCTGCGCCCGCTGGGGCCGGAGGCGGGGCCCTGGACGCAGCGGATGCTCGCGGCGCCCCTTGCCGGCGGCATCCGCTACAATGGTCCAGCGGCGGTGCCCTTCTCGCTGGCGGGACTCTCCAACCAGCAGCTCGACGGGCCGATCGGGATCGCCGCCGACTTCTCGGGCCGCGTCTCCAAGCCGCAGCTGACCGGCGTGGTGCGGGCGACCAACCTCACCTATGACAACGAGACGTTCGGCACGCGCCTCTCGAACCTCAAGATCGACGGGCAATTCTCGAACGACGAATTCATCCTCAATTCGATGAGCGCCAAGGCGGGCGACGGCACGGTGAACGCGCAGGGCCGGGTGAGCCTGTCCTCGGCCAATGGCTATCCGATCAGCCTCACGGCCGATCTCAACAACGCGCGCCTGGCGCGCAGCGACGCGCTGGGCGCGACCGCGACGGGCAAGATTACGATCACCAAGAATCCGGACGTATCGCGGATCGAAGGCCGGCTGCGCATCCCCGAGGCCCAATATGAGATCATCCGGCAGGGGGCCGCGGAAATTCCCGAACTCACCGGGGTTCGCCGAAAGAGCCAGCTCGCCCAGGATGCCCAGGCACAGCAGCAGGTGATCCGTCGCAGCTTTGGCGACTTCGACCTCAACCTGCGCCTCGACGCGGACAACCAACTCTTCGTCAGCGGCATGGGGCTCGAGTCCGAATGGGCCGCGCACCTGACGGTCGGCGGCACCACGTTGTCGCCGCAGGTGCGCGGGCAGATGGAGATCGTGCGCGGCACCTACAGCTTCGCGAGCCGGCGTTTCGACATCAGTCGCGGCACGATTCGCTTCCAGGGATCGACGCTGTCCAACCCCTCGATCGACATTTCAGCGAGCACGACCGCGGAAGGGATCGAGGCGATCCTGACCATCTCCGGCACCGCCCAGCGCCCGCAGATCGCGTTCAGCTCGAGCCCGGCACTGCCGCAGGAGGAAGTGCTGTCGCGGCTGTTCTTCGGCACCAACGTCACCAATCTCTCGGCGACCGAGGCGATCCAGCTGGCCGCGGCGCTCAATTCGCTGAGCGGGTCGGGCGGCGGGCTCAATCCGCTCGGCAAGCTCAAGTCCGCGACGGGTATCGATCGCCTGCGCATCCTCGGCGCGGACGATACCACCGGCCGCGGCACCTCGCTCGCGGCAGGCAAATACCTGACCAACAACATCTATATCGAGATCATCACCGACGCCCGGGGCTTCACCGCGACCCAGCTCGAAATCTCGTTGACCCGCGCGCTCAGCCTGCTTTCCCAAACCGGGTCGTTCGGGGGATCGAGCGCCAGCCTGCGCTATTCGAAGGATTATTGAGCCCCGTGCGATCCCTGCTTACAAGGGTGTAAACACGCGCGGGGAGAGGCGCATGATCGAGCATTTCGACGTGGTGATCGTGGGCGGCGGGCTTTCGGGCATCGGCGCCGCTTGGCACCTACAAGCGAACAGCCCCGACCGGAGCTATGTGGTCCTGGAGGGGCGCGATCGGCTCGGCGGCACCTGGGACCTGTTTCGCTATCCCGGCATCCGTTCCGATTCGGACATGTTCACGCTGGGCTTCTCGTTCAAGCCCTGGACGGCGAGCAAGGCGATCGCCGACGGTCCCTCGATCCTGGCCTATCTCGACGAGACGGCGGCGGAGAATGGCATCGACCGGCACATCCGCTACCGCACCCGGGTGACCGGCGCCGAATGGTCCACCGCCGACGCGCTGTGGGCCGTAACGGCGGAGCGCGACGGGGCACCGATGCGCTTCACCTGCAGCTTCCTGTTCCTGTGCACCGGCTATTACGACTATGCCCGCGGGCATGCGCCTGAGTTCGCGGGGGCGGCGGATTTCGCCGGACGGATCGTGCATCCGCAATTCTGGACGCCCGACATCGACTATGCTGGCAAGCGCGTCGTCGTGATCGGCAGCGGCGCGACCGCGGTGACGCTGGTGCCGGAGCTCGCCAAGCAGGCCGCGCACGTCACCATGCTCCAGCGCTCGCCGACCTATATCGTCTCGAGGCCCGCAGAGGACGGGATCGCGAACTGGCTGCGGCGCTGGCTGCCGGCCAAGGCCGCCTATGGCGTGACGCGGTGGAAGAACGTGCTGCTCCAGCAATTCTTCTACACGCTCGCGCGGCGGCGGCCGGAAAAGGCCAAGGCGCAGATCGTCGAGATGGTGCGCGGCGAGCTCGGACCCGATTATGACGTCGCGACGCATTTCACGCCGAACTACAATCCCTGGGACCAGCGGCTTTGCCTGGTCCCCGACGCGGACCTGTTCGGCGCGATCCGCAGCGGCAAGGCGGAAGTCGTCACCGACACGATCGAGCGCTTCGTGCCCGGCGGGATCCGGCTTGCCTCGGGGCGGACGCTCGAGGCCGATCTGGTGGTGACCGCGACGGGCCTTAAGATCCAGCTGTTCGGCGGCATGGCGATCCGCGTCGATGGCAAGCCGTTCGATTCGGCGGCGGCGATGACCTACAAGGGCATGATGTTCGCCGACGTGCCCAACCTGGCGATTTCGTTCGGCTATACCAATGCGAGCTGGACGCTGAAGAGCGACCTGACCGCGAGCTACGTGACCCGGCTGCTCAATGCGATGCGCAAGCGCGGGATGCGGCAGGTGACCCCGCGCGTCGCACAACCGGTGGAGCCGGTGCCGTTCCTCGATTTCACCTCGGGCTATGTCCAGCGCGCCGCTTCGGTGCTGCCGCGCCAGGGGCATCGCAAGCCGTGGCGGCTGCACCAGAATTACCTGCGCGACGTGATGGCATTGCGGCATGGCGGGATCGACGAGGAGATGGAGTTCTCCAATCCCGTGCCGAGAAGCGATCGGAAAGAGCGTCGCGCCTCGATAGATCCCGTCGCCGACGGCCAGATCGCCTAAGCGCCGGCCCCTTTCAGGCGACCACTCGGCTAGCGATTAACTCGCTGACCTTCCTCGCCAGCGCATCCAGCGAGAACGGCTTCGTAATCATCGACATGCCGTCGCCAAGGAAGGTCGATCGCAGCGTCGCGTGCTCGGCATAGCCGGTGATGAACAGGATCGGCAGATCGGGCCGGTGCCCGCGGGCGACGTCCGCCAGTTCACGGCCGCTCATCCCCGGCATGCCGACGTCCGAAATCATCAGGTCGATCCGGGCGTCGGAGGCGAGCAACGGGACCGCCTCGATCGGATCGGCCACTTCGACGCCCTCATAGTGCAGCTCCTCGAGCACTTCGCGCACGAGCATGCGCACGGCCGCGTCGTCCTCGACGACGAGCACCCGCTCGCCGGCGCCGCGGGGAGATGCACTCGCCGCAGCCTCGGTCGTGGCGGGAACCGCTTCGGTCGCCGGGAGATAGAGCTTCACCGACGTGCCGAGCCCGGCCTGGCTGTGGATACGCACCGCGCCGCCACTTTGCTGGGCAAAACCATAGACCATCGAGAGACCGAGCCCCGTGCCTTGGCCCAGCGGCTTGGTCGTGAAGAACGGGTCGAACACCTTGTCGATCAATTCCGCCGGAATGCCGGTGCCGGTGTCCGACACCGACAGGACGACGAACCTGCCTTCCGGCAGGCCGGGGCGCGTTGCGGCATGCGTCGCATCCAGATCGACGAGCGCCGTCTCGATGATCAGCTTGCCGCCGTCGGGCATCGCGTCGCGGGCGTTGAGCGCCAGGTTGAGGACGGCGTTTTCGAGCTGGTTGGCGTCGGCCAGCGCAGCGGGAAGATCGGCGCCGGGGACCAGCTCCAACGCGACGCATTCGGGCAGCGCATGTTCGATCAGCTGCGCGACCGACTGGAGCAGCGCGTTGAGGTCGAGCGGCCGGGAGTCGAGCGATTGCCGGCGCGAGAAGGCGAGGAGCCGCTGGGTCAGCGCCGCCGCGCGTTCGGCCGATGTCGTGGCCGCATCCATATAGCGCTCGAGATCGTCCAGCCGGTTCGCGGCAATCCGTCGCCGCATCAGGTCGAGCGAGCCGATGATCCCGGTCAGCATGTTGTTGAAGTCGTGCGCGATCCCGCCCGTCAGCTGCCCGACCGCTTCCATCTTCTGGCTCTGGCGGAGCGACGCTTCGGCGCGCTGGCGCTCCTCGGTCTCGGCCTTCAGGCGCGCCAGCGCTTCCTCCAGTGCAGCCGTACGCTCGCGCACCTGCGTTTCCAGCCGGTCCGCCGCGCCGGCCAGCGCGCGGCGCTGCTGGTAGAGGTCGAAGAACACGCTGGCCTTGCCGCGCAGCACGTCGGGCTCGATCGGCTTGTGAATGAAATCGACGGCGCCCGCCTCATAGCCCCGAAAGCGGCGCTGGGTGTCGGCGTTGCCGGCGGTCAGGAAGATGATCGGCACATGCCGGGTGCGTTCGTTGCCGCGCATGAATTCGGCGAGCTCGAACCCGTCCATGCCCGGCATCTGGACGTCGAGCAGCGCCAAGGCGACTTCGTTGGTCAGGAGGAGTTCCAGCGCCTCCTCGCCGGAGCGCGCGCGCAGGAACGCCAGCCCCTCGCGCCGCAACAGCGCCTCCAGCGCGACCAGGTTTTCCGCCAGATCGTCGACGATCAGGAAATGGATGGGGTCCGACGGGCTGTTCATGTCTCTCCAATACCCAGCAGATAGGCCGCAATTGCATCGAGCGACAAGGCTTTCGCCGACGGGCAGCGCGCGAGTGCGCCCATCGGCATCGTGGGAGCGAAGGCATTGGCCGGGTCTTCGACGAGGACGGTCCCGCCCGCGGCATGCACGGCGGCAGCGCCTCTGGCGCCATCCTCGTTGGCACCGGTCAAGACGACGGCGATCAGGCCGCTGCCGTAGAGATCCGCGGCGCTCTCGAACAGCACGTCGATGGACGGGCGCGAGAAATGAACGGGCTCCTCGACCGAGAGGGCGATGCTGCCATCGGCCTCCACCAGCATGTGATAGCCGGACGGCGCGAAATAGGCCGTCCCGGCCACGATCGGTTCCTTGTCCTCGGGCTCGCGGACCTGCACCTTGCACTTGGTCGCGAAGAGCCGGGTCAGGCCGGACGGATCGGCCGGGACGTGCACCACGACGAGCACCGGCACCGGATAATCGGCCGGCAGGCGGGGCAGGAGATGCGACAGCGCCTGCACCGCGCCCGCCGAGGCGCCGATCGCGATCGCCTGAACGGCGCCGCTCACGCGTCTCGCCTCTGGTAGATCTTTTCTTCCCGCACGAATTCGCAAAACGCGTCGGCATGTTCTGAGAAGCGGAGCGTTTCCTTCGACCCGAGCCCGAGGAAACCGCGGCGACTGAGCGAATCGCGGAAGAGGCCGACGGCACGGTCCTGGAGCGGCCGATCGAAATAGATCATCACGTTGCGGCACGAGATCAGCTGGCATTCGGCGAATACCGCGTCGGTCACCAGGCTATGATCGGAGAAGACGACCTTGGAGCGCAGCTTCTTGTCGAACACGGCGCGGCCATAGGCGGTGGTGTAATAGTCCGCGAGCGACGACTTGCCGCCCGATCGCTGGTGGTTCTGGGTGAACGCGGAAAGGCGGTCGAGCGAATAGATGCCGCTCTCGGCCGCGCGCAGCGCCGAAGGGTTGATATCGGTGGCGTAGAGCAGGGCGCGATCGAGCAGCCCTTCCTCGTGCAGCAGGATCGCGAAGGAATAGAGTTCCTCGCCATGGCTGCACCCGGCGATCCAGATCTTGAGCGACGGGTAGGTTCGCAGGTGCGGCACCACCTTTTCGCGGATCGCGCGGAAATAGCCAGGGTCGCGAAACATGTCGCTGACCTGCACGGTGAGATAGTCGAGCAGCCGCGTCATTACCGCTTCGTCGTGCAGCAATGCGTCCTGCAGCTTGGACAGGCTGGCAAAGCCCAGCTGCTCGCGCGCCTGGCGCAGGCGTCGCTTGATCGACGCGCGCGCATAGTGGCGAAAATCATAATGGTAGCGCCGGTAAAGCGCCTCCAGCAGCAAGTGGATTTCGATGTCCTCGACCGGCTCCGGGGCCGGCTGGGTCAGCGCGGCATCCATACGCGCACCAGCGAGAGCAGTTTGTCGACGTCGAGCGGTTTGGCCATATAGTCGTTAGCGCCTGCCGCGAGGCATCGTTCCTGATCGTCGGGCATCGCCTTCGCGGTAAGCATGATGACGGGTAGCTTCGACCAGCGCGGATCCTGGCGGATACGGCGGGTGGCATCGAGGCCGTCCATAACCGGCATCATCACGTCCATCAGGACCAGATCGATCGCGTTCGCCGTTCCCGACGCGGTATCGAGCGTATCGAGCGCTTCCTGTCCGTTGCGGGCGATCGCCACCTTCGCACCGCGCGGCTCGAGGATGTTGGTCAGCGAATAGACGTTGCGGACATCGTCCTCGACGACGAGGATCCGCCGACCTTCGAGCAGCGCATCGCGGTGACGCGCCTGCTGGATCATCTTTTGCTGCTCCGGCGGCAGTTCCGACACGACCTGATGGAGGAACAGGGTCACTTCGTCGAGCAGCCGCTCCGGCGACTTCGCGCCCTTGATGATGATCGAACTGGAATAGCGGCGCAGTTTCTGCTCGTCCTCGCCGGACAGGTCGTGACCGGTATAGACGATCACGGGCGGGAAGCTGTGCTCGCCGTTGCTCAGCGTCTCCAGCAGGGTGAAGCCCGATGCGTCGGGAAGCGAGAGATCGAGCACCATGCAATCAAAGGTCTGCTCGCTCAGCAGCCTCAGGCACTCGGCGGCGGTCCCCGCGCCCACGGTCTCGATCTCCGGTCCGGCGAGCAGCTTGCGCACGGCCTCCCGCTGAAGCGGATCGTCCTCGACGATCAGGACACGGCGCAGCGTCCGCGTGAGCTGGGCCTCCAGCGCTTCGAGTGCGTGCGTCAGGTCCTCCCGCTTCACCGGCTTCACCAAATAGCCCATCGCGCCGAGCGAGAAGGCCGTCTGCGTCTGGTCGCTTGCCGAGACGACATGGATCGGGATGTGGCGCGTGGCGTCTTCGCGCTTCAGCCTGTCAAGCACCGCCAGGCCCGACTGATCGGGCAGGCCGAGATCGAGGATGATCGCGTTTGGCTTGAATTCTTGCGCGAGTTCCATCGCCTCCTCGGCGGTTCCGGCGACGAGGCACTGGAAGCCCGCATCGCGCGAGAGGTCGCGGACGATGCCGGCGAAAGTCTTGTCGTCCTCGACGACCAGCAGCACGCGGCGCGCGCCCTCCAGCCGCTCGCGATCGTCTTCGAGCGGCGCCGCCCGCGCAAACCCCTTCGACCGCGGCGGGGCCGCCGGAGCGGGCGCTTCGTCGGACGATGCGACCGGAGCCGCCGGCTCCCGCCGGGCTTCGACCTGGGCCGGGTCATATTCGAGCGGGATCGTCAGGGTGAAGCTGCTGCCCTTGCCGGGCTCGCTTTCCAGCGCGATCGTGCCGCCGAGCAGGCGCGCGAGTTCGAGCGAGATCGAAAGACCAAGGCCGGTGCCGCCATATTTGCGGTTGATCCCGCCATCGGCCTGGCGGAACGCGCCGAAAATCGCCTGGTGCTGCTCGCGCGAAATGCCGATGCCGGTGTCGGTTACCGTAAAGGCCAGCCGCTCGTCGTCCAACGCAATGCGCACCGAAACCTGGCCCTTCTCGGTGAACTTGAAGGCATTGGCGAGCAGGTTCTTCAGAATCTGTTCGAGGCGCTGGCGGTCCGTTTCGATCATTGCCGGCGCCTGCTTCGCGACGTCGATCTCGAACGCCAGGCCGCGGTCGCGGGCGATCGGGTCGAAGGTCTGCCGCAAGTCGGTGACGAGCCGCTTGAGCGAGACCGCTTCGGCGCGGATTTCGACATGCCCGGCCTCGATCTTCGAAAGGTCGAGGATGTCGTTGATCAGGGTGAGCAGGTCGTTGCCGGAAGCCTGGATGGTGCGCGCATATTGCGCCTGCTCCTCGGTGAGATTGCCCTGCGGATTGTCTCCCAGCAGCTTGGACAGGATCAGCAGCGAATTGAGCGGCGTGCGCAGCTCGTGGCTCATGTTCGCGAGGAAATCGGACTTGTATCGGCTCGCCTGCTCCAGTTCGCGCGCCTTGAGTTCGACGGCCGCACTCGAACGGGCCAGGTCGTCGCGCTGCGCTTCGAGCAACTGGGTCTGTTCCTCCAGCTGCGAATTGGTCTGTTCGAGTTCGACCTGCTGCTGCTCGAGGCGCACCGCCGATTCCTTGAGCGCGCGTCCTTGCTCCTCCAGTTCTTCGTTCGAGACGCGAAGCTCCTCGCTTTGGACCTGGAGTTCCTCGGACTGGCGCTGTGTTTCCTCCAGCAGGGCCTGCAACTCGGTGCGGTATTTTGCGGAGCGCAGCGCGACGCCCGCGGGCTGCTCGATCTGAGCGAGCAGCTCGACGATCCGATCGTCGACCGGGCGCAGGAAGCCGAGTTCGATCACCGCGTTGACCACGCCATCGGCAGTGAGCGGCGCGATCACCAGATGACGCGGGGCATCGCGGCCCAGCGCCGAACCGATCGTGAGATAGCCTTCGGGAACGTCGTTGAGCACCATCGGCCTGCCATCGGCAGCAACCCGGCCAAGCAGCCCTTCGCGGAAGGCGAAGTGCTGCGGCACCGACGCTTCGTCCGCGATGCCAAGCGTTGCCATTCTTTCGAACCGGTTGTTCTCGCCCTTGAACAGAGCGCTGGCCTGGGCGCCGAGATAGGGGGTGAGGAAGTCCAGGATATCGGTGCCGAGCTCGCGGAGGGTCTTGTCGCCCAGCATCGCCTGGCCGAGCCCCACTTCGCCGGCCTGCAGCCAGGCCTGGCGTTGGCGGGCGAGCATGCTGCGATGGATGAGCACGCCGATCGCGAGCGTGAGCGCCATGCCGAGCGCCGCTGCCAGAATTCCGCTGACGGTCGCCGTTCGATACGCGGCCTGCATCTCCGTCAACCGCACCTCGCGCAGTCGGCGCTCCTCCGTGCGGATGGTGTTGAGGTTCGCGCGGATCGCGTCCATCTCGGCCTTGCCGCGATCGGTGTTGACCACGGCGAGCGCCGCGGCGAAGCCTTGCGTGCGGCGCAGGTCGATCGTCTGCCGAAGCTCGGCAAGCTTCGCATCGACCCGCAGCTTCAGCCGGCGGAGATTGGCCTGTTGAACGGGATTGTCGCTGATCAGCGCCTCGACCGTACGAACGCTGGCGGCGGTGCGCGCGACCGCATCTTCATAGGGCTCGAGATAGCGTTCGTTGCCGGTGAGCAGGAAGCCGCGCTGACCGGTCTCGGCATCCTGCACCGCCGAAAGAAGGTTGCCGAGCTCGGTGATCACCTCATGCGTGTGGACGACCTTGGAGGTATCGCTGCGCAGCGTCTGGATGTTGGAATAGGCGAGCGCGCCGGTGATCAGGAAGAAGAGGAGCGCGGCGGCCACGCCCAGCGCCGTGCCCAATCCGGTCCGGGAGTCGGCCTTCGAAATCTCGTCTGCCGCGATGCGCGCCATCTTTCTCGCCTATCGTCTTGATGGATCAACGGGTTTCCCGCTTCCACGGCTAGGCGCCGCGCGCAAGTCAGAACCGTTCCGGCGCGACATCGATTCTGTGCGTCGCCCTTTCCGCGAACCGTGCGGCAGCCTCTCCACGGAACCAAAATGGGGCGTTCGACGGATGGGTCGGCTTCAGACCGCGCCGATCAATGCCGGCCATCGGGCTGGCGGCCGAGATCGGCGACGCACATCAGGCGATAGGTCCGGTGCGGGCCGCAGGCGACGCCGGCATAGCGCATCTCGGCTGCGAACAGCGTCTTGCGGTGGCCACGGCCGGGAACGGCATCGTCGACGATCAGCTGGCGCACGACTTCGACGGCACTGGGCGGGCCATAGGTGATCACCTCGGCGACGTAGCGGCCGCCGCCGCGGCGCTCGACGCGGATCGGCGGCGTCGCGCCGTCGGCTGAAACGTGGCCGGTGGCGCCGACAGGTCCCTGGTCGCGGACATGGTCGTCGGCTGCGCGGGCGAGAAGCGGGGCCGCGGCGAGTGGCAGGAGCCGCGGCTGGCGTTCGAGAAACGCGATCGCCTCATCGACGGCGCCTGTGCCTTCCTGGGTGCGCAAGCCGTCCGGATTGTCGGGATAGCGTACGATCTTGCCGCGGAACCAGCGCCGATATTCGCGCAGCCGCGCGGCATAGTCGCGGGGATGAGCGCGGGCGAAATTGATCTCCGCAAGCACCGCGTCTTCCAGCGACGAGGGGGCAGCAAGCGTTAGCGCAAGCGGCAGAAATGCGAACATCCCACCGGTTTAGCGGCCGAGGCGATGAACGCCAGCCGAACGAAAGATTAACGACACGTGCAACCTTGCTCGAAGGGCTTCGTTCTAGCTGTCAACAGCCAATTTCAAGTTCTGGAAGCGAAAATGCAAAAGGTTCTTCCCGTGGTTCTCGCGCTGATTCCGCTCGCCGCCATGATAGGTGCTTGCGTCGCATGTCCGTAACGGCGCGAGACACGCGCAAGTCATGAGCGGGACTCGGATCCGGGCGATGCGAGTCCCTTTTTTTGCGGGCAAGCCCCGGAACAGAAAAAGGGCCGCGGAGACTTGCCCCGCGGCCCATTTTTCTGAGCTGACGCCGGAGGATCAGCCCTCGGCGTTCTCGCCCTCGGCCGGCGCGTCCTCGCGGACCTCGGCGGTCGCGCCGGGCTCGGCGTTGGGATCATAGGCTTCGACGAAGCCCGCGGTGTCGCGGCCTTCCTCGAACATCTGCGCCATCACGTCGACGCCCTGGGCCTGCATGTCCGCCTCTTCCGGCGAACGCGCGACGTTGACCTTGACGGTCACCGACACCTCGGGGTGCAGCGCGACGCGGACTTCATACAGGCCGATCGCCTTGATCGGCTTGTCGAGCACGACCTGCGCCTTGCTGACCTTGTGGCCGTCGGCGACCAGCGCCTCGACCAGGTCGCGCACCGCGACTGAGCCGTAGAGCTGGCCGGTGTTCGACGCCTGGCGGATCAGGGTGACCGACACGTCGTTGAACGAGCCAGCTTCCTTCTCGGCCTCGGCGCGGCGCGAAGCGTTCTCGCTCTCGATGCGGGCGCGGTTCGCCTCGAACACCTTGCGGTTCGCTTCGTTGGCGCGCAGCGCCTTCTTGTTCGGCAGCAGGAAGTTGCGGGCGAAGCCGTCCTTCACCTTCACCACATCGCCGATGCCGCCGAGCTTCTCGACGCGCTCAAGCAGAATAACGTCCATGGGTGCGTTCCTTACTTAACGATGTAGGGCAGCAGGCCCAGGTGACGGGCGCGCTTGATGGCCTGGGCCAGCTCGCGCTGCTTCTTGGCGCTCACCGAAGTGATGCGCGACGGGACGATCTTGCCGCGCTCGGACACGAAGCCCTGAAGCAGACGAACGTCCTTGTAATCGATCCGGGGCGCGTCCTTCGCGGAGAAGGGGCAGCTCTTGCGACGGCGGAAAAAGGGGCGTGCCATGTGTCTTTCTCCTTAGCCTTCGAAGCCGGTGTCTTCGCGGTCGCGGCGGCGGCCACGCTCGCGCTCGCCCTTGCGCATCATCACGGTCGGGCCCTGCTCGAGCTCATCGACCTTGACGGTCATGTAGCGGATCACGTCTTCGTTGATCTGCGTCTGGCGCTCCAGCTCGGCGACCACGCCGGCCGGCGCGTCGATCTCGAGCATGACGTAATGCGCCTTGCGGTTCTTCGCGATGCGATAGGCGAGGCTGCGAAGGCCCCAGGTCTCGGTCTTGACGACCTTGCCCTGATTGTCTTCGACGATCTTGGTGGCGGCTTCCGCCAGTGCGTCCACTTGCGCCTGTGCCAGATCCTGGCGCGCAAGGAACACGTGCTCGTAAAGAGCCATGCGTTCTTCTCACTGTTGGCCGATCGCTGACGCCGCCCCGTGCGGACGCCCCTCCGGCTGTCGTCTACGTGCAATGATCGCGCCGGCGAAAGCGGGCTTACGGCGATGCGAAGCGGCGCCCTTAGCCGAAGCGGGGCGCCGTGGCAAGCGCATGCTGCCGATGCCGTCGGGCTTGCATCGCGGCCCGCAACGGTTCTAACGCCCGGCGCCACTTCGACCGCGGCATCAGGAGAGAGACATGCGCGCCTTCATCTTCCCCGGCCAGGGTAGCCAGGCCGTCGGCATGGGCAAGGCCCTGGCCGATGCGAGCGCCGTCGCGCGCGAAGTGTTCGAGGAAGTCGACGAGGCGCTCGGCCAGAAGCTGTTCCGGCTGATGACGGAGGGGCCGGAGGACGAGCTGACGCTCACCGCCAATGCCCAGCCGGCGATCATGGCCAATGCGATCGCGGTGCTGCGCGTGCTGGAAAAGGAGGGCGGCGTCCGCCTGGCCGACAAGGCTGACTTCGTCGCAGGCCATTCGCTCGGCGAATATACCGCGCTCTGTGCGGCCGGCGCCTTCGATCTCGCCACCACCGCGCGGCTGCTGCGCAAGCGCGGCGATGCGATGCAGGCGGCGGTGCCGGTCGGCGTCGGCGCGATGGCGGCGATCCTGGGGGCCGACCGCGAAAAGGCACAGGCGATCGCCGATGCGGCGGCGGAGGGGCAGGTCTGCACCGTCGCCAATGACAATGATCCCTCGCAAGTGGTGATTTCGGGCCATCGCGAGGCGGTGGAGCGCGCGATCCCGCTCGCCAAGGAAATGGGCGCCAAGCGCGCGCTGCTGCTGCCGGTCTCGGCGCCGTTCCACTGCCCGCTGATGCAGCCGGCGGCCGATGCGATGGCCGAGGCGCTGGCCGCGGTAGCGATCCAGGCCCCGCTGGTGCCGGTCTATGCCAACGTCACCGCCGCCCCGGTCGCCGATCCGGACACGATCCGCGCGCTGCTGGTGGAGCAGGTGACGGGCATGGTGCGCTGGCGCGAATCGGTGCTGGCGATGGTCGCGGCGGGGGTGACGGACTATGTCGAATTCGGCGGCAAGGTGCTGGGCGGCATGGTCAAGCGCATCGCTCCGGACGCGGCGCCGGTGAGCGTGGTGACGATGGACGACATCGAGGCGCTGGTGAAGGCGCTCTGAGTTCGTTTAATATTCGCGCAACGACGCAAAGACGCGACGAGGTTTTCGCGTGAAGGACATCGAGGCCATCGCCAAGGACGTGCTGGATATCTCGGTGCGATTGCATCGCGATCTGGGTCCTGGCCTGCTCGAGTCCGTGTATGAAGCCATTTTAGCGGCAAAGCTCTCCTCGTTCGGCTATGCCGTGGCGCGACAGAGGGCGATCGATATCGAATTCGAGGGACTACGGTTTGACGCGGCGTTTCGCATTGACCTCTTGATCGAGGAGAGCCTTCTGATCGAGATCAAGTCGGTTGAACGGCTAAGCCCTGCTCACGCAAAGCAATTGCTGACCTATCTTCGATTGACCAAGCAGACCCTCGGGCTGCTTATTAATTTCGGTGGCGCGACCCTGATGGAAGGCGTCCGTCGGCTAGCCAACAACTACAACCCCGTCGCGTCGTCGCGTCGTTGCGCGAACAAATAAAGGAATCCAAAGATGTTCGACCTCACAGGCATGACCGCTCTCGTCACCGGCGCTTCGGGGGGGATCGGTTCCGCGATTGCCAGGGCGCTGGCGGGGCAGGGGGCGCGGTTGGCGGTTTCGGGTTCCAATGTCGAGAAGCTCGAAGCCTTCCGCGCCGAGCTCGGCGGCGACCATGTCGCCTTGCCTTGCAACCTGTCCGACGCGGCCGCCGTCGATGCGCTCGTTCCGCAGGCAGTCGAGGCGCTGGGGCAGCTTGACATCCTCGTCAACAATGCCGGCGTCACCCGCGACAACCTCACCATGCGGATGAAGGACGAGGAGTGGGACCAGGTCATTTCGGTGAACCTCGAAGCCGCATTCCGCCTGATCCGCGCTGCGGCCAAGCCGATGATGAAGGCGCGGTTCGGGCGGATCGTCTCGATCACCTCGGTCGTCGGCGCGACCGGCAATCCGGGCCAGGCCAATTATGCCGCCTCCAAGGCCGGGCTGGTCGGCATGTCCAAGGCCGTCGCCCAGGAACTCGCCAGCCGCAACATCACCGTCAACTGCGTCGCGCCCGGCTTCATCCGCTCGGCGATGACCGACGTGCTGCCCGATGCCCAGAAGCAGGCACTGCTCGGCCGCATTCCCGCCGGGAAGCTGGGCGAGGGCGAGGATATCGGCGCGGCGGTCGTCTATCTCGCCAGCAAGGAAGCCGGCTATGTCACCGGCCAGACCTTGCATGTGAACGGCGGGATGGCGATGCTCTGAGCCGGATCCTGGGGGCAGGAGTGACGAGCATGCGAACGATCGGACTTTCTGCCCTCGGCCTGCTGGCCTTCGCGATACCCGCTGCGCACGCCGCCGATCTCGCGACGATCGACTGCGTGATCGGCAAGCTCAAGCCGGCCCTCAGCGACCAGATCAAGGCCGACGTGACGCGCAACATGGGGCCGGAGGTCGCCAAGCCGACCTATGACCCCAGCATCGCAAGTGGCGTCCGCATTGCGGCCGGCGAATGCGCGCAGGCGCATAAATGGTCCGACGCGGCTGTCGAAGCGGCGCGGGTCTATGCGCTGGCCAAGATCGGCCAGCCGATCGCGGAGAGGTTCGTCCGCGATGCGGGGTTCGACCCGGCCGAGCTGGAAACCCAGTTCGACGCGCTGCCCGAGGACACGCGCGACCGGCCGCTCACCAACCAGGAAATGCAGCAGCTCGTCATCGCCTCGGTCACCGACGAGGCCAAACAGACGCGGGCGAACGCCGCGCTGCTCAACAAATATTTCCTGTTCCTCAGCACCGTGCAATACGCGGCCTGGCAGTTCTCCCAAGCGTGAGCCGCTGGACTGCTCCGACACGCTCGCCTCTTGCAACCGCCCCACGCGCGATCTAGGTGCGTTCAACGAAATCAGAGCCCCTAGCTACAAAGGACAACAGGGACCATGGCCACTCAGGAAGAGATCACCACCCGCGTGCAGGCGCTCGTCGTCGATCACCTCGGCGTCGATGCGAAGGAAGTGGTGCCGACGGCAAGCTTCATCGACGACCTCGGCGCGGACAGCCTCGACATCGTCGAGCTGGTGATGGCCTTCGAGGAAGAGTTCGGAGTCGAGATTCCCGACGACGCCGCCGAGAAGATCACCACCGTCGGCGACGCGGTCAGCTATATCAGCGAGCACCAGGAAGGCTGATCGCCCCTGGGCGATCGCGCCCTTATGGGCCGACAGCATATCAGCGGCTTCCCGTCCCGGGCTCGTGGAGAGTTGGGCGGGGAGCCGTTTTGTTTTGAAGGAAGACGGAGAGAAGCATGCGCCGTGTAGTGGTCACGGGCCTTGGGCTCGTCACCCCCCTGGGTGCCGATGTCGAGACCGCCTGGAAGAACATCCTCGCGTCCAAATCCGGCGCTGCGACGATCACCCGCTTCGACGCGACCGACTTCCAGAGCAACTATGCCTGCGAAGTGAAGCCGGCGGACCATGAATATGGTTTCGACGCGAGCAAGCGAGTCGATCACAAGATCCAGCGCCAGGTCGATCCGTTCATCGTCTATGGCATCGATGCCGCCGGCCAGGCGATCGAGGATGCCGGCCTGCTCGACATGCCCGAGGAGCTGCGCTTCCGCGCCGGCTGCTCGATCGGCTCGGGCATCGGCGGCCTGCCGGGCATCGAGAGCGAATCGCTGGTGCTCGCGGAGAAAGGTCCGAAGCGGGTCAGTCCGCACTTCGTGCATGGCCGGCTGATCAACCTGATCTCTGGCCAGGTCTCGATCAAATACGGCCTGATGGGCCCGAACCATGCGGTCGTCACCGCCTGCTCGACCGGTGCGCATTCGATCGGCGACGCGGCGCGGATGATCGCGATGGACGATGCCGACATCATGCTCGCCGGCGGCGCCGAAAGCACCGTCTGCCCGATCGGCATCGCCGGCTTCGGCCAGGCGCGCGCCCTGTCGACCAGCTTCCGCGACGATCCCACCAAGGCGAGCCGCCCCTGGGACCAGGATCGCGACGGCTTCGTCATGGGCGAGGGCGCCGGCGTCGTCGTGCTCGAGGAATATGAGCACGCCAAGGCGCGCGGCGCGAAAATCTATGCCGAAGTGGTCGGCTATGGCTTGTCGGGCGACGCTTATCACGTCACGGCGCCGCATCCCGAAGGATCGGGTGCGTTCCGATCGATGCAGATGGCGGTGCGCAAGTCCGGCCTGTCGCTTGCCGATATCGACTATATCAACGCGCACGGCACTTCGACGCCGCTTGGCGATGAGCTCGAGCTCGGCGCGGTCCGCCGGCTGTTCGGCGATGCGATCGGCGCCCTTTCGATGAGCTCGACCAAGTCGGCGATCGGCCATCTGCTCGGCGGCGCGGGCGCAGTCGAGAGCATCTTCTGCATCCTCGCGCTGCGCGACCAGATCGTCCCGCCGACGCTCAACCTCGACAATCCGAGCGAGAATTGCGCGGGCGTCGATCTCGTCCCGCACGTCGCCAAGGAGCGCAAGGTGCGCGCGGTGCTGAACAATTCGTTCGGCTTCGGCGGCACCAACGCCAGCCTGGTGATGAAGTCTGTCTGATCCCGCGCCAGCCCCGGCCGCGAAGCCGCGCAGGCGCCGGCTGGGCGGCTGCGGGCTGATCCTCGGCATCCTGCTGCTGGTCGCGCTCGGCCTGGGCGTGCTCCAGCTCTGGGGCGGGGCGGGGCCAGCCAAACAGAATGTGACGGTGATGGTGCCGGAAGGCGCAACCCTGTCGCGTGCGGCCACCGAGCTCGCAAAGGCCGGCGCGATCGGTTCGGCGCGGCAATTCCTGCTGTTCGCGCGCTTCCTGGGCAGCCGCGACGCGATCAAGGCGGGGGAATATCGCATCCCCGCGCATCTCAGCCAGTCCGACATCCTCAAGATGATGCAGGGCGGGCGCACGCTGCAGCGCTTCGTCACGATTCCCGAAGGTACGCCGTCGATCCTGGTGTGGGAGGCGCTGATGAAGGCGCCCCAGCTCAGCGGCGAGATCAAGGTGCCGGCCGAAGGCAGCGTGCTGCCCGACAGCTATGCCTATAATCGTGGCGACAGCCGCCAGGCGATCCTCGATCGGATGCAGAAGGCAATGGCCGATTATCTCGCCCGCGCCTGGGCGCAGCGCAAGCCGGGCACGGCGGTGGCGAGTCCGGCCGAGGCGATCAACCTCGCCTCGATCGTCGAGAAGGAGACGGGCAAGCCCGAGGAGCGCAGGATGGTCGCGGCGGTCTATTCGAACCGGCTCAAGCGCAACATGATGCTCCAGGCGGACCCAACCTTCATCTACCCGATCACCCAGGGCAAGCCGCTCGGCCGCCGGCCGACCACGGCCGAAGTCCACGCCAAGAACGCCTACAACACCTATGAGAAGCTGGGCCTGCCGATCGGGCCGATCACCAATCCGGGCCGGGCGAGCATCGACGCGGTGCTCGATCCGGCGCAATCCAGCGCGATGTATTTCGTCGCGGACGGCACCGGCGGCCATGTCTTCGCCGACACGCTCGAGCAGCATAATGCCAATGTGGCGAAATGGTACGCGATCCGCCACGCGCGTGGCGAGATGTGACGCCTTGAACGATCGACCGCCGGTTCTCGCTTAGCGCCCTAAGCTGGCGGCCTCGCGTGCCAGGGCCTCGACCTGTTCGTAGCTCGCGCCCTTCGGCGTCACCCAGCTGCCGCCGACGCATAGGATCGGATCGAAGCCGAGCCATTCGGGCGCGGTGGCGGCCGAGATGCCGCCGGTCGGGCAGAATTTGCACTGGAAGAAGGGCGCGGCGAGCGCCTTCAGCGCCTTGAGCCCGCCCGAGGTCTCGGCGGGGAAGAACTTGAAGTGGCTGAGGCCCAGGTCGAGCCCGCGCATGATGTCGCCGGCATTGGCGACTCCGGGCAGATAGGGCACGCCGCTGCGCACGATCACGCTGCCTAGCCTTTCGGTCAGGCCCGGCGAGACGATGAATTCGGCATCAGCGGCCATCACCTGCTCGAACTGATCGGTGTTGACCACGGTGCCGGCGCCGACGACCGCGCCCTCGACCTTCTTCATCTCGGCGATCGCTTCGAGCGCCGCCGGGGTGCGCATGGTGACTTCGAGCACGCGCAGCCCGCCCTTCACCAGGGCCTCGGCCAGCGGCCGCGCCGTCGCGGCATCCTCGATCACCAGCACCGGAATCACCGGTGCGGTGCGCATGATCGTCTCGATATCCAACTCAGGCCTCCTGGGCGTGTTCCTGGGCAAAGGCGGCGGCAGCGCCGTATAGGCCCGGCTGCGGGTGCGTGATGAGCTTCACCGGAATGGAGGACATCAGGCCCTGGAACCGGCCCTTGGCGACGAACCGCTGGCCGAAGCCCGATTGCAGCAATTTGTCCTTCAGGCGCAAGCCCAGACCGCCGGCGATCACCACGCCGCTCGGCCCATGCGATAGCGCGAGGTCGCCCGCGACGGCGCCGAGGCTGAGGCAGAAGCGATCGAGCGCGGCGACGGCGAGCTCGTCCCGGCCTTCGAGCGCGAGCGCCCAGATCTGCTTGTCGTCGAGCCGACTCACCGGCTTGCCTTCGAGCTCGGCCAGCGTCTCGTATAGCGAGACGATCGCCGGGCCAGCGACGACGCGCTCCTTCGAAACGCGGGTGTAAGTCTTGCGCAGCCGCTTCACCAGCGCGTCCTCGATCGGATCGAGTGGGGCGAAGTCCGAATGGCCGCCCTCGGTGGCGATCACGTCGTAACCGGCGCGGTGACGAAAAACCTGGGCGACGCCGAGCCCGGTGCCGGGACCACAGACGGTGATCGAGCCCTTGTTCGGCAAGGCGACCTCCGGGCCGCACAGATGCTGGAAATGCTCCTCGCTCATCTGCGCGACGGCATGGCCGATCGCCTCGAAGTCGTTGACGACCGTCCAGGTCTTCGCGCCGAGACGCTCGGGGATCAGCGCAGGACGGATGATCCACGGGTTGTTGGTGAGCTTGATGATCTCGCCGCCGACGGGCGAGGCGACTGCGATCGCCGCGGCTTCGGGCAGTGCGCGGCCCAATTCCTCGCCGAATGCGCGCCAGGCCAGCTGAAGGCTGGGATGCTCGGCGACCTTCTGGGTCATCGGCTCGCTGATCGAGACCACGCGCCCCTTGGCGACTTCAGCGACGGCAAAGCGGGCGTGGGTTCCGCCGATATCGACCGCGACGACTTCCATTCCCGCTCCCCGCAAACCTCTCCGAAGCGCCGCCTGTCAACGTTGGCAGTCGCAGCGGCCTTCTCTGCGCAACCGGCCCGGAAGTAAAGCCGCCGCTACGTAGAAACCGCAGGGGGGCGCGATTTTGCGTTGCGTCAAACCGTTCCGTCCGAGCGACCAGTAGCTGGGCCCTTGTGAAATAAAGCTGTCAAACAAGGAGGAAACAATGCGTTCGGTTCTTTCCCTCGCGCTCGTCGCGGCCGCCAGCGCGATCGCCGTTCCGGCCCAGGCGCAGGATACCGGCATCGCCGCCGGCGACTGGCTCGTCCGCCTGCGCGGCATCATGGTTTCGCCGACCGAAAAGGCCGGCCCGATCACCCCGGGCGTGCCCACGGGTTCGGTCAGCGTCGATGACGGCTACATGCCCGAGGTCGACTTCACCTATATGGCGACCGACAATGTCGGCTTCGAACTGATCGCATCGACCACCAAGCACAACATCAACGGCACCGGCGCCATTTCGGGGCTCGGCAAGGTCGGCTCGACCTGGGCGCTGCCGCCAACGCTGACCGTGCAGTATCACTTCATGCCGAAGGCGCATGTGCGCCCCTATGTCGGCGCGGGGATCAACTACACGATCTTCCATTCGAGCAAGACCAGCGACTCGCTCAACAATGCGCTGGGCAAGACCACGCTCAAGCTCGACGACAGCTTCGGCTATGCGCTGCAGGCCGGCGTCGACGTGGACGTGACCCCGAAGGTCTTCCTCAACCTCGACGTCAAGTACATCGACATCGATACGACCGCCCGCCTCAAGACCGGCGCGGCGACCAACAAGATCGACGTCAGCCTCGACCCGTTCGTGTTCGGTGCTGGCGTGGGCTTCCGTTTCTAGGCGGCGGAAAGCCCTGCCTCCCCGGGGTGCGCTCACCCTCTAGCCCCGGGAGGGCACGCTCCAAGGGGCGGCCGCGTGCCGCCCCTTTTTTTCGTGGTGGCGCTCGACGCTAAGAAACCGAACAGAGTTGGCTAGAGCCCCGCTTCCGCCAGCATGGCCGAGGCGCCCTTTTCGGCTTCGTCGCAATGGCGGCGCAGCATCGCGAACAGTTCGCGGCCGGTGCCTTCGGCAGGGGGCGGGGCCACGGCCTGTTCGCGCGCGGCCCACTCCTCCGGATCGACCAGCGCCTCGATCACGCCTTCTTCGGCGCAGAGGCGGACGATGTCGCCGTCGCGCAGCTTGCCGACCGGGCCGCCGCCCAGCGCTTCGGGGCTGAGGTGGATCGCGGCGGGCACCTTGCCGCTCGCACCCGACATGCGGCCATCGGTGAGCAGGGCGACGCGGAAGCCGCGATTCTGCAGCACGCCGAGCGGCGGCGTCAGCTTGTGCAGCTCGGGCATGCCGTTGGCGCGGGGCCCCTGGAAGCGGACGACGACCACGACGTCGCGGTCGAGCTCGCCGGCCTTGAACGCGTCCTGCACCTGCTGCTGATCCAAGAAGACGCGGCATGGCGCCTCGATCGTCCAGCGATCCCGCTCGACTGCCGAGACCTTGATGCAGGCTCGGCCGAGATTGCCCTTGAGGATGCGGAAGCCGCCCTCCGACGAGAAAGGCGCATCGACCGTGGCGACGATCGATTCGTCGGACGAGCGGGCGGGATGCTCGCGCCAGACCAGCGCCTCGCCCTCGATATCGGGCTGGCGGGCATAGTCGGCCATGCTGGCGGCACCGGCGGTCAGGGCATCGCCGTGCATCAGCCCGCCGCGGAGCAGCTCGCGGATCACGAAGGTCGGGCCGCCGGCCGCCTCGAAGCCGTTCACATCGGCCGAGCCGTTCGGATAGACGCGGGCGAGCAGGGGCACGATCCGCGACAGCCGATCGAAATCCTCCCAATCGATGCAGATCCCGGCCGATCGGGCGATCGCGGGCAAATGGATGAGGTGGTTGGTCGAGCCACCCGTGGCGAGCAGCACCACCGCCGCATTCACGATCGCGCGTTCGTCGACGACATGGCCGATCGGGCGATAATCCTCGCCGTTCCAGCCGATCGCGGCGAGTCGGTGGACCGCGGCGCGGGTGAGCTCCTGGCGCAGCAGTGTGCGCGGCTGGGCGAAGGCGGCGCCGGGGATGTGGAGGCCCATCGCCTCCATCATCGTCTGGTTCGAATTGGCGGTGCCGTAAAAGGTGCAGGTGCCCTTCGAGTGATAGGCGGCGATCTCCGAATCGAGCAGTTCGTCGCGGCTGGCCTTGCCCTCGGCATAGAGCTCGCGGACGCGGGCCTTTTCCTTGTTGGCGATGCCGGTGGGCATCGGCCCGCCGGGGATCAGCAGCATCGGCAGGTGGCCGAAGCGCAGCGCGCCGATCAGCAGGCCGGGGACGATCTTGTCGCAGATGCCGAGCAGCGCGGCGCCTTCGAAGGTGCGGTGCGAGAGGGCGACGGCAGTGGAGAGCGCGATCGTGTCGCGGCTGAATAGCGACAGTTCCATGCCCTGATAGCCCTGGGTGACGCCGTCGCACATTGCGGGCACGCCGCCCGCGACCTGGGCCGTCGCCCCGGCCTCGTGCGCCCAGACCTTCATCTGCTCGGGATAGCGATAATAGGGCGCGTGCGCCGACAGCATGTCGTTATAGGCCGTGACGATGCCGATGTTCATGCGGTGCCCGGCCTTGAGCTCGTCGCGCTGTTCCTCGGTGCCGGCATAGGCATGGGCGAGATTGGCGCAGCCGAGCTTCGGCCGATCGTTGCCCGAGGCGCGCTCGCGCTCGATCAGCGCGAGATAGGCGGCACGGCCGGACTTGGAACGCTGAACGATGCGATCGGTGACCGCGGCGAGTTCGGGGTGGAGGTTTGCCATCGTTCCAAATCCGTTCGCCCTGAGCTTGTCGAAGGGCGGTTCTTCTAGAGACTCCCGTCGTCAGGAGAGACGGTGCTTCGACAAGCTCAGCACGAACGGGATTGTCGGGCTCAAGCCGCCCAGTGAATGTCCACCGGCAGCTCGACATCCGCCAGCACCCGGCCGACCGGATAGCTCGACGACGCGCCCTGCTTGATCGCCGCCTCCAGCACATCCTTCTTCGCCTGCCCGGTTGCGGCGATCATCAGCGCGCGGGCCGAGACGATCGCGGCGCGGCTCAATGTCACGCGGGCGACCGGCGCCTCGGGCGGCAGCGGATCGGGCATCACACCCAGCGCGCGGCGCTCCTTGGGGCCGTTCAACGCCTCGTCATAGTCCGGGCCCGGGAAGATCGAGGCGCAATGGCCGTCGCCGCCGACGCCGAGCAGGCAGAGATCGAGCGGCCAGTGCACGTCCTGGAGCAGCGCATCGGCAGCGCGTCCGGCAGCCTTGTAGTCGGGCGCCTTGTCCGAGACGAGCGGGATCACCCGCGCACCCTTGGGAATGAATACCTTGCCGATCGCCGTGACGTTCGACAGCGGGTCGCCGAGCGGAACGATGCGATCGTCGCCGGGGACGATGGTCACGCGCTTCCAGTCGATCTTGGCCTTGGCGAGCTTTTCGTAGATCGGCAGCGGCGTCTTGCCGCCGGCGAGCGCGATCACGGCCGCGCCGCGCGCGTCGATCGCGCTTTCGATGACGAAGCCGATATCGCCCGCGACGGCTTCGGCCATCTCGTCGGCATCGTCATAGTCCCACCATTCGATTTCGGTCGTCATGCAAGCTCCTGAATCTTCTTCTCCCCCTGTCGCTTTGGCGGGAGAGGACGGCGTGAGGGCAATTCTTCTTCTCTAACGCGCCGAGCAGACAGGAAGGGCCCTCACCCTCCCGCCTTTGGCGGGACCTCCCTCTCCCGCGAAAGCGGGAGAGGGGTGATGGTCGTCACTCGTTCCAGGTCACGCCGTCGCGCTCGGTAAGCGCGACCGAGGCGGAGGGGCCCCAGCTGCCCGAGGCATAAGGCTTCGGCTTCATCCCGGCGGTCTTCCAGCCTTCGCGAATCGAATCGATCCATTCCCATTGCGCCTCGACCTCGTCGCGGCGGACGAACAGCGTCGGATCGCCCTCGATCAGGTCGAGCAGCAGCCGTTCATAGGCAATGCGCCGCCGCGTGCCCGCGAACTCATGCTCGAGGCTGAGCTTGAGCGGCACTTCGCGCAGGCGGATGCCCTCGCGATCGAGCCCGGGCTGCTTCGCCATCACCAGCAGTTCGATATATTCTTCGGGCTGGAGGCGGATCACCAGCGTGTTGGGCTGGAGCGCGCCGCCGCGATCGGCGAAGATCGAGTGCGGCACGGGCTTGAACTGGATGACGATCTCGCTGCGCCGCTCGGCGAGCCGCTTGCCGGTGCGCAGATAGAAGGGCACGCCCTGCCAGCGCCAATTGTCGACATGTGCCTTGATCGCGACGAACGTCTCGGTGTCGGACGGCTTTTCGAGATCGGTGTCGTAGGAACGGACGATCTCGCCGTCGATCGCGCCGCCGCCATATTGGCCGGTGACGGTGAGGTTCGGCACCTCGCTGCCGCTGATCGGGCGCAGCGAGCGCAGAACCTTGACCTTCTCGTCGCGGATCGCGGTGCCGTTGAAGCGCGCCGGGGGCTCCATCGCGATCAGCGCGACCAGCTGGAGCATATGGTTCTGCACCATGTCCCGCAGCGCGCCGACGTCGTCGTAATAGCCCGCCCGCCCTTCGAGGCCGACGGTTTCGGAAATCGTGATCTGGACGTGATCGATGCCCTGGGCGTTCCACACCGGCTCGAACAGCGAATTGCCGAAGCGCAGCGCCAGGATGTTCTGCACCGTCTCCTTGCCGAGATAATGGTCGATTCGGAAAGTCCGGTCCTCGGGAAAGGTCTCGGCAACCTCATCGTTCACTTCGCGGCTCGACTTCAGGTCGAAGCCGAGCGGCTTTTCGAGGCCGATGCGGACGTTGGCACCGGTGAGGCCGGCCGACTCGAGGCCCTTGATCGTCGGGCCGAACAGCGAGGGTGCGGTAGAAAGGAAGATGGCGAGACCACCGGAGATGTCGCCGAGCTTCTCGGCGAGCGCGCCGAACCCGTCCGTCTTCGATGCATCCAGCGGCTGGTAGTGAAGGCGATCGAGGAAGCTGACGACAGCGTTGTCGTCCTTCCGGTCGGCCGGCAGGAAATGTTCCAGCGCCTCGCGGGCAAATTCGCGATAGCTCGCATCGTCCTTGTCGGAGCGGGCCGTCCCCGTGATCGTCAGGCCCGGTGGCAGCAGGCCGTCGGCATGGAGGCCATAGAGCGACGGGAGCAGCATCCGCTGCGCAAGGTCTCCGGTGGCGCCGAACAGCAGCAATTTGCCCACGGGCTGTCGCATGAAATGCCTCTCAGGTTCGTTTCCGCTCCGCGAGACACCAAAGGTGCCCAAAGATCAAGGCCGCGCGCGCCGGCTTGGGCGACTAACCGACGACCGGTGCTAAAGCACCAGCCCGGCGGTCGGTTCGAACCCGGCCATGATGTTCAGGTTCTGCACCGCCGCGCCCGCTGCTCCCTTGCCGAGATTGTCGAGCGTCGCGACCAACCGGGCTTGGCCCGTCTCGGCATTGCCGAAGACGCGAACCGAGAGCCGATCGGTGCCGGCGTCTTCCTCGATCGCCACGGTGGCGACATCGGCCGGCAGGACGCGGACGAGCGGGAAATCCTTGTAGGCATCGCGCAGCGCGTTCTCGAGCGCTTCGATCGAGGGCCGGCGGCTGAAGGCATGAAGGGGAAGGGGCACTTCCACCAGCATGCCGCGATAAAGATTGGCGACCGCCGGCTGGAAGATCGGCGGATGCGCGATCCGGGCATGCTTGGTCATCTCGGGCACATGCTTGTGCGCCAGCGAGAGCGCATAGGGACGGAAGGCGGGCGCCCCGCCATCGGCCGCGGCCGCCTCGAACTCGGCGATCATCGCCTTGCCGCCGCCCGAATAGCCCGACGTGGCGTTGACGCTGAGTGGATAATCATGCGGCACGAGGCCGGCGCGGACCAGCGGGCGAACCAGGGCAAGGAACCCGGTGGGATAGCAACCCGGATTGGACACCCGAGTCGATTCGGCGATCGCCGCCATCTGCCCGGGTTCGAGCTCGGCGAAGCCATAGGTCCAGCCGTCGGCGACGCGGTGCGCGGTCGAGGCGTCGATCACCCGCACCTTGGCCGCGCGGATCATCTGCACCGCTTCGCGTGCCGCATCGTCGGGCAGGCAGAGGATCACGAAATCGGCCGAATTGAGCGCGTCCTCGCGCTTCGCCGGATCCTTGCGGTCCTGATCGTCGAGGATGATCTGCTCGATCCCGGCGCGACCGTCCAGCCGCTCGCGAATCTCCAGGCCGGTGGTGCCCACGGCACCGTCGATGAAGACGCGAATGCTCATTGGCCGGACCGTTCGAGCGCGCTTGCGGGAATGTAGCCGACGAGCCCGCGGCCGGGGACGGAACCCCAGGCCCGGGCAGTGGTGAGCTCAAGCACTTCGAAGACATCGCCACGCACGAGTTCGGCGAGTACTTCCGAATCGGCGGCGGTGCCCGCACGCAGCTGCGCGTCCGCGACCAGCTTGCGCGGCATTGGCGCCGCATAATGCGGCGCGAAGACACGTTCCGCCAGGCGCACGTCCGCAAGATCGCTGCGAACGGCATCGGTATGCGGGTCGAAGGCTGCCGAGCGGCCCTTCAGCGCGAAGCGCTTACGCGTTGGCCCTGCGGGCGACTGGCTCGTCGCCAGCGAGGAAATGCCCGAATTCTGCAAGAAACTCTGCCCCTTCCGCGGTCTTGGCGACGAAGATGTTGCGTTTGTCGGTATCGTCGCGCTGGCGGCGCAGATAGCCGAGCGTGCCCAGACGATTCAAGGCGCGCGTGACGACCGGCTTCGAAACGTTCAGCGCCCGCGCCAGGCCGCGCACCGTGTGCGGCCCGGGCTCGAGATAAACGAGAAGGAGCAGTGCCATCTGG
This sequence comes from Pseudomonadota bacterium, assembly GCA_023400405.1. GTDB lineage: Bacteria > Pseudomonadota > Alphaproteobacteria > Sphingomonadales > Sphingomonadaceae > Sphingomonas. Next base: position 36,659 of record JAEXFD010000024.1, read on the forward strand.
CGATTGGTCAGGTCGGGCTCGCCCGACCGAACGTAATCGATCAGAGTATTTTTCCAGGAGGAAAGCGAGGTGTCCGTCATCGCATTCACGGCTTTTTACTCTGTTGTTACGTCCCCGATACGCTGGGGGATACCTGGCTCTAACGCGCTGCACGCCCTCGGGTTTCAGTGCGAGGGCGCAATGTTACACGAATATTGAGCATGGCGGCCGGTGGGGGCCGGGCGCGGCGGAGGTTGATCGCGGCGGGTCGCTCCCCTATGTGCCGCCTTTCTCAAGAGGTTCGGCACGTTTCATGTTCACCTTCCTGCTCGTCGTACAGGCCATCATCGCGGCCCTTCTGGTCACCGTGATCCTCATGCAGCGTTCGGAAGGCGGCGGCCTGACCTCGGGCGGCAGCCCCGCAGGCCTGATGTCGGCACGCGGCGCGGCTGATTTCCTCACGCGCACCACGGCGATCCTCGCCACGGCGTTCATTGCGATGTCGATCCTGCTCGCCGTGCTGGCGGCGACTCGCCACTCGGCCGCGATCGATACCACGCTTCAGCGTGCTCCGGCCGCACCGCAAGCCCTGCCGACCCAGGCCCCGGCGAACGCCGTGCCCTTCGCCGGCGGCAATTCGAGCGCACCGGCGGCGCCGGCGCCCGCTGCCAGCGGTGCGCCGGGCAATTCCTCGATCCCGCTCGCCCAGTAACGCGCCGGCCCTTCGGGCCGGCTTTATCCGCAAAAAACTGCGCAGGTCCGGATTCGGACGCTTGTCTGCGCGCGTCCAAACACGTTAGGCGTTTTCTCCCATGGCGCGGTACATCTTCATCACCGGCGGCGTGGTCTCCTCGCTCGGCAAGGGTCTCATGGCGGCTAGCCTCGCGGCGCTGCTCCAGGCCCGGGGCTATCGAGTCCGCATCCGCAAGTTCGATCCCTATCTCAACGTCGATCCCGGCACGATGTCGCCGCACCAGCATGGCGAAGTCTATGTGACCGACGACGGCGCCGAGACCGACCTGGACCTGGGGCATTACGAGCGCTTCACCGGCGTCGCCTCGCGCCAGGCGGACAACGTCACCTCGGGCCGCATCTACAAGACGATCATCGAGCGCGAGCGCCGCGGCGACTATCTCGGCGCCACCGTCCAGGTGATCCCGCACGTCACCGATGCGATCAAGGCCTTCGCCCAGGCGGAAACCGAGGATCTGGATTTCGTGCTGTGCGAGATCGGCGGCACCGTGGGCGACATCGAATCGCTGCCGTTCATCGAGGCGATTCGCCAGCTGCGCAACGATCTCGGCCGCGGGCAGACGGTGAGCATCCACGTGACGCTGGTGCCGTTCATCGCGGCGGCGGGCGAACTCAAGACCAAGCCGACCCAGCACAGCGTGCGCGAGCTCGCGGCGCTGGGCGTACAGCCCGACGTGCTGGTCTGCCGCGCCGAGCGGCCGCTGCCCGCGGGCGAGCGCGCCAAGATCGCGCAATTCTGCAACGTGCGGACCGAAGCGGTGATCCCCGCGCTCGATGCGAAGAGCATCTACGCCGTGCCGCTGCAATATCATGGCGAGGGCCTCGACGTCGAAGTGCTCCGCGCCTTCGGGATCGAGCCGGGCGACGCGCCCAATCTCGGGCGCTGGGAGGAGATCGTCGCGCGCCTCGAAAATCCCGAGGGCGAAGTCACGATCGGTGTCGTCGGCAAATATATGGGCGTTCCCGACGCCTATAAGTCGCTCACCGAGGCGCTGACCCATGGTGGCATCGCCAACCGCGTGAAGGTCAACATCCGCTGGCTCGACGCGGAACTCTTCGAAGGCGACGACGAGGAAGAGATCACCGCGGCGCTCGAGCCGATGCACGGCATCCTGGTGCCGGGCGGCTTCGGCGAGCGCGGCAGCGAGGGCAAGATCGCCGGCGTGCGGTTCGCCCGCGAGCGCGGCGTGCCGTTCTTCGGCATCTGCCTCGGCATGCAGATGGCCTGCATCGAAGGCGCGCGGGCAGGGGGCATCGCCGATGCCTCGACCACCGAATTCGGCCCGACCCAGGAGCCTGTCGTCGGCATGATCACCGAATGGATGACCGCGGAAGGGATCCAGAAGCGCGAGGAGGGCGGCGATCTGGGCGGCACCATGCGGCTCGGCGCCTATCGCGCCAAGCTGGGCGGCAACAGCGTGGTCGCGTCGATCTACGGCGCCGACGAGATCAGCGAGCGCCACCGCCACCGCTACGAAGTCAACACTCACTACAAGCCGGTGCTCGAACATGGCGGACTGGTCTTCTCCGGCATGTCGCCCGATGGCGCGCTGCCCGAAATCGTCGAGCGGCCGGACCATCCCTGGTTCGTCGGCGTGCAGTTCCATCCGGAGCTGAAGTCCAAGCCCTTCGATCCGCACCCGCTGTTCGCGAGCTTCATCGAAGCGGCGGTGCGCCAGTCGCGGCTGGTTTGAAGCCAGGTCCTGGTCGCGATGGTGGTCTGAAAGGAACTGTTCCCCGGCGAAGGCCGGGGCCCAGCTGCCAACGGTCTCGATGGTGTCCCGTCGCTTCGACTTCGTGGGAGCTGGGCCCCGGCCTTCGCCGGGGAACTTAGGAGTCTAACGTTCGGGCTGGGGGCGCGGCATGTCGGATTTCTAGTTCATCTTCGCGCTGTTCGGACTGCTGCTCGGCCTTTCCATCGCCGAAGTGCTCGGCGGCCTTGCTCGCGCGATCGATGCCCGGTTGCGGCCTGATTCCGCCATCCGCATCGGCTGGCTGACGCCGCTGCTCGGCGCCTTCGTGCTGCTCGACCTGCTGTCCTTCTGGCAGGCGGCTTGGGTCGTGCGCGACCTCGTCCTCGTCTCGGGCAAGGCGCTGATGGCGATCACGGTTTTCGCCAGTGCCTATTATCTCGCCGCGCACCTCGTCTTCCCGCGCTCCGTGGACGAGCAACCCGATTTCGACGCCCATTTCTTCCGCGTCCGCCGCATCGTGATCGGCGTGATGTTCGCGCTGCTGCTGTGCCAGCTCGGCTTCTATGCCAGCCTGCCGGCGCTCGCCCCGCACTTGTTCCGCCCCCTGGCGCTCGGGCTTACGCTGGTGCTCGCCCTGCTGATGCTCGCGGCGATGTTCGTGCCGGACAATCGCTGGGCGCGCGCGGTGATGCTCGCGCTCGTGGCGCGTTACGTGGTCGTCTACTTGCTCTAGGGCGCCTTAGCTTGACTTTCCTCGCGGAATCGGCTTTTGGCGCGCCTTCTCGCGAAAGCGCAAAGGGTTTTGGGCGGTGGCCCGTTCGCACCGCCTGGCCGGAACTGCCTGATACGGGTTCCGGACGAACGAAGGAAGTAGACCATGCGTCACCGCGTCGGCGGCCGTAAGCTGCAGCGTACCTCGGCCCATCGCGCCGCCCTGTTCCGCAACATGGCCGCGGCCCTGATCAAGCACGAGCAGATCACCACCACGCTCGCCAAGGCGAAGGAGCTTCGCCCCTATGTCGAGAAGCTGATCACCCTTGCGAAGAAGGGCGGCCTTTCGAACCGCCGCCTGGCGCATGCGCGTCTGCTCGACGATGCGCAGCTGGTGAAGCTGTTCGACGTGCTGGCCGAGCGCTATGCCGGTCGCAACGGCGGCTATACCCGCATCATCAAGGCCGGCCCGCGCGCTTCGGACGCGTCGCCGATGGCGGTCATCGAGTTCGTCGACCGTGACGTCTCGGCCAAGGGCCAGGATTCGGGCCCGGTGCTGGGCGACGAGGATTTCGACGTCGCGGCCTGATCGGCTTCGAACCGGATAGGAAGGGGCGGTCGCGCGATGGCGTGGCCGCCCTTTTTCGTGGGCGCCCGAGTTGCTGTTTCGGGGTCGAAACTTTTCCTTCGCTGGCGCGCGCGACCGCGATCCCCACATTCCCCCGATGCAAAGACATTCCTCTCGACTTGGCGCCTGGCTTTCCGCCGCCGTGGCGCTGGCGCCGCTGGGCGCGGTGGGCTGGGCGGTCTTCACGACCGGATTTGGGTTCTCCTGAGGCGCTTGTGCGTTCGGCCATCGGCGATAAGAACGGGGCTTCCCTCATCGGAGCCCCTCGATGCGCCGTGCCCTGATCCTGCCGCTGCTGCTCGCCACCCCCGTTTTCGCCCAGACCCAGTCGGAGACCCACGTGACCAAGCCCGCCTATCCCGAGACTCGCCGTGTCGACGTGGTGGAGGAACAGTTCGGGGTGAAGGTGGCCGATCCCTATCGCTGGCTCGAGAACGACGTGCGCACCGATCCCGAAGTGGCGGCCTGGGTCGCGGCCGAGAACAAGGTCACCGATGCCTATCTGGCGACGCTGCCGGGCCGCGACTGGTTCCGCGCGCGGATCAAGCAGCTGTTCGATTACGAGCGGTTCGGCGTGCCGCAGAAGAAGGGCGGCCGCTATTTCTACATGCACAATTCGGGGCTGCAGAACCAGGCGGTGCTGTTCGTGCGCGATTCGCTTGGCGGCGAGGGCCGGGTGCTGATCGATCCGAACGGCTGGTCGAAGGACGGCGCCACCGCGCTTTCCGAATGGGCGCCGTCCGAAGACGGCAAGCATCTGATCTATGCGATCCAGGACGGCGGAACCGATTGGCGCACCGCCAAGGTGCTCGACGTCGCCACCGGCAAGGACACCGGCGACAGCGTGCACGGCATGAAGTTCGGGCTCAGCGCCGTCTGGGCAAAGGACGGCAGCGGCTTCTTCTATTCGCGCTATCCCGATGTCTCCGCCGACGCCAAATACCAGGCGCTCAACGAGAACCACAAAGTCTATTTCCACAAGCTCGGCACGCCCGAGGCGAGCGACCGGCTGGTCTACGAGACCCCCGATCATCCCAAGTGGAGCCACTACGCCCAGATCACCGATGACGGCCGCTGGATGGTGATCACCACCAGCGAGGGCACCGACGATCGCTACCAGATCACGCTGATCGACTTGCACGATCCGGCGATGAAACCGCGCGTGATCGTGCCCGGGCTGGAGAACAGCTGGAGCCTGGCGGGCAATGTCGGCACCAAATTCTACTGGACGACCAACAAGGGCGCGCCGCGGATGAAGGTGGTGACGATGGACGTCGCCGCGGCGACGCCGGCCACGACCGATCTCGTCCCTGAGGACAAGGCGACGCTGGAAGGCGCGGCGATCGTCGGCGGCCAGCTGCTCGCCAGCTATCTGGTCGACGCCAAGACCGAGGTGCGCCGCTACAAGCTCGACGGCAGCACGATCGGCCCGGTCAAGCTGCCCGGCGTCGGCACCGCCTCGGGCTTTGGCGGCGAGCCCGACGATCCCGAGACCTTCTACGCCTATACGAGCTTCAACGAGCCGACGACGATTTATCGCTACGATCTGGCGACCGGCACCAGCACGCCCTGGGCGCGGCCGAGCCTGGAGTTCAAGCCCGAGGATTATCAGGTCGAGCAGCGCTTCTACGCGTCTAAGGACGGCACCCGGGTGCCGATGTTCATCGTCCGCAAGAAGACCACGACCGGCCCGGCGCCGACTTTGCTCTGGGCCTATGGCGGGTTCAACATCTCGTACACGCCGAGCTTCTCGTCCTCGCGGCTTGCCTGGCTGGAGCAGGGCGGGGTGTTCGTCCTCGCCAACATCCGCGGCGGCGGCGAATATGGCAAGGCGTGGCACGATGCCGGGCGGCTGGCGAACAAGCAGAACGTGTTCGACGATTTCATCGCGGCCGGCGAATATCTGATCAAGGAAGGCATCACCGGCAAGAACCAGCTCGCCATCCAGGGCGGCTCGAACGGCGGACTGCTGATCGGCGCGGTGGTCAACCAGCGGCCCGACCTGTTCGCCGCGGCGCTGCCCGCGGTAGGGGTGATGGACATGCTGCGCTTCGACCGGTTCACCGCCGGGCGCTACTGGGTCGATGATTATGGCTATCCCTCGAAGGAAGCCGATTTCCGCACGCTTTATACCTATTCGCCCTATCACAACATCAAGAGCGGCGTGACCTATCCGGCGATCCTGGCGACGACGGCCGACACCGACGACCGCGTCGTACCGGGGCATACCTTCAAATATGTCGCCGCGCTCCAGCATGCCCAGATCGGCGACGAGCCCCATCTCGTCCGCATCGAGACGCGCGCTGGCCATGGCTCGGGCAAGCCGACCGACAAGATCATCGAGGAAGCGGCGGATCTGTGGGCATTCGCGGCGAAGTGGACGGGGCTCGAGGTGAAGACGAACTGACGTCGCGTCGCCGGATTGATCGCGCGCCGAGTGGACGAGGTCCGCTCCGCTCGACGCGCGGCTTTACAGCACAGGGCTGGCTAATTATCGGCCGGCCATGACGCTCCAGCATTCCGATTCCATCCTGATCGTCGATTTCGGCAGCCAGGTGACTCAGCTCATCGCGCGCCGCGTGCGCGAGGCGGGGGTCTATAGCGAGATCGCACCGTTTACTGCCGCCGCCGAGGCGTTCGCGCGGATGAAGCCGAGGGGCGTGATCCTCTCGGGGTCACCCGCCTCGGTCCTCGACGAGGGTAGCCCGCGGGTGCCGCAGGAGATTTTCGATTCGGGGCTGCCGGTGCTCGGGATCTGCTATGGCCAGCAGGTGATGATGCAGCAGCTCGGCGGCGAGGTCGTGCTGGGCGACAGCGGCGAGTTCGGCCGTGCCTTTATCGAGATCGAGGATGGCTGCGAGCTGTTCGACGGGCTGTGGGCCGAGGGCGATCGACACCAGGTGTGGATGAGCCATGGCGACAAGGTCGCCGCGCTGGCCCCCGGCTTCCGCCCGGTCGCGGCAAGCCCGGGCGCGCCTTTCGCGGTGATCGCGGACGACAAGCGGCGCTATTATGCGATGCAGTTCCACCCGGAGGTGGTCCATACCCCCGACGGCGCGCGGCTGCTCTCGAACTTCGTCCGCCATGTCTGCGGGCTGGCCGGCGATTGGTCGATGGCCGAGTTCCGAGCCGCGAAGATCGCCGAGATCCGCGCGCAGGTGGGCAGCGGAAAGGTGATCTGCGGGCTTTCGGGCGGCGTCGACAGCGCGGTGGCCGCGGTGTTGATCCACGAGGCGATCGGCGAGCAGCTGACCTGTGTATTCGTCGATCACGGCCTGATGCGCAGCGGCGAGGCGGATCAGGTCGTCAGCCTGTTCCGAGGGGCTTACAACATCCCGCTCGTCCATGTGAACGCCGAGACGCTGTTCCTGAACGGCCTCGCCGGGGTCACCGATCCCGAGGCCAAGCGCAAGTTCATCGGCAAGACCTTCATCGACGTGTTCGAGGAAGAGGCGCGCAAGATCGGCGGCGCGGATTTCCTGGCGCAGGGCACGCTCTATCCCGACGTGATCGAGAGCGTGAGCTTCACCGGCGGGCCCAGCGTGACGATCAAGAGTCACCACAATGTCGGCGGGCTGCCCGAGCGGATGAACATGAAGCTCGTCGAGCCGCTGCGCGAGCTGTTCAAGGACGAAGTGCGCGCGCTGGGCCGCGAGCTCGGCTTGCCGGACATCTTCGTCGGCCGGCATCCCTTCCCGGGGCCGGGGCTGGCGATCCGCATTCCGGGCGAAGTCACCAAGGAACGCTGCGACATCCTGCGCAAGGCCGATGCGATCTATCTCGAGGAGATCCGCAACGCCGGGCTCTACGACGCGATCTGGCAGGCCTTCGCGGTGCTGCTGCCGGTGCGCACCGTGGGCGTGATGGGCGACGGGCGGACCTATGATTCGGTGCTCGGCCTGCGCGCGGTGACGTCGATCGACGGGATGACCGCCGAGGCATTCGAATTCCCCGGCGGCTTCCTGCCGCATGTCGCGACGCGGATCATCAACGAGGTGCGAGGGGTCAACCGGGTGGTCTACGACTATACGTCGAAGCCGCCGGGGACGATCGAGTGGGAGTGAGGGAACTTCCGCGCTGAACGTCGGTACCTTCTGCTCCCACTTCACCGGAGCATGAAGATGCAGGTTCGCAAATTCTCGATCGCCGATGCCGTGCTGGAGCGTTCTCCCGGACAGGACGCGGACATCTTCGTCGGCAATCTGGTCGATGAGCGCGACGGCGCGCCGATCACGATCGGCTATGGCCGCTACGGGCCGGGCCAGAGCCTGTCGGAGACCATGGCGGTCGACGATGTGATGATCGTCCTCGAAGGCCGGCTGTCGGTCACCAGCGGCTCGAACACGGTCGTCGCCGGGCCGGGCGAGATCGTCCATATGCCCAAGGGCGAGGCGGTGACCATCCGCGCGCATGACGAGGGCGCCTTGACCGCCTATGTCACCCATCCCCACTGGCGGGAGGCGCATGCCTGATAGGACGCGGCGGCCGATGGTGCTGTCCGTGAACCCGCGCGGGACGATTGAATCGAAGCGAAAACCCGTTAAAGTACCCGTTATGTTCCGCTGGCGGGGAGGGGTTCATGGCAATTCGGGCGGCCTCTTGCAGCTGCGGCCAACTCAGGCTCAAGGCTGAGGGCGAGCCGGTCCGCGTTTCGATCTGCCATTGCCTCGAATGCCAGAAGCGCACCGGCAGCGTCTTTGCGGCGCAGGCGCGCTTCCCGCGCGCGGCGGTGACGATCACGGGCGAAAGCCGGACCTGGAGTCGGACCGGCGACGACGGCGGCACGGCGACCTTCCATTTTTGCGCCACCTGCAGCGCGATCGTCTATTGGACGTTCCGCGAAATGCCCGAATTCCTCGCGGTGCCGGTCGGCGCCTTTGCCGACCCGGCTTTCCCGCCGCCCGCCGTCTCGGTCTATGAGAATCGCCGGCATCCCTGGACTCTGGCGCTTGCGGACCTCCCGCTGGAGCATTGGTCCTGACCCAAAGCCTTTCCCTCAAACAGGCGCGGCGCATCTTCCTGGCGGCGCAGGGCTTCGGCGCGCGGCATCCCGAGCCGGTGCGCGCCGCGCATCTCCGCCGCACGGTCGATCGGCTGGGGCTGTTCCAGATCGACAGCGTCAACGTGCTGGCGCGGATGCACTATCTGCCGGCCTTTTCGCGGCTTGGCGGTTATGACCGGGCGCTGCTTGAACGCGACGCCTGGGGGCCGAAGCGGCATCGGCGGCTGTTCGAATATTGGGCGCATGAAGCTTCGCTGCTGCCGATGGACGTCCACCCGTTGCTGCGCTGGCGGATGGCGCGGGCCGAGCGCGGCGAGATCGGCTGGCAGGGCCTGCGCCGCTTTGCCGGCGAGCGGCGCGGCGAGGCGGAGGCGGTGCTCGCGCGAATCGCTGCGGAAGGTCCGCTCGCGGCATCCGACTTCGAGAAGGGGCGCAGCGGCTGGTGGGAGTGGGGCGCCGCCAAACAGGCGCTCGAATGGCTGTTCTGGTCAGGCAAGATCACCACCGCGACGCGGCGGGCGAGCTTCGAGCGGGTCTATGACGTGCCCGAACGGGTCATCCCGCCCGATGTGCTCGCCCTGCCGACGCCCGACGCCGAGACCGCGCAACAGGCGCTGATCGAGCATAGCGCGCGGGCGCTAGGCGTCGCGACCGCGGTCGATCTGCGCGACTATTTCCGTTTGAGGCCCGGCGAGGGCGACCCTGCGATCGCGGCTCTGGAAGAGGCGGGCGTATTGGTCCCGGTGCGGGTGCAGGGCTGGAGCCAGAAGGCCTGGCTACACCGTGAGGCGCGGATGCCGCGCCGGGTGCCGGGTGCCGCGCTGCTTGCGCCGTTCGATCCGCTGGTCTGGGAGCGGAGCCGCACCGAGCGGCTGTTCGGCTTCCGCTACCGGATCGAAATCTATGTGCCGGCGGACAAGCGCACCCACGGCTATTTCGTGCTGCCCTTCCTGCTGGACGAGGCGTTGGTGGCGCGGGTGGACCTCAAGGCCGATCGCCAGAACGGCCGGCTGCTCGCGCACCGCGTGACGCTGGAGCCGGGCGCACCGACGGAGACGATGGAGCGGCTGGGGCTTGAGCTCGATCGGATGGCGGCCTGGCTGGGGCTGGGCGAAGTGCGGGTGGGGGAGGTGGTGCGATGATCACATGGATCACCCTCACCCTTCCCACCGCCTGCGGCGGCGGGCCCCTTCCCTCTCCCATTGGGAGAGGGAGGGAGGCGCGAAGCGCCGGAAGGGTGAGGGTGACCACGAAATGACCGACGACCTGCAACGCTGCGCCTGGGCCGTGAGCGATCCGCTCAACCGCGCTTATCACGATGCCGAATGGGGCGTTCCCGTCCGCGATGGCCGGGAGCTTTGGGAGACGCTGATGCTCGAAGGCTTCCAGGCGGGGCTCGCCTGGATCGTCATCCTGCGCAAGCGCGAGGCGTTCCGCGAGGCCTTTGCCGGCTTCGATCCCGCCAAGGTGGCGGCGTTCGGTGCCGAGGATGTCGAGCGGCTGATGGCGAACCCCGGGATCGTCCGCGCCCGGGCCAAGATCGAGGCGACGATCCGCGGCGCGCAAATCTGGTGCGACATGCAGGCGCGCGGCGAGGATTTTGCCGAGTTCTGCTGGGGTTTCACCGGCGGCGCGCCGATCCAGGGCGACGGCCACAGCATCCACGCCGCGACCCCGCGTTCCGAGACGATCTCGAAGGAATTGAAGCGGCGCGGGTTCAAGTTCGTCGGGCCGACGATCGTCTATGCCTGGATGCAGGCGGTGGGGATGGTGAACGACCATCAGGCGCATTGTTTTCGCCGCGCGCCCGTCGCCGCGCTGGGGCGGGAGATTGCGGGCGCCGCGCGAAAATGAGAGGATGCCGACCGTTGAGTTCCGGGGGAAAAGCCATGATCGCCAAGCCATTCCTGCCGTGCGCGCTCGCGCCGCTGGCGCTGCTCGCCGCCTGCGGGGGCGAGCCGGCATCGAATGCGAGCGGCAATGTCGCGGCGCCCGACAATGCCAACGAGATCGTCGTGCCGCCGGCAATCAATGCCGTCGAGGCCAATGCGAGCAATGCCAGCGACGAGGCGGCCGGCCTCGCCGTCGACCTCGCGCCCGACGAACTCACCCTGGTCGAGGCGAGCGGCAAGACCCACCATGCCGGCTTCGGCGTCGAGCGCGCGGTGGCGGTGAAGATGGTCTCCGCCGCGCTGGGCAGCCCGATCGAGGAGGCGGCCAGCCAGGATTGCGGCGAGGGGGCGCTCGGCTATACGACCTTCCGCGACGGCCTTTCGCTCTATTTCCAGGAAGGCAAGTTCGTCGGCTGGGACCTGGACGGGCGCGAGAACGGCAAGTTCACCACGATGAACGGCATCGGCATCGGCAGCACCCGGGCCGAGCTCGAGAAATCGGGCAGCGAAGTCCAGGTGGAAGACTCGTCGATCGGCCATGAATTCCGCATCGGCGAACTCTCTGGGCTGCTCAGCGCGCCGGGGCCAGGCGGCAAGGTCACCAATTTGTGGGCGGGATCGACCTGCATCGCGCGATGACCGAGACGCGATTGCTGATCGAGATCGTCGGCTGGACCGGCGCGGCGCTGATTCTGGTGGCCTATCTGCTGCTCTCGAACGGCCGCCTCGACGGCCGCTCGCCGCTCTATCAATGGATGAACGTGGTCGGCGCGGCCTGTTTCGTCGTGAACAGCGGCGTCAACGGCGCAATCCCCTCGGCGGCGCTGAACGTGATGTGGATGCTGATCGGCGCGGTGACGCTGTGGCGGATCGGGCGGCGCGCGGCATGATCCGGGCGGCCGGGGACGCGGATGCCGAGGCAGTGATCGCGCTGTGGCACGCGGCGGGACTCACCCGGCCGTGGAATGATCCGGCCGCCGACTTCGCCCGGGCGGTGGCGCAGGAGGCTTCGACGGTGCTGATCGCGGAAGCGGAAGGCGAACTGACCGGCAGCGTGATGGTCGGCGACGACGGGCACCGCGGCTGGGTCTATTATCTTGCCGTGTCGCCCGGGCAACGCCGCTCCGGCACCGGCCGCGCCCTGATGGCCGCCGCCGAAGCCTGGCTGCGCGCGCGCGGCTGCCCGAAGATCCAGCTGATGGTGCGCGGCGGCAATGCGGACGCGCTGGGCTTCTATGCGGCGCTGGGCCTGGAGCGGCAGGACGTGGTCGTGCTCGGGCGGTTTCTCACGGCGCCGGATTGAAGAAGAAATAATGCTCGATGAGCTTCCCGTCCTTTGCCCGGGCAACGTCGACGCCGCTCACGGTGACTTCGCCCGGCGGACCGCCCTTCCATCGCGCCGTGGCGACGCCGTGGTGGCCAAGGCCAGGACCGTCGATTTCGAAGCGGAATCCGGGGGGCATGTCGGCAAGCACGCCCGCCACGACATCCGAAATGGCCTGGTGCCCGCCGACGGCCCGCGCGGGCTCAAAGATCGTCGCATCGGCGTGATAGATTTCGCCGATGGCCGCGAGGCGGGCGGCATCGTCGCGCTCGTTCCAGACGCGCTGGATGCTCGCGTGGAGCAATTCGAATTCTGGAGCTTCCGACACGATTCCCTCCGCTAAGGCAGCGCATGTTTGGACCACGCCATGCCGCATACACAAGCCGGCCGAACGGAGTTATCTGCGGCCCGACGCAACGCAAGAGGACCCTTCGTGACGCTCACCATGTACGGCATCAAGAATTGCGACACGATCAAGAAGGCGCGAGCCTGGCTCGAGGGTCAGGGGCTGGCCTATGACTTCCACGACTATAAGGCCGAGGGCGCCGATCCCGCGCGGCTGGCGCGGTGGGTGCAAGCGGTCGGCTGGGAAGTGCTGCTCAACCGGGCCGGCACGACCTTCCGAAAGCTGCCCGAGGCGGATCGCGAGGGGATCGATGCGGCCAAGGCGCAGGCGCTGATGCTGGCCCAGCCTTCGATGATCAAGCGACCGGTGCTCGAATATCCCGGCGGGCTGCTCGTCGGGTTCAAGCCCGATCTCTACGCCAAGGCGCTGCTGTAGCGCGCTGATTGCGGCCCCACGCGCCGTCACCCCAGCGCAAGCTGGGGTCTCCAACGGGCCGGGCGACAACGGAACAGCGTTACTGAGGGAGATGCCAGCTTGCGCCGGCATAACGATTGGCTGGCATGGATTTCACTCCATGCAGTTTGGGCTCAATCACCGTCTTCCTCCCATTGGAAGACCGCGTCGAGCGGCTTGCCGAACACTTTGGCGATGCGGAAGGCGGCTTCGAGCGTCGGCGAATATCTGCCCTGTTCGATTGCGGCGACCGTCTGGCGCGTGAGGCCGATCTTCTCGCCCAGCTCGGCCTGGGTCATTTCGCCGGCGAGGAAGCGCAGCGTGCGGACGTTGTTGACGACCTTAGCCATGCCAGCCCATCCGGAAGCCGATCAGGACCAGCACCAGGCCCACCAAGTGCGCGATGACCAGGCAGATCAACGTCAGCCAGGCGGCCTTCTCTCGATAGGCCATCTCAATAGCCCCGGCGATAGCCGGCGATCTGCGCGGCGTAGTGGACGATCTCGGCGAGCACGATCGCGCCCATGATGCCATAGGCCATACCGATCGCGTGGAAGCCGAGATGGACGCTGGCCGCGACGCAGAGGACGAGCGCCAGCAGCACCGGATAGGCGAAGCCGTAGGCGCGGCCGGCGATCGCGCGGTCGCGCTCGTCGCTGCCGGCGGTCGCGTCGCTCGGCGACAGCACTGCCGTGACGATCGCGGCGCCGACCATCAGTACGGCCTGGGCTATAACCGCCGCCACGAACAGCGCGACGTAGAGACTGCCCGCAAGGTGGGCGCCGGTGACCAGCAGGAAGCCGAAATAGCCGCCCCATACCAGGATCGTGCTGATCAATGCGATCCAGGCGATCTTTTCCTTGAATGCCAAAATTGCCTCCCATCGTGTTCGATATCTCCGACTCGATGTAAAGCAAAACTAACATGATGTAAATGTGCTGCGACCTTAGGTCCGCCGCCACTGGCGAGCGGACGCGCGGGGCGCTAGGGCAGGGGCCATGTCGCACGTCACTCTCGACACGGCCACGAGCCGCGCCAATCCCACGGCCGCGCCGATGAAGCGGCTCACCGTCCCCGCGATCCGCGATCACAAGGGGAAGGAGCCGATCGTGATGCTCACCGCCTATACGACGCGGATGGCGCAGTTGCTCGATCCGCACTGCGACGTGCTGCTGGTGGGGGATAGCCTGGCGCAGGTGATCTACGGCCTGCCCTCCACGCTGCCGGTGACGCTCGAGATGATGATCGCGCACGGCGCCGCGGTGGTGCGCGGCAGCTGGCACGCGCTCGTCGTCGTCGATATGCCGTTCGGCAGCTACGAGGCCGGCCCCGAACAGGCCTTCGCCTCGGCCGCGCGCATCCTGGCGGAGACCGGCGCGGCCGGCGTCAAGCTCGAGGGCGGCGAGGCCATGGCCGAGACGGTGGCGTTCCTCACCGCACGCGGCATCCCGGTGATGGGCCATGTCGGCCTCACCCCCCAGGCGGTCAACACGCTCGGCGGCTATGGCGCGCGCGGGCGCAGCAATGCCGAACACGCCAAGATACTCGACGACGCCCGCGCGATCGCGGGGGCGGGAGCCTTCGGCGTGGTGGCGGAGGGCGTGGTCGAGACGCTGGCGAAGGAGATCACCGCGGCAGTCTCCTGCCCGGTGATCGGCATCGGCGCCTCGGCCGAATGCGACGGGCAAGTTCTGGTGATCGACGACATGCTCGGCATGTTCGAGCGCACGCCCCGCTTCGTGAAGAAGTTCGACGATCTGGCCGGCCGCATTTCCGCCGCGGTTGAGACCTATGCGGCCGATGTCCGGTCCCGGGCCTTTCCGGGGCCCGATCAGGTCTATGCGCCGCGGGATTGAAGGGCTACCGGGCGGCTTTCGGATTCCCGCCGGCGCGGCTAAGGTCGCGCCCGCAAGAGACGCATGGAGTAGATTTTGGCGCTTCCCCCCTCCGGCACGACAGACGAAGCGTTCCTGCGCGAAGTCGATGAGGAATATCGTCGCGACCAGATGCTGAGCATCTGGCAGAAGTACGGGCGCTGGATCATCGGCGCCGTGGTGGCGGCGCTGCTCGGCCTCGCGCTGTTCCTCTATCTGGGTCACCGCGCCGACAGCATCGCCGGCCAGCGCGGCGAGGATTTCGACGCGGCGCTGCGCGCGATCGACGAAGGCGGGCCGGCCAAGGCGATGCCTGCGCTCGACAAGCTGGCGGCCAGCGGCGACAACGGCTTCGCCGCGCTCTCGCGGCTGACCGAGGGCAATCTGCTGCTCCAGAAGAAGGACAGCAAGGGCGCCGTCGCCAAGTTCGCGTCGGTGGCCACGGACACCAAATTCCCCAAGCCCTATCGCGACCTGGCGCTGCTGCGGCAGACCAGCGCCGAGTTCGACACGCTGAAGCCGGATGACGTGATCGCCCGGCTCGGCCCGCTCGCGACGCCCGATTCGCCGTGGTTCGGCAATGCCGGCGAGATGGTCGGCGTCGCCCGCCTCAAGAAGGGGCAGCGTGCCGAGGCGGCGCAGCTCTTCGCCCAGATCGCCCGTGGCGGCGACAATGTGCCCGATACGGTGCGCCAGCGCGTGATCCAGCTCGCCAGCGGCCTTGGCGTCGACGCGATCGATCAGAAGGAAAAGCAGGCTCGATGAACAACAAGTTGAAGGTTGCCGGGGCCGTCGCGGCGCTCGCGCTGGTCAGCGGCTGCGGCGTGTTCAAGGGCGGTGGCAAGAAGACGCCGGTGCTCGGCGATCGCGTTCCGATCCTGATGTCGGAAACCGACATCACGGCCGACAAGAACCTCGCTTCCGTCGAAGTGCTGCTGCCCGAAGCGGCGGCGAACGACAGCTGGACCCAGCCGGGCGGCAATGCCGCCAAGTCGATGGGCCATCTCGCGCTTGGCGCCTCGCCCAGCCGCATCTGGTCGAAATCGGTCGCCAAGACGTCGAAGAAGGAACGCCTCGCCGCGGCGCCGGTGATCGCCAACAACCGGCTCTATATCGTCGATACCGATGGTGAAGTTCATGCGCTTGCCGCCGATACCGGCGCCGAGCTGTGGCGCGTCGCGACGGTGAAGGACAAGGAATATCCGAAGGCCCGCTTCGGGGGCGGCGTCAGCGTCGAGGGCGAGCGCGTGTTCGCGTCCAATGGGCTCGGCGACGTCGTCGCGCTCAACGCCGCGGACGGCAAGGAACTCTGGCGCAAGCGCCCGGGTGGCCCGCTGCGCGGCGCGCCGACGCTGGCCAACGGCAATCTCTATGTCGTCACGCAGGACAACCAGCTCTTCGCGATGACGCAGGAAACCGGCGACGTGTCCTGGACCGCATCGGGGAGCCTGGAGACGCAGGGCGTGTTCGGCGTCGCGGCGCCGGCCTCTGCGCAGGGCACGGTGGTTGCCGGCTTCTCCTCGGGCGAGCTCAACGCCTATCGCTACGAGAATGGCCGCGCGCTCTGGGGCGACGTGTTGTCGCGCACCAGCATGACCACGTCGGTCTCGTCGCTCTCGGACATCGATGCCGAGCCGGTGATCGACCAGGGCCGCGTCTATGCCGTCGGCCAGGGCGGGCGCATGGTTTCGATGGAACTCGCCAGCGGCACGCGCCTGTGGGAGCAGAACATCGCCGGGATCGCAACGCCGTGGGTGGCGGGCGAGTGGATCTTCGTGGTGACCGACGATGCGCGCCTGCTGTGCCTGTCGCGGACCAGCGGCAAGGTGCGCTGGATCTCGCAGCTCAAGCACTACAAGAACGAAAAGAAGCCGAATAATCCCTATATCTGGGTGGGGCCGGTACTTGCGGGCGGCAAGCTGATCCTGGCCAACACCCGCGGGCAGATCGTCTTCGTCTCGCCGGCGGACGGCAGCGTCACGTCGACGATCGAAACCAAGGACAGCATCTCGCTGCAGCCGGTGGTCGCCAACAACACGCTGTACGTGCTCGACGACAAGGGCGAGCTGACGGCCTATAGGTGAGTCATCTCCCCTCCCTGCGCGCAGGGAGGGGATCAAGGGGTGGGTTTGGCGAAGGGCCGGGCGCGATGCCCCCCCCATAGCGTTTATTTCCCCGCGGG